>NZ_CDBL01000033.1:130244-130454 GCF_000820005.1 Aeromonas piscicola | reverse complement strand
CCAACCACAGCTTTTGTACAGACTTATCCACAGAAGCGAGCATTGGGAGGGTTAAGAGCATCTGTTTGCTAGTGTTTTACCGCGTAACACATCTCACACGGGTCAATACACTGATGCCAGGAACGGAGAAGGGCATAACGCCGCATATAGGCAAATTACCTATATAAGAGAGAGTACAGTCTAGGTAACAAGGCAGTTGAGGCAGTTGAG
>NZ_CDBL01000033.1:85711-129913 GCF_000820005.1 Aeromonas piscicola | reverse complement strand
GTTGAGGCAGTTGAGGCAGTATCAGAATTCATTAAAAGAAAAGCCGGGACAAGCCCGGCTTTTTCTTATCACTCAGCAGCTGCTTCAGCAGCGGCCGGGCGGTCTACCAGCTCAATGTAAGCCATAGGAGCGTTGTCGCCTGCACGGAAACCGCATTTCAGAATGCGAGTATAACCGCCGGCGCGCTCCAGGTAGCGCGGGCCCAGTTCATTGAACAGCTTAGCCACGATCGCGTTATCGCGAGTACGGGCAAATGCCAGGCGACGATTAGCAACGCTATCAGTCTTGGCAAGGGTGATCAGCGGTTCAACTACACGACGCAGCTCTTTTGCCTTAGGCAGAGTCGTCTTGATGATCTCATGACGAACCAGGGAGCTGGCCATGTTGCGGAACATAGCCTGACGATGGCTGCTGTTCCGGTTCAGTTGACGACCACTCAAACGATGGCGCATGACCTTATCCTTCTAACTAAATCTGTGAAACCCGTAATCTGGATTACTCGTCAGCGATGCTGGCGGGCGGCCAATTCTCGAGGCGCATGCCAAGAGACAGACCACGGGAGGCCAACACGTCCTTGATCTCAGTCAGGGACTTCTTACCGAGGTTAGGAGTCTTAAGCAACTCAACTTCGGTACGCTGTACCAGATCACCAATATAGTGGATAGCTTCTGCCTTCAGACAGTTCGCAGAACGAACTGTCAGCTCCAAATCATCGACAGGACGCAGCAGAATCGGATCAAACTCGGGTTTCTCTTCTTTCTTCTCGGGCACGCTGACATCGCGCAGATCCACGAAGGCTTCCAGTTGTTCGGCCAGAATAGTGGCTGAACGACGGATAGCTTCTTCAGGATCCAGAGTACCATTGGTCTCCATGTCGATGACCAGCTTGTCCAAGTCGGTACGCTGTTCCACACGTGCTGCCTCAACATTGTAGGCAATACGAACGATGGGGCTGAACGCGGAGTCCAGCAGCAGGCGACCGATCGGACGCTCTTCGTCATCGTTGTGAACACGAGCAGAAGCAGGCACATAACCACGACCGCGCTGAACTTTCAGCCGCATGCTGATTTCAGCATTGGCGCCAGTCAGGTGGCAGATTACGTGCTCCGGGTTTACGATCTCGACTTCATCACCGTGAGTGATATCACCAGCGGTAACGGGGCCTGTTCCAGACTTGGTCAGGGACAGAGTTACCTCGTCCTTGCCTTCCAGCTTTACAGCTATACCTTTCAGGTTGAGCAGGATTTCAAGAATGTCTTCCTGTACACCTTCTTTGCTGCTGTACTCATGCAGTACCCCGTCAATTTCGACTTCAGTAACTGCACAACCGGGCATAGATGACAGCAAAATACGACGCAGGGCGTTGCCCAGCGTGTGACCAAAGCCACGCTCGAGTGGCTCAAGAGTCACTTTCGCATGAGTCGGGCTAACTTGCTCGATGTCAACTAGCCGCGGTTTAAGAAAATCTGTTACAGAACCCAGCATTGTGTCCTCTCTTTAGAAGCTAGCTTTACTTGGAGTAAAGCTCGACGATCAGCTGTTCGTTAATGTCGGCAGACAGGTCGGAACGCTCTGGCAGACGCTTGAAAGCACCTTCCATTTTAGCGGCATCAACCTCTACCCAAGTCGGCTTCTCACGCTGACCAGCAACTTCCAGGGAAGCTTTGATACGCGCTTGCTTCTTAGCCTTCTCACGAACGCAGATCACGTCCTCAGGGGAAACCTGGAAAGAAGGAATGTTCACAACGCGACCGTTTACCATGATGGCTTTGTGGCTCACCAGCTGACGAGATTCAGCACGGGTAGCGCCGAAGCCCATACGGTAAACAACGTTGTCCAAACGACCTTCCAGCAGCTGCAACAGGTTTTCACCGGTGTTACCCTTTTGACGGGCAGCATCGCGGTAGTAGTTGCGGAACTGTTTTTCCAATACGCCGTAGATACGACGAACTTTTTGTTTCTCGCGCAGCTGAACACCGTAGTCGGACAGACGCGCTTTACGCGCACCGTGCTGACCAGGGGCGGTGTCAATCTTGCACTTAGAATCAATCGCACGAACACCAGACTTCAGGAAGAGGTCGGTGCCCTCACGACGGCTAAGCTTAAGCTTAGGACCGATATATCTTGCCATCTTCTTTCTCCAACAATCCTAGACCAAGTAGCTACAGCGTTATACGCGGCGCTTCTTGGGAGGACGACAACCGTTGTGCGGGATCGGAGTCACATCAGTAATATTAGTGATGCGGAAACCAGCCGCGTTCAGAGCGCGGATGGAAGACTCACGACCGGGACCCGGACCTTTGACCATGACTTCCAGGTTCTTCACGCCGTATTCTTTGGCGATCTCACCAGCACGCTCAGCAGCTACCTGGGCAGCAAACGGAGTGGACTTACGGGAACCACGGAAACCTGAACCACCGGAGGTAGCCCATGACAGAGCATTGCCCTGACGGTCAGTAATGGTCACGATTGTGTTGTTGAAAGATGCATGAACGTGCGCAATACCGTCGCTCACTTGCTTTTTAACGCGCTTGCGAGCACGAGTCGGAGTTTTAGCCATTTTCTACCTTCCCGTTACTTCTTGATAGCCTTGCGCGGACCCTTACGGGTACGAGCGTTGGTCTTGGTACGTTGACCACGAACAGGCAGGCTACGACGGTGACGCAAACCACGGTAGCAACCCAGATCCATCAAGCGTTTGATGTTCATGGAAATCTGACGACGCAAGTCACCTTCAACGGTGAATTTACCTACTTGCTCGCGCAGACTTTCGATCTGAGCTTCGTCCAAGTCTTTAATTTTCACATTCTCAGCAATACCGGCTGCGGCACAGATGGCCTTGGAGCGGGTACGACCGACGCCATAAATCGCAGTCAACGCAATGACTGCATGCTTATGGTCAGGAATGTTAATGCCAGCGATACGGGCCACTGTTCACTCCTACGTAGCGTAGATAACGACCACCACAAAGCCCGTGAGCGGATACGTGGCGGTCAACCAATACACAACAAAAGTTGGCTGGCTATATTAGCCAGCACAACTATTTGTTGCAAGTACTAACCGTAAAAAATTAGCCTTGGCGCTGTTTATGCTTTGGCTCGCTGCAAATCACACGCACCACACCGTGACGCTTGATGATTTTGCAGTTACGGCAGATTGCCTTAACGGAAGCACGAACTTTCATTGCTTAACTCCGTAACTACGCCGACCTTTAGCGGCCGTAGCCCTTCAGGTTGGCCTTCCTCAGGACGTCGCCATATTGATGAGACATCATATGGGTTTGTACCTGAGCCATGAAGTCCATGATAACTACCACGATAATCAGCAGCGAAGTGCCACCGAAGTAGAACTGTACGTTCCAGGCAGTCATCAAGAACTGGGGTACCAGACAGATAAAGGTTATATAGAGTGCACCTGCCAATGTCAGGCGAGTCATAACCTTATCGATGTAACGTGCTGTCTGCTCGCCCGGGCGGATCCCCGGGATAAAGGCTCCACTCTTCTTCAGGTTGTCTGCTGTCTCGCGGGGGTTGAACACCAGCGCGGTATAGAAGAAACAGAAGAAGATAATGGCTGCTGCATACAACATCTCATACAAGGGCTGACCTGGCTGCAGGACCATAGAGACCTGTTGCAGGATATCAGCGATCTTGCCCTCGCCCTGACCAAACCAAGAGGTAATGGTCCCTGGGAAGAGGATGATGCTGGATGCGAAAATCGCAGGAATCACACCGGCCATATTCACCTTCAACGGCAGGTGTGTGCTTTGCGCGGCGAATACCTGGCGGCCTTGTTGACGCTTGGCGTAGTTAACGACGATACGACGCTGACCACGTTCCACGAACACCACAAAGTAAGTCACTGCGAAAACAATCAAGCCCAGCAACAACAACAGCAGGATGTGCAATTCCCCTTGACGTGCCTGTTCGGCCGTAGCACCAATGGCATGCGGCAAACCAGCAACGATACCCGTGAAAATAATCAACGAGATACCATTACCGATCCCACGCTCGGTAATCTGCTCACCCAACCACATCAAAAACATGGTACCGGTGACCAGACTCACAACGGCCGTGAAATAGAAGCCCAAACCCGGATGAGTCACGAGTCCTTGCATCATATTCGGCAGACCGGTTGCAATACCAATGGCCTGGAAAGTTCCCAAAACCAGCGTGCCCCAACGGGTATATTGGCTAATCTTGCGACGGCCAGATTCACCTTCTTTCTTGAGTTCAGCAAGAGCGGGGTGAACCACAGTCAGCAGCTGAATAATGATCGACGCCGAAATGTACGGCATGATCCCCAGCGCAAGAATAGAAGCACGCGAGAGTGCACCACCACTGAACATGTTGAACATCTCAATGATGGTGCCCTTCTGTTGTTGGAACAACTCGGCCAGTACGGCGGCGTCAATACCAGGAATCGGCACATAAGAGCCTGCACGGAAAACGATAATCGCCCCGAGAACGAAGAGCAGACGGCTCTTCAGTTCACTCAGACCACCCTGTGCTTTAACATCCAATCCTGGTTTCTTAGCCATTGTACTGATTATTCCTCGATTTTACCGCCAGCGGCCTCGATGGCTGCACGTGCACCTTTGGTGACGGACACACCACGAACGGTCACAGCACGGTCAATGTTGCCAGACAGAACAACTTTAGCGAAAACGATGTTCTTAGTAACAACACCGGCTTGCTTCAGAGTGCTCAGATCGACCACATCACCTTCTACCATGGCGATTTCGTTCAGACGCACTTCGGCAGAAACCAAAGATTTGCGAGAGAAGAAACCGAACTTCGGCAGACGGATTTTCAAAGGCATCTGGCCGCCTTCGAAACCAGCGCGGACTTTACCGCCACCGGAACGAGAGGTTTGACCTTTCACACCACGACCACCAGTCTTGCCCAGGCCGGAGCCGATACCACGGCCACGACGTTGTTTTTCAGGCTTGGAACCAGCGGCCGGAGACAGAGTATTCAGACGCATGCTTAGCCCTCCACCTTAACCATGTAATAAACCTGGTTGATCATACCGCGTACGCAGGGAGTATCTTCCAGCTCAACGGTGTGACCAATGCGACGCAGACCCAGACCACGCAGAGTCGCCTTGTGCTTTGGCAGACGGCCGATAGAGCTGCGAGTTTGAGTTACTTTTACAGTGTTAGCCATGTCGCATTACCCCAGAATTTCTTCAACGCGCAGACCACGCTTGGCAGCGATCTGGGCCGGGGATTGACCCTGTACCAGAGCGTCGACAGTTGCGCGAACAACGTTGATTGGGTTGGTGGAACCGTAGGTCTTGGCCAGCACGTTGTGGATACCAGCAACTTCCAGAACAGCACGCATGGCGCCGCCTGCAATGATACCAGTACCTTGTGAGGCCGGCTTCATGAACACGGTGGAACCTGAGTGAACACCGCGCACCGGGTGGTGCAGAGTGCCATTGTTCAGTTCTACCTTGCTCAGGTTACGTTTAGCCTGTTCCATCGCTTTTTGAATAGCGGCCGGAACTTCACGGGCCTTACCGTAACCGTAACCTACACGGCCGTTACCATCACCCACCACGGTCAACGCGGTGAAGGACATGATACGACCACCTTTAACAGTTTTCGAAACACGGTTTACTGCAATAAGCTTTTCTTGCAGTTCGCCGGCTTGAGATTCGACTTTAGCCATCTTCGACTCCTAGCTTAGAACTGAAGACCAGCGTCACGAGCAGCGGTAGCCAGAGCGGCTACACGACCGTGATACTTGAAACCGGAACGATCGAAAGATACGTTCTGAACGCCTTTGGCAATAGCACGCTCAGCGATTGCTTTACCCACTGCGGTAGCTGCATCAGCATTACCGGAGTGTTTGAGCCCTTCACTGATGGCTTTCTCTACTGTAGAAGCAGAGGCCAGAACTTCGGAACCGTTGGCTGCGATAACCTGCGCGTAGATATGACGCGGGGTACGGTGAACAACCAGACGGGTAGCTCCCAGTTCCTGCATCTTCTTCCGAGCACGAGTAGCACGACGGAGACGAGCTGCTTTCTTGTCCATAGTGTTACCTTACTTCTTCTTAGCTTCTTTAGTACGCACTTGCTCGTTGGCATAGCGTACACCCTTGCCCTTGTAGGGCTCCGGAGCGCGGTAAGAACGGATATCGGCGGCGACTTGGCCAACCAGCTGCTTGTCCACACCGCGCAGAACGATCTCTGTAGCGGTCGGGCATTCAGCGGTGACACCAGCCGGCAGCGCATGCTCTACCGGGTGAGAGAAGCCCAGGGCCAGCGCGACAGCATTGCCCTTGATGGAGGCTTTGTAACCTACACCAACCAGCTGCAGCTTACGCTCGAAGCCTTGGGTAACACCGATTACCATGTTGTTAGCCAATGCACGTGCAGTACCGGCCTGAGCGTCAGCACCAGCGATGCCGTCGCGCGGGGCGAACTTCAGTACATTGTCTTCTTTGGTCACTTCTACACCGGCGTGGATGGAACGAACCAGAGAACCTTTACCACCTTTGATGGACAGTTCCTGACCGTTCAGAGTCACCTCTACGCCAGCAGGAATAGTGACGGGTGCCTTAGCAACGCGAGACATTTCCGACCTCCTATTAAGCGACGTAGCAGATGATCTCACCGCCCATGCTTGCCTTGCGGGCAGCACGGTCGGTCATCACACCTTTAGACGTGGACACGATAGCAACACCGAGACCGCCCATAACTTTCGGCAGATCAGTAGTGCGCTTGTAAATACGCAGGCCGGGACGGCTCACGCGTTGGATCAGTTCTACAACCGGTTTGCCCTGGAAATATTTCAATTCAATTTCCAGTTCCGGCTTCACATCACCCGCTACGGAGTAGCCAGCGATGTAACCTTCTTCTTTCAGCACTTTGGCGATTGCCACTTTCAGCTTGGAAGAAGGCATGGAAACCGCAACTTTGCTCGCCGCCTGACCGTTACGGATGCGGGTCAGCATGTCCGCGATCGGATCTTGCATGCTCATAGTCTAACTCCCGAGATTCTTACCAAGAGGCCTTTTTGAGGCCTGGAATTTCGCCCTTCATGGCATGCTCACGCACCTTGATGCGAGACAGGCCAAACTTGCGCAGGAAACCGTGCGGACGACCAGTAATATTGCAACGGTTACGCTGGCGGGACGGACTGGAATCACGGGGCAGCTGTTGCAGTTGCAAGACAGCATCCCAACGCGCTTCTTCAGAAGCGTTCATATCAACGATGATAGCTTTCAGCTCGGTTCGCTTGGTCGCGAACTTGGCTACCAGCTTCGCACGCTTTGCTTCACGTGCTTTCATGGATGTTTTAGCCATAACCCTAACCTTACTTGCGGAATGGGAAGTTAAAGGCAGCCAGCAGAGCACGGCCTTCTTCATCGGTATTCGCGGAAGTGGTGATGGTGATATCCAGACCACGAACGCGATCGACTTTGTCATAGTCGATTTCCGGGAAGATGATTTGCTCACGCACGCCCATGGAGTAGTTACCACGACCGTCGAACGCTTTAGCGTTCAGGCCACGGAAGTCACGGATACGCGGTACGGAGATGCAAATCAGCCGTTCCAGGAACTCCCACATACGCTCGCCACGCAGGGTTACTTTACAACCTATCGGGTAGCCTTCACGAATCTTGAAGCCCGCAACAGATTTGCGAGCTTTGGTGATCAGCGGCTTCTGACCGGAAATGGCAGCCATATCGGCGGCGGCATTTTCCAACAGCTTTTTGTCAGAGATAGCTTCACCAACACCCATGTTCAGGGTGATTTTCTCGATCCGAGGGACTTGCATGATAGTCTTGTAACCGAACTGTTTGGCCAGTTCATTTACTACATCGGATTTGTAGTAATCATGCAGTTTCGCCATCGTTAAACTCCAATTACTTCACAAGTTCGCCGGTGGATTTGAAGAAACGAACTTTTTTGCCGTCTTCAATCCGGAAACCAACGCGATCAGCCTTGCCAGCGGCAGAGTTGAACAGCGCTACGTTAGAAACGTCCATTGGGGCTTCTTTGCTGATGATACCGCCAGCCTGACCCAGTGCGGGTACCGGCTTTTGGTGTTTCTTCACCAGGTTGATGCCTTCAACGTATACCTTACCTTCGCTTACCAGGACTTGAGTGACTTTGCCACGCTTGCCCTTGTCTTTGCCGGTAAGAACAATCACTTCGTCTTCGCGACGGATTTTAGCTGCCATCGTTCGACTCCTTACAGTACTTCGGGTGCCAGGGACACAATCTTCATGAACTTCTCATTACGGAGTTCACGGGTCACCGGGCCAAAAATACGAGTACCGATTGGCTGTTGGTTGTTGTTAAGCAACACAGCCGCATTGTTGTCGAAACGGATGACTGAGCCGTCCGGACGACGAACGCCTTTACGGGTGCGTACGACCACCGCGTTATACACATCACCTTTCTTCACTTTACCGCGAGGAATGGCTTCCTTAATGGAAACTTTGATGATGTCGCCGATGCCGGCGTAACGGCGGTGCGAGCCACCCAGAACCTTAATACACATTACACTGCGAGCGCCGGAGTTGTCGGCTACGCCCAGCATACTTTGCATCTGGATCATTTTAGTGCTCCGCTTTGTTTACTTCTTATCCCTCTCGGGATCTGGCTGCCTTCAAAAGGCGCGAAACTATAACACAGGATTTTTAGAAAAGGTAGCCTAAAAAACAAACGGCCCCGCTAAGGGGCCGTTTGGGCTAAAAAGTACCGATTAGGCCTTTTCTAAGATCGCAACCAGGGTCCAAGACTTGGTCTTGGACAGCGGGCGGCACTCGCGGATTTCCACGAGATCGCCAGCTTTACACTCGTTGTTCTCATCATGTACGTGCAGCTTGGTAGTGCGCTTGATGATCTTACCGTAGATCGGGTGCTTTACCTTGCGCTCGATAGCAACAGTGATGGATTTCTCCATCTTGTCGCTAATTACACGACCTTGCAGAGTACGGATCTTGTCAGTCATTACGCACCTGCCTTCTCAGTCAGTACAGTCTTGATACGTGCGACGTCACGACGCACTTGTTTCAGAGTGTGAGTCTGAGCCAGCTGGCCGGTGGACGCTTGCATGCGCATGTTGAATTGCTCACGCAGCAGGCCCAGCAGCTCCTGGTTCAGTTCATCGACGCTCTTTTGACGCAGATCTTGGGCTTTCATCACATCACCGTCTTAATTACGAAAGTGGTCTGAACAGACAGCTTAGCTGCGGCCAGGGCAAACGCTTCACGCGCCAGAGCCTCAGGTACACCGTCCATCTCGTACAGAACCTTGCCAGGCTGGATCGGGCAGACCCAATATTCCACGTTACCCTTACCTTTACCCATACGAACTTCGAGGGGCTTTTCGGTGATGGGCTTGTCCGGGAATACACGGATCCAGATCTTACCTTGACGCTTAACGTGACGGGTCATGGCACGACGGGCTGCTTCGATTTGACGAGCAGTCAGTTGACCACGAGATGTCGCCTTCAGGCCAAAGGTACCGAAGGATACTTCGTTACCAGAGGTGGCCAGACCGCGGTTACGACCCTTATGGGTCTTGCGGAATTTAGTACGCTTAGGTTGCAACATTTACCGATCTCCTTACTTAGCAGCGCGGCGCTTGTTGTCACGCTTGGGCTTTGCAGGAGCTTGCTCTTGAGCAGCGGCAGCATTGACTGCAGCCAGACCGCCCAGAACTTCGCCCTTGAAGATCCAAACTTTGACGCCGATCACACCGTAAGTGGTGTGGGCTTCAGAAGTTGCGTAGTCGATGTCGGCACGCAGGGTGTGCAAAGGCACACGACCTTCACGGTACCATTCGGTACGCGCGATTTCAGCGCCGCCCAGACGACCGGACACTTCCACTTTGATGCCCTTGGCACCCAGGCGCATGGCGTTTTGTACGGCGCGCTTCATAGCACGACGGAACATAACGCGACGTTCCAGCTGGGAAGTGATGCTGTCGGCAACGAGTTTGCCATCCAGCTCCGGCTTGCGGACTTCGGAAATGTTGATCTGAGCAGGCACGCCAGCAATTACGGCGACGGCTTTGCGCAGTTTCTCAACGTCTTCGCCTTTCTTGCCGATCACGACACCCGGACGAGCGGTGTGAATGGTCACACGGATGCTCTTGGCCGGACGCTCGATAGTGATCTTGGACAAGGAAGCGTTTTTCAGCTCCTTGGTCAGGAACTGGCGTACTTGAAAATCGCTGTACAGGTTGTCAGCGAAGTCTTTGGTGTTCGCGAACCAGGTAGAATTCCAAGGCTTGGTAATACCCAGGCGAATGCCATTAGGATGTACTTTCTGACCCATTGCTTATCTCCCAGCCTTAGCGTCGGATACCACTACAGTGATGTGAGCGGTACGCTTGAGGATACGATCCGCACGACCTTTGGCACGCGGACGGATGCGCTTCATGGAGGGACCTTCGTCGACCATGATAGTAGCAACACGCAGGGCGTCGATGTCGGCGCCTTCGTTGTGCTCAGCGTTTGCAATGGCAGATTCCAGCACTTTCTTAACCAGCACAGCAGCCTTTTTCGGGCTGAAGGTCAGGAGATTCAGAGCCTTGTCTACAGACAGACCACGTACTTGATCGGCTACCAGACGAGCTTTCTGGGCAGAAGTACGGGCATAACGGTGTTTAGCGATAGCTTCCATCATTTATCCCTTAGCGCTTCTTAGCCTTCTTATCAGCAGCATGGCCGCGATAAGTACGAGTCGGTGCGAATTCACCCAGTTTGTGACCGATCATTTCTTCGGTAACGAAAACCGGAACGTGCTGACGACCATTATGGACAGCGATGGTCAAACCGATCATGTTCGGGATGATCATTGAACGACGGGACCAGGTCTTAACCGGCTTTTTATCCCCGCTTTCCACCGCTTTCTCTACCTTCTTCAGCAAGTGCAGGTCAATAAATGGACCCTTCTTGAGAGAACGTGGCATGGTGATTCCTCTATGTTAACAATTACTTGTTACGACGACGTACGATGTACTTGTCGGTACGCTTGTTCTTACGGGTCTTGAAGCCTTTAGCCTTCTGGCCCCATGGGGACACAGGCTGCATGCCCTTGTTACGACCCTCACCACCACCGTGCGGGTGGTCGACCGGGTTCATCGCCATACCGCGAACGGTCGGACGAATACCACGCCAGCGGTTGGCACCGGCTTTACCCAGTTGACGCAACATGTGCTCGGAGTTACCGACTTCACCGATAGTGGCGCGGCACTCGGCCAGAACTTTACGTACTTCGCCGGAACGCAGACGCAGAGTTACATAGTTACCTTCACGAGCCAGGATCTGGATGAAAGTACCAGCGGAACGAGCCAGCTGGGCACCTTTACCAGGTTTCATCTCAACGGCGTGAACAGTCGAACCGACCGGGATGTTGCGCATCGGCAGGGTGTTACCTACCTTGATTGCGGCATCAGCACCAGAAGCGATAGCGTCACCAGCTTTCAGGCCTTTCGGAGCCAGGATGTAACGACGCTCACCGTCTGCATACAACACCAGAGCGATGTTAGCGGTACGGTTAGGATCGTATTCCAGGCGCTCTACTTTGGCCGGGATACCGTCTTTGTCGCGCTTGAAGTCGACGATACGGTAATGCTGCTTGTGACCACCACCGATATGACGGGTAGTGATACGACCGTTGTTGTTACGACCACCGGACTTGCTCTTGCTGTCCAGCAGAGCGGCAAAGGGCTTACCCTTGTACAGCTCTTGATTGACGATCTTAACGACGTGGCGGCGGCCCGGAGAAGTAGGCTTGCACTTAACGATTGCCATTTTTCAGAACTCCTCTTACTCGGCTGCGCCCATGAAGTCGATGTCCTGACCAGCTTTCAGGGTCACATAAGCCTTTTTCCAATCGGAACGACGGCCTACGCGTGCACCTGCGCGCTTGGTTTTACCCTTCATGTTCAGGGTACGGACGGTCTCAACTTCGACCTCGAACAGTTTCGCAACTGCAGCTTTGACTTCCGCCTTGGTGGCGTCGACAGCAATTTTGAACACGATAGTGTTCTGCTTCTCGGCGACCATGGTGCTCTTTTCAGAGATATGCGGAGCCTTCAGAACTTTCAACAGACGCTCTTCGCGGATCATGCCAGCATCTCCTCGATTTGCTTAACTGCATCAGCAGTCATCAGAACCTTGTCGAAAGCGATCAGGCTGACCGGGTCGATACCGGCAACGTCACGCACGTCAACTTTGTACAGGTTGCGAGCAGCCAGGAACAGGTTCTCATCGACTTCAGCTGTCACGATCAGAACGTCAGTCAGTTCCATCTCTTTCAGCTTGGCGATCAGTTCTTTGGTCTTCGGCGCTTCGATGCCGAATTTCTCGACAACGATCAGGCGCTCTTGACGTACCAGTTCGGACAGGATGCTACGGATAGCGCCGCGGTACATCTTCTTGTTTACTTTTTGGCTGTGATCTTGCGGCTTAGCAGCAAAAGTCACACCACCGGAACGCCAAATGGGCGAACGGATGGAGCCAGCACGGGCACGACCAGTACCCTTCTGACGCCACGGCTTTTTGCCGCCACCAGACACTTCAGAGCGAGTCAGCTGCGCGCGAGTACCCTGACGGGCACCTGCGGCATATGCAACGACGACCTGGTGAACCAGAGCTTCGTTGAATTCGCGCCCGAAGGTAGTCTCGGAAACTTCAAGAGCGCTCTTGGCGTCTTTCATTACCAATTCCATTACTATCTCCTCAGACGTTACGCTTTGACGGCAGGTTTGACGATCACGTTGCCGTTGGTTGCACCTGGGACTGCACCTTTGATGAGCAGCAGGTTACGTTCAGCGTCAACACGAACCAGTTCCAGGTTCTGAGTCGTTACACGCTCAGCACCCATGTGACCAGCCATCTTTTTGCCCTTGAATACACGACCCGGAGTCTGGTTCTGACCGATAGAACCCGGAGCGCGGTGAGACAAGGAGTTACCGTGGGTCATATCCTGGGTGCGGAAGTTGTGGCGCTTTACAGTGCCCGCAAAACCTTTACCCTTGGATGTGCCGGTAACGTCTACCATCTTAACGTCAGCGAGAAGATCTACTTTCAGCTCGCTACCAACAGTGAAAGTTTCACCGTTGTTCAAGCGGAATTCCCACAGACCGCGACCGGCTTCTACACCAGCTTTGGCAAAGTGGCCAGCTTCCGGCTTGGTCACACGGCTGGCTTTTTTGGCGCCAGTGGTAACCTGAATAGCGTTGTAGCCGTCGGTTTCTACAGATTTGACCTGAGTTACACGGTTAGCTTCAACTTCGATAACAGTCACCGGGATAGAAACGCCATCTTCAGTGAAGATGCGAGTCATACCCACTTTGCGACCTACAAGACCGATTGTCATTGTTATCAACCTCTTTCCGTAATTAACCCAGGCTGATCTGGACGTCTACACCAGCTGCCAGATCCAGACGCATCAGAGCGTCAACGGTCTTGTCAGTCGGTTCAACGATGTCTACCAGACGCTTGTGAGTGCGGATCTCGTACTGATCACGCGCATCTTTGTTGACGTGCGGGGAGATCAGGACGGTGAAGCGCTCTTTGCGAGTCGGCAGCGGGATAGGACCGCGAACCTGCGCGCCGGTGCGCTTTGCAGTTTCAACGATTTCCGCTGTGGATTGATCAATCAGGCGATGATCAAAAGCCTTCAGGCGAATACGGATTCTTTGGTTCTGCATTGACAGAGCTCCAATAGATAAAAGAACATAAATCAACACCGCCCGACCGGGAGCAATCCCGCCAGAGGTGTGATTTTTCACGTTTCCCCCCATATCGGGAGGACTGTATGGCCGGCTGTCAGTAAACAAACAACTCAGCAGCAGACATATCGTCTGGCTTACCTCATGGGCAAGCGGAGAGGATTATACGGATTTTTCAAATTTTCGCAAGGGAGAGCGAACAGATTGTGCGCAGTTTTATGTGACAGATGGATCTCGCTGGCGGTGACGCCATTCCCTGCCAACCGGGGGTAACGACAATGTTACAAACAGGCTGGTAGACTGTGCGCCTGCCTCCGTCAGTGGAACGACATCCGATGCTCAAAGATCAAAAGAAAGCCTATCAATATGGACTCTGCGCCGTTGCCCTCTGGTCGACGGTCGCCACCGCCTTCAAGATTTCCCTCGCCTACTTCGAGCCTGTGCAGCTGCTGCTTGTGGCCGCCTTCACCTCGACCCTGACTCTCGGCGCCATCGTTGCCAAACAGGGCAAGCTGGCGCTGCTGCTGAGTTACCTCAAGGCCCGCCCCTTCTATTACTTGGCGTTGGGGGTATTGAACCCCTTCCTCTATTACTTGCTGCTGTTCAAGGCCTATGATCTGCTGCCCGCACAACAGGCGCAGACTCTCAACTACACCTGGGCCATCACCCTCAGCCTGCTGGCCGTTCCCTTTCTCGGCCAGAAGCTGCGCCGCCGCGACGGCGTGGCTATCGTGTTGGGCTACTTCGGCGCTCTGGTGATCGCCACCCGGGGAGATGTGTTCGGCCTGCAGTTCGACAGCCCGCTCGGGGTGACGCTGGCGCTGGTATCGACCCTAATCTGGGCCAGCTACTGGATCCTCAACACCCGCAATCAGGGAGACCCCATCGTCAGCCTGCTGCTCGGCTTCATCATCAGTCTTCCTTTCATCATCGCGGCGACCTGGCTGCTCTCCGATTTTGCCATGACCGCTTGGCAGGGCTGGGCCGGCGCCATCTATGTGGGCCTGTTCGAGATGGGTTTCGGCTTCGTGCTCTGGCTGATGGCCCTGCGCCACGCCACCAACACAGCCCCCATCAGCAACCTCATCTTCATCTCGCCGTTTGCCTCCCTGGTGTTGCTCAACCTGCTGATCGGCGAAGCCATACACCCGGCCACCCCCATAGGGCTCGGGCTGATCGTGGCCGCCCTGCTGATCCAGCAGCTCAAATACGGCAAGCGCTACCGCAAGAGCACCGAGCCGCAAGCCTGACAATGCAGAAGGGCGTATCCACGGATACGCCCTTCTCTCAATCCATCCACTCCAGTGGCTGGTTCTTGGGTAGCCGGATCTCCACCAGCAAGCCCCCCAGTTCCGAGCGACCCAGCCGTATGGTGCCATGGTGCTGGGAGACAATCTTGGCGACTATGGCCAACCCCAGGCCGCTGCCGCTGCCGGTGCGGGCCTCGTTGCCCTGGGTAAAAGGCTTGAGCACCCGGTAGTAATCCTGCTCCGGGATTCCGGGGCCGTTGTCTGACAGCCGCAGCCGCACCCAGTGGCCATCATCCTTCAGCTCGGCATGCAAGCGGCTCGCGCCATAGCGCAACGAGTTGCCCGACAGGTTGTTGAGGATGCGCCGGATGCTGATGGGATTGCAGGCCACCCGCACCGCCTCTTCCGGCAATTCGAGATCCACCTCCAGCCCCTGATCGGTCTGCACCAGCAGCACGTCGTGGATCAGCTGGGTCAGGTCGATTTGCTGGGTATCCAGCCCCTCGTCCGGCCGAATGTAGTCGATGAACTGATCTATGATGCCGTTGGATTCGTCAATGTCCGCGTTGATGCTCTCCTTGAGATACTCATCGCCGGACGACATCATCTCGGTCGCCAGCCGGATGCGGGTCAAGGGGGTGCGAAGATCGTGGGAGACCCCGGCCATCATCAGGTTGCGCTCCTCGATCAACCCCTTGATCGAGCTCGACATGTGGTTAAAGGTGCGGGTCAACCGGCGTACCTCCCGTGAGCCGAGCTCCCCCAGCGCATCGGGGAAGTTGCCACGGGCCACGGCCACGGCACCGGCCTCCAGATCCTCCAGCGGACGCACCAGCTGGCGGGCAAACCGCCAGGCGGCGAACAGGGTCACCACCAGCAGCACGCTCATGTAGAGGATCAGCGGCTCTATGTCGTCATCCTCAATCTCGGTCAGCGGGATGCGAACCCACACCTGATTGGCCTGGGGCGGCTGGATCCAGATGATGTAGTGATCCTGGATCTCGACCCGCACCTTGGTCTTGCCCCCCAGCTCGCGGCTGATGCTCTCTTCCAGATAGGTGTAGGGCTTGGAGTCCTTGAGCCCGTGCTGCTCCGCCTCTGTCTGGGTATAGATGTCGCTGCCGGTCGCCACATAGACCAGCGCCTCGGCATCCTCGCTCAGCGCCAGCTGGTTGCTTTCGACCGGAAAAATGAGTTTGACCTGATTGGCCAGCAGGTGGCTAATCTGCTTGACGGTCGGCGCCAGCAGATAGTTGTAGAAGGTGGCATAGGAGACAAACTGATAGACCACCAGCACGGCGGCCAGAAACCAGAGCATGCGGGAAAACATGCTGCTCACTTTCTTCATTCGCCATCACCGTCCGGCACGAAGACGTAACCCAGGCCCCAGACGGTCTGCAGGTAACGCGGCTGGGCCGGGTCCTGCTCCAGCAAGCGGCGCAAGCGGGAGACCTGCACATCTATGCTGCGCTCGGTCGCCGTGTACTCGCGCCCTCTGGCCAGATTCATCAACTTGTCGCGGGAGAGGGGCTCGCGGGGATGACTGACCAGCACCTTCAGCACGGCAAATTCGCCGCTGGTCAGGGCCACCGGCTCGCCATCACGGCTGAGTTCACGGGTCGCCAGGTTGAGCTGATAACTGCCGAAGGTCACCATCTTCTCGGCAGTCGAGGGAGCCCCGGGCAGTTCTACGGTATGACGGCGCAGCACGGCGCGGATCCGCGCCAGCAGCTCACGGGGATTAAATGGCTTGGGAAGATAGTCATCGGCCCCCATCTCGAGCCCGACGATGCGATCCACCTCATCGCCCTTGGCGGTGAGCATCAGCACCGGGATCTGATTGCCGGCCTCGCGCAGGCGGCGACAGATGGAGAGGCCATCCTCCCCCGGCAGCATCAAGTCCAGCACCATCAGGCTGAAATTTTCACGAGTCAGCAGGCGATCGGCCTGTTCACCATTGGCGACGCCCCGAACCACGAATCCCTGTTCGGTCAGATAGCGCTCCAACAGGGAACGTAATTTCAAATCATCGTCGACGACCAGAACCTTGTATTGCTGACTCATTGCTTGCCTCTCCTATCGATATGTTGCCAATACTAGAGCCCGGGCACCCAACGGCAAAGCATAAATATGTTACTGGTTATTGCCCATGGCCGCCTTGTGCGCCTCGGCCCACGTCCTCTCCCATGACGATACAGGTTTTGCTCGACAGCAAGGCGACAGCGGATAAGATCGGCCGGGCCACCAGAGGCCCATCAGCCCACATTGACGCAGGTACTTGAAATCCATGAAGACCAAGCTGATCACCCGCGAAGGCTACAACAAGCTGAAAGAAGAGCTCGATTTCCTGTGGCGTGAAGAGCGCCCCGAGACCACCCGCAAGGTGGCCTGGGCCGCCAGCCTCGGCGATCGCAGCGAGAATGCCGACTACCAGTACAACAAGAAGCGGCTGCGGGAGATCGACAGGCGGGTACGCTACCTGCGCAAATGCCTCGAGGAGCTGGGGATCGTTGATTATGCTCCCGCCCAGGAGGGCAAGGTGTTTTTCGGTGCCTGGGTCAAGGTGGAGAACGACGAGGGCGAGACCAAGCGCTTTCGCATTGTCGGTTATGACGAGATCTTTGGCCGCAAGGATTACATCTCCATCGACTCCCCCATGGCCCGCGCCCTGCTCAAGAAGGAGGTCGGGGATGAGGCCATAGTGCCTACGCCAGTCGGTGACGTCTGTTGGTATGTCAACGAGATCAGTTATCCGAAGTGACGGGTGCGAAAAGCGCTTGCCTCCCCGCCATGGGCAGGGCTGATGCCCTACCCGTCCAAGCAACGAGCCCCCATGACAAGGATCTGGGTGGCCAGCCCCTCTCCCGCCATTCGGCCCCACAGCCATGCATGTCATTTCAGCAGGGTGGCATAGCGCCGCCCGACCCCATATAGTGCTCACATTTGGTGCCTTGGGTATGGGCCAGTCCCGGCGACGCTCAATGCACACCATGCGGCCCCCTCATCATGTAGAGAGGCGGCGAGCTGACGAGCAGCATACGCGGCCACAGCCAACCCCAGGCCAGTTGGATAGAAGCGACCACAGAGATCCCAGATGCACAGCCATGTAATAGAGAGACAGATTGCCGGTGAGCTGAATGCCCGTCCGGAACAGGTGCAGGCGGCCGTGCGCCTGCTGGATGAAGGTTCGACCGTGCCCTTTATCGCCCGTTATCGCAAAGAGGCGACCGGTGGCCTGGACGACAGCCAGCTGCGCACCCTGGAGAGCCGCCTCGGCTATCTGCGCGAGCTGGAGGATCGCCGCCAGGTGATCCTCCGCTCCATCGAGGAGCAGGGCAAACTCACCCCGGAACTGGCGCGAGAGCTGAACGGTGCCGACAGCAAGACCCGGCTGGAAGATCTCTATCTCCCCTACAAGCCCAAGCGTCGCACCAAGGGACAGATGGCTATCGAAGCTGGACTGGAACCGCTGGCGAGCCTGCTGCTCACGGAGCCGATGCAGGAGCCCGAACAGGCCGCGGCCGCCTTCCTCAATAGCGATCACGGCATCACTGACAGCAAGACCGCCCTCGACGGTGCCCGCTATATCCTGATGGAGCGTTTCGCCGAACAGGCAGACCTGCTGGAGAAGCTGCGTGACTACCTGTGGCACAACGCCACCCTGCGCGCCCGCATGGTGGCAGGCAAGGAGCAGGAAGGAGCCAAGTTCAAGGACTACTTCGAGCATGACGAGCCGCTGCACAAGGCCCCCTCCCATCGGGTGCTGGCCATGCTGCGCGGTCGTAACGAGGGCATTCTCAATCTGGCGTTGATCACAGGTGAAGACGAGGGCGCCAGCCCCTGTGAAGGCATCATTGCCCACCACCTCAAACTGAATCTGCAAAACCGCCCGGCCGACAAGTGGCTGCAGGGGGTGGTGAGCTGGACCTGGAAGATCAAGCTCTCCTTGCAGATGGAGACCGAGCTGATCGGCCGTATCCGCGAATCGGCAGAAGACGAGGCCATCAAGGTGTTCGCCATGAACCTGCAGGATCTGCTGATGGCGGCGCCGGCGGGCATGCGCTGCACCATGGGGCTGGATCCGGGCATCCGTACCGGGGTCAAGGTGGCCGTGGTCGACGCCACCGGCAAGCTGGTCGATCACGCCACCATCTACCCGTTCGAGCCGAAGAAACAGGTCGATCAGAGTCTGCGCACCCTGAGCGAGCTGTGCCAGAAGCACAAGGTCGAGCTCATCAGCATAGGCAACGGCACCGCCTCGCGAGAGACAGACCGGCTGGTGAGCGATCTGTTCGAACGCTACCCCGCCGCCAAGGCGCAGAAGATAGTAGTGAGCGAAGCGGGGGCCTCTGTCTATTCCGCCTCCGAACTTGCCTCTCAGGAGTTCCCGGATCTGGATGTCTCCATCCGTGGCGCCGTCTCCATCGCCCGCCGCCTGCAGGATCCCCTGGCCGAGCTGGTCAAGATAGATCCCAAGAGCATAGGTGTGGGCCAGTACCAGCACGATGTCGGCCAGAGCCAGCTGGCCCGCCGGCTGGACGCCGTGGTCGAGGATTGCGTGAACGCGGTCGGAGTGGATGTGAATACCGCCTCGGTCGCCCTGCTGAATCGGGTGTCCGGTCTCTCCCAGACCCTGGCCCAGAATATCGTCGCCTATCGGGACGAGCACGGCGCCTTCCAGAGCCGTCAGCAACTGCTGAAAGTCAGCCGCCTCGGCCCCAAAGCCTTTGAACAGTGCGCCGGCTTCCTGCGCATTCGCGGCGGCAGCAACCCTCTCGACAGCTCGGCGGTCCACCCGGAATCCTACCCTGTGGTTGAGAGGATCCTGGCGCGACTCCAGCAGCAAGTTGAAAGCCTGCTCGGCAACGGCAGCCTGCTGCGCAGCCTGAAGCCGGCCGACTACACGGATGAGCAGTTCGGCGTGCCCACTGTCACCGACATCATAGGTGAACTGGACAAGCCGGGCCGCGACCCGCGCCCCGAGTTCAAGACCGCCACCTTCAAGGATGGGGTGGAGAAGATCAGCGACCTGGTGCCCGAGATGATATTGGAAGGCGTGGTCACCAACGTCACCAACTTCGGCGCCTTCATCGACATCGGCGTCCATCAGGATGGGCTGGTACACATCAGCTCCCTGACGGATCGCTTCGTCAAGGATCCCCGCGAGGTGGTCAAGGCAGGGGACATAGTAAGGGTCAAGGTGCTGGAAGTGGATGCCCCGCGCAAGCGGATCAGCCTGACCATGCGGCTGGACGAAAAAGCCGGACAACCGGTCCGCAAGCCTGCGGAATCCCGCAACGCGAATGCTGGCAGTGCCAAGCCGAGGCAGGCGCCGCGCCCAAGCACGCAGGTGGGCGGAGCCATGGGCAACGCCTTCGCGGCAGCCCTCTCCAAAACCAAGAAATAAGCCGTCAAGAAATGAAAAAAGCCCCGAAAGGGGCTTTTTTACAAAACGCCAAGACTCATTGACTGAGGGTGGCCAGAATACTTTCAGGATCCTGATGCCGGGCCAGCACCTCCCGCAGTCGATTGAATGCCTTGCAGGCCTCCTGCGGGTACTTGCCATAGGAAACCACGCCGGTATGGCTCCAACCGGCCGCCAGCATGACTTTCTTCTTGAAGTGCGTACCTTCGGTTCCGCCACCACCAAGCTGCATCAAAAATTGTTCCATCTGAAGGTGAGGAGGGGGAACGCGGGAGAAGGTGGCAAAGTCTTCCGGTTTGACTTCATCAAAGTGCATGACGACTCCTGTGAGGATGAATGGGATTACCCCTCAGATTAGTTGCAAATGCCCAGGGCGTGATCGAAAAATCAGGGGGAAGAGCGGCGCCGCGCTCAGACGTTCAGACTGAAACCCTGCTGCGCAGCAGGCCTGACCGCCTGTTGATAACGCTGGGCAATGACCTGATTGCGCTGCTCCATGTAGCCGCTCAACACACCCGTCTTGGCGCTGCCATCGACCGCCAGGGCTGAGTCTGGGTCGGATGAGAGCAGCGCCTTGCGGGCATGGGCCTCCTTGGCGGCGGCACTTCTGGCCACGCTCAGATCCTGTGCGGAAGGATCGGCCGGGGCCAGGGCGGCGGCACGCACCTGCTGCATCTTGGCGATGGTCGCTCTGGGATCGCCGGGGATGGTCCCGATATCGATGGAAACGCCCCCGCCGGTGGCGTAACGCTTGCCATCCGGCCCCATGGCAAACTCATAGGTAGGACTGCCGGCATACTGGCCACCAGTGCTCTGATGCGCCTGCTCGTGAGTGCGCACCTCCTGATCCCTGTCGGCCAGCTCCTTGACCTGCAACTCCTGCTTCTGCTGTTGCTCCTGTTGTCTGGGATCCTGCTGCTTGTTACGCTGCCCCTCTTCCCCCGTGGCCTCCACGAAGCGGTGATCAACCGGCGTTTGCGGATTACCGGTGGTCTGGGAAACGTCCCGCGTCTGCTGGGAGGTCTGGTTGGGATTGGCCTGGCTGGCCTTGGACTTGTCTTTCTGTGAGCCGACTTCAGGCTCGGCATTGAATGCCTCGCTCTGACGGGTCTGGGGAACGAGGGCTGCACGGCGATTATCAGTACGTGCCGATTCCGTCTGCGGTTGCAGCTGATTAGGAATAATGGTCGGCAGACTGACATTGATGTTCATGTCACACCCGGATATCGATCAGGGTACCCATAACATCACTGGCGGTCTGGATCACCTTGGCAGATGCTCCGGCCTGTACTTCGGCCACCTTGAGGTTGACCAGTTCATCGGGCAGTTGTACTTGATCACCGCTCGGGGTGTTGAGCCGGGCGATCTGGCTTGATGCCTTGTCGGCAATCTGTTCCGCTCGCTGAAACCCTTGTACTCCGCTGTTCAATGCAGAATCTATACGCATGATGACGCTCCTCTGACGCTGGATTAATTATCCGTCACGCCAGAGGATTAATGAAGTAAATAGGTTGTTTTTCAACCAACAAAATGTCGAATGATTTCAACGAACTGCTGTGGGTGGGAAATAAAGGGCGCGTGCGAGGCCTTTTCCAGCACCAGGCTGTGACTGGCCGGGTAGCGTTCGTCCAGCAGCGGTATGGCCACCTTGGGCACCAGCGAATCCAGCCGGCCATAGACCCGCAGCCAGGGCAGGCTCAGTGTCGTCAGCTCATCGCGCAGATCAACGTCCGCCAGCAGACCGAGTCCAGCCTCCAGCGCGGCGAGCCGGGGGGCCGGGCGCTCTGCCAACCAGTGGCGCAGCTGGCGAATATCATCCCGGGCATGTTCGCTGCCCATGGCCTGGATCGCGAGGAAACGATCTATGGTCTGCTTGAAGTCCCCCGCCAGCATCTGATTGAAGCCCATCAGCACCTTGGGGGCGATCCCCGGCCAGTCGTCACGGGCCATGAAGCAGGGGGAACTGGCTACCGTGATGAGCGAATGGCATCGCTCAGGCTCGGTCAGCGCCAACTGACTCGCTACCAGACCACCGAGGGACCAGCCGAGCAGATGGCACTTCTGCGGCAAGACGGCAGCGACCTGCTCCGCCAGCCATGGCAAGGAGTAATCAATCCCGTCGGCCAGCGGGCTGTTGCCAAACCCGGGCAAGTCCACCAGATGCAGCCGATAATGGGCCGCCAACTGCTGGGCAATACCATGCCAGACTGCGCCATTCATGCCCCATCCGTGCAACAGCACCAGATCGGGCCCCTGACCACATCGCTCTACCGATACGCTCATCTAGACTCAAGATCCCTGTTCATTCTCTTGGGGTCAGCATGTTAAAGCGGCTGCTCGCCAAAGCAAGTCCGATCCTTGGCAACCATGCCGACTGGCAGGGCCACTGTCTGCTCTGCCAACAGCCTTGCGATACACAGCCGCTGCTCTGCAGCTGGTGCCAGCAGGCCCTCCACCAGCCCTATCGCAAATGCAGCCTGTGTGCGTCCCCCTTGCCGGAACCTGGCGGAGAAACCGAACCTGTCTGCGGGCGCTGCCAGCGCAAGCCACCGCCCTGGCAGCGGCTGCAGGTCATTGGCGATTACCAGACCCCCTACTCCATGCTCATACCGCAGCTGAAATATTCTGGCCAGATCCTGCTGGCGCCGCTGCTCGCCCGTCTGCTGGCCGATCATCTGGAGAGAGACGATCTCCCCGAGGCCATCATTCCGGTTCCTTTGCACTGGTGGCGACAGTGGTGGCGCGGTTTCAATCAGGCGGAGGAGATAGCCATCACCCTTAGCGAGATCACCGGTATCCCCTGCGACACCCGGCTGCTGCGCAGAACCCGGGCCACCCCGCAGCAGACCCGGCTCAGTGCCGCTCAGCGGCGACGGAATCTGCGCGGCGCCTTCCAGATCCAGCCCCACCACTATCGGCACGTAGCCCTGCTCGACGATGTGGTGACCACAGGGGCGACGGCGGGTCAGCTCACCCGCGTGCTGCACGAGAGCGGCATCGCGAAAGTGGAGGTGTGGGCCATTTGCCGCACGCTCAAACACCTCAAGTGACACTCAAATATGGATACCGCAAGAGCAGGCATATCAGGCTGCCATAGAGATGTATGCAGCCCCCGCAAACATCCTCAATAATCCTCGGCATGTATCCCGCAGGCTCAGTTACATCAGGCGGCCATAGGTATATTTGACATATGCTCGGCGCCATCTGCATGCTACCCAAGCACTGCCAAGCGAGTTATCATGAATACCCTAGTCGTACACTCAGGTTTATGAGGATAGTGATGATCAGCATTTCCGACACCGCCCAGGCCCATTTCCGTAAACTGCTGGAAAAACAGCCTGATGGCACCAATATCCGGGTGTTTGTGGTCAATCCGGGAACCCAGAATGCCGAGTGCGGCGTATCATATTGCCCACCCGACGCGGTCGATCCGGAAGATCAGCACCTGCCCTTCAGCGGCTTCGACTGCCTAGTCGACCCTCTGAGCGCCCCCTTCTTGGTCGATGCCACCATCGACTTCGTCACCGATCAGATGGGCTCCCAGCTCACCCTCAAAGCGCCAAACGCCAAGATGCGCAAAGTGGCCGACGATGCCCCCCTGATCGACCGCATCGAATATGTGCTGATGTCCGAGGTGAACCCCATGCTGGCCGGTCACGGCGGCAAGGTCACCCTGGTCGAGCTGACCGAAGACAAGCTGGCCATCCTGCAGTTTGGCGGCGGTTGCAACGGTTGCTCCATGGTCGACTACACCCTGAAAGAGGGGATCGAGAAGCAGCTGCTGGAGAAATTCCCGGGCGAGCTCAACGGCGTCAAAGATGCCACCGAGCACCAGCGCGGCGATCACTCCTACTATTGATCCCGTGCCAGTGGCGAGTATCCATCAGAGTTGCTCCCCTTCGACCACACATGAAAAGGCCCCGCCAATCTGGCGGGGCCTTTTGCTATCAGGCATCAGCGGATGGCTTATTCGTCGCGCTTGTCCCGGCTGAGCAGGGCGATGGCGGCCTCTTTCGGGTTCTTGTCCTGATAGAGCACCTGGAAGATCTGCTCGCAGATGGGCATCTCGACGCCACAACGGGCCGCCAGCAGATGTACCTCCTTGGTGTTGCGATAACCTTCCACCACCTGACCTATCTCGGCCATGGCGGTATCCACGCTCTTACCGGCCCCGAGAGCCAGACCGAAGCGACGGTTGCGCGACTGGTTGTCGGTACAGGTCAGCACCAGATCCCCGAGCCCCGCCATCCCCATGAAGGTTTTGGCATCGGCACCCAGGGCCGCCCCCAGACGCTGCATCTCCACCAGACCCCGGGTGATGAGCGCGGTTCTGGCGTTGGCGCCAAATCCCAGCCCGTCGGATAGACCGGCGCCGATGGCAATGACGTTCTTGACGGCGCCGCCCAGCTGCAGACCGACGAAGTCCGGATTGGTATAGACCCGGAACGAGCGGCCGCAGTGCAGCAACAGCGAGAGGTCATCGGCGAAGCCATCGTGAGTCGACGCCACCGAGATGGCGGTCGGCAGGCCGGCGGCCAGCTCCTTGGCGAAGGTGGGACCGGAGATCACCGCCAGCGGGATCGCCTCACCCAGCACCTCACGGGCCACGTCTTGCAGCAGGCGGCCACTGTCAGGTTCCAGCCCCTTGGTGGCCCAGGCGATACGGGTATCGGGGCGCAGGAAGGGTTTGATCTGAGCCAGCACCTGGCCGAACACATGGCTCGGCACCACCAGCAGCAGCACGGGCGCGGCTTGCACCGCCGCCTGCAGATCGGCGGTCAGTTGCAGATCGGCGGGAAAAGGGACATCCGGCAGGAAAGCCTTGTTGCAGCGGTCTTGTTCCAGCTCGGCGACATGGGCAGGGTCATGACCCCACAGCAGGGTCGGATGACCGTTGCGCGCCAGAGAAATGGCAAGGGCGGAGCCATAAGACCCCGCCCCCAAGACCGAGATAGCGATCTGGTCAGCCATTATCAGGCTTCCGCAGTCGCCTGCTGGGCCTGTGCTTGCGCCATGTGCTGGGCAAACAGGGCATCGAAGTTGACCGGTGCCAGGTTCAGCTGCGGGAAGGAACCCTTGCTCACCATGTTGGCCACAGCTTCGCGGGCATACGGGAACAGGATGTTCGGGCAGAAGGCGGCCAGGCAGTGAGCCAGTTGCGGCTCCGGCAGGTTGCCTATGGTGAAGATACCGGCTTGCTGCACTTCACACAGGAAGGCAGTCTCGGTTTCCAGCTTGCAGGTCACGGTCAGGGTCAGCACAACCTCATACACGCCGTCAGCCAGGATGTTGGTCTTGGTGTCCATATCCAGCTTGACGTCCGGCTGCCACTCTTTCTGGAAGATGTGCGGGGTATTCGGGGCTTCGAAAGAGACATCCTTGGTGTAGACACGCTGGATGTGGAATTCCGGTTGTACTTCCTGGTTGTTGATTTCGTCAGCCATTTCGTTTGATTCCTTTTTAAGAAAATATGTGGGCGCAGGCCCTTAAATCAGCGTTTTTTGGTCACCGGCAGATTATCTGCACGCCACTGGGCCATGCCACCGCTGAGCACATACACCTGCTTGAAACCGGCCTTGCTCAGTTGGCGACCCGCGCCACCAGCGGTCATCCCCGACTCGCACACCACTATGATGGGGGCATCTTTATGCTTTTCAACCGGACCCAGGTTATTGCTCTGGATCTGGCTGAGCGGCAGGTGCTGGGCACCGGCCAGATGACCCTTGGCAAACTCTTCCTGACTGCGAATGTCCACCACAGTGGCATTTTCACGGTTGATCAGCAGGGTAGCCGTGTGGTTGTTCACCGTCTTAACCGGAGAAAAACGAGCACGCACAGTGGTGTAAACCAAAGTGCCTGCCAGGCCGAACCAGGCTGCGGTCAGCAGCGGGTTACGGGCCGCAAAATCCAAATACTCTTGCATCTTCTACTATCCAGGGACCAAGACAAGGGCCCGAGTATACATGGGGACCCCACCAAGATCAGCCATCTTGGCGGCAAAGCGGGAGCGAGCTCCCATCGGGCAGGGGCACGATAAAGGATCGGAATAAAAAGTGGCGTCCGACGCTTTGGGAGTGGGATTCGTCGAGCCGGGAGACAAGCCGGCGACAAAGGGGAAACAGGCTGGCAACAGTCCTGAACGACGGCGGGTCTGGGCTTGGCTATCAGGTGACTATTTCGGCAGATGTAGTAATATTACGCTAGTTTCACTTCCCGCAATTCATTCCTATCCGAGAGGACATAGCCTTATGTCAACAGCTAAGAAACCTTTGGTTCTGGTCATCATGGACGGTTGGGGCTACAGCACCAAGCAAGAGCACAATGCCGTCGCTGCCGCCAAGACTCCCAACCTCGACCGTCTCGCCCGTGACTACACCAGCACCCTGATCTCCGGCTCCGGCCTGGACGTGGGTCTGCCGGATGGTCAGATGGGTAACTCCGAAGTGGGTCACGTCAACATTGGCGCAGGTCGCATCGTCTATCAGGAACTGACCCGCATCTCCAAAGAGATCAAGGACGGCGACTTCTTCCAGAACGTCGAACTGGCCAAGGCTGTCGATTCTGCCGTGACCAAGGGCAAAGCCGTTCACATCATGGGTCTGATGTCCCCGGGTGGCGTACACAGCCACGAAGAGCACATCATGGGCATGATCGAGATGGCCGCCAAACGTGGCGCCGAGCAGATCTATTTCCACGCCTTCCTGGATGGCCGCGACGTACCGCCGCGCTCCGCCCAGTCCTCCATCGAACAGTTCGATGCCCTGTTTGCCCGTCTGGGCAAGGGTCGTTTCGCCTCCATGATCGGCCGCTACTTTGCCATGGACCGTGACAACCGCTGGGATCGCGTGCAGCAAGCTTATGACCTGATGACTCAGGGCAAGGGCGAGTTCACCGCCGACAGCGCCAGCGAAGCCCTGGCCGCCGCCTATGCCCGCGACGAGAACGACGAGTTCGTCAAGGCCACCCGCATCGGTGCTGCCGCCCCCATGCAGGATGGCGATGCCCTGATCTTCATGAACTTCCGTGCCGACCGCGCCCGTGAAATCACCCGCGCCTTCGTTGACAGTGACTTCACCGGCTTTGCCCGTGCCGCCACCCCTGCGCTGAACTTCGTGATGCTGACCGAATACGCGGCCGACATCAAAACTGCCTGTGCCTACCCGCCGACTGCCCTGGTGAACACCCTGGGTGAGTGGCTGGCCAAGCAGGGCAAGACCCAGCTGCGCATCTCCGAAACCGAGAAGTACGCCCACGTCACCTTCTTCTTCAACGGTGGCGAAGAGTCCTGCTTCACCGGTGAAGACCGCGAAATCGTTGCCAGCCCGAAAGTGGCGACTTATGACCTGCAGCCGGAAATGAGCTCCGAAGAGCTGACCGACAAACTGGTTGCTGCCATCAAGAGCGGCAAGTACGACACCATCATCTGCAACTACCCGAACGGCGACATGGTCGGCCACACCGGCGTGTTCGATGCGGCCGTCAAAGCCTGTGAAGCGGTTGACCACTGCATCGGTCGCGTCACCGAGGCCCTGGCCGAAGTCGGTGGCGAATGCCTGATCACCGCCGACCACGGCAACGCCGAGAAGATGCTGGACGAAGAGACGGGTCAAGCCCACACAGCCCATACCAACCTGCCGGTTCCCCTCATCTATTTCGGTCGCAAGTCCGAGGTGGTTGAAGGTGGAAAACTGTCCGATCTGGCTCCAACCATGCTGACCCTGATGGGTCTGCCGGTACCGCCGGAAATGACTGGCAAGCCCCTGATGATTCTGAAATAATCCTTCCCCATGCGGGGATGCGAAGTTATTTCAAACAAAACCAGTCGCGTCGGCCTGTTGGCCGGCGCGCTGTTTTTTTGCCTGTCGTTTGTCGCTGGCAAGGCCCTGGCTGCCAATCAGCAGCTCGGCACCATGCAGTCCCAGATCAAAGAGCAACAGAAAACCATCAAGCTCAGCAAGCAGGAGCTGGCCAAACTCAACACCCAGCTCAAGGCCGATGAGCAGGCCATCTCGGCCGCGGCGGCCAAGCTCGAGCAGACCAAACAACAGCTGAAACAGAATCAGCAAAAACTGGTTGGCCTGCAACAGGACAAGCTGGATCTGGAACAACAGGCCAGCCATCAGAAGCAGTTGCTGGCCAAGCAGGCGGAAAGCGCCTTCCAGGCGGGCAACCACGATTACCTCAAACTGCTGCTCAATCAGCAGGATCCGGCCAAACTGAGCCGCTCTCTCGATTACTATGACTACCTCAACAAGGCTCGCATCGAGGCCATCGACGCCCTGCGTGCGACCCGCACCAAGCTGGCCAAAAACCAGCTGGCTACCAAAGAGACCGAGAGCAAGCTGCAAGCCCTGCTAAGCGAACAGCAGGAGCACCATCAGGCCCTGCTGGCCAGCCAACAGAGCCGCGCCAAGGTACGCAACCAGTTGCAACAATCGGTGCAAAACGACGAACAGAAGCTGACCAAGCTGGTCAAGGCGGAGAAAGCCCTGAAGGCCCGGCTGGAAGAGCTGCGTCGCCAGCGGGAAGAGCAGGAGCGTCGTGAGCGGGCCGAGCGGGAGCGGCTGGCCAAGCTGAAAGCCGAACAGGAGCGCCAGCGCCGCCTGGAGGCCCAACGCCTGGCCGCCGAGCAGAAACGGATTGCAGAACAGCAGCGGATCGCGGCCGAGCAGCAGAAGGTCGGCGAGCAACAACGGCTCGCCGCCCAACAGCAAAAAGTAACCGAACAACAGAACCGGGTGGCGGAGCAGCAAGCCGCCGCGCGCAGCAGCTCCAAGCCAAGCAGTGGCGGCTACGGCGGTCTCAGCACCAACGGCAGCCTGCGCTGGCCGGTGCAGGGCCCGATCCTTATCTCCTACGGTTCAGCCCGCACCGCCGAGCTAAAGTGGAAGGGCACCCTGATTGGCGCCAGCGAAGGAACCCAGGTCAAGGCGGTCGCACCGGGCCAGGTGGTTTACGCCGACTGGCTGGATGGCTTCGGCATGCTGCTGGTGATCGACCACGGCCGTGGCTACATGAGCCTCTACGGTCACAACCAGTCGCTGCTGCGTCAGGTGGGTCAGAGCGTGGAACAGGGCGAACCCGTGGCGCTGGTCGGCGACAGTGGCGGCCAGGACAGACCCGGCCTCTACTTCGAGATCCGCTATCAGGGTGAAGCCATCAACCCGACCAAGTGGCTGGCCAAACGCTGATCCCGCCCACTAGATGGCAAAAAGCCTGCATGACGCAGGCTTTTTTGATCGTCGCCGACGACCCTGTCGGCGGCATCGAATGACGAAAACTTACCCCGTTTTCGACCACCGGGATCAGGGGAAGACGATGAGGCCGAGCTGTTCGAGCAGCCCCTGCTGCTGCTCTTCATTGATCTGCACCCCGTCCAGCTTGACCCGGCGCAGATCCAGCCCGGGCAGATCGCACTGGCGCAGATCGCAGCCCTGCAGGTTGAAGCTGGTCCACTCTATCTGGCCGAACTCTGAACCGCTCAGATCGGAGCCGGCCAGCGAGGCCCCCAGCAGGCTGGCTCCCTGCCAGCGATTGCCACTGAGCTCGCAGCGCTCCAGCAGGCAGCCATCGAAGTTGGCGTAGCTGAAATTGTTGCCGGTAAGATGCGCCTCGCAGAAGTAGCTCTTGACGGTGATCTGGTTGGCGAAGCTGGCGCGGGCAAAGTTGATGCCCATGGCCTGGCAGTCACGCATCTCCAGCCCCAGACACTGGCTGCGGCTGAGATCCGCTAGGGTCAGATCGCAGCGCAGAAAGCTCGCCTCCCGCAGATCGCAGCCCTGCAGCTGGCAGCCCAGCTCGCGCTCCCGCTCGTAGAAACTGCAGTCGACGAAGCGGCTCTCGCTCAAGTCCAGCCAGGAGAAGTTGCAGTCGATGAAGCGGCACTCAGTGAAGCACTCTTGCGCCACATCCTGCTGTTCGAAACGCTTCCCCTCGAAGCACTTGCCCTTGATCATGCGAATAGTCCTCTGCCGATGGCGTCATATGCTGACTTTGTTAAACAAAAACGGTAATGTTACCTGTAACATTTTTGCCGGATCCCGAGATGAACGATACCCGAAAGCGCCGCCCAACTCTGCAGGACATAGCCGACCAGACCGGGGTCACCAAGATGACCGTCAGCCGCTACCTGCGCGATCCGCAGGCCGTGGCCGAGGGCACCCGTGAGCGGATCGCCGCCGCAGTGGAGGCGCTGGGCTACATCCCCAACCGGGCGCCGGACATTCTATCCAACGCCACCAGTAGAGCGATCGGCATCCTGATCCCCTCCCTCTCCAACCAGGTCTTCTCCGCCGTGGTGCATGGCATAGAGTCGGTGACCCGGCCCGCCGGCTACCAGACCCTGCTCGCCCACTACGGCTACAACCCGGAACGGGAAGAGGAGCAGGTGGCCTCCCTGCTCTCCTATCACGTGGACGGCCTGATCCTCTCCGACAGCCAGCACACGGAGCGCACCCGCAAAATGATCGCCACCGCCGGCATTCCTGTGGTGGAAACCATGGATCTGCCGCAAACCCCCATCGACATGGTGGTGGGGATGGATCACAGGGCCGCCGCCCGGGCCATGGTAACAGAGATGCTGCGCCGGGGCCGACGCAAGCTGGTCTACCTGGGGGCACGTCTCGACGTGCGCACCCAGCTGAGGATGGAGGGTTACTACCAGGCGATGGGCGATTATGGCCTGACCGGCCAGCACCTGCTGACCGAGCAGTCCTCCAGCTTCACCCTGGGTGGTCAGTTGCTGGATCAGGCGCTGGTGCGCTACCCCGACCTCGACGGCCTGTTCTGCACCAACGATGACCTGGCGGTGGGCGCCCTGCTGCAGTGTCAGGCCAAGTGGATACCCGTGCCCCAGCAGATCGCCATCGCCGGCAGCAACGCCCTCGACATAGGCCATGCCATGACCCCCAAGCTGGCCAGTATCGTCACCCCGCGCAAGGAGATAGGCCGCGAGGCGGCGACCATGCTGCTGGCCCGACTCAGCGGCCAGCCACTGCCCGACACCCGCAAGGATATGGGCTTCTCTCTCTATGAAGGGGACAGCCTGGGCTGACCCCTGTCATCATGGCGCATTTACCAGCCATGATGGCGCATCCTCCCGCCTGTTCTCTCCGTCCCCTGATCTATGCTGGCCCGACATCCCGACCACATCATCAGGAGCAGAAGATGAACAACACCGAGAGATTGCAAACCTGCCTGCAACACGTGATCTGCGATCCCAGCTTTACCCTTGCCGAACTCGACCAGTGGTTCACTCCGGACTACTGCCAGCAAGTGAATGGCGAGCAGCTCGACTACGCGGCTTTCCGCCAGCACATTGCGGCGCTGAGAGATCATCTGGCCAAAGCCACCATCGAGTTCGTCGCCTCAATCGCGCAGGGGGATAGGGTGCACTCGACCCATGTGGTGCGGGCCACCCGTCACGATGGCCTCCCCCTCGTTTGCAAGGTAAGCGGCCTCTTTACCTTTCACCACGGCAAGATCTGCCAGACCGACGAGGTAACCTGCCTGCTGACTGGCAGCGCGCAGGACGAGGACATAGGTTCACGGCGCTGAGTCGCACCGCACAAAGCGCTGGAAAGCGTGAGAGAAGGCACCAGGATCCTCATAGCCGAGCTGGTCGGCGATCTGCGCCAAGGTTAGCCCCTGATGCTGTAGCTGACGCGCCCGTCCCATCACCACCTGCTCCCGCCACTGACGAAAGGTGCAACCCAACTGCTGGAGAAAGAGTCGGTTGAGGGTGCGTACCGAGGCGCCGCAATCCTCTGCCAGCATCGCCAGTACAATGTTGACAGAGGGAGCCTGACAGACCCGCTCCAGCACCCGCAGCAGGCGTGGATCGAGATTGGCTGCAAGCGCAGGCTGAGCCGCCTGGGGGACAGCGCGTGCCAGTTCGTGGCCGATCACCATCAAATAGGCCTCGCGCTCGCTTCCCTCCCCCAACTCGGTAAGACGGGCAAAGAGACCGGCCAGCAATGGGGTCACCTGACGCAGGCCAAAAGGGTCATGCCCGGACGGCGCTGTATAGATGAGCGAGATACGGGTGTGGCGCAGCGTGCGAAACTCGTGCTCCCAGCCCGTAGGAATAAAACAGAGCTGGCCGGCGACCAGCAGCTCGCTGGCACCGCCTCCAGTGATGACGCCGCCGCCATCGTGCATGTAGCAATACTGGGCCTGTGGATGGCAGTGCAGCGGGGTGAAGTGCCCTTGCGGGCAGGAACGATGGAGAAAGGACATGTCGGCCAGCCGGAGAGAAACCGGCCATAACCATAAGGGAGCAGGCTGCGTGCTGCAAATGGCTTTTTCACCATTAGGACGACCAAAAAGCAGGCCACCCTAGGGTGGCCTGTATGATTTTTCTGCACTACTGGCGCTTAGCGTTTAACCAGCTCGACCGCTTCGCGAGAGAGGCGAGTCACCTCCTCCCAGTTGCCGCTCTTGACCGCATCGGCCGGCAGCATCCAGGAACCGCCGACGGTGGCGACGCATTTCAGCGCCAGATAGTCGGCCACGTTTTTCGGGCCTATGCCACCGGTGGGGCAGAATTTGATCTGGGGAAGCGGTGCTGCAATGGCAGCCAGCGCCTTGGTGCCGCCGTTCGCTTCGGCCGGGAAGAACTTCAAGTGATCATAACCCGCTTCCAGCGCCTGCATTACCTCGGAGGCAGTGGCAACGCCCGGGATCAGCGGCGCCGTGCTGTTGGCCGCATGGGCCAGCAGCGCCGGTGTCATCCCCGGGGAGATGACGAAGCGGGCACCGGCGGCCACGGCTGCGTCAAACTGCGCGCAGTTGAGCACTGTGCCTGCACCGACCATGGCATCCGGCATCGCCTTGGCGATGAGGGCGATGGCATCGAGCGCCACCGGGGTGCGCAGGGTGATCTCGAATACCGAGATGCCGCCGTCGAGCAGCGCCTTGGCCATTGGCAGGGCCTGCTCCAGCTCGTTGATGACCATCACAGGAACCAGCGGGGAGGCGGCAAACACCTCGGCAGGGGTCACTTTCCAGTTTTGCATAACGCTTCCTTAATCAAAGATGGTGGCGCCGCACTCGGCGCTCGATACCGCGCGACGCATCACGCTGAACAGTTCACGGCCCCACCCCTCTTGTTCCAGAGTGAGGTCAATCTCGGCCTGGGTACGGCCACTCAAATCGGTCAGGCAATCGAGGCGGCCAGTCACCGCGTCCACCCGCAGCAGATCGCCATCGCGCAGCAGGCCAATGGCGCCGCCGTGCAAGGCTTCCGGGGTGACATGGATGGCAGCCGGGATCTTGCCGGAGGCGCCTGAGAGGCGACCATCGGTGACCAGTGCTACCTTGTAACCTGCCTTCTGCAGGTTGCCGAGCACAGGCATCAGCTTGTGCAACTCCGGCATGCCGTTGGCCGCCGGGCCGTTGTGGCGCACCACGATAACGGCATCCTGATTGAGGCTGCCAGCCTTGTAGGCCGCCTCCACCGCATGCTGGGAGGAGAAAACCCGGGCGGGCGCTTCGATAACGCGATACTCGGGGGCCACGGCGGAGACCTTGACCACGGCGCGGCCCAGATTACCCGCCAGCAGCTTGGTGCCGCCGGTGGCCTGGAACACGGAACCGGTCGGTGAGAGCACGCTCGGATCCGTGCTTTCACCCACTGGCTGCCACACCAGCTCGCCATCCACCAGAGCCGGACGGCTGAGGTAATCCTGCATCTCGCCAAACACAGGGGTGGCATCCATGTGGATCAGCCCCTCTTGCGCCAGACGACGCATCAGGCCGGGCACGCCGCCCGCCTGTTCGAAGGCATTCACATCGGCCGGGCCGTTCGGGTACATGCGCACCAAGAGCGGCACCACATCGGAGAGATCGCTGATGTCGTCCCAGGTCAGGTGCAGGCCGGCAGCCCGCGCCAGCGCCACCATGTGGATACTGTGGTTGGTGCTGCCGCCGGAGGCGAGCAGGGCCACCAGCCCGTTGACCAGGGCGCGCTCGTCCAGCACCTCGCTCAAGGGGCGGTAGGCAGGGGAGCCAGGGATCATGGCGCTGATGCGACGGGCGGCTTCTTCAGTGAGCGCGTGGCGCAACTCGCTGTGAGGATGGACGAAGGCGGAGCCCGGCAGCATCAGGCCCATGGCCTCGAACACCAGCTGGTTGGTGTTGGCAGTGCCGTAGAAAGTGCAGGTGCCCGGCGCATGATAGGCGCCGCACTCCATCTCCAGCAGGGCATCGCGGCCCAGTTCACCGGCGGCGTACTGCTGGCGCACCTTCACCTTGTCATCGTTGCTGATGCCGCTGGCCATGGGGCCGGCCGGCACGAAGGCGGTGGGCAGGTGCGCGTGGGAGAGCGCCCCCATGATCTGGCCAGGTGCTATCTTGTCGCAGATACCGAGCAGCAGGGTGGCGTCAAAGGTGTTGTGAGAGAGGGAGAGCGCGGTTGCCTGGGCGATAAGATCGCGGGAAAACAGGGACATGTCCATCCCTGGCTGACCCTGAGTCACGCCGTCGCACATGGCCGGTACGCCACCCGCCACCTGGGCGCTGTGACCCAGTTCGGCCAGCGCGGCCTTGATGATGTCCGGGTAGCCCTGATAGGGCTGATGGGCACTCAACATGTCGTTGTAGGCGGTGACTATGCCGACGTTGGCGCGGGTCATGTCGAGGATACGACCCTTCTCGTCACTGCTGCAGGCGGCCACGGCGTGGGCCAGGTTGCCGCAAGCCAGGGCGGCGCGGGTCTTGCCCTGCTCGGCCTGGCGCTGAATACGGGCCAGGAACGCCTGGCGACGGGCGGCACTGCGCTCGCGAATGCGGGCAGTGACGCTGGAAATAACCTGATGGATCATTGGGCTTGCTCCAATGCTGTGACGGCCCGATCAACCACCTGCTCGAAGGTGCCATCTATATCGATGTGAAATACACCGGCCTCGCCATCCGGGCGCTCCAGGGTATCGAACTGACTTTGTACCATGGTTTCCCGCATGAAATGGCCTTTGCGTGCCCGCATACGTTCGAGGATAAGTGCCTGATCACCGTCCAGAAACAGGAAATGCACCGAGTCATTGCCCTCGCGGATCTGGTCGCGGTACTGCTTCTTGAGGGCCGAGCAGACGATGACGCCCACCTCGTTCTTCTGTTCCAGGCTGTACGCCGCATCACGGATCCGCTCCAGCCAGGGGGCGCGATCCTCGTCGTTGAGCGGGTTGCCACCGGCCATCTTCTGGATATTGGCTCTGGGATGCAGGTCATCACCATCGATGAACTTGGCACCCAGCGCCTGGGCCACCTTGAGGCCGACGCTGGACTTGCCGCTACCACACACACCCATCACGATAATGCTCTTGCCCGCCATTGTTTGACCTCTATCCCATTTTTCAAAAATCGTGCTGCCGATGGGTTCTAACTTAGCACGTTACCGGTAACATGTTACCGGTAACAACAAGAAATGTGAAGTCTGCCACAGACTGAGCGAACTCACAGTCACCTGGGCAAGCGAGCTTGCGCCCTGGCCATAAATCTAAATAAATCATAAAGATATGGCCTACCGACGGATCGGCAGGGTGTCGATACTGAATCTGGAACAAGGAACGCACAACAATGTCTGACCTCTCCCTGATCATGACGGCCGCCGGCTCCATAGTGCTGCTGCTCTTTCTGGTGATGAAGGCCCGCCTGCACGCGGTCGTCTCCCTCATCCTGGTCTCCATGGTGGCCGGCCTCGCCGCCGGCATGAACCCGGCCGAGATCGCCAACACCATCCAGAAAGGGATGGGCGGCACCCTGGGCTTCGTCGCCGTGGTGGTGGCGCTGGGCGCCATGTTCGGCAAGGTGATGGAGGTCACCGGTGCCCTCGACCGGGTGGCCCATACCCTGCTCGGTACCTTCGGCGTCAAGCGCGCCAACTGGGCCATGTCACTGACCGGCTTCATCTGCGCTCTGCCGCTCTTCTTCGACGTGGCCGTGGTGCTGCTGATCGGGGTGGCCTTTGCCATCGTCCGTCGCGGCGGCGGCAGCGTGGTGAAGATAGGCATAGCGCTGCTGGCGGGCATCGCCACCTGCCAGGCGTTCCTTATTCCGGCACCGGGCCCCATTCTGGTAGCATCCCAGCTGGGGGCCGATTTTGGCTACATGATTCTGTTCGGCCTGATCGCCGCCGTGCCGGCCCTGATCCTGGCAGGCCCGCTGTTCGGGGAGCTGATCAGCAAGGTGGTGGATGTACCGCTGCCCGCCGATGCCCAGAGCAGCGCCCACGACGACTGCAAGACCCTGCCCTCATTCGGACTGGCCATGGGCCTGATCGGTCTGCCGCTGCTGCTGATAGGTCTCAAGACCATAGTCGGCCGCTTCGTCGAGGCAGGATCCACCCTGCACAACTGGCTGGAGTTCATCGGTCACCCCTTCACCGCCATCATGGTCGCCTGTCTGGCCGCCTTTTATCTGCTGGGGATCCGCCGTGGCATGTCCCGTGATGAGGTGATGAGCGTCTGCAACAGTGCCATCCAGCCAGCCGGCGTCATCATACTGGTGACCGGCGCCGGTGGCGTGTTCAAGCAGATCCTGGTGGATTCCGGGGTGGGTGCCGCCCTCGGCAACATGCTGGCGGATTCCGGCCTGCCCATAGTCGCGCTGGCCTTCATACTGGCGGCCGCGGTGCGGGTCATTCAGGGGTCCGCCACCGTCGCCATGCTGACCGCCTGTGGCCTGCTGCTGCCCATGCTGGAACCGCTCGGGCTGAACGGTGCCCAGCTGGCCGCCGTGACCATTGCCATCGGTGGCGGGGCCATAGTGCTCTCCCACGTCAACGACTCCGGCTTCTGGCTGGCCAACCGCTATCTCGGCCTCTCCGAGAAGCAGACCCTGCAGACCTGGACTGTGATGGAGACCATCATAGGCACCACCGGCGGCGTCATGGCGATGATCATCTACAGCTTCCTTTGAACATAACTGCTGTCAAAAAGGCCTCCAATGTGAGGCCTTTTTCATCTTTATGACGATTCTTTCTTTGGCTAACAGGTCGAGGTTGCTAGAATCGCCTATCCATCGCTCCGAGTGGAACGCTTAACGCAGTGATTTCAGGTTTCTCTATGCATTCATCGGCACACTATCGACAGCTGTTGGCTCGTCTGCCCCAGATCGCCGTCGCCGCAGATCAGTTTCAGGTGCTCAACAGCGCCCGGGACTTCAAGAGCCGGATCCTTTCGCTCATCGCCAGCGCGACTCACCGCATCTATCTGGTGGCCCTCTACCTGCAGGATGACGAAGCGGGACGGGAGATACTGTCCGCCCTCTACGCCGCCAAGCAGCGCAATCCGGCCCTGGACATCAAGCTCTTCGTCGACTTCCACCGTGCCCAGCGCGGTCTGATCGGCAAGGGCAAGCAGGGGGGCAACCACCTGATGTATCAGGAAATGGCCGCCCGCCACGAACACCAGATCGCTATCTACGGCGTGCCGGTGAAGGGGCGCGAACTGCTCGGCGTGCTGCACCTCAAGGGCTTCATCTTCGATGACACCCTGCTCTACTCGGGTGCCAGCCTCAACGACATCTACCTGCATCAGCAGGATCGCTACCGTTTCGACCGTTATCACCAGATCACCAGCCCTGAGCTGACCCGCTGCATGGTCCACTATGTGGACGATCTCTTCCTCAAGAGCGAAGCGGTGCAGCGGCTGGATCGCACCGACATCCCCACTGCCAAGCAGTTGAAGGGGCCGATCCGCCGCTTCAAGCACAACCTGCGCCTGGGCCAGTACCGCTTCGAGAGCATGCCGGTCAACAGCCAGGAAATCGCCATCACTCCGATGACGGGACTGGGCAAGCGGGGCAATCAGCTCAACAAGATGATCCGTACCCTGGTGCGTGCCACCGAGCGGGAGATCTTCATCTGCACCCCCTATTTCAACCCGCCCAAGGAGTTGAACAAGGACATCGAGGCCCTGCTCAAGCGCGGCTGCAAGGTGACCATAGTGGTGGGTGACAAGACGGCCAACGACTTCTTCATCCCGCCGGAGGAGAAATTCACCACCATAGGCGGCCTGCCCTATCTGTACGAGACCAATCTGCGCAAGTTTGCCGAGCGCAACCAGCATCACATCGATGCCGGCCGTCTCAACCTGATGCTGTGGTGCTGCGAGCGCAACTCCTACCACCTCAAGGGGATCTTCGTGGATGACGAGTGGGCGCTGCTCACCGGCAACAACCTGAACCCCCGCGCCTGGGCGCTGGATCTGGAGAACGGTCTGCTGGTGTACGATCGTCGCCATCACCTGCGTGCCCAGTTCAACGGGGAGCGGGAGAACATACTCGCCAACACCAAGCGGATCAGCCACTTCGATCAGATTGAGCAGATCAAGGACTACCCGGAACAGGTGCGCAAGCTGCTGGCCCGGATCCACAGGGTCAGGGCTCATATCCTGCTCAAACGCATCATCTGACGCCGGAGCGCATCGCCCCCGCTTCCGCCCGCAGGCAGCTGCAACAAAGGCCTCCCGTTTTTCGGCAGGCCTTTGTCACATGCGGCTACCGCCTTTTTCCAGCCGCCCAGCCGGCCCGACTCACTGCAACGCGGCTTGCATCGAGCCATCAACAACCCCTATCATCTGGACATATTTACAGTGTTTTCGGGCATCTAATTGATGAAATTGGATAAAATCTCCCTCGACAGCCTCAAGGGCGTCGGCAGCAAGATGCAGGAGAAACTCGAGCGGCTGGGGCTGGCGACGGTACAGGATCTGCTGTTCCACCTCCCCCTGCGCTACGAGGACCGTACCCAGGTGTGGCCCATCGGCGATCTGCCGCCCGGGCTGCACGGCGCCGTCGAGGGCGAAATCCAGGACACTCAGCTGGTGATAGGCCGCCGCCGCATGCTGGTCTGTCGCATCAGCGACGGCACGGGCACCCTGACCCTGCGCTTCTTCAACTTCACCGCCGCCCAGAAGAACAGCCTGGGCCAGGGCCGCCTGATCCGCTGCTTCGGCGAGGTGCGCCCCGGCAAATACGGGCTGGAGATGGCCCACCCCGAGTACAAGCTGCTCGGCGAAGAACAAGCCGGTCAGACCGAAGAGGCGCTCACCCCCGTCTACCCCACCACGGAAGGGCTGCGCCAGCTCACCCTGCGCAACCTCACCGATCAGGCGCTGGCCCAGCTCGACCTGTACGGAGTGGAAGAGCTGCTGCCCGCCGGCCTCTATCCCCAGCAGATCGAACTGGCCGCCGCCCTGCGCCTGCTTCATCGCCCGCCCCCCTCGGCGGCGCTGGCGCTGCTCGAAAGCGGCCAACACCCGGCCCAGCAGCGACTGGTGCTGGAGGAACTGCTGGCCCACAACCTCTCGGTACTGAAAGTCCGTGCCCAGGCGCAAACCCAGCTGGCCCGCGTCCTCAAGCCGGCGCCCGCGCTGGTCGAACAACTGCTCGGCGCCCTGCCATTCACTCCCACCGGCGCCCAGAACCGGGTAGTCGCGGAGATCGGCCAGGATCTGCAACGCAGCTACCCCATGATGCGGCTGGTGCAGGGCGACGTGGGCTCAGGCAAGACGCTGGTCGCGGCCTTGGCGGCACTGCAAGCCATCGGCAACGGCTGCCAGGTGGGGCTGATGGCCCCGACCGAGCTGCTGGCCGAGCAACACGCCATCAACTTCGGCCACTGGCTGGCACCGCTCGGCATCGGAGTCGGCTGGCTGGCGGGCAAGCAGAAGGGCAAGGCGCGGGAGGCTCAGCTCGCCGCCATCGCCGACGGCAGCGTCAAGATGGTGGTGGGCACCCACGCCATCTTCCAGGAGCAGGTGGTATTCCAGCGCCTGGCGCTGGTGATCATCGATGAACAGCACAGATTCGGGGTGCACCAGCGCCTCGCCCTGCGCGAAAAAGGGGAGCGGGAGGGAGTCCATCCCCATCAGCTCATCATGACCGCCACTCCCATACCCCGCACCCTGGCGATGACCGCCTATGCCGATCTCGACACCTCCATCATCGACGAGCTGCCACCGGGCCGCACCCCCATCACCACGGTGGCGCTGCCGGACAGCCGTCGCCCGGATGTGATCGAGCGGGTCAAGCTGGCCTGTGAAGAGGGCAAGCAGGCCTACTGGGTCTGTACCCTGATCGAGGAGTCCGAGGCGCTGGAGTGCCAGGCCGCCGAGGATACTGCCGCCGAGCTGCAAAACCAGCTGCCCGGCCTGCATATCGGGTTGGTGCACGGCCGGATGCGGCCGGTCGAAAAGCAGCGGGTGATGGAGGAGTTCAAGGCGGGCATTTTGCAGCTGCTGGTCGCCACCACCGTCATCGAGGTGGGAGTGGACGTGCCCAACGCCAGCCTGATGATCATCGAAAACCCGGAGCGGCTCGGACTGGCCCAGCTGCACCAGCTGCGCGGCCGGGTCGGTCGCGGTTCTGTGGCCTCCCACTGCGTGCTGCTTTATCATGCCCCCTTGTCCAAAACGGCCCAGAGCCGGCTCGGGGTATTGCGGGAGACCAACGACGGCTTCCTGATCGCCCAGCGCGATCTCGAGCTGCGCGGCCCGGGGGAACTGCTCGGCACCCGCCAGACCGGCCTCGCCGATCTCAAGATCGCCGACCTGGTGCGTGACCAGTCGCTCATCCCGCAGGTGCAGAAGATGGCGCGCTTCCTCATGGACCGTCATCCAAACCATGTCGATCCCTTGATACGGCGCTGGCTCGGTTTACGGGATCACTATTCCAATGCCTGACCAAGGCAAATGCAGAAGATGGGCACATTGCCTGATGGACAGACACGGTTCCCACGTGGACCCCTTGATCCGCCGCTGGCTGGGTCTGCGAGATCACTACTCCAACGCCTGACAACCATCCCGAAACAGGAGGAAAGCCCCCATGAATTCCTGGCTACGCGGCCTGCTCTATACATTTGCCTTCCTGCTGCTGTTTGTCTGGGTCGGCCTCGGCCTGTTCGATGCAGAGCGGGCCAAGGGCCCCATCGCCAGCTGGATCAGCCAGCAGACAGGGGTGCCCGTCACCATAGGGCGGCTGGTGTTCAACCCGCTCCATCCCTACACCCTGCTGGCCGAGCAGGTGAGCTATGGCGACGCCGTCACCCTCGACAAACTCTATCTGGAGATAGAGAGCATCGACTGGCTGAACCGGGACGTGCGCATCGCCCACCTCGATCTCATCCGCCCCGTCATCAGGCTGCCGCTGCCCAACCAGCTGCCGAACCTGCCGGTGCGCTCCCTCACCATCAGCGACAGCACCATCGATCGGCTCAGCCTGCAGAGTGACGAGCTGACCCTGAGCGGCCTCAACGCCACGCTCAACGACTGGCAACTGCTCAATCCGGTGCGGCCATCCCAGGCCAACCTGAGCCTCAACATCAATCAGCTGACAACCCCCGCCTTTGCCCTCTCCCGCCTCAACCTCAAGGGCCGGCTGGAAGGCCAGGTGCTGAGCACCGACAAGCTGACCACCAACCTGTTCGACGGCCTGCTGGAAACCGGCATGGAGCTGGACTGGCCCGCCCGCAGCCTGCGGCTGAGCAATCTGAAGGCGCAGGGCATGCGGGTCGAGTGGGGACAGGCGGGACACCAGGCGCTGCCGCTGCGCCGCATCAGCCTGGACGTGGGGCAGATACGTGATGTGAGCATCAGCGCCATCGCACAGGAGATCTCCCTCAACAACTTCAACGGTCAGCTCACCGCCTTCAGCTGGCAGGCCGGCAGCACGCCGACCGGCTACATCGAAGGCGCCCTCGGCGATCTCGGCCGCGGCCTGTTCCAGCTGGAAGATCTCAAGGGACGTGTCTCCTTCTCGCCCCAGCAGATCGACGCCGAGGTGCAGGGCAAGGCCTATGAAGGCGAATTCAATCTGGAGCTGGCGATGGATACCCAGCAGCAGAAGCTGACCCTGAAAGACATGGCCCTGAGCGGCATGGACATCAGCCTGCCACAGGGGTGGTGGCAGGATTGGCAGAGCTGGCGGCCACAGCAGATCGACATCCGCAAGCTGGCATTCGACAAGCTCAAGGTGCTCTCGTTCGACGATGCCCTGCCGCTGTCGCTGACCGGCTGGCAGCTTTATCTGACCGATCTCGGCCTACGGGGCCAACAGCCCGCCCCCCTGCTCGGCCGGGCCAGGATAGAGAGCCAGTGGTTCGAGCTGGTGTGGGATGGCCTCAGTGCCCGCAACGGCGAGCTGGACGGCGAGCTGACCCCCAGTGCCTGGCTGCTCAACAAGCTGACCAGCTCGCTGCCCGACGAGGGCTCCCTCAGCCTGAGCGGCCAGTGGGGCAAGGAACCGGGCCAGACCAGCCGGTTGCAGCTCAAGGGGGAGAAGCTGGATCTGGTGCAGTGGAGCAAGCTGCTGCACTCACCCATCTCCTTCGCCGGCAAGGTCGATCTGAGCGCCGACCTGCAAGCCCTGCACGGCAACACGTCAGGCGAGTGGCGCAGCACTCTGCAGGGAAGCTTTGCCCTCGATGCCAACGAACCCTTCTGGGACAAGGTGCAGATAGATCCCCTGCTGGATGAGTGGTTCAAGGGCACCACCCCGCCTACCCTCAGCCCGGATCAGCTGTGGCAGGCCATGCAGGCGGGGGACACCCCCTTCTACCGCATCAAGCTGCAGGGCAAGGTGGAGCAGGGCCAGTTGCAGATAGAACAGGCCGGCGCCTCCACCATCACTCACCTGCTCGCCCTGCAGGGAGGCATAGACCTGGTCAACGAACAGTGGCAGCTGGATCTCGGCGCCCTGAATGGCCAGCGCTGCGCCGAGCTGCTGAGCCACTGGCGCGGCCCGCTCGATGCCCCCGTGCTAAGCTGGGAGTTCCCGGCCAAGCAGGCCTCCTGTGGCTGGGAGGTGGGGGTGCGCTATCCGGCCCAGGGGCGCAACAGCCCGCTCTGGCGACCGGCACAGCCCGCCCAAGCGCCCACGCCGGCCAGCGAGCAGTAAAACGAACAAGGCCTCATCATGAGGCCTTGTTGCAATCTTGCGAGGAGAAAAACGTCAGGCCTGCTGACCGGGCCGCTTGATGGGCTGCACCACGTAGTGGCCGAGGAACTCGGCCGCCAGCTTGTCACCACTGAACAGCTTGATCTTGAGGCTGAACTTGGCCGACTCTCCCACCTTGAGCGGCGCCAGCACGGCGGGCATTCCCTCGCGGGCCACCCGCGCCTCCGGCTCCTCGTTGACCGGGCGGTAATACTTGATGTTCCCCTCCGCCAGCACAGTATCCCCCACCAGACCCGCCTCCTTGAGCTGCAACCAGATCAGGCCCCATCCCGCCAGCACGCACTGGCTGTAGATGCTGCCGGCAAACATGGTGTCGTGCACGTTGAGGTTGGCCGCCAGATTGGCCTTGAGATGGAAGGTCTGGCCGTCGTAGTGGGTGATGTGTACCCCCATTTTCTCGCTGATGGGGATGCCCCGCGACCAGCGGGTGGTCAGGTCCTGACACCACTCGGGGCGATACTGGATGGTCTGCAAGGGGCTGAGAGACTTGATCATCTGGCGGTGCGGAATGCGGCCAAAAGAGACGGGGCCTTCCCCCACTTCGAGGAAGCCGCACTTGCGATAGAACTCCACCGCCTCCTGGCGGGCATTCATCACCAGCCGCTTCACCTTCTCGCTGCGGGCCAGTTGTTCGAGATCTTCCACCATGCGGGCACCCAGCCCCTGACCGCGAAACTCGGGGCGCAACGCCATAAAGCGGATCTGGGCCTCATCACCACCGACAAACAGCCGGCCGACGGCAATGGGCGTGCCATCAGGGGCCAGCATCAGGCGGTGGATGGCGACGGTATCGTATTCGTCCCGTTCGGAACCGACGGGCAGATTGAAGGGTTTACGCAGCAGTTCCCAGCGCAGCTGGTAGTA
>NZ_CDBL01000033.1:0-85346 GCF_000820005.1 Aeromonas piscicola | reverse complement strand
CAGCGCAGCTGGTAGTAAGCATCCAGTTCGGCTGCCGTATGGGGAGTGACCACTCGGTACATAGTCCCATCCTTGAGTTACACTGGTCGAAAACCATCTTGCCGTGCAAATTCATGGACTTCAATCTGCAAGCGTACCAAGCCGACCACTTATTGCACCTGAGCGCCAAGCCGGAACGACGCCTCTCCATTCTGGAAAATGCCCATCACCGCTGGCTGGAAATAGACGGCGTGGTACAGTCGGCCATGTCCCTCGCCCAACCGGCCAGTCTCTGCCTGCCCCATCAGCAGTGCATCGCCAGCCTGTTGCCGGCGACGGCTACCCGGGTGCTGGAGCTGGGGTTGGGCGGCGGCGATCTCACCCGTCACCTGGGGGCACGCTGGCCCGAGGCACGGCACGACTGCGTGGATCTGGATGAAGAGGTGCTGACCCTGTTTCAGGCGTTCTTCCGCCACCCGGCGGAGCCCGCTGATCGGGCGCTGCACCTGCACCACGCCGATGCCCTCGCCTTCCTGCTGGCCCACGACAACACCTATGACTTCGCGCTGCTCGACCTGTTCAGCCAGGATGGCAACCCCCTGCTGCTGTTCCAGCATCACCTCTATCAGATTCTGGCAGCCCGGCTGCGCGGTCCCCTCATCATCAACCTGCTGCCACGCACCCACAGGGAGCTGGAGCAGGCACTCATGCTGGCCGAGGAGTGGATTGGCCCCACCCAGGCACACCCTGTGCCCGGCTACATCAACGTGATCCTGCACGCAATCCCGCGCCACCTCGCCTAGCCGCGATGCCCCCGGTTATTGCCACCGACGCTGCTGACGCAGCCTCTCAGACCTGCAACCAGAAGGTCACAGGACCGTCGTTGAGCAACGCTACCTTCATGTCGGCGGCAAAGCGGCCTGTCTCGGTTGGTATGCCGCTGGCCTTTGCCTGCGCCACGAAGTAGTCATATAGCCGCTCGGCTTCGACCGGATGGGCGCCGCCGGAGAAGCCGGGTCTCATGCCTTTTTTGGTATCCGCCGCCAGGGTAAATTGGGAGACGACCAGCAGGCTGCCGCCGGCCTGACTCACACTGAGGTTCATTTTGCCCTCTTCATCGGAGAAGATGCGGTAGCCGCTCACCTTGTGCAGCAACTTGTCAGCCTTGGCCTCGTCATCCCCCTGCTCCACCCCGAGCAGCACCAGCAGGCCATTGGCGATGGCGCCGGTGATTTCCCCCTCCACTGTCACGCTGGCCTCGGAAACCCGCTGGATCAATGCAATCACATCCCTCTCCTCTTGAAACAAAATGACCGCCCCCATCTTGCTAACAGGAGCGGTCATCGATGCTATCAATAAAACGGCTTACAAGGCGATGGCTCAAGCCAGCTCTTCTGAAGCGGGCCGCTCATATTCGCCGAGGCAGGCGGTAGTTTCCGCGCCAAGCAAGACCACCAACCAGCTGAGATAAACCCAGACAAACAGGATCGGAATGGTCGCCAGGGCGCCATAGATGGCCTGATAGGAGGGGAAATTGGTGATGTAGATGGCAAATCCGCGCTTGGCCAGCTCGAACAGGGTAGCGGCCACCAGGGCGCCGATGAAGGCGTGTATCAGCCGCACCTTGCAGTTGGGCACCACCGTATAGACCAGCAGGAAGGTGAGCACCGAGAAGAGGAACGGCAAACCGCGCAGCAGCAGGTAGCCGATGCCGAACAGGCTCTCGGCCCCAAACAGCCGCAGCGAGAAAATATAGGAGGAGATGGCGATACTGGCACCTATGAGCACTGGGCCCAGGGTCAGTATCATCCAGTACATGGCAAACGCCTGAGCCAGCGGTCGGCCCTGGGTCGAGCGCCAGATGTAGTTGAGATTCTTGTCGATGGCCGAGATCAGCATCAGCGCTACCACTATCAGGGCGCCAATACCGACGGCCGTGGTATTGGTGGCATTGGCCACGAAGCCGTCTATGTACTCCTTGAGCATCTCACCCGCGGTGGGCACGAAGTTGTGATAGACGAACTGCTCTATCGCCTGTTTCAGGGTCTGGAATACGGGGAAGGCGGACATCATGCCGAACACCACGGCAATCATGGGCACCAGGGAGAGCAGGGTGACATAGGCCAGATAACCGGCGGTCACTGTCAGCCTGTCCTGCTGGAAACGGCCCCAGACAAACTGGGTAAAGTGGCCACCATCGTGGCGTAAAAAGGAGAGGGCATGGCCGAGACGGCCACCGAATTTCTGCTGCATCGTGATTCCCAATGTCTTCATCATGCCGGCATTGTGTCAGATTGCATGGCCATTTGGCCACCCATGGGCCGGCTCGGTGCGACCTGTTCGGGCATGCAGGCCGGCAATGCTCCGCCGAGCGACCATAAAAAAAGAGGCCCGAAGGCCTCTCTCTGTCTGTCGAGGAACAGCTATCAAGCACGACCAGCGCGCTTGCGATCCATCTCGGTCAGCAGTTTCTTACGCACACGGATAGCCTTGGGCGTGATCTCTACCAGCTCATCGTTGTCGATGAACTCGAGAGCCTGTTCCAGGGTCATGCGGATCGGCGGAGTCAGCACCTGGGCTTCGTCGGTACCGGAGGCACGCATGTTGGTCAGCTGCTTGCCCTTCAGGCAGTTCACTGTCAGGTCGTTGGAACGGGAGTGAATACCGATCACCTGGCCTTCGTACACTTCGGTCGCGTGACCGATGAACAGACGACCGCGGTCTTGCAGACCGAACAGGGCGAAGGTCAGCGCCTTGCCGGTAGCATTGGAGATCAGAACGCCGTTCTGACGCTCGCCGATGCTGCCACCCTTGTGCGGGCCGTAATGGTCGAAGGTGTGGTACAGCAGACCGGTACCGGACGTCATGGTCAGGAACTCGGTCTGGAAGCCGATCAGGCCACGGCTCGGGATCATGAAGTCAAGACGGACACGGCCCTTGCCATCCGGGGTCATGTTGGTCATCTCGCCCTTACGCAGGCCGAGTTGCTCCATCACGGAACCCTGGTGGATCTCTTCCACGTCGACAGTCACGGTTTCGAACGGTTCGTGCAGAACGCCGTCCACGGTGCGCAGGATAACTTCCGGACGGGATACCGCCAGCTCGTAGCCTTCGCGACGCATGTTTTCGATCAGGATGGAGAGGTGCAGTTCACCACGACCAGATACGCGGAACTTGTCCGGATCTTCGGTCTCTTCCACACGCAGGGCCACGTTGTGGACCAGCTCCTGGTTCAGACGCTCCATGATGTTGCGGGAGGTCACGAACTTGCCTTCTTTACCGGCGAACGGTGAGGTGTTGACCTGGAAGGTCATGTTCACGGTCGGCTCGTCAACGGAGAGCGGCGGCAGGGCTTGAACAGCACTGTTGTCACAGATGGTGTCGGAGATTTTCAGCTCGCCCAGACCTGTGATGGCGATGATGTCGCCCGCTTGCGCGTCGACAACTTCGGTACGGGACAGACCCAGGTAGCCAAGCACCTGACCGACTTTGCCGGTACGGGTCTTGCCATCGGCACCGATGACGGTGACTTGCTGGTTGGTCTTGACGCGACCACGGCTGATACGGCCGATGCCGATAACACCCACGTAGGAGTTGTAATCCAGCTGGGAGATCTGCATCTGGAAAGCACCGGCAGGATCACCCTTCGGCTGCTCAACGTTATCAACGATGGCCTGGAACAGGGGTTCCATGTTGTCGGACTCAACGCCCTGGTCCATGGTGGCCCAACCGTTCAGTGCAGAGGCGTAGACAACTTTGAAGTCCAGTTGCTCATCGGTCGCACCCAGGTTGTCAAACAGGTCGAATACCTGATCCATAACCCAGTCAGGACGAGCACCCGGACGGTCGATCTTGTTGATGACCACGATCGGCTTCAGACCCTGGGCGAATGCCTTCTGGGTCACGAAACGAGTCTGCGGCATAGGGCCGTCAACAGCATCAACCAGCAGCAGCACAGAGTCAACCATGGACATGACGCGCTCTACTTCACCACCGAAGTCGGCGTGACCCGGGGTATCAACGATGTTGATACGGTAGTCTTTCCAGCGGATCGCGGTGTTCTTGGCGAGAATGGTAATACCACGTTCCTTTTCCAGGTCGTTGGAATCCATCAGACGCTCTTGACCATCAGTGGTACGGTCCAGGGTTCCAGACTGCTGCAGCAGCTTATCAACCAGGGTAGTTTTGCCGTGGTCTACGTGCGCAATAATCGCAATATTGCGTAAATTCTCTAACATTCTCGCCTCAATCACCGGGTAAAATTGGGCGCTAATTGTACTCTCGCCTTTGTGATCTGCCTAGCAGAATTGCAGTGCATTCGCGCATAACAGGGGATCGGGATCATGGACCTTCCGCTCAAAGCCTGCTTAGATGGGGGCTGACCGTATACTGCGCACCATTTTAGTGCACCAAAACGATCCACTGTTGCACTACTTTGAGGCGTAACGCGCTGAGATGGCGGGTCTTGGGGCAGGCTTATAGTCGCAAATGCCCTGAAATCAAGCTGTCACAAACTTGGCACGATACTGGCTTATGTGAATGTGATGACGCATTCACCCTAAGAGTTTTAACACCGGAGGTTACTTAGCATGTCAGCCCAGAACGTTTTGGCCCTGATCCAGGAACACGAAGTCAAGTTTGTTGACCTGCGCTTTACCGACACCAAGGGTAAAGAGCAGCACGTATCCATCCCTTCCCACCAGGTCAACGAAGACTTCTTCGAAGACGGCAAGATGTTCGATGGCTCCTCCATCGGCGGCTGGAAGGGCATCAACGAGTCTGACATGGTGCTGATGCCGGATGCGGCCTCCGCCAAGCTGGATCCGTTCACCGAAGAGACCACCCTGAACATCGTCTGCGATGTGCTGGAACCGGCCACCATGCAAGGTTATGACCGCGATCCGCGCTCCATCTCCAAGCGTGCCGAAGATTTCCTGAAAGCCAGCGGCATCGCTGACACCGTGCTGTTCGGGCCGGAGCCGGAATTCTTCATGTTCGACAACATCACCTTCTCGAACACCATGGGCCACAGCTTCGTGAAAATCGAATCTGAAGAAGCCGCCTGGAACTCGGGTACCGAGTATGAGCACGGCAACAAGGGCCACCGTCCGTTCGTGAAAGGCGGTTACTTCCCGGTTGCACCGGTCGACTCCTCCCAGGACATCCGCGCCGCCATGTGTCTGGTGCTGGAAGAGATGGGCCAGGTCGTTGAAGCTCACCACCACGAAGTGGCGACCGCCGGTCAGAACGAGATCGCCACCCGTTTCAACACCCTCACCCTGAAAGCGGATGAAGTACAGGTGCTCAAGTACGTGATCCACAACGTGGCCCACGCCTACAACAAGACTGTCACCTTCATGCCGAAACCCATGTTCGGTGACAACGGCTCCGGCATGCACTGCCACCAGTCCCTGGCCAAGAACGGCGTCAACCTGTTCGCCGGCGACCTGTACGGCGGCCTGTCCGAGATGGCACTGCACTACATCGGCGGTATCATCAAGCACGCCAAGGCCATCAACGCCTTTGCCAACCCGACCACCAACTCCTACAAGCGTCTGGTGCCGGGTTATGAAGCCCCTGTCATGCTGGCCTACTCTGCCCGCAACCGTTCAGCCTCCATTCGTATCCCGGTAGTGCCGAGCCCGAAAGCCCGTCGTATCGAAGTGCGCTTCCCGGATCCGGCTGCCAACCCGTATCTGGCCTTCGCAGCCCAGCTGATGGCCGGTCTGGACGGCATCATCAACAAGATCCATCCGGGCGATGCCATGGACAAGAACTTGTATGACCTGCCGCCGGAAGAAGCCGCCGAAGTGCCGACCGTTGCCGGCTCTCTGGACGAAGCACTGGCCGCACTGGACAGCGATCGCGAGTTCCTGACCCGCGGTGGCGTGTTCAGCGATGACTTCATCAACTCCTACCTGGAACTGAAACAGCAGGATGTTGACCGCGTGCGCATGACCCCGCACCCGCTGGAGTTTGAACTGTACTACTCCGTTTAATCCGGACCACAGCTCAGAACTTGACCAAACCCGCCAACAGGCGGGTTTTTTCTCTGATAGGATTAAGCAAAATCCCGTCAAGGAGAGATGGATGAGGAACATATACCCCGTATGGGCACTGAGTCTGCTGCTGGCGAGCATGGGGGCCCAGGCCGCCAAGGTGTACTCCTGGACCGACAGCAAGGGCGTCGTCCACTACACGGATGCCCCTCCTCCCGGCCAGCAGGCCAAAGAAGTGGACCTGCGGGTTGCCCCTCTCATTGGCAGCTCGCCGCGCTCGGTGCAGGTGGAGAACTTCAACAGCCTTACCGGCGTCGATGCCAAGAAGGAAAAGGAGGCGGCCAAGCTGGTGATCGAGCTGCTCTCACCAGAACAGGGCAGTACACTGCGCGATAACACGGGCAACGTGGTGTTCCAGGGACAGATCAGCCCGAAAGCCCCGACCCAGTACGACGTGCGCCTGACTCTGGATGGCAAGGCGGCCCCCATAGTCAAAAATGGCCTGGCCATTCGGGTCGAGAACCTGGATCGCGGTGCGCACGAGGCCCAACTCGAGCTACTGGCCAAAGACGGTACGATCCTTGCTAAATCCAGGGTAGTCACCTTCTACCTGCACCGAGCCAGCCTCAATCCGGCACCAAAAGTGACCCCGCTCCCCAACAAGGGGTGATCCTGTGCATCGATACGGGTAGACTAAATGCACCACGTTGGTGCATTACTGGTGTATAGCACCGTTTTAGGGAGAAACCTGTGCCAACCCGCCCGGATCAAGCCAAGATACTGCTCGATAACTTGCTGACCGCCGTCATCCTGATGGATGAGCGCCTCTGCATCCAGTTCGTCAACCCGGCGGCCGAACAACTGCTTTCCCTCAGCCAGCGCCGGCTGATCGGGATCGAGCTGCCCCATCTGCTGGAACACATCTCCCTCGATCTGCAACGCCTCAAGCAGTGCCTCACCTCGGGGCAGGGCTTCACCGACAGCGAAGTGACCCTGGTGGTGGAAGGAGAACCCAGACTGGTGGAGATGAGCGTGAGCCCGCTCGCTGACCATGAACAACGCTTGATGGTGGTCGAGCTGCGCAAGATAGATCAGCAGAAGAAGATCAGCCAGGAGCTGCAACAACATGCCCAGCAACTGGCGGCCAAGGAATTGGTGCGCGGTCTGGCCCACGAGATCAAGAACCCGCTGGGCGGCCTGCGCGGCGCGGCGCAGCTGTTGCAAAAAGAGCTGCCGGATCCGGCCTTGCGTGAATATACAGGCATCATCATAGAGCAGGCCGACCGGCTGCGAGTGCTGGTCGATCGCCTGCTCGGTCCACAACGCCCGGGTCGTCACCAGATGCACAATGTCCACTCTGTGCTGGAACAGGTGCGCCGCCTGGTGGAGCTGGAGCTGCCGCCGACTGTCCGCATAGAGCGGGATTACGATCCCAGCATTCCGGAATTCGAGATGGAGCCGGATCAGCTGCAGCAGGCGTTTCTCAACATGGTGCGCAACGCCGCCGAGGCCATAGGCGAGCAAACCGGGCTCATCCGCATCAAGACCCGCACCGCGTTCCAGATCACCATCCACGGCCAGCGCTATCGCCTGGCGGCCGAGATCAAGATCATCGACAACGGCCCCGGCATTCCCGATGCCATCCGCGATACCCTCTTCTACCCCATGATCACCGGCAAGGAGGGAGGCACGGGGCTCGGTCTCTCCATCGCCCAGAACCTGATCGATCAGCACAAGGGGCGCATCGACTGCATCAGCTGGCCAGGCCACACCGAATTCACCATCTTTCTACCGCTTCGTAAATAAGGGAACGTCATGACAGCAAAAGTGTGGATCGTCGATGACGACAGTTCTATCCGCTGGGTGCTGGAACGCACCCTCGGCAGCGAAGGCTTCGAGTGCGAGAGCTTCGCCGATGGCGAGGCCCTGCTGAGCTCGCTCGAAATGCGCTCGCCGGACGTGATCCTCTCCGATATCCGCATGCCCGGCATAGACGGCCTCAGCCTGCTGGAGCAGATCCACCGCCGCCAGGCCGATCTGCCCATCATCATCATGACGGCGCACTCGGATCTGGACAGCGCGGTCAACGCCTATCAGCGCGGCGCCTTCGAATACCTGCCCAAGCCGTTCGACATCGACGAAGCGGTAACCCTGGTGCGCCGCGCCGAGAATCACCTGAAAGAGCAGCGCACCAAACGCAAGGCGCGCCAGCAGGAGACGACCGCCACACCCGAGATCATCGGCGAAGCGCCGGCGATGCAGGAGGTGTTCCGCGCCATAGGCCGGCTGTCACGATCCAGCATCTCTGTGCTGATCAACGGCCAGAGCGGCACCGGCAAGGAGCTGGTCGCCCACGCGCTGCACAAGCACAGCCCGCGCGCCCACAAAAACTTCATCGCCCTCAACATGGCGGCCATCCCGAAAGATCTCATCGAATCTGAGCTGTTTGGCCATGAGAAGGGGGCCTTCACCGGTGCCAACAACATACGTCACGGCCGCTTCGAGCAGGCCGACGGTGGCACCCTGTTTCTCGACGAGATAGGTGACATGCCGCTGGATGTGCAGACCCGCTTGCTGCGGGTGCTGGCCGATGGCCAGTTCTATCGGGTCGGTGGCCATCAACCGGTGCAGGTGGACGTGCGGATCATCGCCGCCACCCACCAGAACCTGGAGAGGCGGGTCGCCGACGGCGAATTCCGGGAAGATCTGTTCCACCGCCTCAACGTCATCCGCATCCATATTCCCGCCCTCAAGGAGCGCCGTGAAGACATACCCCAGCTGGCCCAGCACTTTCTGCTGCGCGCCGCCAAGGAGCTGAACGTGGAGGCCAAGAGCCTGCATCCAGACACCCAGGCCTACATCAGCCGCCTGCCCTGGCCGGGCAACGTGCGCCAGCTGGAGAACGTCTGCCGCTGGCTGACCGTGATGGCCTCTGGCCAGGAAGTGCTGGTTGGGGATCTGCCCGCCGAACTGCTCACCCCCATCACCAGCGCGGCAGAGCCGGGCCAGCCGGCCCTGACCGGTGGCTGGCAGCAGCAGTTGCAGGATTGGGTGGCCGCCAAGCTGGCGCTGGGGGAGACCGACATCCTGGCCGATGCCCTGCCCCAGTTCGAGCGGGTCATGCTGGAGACGGCACTGGATCACACCCATGGCCACAAACAGGAAGCCGCCCGCCTGCTCGGCTGGGGTCGCAACACCCTGACTCGCAAGCTGAAGGAACTCGACCTCTCCTGAGTCCTCGGGAAAAACGATTCCCATCACGCCTTGGCAAATCGCTGACCAATAAGACCCCGTTTGATTTCAAACGGGGTATCTTTTTTGAGAGCCCTGCCTAGAATGACAGGCTTTCAAACCCGACTCGAAGAAGGCGTCACCATGATTGACAGATCTCTCCCCCTGACCGACCTGCACCGCCATCTGGACGGCAACATTCGTCCGCAGACCATCCTCGAGCTGGGACGTCAGCACAATATCCAGCTGCCCGCCGATGAGCTGGAGGCACTGCGCCCCTACGTGCAGATCGTCGAGAATGAGCCGAGTCTGGTCGCCTTCCTGAAGAAACTGGACTGGGGCGTGGCCGTGCTGGCCGATTACGACGCCTGCCGCCGGGTCGCCTACGAGAACGTGGAAGATCTGCTGCGCGCCGGCATCGACTACGCCGAGCTGCGCTTCAGCCCGGCCTACATGGCAATGGCCCACAAGCTGCATCCGCAGGGCGTGGTGGAAGCCATCATAGACGGCGTGGCTGCCGGCAGCCGCGACTTTGGCATCAAGACCAACCTCATCGGCATCATGAGCCGTACCTTCGGCACCGAGCAGTGCCGCATCGAACTGGAGGCCTGTCTGGCCCACCGCGACAAGCTGGTTGCCGTCGATCTGGCCGGTGACGAGCTGGGCTTCCCGGGTGAGCTGTTCACCGAGCACTTTCGCAAGGTGCGCGATGCGGGCATGCGCGTCACCGTGCACGCTGGCGAAGCCGCCGGCCCCGAGAGCATGTGGCAAGCCATCCGCGATCTGGGCGCCGAGCGTATCGGCCACGGCGTCAAGGCGATCCAGGATCCGCGTCTGATGGCCTATCTGGCGGAGCACCGCATCGGCATCGAATCCTGCCTCACCTCCAACCTCCAGACCACCACTGTGGCGAGCCTGACCGAGCATCCGATCCGCCAGTTCCTGGCCGCCGGCGTGCTGGTCTGCCTCAACACGGACGATCCGGCGGTCGAAGGCATAGACCTGCCCCACGAATATGAGGTGGCCGCCCCGGCCGCCGGCATGACGGCGAGCGAGATCCGCACCGCCCAGCAAAACGGCCTGACGCTGGCCTTCCTGAGCGATAGCGAGAAAGCCGAGCTGAGCGCCCGCGCCGCCAGCCGCTGAGCCTTGAACCGCTTGCTTACGCAATAAAAAAAACCGCCGAGAGGCGGTTTTTTTTATTGCAGTGACAAAGCCTGCGGCTCAGATCACCCGGGAGAACTGCTGCTGGCGCGCCTTGTTGCGCAAGTAGACGTCGAAGCACATGCAGATATTGCGAATGAGCAACTGGCCGGTGGAGACCACTTCCAGCCCCTCTTCGGTCATGCGTACCAGACCATCGTCGATAAAGGTCTGCAACAGCTTGAGATCGTCGGCGAAGTACTCACTGAAGACCAAGCCATGAGCCTGTTCGACGGCGGCGAAGTTCAGGCTGAAGTCGCAAATGAGACGCTTGATCACCTCGCGGCGGATCAGGTCGTCCTGGTTGAGGGAGCACCCCTTCCACTGGGCATGGCCCAGCGTCTCTACCTGAGCGTAATAGGCCTTGAGCTCTTTCTGGTTCTGGGAATAGGCGTCGCCGATCATGCTGATGGAGGAGACCCCCAGCCCCAGCAGATCACAATCCCCCTGGGTGGTGTAGCCCTGGAAGTTGCGGTGCAGCTTGCCCTCGCGCTGGGCCACCGCCAGCTCGTCATCGGGCTTGGCGAAGTGATCCATGCCGATGAACTGATAACCCTGGCTGGTGAGGAAGGCGATGGTGTCCTGCAGCATGGCCAGCTTCTCCCGGGGGGCCGGCATATCTTCCTCTTTCAGCTTGTGCTGAGCGGCGAAACGGCTCGGCAGATGGGCATAGTTGAAGATGGAGAGACGGGCCGGATCCGTCTTGAGCACTTCTTCCAGGGTATGGTGGAAACTGTCGCAATTCTGGTGCGGCAGGCCGTAGATGAGATCCAGGTTGGTGGAGCGAAAGCCCAATGCACGAGCACGCTCCAGCATGGCGCGGATGAAGTCGTTATCCTGCTCGCGATTGACCGCCACCTGCACTGCCTTGTTGAAGTCCTGCACGCCGAGGCTGATGCGGTTGAACCCCACTTCACGCAGCACATCCAGCATGGTGAGCTCGATCTCCCGCGGATCCACTTCGATGCTGATCTCGCCTTCGTCCGCGAACTGGAAGTGCTCGCGCAACATGGCCATCAGCCGGCGGGTCTGGGCTTCGTCAAGATAGGTGGGCGTGCCGCCGCCCCAGTGCAGCTGGGTCACCAGCCGGTGCTTGAACAGGGGGGCCTGGGCCTTGATCTCCTGCTCGAGATAGTCGAGGTACTGATCGGCCTTGTGCTGATGACGGGTGATCACCTTGTTGCAGCCGCAGTAGTAGCAGAGCTTGTGACAGAAAGGGATGTGCACGTAGAGAGACAGGTTGCGCGCCGGATACTGGCCTGCGGCGTGAACGAAGTCCGGATAGCCGAAACGCTCGTTGAACTCCAGCGCAGTGGGATAGGAGGTGTAGCGCGGGCCGCTGTAGTTATATTTTTCGATCAGGGCCTGATCCCACACAATCTGTTCTGCTTGCACGCTTGCTTCCTCTTTTTTGTTATCGGCTCACCGGCTTAACTGAAAATCCTTCAGTTGGGCCACATCCTTGAGGATCTGCGCCTCCAGCTCGGCCTCATAGCCACTGCGTTCGAGATCCATCTTCATCACTTCATTGCGCTTGAGGGCACGTCTCGCCTCATGAGTCGGCATCTCTTTCACCTTCTCATATAGACTGTACAAACCCGGAAATTCACTGGCAAAGGCCCGACCGCCCTTGATCTGCAAGGCATCCAGCAAATTGGTCAGCCGGATAGCGCCTTCGGAGTAGTCGCACTGACCGTCCCGCACCGCATGGGCAATCACCCGCACGCTGTCGAGGATACGCTCATTGCGGGCCGCAACGGCATGCATCTGCATATCACGCTGACGCTTGAGACGGGCCAGCAGGGTACCGGCATACACGGCCAGCCCCAGCAAAATCAGGCCGCCCAACAGGGCGGCCAGCATCCATCCACTCATCACTTTTTCTTCGGCTCAGGCTTGGGCTCTGGCTGATAGTCAACCTGGGTGAAGCGATCCCACAGCTCCTCTTCGGAGGCGGGCTGGCTCGGCTCGTCATAGCCGGCATCGTCGAAGGAGCCATCGTCGTCTTCGTCATCATCGTTGTCTATGATGCCAAGCTCATCCATCAGCTCCTGATAGCGATCGACACGCTGGTCAACCCAGGTCTGCTCGGCCGCTTCCAGGGTCTCGCCGGCATCGAGGCGATCCAGCAGATCGTTCAGGCGATCATCATTCTCGATGGCAGCCAGCTCCTGCTCGGGCGTCATTACCAGCTTCTTCTCTTTTACCGGCTTGGGTGCAACCGGCTTGCCGCTCTTCTCTTCCACTATCAGGGCGATGGGCTTGCGAGAACCGATACGCGGATCCTTGGCCTGCTTGCCATTCTTGTTGCTGGACTGTTCTGCCTGCTGGCGGGAGCCCGCCTTCAAGCCCTTACGCTTGGCGGCGCGTTTGCGCTCACGGCCTTCCAGGGCACTGGCATCTGATTCTTTGCGCTTACCGGTAGGCTTGCGATTGGGTTGTTTAGCCGACATGAATGACTGACTCCGACAAATAACTGGATTGAAGCCGCACCCGGGATGAGACCATCCGGGGAGGATACTGACACGGGGGACAGTGGATCAGAAACAAGAGCGGGATCCTGCACCAACCCGACCATTTCTGGCCTCTGAACACCGCAGGATCGGTATCCTCTGGGCATGTTGCTGGTATTTTGACACAGAATGGCTAATCGGGTTAATGACCCAAAAGAAAAAAGGCAGCCGAAGCTGCCTCGATATGTTTATGCGAGTCCCATCCCTGGCTGCAAATCACCCTGTCCATGGTGATACCTCTGCGCATCATATCTTTGTATATGGTCGTCCTGACCTTAATGGTCGTTCCTGAATGTGCGTGTGCTTGCTTGACCCATGGGGACAGCCTCCGGCCATCACTCTGGGGTGGTTGCATCCCGCAGCCCCGCTCTTCCTGAGCAGTCACCATCCTGGTATTTCAATCCCTTGCCTGTCACTTGCGTGGTCCTGTGGCATCCCGCCGCATCGACATCCTGTCTTCACAACATCCCGGTCGTGAATCGCCTCGTGGGCCACTCCATGCATCCACTGTATCAACTTAATAAAACGACTCAATCCACCAAGAACGTTTTCAAACGGAGATAAATTGCTTATTGTCATTTAACATATTGAAATTAATGAATTACTAAACATTATTTGAAAAATGTTTAAGCCCTGGCCAGGCCAATGAATGGGGGATCTCTTACAACAATGCGAGAAAAAATTGGCCAAATGGAGTTAAAGGCCAAAAAGAAACGAGGAGCCAGCGGCTCCTCGTTAATATCAATGGGGTACATCACAATGCGTTTTCAGTGCAAACCGGCCACGTATTTGGACAAGGCTTCTATATCCTGATCGGTCAGCTTCTTGGCAACGTCCCGCATCATGCTGTTCGGGTCGTTATCACGGGCAGCTGCACGAAACGCGGTGAGCTGGGCCTTGATATAAGCAGGATGCTGGCCGGACAGGCTCGGATATTTGGCCTGCTCGACACCCGAGCCCCGCGGACCGTGACAAGCGGTACAAGCAGCCAGACCACGGCTCATGTCACCACCCATATAGAGCGCTTTACCCGCTGCTACAGCGTCATCAGGCACCGCAATCGGTGTTACCTTCTGGCTGGAGAAGTAGGCAGCAAGGTCTTCCATGTCCTGATCGGACAAGGGGAGAGCCATAGGCCCCATGATGGGTGCAACTCGACCAATTTGGCCAGAAGCTGCAGCCTTCAGTTCAACTAATTGCTTTTTGATATATGATGCGTGCTGACCAGCAATCTTGGGATACATATCGACAAGGCTGTTTCCGTCCGGTCCATGACAAGCCGCACACACGGCAGCCTTGGATTGTCCCGCAGCGGCATCGCCCTTGGCTTGTGCCATCCCCGTTACGCCAACCATCAGAGCAAGAGTAATGACTAGGTTCTTCATGGCGTTCCAACTTCTCGTTATTAGGCTTCCAGATCCCATGCCGCTGAAGGCATGTTAAAATAAACGCGTTTAAACGACGCCATTTTACACGATTTCACAAAAAAGTAACTCTATAACCCTCTATCTCTATGGGGAATTTACGTTGGATACACAAACTCTGAATTTCAATAAGGTGCATTTTGTGACCAGCGCACCCGACATCCGTCACCTGCCAAATGATGGGGGTGTCGAGATTGCGTTTGCCGGCCGTTCCAATGCCGGTAAGTCATCTGCATTGAACACCTTAACCAAGCACAAGAACCTGGCTCGCACCAGTAAAACCCCGGGCCGCACCCAGTTGATCAACCTGTTTGAACTGGAACCGGGCAAGCGTCTGGTCGATCTGCCGGGCTATGGTTATGCACAAGTACCACTGGAAATGAAGCTCAAGTGGCAAAAGTCACTGGCAGAATACCTGCAGCGTCGTGAGTCATTGAAAGGCCTGGTGATCCTGATGGACATCCGTCACCCACTCAAAGATACCGACATGAACATGCTGGAGTGGAGCTCCCACCGTGAACTGCCGGTCATGCTGCTGCTGACCAAGGCGGACAAGCTGAGCCCGGGTCCCCGCAACAATCAGGTCATCAAGGTTCGTCAGGCCATTGCCGACCTGGGCCCGCAGATCCAAGTAGAAGCTTTCTCCTCCCTCAATAATATCGGAGTGGAGAAACTGGCCCAGACTCTGTCTGGCTGGTATCTGGCCGGAGCAGACGAGATCGCCGAAGGTGATGAGCAAGAGCAGATCGAGGAATAATGCATTCCTCCATCATACTGCTATCCCCTCCTTGCAATTGGCGGAGTTGACCCTCCGCTGATTGAAAGACTTTCAGTTTGATGACGTCCCGCCAACCCTCGATACCCGCCTATACCTTTCCCCCAGAAAATTTTATAAAAGCCTTCTTTAACAATGGAATGAAAAGTTAATTACCATTTTAAATTAACTTTTCATTCCCATGGCAACGTTTTCAGATTTCTGCCATCGAATAACAAGCGCATCACTCAATAAGTACAGAAATGAAATTTTATTACATGGAGGTGGCGGGCAGGGACAAAAATGAGGCCAATACCACTGGTGCAGTATCGGCCTGAAACAATCAGTTCAAAAATTGGGAAGAAGCTAAATCTTGAGAACAAAGACGACTAGTTTTCCTCAAGAAGCCCCTTCATTCTAACAAATATCTGGCGACATTAAAGCATTTACTCTAAACGCCACACATAAAAAAACACCCCGACGAATACTCATCGGGGCTGCTATTCAGCCACATTCAATTACGTGAAATAAAAGGTCTGAAAGATAGAACATCTTACCTCTGTACCCTACGTCGCTAACTGTATAGCAAAGCAGCAGAAAGTGAAAGTAATTTATGTAATTTAGTTTCACGAAAGATGAATTACATAAAACACTTTTTTTTTCATATAGATAAAAAAATCCCCAGTACGAATACCGGGGAGTTATAAAGGTGACTAGCTAGCACTTCCTCAACTATCTAGTTAGTCAGCGGCATTCCACACAAGTTCCGCTGCTTTGAGAAAAAACTAAAAAAACTTAGAGATAGATGGCGCCATCTTCTGCAAACTCTTGTTCTTCAATGAGTTTCTCAGCCATATCTTCAATGTCGAAGCGCACACTCTCGAAGGCGCGCAGTATGTCCTCCTCCCTGACGAGGGAGAGACCAGTCATCTTTTCCAGACGCCGGTGACTGATGTAACAATCGACCAGAGCCCCTCTCTGCTGGGCCGGGAAATGGATCCGCTGTTCATGCGCCTGCCAGTCAGCCAGCTCGGGAAACAGTATGCCTTGGTTCATAGGGTCCCCAGATTTCGTTTCAGTTCTCTCAATACCTGTTTAGTCCCTGGCCGGATTCCGCGCCACACGGTAAAGGCCTCCGCCGCCTGTTCGACCAGCATGCCCAGCCCATCCATGATCTGGCGGGCCCCCTGTTGTCTGGCCCAGCCGATGAAGGGGGTATCCGAGGCACCATACATCATGTCGTAGATGGCAATATCGGCGTGGATCAGCGCAGGGGCGAGGGGCGGCAGCTCTCCTTGCAAGCTGGCGGAGGTGGAATTGATGATGAGATCGAACACCCCCTCCAGCAGCTCATAGCTCTGGGCCGTGACGACCCCCAGATCGTGAAACTCGGCCGCCAGTTGCTCCGCCTTGGCGTGGGTGCGGTTGGCAATCACCAGTTCGGCCGGATGTTCGGCCAGCAAGGGAGCCAGGGCACCACGGGCGGCGCCCCCTGCTCCCAGCAGCAGGATCCGGCCGCCCGTCAGGGTCACGCCGTGAGCCTTGAGATCCGCCACCAGACCGGCACCATCGGTATTGTCCCCCAGCAGTACGCCGTCGTCGGTCAGCTTGATGGTATTGACGGCGCCCGCCCGTTTGGCCCTTGGGCTCAACCTGTCGACCAGCGCGAAGGCCTGCTCCTTGAAAGGGACAGTAACATTGCACCCCTTGCCCCCTTGTGCGAAGAAGGCGCGCAGGGTCGTGGCAAACTCGTCGATGGCGGGTTCGGCCAGACCATATTCCAGCTCTTGCTGGGTCTGCCTGGCAAACAGGGTGTGGATAAAGGGGGATTTGCTGTGGCGCACCGGGTGGCCAAAAACCAGATAACGATCCATCAAGGAGTTCCATCAGAGGGCAATATTCCGATTTAACGGGTTTTCTCGCGCGGGAACAAGCCGAATATCGGCCAGTAAAAAGGGGCCATCATGGCCCCTCTGGTCACAGCCACTCTCGTGGCGTGAGGTAGTCAGTGTAGAGCAAGGCCTCCGGACTGCCCGCTTCCGGCTGCCAGTCATACTCCCAGCGGGCCAGTGGTGGCATGGACATCAGGATCGACTCGGTACGTCCGCCGGTCTGCAGGCCGAACAGGGTGCCCCTGTCGTAGACCAGATTGAACTCCACATAACGACCACGGCGATAGAGCTGGAACTCCCGCTCCCGCTCGCCATAGGGCTGGGCCTTGCGCCGCTCGACAATCGGCAGGTAGGCATCGAGATAGCCCTTGCCGACCGCCTGCATGAAGGCAAAACAATCCGCAAACGGCCAGCGATTCAGGTCATCGAAGAAGAGGCCGCCCACACCGCGCGTCTCGTTGCGATGCTTGAGGAAGAAGTAGCGATCGCACCAGGACTTGAACTCGGGGTAGACCTGCTCGCCAAAGGGTTGGCAGAGGTCGTGCGATACCCGGTGCCAGTGCTGCACATCCTCGGCAAACGGGTAAAACGGGGTCAGGTCGAAACCGCCGCCGAACCACCAGATGGGCTCTTCGCCCTCTTTTTCAGCGATGAAGAAGCGGACGTTGGCATGACTGGTCGGCACATAAGGATTGTGCGGGTGGATCACCAGCGACACTCCCATGGCCTCGAACTTGCGACCCGCCAGCTCGGGCCTGTGGGCCGTCGCCGAGGCGGGCATGGCATCGCCATAGACGTGGGAGAAGTTGACACCACCCTGTTCGATCACGGCGCCATGGCGCAGCACTCGGGTACGACCACCGCCACCACCCTCACGGCACCAGGCATCTTCCACAAAGTACCCACTGCCGTCGGCCTGCTCCAGGCCACGGCAGATCTCGTCCTGCAACTGCAACAGGAAGGCCTTGACCTGGGCCACGTCCGGTTTGCTCATCTTGTCTCCAGTCAGGCAGGATCTTGAACGCCCTGTCCATTTTATTGTGATGTCACACCCAGGGCTCAAGGCCCATGCGCATTGCGGTAAAAAACAGGGTCAGCCCGCCCCGCTCAGGAGGGACGAATGATGGCGCCGGTCCTGGCATCCTTGATCTCGGAAGGATTGGCCTGGCCCCCGACCTTGCCCGGCAGGACATAGGCCAGCTGGCTTGCCAGCGCCTCGCCGATCTCGGCTATCCGACGGGCAGGCTCCTCGCCGGTCAGGTTGGCACTAGTGGAAACCAGTGGCTTGCCGAAGGCGCGGCACAGGGCCTGCACCTGAGGATGAGCAGTCACCCGCACAGCCAGGGTGTCGAACTGACCGGTCAGCCAGGTCGGCGTCGCGGCTCGAGCGGGCATGATCCAGGTGAAGGGACCGGGCCAGCTGGCCTCTACCCGGGCCAGCTGCTCGCTGCTGAGCTGGCTCACATCGATATATTCCTGCAGTTGCGCCAGATCGGCGGCGATCAGGATCAAGCCTTTCTCCACCGGACGCTGCTTGATGGCCAGCAGACGCTGCACCGCCAGTTCTGAGTCGGGATCACAACCCAGGCCAAACACGGCCTCGGTGGCATAGGCGATCACCCCTTCACTGTGGAGGGCGGCAACCGCTTGTTCAAATTCATTTGGCATAAAAATGCGGCAGCCAAGCCACCGCCTCATCACTTATTTGGATTGAACCTGTTAGAGCGACAACCGCCGGTACACATCCGCTCGTCCTGCTATAAATCGCGAACCTGTCCGGCTGGTTGCCGCTTTATCACTTACTTGAGCAACTGAGCCTGCAGGGCGGCATCCTTGGCCATCACCTCTTCGGCATTCTTCTGGCGTTCAGCACGTACCTTGGCCGCCAGCTCATCATTTCCGACCGCCAGCATCTGAGCCGCCAGATAGCCCGCGTTCTTGGCGCCGGCCTTGCCGATCGCCACGGTTGCTACTGGTACGCCGCCCGGCATCTGCACGGTAGAGAGCAGCGCATCCAGTCCCTTGAGCGGGCCGCCATCGATGGGCACCCCGATCACGGGACGGGTGGTGATGCCGGCAACGGCACCGGCCAGGTGAGCAGCCAGACCGGCAGCACAGATAAAGACCTTGCAGCCACGGGCCTCGGCATCGGTCACATACTGATGAGTCGCAGCCGGGGTACGGTGCGCAGAGGTAACCTTGACTTCCACTCTGATATCAAACGACTTGAGGACTTCAAGGGTAGATTGCATCACGGGGAAATCAGAATCAGAGCCCATCAATACGGCAACAAAGGGTTTATTCATGGTGGGAATTTCCTTACTCCAAGTGGGGGGTTGAAGTTCGCCGAAAACGTTTCAATTTGGTTACGGCGGCGGGATTATACCTGCTCACTTTGATGGCCGCATTTCTTTTGCGGGCAGATCCACCTCAGATTTCCCCTCACTTTCTTCTCTACCATGATGCCCCAGCCACATTCGGGACAAGGCATGGGGATCGGCGTGTCGTTAACCACATATTTACAATGGGGATACCCATCGCAGGAGTAGAACTGCTTGCCGTAGCGGGAGGTGCGACTAACCAGATGACCCTTGCCACACTCGGGACAGAGGATCTGGGTATCGTCGCTTTCCTGCAGGGATTCGATGTGCTGGCAGGCCGGATACTGGGTACAACCCACAAACAGACCGTAACGCCCCTTCTTTATCGCCAGCGGCTGGCCGCAATCCGGGCAGGCCGAGCCTTCGAGCACTTTCTCGATGTCGCGGCCGGATGGCGTCAGGGAGCGGATATAGTCACAGGCAGGATAGGCGGAGCAGCCCAGAAAGGGGCCGTGCTTGCCCTGTCGGATCACCAGTTCGGCACCACACTGCGGGCACGGCTCTCGCTCGAACGCCTGTTCGTGGGCAGAAAAGAGATGATGATCGATTTTTGACATGGGCCGCGCCTTGAAATCCAGATGGCCTGAATTCTACCAGCGCGGCACCGGACTGTCAGTGAATGACGCCGTCTGACTCATCAAACACCAGCTCTTCCATCTGCTGGTAGGCATTTTCACTGCCCGGTACGTTGAACAGCACCATCATGACGACCCACTTCAAATCGTCCAGCTCGATATCCGGCTTGTCCAGCTCGAGCAGGCGCTCAATGCAGATCTCGCGGGTCTCGGCATTCAGTACCTGAGCCTGTTCCAGGAAGAGCAGGAAGCCACGGCATTCGGTGCTGAGGCGTGCCAGCTCTTGCGGGGCATAGATACGCATCGAGCCTTGCGCGCTGGCGGTGACATACACCTCCCGCTCGCTATCGTGCAGGTTGGCCAGTCGCTCCAGCCAGTTGAGCGCCTTCTCGATCTCGTCTTTATCGAAACCAGCCCGGCTCAGTTCGTCGGTGAGTTCATCCTGCTCGACCATTACATCTGCATCGCTGTGGATGTAGGTCTCGAAAAGGTACATCAATACATCAAACATGATTCGCCCTCCTCGCTCTGACGTATCCACCGGCTACCGCCATCACTGCACCGGAAAGCTCCAGCTCTACCAACCTGCCCAATACCACTTCGACAGGAAGCTGGGCCCGTTCGGCGACGGTATCCACGCTCGTGGTCTCATAATCTACGTTATCCAACAAATCGGCATAAGGCAATTCGCTATTATGCCGTTGCTCAGGCAATCCAGCCGGTTTCCGCGCCAGGCTGACCAATCCGGGAAGCTCTTCCACTATATCGGCCGCGCTCAATACAAGTTTGGCCCCCTGCTGGATTAATTTGTTGCAGCCCAGCGCCTGCACATTCTGCGGCGCACCGGGAACGGCAAATACCTCACGACCTTGCTCCAGCGCGTAGCGGGCTGTGATGAGTGAGCCACTCTGTTCGGCCGCTTCGACCACCAGGGTTCCTAGCGCCAGTCCACTTATGATGCGATTGCGACGAGGGAAATGTTCGGCCAACGGTCCCTTGTCCGGCGCCAGCTCGGAGATGAGCACACCCGCATTCTCCAGGATCTGGCCAGCCAGCCCATGATGGCGCTTGGGGTAGAGGCAGTCGAGGCCGGAGCCCAGTACGGCGAGAGTGACACCACCAGTCGCCAGGGCCTGCTGATGACAGACACCATCGATACCGAGCGCGAGCCCCGAGGTGATCGCCAGACCGCACGCCACCAGTTCCGCACACAGGCGCGCAGCATTGTCCTTGCCGGCATAGGTGGGGTGACGCGTACCGACTATCGCCAGCTGTGGAACAGACAAGGCGGCAAGATTGCCACGACAGTAGAGCAGCAAGGGGGCGGCGGGGATCTCTTTCAACAGGTCAGGATAGGCGGGATCATCGAGGCAGAGCAGGTGATTGCCAGGCTCGGTGGCCCAGCTAAGCCCCTGCTCAACCGAAGGCAGTGGCCATCTGAGCTGCCGGATCTGGGCCGAGTCCAGACCAAGCGCCCGCAAACGGCCATCATCACTCTCAAACAGGGCAGCAATATCGCCACCAACGTGGGCAAGCAGGCGGGCGGCAGTGACTGGGCCGATACCGGTGACGGCATCCAGCGTCAGCCACAGCGAGACCCGCCCGAGTGGAAGTGGCACGTTAGAAGTTACTGACCTGATAGCCGGAGCTGACCATGTCCTGGCTCTGCATGATGAGGCCGTAGCTCAGCTTGTCGTACACCTTGAACAACATGATCCTGGCCACCGCCTCCGAGGGCAAGGGGGGCTTGCCGGCCGAGTAGAAGGCCTTGTTGTAGACGGAAGAGTACTCCTTGTACGATACCTTGCCGTTCTTGCTCACCAGCTGGGCGCCAGGGCGCCGGATCTCCAGCACATCACCGGGGGCAAGCTGATCCCGCCCCCCCCGGTTGATGAGCACGACATCAAACTTGCCACCGCCACGGGCCTTGCTCGGCAGATCGACTATGTAGCCCGGTGAAATCACGGGCGCCGCCTTCGGAGTGAACACGGCGGAGAGCGTTTCCTGCGGCGGGAAAGGCATCACCTTGTCCCCCTGATACACCTCTCGCTGATTGTGACTGAGGGTGACCCGGGTGCGATCATCCGGCAGCTGTTCCTCGGCTCTGGCCGTGCCGACAAAAACCGCCTCCTGCCCCAGCAGCTCGCCAGTTTGCTTGTCCTTGTAAACCATGCCCGGATGATAGATACCGTAGTCCTGACCTGGCGTCAGCGATCCCTGCACATAGAGGGTGTCGCCCTCCAGCATACCGATGTGGGCCTCGTTGTTGCCAAGCACATAGGGCAGCTGTTTCACTTGCTGGTTGTCGGCCAGAATATGGTCAGTTTGCAGGAAGGGGCCTATTTCGCTGAGCGGCAGCGTCGGGACCGGATTGGCCTTGTTCTCGTAGCGGCTCTTGGGCGAGAGATGGACCACCGGCTTGCCACCCTGTGTCACCTTGCCTAGCCGAGGCTCGCCGTTGACCCAGCTCAGATGCAGCACGTCACCGGGGTAGATCCAGTGCGGATTGGCAATCTGGGGATTGATGTTCCACAGGCGGGGCCAGAGCCAGGGCTCTGCCAGATACTGGCCTGAGATATCCCAGAGGGTGTCGCCTTTTTGCACGACATAACGCTCGGGATAACCCGCTTTCAATTTCAACTGATCGGCCAAGGCACCTTGGCTCAGAGTGGCCAGCAGGCAGGCGAGGATGGTTTGCTTCAGATACATAACACTCCCTGTTACTTCTGCGCGCAAAGTGTTGCTGTTTTTTGTCGGCGTAAATGACTAGAATTACGCCAATATTGACTGCATTTATACGAAACTAAAGAAAAAACTATGGCCATTCTAGATGTATTGCGTTTTCCCGATGAACGTCTGCGCACTGTCGCAGCCCCTGTCGAGACCTTTACACCCGAGTTACAACACATTGTAGATGATATGTTCGAAACCATGTACGCGGAGGAAGGCATAGGTCTTGCCGCCACTCAGGTCGACATTCATCAGCGCATCATAGTGATCGATGTCTCTGAAAACCGTGAAGATCCTCTGGTATTGATCAACCCCGAGATCCTCGAGCAATCCGGCAGCACCGGCATCGAAGAGGGTTGCCTCTCCGTGCCCGAGCACCGCGCTCTGGTGCCACGCGCCGAGTGGGTCAAGGTGCGTGCGCTGGATCGCAACGGCAAGCCATTCGAGCTGGAAACAGACGATCTGCTCGCCATCTGCATACAGCATGAGATGGATCATCTGGTCGGCAAGCTGTTTGTGGACTACTTGTCTCCGCTCAAGCGCCAGCGCATTCGCCAGAAGCTGGAAAAGATGGCCCGTGAAGATCGCAAAATCCTCTGAGGATCTGCCCCATTGAATAAGCTGAAACTGATTTTTGCCGGTACTCCCGACTTCGCCGCCCGTCACTTGGCGGCGTTGTTGTCTTCCGACCACGAGGTCGTTGCCGTTTACACCCAGCCAGACAAACCGGCCGGCCGTGGCCAGAAGCTCACTGCCAGCCCGGTCAAGGAGCTGGCCCTTGCCCATGATCTGCCGGTCTACCAGCCCGCCTCCCTGCGCAAGGAAGAGGCGCAGGCCGAACTGGCTGCCCTTGGCGCCGATCTCATGGTGGTGGTGGCCTACGGCCTGATCCTGCCCAAGGCGGTACTCGACACTCCGCGTCTGGGCTGCATCAACGTGCACGGCTCCCTGCTGCCGCGCTGGCGCGGTGCCGCACCGATCCAGCGCTCCATCTGGGCGGGCGATGCCGAAACCGGCGTAACCATCATGCAGATGGACGTGGGGCTGGATACCGGCGCCATGATCCGCAAGGTGAGCTGCCCCATCGCGGCCGATGAAACCTCCACCAGCCTCTATGACAAGCTGGCCGAGCTGGGCCCGCAGGCACTGGTCGAGACCCTCGATGCCATTGCCGCAGGCGAAGCCCGGGCCGAGCAGCAGGACGATGCGCTGGCCAACTATGCCCAGAAGCTCTCCAAGGAAGAGGCGCGCATCGACTGGGCCATGGAGGGCGTCGCTATCGAACGCTGCATCCGCGCCTTCAATCCCTGGCCCATCAGCTGGTTTGAAGTGGCTGACCAGACCATCAAGGTATGGCAAGCCACCGTCATCGACAGTGACCATGGCCAGAGCGCCGGCACCCTGCTCAAGGCCGACAAGCAGGGGATCGACATCGCCACCGGCAAGGGCGTGCTGCGCCTGCTCACCCTGCAACCGCCCGGCAAGAAGGCCATGTCCGTCTCGGATCTGCTCAACTCTCGCCGCGACTGGTTTGAACCCGGCACGCAATTGAATTGAACCAAGCGGGGCCCAGGCCCCGACTTGCGCATCTAAGGTAACATTATGAAAACACGTGCACAGGCCGCTCTCGTTATTCAACAGGTGCTGGATCAGGGCCAATCCCTCTCCGCTGTTCTGCCTGCTGCCCAGGAGAAGGTTGCGCCCCGCGATCGCGCCCTCCTGCAAGAACTCTGCTATGGCACCCTGCGCTGGCTGCCCCGCCTCGATGCGGCGGTCAACGAGATGATGGACAAGCCGCTCAAGAACAAGAGCCGCATCTTCCACTATCTGATCCTGGTCGGCCTCTATCAGCTCATCTACACCCGCATTCCGGCCCACGCCGCCGTGGCCGAGACCGTCAACGCCGTCAAACTGCTCAAAGGCACCTCCCTGCGCGGCCTCATCAATGGCGTGCTGCGCAACTTCCAGCGCAGCGCCGAAGTCATCTTGCTGCGCATCGACCGCGTTCCCAGCATTCGCCTCGGCCACCCGGAGTGGCTCACCAAGCGCCTGCGCCAAGCCTATCCAGAAGATTGGGAGTTCATCATGGAGGCGAACAACCAGCGCCCGCCCATGTGGATCCGCAACAACAGCCAGCGCCAGAGCCGTGATGCCATGCTGGCTCGCATGGCCGAAGTCGGCATCAATGCCGTGGCCGGTGAAGAGGGCGAGGATTGCATCCTGCTGGAGCGTCCTTGCGACGTGACCAAGCTGCCCGGCTTCGAAGCGGGCGACTGCTCGGTACAGGATGGTGCTGCCCAACAGGCCGCCCGACTGCTAGACCCGCAACCGGGCGAGTGGGTACTGGATGCCTGCGCCGCCCCCGGCGGCAAGACCGCCCACCTGCTGGAACGTCAACCTGCGCTTGCCGGCGTGGTCGCCGTCGATGCAGACGAGCACCGCCTCAAGCGGGTGCAGGAGAACCTGGACCGCATCGGTCTCAAGGCCGAGGTGATCCACGGTGATGCCAGTACCCCGGAACTCTGGTGGCCAAAGGGCCAGTTCGATCGCATCCTGCTGGATGCCCCCTGCTCCGCCACCGGTGTCATCCGCCGCCACCCCGACATCAAGTGGCTGCGCCGGGATCAGGACATCCGTGAACTGGCCGAGCTGCAGCGCCGTATTCTCATCGCTCTCTGGTCGAAACTGAAAAGCGGCGGTACTCTGCTTTACGCCACCTGCTCAGTGCTGCCGGAAGAGAACCGCGAACAAATTCGCGCCTTCCTGGCTGCCACCCCGGATGCCACCCTGGTGCCGCTGCATGAACAGGACACGCCGGCGTGCCCGGGCCGCCAGTTCCTGCCAGGCGAAGCCGAGATGGATGGCTTCTACTATGCCAAGCTGATCAAGCGGTAAGCAGGGCCATGGCCATGAAGATGACGGGTGCCGGTTGACGGCACCCATTACTGCGCAACATCGAGCAAGCTTTCCCTATGAGAATCATCATGTTGACGACTGACCCTGACCTGATTGCCACCCGTTGCAACGCATCCTCGTTCCCTGAGGGGTCCCTATGAAGATCATCATTCTGGGCGCAGGCCAGGTCGGTGGCACCCTGGCTGAAAACCTGGCCGGCGAGAACAACGACATCACCATAGTCGATACCGACAGCGACCGTCTGCGGGAGCTGCAGGACAAGTTTGACCTGCGGGTGGTGAACGGCCACGGCGCCCACCCCAAGGTGCTGCGCGAAGCGGGCGCCCAGGATGCGGACATGCTGGTGGCGGTCACCAACAGTGACGAGACCAACATGATCGCCTGCCAGGTGGCCTACTCCCTGTTCAACACCCCGAACAAGGTGGCGCGCATTCGCTCCCCTGCCTATCTGGTGGAGCGGGATCGATTGTTCCTGCCGGAATCGGTACCGGTGGATCACCTGATCGCCCCCGAGCAGCTGGTGACCGACTATGTGCGCCGGCTGATCGAGTATCCGGGTGCGCTGCAGGTGGTGGACTTTGCCGGTGGCAAGGTGGGTCTGGTGGCGGTCAAGGCCTACTACGGCGGCCCCCTGGTGGGCAACGCCCTCTCCACCCTGCGGGATCACATGCCCAACATTGAGACCCGGGTGGCCGCCATCTTCCGCCAGGGGCGCTCCATCCGTCCGCAAGGCACCACCATCATAGAGGCGGATGACGAGGTGTTCTTCGTTGCCGCCGCCGGCCATATCCGGGCCGTGATGTCGGAACTGCAGCGGCTCGAGAGCCCCTATCGTCGCATCATGATCGTCGGTGGCGGCAACATAGGAGCCGGCCTCGCCCGTCAGCTGGAGAAGCGCTACAGCGTGAAGCTCATCGAGCGCAACCAGAAGCGGGCGGAGCAACTGTCCGAACAGCTGGAAAACACCATCGTCTTCTGCGGCGATGCGGCGGATCAGGAGCTGCTGGCCGAGGAGCACATAGACCAGATCGACGTCTTCATCGCCGTGACCAACGAGGATGAGGCCAACATAATGTCGGCCCTGCTCGCCAAGAAGATGGGCGCCAAGAAGACAATGGTGCTGATCCAGCGCAGCGCCTACGTGGATCTGGTGCAGGGTGGCTCCATCGACATCGCCATCTCGCCCCAGCAGGCCACCATCTCGGCCCTGCTGACCCACGTGCGCCGGGCCGATATCGCCAACGTCTACAGCCTGCGCCGCGGGGCGGCCGAGGCCATCGAGGCCATCGCCCACGGTGACGAGAACACCTCCAAAGTGGTGGGCAAGACGGTGGGGGAGCTCAAGCTGCCGCCCGGTACCACCATAGGCGCCATAGTGCGCGGTGATGAGGTGCTGATCGCCCACGATCGCACCCAGATCCAGCAGGATGACCACGTGGTGATGTTCCTGGTGGACAAGAAGTACATCCCGGAAGTGGAACGGCTGTTCCAGCCAAGTCCTTTCTTCCTGTAACCTGCCCATGCACCCAGGCAACGCAAACCAGACCCGGCACAGTCTCCCAAGTGGATTGTCCGGGTCTTTTGTCAATCAACGACCAGGTTATCCTGCATGATCAAGCTGCGTCCCATCATCTTCACCATAGGGCTGGTGCTCTCCAAACTGGCCCTCTTCATGTGGCTGCCCACCCTGCTGGCGCTGCTCACCGGCTCCGAGGGCTTCGTCGAGTTCCTCAAATCCGTGCTGATCACCCACGGCGCCGCCCTGCTCTGCCTCCACTATGGTCGCAAGGCGGAGTTTCACCTCGGGGTGCGCGAGATGTTCCTGCTCACCACCTCAGCCTGGGTAGTGGCCTGCATCTTCGGGGCCCTGCCCTTCTTCTTCATCAACCACATCGACTTCACCGACGCCTACTTCGAGACCATGTCCGGGGTCACCACCACGGGCTCCACCGTACTGTCAGGGCTCGATGGCATGGCCCACAGCATCTTGCTGTGGCGCTCCATACTGCAGTGGTTGGGGGGTGTGGGCTTCATCGTGATGGCGGTGGCCGTGCTGCCCTACCTCAACGTGGGGGGCATGAAGCTGTTCCAGACCGAGAGTTCGGATTGGTCGGACAAGAGCGCACCGCGCGCCAAGACAGTGGCCAACAACATAGTGGTGGTCTATCTGGTGCTCTCCATGCTCTGTTTCCTCGCCTACTGGGTGAGCGGCATGACGCTGTTCGAGGCGGTCAACCACGCCATGACCACCCTCAGTACCGGGGGCTATTCCACCTCGGATCAATCCATGTCCCACTTCTCCAACTCGGCGCACTGGATCGGGACCCTCTTTATGTTCCTCGGCGGCCTGCCCTTCCTGCTCTACGTGCAGAGCCTGAGCCGCCGCGACAACAGCCTGCTCAAGGATGCCCAGGTGCAGGGCTTCTTCTGGCTGGTGATCTGGGTCACAGTCGTCGTCACCTTCTATCTGTGGATAAGAGATATTTACGGCTTTATGGATGCCCTGCGCATCAGCAGCTTCAACATAGTCTCGGTGCTCACCACCACCGGCTTCGGCCTCGGTGATTTCGGCACCTGGGGGCCGCTCACCAGCATCATCTTCATCATCCTGCTGGCACTGGGCGCCTGCTCCGGCTCCACCGCCGGCGGTCTCAAGATCTTCCGGGTACAGGTGGCGTTCGCCCTGTTCAAAAAGCAGATGCGCCAGCTGATGCACCCCTCCGCCGTCTTCCCGCAGAAGTACAACGGTCGCCCGGTCAACGACGCCATCATCCGCTCCATGATCTCGTTCGTGCTGGCCTATTTCGCCGTCATACTGCTGATCGCCGCCCTGCTCGCCGCCATCGGGCTGGATCCCCTGACCGCCATCTCGGGCTCCATCACGGCGCTGGCCAACGTGGGCCCCGGCATGGGCCCCGTCATAGGTCCCAGCACCAACTTCGCCAGCCTGCCGGATTCGGCCAAGTGGATACTGTCTTTCGGCATGCTGCTGGGGCGGCTCGAGATCCTGACAGTGGCGGTGCTCTTCTTCCCCTCCTTCTGGAAGCAGTAACGCCGCCAATCAAGGCTGCGACTCTGCCTGGCCAGCCTCGAAGCCGGGTGAGCAAATGCAAGAAGGGCAGCCAATGGCTGCCCTTCTTTATCTCATGCGGTGCATGACCATCCGCCTCACTCTGCGGACTCTTCCCGCTCCAGCGCGCGGTTGACCAGCGGCTCGGGCAGCGTCTTGGTCACTTCGACCCCCAGCTCGCGGAAGCGCTCGGCCTGGGCGATCAGGTTGCCACGGCCGTTGACCAGCCGCCCCATCGCCTTGTCGTAGCTCTCCTGCGCCTTGTGCAGGCTGCCACCCATCTGCTGCATCTCCTCCACAAACAGCCGCAGCTTCTCATAGAGGCGACCGGCACGCTCGGCGATCTGACGGGCATTCTGATTCTGCCGCTCATAGCGCCACAGGTTCTCTATGGTGCGCAGCGCCACCATCAGGTTGGTGGGGCTCACCAGCAGTATGTTGTTGTCTAGGCCGTAGCGCACCAGGGAGGGATCGGCCTCCAGCGCGGTGAGGAAGGCGGGCTCCACCGCCACGAACATCAGCACATAGTCCAGGGTGCGCACCCCGGGCAGCTGCTGGTAATCCTTGCGGCCCAGCTCGCGGATATGGTTGCGCACCGAGGCGACGTGCTCCTTGATCGCCACCGCCTTCTCCAGCGCGTCATCGGCGTTGTACCAGCGTTCATAGGCTGTCAGCGACACCTTGGCGTCTATGATGATGTCTTTTTCCTGGGGCAGGTGGACGATGACGTCGGGCTGATAGCGCTTGCCCTTGTCCACCTCGATATTGACCTGGGTGTGGTACTCATGGCCCTCGCGCAGGCCGCATTCGCTCAAGATCCGCGCCAGCACCACTTCACCCCAGTTGCCCTGCTGCTTGCTGTCCCCCTTGAGGGCGCGGGTCAGGGCCGCCGCCTCTTCGGTCATGCGGGTATTGAGCTCGGCCAGACGCTCCAGCTCGAACTTGAGGCTGTGGCGCTGGGCCGTTTCCTGGGCGTGGGTCTCTCCCACCTGACGGCGAAAGCCCTCAAGCTGCTCTTTGAGCGGGGTCAGCAGCAGATCCAGGCTGTTCTGGTTCAGTTCGCGGAAGTTGCCCGAGTTTTGCTCGAAGATACGGTTGGCGAGGTTTTCAAACTGCTGGCTGAGACGCTGTTCCGCCTCCTGTTGCAGTTGCAGCTTCTCGGCAGCGGCCAGCCGCTCGCTGCGCAGGGTGGCTTCGGCATCCTTGAGGCGGGCGGTGAGCTTGATCAGCAGGGTCTGCTGCTGATCAAGCTTCTGCTGGCCCTGCATCCGCTCGTCCTGCAACTCGTCGAAGCGATCCTGCAACGCCTGATGGCGCTCTTGTGCCAGCATCAGCTCCTGAGCCTGCGCCGTGGCGGCCCGACGCCCGATCAGCCAGCCAAGCCCGAGAGCCAGCACGGCGGCAGGCAGCAAGATCCCCCAGAGCCCGGGGTCGATCATTTGCGGCTCCGCTGACGCAGGAAGAGCTCGAGGTAACGGTTGAGCAACAGCCAGAACATCACATAGAGGAGGTAGGCGGCCAACACCACCCACTTGTGACTGTTAACCCCGGTATCGAGCTCGGCGAACTCGATATCCTTGATGCGGCAATAGGCCCACATCAGCAGGGGGAAGATATACAACAGAGACGCACGCCACAGAAATAACCACATGAGTTCATTCAATCCCGCAAAAAGACTCGCCTAGCTTACACAAGGGCAACCCGGCTTGCGATCCTGGCCGGCGCTATTCTCTGGCTTGCCAGCGGAAACTTGGATAAAATTAACCCCTAATAGGTATCAGGGGTGAGCATGACTCATTTTTTCTGTCGATGGCTGACGCACGCATTGGGGAGCTCCCGCAAACCGGACGTGGTTTGTCACGAGGCACGCCCGCCCTGGGCCATCGAAGAGTCCCAGTACCTCTCCCTCTGCACCCGCTGTGGTGAATGCTTCAAGGCCTGTCCCAACGGCCTGCTCAAACCGGCAAGCCAGCCCGAATACGAGGGTACCGCCATCGCCGGCACCCCTGTGCTGGATCTCGCCTGCGGCCAGTGCAGCTACTGCGGCAGCTGCGCCAGAGCCTGTCCGACCGGCGCCCTCGACCTGCAGTGGGGACGCCAGGTGCAGACCCGGGTACAGATAGAGGCGAGCTGTCAGGCCAGACAGGGCTTCTACTGCCTGCTGTGTGAAGATGCCTGCCCCCAGCAGGCGATCAAGGCCACCGCCGATGGCGTCAGCGTCAACATGGCGGCATGCGATGGCTGCGGTGCCTGCGGTCTCGCCTGCTTCCATGGCGCCATCACCCTGATCCCCCAGCTCTGACCCCAACCGCCACCCCTGGCTCACACGCCAGAAAGCACAAAGGGGCCCGGGGGCCCCTTTGTCAGTTCGGCGCGGCGTTTATGCCATGGCCAGGATGGAATCCTGTTCGATGCCGAGCAGGTGACAGAGACGGGTAGGATCCCGCACCGCATCGGCCAGGGTGTATTCCCCCAGCACCTCAAGGAAGGCGTTCATGGCGCGGCGCAGTATGCCCTGAATACGGCAGCCACCGGAGAGGCGGCAGTTCTCGCGCTTGCAATCCACCGGGCAGAGCACGTGCTCCATGTCCATCACCACATCGCGCAGGTTGATGGAGACGGCGGAGCGGCCGAGGCGGATGCCGCCATGCTTGCCACGTACCGTCTCTATGTAGCCCTTGATGCCGAGCTGATGCACTATCTTGACCACGTGGTTGCGGGAGATGGCAAAGGTATCGGCCACCTCTGTGATGGTCGACAGGCGATCTCCCGGCTGAACCGCCAAAAAAGTCAGGGTACGCAGGGCATAGTCGGTAAATCGTGTCAGTTGCATGGTCGCACTTGCCTCTTACTACAAGCCAGAAATCAGGACGACAACCTAAAGCTAAGAGGCGGGGCCGCGCTTGCGCTTGCACGGAGCACGCATCTTAATCTGAGTCGTGGAGTGACAAGGTTAAGAGCAGCTCAGGCGGGTGTCGATGAAGATGCACATAAATCGACACTTTCTTTGATTGATCGCAAACTTGCAGGCTTAGTCCAAGGTTTGGGGTGTTTTGGGCGGCTAAATTCGCCTGTCTCCCCCAAGCACCCGAATGAATTAACCTGCACCATACGAAACCGTTTTTCAGGATTCAGTGAGGCTGCCTGAGCCAGTTTTTCAAGGCGCTGGAGGGAATCGAACTCTCGGAGGCAACCGCGAAGGCACCCCAGTCTACCGCGCACTGCAAGGCATCCTGGATCGCCATGCCGCGGGCCAGCCCGTGAATGAGGCCGCCAGCGAAGGCATCCCCCGCCCCCGTGGTATCGACCACCGAAACCGGCCGCGCCGCCACCCGGATCTGCTCCTCGCCGTGAATGGCCACGGCTCCCGCCTTGCCTTCGGTCAGCACCAGCCACTCCAGCTGCTCACCCGCCAGCTGGCGGGCATGCTGCCAGGGATCGCTCACCTCCCCGAGATCGGAGCGGGAGGCCACCAGCACGTGGCAGGGACGACGCGCCTGCCCGCCCTTGGGATACTGGGCCACCACGAAGCTCTTGCCGAGCATCTGGCGCATATAGCTGATGATGGCGGTGCCGGGATAGTTCACGTAGAGGCAGTCCACTCCCTCTACCGGCAGGTCACCGGGCAGATCGGGGCGACGCGGCCGCCTGAGGATGGTGCGCTCGCCGGTGGAGTCCACCAGGATCAGCAGCTCGCCTGTCTCGCCGCCGAACCGCTCCACGTGAGAGCAATCCAGTCCATAGCTCGCCGCCTGCTCCAGCAGCCAGTCGCCCGCCTCATCCAGCCCGATGCGGGAGGCTATGGTCACCTCGTGGCCGGCCCACACCAGCCCTATGCCGGTGTTGGCGGCGCCGCCCCCCAGCCGGCGGCCCTGATCCACGTATTGCAACCGGGCACCGGCCACCAGGGGTTCGGAGAGGGAGAGCACATGATCACAGTTGAGATTGGCGAGCAGCAGAATACGGGACATGGAGAGACCTCACTGACAAGGGATCCCAGTATATGAGAAAGGGCCCTGACGGCCCTCCCTGAAATCGCGGGGTTTGTGAGCCCGCTCGACGTTTGCCGGCCGGCTTCACGCAGCTGCGTCAGCCCAGTACGGACTCGGCGCTGACGTACTCGTAGCCGAGCGCCTGGGCCACCGCCGCCTGGGTGATCTTGCCCTTGAACACATTGAGACCGGCCCGCAGGTGCTTGTCATCCCTGAGCGCCTGAGCGTAGCCCTTGTCGGCCAGCGCCAGCACGAACGGCAGGGTGGCATTGGTCAGGGCGAAGGTGGAGGTACGCGCCACGCCGCCCGGCATGTTGGCCACACAGTAGTGGATGATGCCGTCCACCACATAGGTGGGCTCCTCGTGGGTAGTCGGGTGGGAAGTCTCGAAACAGCCGCCCTGATCGATGGCCACGTCCACCAGCACTGAGCCCTTGCGCATCAGCTTGAGCATGTCGCGGGTCAGCAGCCTGGGTGCCGCCGCCCCCGGGATCAGCACGGCGCCGATCACCAGATCCGCCTGGGCGATGCAGGCCTCGATATTGGTGCGAGTGGAGTAAAGCGTCTTGAGGGCCGGGCCATAGAGACTGTCCAGCTCCCGCAGCCGCGGCAGGGAACGATCCAGTATGGTGACATCGGCCCCCAGCCCCAGCGCCATGCGCGCCGAGTTGACACCGACCACCCCGCCCCCCAGCACCACCACTTTGGCGGGCGCCACCGCAGGCACGCCACCGAGCAGGGTGCCATTGCCCCCCTGCGCCTTCTCCAGGCTGTGGGCCCCGGCCTGGATCGCCATCCGCCCCGCCACTTCTGACATGGGCGCCAGCAGCGGCAGGCCGCCGCGCTCGTCGGTCACCGTCTCGTAGGCGATGGCCACTGCCCCCGAGTGCACCAGCAGCTGGGTCTGCACCGGATCCGGCGCCAGGTGCAGGTAGGTGAACAGCAGCTGATCCGGGCGCAGCAGTTCACACTCCTCCGGCTGGGGCTCCTTCACTTTCACTATCATCTCGGCCCGGGCGAAGATCTCCGCCGCGCTGGCCACCAGCTCGGCCCCGGCCGCCTGGTACTCGGCATCGGACAGTCCGATCGCCTCGCCTCCCTGCTGTTGCACCAGGACCTTGTGTCCCCGGGCCGCCAGCTCCTGCACTCCGGCGGGAGTCATGCCGACCCGGTATTCATGGTTTTTGATTTCCTTGGGTACGCCAATAATCATGCTCGCTCTCCTGCTGTGATCCCGCCGGTCGCTCCTTCGCCACCGGGCAGTATGCCCAAAAATTGCAACAGCCACTGCATCATGGTGGCCGAGTCCACTTCCCCCTCCAGCGAGGAGAGGCTGCGCTGATAGCGGTCGTCGGACAAAAAGTCCCGCCGCCGCTCGATCAGCGCCCGGTTGTACTCCACCGAAAACTCCGGATGCCCCTGAATGGCGACTATGTGATCCCCCTGCAAGAACATGAAGTTGGGACAGAAATCGTTGCCCGCCAGCCGGATCGCGCCCGGCGGTAGCTGCTCGACCTGATCCTGGTGACTGGCCAGGATCCGGATGGTGTCCAGCCCAGGCTGCATCCAGGCGCCGGTCGCCAGCATGGGATGGACAGAGACGCCGAGCCCCCAGCCCTTGGTGGATTTCACTACCTCGCCCCCCAGCGCCTGGGCGATCACCTGATGACCGAAGCAGACCCCGGCCAGCTTGACGTCGGCATCGTGGGCCTGGCGGATCCAGCCTCGCAGCGCCTGGATCCAGGGCAGATCGCTGTAGGCATCGTGGCGCGAACCCGTGATGAGCCAGGCATCACACTCTTGCAGGTCGTCCGGCAGCTCGCCATCGAGCGCCGACCAGACCCGAAACTCCAGCTCGGGGGCCAGGGCCCGAAAGCCCTTGATAAACATCTCGGAGTAAACGGGGCCGAAATCACCCGCCAAATCGGGATCCAGCCGGTCACAATCGAGAATTCCCAGTCGCATCTGTAACTCCTTTACAGAGGTTGCCCCCGCAGAGCCATGGCCTGCGGGGGCAACAAGTTAGGCCATGGCAGCGTGCCTGCGCGTCACTTCATGGTCGGCATGGAGAACTCGGCGCCGGCGCGCAGGCTCTGTGGCCAGCGCGCCGTCACCGTCTTCATCCGGGTGTAGAAGCGCACCCCATCCGGCCCGTGCATGTTGAGCGGCCCGAAGATGGACCGTTTCCAGCCACCGAAGCTGTGAAACGCCATGGGCACGGGGATGGGGACGTTCACCCCTACCATACCGACCTGGACCCTGGCGGTGAAGTCCCGCGCCGTATCGCCGTCGCAAGTAAAGATGGCGGTGCCGTTACCGTACTCGTGTTCGTTGATGAGCTTGAGCGCCGTCTCGTAATCCGGGGCCCGCACTATGGCCAGTACCGGGCCGAAGATCTCCTCCCGGTAAATGCGCATCTCTGGGCTCACCCGGTCGAACAGGCTGCCACCGATAAAGTAACCTTCCCCGTGACTCACGCCACGACCATCGACCCGCAGCTGGGCCCCCTCGGCTACCCCCTGATCCACGTAAGCGCGCACCTTGGCCAGATGCTCGCGGCTGATGAGGGGCCCCATCTCGTTCTCCGGGCTCTGACCCAGACCCGGCCCGACCCTGAGTTGCGCCACCAGTGGCGAAAGTTTGGCTACCAGCGCATCGGCTGTCTCATCCCCCACCACCACGGCCACCGAGATCGCCATGCAGCGCTCACCGGCGGCGCCGTAGGCTGCCCCCATCAAGGCTGAGACCGCCTGATCGAGATCCGCATCCGGCATCACCAGCATGTGGTTCTTGGCACCGCCCAGCGCCTGTACCCGCTTGCCGTGGGCCGAGGCGGTAGCATAGATGTACTGGGCTATAGGGGTGGAGCCGACAAACGACACGGCGCCGACCCGCGGGTCGCTCAGCAACACGTCCACCACCTCCTTGTCGCCGTTGACCACGTTGAGCACGCCATCCGGCAGGCCGGCCTGCTTGAGCAGCTCGGCCATGCGCAGGGAGAGGGACGGATCCTTCTCGGACGGCTTGAGAATGAAGGTATTGCCGCAGGCGATGGCCACCGGGAACATCCAGAGCGGCACCATGGCCGGGAAGTTGAACGGCGTGATGCCGGCGCACACCCCCACCGGCTGCATCATGGAGTGGCTGTCCACCCCGCGGCCCACGTTGAGGGAGTGCTCCCCTTTGAGCAGGTGGGGAATGCCGCAGGCAAACTCCACCACCTCCAGGCCACGGGTCAACTCGCCCTGGGCGTCGGAGAACACCTTGCCGTGCTCGCGGCTGATGAGCCGGGCCAGATCATCCCTGTGCTGCTCCATCAGCTCCTTGAAGCGAAACAGCACCCGGGCCCGTACCAGCGGCGGGGTCTGCGACCAGTCGGCGAAGGCGCGCTCTGCCACGGCAATGGCCTCGCCACATTCGGCGGCTGTGCTGAGCACCACCTGGCCCTGCTGCTGGCCGGTGGCCGGGTTGAAGATGGCACCGAAGCGCTCGCTGCGACTCTCGGTCGTCTCGCCGTTGATAAAGTTGCTGACCCGATATGTCATAAATCCTCCGTGATGGTTAATCCGTCTCTCCCTGCGCAGTCTCGCGCGAGCCGGGCACAGGGAGATGGCGCCCAAATCCGGGGCGCCATGCAATTCAAGGTGAAAAGGGGTTATGCCTGCGTCTGCAACACGTCCTGCAGCAGGGTGAAGAGATCGTCTATCTGGCTGCGCTCCATGATGAGGGGCGGCGACAAGGCTATGATGTCGCCGGTGACGCGGACAAGCGCCCCCTTCTCGAAGCAGCGCACGAACACCTCGTAGGCACGCTTGCCCGGCGCATCCGGCAGGGATTCGAGCTCTATGCCCGCCACCAGCCCGTAGTTGCGCACATCCTTCACATGCTTGCAGCCCTTGAGGGAATGGGCCGCCTCCTCCCAGTAGCCCGCCAGATCGGCGGCGCGGGTCAGCAGGTTCTCGTTGCGATAGATCTCGAGGGTCGCCAGCGCGGCGGCGGCGGCCACCGGGTGACCCGAATAGGTGTAGCCGTGGAACAGCTCGATGGCGCCCTTGCCGGCGGCCATCATGTCGTCATAGATGCCGTTGCTCACCAGCACGGCCCCCATGGGGATGGCGCCGTTGGTGAGCCCCTTGGCGCAGGTGATCATGTCGGGCATGACATCGAACTCCTGGGCGGCGAAAGGGGAACCGAGGCGACCGAAGCCGGTGATCACCTCGTCGAAGATCAGCAGGATGCCGTGTTTGGTACAGATCTCTCTCAGCCGCTTGAGGTAGCCCTTGGGTGGCATGATGACACCAGTACTGCCGGCGATGGGTTCGACTATGACGGCCGCTATGTTGCTGGCATCGTGCAGGAAGACGATCTTCTCCAGCTCGTCGGCCAGGGTCAGGTCTTCGTCGGGCAGCCCCCTGGTGAAGGCATGTTTGGCGATATTGAGGGTGTGGGGTAGGTGATCCACCCCGGTCAGCAGGGAGCCGAACCACTTGCGGTTGCCGGGAATGCCCCCCACAGAGATGCCGCCGAAGCCGACCCCGTGATAGCCGCGCTCGCGACCAATCAGCCGGGTGCGGGTACCCTGCCCCCGCGCCCGCTGCCAGGCCAGCGCAATCTTGAGCGCCGTGTCCACGGCTTCCGAGCCCGAGTTGGTATAGAAGACATGGCCCAGTCCCTTGGGGGCAATCTCCACCAGCCGGTTGGCCAGCTCGAACGGCAGGGGGTGCCCCATCTGGAACGTCGGCGCAAAATCGAGGTGGGAAATCTGCTGGGAGACCGCCTCTGCTATCTCGCGGCGACCATGGCCCGCGTTGCAACACCAGAGCCCGGCTGTGCCATCCAGTATCTTGCGGCCATCCTCTGAGTGATAATACATCCCCTCTGCCGACTTCAGGATGCGCGGCGCCGCCTTGAATTGCTGGTTGGCGGTAAACGGCATCCAGAAGGCGGACATGTCGGAGGGCGTATTGATGTCGCTGATCGGTTTCATGGTCACCTCATCCTTAAGGTGTTTAGTAACTATCGGCTTATGCCTATTAAATTAAACACCTGAATTCCTAAAAAGGGGCTCATTATCGCCCCATCTGGTGCCACCCCTAGCTGATACATGAGCGGGGTGGTATAAGATATTTAACACAATTTTAATAATAGTAAACAGTCAAGGAGTGTCTATTGATGGATATAGGTCACCGCCTCAAGGCGGTTCGCACCAAGGCGGCCCTCTCCCAGCGCGAGCTGGCGAAACGCTCCGGTGTGACCAACGGTTTTATCTCCCAGATCGAGAAAAATCAGGTGAGCCCCTCGGTCTCCTCACTGCGCAAGGTGCTGGAAGGTATCCCCATGTCCCTGGCCAGCTTCTTCACCGAAGAGACCGAGATGGGAACCGAGGTGATCTTCCGCGCCAGCGACATGCCGGATCTCGGCACCCATCCCATCAGCTACCGGCTGGTTGGCCACAGCCGCGCCAACCGTGCCATCGGCATGATGCAGGAGATACTGCCGCCGGGTGCCGACACGGGTGACGACATGCTGAGCCACGAGGGAGAAGAGTGCGGCATCGTCATCCGGGGCACGGTCGAGGTCACCGTCGGCGAGCAGGTCCACCAGCTGGCGGCGGGTGATGGCTACTACTTCGACAGCCGCACCCCTCACCGTTTTCGCAACGTGGGCGAGCAGGAGTGCGTGCTGATCTCCGCCAACACCCCGGCCAGTTTCTAAGGCCATTCAGCGGCGTTCACGCCGATCGCTGGCACCTTGCCCCGGCCGGTTTCTCGCTCATGGCGAGTGACAAGGATGGCCGCCATTGCCGAGGATAAAGGGGCAAGTGTTTAATGAATTGTTACAGAATGGATTTACAAGCGGCAAGATGTTTAGCATATTGATACGCGGAGACCAATTCTTTGCCGGTTCAAGGAGTGAACATGAGTGACCTGACCCTGGCCCAGTGGCAACACAAGGCCGCCCACCTGACCCTGCCCTCGCAAGCCTTCATCAACGGCAGCTACCGGGATGCCATCAATGGCGCCACCTTCGACTGCATCAACCCGGCCAATGGCCAGCTGCTGACCAAGGTCGCCGCCTGCGACGCCGCCGATGCCGAGCTGGCGGTGCAAGCCGCCCGCGCCGCCTTCAGTGACAAGCGCTGGAGCGGGCTGGCCCCGAAACAGCGCAAGCTGATCATGCAACGCTTTGCCGAGCTGATGCGTCTCAACCAGGTGGAGCTGGCACTGCTGGAGTCGCTGGACATGGGCAAGCCCATCGGTGATGCCATGGGGTATGACGCCCCCGCCGCCGCCAACTGCATCGCCTGGAACGCCGAGGCCATCGACAAGATCTACGATCAGGTCGCCCCGGTGGAAGAGTCCGCACTGGCGCTGGTGACCCGCGAGGCCCTCGGCGTGGTCGCCGCCATAGTGCCCTGGAACTTCCCGCTGGTGATGGCCTGCTGGAAGCTGGGCCCGGCGCTGGCCACCGGCAACTCCGTCATCCTCAAGCCCTCCGAGAAATCTCCCCTCACCGCCCTGCGCATCGCCGGGATCGCGAAAGAGGCGGGCATTCCGGATGGGGTCTTCAACGTGCTGCCGGGCTTTGGTCATACGGTGGGCGAGGCGCTGGCCATGCACATGGATGTGGATTGCATCACCTTCACCGGATCCACCAAGATTGGTAAATATCTGGTGCAGTGCTCCGGCAAGTCCAACCTCAAGCGCGCCTTTATGGAGTGTGGCGGCAAGAGCCCCAACATCATACTGGCGGACGCGCCGGATCTGGACGCCGCCGCCAAGAGTGCCGCCGGCGCCATCTTCTACAACCAGGGCGAGGTGTGTACCGCCGCCTCCCGCCTGCTGGTGCAAAACAGCATCAAGCCGCAGTTCATGGAACGGCTGCTGGCCCATGCCCGCGAGTGGATCTCCGCCAACCCGCTCGATCCCGCCACCAGCATCGGCGCCATGGTCGATAGCGTCCAGATGGAGCAAGTGCTGCGTTATATCGAGATTGGCAAACAGGAAGGAGCCAAGCTGCTGCTGGGGGGCAAGCGCACCCACATCGAGAGCGGCGGCTTCTACATCGAGCCCACCATTTTCGATGAGGTGACGCCCGAGATGCGCATCTTCCGCGAAGAGATCTTCGGCCCTGTGCTGGCGGTGACCGGCTTCGACACGCTCGAAGAAGCCATAGCGCTCGGCAACGACACCGACTACGGTCTGGCCGCGGCGCTCTGGACGGCGGATCTCAACAAGGCGATCAAGGGCTCCCGCGCCCTGCGCGCCGGAACCGTGTTCGTCAACAACTGGGATGGCGGCGACATGACAATGCCGTTCGGCGGTTTCAAGCAGTCCGGCAACGGTCGCGACAAGTCGCTGCACGCCCTGGAGAAGTACACCGAGCTGAAAAGCACCTGGATCCAGCTCGAATAGCATCAGAAATGACGCTCATCTAGCGAATTGGGGGAGAAATCCCCCTTTTTCATTTTTACCCTTTCATCGCCCGCCTCAATCGATATAATCATCAAATAGACAAGCCCTTAAATATAAAGATAAAAATGTTATTTTTTCTGGGAAGTGTACTGTTTCTGGTGATAGGACTGCCGCTGCTGTTCTACATGCTGGGACAGGGCGAGGCCTATGTGACCTGGGGTCCGTGGATCTCCGCCATTGCACTCATGCTGTGGTTGCTGGTGGACGTCGAGAAGATCCGTCGCGGCGGGGGCCGCTGAGCAGAGCAACCTGTCGTTAAAATCCGCTGATCACCATTTATTCACTTCTTTCCCTCCAAAAGGATCGCTACACTGATTTTTTGCGATGTTTTCCAGCATCCGACTCTCCAGTGAAGGTTATCCGCATGCAGCAACAAGCTCAGCGTCAGGGCATCATCTATGCCTTGTGCGCCTATACCCTTTGGGGTCTCGCCCCCATCTATTTCAAGACCATCTCAGCCGTACCGGCCGCCGAGATCCTGACTCATCGCATGATCTGGTCCTGCGTCCTGCTGATGGTGCTGACCCTGATCGGCCGCCAGTGGCACAAGGTGCAGGCCGTGCTGCGCCAACCAAAAGTGCTGCTCACCCTGGCCTTCACCTCCATCACGGTCGGCGGCAACTGGCTGCTGTTCATCTGGGCCATCAACAACGGTCACATGCTGGATGCCAGCCTCGGCTACTACATCAATCCGCTGTTCAACGTGCTGCTCGGCATGCTGTTCCTGAGCGAGCAGCTGCGTCGCCTGCAGTGGTGGGCCGTGGGACTGGCGGTGATCGGGGTCGCCGTCCAGCTCATCGCCTTCGGCTCCCTGCCCTGGATAGCGCTGGTGCTGGCCTCCAGCTTTGCCATCTACGGCCTCATCCGCAAGAAGCTGGCCCTCGATGCCCTCACCGGCCTGCTGATCGAGACCATGATCATGCTGCCGCCGGCCGCCATCTACCTGTGGGGATTCGCCGACAGCCCCACCAGCCACATGACGGAGAACAGCTGGCACCTCAACCTTCTGCTGATCGCTGCCGGTGCCGTCACCACGGCGCCCCTGCTCTGCTTCACCGCCGCGGCCACCCGGCTCAAGCTCTCCACCCTGGGTTTCTTCCAGTACATAGGCCCCAGCCTGATGTTCATACTGGCGGTCACGCTCTACGGGGAAGAGCTGGCGCTGGACAAGCTGATCACCTTCGGCTGCATCTGGAGTGCGCTTGTGCTGTTCAGCCTGGACGGGCTGCGCAGCGGCAAGCGGCGCCGGGCTGCCAGCCAGGGTTGACGGCATGACTCGTCGACACTGCAATAATCTACAAGCCAATATTCAGGTTTCAGGTTATCAATAGTCGATGAGCGCTCCCCAATCCCGCATCCACTACTGGCAATCCCGGCTGCTGCCGGGGGTTGAACTCTCCCACTCCCACCACAGGGAGTTCAGCTATGGCCGCCACGTTCACCTGGACTATCACATAGGTCTGGTGCAGCAGGGCGGCCAGAAATTCATCCACAAGGGCAACAGCCACAATCTGGTGCGCGGCGAGCTCTCCACCGTCAACCCGGACGAGATGCACGATGGCCTCAGTCTGCTGCCGGAAGGGTATGAGGTACGGGTGTTTGCCATTGCCCCCGAGCAGCTGGCGCGCTGGCTACCGGACAGCCCCGAGCCTTTCTTCGACAAGGGCTTGCAGAGCCGCCCCGACCTCTACCAGGGTTTCGCCCGGCTGCACATGTACCTGGACACGCCCCAGGCGGACGGCCTGCTGGCGGAAAGCCAGCTGCTGGACCTGCTCGGCGAGCTGCTGCACATAGCGCCGGAGCGCCACGCCCTGGCGGATCCCCAGCTCAGATACCTGCGCGACTATCTGCTGGCCCGACTGGATGAGCGCCACAGCCTGGAGGATCTGGCCGCCCTGTTCGGGCTGGATCGCTTCGCCTTCCTGCGTCAGTTCAAGAAAAAGACTGGCATGACCCCCTATGCCTGGCTCAAGCGACTGAGACTGGAGCAGGGCAAGCGCCTGCTCGGCAGCGGCCTGCCGGTGAGCGAGGTGGCGCTGGCGGTTGGCTTCTTCGATCAGAGCCACTTCCACCACGGTTTTCGGCGGGCCTTCGGGCTGACCCCCGCCGATTACCGTCAGCAGATGCAGTCTTTTACGGGCCAGCCCGGCTAGCCAGGGCCATGACAGGCCAGCGCGGCCGATAACCATCAACAGCTGCAATCTTTTACAATCGCCTCCCCGCCCTGATCCCCCATGCTGTCACCTCATACCGTCATCGAGGTTTTACCATGTTCACCAGCCTGTTTCTGACCATAGGTCTCATCCACCTGATCGCCCTGGCGAGCCCTGGGCCGGACTTCGCGCTGATCTTGCGTACCAGCCTGCACAGGCCAACGGCACTGGGGGCTACGCTCGGCATAGCACTGGCCATCTTGCTGCACGCCACCCTCAGCCTGACCGGCATCAGCCTGCTGATCGCCGAACATCCCTGGCTCTTCATGGCGGTGAAGGTGGTCGGCGCCCTCTATCTGGGCTGGCTCGGCTGGGGGGCGCTCAAGGCTGCCTGGCACAGCTCGGCAACACTGGCCCTCAAGGCTGGCGGAGAGCAGCAGGGCTGGCGCAAGGGGATATGGAACGGGCTTGCCACCAATCTGCTCAATCCCAAGGCGCTGCTGTTCTTCATGGGACTGCTGGCGGCCATGGTGACGCCGCAGGTGGACGGCCTGACGCGCGGCCTGCTGGTGCTGGAGCTGTTCCTGCTCTCTCTGGTCTGGTTCGGCGTGCTGGCCTGGAGCCTCTCCACCCCGCGGGCCCAACGCCTGCTTGGCCGGATCCAGCGCCCGCTCAATCTGGTCACAGGTCTGCTGTTCGGCGCTGTCAGCCTCTCCATCCTGACTGGCATGGCCGGCGAGGCCTATGCCCTGGTCCCGCACTGATCTCCTCCCGGCCCCATGAAAAAGAGGGATGGCCTGAGCCATCCCTCTTTCGTTCACACGGATAAAGACCCGCATGGCAATCTGGTTCACACCGGGCACCACTGACGGTGGCGCTCGATGACCAGGCTTATCCTGTCAGAACCACTGACCGTGGCGCTTGATGTAGATGGTCTTGATCGCCTGGGTCAGCCCCATGTAGGCCAGCATGGTGATCACCAGCCACATGAAGTACCTGGGCGCCTCAAGGGTGATGAAGCCGAAGTGCTCCGCCAGCGGCGAGAACGGCAGGTAGCAGCCGATGGCGATGGCGATGGAGGTCGACAACAGCACCGGCAGGGTGGCCGTACTCTGCAGGAAGGGGATCTTGCGGGTCCGCAGCATGTGCACCACCAGGGTCTGGGAGACCAGCCCCTCGATGAACCAGCCGGAGTTCATGATGGCCTGACCATTGACCAGGGGATCCATGCTGCCGTTGGCGGTGGCATACATGGCGCCGGCACCGAACACGAACCACATCAGGCAGAAGGTGCTGATGTCGAACACCGAGGAGGTCGGGCCGAGCCACAGCATGAAGCGCTTGATGTTGCTGGCTTCCCACTTGCGCGGGCGCTTGAGGAACTCGGGATCCATCTTGTCCCAGGGCAGCAGCATCTGGGAGACGTCATACACCAGGTTCTGGATCAGCATCTGCATCGCCAGCATGGGCGCCCAGGGCAGCCAGGCGGAGGCGACCAGCACCGAGAAGACGTTGCCGAAGTTGGAGCTGGCAGTCATGTTGAGGTACTTGAGGATGTTGCCGAAGGTCTCGCGTCCCTTGACCACCCCCTCTTCCAGCACCATCAGGCTCTTCTCCAGCAAGATGATGTCGGCCGTCTCCTTGGCGATGTCGGCACCGCTGTCCACCGAGATCCCCACATCCGCATCCCGCAGCGCCGGGGCGTCGTTGATGCCGTCACCGAGGAAACCGACCGTGTTGCCGTTGGCCTGCAACGCCTTCACCACCCGCGACTTCTGCAGCGGGGTGAGCTTGGCGAAGATGGTGGCGTGCTTGACGACTGTGCACAGGGCCACGTCGTCCATCACCTCTATGTCCTTGCCGAGCAGCGGCACCCCCGGATTCAGCCCCACATCGCGACACACCTTGCTGGTGATGATGGGGTTGTCACCGGTCAGCACCTTGACCGCCACGCCGTAGTCGTTCAGCGCACGGATGGCCGGGGCGGCTGAATCCTTGGGCGGATCGAAGAAGGTGAGGAAGCCGCGCACCACCAGTCCGGCCTCGTCACTGGTCCGGTAGCTCTGCTTGCACTCGGCAGCCGGGATATCGCGGGTCGCCACTATCAGCACCCGATAACCGTCAGCGTTGTACTCCTCGCTGCGGCGCAGCAGGGCACGGCGCTCAATCTCATCCAGCTCGCGGATCTGCTTGCCGTCGTCGATGTGGCTGGAGACGGAGAGCATCTCCTCGACCGCCCCTTTGGAGACCATCAGCTGCTGGCCACTCTCATCCTGCACTATCACCGACAGGCGGCGGCGCACGAAGTCGAACGGCAGCTCATCCACCTTGCTGTAGCTGCCCGGCTTGCAGCCCGCCCCCAGCGCATCGGCGTGCTCGATGACGGCTATGTCCATCAGGTTCTTCATGCCGCTCTGATGATAACTGTTGAGCCAGGCCAGCTGCAGGATCCTGTCGTCCCGGCTGCCGCGCACGTCGTAGTGGTGCTCCAGGATGATCTTGTCCTGGGTCAGGGTGCCCGTCTTGTCGGTGCAGAGCACGTCCATGGCACCAAAGTTCTGCACCGAGTTGAGCCGCTTGACCACCACCTTGCGTTTGGCCATGGCCACGGCGCCCCGCGCCAGGTTGGCGGAGACTATCATGGGCAGCATCTCCGGGGTCAGCCCCACCGCCACCGCCAGCGCGAAGGTCAGCGCCGACATCCAGTCACCACTGCTGACGCCGCTCAGCATGAAGACCACGGGCACCATCACCAGCATGAAGCGGATCAGCAGCCGGGTGACGCTGTTCACGCCCCGATCGAAGCTGGTTTCGATGCGCTTGTGGCTCACCACGTTGCGGGCCAGCGAACCGAAGTAGGTGTCGCTGCCGGTCGCCACCACCACCGCCTTGGCGGTGCCGCTTACCACGTTGGTGCCCATGAAGCAGATGTTGGGCAGGTCGAGCAGGCCCACCTCCCCCGTGCTGCTGCCGTCCGCCGACTTCTCGGCCACTGCCCCCAGGGTGTCGTACTTCTCCACCGGCAGGGCCTCGCCGGTCAGCACCGCCTGGCTGATGAAGAGATCGCGGGATTCGATCAGCTTGATGTCGGCCGGGATCATGTCCCCCGCCTGCAGGTGCACTATGTCACCGGCCACCAGCTCGACCATCGCCACCTCCTTGCGCAGGGAGGGGGCTCCCGGCGAAGGGCGACGCTGCACTGTGGCGGTGTTGCGCACCAGCGACTTGAGGGTTTCGGCCGCCTTGGCCGAGCGGTACTCCTGCCAGAAGCGGAGCAGGCCGCTCAGGCTGACCATGACGCCGAGGATGATCACCTTGACCCAATCCTCGTCACCCGGCTCGGCCATCAGCACGTCCATCACGTAGCTGACCAGCCCGAGCACGATCAGCACCATCACGAAGGGGTTCTTGAACGCCTGCATCAGCTGGATCAGCGGATGGGGCGGTTTGTCGTGGGTCACCTCGTTGGGGCCGAACTGGACCAGACGGTTGGCCGCCTCGGTCGAGGTCAGGCCGTCGATATTGCCGCGCACGGCAGTGAGGGTGTATTCGAGGGACTTGTCGGCCTCGTCGAGCACCCGTGAGGAGAGCTTCTCATTGGCACGGCCCGGAGAGACGAATCCCTTTTGCTTGTGCCGGCTGGCGGTATGTTGTTGCTTCATAACTCTTTATCCTGATTTTCGCTTGCAGCAAGGCCCTGTCGCGGGCCAGGCCAGGCGTCAGTTCTAATGTGAGACAGGCAATGGGCCCCCGGTTGGCGCAGGCGCAGCATGGCTGCCGCCAGACGGTATGTCTGTCGGGCAAGCTTGCCAGCAGGTAGGGGGCTATCAGGGATCAGGACTCCGCATCCTGTTACCCGCAGGGGGATCAGGCGTGGGGAGGCGTGGACCCCGAGGGTCGAGGCTTGGGCTCTTCGGTCATACGATATCCTCCGAGTGGGGTGGAGAGAGGGCCGGGCGCGGCCACTGACAGCCAGATACACTGTCGTTGGCGAGCATGACCCGCGGGTCTGTATTATCGGCGGACGAGTCCGGTGATCCCGCCATCAGAGCGGCATACACCCATAAAGGAAATAAGGATAACGACAGCTTGAAATAACTGGATGCCGGTCAGAGAATAATGTCAGCGATGCCGGGCGGGTGAAGATAACGGAGAAAACCGCGCCCCATGGAAATATTACGGTGCAACCTTTGCCACGACCGGAATATATTGAGCAATCACGTCAATTATTTTATTTCGCAACCTGTCCTATCGAAAACGAATCTGTTTTCAATATGATATTGTCCATCTTGTTATTTTACGCTCGATCACTTCCCGGCCACGGCACGGATGCACAGTTCCGACGCTGTGGCGGCCCTGACGGGCAGCACCCGGGGCGCATGATGAAGCGTTCAATTGCAGGGTCGCGAGGCGGCATGGCTCGCAGGTGAGCGGAACAATCCAGATTTACAACGACAATCCCTGATGAAGGCCGGGATTAAGCGGTTGTGATAGTCGAAGGTGACTCATATAGATGCTGCACTCTGAGCGATCAGAGTGAGGGGGAAGAAAGGATATCAACCTCAGCTCTGGCAAGCCCACATCGCGATTTGCAATCGGCTACAACTGTCGCTTTCCATAATATCCTTCCATCTGTTGATAACACGCCGAGATTCTACCCAAAAGTATTCGAGGGCGCAAAATTTAAATTCGTTTTTAAAAAATTAATTAAAAATAGCAATGTAATAATATTACGCTACAGCTGACCGGCTGCAATATCAGGCCAGTCAGTTCCCCTGCCCATATACACGTTCTCTCACACCACCGCAAAGGCCATCAAACGCACTTGGCCGAGCCATCCCCGAGGTTTCGGAGCGTCGGCTCAGGATAGGACTATGCTATCCATGATATGGATTCGAATGGAGGTTACATGTTGAAGGCAATTCACGACCGCTCGCTTTTTTTCAGCCAAGCGCTGGGTATATTGATATTCATCGTATTGATATCAATCAGCTTTTTTGGTCTGCACTCGGTAAAAAACGCAGCGGACAAGATGGGGGAAGGGAAAGATGTCGTCGCCGACATATTGCCTCCCCCACTCTACCTCATCGAGTCCCAGCTGCTGGTCTACACCCTGCTTCATGCCAAGGCTGATGAACAGGAGAATCTGCTGCAATCCCTCGCCCGCCTGGAACAGGATTTCAACACTCGCAACCGCTTCTGGCAGGAAAGCTCGCTAGATGAAGACCTAAAAAGGAGCCTGCTTGGCGAGCAACGCACACAAGGCGAGCACTTCTGGCAACTCCTCAATGGCCAGTTCATTCCAGCCATCAAGCAGGGCAATCTCGAGCGTGCAACCACCATAGCGGCTGAATTGCACACCATATATAGGGCCCACCGGCTCGGGGTGGATGCCACCGTCACTCATGGCAACCAGTATGCGACTGAACAGTTGGAACAACTCACCCAGACCACCCAGATGTGCTATTGGTTACTGCTGCTCGCCGCCCTGATGGGATGTACTCTGGTCTTCTGGTTGGGACGGCCAACCCAGCAACGCCTGCTGGAGGCAGGCAAGGCCACCGCCGCCATTGCCGCCGGTGCGCTGAACTGCCCCATGCCAAACCCTGGCAACGATGCAATCGGTGATCTGATCCAACGAATTGGCAGCATGCGGGATCAACTTTCAACGCTGGTGGCGTCATTGCAGCAGAGCGCAGGCTCACTGAACGACAAGGCCACCAGCCTGACCACCCTCTCTCGCCAGCATGTCGACGACAGTCAGACCCAAGTGACATCCGCCAAGCGGGTTGAGCAGGTCATCGAGCAGTTATATGCCCTGATCCAGGAGGGAGATGCACAGTTGCAGCAGGTCAGCACCCTGACTTCCCAGTCAGAAGCTCACGCCAGTGCCACCCGGCTGGTCATACAAGAGGTGGAACAAGTGATCGAGGCCCAGGCTCACGGAGTTAAACAGGTCTCAGGCACCATTGCAGACCTGGCCGGGTTATCCCAGCAGATATCCGGCTTGGCGGGGGCAATCCACGGTATCGCCGAACAGACCAACCTGCTGGCGCTCAACGCCGCCATCGAAGCGGCCCGCGCCGGTGAACAGGGGCGTGGGTTTGCCGTGGTTGCCGATGAGGTACGTTCACTGGCCAATCGCACCGGCGAGGCAACAACCGAGATCACCACCATCATCGGCAAGATACAGGATGTCAGCCAGAGAGCAGTTAGTGAAATGGATACTGAACTGGCCCGGGTCGAGCAGACAGTAGGACATGTTGCTGATGCCAAACAGAGCATTACCCGCATCGAGCAAAGCTGTGGCGAAATCTGCCGGCGGATCGCTCAGGTCAGCGCCCTGATGGGAGAAGAAAAAACACGTATCTACGGGATCAACGACAGCATCACTGAAATGTCACAGCTCGCAACCAAGGTCAACGACAGCGCACGCCAGGCTGCGGAAGAGGCCGATATTGTGGCTCAACATTCACGAACCCTGACCCAGCAGACCCAGCATTTTCACCTCGATATCCCCGCCAACTCTCGCGATTGACCACCAGGGACACGGTTAGCCCCCGCGTCCCGCAATCCTTACCATCAACCAAACCGATAGCATTGGACTCAATGTGGGAATAGGATGCTCGACTTCCACTCACTCATGACGCACAGGAAACAACAACATGAATCGAAAATGGTCGCTCCCCATCGTGGCACTCGCGGGGGGAGCGTTACTCTGGCTCGGCAACACCTTTGGTATGAAATGGGCCCTGATGGCCCTGATCGGATTCGGCTTCGGCTTCACCCTCTCCTTCAGCCGCTTCGGCATAGTGTTCGGTTGGCGCGAGATGCTGACCAAGCGCAACAGCTACTATGTGCGGGTTCACCTGCTCACTATCGCCATCGAAATCCTGCTGTTCACCTGCTTCCTCTCCTTTAGTCACGCCCTGTTTGGCGATGCCATGGTGGGCAACGTGATGGCCATCGGCATTCCCTTCATCGTCGGCGCCTTCCTGTTCGGCATCGGCATGCAGCTGGCTGGCGTCTGCGCCACCGGCACCCTCTACTGCTGCGGCGAGGGGCAACCCCGCTTCTGGCTGGTGCTGCTCTGCTACGGCATAGGCACCCTGATCAGCAACCAGTTCCGACCCGCGCTGGATGCCACCTTCTCCAGCCAGGTGGTGCTGGCCAAGGATCTGACCGGCAATATCTGGAGCGGCATGCTGCTCAACCTGGCGCTGGTCGCCGTGCTCTTTCTGCTGTTTCGCAACAGCGAACTCAAACGCACCGGCGAGCTCAAGCCCCTCTTCAGCGGTGGCAACCTGTTCTGGCGCGACGGCCGCTTCACCGTGTTGACCGGCGGCATTCTCATCGCCCTGCTCAACTCCAGCGTGGTGGCTCTGCACGGCTCGGCCTGGACCATCACCGGCGCAGTCTATGATATGGCGCTGCGCGGCGCCTCCCTGTTCGGCCTGTTCGAGGGGAACCCGAAACTGGCTCAGCCACTCTTCATCAATCCCATGGTCGGCATGTTCTGGCTGGGGATCCTGGGAGCCATGCTGGCGCGCTGCATCAGCGGTGGCGGCAACTTCGCCCCGATGCGGCTCGGCAACAGCCTGGCATCCATCATTGGCGGCCTGCTGATGGGGATGGGCGCCATGTACAGTGCCTGCAACCTAGGTGGCTTCTTCGACGGCACTGCGTCGGGCAGCCTGCACGGCTGGGTCTGGATGCTGATGGCCCTGGCCGGCAGCCTGATCGGCATCCGCCTGCGGCCGCTGTTCAAGCTCTGACCTACTTTCCATTCATATCAACAACAACGGGGGCCTGGCCCCCGTTGTTGTTTTGGCAAACGCCCCATTCAAGGCAACCCCGGCATGGGACGTCAGGCTGGCGCCATGCTCTCGATACGGTGGCGATGCAATCGCACCAGGGGACAACCAAAGTCCAGATGATAGATGGAATGGCCCGCTTGCAGGGTCACTTCAGTAGCCCGACTGGCCTGAAAGTCTGGCGAGCGTTCGGCGAGCAGGGCCAGCCCCTGCTCGAAAAATTGCAGCATGGAGAGTCCCATACCGTGTTCCATGTTGCGAATGAAGTCACCATCAATGCTGGACTCATCGAACAGGACCAACTCGGCGTTGAAGCCCCGTGCCAGCATGGCTCGCGCCATGGCCAGTTTGGCCTCAGTGGGAGCGATGGGATCATGGATGGCGTGCACCATAAGACAGAAGGTGGCCGTCCCTCCTTGCTCCGCCATCTGATCGAGCTGGGAGGCACTGAAGGAGCGGATGATGAAGGCATCCACGTCAAACTCATGAGGGTGCCCGGCCACCATCCGCCAGGGAGAACACACGCACAATGCCAGTTCCACCCCGCCTTGCAGCGTGCACTGGTACTCCACCGCCCCTATATCCCGCCCCACCACATACGCCAGATTAGGTTCAGCCCAGGAGGAGTTGTCAAACAGCGCGCGGGCGTAACCCGGGCGGAACTTGTTGACCATTTGCGCCAAATAGCCGCCATAGGAGGAACCCACCAGTATCAGATTGTCGCGGTTGCCATTGTAGCGGCGCATGGCATCTTCGATGGCGTTGAGAATATCGAGCGCCGCCATCACACCAAAGTTCTGGTAGGCGCCGTCGGGGGGCGTGAGCAAACCCTGAAAACGCAGCGGCGCGTCCGGCTGGAGACCATCCAGCGCACGCAATAGCGCGGCATCTGGCGTATCCAATGGCAACGCCAGCAGAGAGAGCGCACGCTCCCGCTCACCCGGCAGCAATGAAATGCCAGCCCCCACCGAAGGGCGCGATCGCATGCAGAAATAGTCGACGCACAGCGCCGCCATGCCGTGCTGCGTGGCGACCCTCTCGCAAAATACTTCGCTATAAGCACCCAGATCACCGCCAAATCCCGGTATATAGACCACCAGGCCGCTGCCGGCCTGCTCGGCACAGTGGATCCGGTAGCGCACCTGGCGATCGCCGCATAGCCCCAATTCGACATCGGGATGACCAGCAACGCTGTGTTCGTAATAGGACATGATGTCGACCTTGTTGGAAGGTGATGCAGCCCGCATCGCCTCGACCATTCCAGTTGGGATCCTGGCTATCACGGCGCCATTCCCCGAAAGAGCGGAGCATGCTGCATTGTCGGCGTCAATGGAATCTTATTTTTTCCTAGCCGCGCCTGAATTCACTGTGAGCGTCTCTATCACCACGCTTACGCAAGACACGGGCGGGCCTCATCCCGCCCGGACTCTCCTTTTAACTCAGCCCAGCGCCCTGATCAGCAGCAGGATCGCGAAACCGGTGAACATCACGGCCGACAGCCGGTTGATCCCCCTGGCGAAGCGCTCGCCATATCCCTGCATGCCCACCCAGCGAAACACCAGGCAGTAGCCGCCATGCACCACCAGCACCACGGCACTGAAGGTCAGCGCCAGCAGCATGCACTGGCCCAGCGCCCCCTGACGAAAATCGATGAACTGGGGAAACAGGCTGGTGAAGAAGATGATCGCCTTGGGATTGAGCAGGCTGATGAGCGCTCCCTTGGCGAAACTGCGGCCACAATCCCGATCGGTGGAGGCCCCCACGACCGGGCTGACCGCGCGCTGACGCCAGGAGTTCAGCCCCAGATAGAGCAGATAGAGGGCGCCCCCCAGAGTGAGGATCTGCTGCCCCCCGGCCAGCAAATGGGTAAACCAGAGCACCGCCAGCGAGGCCAGGGTCGCCACCATCAATATCCCCACCGCCACCCCGACAAAGCCAGCGATGGCGTGGCGGGTTCCCCGGGTCAGGGTGTTGCCTATGGTGTAGATCACCGCCGGGCCGGGACTGAGCACAGTCCCCACGGCGAGCAGCAGGTAGAGGGCGTAATATTCGAGGCTCATCACAGGGTATTCCATCGTCGGTCAAGTGCCGCCCAGTATATTGACAGCCTCTTCGCCAGCCAGACATAGTGGCGCTCGGCTTTATAAACCAGGAGTTTAGAGTGGATCGTCTGACCGCCATCGAGATCTTCGTCGAAGTCGCCCGCGCGGGCAGCTTCAGTGCCGTGGCGGAGCGATTCGAGATGACGCCGGCCATGATCGGCAAATACATCAAATGGCTGGAAGCCAGAGTGGGTTCCCGCCTGCTCAACCGCAACACCCGCTGCCAGAGCCTGACCGAGGCGGGCAGAGAGTACCTCGGCGGTTGCCAGAGCCTGCTGCAGCACTATCGGGAGCTGGAGCAGAACACCCGGGCCCACACGGGTCAGGCGGCGGGCAAGATCCGCATCAATGCCCCCATCACCTTTGGCAGCTATCGGCTGACCCCCTTGCTGTGCCGCTTCATGGCGCAGTACCCGCAGATCCGCATCGAACTGGATCTCTGCGATCGGCTGGTCGATGTGATCGGCGACGGCTTCGACCTCATCTTTCGGGTCGGTACCCCCAAGGATGCCGCCTACATAGCACGTCCACTGACCAGCTCGACCTCGGTATTCTGTGCCTCGCCACACTACCTGCAATGCCACGGCACTCCGATCGAGCTGGCGGATCTGGCCCGTCACCGCTGCCTGGGTTTCAGCCCCTGGCTGACGCAGTCGAGCCTGGCCGAGGAGTTTCTCCTCGAACATCTGCACCTGTGGGACAGCCAGTTCATCAGCAACCATGGCAGCGCCCTCAAGGTGGCGGCCCTGAATCATGCGGGCATAGTGCTGCAACCCAGAGCCCTGCTGAGCCAGGAGCTGGCCAGCGGGGCCCTGCTGGAGATACTGCCGGATGCCCTGCCCGCCCCGCGCCCGGTCAACCTGCTCTATCCGGCCAGGGAGCCGATGCCGCTGCGCCTGCGGCTGCTCATCGACTACCTCAGCGACCACCGGCATGAGCTGGATCTGCCCGCATGAGAGGCAGGCCGGACCGGGTTACTCCCCGCGCAGCGTCGCTCTGCGCAGATAGACATAGCCCTCGCCCGGGCTGCCCCAGCGCTGATGGGCCTCGTTGTCATAGGCCCGGTCCAGCAGTCTGACGCTGTGGGGGCCGATCCAGAGGTATTGAACCAGGGTGCTGGCGCCACCGAAATTGGTGGAGCAACTGCCGACCTTGCTGTGGCCCGCATACTCCCCCGAGGGTTGGCGGGTCAGCCAAATCTCGCAACCCTGACGCAGGGAAAGCTGTTGCGGGGTGAGGGAGTCCAGCAGACTGGGGTCGCGCCAGGCGCCGGCGAAGTCGACGGCTCTGGGCATGGTCAGTTCGGCCATCAGGATGCGGCCATCGGGCACGGGAGAGAAACGGTAGATACGCTGGCGAAACGGGCGCACCGCCCGCTCGGTCAGGAACTGCTCGGCATAGACCCAGCGAAAGCCCTTGTAGCCGGGCCAGATCTCCACCAGCCGCAGCTCGGCGCTGGTGAAACGGGAGTCATAACTGGCCTGCTCCCGGCTGGAGAACTCGCCGGTGAACCAGGAGAGCAGCGGTTCCATGCTGACCTGAGTCGTCGTCGCCCTGGCCGCTGACGGGCCGGGCGGGATGGAGACAAAGGGGGCGGGCGCCGCCCATACCAGGCAGGTGCAGAGTAGCCCGCACAGAGCCGCCATCAGCGTGACCATCGAATCCTTCCGAATCATTTTCATGGCGGCGATTATATGAGCGAATGGCCGCAATAACCGCAACCTTGATCAAATCCTTGCCGATCCATTGAAAAATCACAGTGTTAGCGAAAAGAAGTGACGGTTGCGCCGGGTTCCATGGCCCCGTCACCTGCCGACACAGGGGGCCAGCCAGCCCGCCCAGCCAGCCAGTGGCAAGCCCAGCCCCCTCCCCGATAACTTGGATGACGACTGAACGGGCGACCGCTTCCTCTTGTGGGCGCTCTTTGAATCGGTTATTTCTCTTGCAACGCCTTGCGCATTGGATGCCAGGGCCATGCATATCAGGAGCAAAGATGAAGAGAGCCGTAATCGCAGGCATGGTGGCCATCCTGTTGGGTGGCTGCGCAGTGAAGAATCAGGTATCGCAGGGGTTGCAGGCGATCCCGCTGGCGGCCTTTCAACCGAGCGAAAGCAACGCTAATCAGCGCGTCTACAAGGAGCCCGGGGTCGACTTGCGCCAGTACCATCAGGTGCTGCTCGATCCGCTGCAGTTTATCCGCCAGGAGAATGGCCAGTGGTATCTGCTGACCGCCAACGAACAGAACCAGATTGGCCGTTACTACCACGACAAGTTCCAGAGCGAGCTGATCCGCCACGGCGTCAAGATCGCCACCGCCCCCGGCCCGGGGGTAATGCGGATCCAGTCGGCTGTCACCAACTTCGACCTGACCCGTCCCGACCCCAAACTGCGTGACCTGATGCCAGCCAAGATCGCCATCAACGTCACCCGCGAAGTGATCGGCAAGGAGCCCTACCTGCTCAAGGTGGGCAGTATGGCCCAGTTGCTCGACTCCCAGAGCGGCAAGCTGCTGGTGCGGGTGATGGATGCCCGCGAAAGCCCGGACACCACCCACAAGGATTCGCCCATCACAGCCGAGGAGATGGAGAAGATGATCGACCAGTGGGCTGCCAGCCGCGCCAAACAGCTGGCGGACAATATTGGTAAATAAGAGTGGAAAATAACAGCGGCAAATAGGCATCCGAAAACTGGTGCTGACAAGATCGAGAGAGGGAGCCAGCGGCTCCCTCTTTGTTGTCTGCATTTTTTGTTCGCGCCGGTAGCATGGCCGCGTAGCCCTTGTCGGATGGGAATCGACCCATAGCCGAGTCCGCTGTTTCGCCGTCAGCGGTGAAACCGGTCGCCGATTTCTGCTTTTCTCCCCCGTATTCTGGCAGTTAGGATGACCCCTCCCGTGACCGCCTCCTCATAGCATAAGGAACCACTATGACCTGTCACCCCAGCATCCAACACTGGCGCGAGCTGCAAGAGCCGGAGCCGGGATCATACCCCGGCAGCGAGGAGCGGATGTCCCTCGGCAGCGCGCTGGGCAGGCACTTTGGCTTTAGCCGCATCGGCATTCACCACGAGCTGGTAGCGCCCGGCCACCGCACCAGCTGGCCCCACGCCGAAAAGACCGAAGACGAGTTCGTGCACGTACTGGAAGGGACGCCGGATGTCTGGCTCGATGGGGTGCTCCATCGGCTACAACCGGGGGATTCGGTGGGCTTCAAGGCCGGTGACGGGCTGGCCCACACCTTTATCAACAATACGGATGAGCCGGTGCGGCTGCTCTGCGTAGGGGACAGGGATCGCGCCGACAACCGCATCCACTACCCCCTGCACCCCGAGTACAACCGCCAGATCGGCAAGCGCCACTGGGACGACGTGCCCGGGCGCGACATGGGTGATCACGACGGCCTGCCCGACCGGCTGCGCGAGCGCAACGGCCCGTTCTGAGCACCCTTCACAGCATAAGGAATCACAATGAATCGCCACCCCTGCATCAAACACTGGCGCGAGCTGCAAGAGCAGACGCCGCGTTACTACTCCGGCAGTCAGGAGCCGCTTTCACGCGGCTGCGCCCTCGGCAAGCACTTCGGCTTTAGCCGGATCGGCATTCACCACGAGATCGTCGAACCCGGCCACCGCACCAGCTGGCCCCACGCCGAAAAGACCGAGGACGAGTTCGTCCACGTATTGGAAGGGACGCCGGATGTCTGGCTCGATGGGGTGCTCCATCGGCTGCAACCGGGCGACTCGGTTGGCTTCAAGGCCGGTGACGGACTGGCCCACGCCTTTATCAACAACACCGAAGAGACTGTTCGGCTGCTCTGTATCGGTGACACGGATCGGGAGGACAACCGTATCCACTACGCCGTTCACCCCGAGCGCAATATCACCCTCGGCAAGTTGCACTGGGACGATGTCCCCGAGCGCGAGCTGGGTGATCATGACGGCCTGCCGGACCAGTTGCGCAAAAGTAACGGTCCTTTCTGATCCGGCGCTCATACCAGAATGACCCAGCGCTGGCGACTATCCTTGATGCGGATCTCAATCAGGAGGAGTTGATCATGACGACGGGAACAGTACGACTGCACAGGGTGCTCAAGGCGCCGCCGATGCGGGTCTATCGGGCCTTTATCGAAGCGGATGCGCTGGCCAAGTGGCTGCCGCCCCACGGCTTTACCTGCCGGGTGGCGCATCTGGAGGCTCGGGTTGGCGGCTCGTTTCGGATGTCATTCTGCAATTTTGCCAGCGGGCATGCCCACGCCTTTGGCGGCGAGTACCTCGAACTGGAGCCGGGCAAGCGCATCCGCTACACCGACAGCTTCGACGACCCCAACCTGCCAGGGATGATGCAGGTGACCATCAGCCTGACCGGAGTGCTTTGCGGCACCGAGCTTGCCATCGAGCAGGCCGGGATCCCCGAGGTCATACCGGTGGAGATGTGCTATCTCGGCTGGCAGGAGTCCCTGACCCAGCTGGCTGCCCTGGTCGAACCCGAGATCCCGGGGGAGTAGCCTGGCACAGGCCCGAGCGGGTTGCGCGCGTCGGCCAGCCCAAAAAAGAGAGCCTGCCACATGGCAGGCTCTCTTCATTCCGGCAACCCTGAGACTTATTGCAGGTTCAACCCGCCCAGATAGTCCCGCTTGCCGAGATCGACCCCGGCCCGGCGCAGCAGGGCATAGGTCATGGTGAGGTGGAAGTAGAAGTTGGGGATGGCGTACTCGTGGACGCAGGTATGGCCATCCATCCCCTTGCCGCCCGCCCAGTGGGGGACGTAGCGACCGCTCTCGAACTGGCTGAAATCGGCATCCAGCTTGCTCTGCAAAAAGGCGATGGTCTTGGCAATATGGGCGCGCAGATCCGCCATGGTCCCGGGTTCATCCCCCATCACGGGCAGCTCGCCATGGCTGGCGGTGGCGACACAGGTACGGGCCGAATCGCAGCAGATCAGCACCTGTTTGCTGAGTGGCAGCATGTCGACGATCAGCCGATCGCCGAAGAAGTTCTCCACATTGAACTGCTTCGCCTCGGCATGGGCGGCGGCCTTGGCCAGGCACAGGTCGAGGTTGGTCAGCATCTTGATAAACTGGGCAGCAATATCACGGTTCATGGTGCGTTCTCGGTTGGTTGAAGGCAGTTAAACAAGCGGCACCACTATAGCGCATCCCCCCGCAGTATCACCCCCACCCCACAACCGCCGCGACAAGGTATGCCCATCGACAGGAAGCTGCGTATTGGGGCACCCATCTTTTACTCATCACCAACCTGGCTACGGCTTACTCAGAAAGATGGGTGTCCCAGATTTACTCGAGGCTGCCGGCACCCTGAGTCCTTCTTTGGCTCTTTTTTGATCTGTGACATGCATCACGTTTTTCCAGGGGCGTAGGCTGATCCCGCAGCCCGGGCATCCAACCGGGTACAACACAAGAAAAGGAGAGTGCCATGAAAATCTATGACCGAAACCGCAATGCGCTGAAGCTGGGTCAGCGTGTGATGATTGCCGCCACCGGCGCCGTCGACGTTCTGAAAAAGGCCCACACCGACAACATGACCCCCTATCAGGCGGAGCATGAGAAGTGCGTGCTGCTGGCAAACACTCAAGAGCGTTACGCGCCCATCGAGTTGATTAGACTAGGCTGATCCCTTTCCCTGTCACCCTACTCTTTACAATTCACCCGGCCACCGCGCCCCATCTGGCGGCCGGGTTTCTGATCCCCCCTCTCTGCTTTACCCACCCTTCGACTGCATCGATTCAGGCCTGTGTGAGTCGCTGCGTAGGTTCGATTAGCGAAGCGTAATCGGACGATCGCGTAATGGAACATCCACGTCATCACGGCTCGCAAGCAGATCGAACTGGGGCGAGGCTATGCTTGGCTTTTCGGCAGAAGCGAGGGGAAGGGCATGGCCAATTGGCGACGGACCTGGTGGCCCGGAGGAACCTGGTTCTTTACCGTCAACCTGCTGGAGCGGCGCAACAACCGGTTGCTGGTGGAGCAGATCGATCTGCTGCGTCATAGCGTTGCCAAGGTGCAGCAGGCTCACCCCTTCGCCATTCACGCATGGGTGGTGTTGCCCGACCATCTCCACTGCATTCTCTCTTTGCCGGAGGGGGACACCGATTTCCCCCTGCGTTGGCGGCTGATCAAAAGCCGCTTTTCCCGCGCCTTGCCGGTGAACGAGCGGCGCAGCCAGACCCGGTTACGCCACGGGGAGCGGGGCATTTGGCAACGCCATTATTGGGAACACCTGATCCGGGATGAGCAGGATTACCGCCGCCATCTGGATTACGTCCATATCAACCCGCTCAAGCATGGTCATGTTATGCAGGTTGCCGATTGGCCGTATTCCACTTTCCATCGTTATGTGGCGAGTGGCGTCTATTCGCAGAATTGGTGCGGGCTAGGGGATGGGCCGTTGGGGGGATTGGAGTGAACCGCTCGAGGTTTTTGCCTTTGTGAATGATCGAAGGGACGATTGACCGAATCCTCGAAAGTCAGAGTTCGCCTCCGATTACGCGATCGTCCGATTACGCTTCGCTAATCGAACCTACAATGCTTTATTTTTATTTAAATATCTAAAGTCAAATCTACTCGCCAAATACTTGCAAGGTAGCTTGAGAGAGTCAAGTGACACATGATATAACTAACCGTCCAACTTTTGGTATTTATTTGCAGAAGAGGTAGAGATGGGGGAGTTATCTAAAAAAATTGGGGAGCATGGTGAGAAAGTCGTGCGTAATTTTATTACCATGATTGGGTGGAGTGCCGCGCAGGATGGGGTTACCATCCCGTGTGAACATGGTGGCGCTCATAAAATAGGTAATGGTGATAAAAATACTCATGGAATAGATCTGTTCCATTCAGTTAAGTCACAGTTACAAGACTTCACATTAGATAACATAGTAATCTCAGTCAAATACACATCTAAACCGTATCCTAACTATCCTACAAGCCACTTCAAAAGCTATTTTCGTGACCTAGCTCATACTCTTGAGTGCTTCATGTTATCTGACTTCAGAACAATAAATAACTCAGATTATGAAATGAGTGGAATTCGAGCATCAAGAGAAATAGGTGTGCTGTTTTGGCTAACCAATGATAGTGAGTCAGAACAGAATGTTCTCAAAAAAATCCATAATATTGTAATAGAGAAAGGCCTGTCATTTTCATGTATTTACGTGGTAGATAATGAAAGAGCTAAATTTATTTACGATTCTATATCATATATAAAAAGCTCTTATTATGATATGGATGTTAATTTCCACTATGCTTTCACGTCATCTAATTACAGCGACCCAAAAATTAATAAGTTTGGCAAGGTAATGCCCGTCGAGTATTTAACATCAGACATTCTCCCGTTCAGATTGACTGATAAAAACTCCCAAAAAATGTCATTTTGCTTGAGCTGTAAAGATGGCTTTTCTGAAGAAGCAATGAATAGGTTAATATATCTCGCCAGTGATGTGTCACAAAACTTTACAAATTCTTTTGTATTTTTATTTCCTGATTACGACCCACTTAAACACCAAACTATAGTTAATCGCGCAGTGCAATTACAAGGTGACGCTGGTCGATCCTTAGATATAAATGTTTATTCATTCAAGAATACATTCGAGAGCTTAGTACATGGCAAATGAAAAATATGTATTACCATATGGTGATAATTTAAGGGACTTACTCAATGACTCACTTATTACAAAAAGTGATCTCAGAGCAATTTTAAGAAAAAGAGGCGTTTTCACTTACGCTGACGAGAAGCCAGACCAAGTACCTCTTATCGTGAGGACTGGAGTTACTCCAAAAGAATTTGCGGATATTCTCGAGAAAGTTAAAACAAAAGAGGAAAATCCAAAACTTCAAACGCAGACCGTAAAATGTATTAAAGGCGATCATACATTAAAAGCTATGCTACCGGCGAATCTCGACTTATCTAGAGTGATAAATAAGCCTTTTTCCAACTACAAATTGATAGGTTCCCCATCCTTTAAAACTATAGATGGTGATAGTAACAATATTGAACTGGCATTTACAATTGAAAGATATGACTACAGTAAAAGCTGGGATAAAAATACAACATTATTCTCCGGGAAAGTGAGATTGAAAAAAGAAAAAGACTCTGTTGATGTTAATATATCGCTATCTCATACATCATCAGAGACAAAAGATGTTGCTAGTACAATCACATCTACTTTGATTCATGAAATGAAGTCGTCTGGTTTTATAGATAAACGAGAGGAATTGAAAAAAATACTATTTTCTGATTTTTCAAATGAGAACAGAGTTCTTTTTCTCCAAAGGGTAAGCCAAAACCCAATAGACTGCGAACTATATTTTAAGGATACTAAAGATATAGGATTCAGTCCTGATGAAAGTCAAAAACTCCCCACTGAAATGTCTTGGATGGAAAAGAAAATATCGACCTTAATATTAAAAGGGAGTGGTTTGCACTCAACATTCTTTGTCCAGGATAAAGCTCTGCACAAACATATTAAACTACATTCACTAGAGGCTGACTACACCTTTGACTACACTAATTTTAGTGGAACATGCCACATTACCTTCGACTTTCCAGAGTTCACCATAAAAAAGGACGTTAAATCCGAATTGGCCATTCGAGTTAATAGTATTAAATTCAAGAAAAAGGAAGGCATTTCAACAAGCAAAGTAAAGGAAATGCTATTATCACAGCTTGATAAAGCAAAAATAAAATACTATGAAGTCTATTCCGACAAAGTAAAAACGATGTAACGACATTATGTACATAATATATCAACCCAGATATTTACTTCTAGGTTGGTTGAATAAAGAAAGTTACAACCCTTTAACCTTGAATACGCCGTCACCAGCCACACAGCGCCGACGTTATCGAACTGGACCCGTACCCCTCTCTGCTGGCCAAGCTTGATGCCGCTGGCGTCCAAGATCGCGCCACCTCATTCTGACCAAAGCGGTCATACAGGATTCCCCCAAGTCAAAGTCGGGCACGGTTTTGATCCCCCTCCAATCCGCCGAGGATCAGAGGCAACGTCAGGGACGCCATCAGGGATGATGGTGTAGCCGCAGTCGGCACAGGGATGTGCCGTCTGCGGCGGCCCGTCCGACGTTAACTCTGAACCGAGGGTACTGGCGAAGCCAGCGGATTGGCGGGGGAGAAGACCTTTGGTGACTTTGGGTCTTTCCAAAGTCACTCGCCCAAGCCCGAAGGGCGGGCGAAACCCTGTCGAGGGCAACGCCCTCGCGTCCTGCACGGCGCCAGCCGTGCTATTTGCAAAAGACAGTCGAGTCAGCCACAGAACACCAAAGCAAAAGGAGCCATCGGCTCCTTTTCACATCACAGGTGGGTGTGCTGCGCCTTACAGCGCTTCAAGGCGGGCATACGCCGTCACCAGCCACTTGGCGCCGACCTCGTCGAACTGGATCTGTACCCGGCTCTGCTGGCCGACCCCTTCGAAGTTGAGTACTACCCCTTCCCCGAATTTTGGATGGAGCACCCGCTGGCCGAGCTTGATGCCGCTGGCGTCGAAGCTCTGCTGCACTTCGTTCTGGCTAAAGCGACCGTACTGGGTGGGGCGGCTGACCTGAGTGCGCAGGCGGATCTCTTCCAGACACTCGGCTGGCATCTCGCGGATAAAGCGGCTCGGCTTGTGGAACATCTCGCGGCCGTAGATGCGGCGGCTCTCGGCATAACAGATGTAGAGCTTCTCCATGGCGCGGGTCATGCCCACGTAACAGAGGCGCCGCTCCTCTTCCAACCGACCCGACTCCTCGGTCGATTGCTGGCTGGGGAACATGCCTTCTTCGACGCCGACCAGCAGCACCAGCGGGAACTCCAGCCCCTTGGCGCTGTGCAAGGTCATCAGCTGCACCGCATCGGCATATTCGTCCGCCTGATTCTCGCCGGATTCCAGCGCCGCGTGAGCGAGGAAGGCGGAGAGATCGCTCATCTCTTCCAGCTCGTCCGGACGCTGGTACTGGCGGCAGGCGGTGACCAGCTCGTCCAAGTTCTCTACCCGTGCCTGGGATTTCTCGCCTTTTTCCGCCAGATACATGGCCTTGAGGCCGGAGTGCTGGATGGCGATATCGGCCTGCTGGTGCAGCGGCAATAGAGAGACCTTCTCTTCCAGCGCATCCAGCAGATCAACGAAGCCACGCACCGCATTGCCGGCACGACCGGTCAGCACCTTGTCATTGAGCAGCCCCTTGGCCGATTGCCACAGGTTGAGCCCCTGATCGCGGGCGTTGCCACGCAGGATCTCGAGGGTGCGATCGCCGATGCCGCGGGTCGGGGTGTTGACCACCCGCTCGAAGCTGGCGTCGTCGCCGCGGTTGTTGATCAGCCGCAGGTAGGCCATGGCGTCCTTGATCTCTTGCCGTTCGAAGAAGCGCAGGCCGCCGTAGATGCGGTAGGGCATGGCGTCCTGCATCAGCGCCTCTTCCAGCACCCGCGACTGGGCGTTGGAGCGGTAGAGGATGGCGCAGTCGGCCAAGAGGCCGCCCTTCTCTTTCCAGTCCTTGAGACGACCGACCACGAAGCGCGCTTCGTCCACCTCGTTGAAGGCGGCATAGAGCGAAATCGGGTCCCCCTCGGCCCCCTCGGTCCACAGCTCCTTGCCGAGCCGCTCCGAGTTGTTGGCAATGACGCAGTTGGCGGCCTTGAGGATATTGGCGGTGGAGCGGTAGTTCTGTTCCAGGCGTATGGTCTCGGCGCCCTGATAGTCGGTCAGGAAGCGCTGGATGTTCTCTATCTTGGCGCCGCGCCAGCCGTAGATGGACTGGTCATCGTCGCCGACGATCATCACCTTGCCGGAATCCCCTGCCAACATCCGCAGCCAGGCGTACTGGATGCCGTTGGTATCCTGGAATTCATCCACCAGTATGTTCTGGAAGCGATCCCGGTAATGCTCAAGGATGTGCGGCTTGTTCAGCCACAGCTCGTGGGCGCGCAGCAAGAGTTCTGCAAAGTCCACCAGCCCGGAGCGATCGCAGGTCTCCTGATAGGTCTGGTAGATCTGCTGATAGGTGCGGGTGACGGGGTCGCCGTAGAGGTCGATGTCGCCGGGGCGCAAGCCCTCGTCCTTCTTGCCGTTGATGTAGCTCATCACGGCGCGGGGGGCCCAGTGCTTCTCGTCCAGGTTGAGCGCCTTGATGACGCGGCGGATGAGGCGGTACTGGTCGTCGGAGTCGAGGATCTGGAAATCCTGCGGCAGACCCGCATCCAGGTGGTGGGCCCGCAACAGACGGTGGGCGATACCGTGGAAGGTGCCTATCCACATGCCGCGCTGCATGCTGCCCAACACTTTCTCGACCCGGCCGCGCATCTCGGCCGCCGCCTTGTTGGTAAAGGTCACGGCGATGATGGAGAAGGGTGAGCAACGCTCCACCTGCATCAGCCAGGCAATACGGTGCACCAGCACCCGGGTCTTGCCCGAACCGGCGCCGGCCAGCACCAGCAGGTTGCTGCGGGGCGCCGCAACGGCATCTCTTTGCTTGTCGTTGAGCCCGTCGAGCAGGGTTGAAACGTCCATCACCACTCCTGTTTATTTATACAGGCGGGGATTATACGACCTGTGGCGCCACAGACCAAATCGGCGTGAACGACCGGCGCAACCTGGTATGTCGGGCCTGGGTCCGGAGGGGCCAAAACGGGCATGGAACATAAACAGGCACCAATAGAAACCACTTTTTAGCCTGCAGGGCGAAAACGCTTGCTTATAACCATATGAATATAAACAAAAATGTCATTTGAAGCCCGGTTTTTGCAGAATTTAAATCTGAAAACAGGCATCAAAACAACCACTTATAAATTGATCTGCTTATATTTCAAACCGTTACCGCAAACGTTTTTCCTTTATGATCTCCTTGACCCGCACCGTGGCTCACTTACAGTTAGCCAGCGTACTTTATGGCCTGCTCCGGCAGGTTGTGGACCCTCACATAACAATCAAGGATACGATCGTGACTAAAGTGCTCAAGCTGGCCACCGTGGCCACCCTCACTCTCGCTGCCCTTTCCGCTCAGGCAGCTTCCCAGCCCGCCGTCATCTATGACACCGCTGGCAAATTCGACAAGTCATTCAACGAAGCCGTGTTCCGTAACGGCGTCGAAGTCTACAACAAGGACAAAGGCGTCAAGGTCAAGGAGTTCGAACCCCAGAACGAAGCCCAGCGTGAGCAGGGCCTGCGTCGTCTGGCCAGCCGTGGCAACGGCCCGATCGTCGCCGTCGGCTTCAACATGGGCTCGGCCGTCGAGAAAGTCGCGACCGAATTCCCGAAAACCCAGTTCACCATCATCGACATGGTGGTCGACAAGCCGAACGTGCAGTCCCTCATCTTCAAGGAGCATGAAGGCTCCTTCCTGGTGGGTGCGCTGGCTGCCATCGCCTCCAAAACCGGCAAGGTCGGCTTCGTGGGCGGCATGGATATCCCGCTGATCCGCAAGTTCGAGTGCGGCTACGAGCAGGGTGCCAAGTACGTCAATCCGAAGATCGAAGTGTTCCAGAACATGACAGGCTCCACCCCGGCAGCGTTTGCTGACCCGGCCAAGGGTGCCGAGCTGGCCAAATCCCAGTTCGCCAAGGGCGTCGATGTGGTTTACGCCGCAGCCGGTGGTACTGGTATCGGTGTTTACCAGGCAGCCAAGGATGAAGGCAAGTTCGCCATCGGCGTGGATTCCAACCAGAACCACCTGCAACCGGGCACCATGCTGACCTCCATGGTCAAATCCGTGGGTCTGGCCGCTTATCAGACCTGGGATGACGCCGCCAAGGGCACCTGGAAACCGGGTATCAAGAACCTGGGCCTGGCCGAGGGCGGTGTGGATTGGGCACTCGACAAAGACAACGAGAAGCTGATCAGCGCAGACATGAAAGCCAAGGTTGACGCCATCAAGGCCGACATCATCTCCGGCAAGGTCAAAGTTCATGACTATATGAGCGACAACAGCTGCAAATACTGAGTAACCGCTACTACTCTCAACCCAACGACCGGCCCGTAGGGGCCGGTTTTTAGTCTCTCTTCATGACCCGCAAGGACTGCATCATGGACCAGACAGATCGCTATGCCATCGAATTAAGGGGTATCGATAAGCGGTTCGGCGAAGTGTACGCCAACAAGCAGATCGACCTTAAGGTTCAAAAAGGCAGTATTCACGGTATCGTCGGCGAAAATGGCGCCGGCAAGTCGACTCTGATGAGCATCATCTACGGTTTCTACCACGCCGACAGAGGCGAGATGTTCATCGACGGCAATCCTTTCAAACCCCATGGCTCACAAGATGCGATCGCCGCAGGCGTGGGCATGGTGCACCAGCACTTCATGCTGGTTAACAATTTCACCGTGCTGGAGAACGTCATCCTCGGCGCGGAAAACGGCTGGCACCTGGGCCAGAGCCTGGCGGCGGCCGAGAAGCTGCTCGGCGAGCTGGCGCGGGACTATGGTCTCGACGTGCCACTGCACGAGAAGGTCGAGGATCTTCCGGTGGGCCTGCAACAGCGGGTCGAGATCCTCAAGGCGCTCTATCGTGGTGCCCGCATCCTGATCCTCGACGAGCCGACCGGGGTGCTGACCCCGCAAGAGGCGGATCACCTGTTCGAGGTGCTGAAAAAGCTGCGGGATCAGGGCGCGACCATCATCCTCATCACCCACAAGCTGCGGGAGATCCTGGCAATTACCGATCAGGTCTCCATCATGCGCCGGGGCGAGATGGTGGCACACGTCGCCACCAAGGATACCGACAAGGAGCATCTGGCCGAACTCATGGTGGGCCGCAAGGTGCGCCTCAAGGTTGACAAGGGCCCGACCCAGCCGGGCGAGGCCAAACTCAAAGTCAACGGGCTCAGTTACTTCGACGATGCCAAGGTGGAGCGGGTCAAATCCGTCAGCTTCGAGGTGCGGGCCGGTGAAGTGGTCGGCATCGCCGGCGTCTCCGGCAACGGCCAGTCCGAGCTGCTAAGCCTGCTCGGCGGCATCATCAAGCCCAGCAAGGGCAGCTTTACCATCACAGGCAATGGTCAAGCGCACGAGGTGAGCGTGGCGCATCCGGCCGATCCCGAGCGGGTGCGGAACTTCGGCCTCGGCCATGTGCCGGAAGACAGGCACAAGATGGGCCTTATCAACCGCTTCGAGGCGCAAGAGGCCTTCATCCTGGGCTATCACCGCCGTCCCCAGTACAACAAGGGCTGGCTGCAGAACAAGGAGGCGATCCTGCAGGATTGCCAGGCCAAGATGGACAAGTGGGACGTGCGCCCGCCCCATCCCGACCACAAGACGGCCAACTTCTCCGGTGGCAACCAGCAGAAGCTGGTGATCGCCCGTGAAGTGGAACAGAACCCGGATGTGCTGCTGATCGGTCAGCCGACCCGCGGGGTCGATATCGGCGCCATCGAGTACATCCACCAGCAGATCATCGCCATGCGCGACAAGGGCAAGGCGGTGCTGCTGGTGTCGGTGGAGCTGGACGAGATCATGAGCCTGTCTGACCGGATCCTGGTCATCGCCGACGGTCGCATCGTCGGTGAGCTGGACGGCGCCAAGGCGGATGAGCGCACCATAGGGCTGATGATGGCGAACATAGTTCCCGACGAGGTGGCGGCAAGCCAATCGCAAGGAGCCACATCATGAACCTGGTACCCTTCCGTGAAACAATGGGTTTGATGATGGTCAACGCACCAGTCCCCGACGAGATTGCCAAGGAGGCTCGCTCATGAGCCAAGCACGTATCCCTGCCTGGATCTCCGTGGGCGTGCTGCCCGCGGTCAACATATTGCTGGCCTTCCTGGTGTCGGCCATCCTGTTCTACTACCTCGACATCAACCCGGTCGATGCCGCCAAGATCATGTGGTACGGCGCCTTCGGCACCGGCGAAGGGGTCGGTTTCACCCTCTACTACGCGACCGGTTTCATCTTCACCGGCCTGTCGGTGGCGGTGGCCTTCCATGCCGGCCTGTTCAACATCGGCGGTGAAGGTCAGGCCTATATCGGCGGCCTCGGCGTCGGCCTGGTCTGTCTGCTGCTCGGCGACTCCCTGCCGTTCGCGCTGCTGCTGCCGCTGGCCATCATAGCCGGTGGCCTGTTCGGTGCGGCCTGGGCCTTCATCCCGGCCTGGCTGCAAGCCAAGCGCGGCAGCCACATCGTCATCACCACCATCATGTTCAACTTCATCGCCGCCTCCCTGATGGCCTACCTGCTGGTCGAGGTGTTCAAGCCGGCGGGCTCCATGGCGACCGAGAGCAAGGTGTTTGCCGAGGCGAGCTGGTTGCCCAAGGTCAGCGAGCTGGCGAGCGGTTTCGGCATGGAGATGCCCAACAGCCCGCTCAACATCAGCTTCTTCTGGGCGCTGATCTGTGCGGCCCTGGTCTGGGTCTTCATCTGGCATACCCGCTGGGGCTACGAGATCCGCTCCGTGGGTGCGAGCCAGAGCGCCTCCGCCTACGCCGGTATCTCTTATCCCAAGGTGGTGATCCTGGCCATGGTGATCTCCGGCATGCTGTCGGGCTTCTTCGCCCTCAACGTGCTGCAGGGCGAACTGCACCAGATCAAACTCAACTTCGTGGAAGGCTTCGGCTTCACCGGTATCGCGGTGGCCCTGATGGGTCGCAACCACCCGGTCGGCGTCATCATCGCCAGTCTGCTGTTTGGCTTCCTCTATCAGGGGGGCGCCGAGCTCAGCTTCGAGTTTGGGGTCGACCGCAACATAGTGGTGGTGCTGCAGGGTCTGGTAATCCTGTTCTGTGGCGCCCTTGAGCACATGATGCGTCCGCGCATCGAGCAGCTCTATCTGGCGTTTGCCAACCGCTCATCCGCGCAAGCCAAGGGAGTCTGATCATGTTCGAAACTCTGATCCTGATGCTGGATGCCACCATACGAACCGCGCCACCACTGATCCTGGCCGCCATGGCGGGTATGTTCTGTGAACGCTCCGGTGTGGTCAACATAGCGCTGGAAGGCAAGTTGCTGGCGGCGGCGTTCGCCAGCGGCGCGGCGGCGGCCGTCTCCGGCTCTGCCTGGATTGGTCTGGGTGCAGGGGTGGGCGTCTCCATTCTGTTCGCCCTGATGCACGGCTTTGCCACCATCACCCACAGGGGCGATCAGGTGGTGAGCGGCATGGCCATCAACATACTGGCGGCTGGTCTGACCGTCACCCTGGGCCGTTACTGGTTCGATCAGGGTGGCCAGACCCCGGCGCTGTCCGGTGCGGCCCGCTTCGCCCCCATCGATCTGCCCTACGCCAAGGAGCTGTATGACGTGCCCGTCATCGGCCAGCTCTACAGCGAGCTGCTGAGCGGCCACTCCCTGCTGGAGTACGTGGCGTTTGCCGCCGTGCCGCTGGCCTGGTGGGTGTTGTTCCGCACCCGCTTCGGTCTGCGTCTGCGTGCCGTGGGCGAGGCACCGGCTGCGGTCGACACCGCCGGTATTTCCGTGGTGCGGATGCGTTATACCGCGCTCATCATAGGCGGTCTGCTGGCCGGTATTGGTGGCACCTATCTGGCAGTGGCCCAGACGGCCCAGTTCATCCCCAACATGAGCGCGGGCAAAGGCTTCATGGCGCTGGCGGCGCTGGTGTTCGGCAAGTGGCGCCCCTGGAATGCCATGGCGGCCTGCCTGCTGTTCGGCTTCCTCGATGCGGTCGCCATCCGGCTGCAAGGGGTCAGCATAGGTGGCTTCGCCATTCCGGTGCAGGCCATAGAGGCGCTGCCCTACATACTGACTGTGTTCCTGCTTGCCGGTTTCATCGGCAAGGCGGTGGCACCCAAGGCACTCGGCACCCCCTACGTCAAGGAAAGGGAATAGCCCTTCCGCTCTCAACAAGAGGCCCGCACAAGCGGGCCTTTTTTATGTCCGTTTTCATGCCGCACGCTCAACCGACCGGTCGCACCAGCGCGGGTTGATGGGGATCACTCAGCCACTCGGCCAGGTAATCCACCAGCAGCCGCACCTTGGGGGAGAGGTGGCGATTGTGGGGATAGAGGGCCCAGATCCCCTCCTCCGGTGCCCGCAGCTCGGGCAGCAGCTCGACAAGCTCCCCCCGGGCCAGATGGTCACTCACGTAGTAGTCCGGCAACTGGATGATGCCGATCCCCTTGAGCGCCGCGTCCAGCAGGGCGTGGCCGCTGTTGCACTGCAGCAGACCGTGCACCCGCACGCTGTGGGGGCGGCCATCCAGGGTGAAGTACCACTCGTCGCCATTACCTATCAGACAGGTGTGGCGGGTCAGCTCGGAGAGGCTGTTGGGCATGCCGTGGCGGGCCGTGTAGGCTGGCGAGGCGCACACATAGGGCACCCGCTGCGCCAGCTTGCGCGCCACCAGACTCGAATCCTTGAGGTGACCAAGCCGGATCGCCAGATCGTAACCTTCGTGCACCAGATCCAGCAGCTGGTTGGTGAGATTGAGGGTCACCTCCAGCTGGGGGAAACGTACCATGAAGTCGTTCACCAACGGGGCTATGCGGCTCTCGCCATAGGAGACGGGTGCCGTGATGCGCAAAGACCCTTGCGGCACCGCCTGATGGCGCCCCACCGCCAGCTCGGCCTCGTAGAGGTTGTCCAGCAGCTGGCGGCAGTGGCGGTAATAGATTTCGCCAAGCTCGGTGAGCCGCACCTGACGGGTGGTACGCAGCAGCAGCTTGGCCTGCAGCCTGTCTTCCAGCTGTGCCACCTGCCGGCTGATCTGAGCCACCGACACCCCCAGCTTGCGCGCCGCCGGGGTAAAGCCCCCCTGCTCCGCCACGCTGACAAATTCACAGATCCCTTCCCAGCCGAGCATTATTACCTGTGTGTAAAAGTGATTTGATATTTAGCCTTATTATCACCAAATCGAAGAGAAACTACACTGCATGCCTGAGTTCATCTCTGCTCACCTACCGCAACAAGAAGGATGTCATTCATGGCACAGGTTCAAAGCATCAAGTGTAAAGCCGCCATCGCCTGGGGACCGGGTCAGCCCCTCTCCATCGAAGAGGTCGAGGTCATGCCACCCCAGGCCGGTGAAGTACGGGTACGCATAGTCGCCACCGGTGTCTGCCACACAGATGCCTTCACCCTGTCCGGTGAAGATCCGGAAGGGGTCTTCCCCTGCATCCTGGGCCACGAGGGCGGCGGCATAGTCGAGTCCGTCGGCGCGGGCGTCACCAGCGTCAAGGTGGGGGACCACGTGATCCCGCTCTACACCCCCGAGTGCGGCGAGTGCAAGTTCTGCAAATCCGGCAAGACCAACCTGTGCCAGAAGATCCGCGCCACCCAGGGCAAGGGGCTGATGCCGGACGGCACCACCCGTTTCTCCAAGGATGGCCAGCCCATCTATCACTACATGGGCACCTCCACCTTCAGCGAATACACGGTACTGCCCGAGATCTCCATCGCCAAGGTGGACCCGGCCGCCCCGCTGGAAGAGGTCTGCCTGCTCGGTTGCGGCGTCACCACCGGCATAGGCGCCGTGATGAACACCGCCAAGGTGAAAGAGGGTGAGAGCGTCGCCATCTTCGGTCTGGGGGGCATTGGCCTCTCCGCCGTGATCGGCGCCCGTCTGGCCAAGGCCGGCCGCATCATCGCCATCGACATCAACGAGAGCAAATTCGAGCTGGCCCGCAAACTGGGCGCCACCGACTGCATCAACCCGAACGACTATGACAAGCCGATTCAGGAGGTGATCGTTGATCTCACCGACGGCGGCGTCGACTTCTCCTTCGAGTGCATCGGCAACGTCAAGGTGATGCGCGCGGCGCTGGAGTGCTGCCACAAGGGCTGGGGCGAGTCGGTCATCATAGGCGTGGCCGGCGCGGGTCAGGAGATCAGTACCCGTCCGTTCCAGCTGGTCACAGGCCGGGTCTGGCGCGGCAGTGCCTTCGGCGGGGTGCGTGGTCGCAGCGAACTGCCGAGTTACGTACAGCGCTACATGCAGGGTGAGTTCCGCCTCGATGACTTCATCACCCACACCATGCCGCTGGACCGGATCAACGAGGCGTTCGAGCTGATGCACGAAGGCAAGAGCATCCGCACCGTCATCCACTACTGAGCATGATCACCCCGCCCGCCATCGTGGGCGGGGTGCAGGAGTCCTTCGATGAATCTGGACATTATCAGCAGCAACAAGAGCTTCGATGGCTGGCACAAGCGCTATAGCCATAGCTCCAGCCTGCTCGGCTGCGAGATGCGCTTCGCCATCTATCTGCCGCCCCAGGCCCTCACCGGCCAGAAGGTGCCCGTGCTCTACTGGCTCTCCGGCCTCACCTGCACCGATGAAAACTTCATGCAGAAGGCGGGGGCACACCGCATCGCCGCCGAGCTCGGCATCGCCCTGGTGGCGCCGGACACCAGCCCGCGCGGCGAAGACGTGGCGGACGACCCCGCTTACGATCTCGGCATGGGGGCCGGCTTCTACGTCAATGCCACCCAGCATCCCTGGCGCGATCACTACCAGATGTATGACTACGTCACCCGCGAGCTGCCCGAGCTCATCGAGACCCACTTCCCGGTCTCGACCCGCCGCGCCATCAGCGGTCACTCCATGGGAGGGCACGGCGCGCTGATCGCCGCCCTGCGCGAACCTGGTCGCTATCGCTCGGTGTCGGCCTTCAGCCCCATCAGCCACCCGAGCCGCTGCCCCTGGGGCCAGAAGGCGCTCGGCGCCTACCTCGGCAGCAATCCGTTGTTGTGGCAGGAGTGGGATACCTGCCAACTGCTGCGCCACCATGAGGTGACGCCGCTGCCCACTCTGGTGGACGTGGGGCTGGACGACCCCTTCCTCGCCGAGCAGCTGCATATCGACGCCCTGGCCGATGCCGCCGCCAACATGGCCTGGCCGCTGGAGCTCAACCGCCATGCCGGCTATGACCACAGCTACTACTTCGTGGCGAGCTTTATCGAGGCGCACCTGCGCTTCCACGCCCGCCACCTCTGATCGAGACAGGCCCGTCACGGGCCTGTCTGCTTTCGATTGTCGGCTTGAGGTCAGCGGCATCAGCTACCCTGGCGAGTCACGTCACCCGAGCCCGCGATCTTGCTCTCCAGCTTGGGATCCCCCCAGTAGCTGACCGAACCGGATCCGGCGATGCCGACCTTGAGCCGATCCCGGGCCCGCACCTCCACATCCCCACTGCCGGCGATATTGATCTCGACCTGCTCGCTTCTGAGACCGGCCCCCAGCACATCGCCGGCGCCGGCAATGTTCAGCTCCATGGCTTTGGCCGAGCCCTCACCCAGATCCAGGCTGCCCGAGCCAGCTATGTTGCCCTCCAGCCGCTTCAGATCCAGCTTGCTGGCGACTATATCACCCGTGCCGGCCAGCGACAGCACCAGCTGGTCACCCTTGAAGCCATGCAGATCGCCGCTGCCCGTGCCTGCCAGCGCCAACTCATGGAGCTCCGGCAGTGTGATGGTGAGCTCCAGCGGCTCTGTGGGATCGAGCCGATAGCCATCCTTCACCTCTATCTCCAGCTTGTCTCCCTTCTCGGTCAGCACCAGATAGGGCAAGAGGTTCTCCTGTCCCTTGATATGAATACCGCTCGCCTCACCCGCTACCAGATGGATACTGGCGGGCACACCGGCCAACACCCGGGTCACCTGTTTGCCCATGGGTTGATGCTGCTCGATGACAGCCCCCGCCCCGGTCACCCGGGTATCATCCAGCCAGCTGCAACCACTGAGCCCCACGACCAGCATCATGCCCATCATCCATTTCATCGCCACTCTCCTCGTTGTGATCTGGCCGTCTTCAGACCATTTGGTCCTCATAGATGGCAAACCCCATGCCAAATCAACAACTGCATGATTTTTATGGATATAATAATTATTCATGCCATCGTCATCAAAATGTAGAGAGCCATTCAGACCATAAGTTGGTAAAACTGACCATGCCCAAATGGGGGCAAGTCCCGGTCAGCCTGCAACCGCCCGCCGGGCCACCCTGCTGACGAGCCAGGGAAGTTTTTGGTTGTCGCACCTGTCTGTTGAGCCAATAGTGATACCTTGTGCGTATAAAGCTCTCCATTGCGGTAATCCATTTACTACTGCCAACAAGGAGTCAGAGTGTGACCCAAGTCAGCACCCAGTTTTCCACCGCCATCGGCCTGCCCGCGCCGACCCGTACCCCGCTGCTGACCGGCAGCGATCCCGAGCAGAAGCGCCGCGAACTGCTCGGCTACTTCTGCCAGACCTTCGACCTCTACGACTCACTGTTCGATTGTCTGGCCGATGAGCGCGCCTGGTTCAACAAGGCGATCCCGCTGCGCCATCCGCTGATCTTCTACTACGGCCACACAGCCGCCTTCTTCATCAACAAGCTGCTGGCGGCCCGCCTCATCGACAGTCGCCTCGACGCCCGCATCGAGGCCATGGTGGCCATCGGGGTGGACGAGATGAGCTGGGACGATCTCGACGAGACCCACTACGACTGGCCCGCCGTCGCCGAGCTGCGCGACTACCGCGCACAGGTGCGCGCCCTGGTGGTCGACTTCATCGAGCGGATGCCGCTGACCCTGCCCATCGACTGGCAGAGCCCGGCCTGGGTCATATTGATGGGGATAGAGCACGAGCGCATCCACCTCGAAACCTCCAGCGTGCTGATCCGCCAGCTGCCACTGGCCTGGGTACGGCCCCGCCCCTATTGGCCCGCCTGCCCCCAGGTACGCCATCAGATGGCGGACGTGCCTGCCAACAGCCTGCTGCCGGTGGCAGGGGGTCAGGTGCAGCTCGGCAAGCAGGATGCCACCTACGGCTGGGACAACGAATATGGCGAGCGCCACATCGACGTAGCCCCCTTTCAGGCCAGCCGCATGCTGGTCAGCAATGCCGACTATTTCGCCTTCGTGCAGGCGGGGGGGTATGAGCAGCAGCAGTGGTGGGATGAGGAGGGTTGGGGCTGGTGCCAGTATGCCAGGGCGCGCATGCCCAGCTTCTGGGTCGGCGATCCCAGCGAACCCGAGCAACTGCAACTGCGGCTGATGACGGAGCGGGTGGCCATGCCCTGGGATTGGCCCGCCGAGGTCAATCAGCTGGAGGCCGCCGCTTTCTGCCGCTGGAAAGCGGCCCAGACCGGGCTGCCCATCCAGCTGCCGAGCGAGGGGGAGTGGGCGCTGCTGCGCGATCAGCTGGCGGGGGATCAGCCGGACTGGGTTGAGGCACCCGGCAACCTCAATCTGGCCCGTTTCGCCTCCTCCTGCCCGGTGGACGCCTTCCCCCAGGGTAGCTTCTTCGATCTGGTGGGCAACGTCTGGCAGTGGACCAGCACCGCCATCGACGGCTTCGAGGGGTTCAAGGTACACCCCCTCTACGATGACTTCTCCACTCCGACCTTCGATGGCAAGCACACCCTCATCAAGGGCGGCAGCTGGATAAGCACGGGCAACGAGGCCCTCAAGTCATCCCGTTACGCCTTTCGTCGCCACTTCTTCCAGCATGCGGGCTTCCGCTATCTGGTCTCCCGTTATCAGGAACCCGTTATCGTGAATCCTTATGAAACCGACACGCTCGTAGCACAATACCTCGACTTCCAGTACGGCCCGGCCCACTTCGGCGTGGCCAACTACGCCAAAACGCTGGCCGACCTTGCCAGCGAGCTGGGCGGCAACCACCAGCGTGCGCTGGACATAGGCTGCGCCACCGGTCGCGCCAGCTTCGAACTGGCCCGTCACTTCCAGCATGTGGACGGGGTGGACTACTCGGCCCGCTTCATCGACGTGGCACTCGCCCTCGCCAGCCAGGACAGCTTCCGCTATGCCGTGCCACTGGAGGGAGATCTGGTGGAGTATTGCGAGGCGCGGCTGTCGAGCCTGGATCTCGGCGCCGAACAGACCGGCCGCGTCCACTTCAGCCAGGGGGATGCCTGCAACCTCAAGCCCAAATACGGCGACTACGATCTGGTGCTCGCCGCCAACCTGATCGACCGGCTGCGCGAACCGGCCCGCTTCCTGCGCGACATAGCTCCCAGACTGCGCAGCGGTGGCCTGCTGGTGCTCACCAGCCCCTACACCTGGCTGACCGACTACACCCCCAAGGCCAATTGGCTCGGCGGCATCCGTGAAAATGGCGAGGCCCTCAGCACCTATCAGGCGCTGCAACGGCTGCTGGCCGAGGAGTTCGAGGAGCACTGCCCACCGCGAGATGTCCCCTTCGTCATTCGCGAGACAGCCCGCAAGTACCAGCACACGCTGGCCCAGCTCACCGTCTGGCGTAAGCGCTAGATAGCAGCGACGGCCACGGGCCGGGAAAATGAAAAAGGGAGGCCGATAGGCCTCCCTTTTTTCCATTGTCGCGAGCACCCGGCGGGGCTCAGGCCCCCTGCTCGTGATAGCGGCGGGCCAGCACGGCGCACACCATCAGCTGGATCTGGTGAAAGATCATCAGCGGCAGCACCATGACACCGACGCTGGCGGCCGGGAACATGACGTTGGCCATGGGCACACCATTGGCGAGGCTCTTCTTGGATCCGCAGAAGACTATGGTGATCTCGTCCGCCTTGTTGAAGCCGAGCCGGCGGCTGATCCAGACGTTCCAACCCAGCACCAGCGCCAGCAGTACGCAGCTGAGCAGCACTATGCTGGCAAGATCGTACCAACCGACTTGATGCCAGATCCCCTGCACCACCGCCTCGCTGAAGGCCACATAGACCACCAGCAGGATGGAGCTCTGATCCAGCTTGCCGATAAGCGGACGATGGCTGTCGACCCAGCGGCCAATGAGCGGCCGCGACAGATGACCCACCACAAACGGCAGCATCAGCTGCACCATGATGGCCTGGATGGAGTGCCAGGTATCGATCCCTTCCCCCTGTACATTGATCATCAGCCCCACCAGCACGGGGGAGAGGAAGATGCCGAGGATACTGGAGGCCGAGGCACTGCACACAGCCGCCGACACATTGCCCCCCGCCATGGAGGTAAAGGCGATGGCCGACTGCACTGTGGCAGGCAAAGCGCACAGATAGAGGAAGCCGAGGTAGATGGCCGGGCTCAGCCAGAGCGGCACCAGCGGCGTGAGCAGCAGCCCCAGCAGCGGGAACAGCACGAAAGTGCTGGCCATCACCACCAGATGCAGTCGCCAGTGACCCAGCCCCGCCAGCAAGTTCTGGCGCGACAGCTTGGCGCCGTGCATGAAGAACAAGAGTGCCACCGCCAGCTTGGTCAGCAGCGCGAACCAGACGGCAACCTGCCCCTCGCAGGGAAAGAGGGAGGCCAGGGTGACCACCAGAATAAGCACACAGGTAAAGGGATCCAGACGCACGAGTGGTCTCCATCGGAAGCAGATCCCGCCCTCATCAAAGAGGCCGGGTTCAGGGACGACAAGAAACACAACAGGAGGTGTCTGGCACCTCCCGTTGAAACGAATCCCCAGCTTACCCCGATATGCGGGAGGCGCAAAGTTGAGCGGCCCCTCGCAGCGTGCAGGAAATTAAACAACCCGGGCTGGCGGCCAGCCCGGTTATTCAGCGCTGCTTGGCCAGCTTGGCACCACCTGCCAGCTTGCCGTTACCGGTTTTCTTGTCATTACCACCAGGCTTGCGGGCCTGGCGCTTCTCGAAGCGGGAGATCCACCAGTAGGCCAGCGCCGAAAACACCGCCGTCATAAAGACGTTGATGAAGAAGGCACGCACCAGATCCACCCCGCTCGGGAAGGCGGAGGCGCTCATGCTCACCACGAAGATGGCGATCAGCACCGAAACCACTGCCATACCGAACTTGCGCGAGCCCATGCGGAAGTCGCGGGGGGTATCGTCGTGTTTCCAGCGGAACACGAAGTAGGCCACCATGATGAAGATGGGCGGCAGCATGGCGGTACCTGCGGTGAGGTTGATGGCGGTGTTCATCATCTGCTGCACCGACTCGGAGCCGAAGCCGTTGATCACCAACATCACGAACACGAACACAAACTGCCACCAGGCGGCGCGTACCGGCACCCCATGCTCGTTGAGCTGGGTGGTCTTCTCGCCATAGACGCCCTGGGGGATCTCGGAGAAGTGGATCTTCACCGGGGCCGAGGTCCACATCATCATGGAGCCGAACATGGCGATGAACAGCACAACCCCGACCGCACGGCCGACCAGCGCCTCGGACAGGTGGAAGTACTGGGCCATGCCGGTGAAGATCTCCACCATGCCGCCGGCATAGGTGAGGCTTTCACGCGGCACGAACACGTTCACCAGCAGGGAACCCAACGCATACATGGCACCGATGACGATACCGGCGGTGATGATCACCCTGATGAAGGACTTCTGACCGCCTTTGACGTCATTGAGATAGGCCGCCGCCGTCTCGGCACCGCCCGCCGCCTGGAAAATCCAGCACATGATGCCCAACGTCGCCCAGTTGACTGTGGGGGTCATGGCTTCCAGCGTGATGGGCTGGGCCGCCACATGGTCACCACTCAGCGCCATCAGGGCACCCAGCACATAGATGGCAAACAGCGCGAACACCCCGTAGGCCACCAGTTCGGCAATTTTGCCGAGCCAGGTCGCCCCCTTGGTGGAGATATGAGTCGCCGCCGCGAACAGCGCTATGGAGATGATCGAGGTCACCATGGGGGAGAAACTGTATTCATACCCCAGCATGGCGTAGGAGGCGTAGGCGATAACGTTGGGCAACAGGGAAACGAACCAGAACAGGTTCACGAACCAGTAGAGGAAGGAGCCCAGATAGGCCATTCGGGTGCCCAGCGGTTTCTTGAGCCAGTCATACATGCCCGATTCGGAGCTCTTGTTGGCCGAGACGAACTCGGAAATGATGAACACGAAGGGGATGAAATAGACGAGCGTGGCCAGCAGAAAGATGGGTGCCGAGCTGAGCCCAAGTTCTATGTTGTTGTTGACTATGTTGCGCACGTTGAACACGGCGGCAAAGGTCATCGACAACAGGGCAAACTTGCCTATGGTGCCGCGTACGGATTCAGACATGGTGTCCTCCAATGGACTCGCGTTCCCTGCGGGTAACGCTGTGACTCTGTGATGTGTTCGGCCAGGGTCTGTCGGCCCCGCTCTTTACTCTCTTGTTATAATCGGGCCGCCTGGGCGGCCTCGTTGGTGAACCGGTGCAGTCTCACCGCACCGGCTCGCAATCCCATTCAGACGATCGGAGTGCCCGGTGCCATCGGCACCCGAGGTTGCAGCAGCACGCTCTGGCTCTCGTCCGGGGTCTCGGCGCAGAGCAACATGCACTCGGATCGCTCGCCGCGCATTTTGGTGGGCTTGAGGTTGGTCAGCACCACCACCTGGCTGCCCAGCAGCTCCTCCTCGCTGTAATGGGGCACCAGGCTGGTGACCGTCTGCAGCGGCCGCTCGCCACCCGCGTCGATCTGAACGATGTAGAGTTTGTCGGCCCCGGGATGGCGCACCACCTCCAGCACCTTGCCCACCTTCATCTCGACCCGTTTGAATTCGGCAAACTCGATCGTCTCGCTCATTCCATGCTCCTTCTGTTCTGTGGTTCAACCTGTCACGGGTGGCTACCGCCACCCGCTTTCACTCTCTTGGCCACTCGGACCCCATTCGCTGGGGATCAGGAAGGCTGGATGGAAACCTGAGCGGCCGGCAGGGCCTCTTTCGCGCGCGCTTCCTCGCTCAGGGAGGCTTCGTATCTGTTGTATTTCCACCAGGCGAAGCCCAGGAAGATCACGATTCCGCCGACGTTGTAGAAGACGATGGTCACTATGTCGGCGCCGGTCGGGAAGGTGGAGGCCAGGAAGCCAACCGAGAAGATGGCGATCAGCACCGACACCACGGCGATACCGGTGGTGCGCGAACCCATCTTGAAATCCCGTGGCAGGTGATCCAGCTTCAGGCGCAGATTGAGGTAGGCCAGCATGATGAACAGCGGCGGCAGCATGGAGGCGGCAGCGGTCATGTTGATGACGGTGTTCATCAGATCCTGCGCGGTGTTGGAACCCAGGGTCGGGATCACCATCAGCGGCAGCACGATGAGGTACTGGATCCAGGCTGCACGGGCAGGCACACCGTTCTCGTTCAGCTCGACCGTCTTCTTGCCGAAGATGCCGGCCGGGATCTCGGAGAAGAAGATCTTCACCGGGGTGGCAGTCCACATCAGCAGGGAGCCGAACATGGCGGTGAAGGAGACCAGACCCACGAAGCGGTTCATCAGCACGGTGGGCAGACCGAAATGGGCCGCCAGCCCCTCGAACACCTGCACCGAGCCACCGGTAAATTTCAGGGTGTCGCTATGGACAAACACGTTGATCAGCAGGGAGGCGATGGAGTAGAGCACACCAATGAAGAGCCCGGCGACGATGATCACTTTCACGAAGGATTTGGAGCCGCCTTTCACGTCATTGACGTAGACAGCGACCGACTCGGCGCCACCGGCCGCCATGAAGATCCAGGTGGTGATACCGAGGAAGGCCCAGCTGAAATCGGGGACCATGGCCTCCACCGTGATGGGGTCAGCCGGTTGTACACCACCGACTAACGCCACACCTGCCAGCAGAATGTAGGAGAGGGTCAGCAGCAGCATCAGGGACGAGGTCACCGAGGTGATGGGGCCGAGCAGCTTGGCGCCATTAGTGGAGACATAGGTGGCAAAGGCAAACAGCACCATGCTTAAGAAAGTGGTCGCCAGCGGGGTGAAAATATATTCGTAGCCGAGGAAGGCATAGGAGGCGTAGGCGATGACCCGCGGCAGCAAAGAGGTGAAGAAGAACAGGTTCACGAACCAGTAGGTGTAGGCGGAGATAAAGGCCCAGCGACCGCCGAGGGAGCTCTTCACCCAGGCATACACCCCCGCTTCGGAGTTTTTGTTCAGTGACACAAACTCCGCAATGATCAGGCAGAACGGAATGAAGTAAAAAAGGGTGGCCAGAAAGAACATCGGGGCTGAGGCCAGACCGATCTCGATGTTGTTGTTGATGACGTTGTTGAAGCTGAATACCGCCGCGAAGGTGAGCGACAGCAGACCAAACTTGCCTATCGTATTCCGTTTGGAATCAGACATGGTGCATCTCCAGACCTGTAGTTATTTCAGCGAAAGGACGGGGCATGGTTTGTAGGGTGAGCCCCGCCCTTCCGGCTTTTATCAGTGCAAAACCAGCGGCTTGTTATTTGTTTTTGAAGTAGCCGCCTTCGACCGTGACCTTGATGATCAGCTTGCGCACCGGGCTGTCGCCCGTGAACCGGTAAGCCTCGTCGTTCTCGAAGATCACCACCTGACCGTTGCCGATCTTCTGGCGCTCACGGACCTCACCGGCCAGCCACTCGCGGTCGGTGGTGTCGTCATAGGCCCGCTCGACCCGCAGCTCGCGCTTGGCAGCCCACTCCACCGTCTCTTCCCCTTCCAGGTAGTAGTGGACGTCGAAGTAGCGACGCTGCCCCTCGAACAGTGAGGTGGCCGGGCTGGCCCCCTCCTGCAAGCGGTAGGTGAGAGAGTCACCGATGGAGTGGCAGATGCCGGGCTTGAGGTTTGCCAGGTTGTTGATGGCCTCCACGCAGCGGCCCCACTTCTTGCCCTCCCGGTAGATGTTTTTGAACAGGGTCAGGTTGTCCAGGGTGATCATGCGAGGTTCCTCCCGCCGTTGATGGTGAGATCGAGCCCGGCCAGTGCAGCCGGATTGAGGTTGCCGCGGGCGATGGGCAGCAGGGTCAGGCCGAAGCTGAACGGCTCGAAGCGCACCCGCCAGGAGTCCAGCACCTCGGAGCCCCAGGAGTTGGAGCCCAGCCCCAGCACCTTGTGATCCAGATTGAGGGTGAGATAACCGCTAGGCTGCAGCTCGTTGATGTGCTGCGCCGCGTGGATATGCTCCCAGCTATAGGGCCAGACGCTCAGGTTGATGGGGGCATCGGGTCGCACGTAGAGACCGGCGCCGTGACGGTTGGTCAGGGTCGCCCAGCGCACCTGCTGGCGGTTGCCGTTGTCCTGCGGGAAGGGGTAGTGCTCCCACATCTCGCCCACTGTGCTGTTGAAGCTGTCGATCCAGTTGCTCTGGCGGCTGTCCTGATAGTTCTCGCCCGGACCCATGCCGTAGTAGTGCACCCGGTCGAGATCCTGACGAATACCCAGCTCGAAGCCGATCTTGGGAATGATGTCGTCATAGCCGCCGTAGGGCTGACCGGACAGTGCCACATGCAGCTGGCCGTTCGGGCTCAGGGTGTAGACGTAGCGGCAACGCATGCCGAAGTCGAACACCGGGGGCGCTATCAGGCTCTCTACCGTCACCTCGACTGCGTCACCCAGCTGACGCCAGCTCATGGTGCGGAAGTGCTCCTGCATGATCTGCAGGTGGTTCGGGTGCCACAGGCTCTCGTACTCCTGCTTGTGGTTGTCGATCATCGGCTTGAAGAAGGTGAGGCGCGGCGAGCGCTCGATGAGCTCGATGCCATCCTGCTGCCAGCTCACCAGCTTGCCGTCGAGGCGCGAGAAGCGCAGGGCGAAGCCACTGCCGCTTAAGACAAGCGCAAGCCGCTCGTCGGCAATCTGCAACGGGGTGGCGTTGGGGCTGGCAAAGGGCTGCAGCTGGCGAGTCGACTCTTTCAGCTGGAACTGGTACTGGCCCAGCTCGTGCTCCGCTGCACTGTAGCGAGTGGCGGTGGCCTTGATGACCCGCAGCTGGACGAAGGTTTCCCGTGCATCGAGGGATGGCAGTTCGAGCAGCAGATCTGTGATGGCACCGGGGGCAACCCCTTCCAGCCGGATTTGCTGGCTGACCAGCAGCTCGCCCTCGGCCTTCACCTCGACCAGCAGGCGAATGTCGTCGAGATTGGAGAACCAGTAGCGGTTTTCCAGCTCAAGCCGGCCGCTGGCAAGATCCAGCGCCCGCACCTTGACCGGGCAGATCACCTGCTTATATTCGCGCAGGCCCGGCCCAGGAGTCTGATCCGGATAGATGAGGCCATCCATGCAGAAGTTGTAGTTGTTGGGGTAGTCGCCGTAATCGCCGCCGTATTTGTAAACGGGGCGGCCCTGCTCGTCCTGATCCAGGATGCCGTGATCGCACCACTCCCAGATGTAGTGGCCCTGAATGTGGGGATGGCGGTCGAACACCTGCTGGTATTCGCTAAGACCACCCGGGCCGTTGCCCATGGCGTGGGCGTATTCGCAGAGGATGCGCGGCTTAGTCATAGGGAACTCGCCGAAGCAGTTCATCTGGGATACGCGCGAATACATGGTGCTGACCACATCCACCACCTCGGCATCGCGATCCTCTTCGTAGTGCACCAGCCGGGTCGGGTCGATCGCCTTGCAGCGCTGGTACATGGCTCTGATGTTGCAGCCGTAGCCGGACTCGTTCCCCAGCGACCAGATGATGATGGAGGGGTGGTTCTTCTGGGCGTGAACGTGGCGCTCGATGCGATCCATGAACACCGGCTCCCAGAAGGGATCGTCGGTGATGCGACTGAGATCGCCGACGTTGGCAAAACCGTGGGTCTCCACGTCGGTCTCCGCCATCACGAACAGGCCGTACTGGTCGCACAGCTCGTAGAAGCGCGGGTCATTCGGGTAGTGGGCGGTGCGCACCGAGTTGAGGTTGTGCTGCTTCATCAGCACGATATCGCGCTCCACCCGATCCATACCGACTGCGCGGCTCTTGAGGTGGTCGTTGTCGTGACGGTTCACCCCGTGCAGCTTGAGGTAGTGGCCGTTGACGTAGAAGAGGCCATCTTTGACCTTGATCTCGCGCACCCCGACCCGCTGCGGGATCACTTCCAGCAGTTCGCCCTGACCGTTGTAGAGGGAGAGTTGCAGCTGGTAGAGGTACGGGTCTTCGGCACTCCACAGATGAGGGTTGGCCAGATCCAGCGTGAAGCGGCAGTCACACTTGCCATCGATGACGAGATTGTCGAGCGAGCCGCTGGCGATCTCGCTGCCCTGATCCAGCAGCGACCAGACCAGACGGTGATCTCGGGCAGTCGCACCCAGATTTTCCAGCTGAATATCGCAGCTCAGGGTAGCGCTCTGGTTGTCATCGGCCAGCGCGGTGCGAATGAAGAAGTCCTGCACATGGGCGGCCGGTTTGCCCACCAGATAGACGTCGCGGAAGATCCCCGCCATCCACCACATGTCCTGATCTTCGATATAGGTGGAGTCAGCCCACTGCATCACCCGCACCGACAGCAGGTTCTCGCCGATGTTGGCGTAGGCGCTGATATCGAACTCGGCGGTGAGGCGGCTCCCTTTGCTGAAACCGACATAGTGGCCGTTCACATAGACCTCGAAGTAGGTCTCCACCCCGTCAAACTTGATGATCACCTGCTCGCCATCCCAGGCCGGGCTCAGCATAAAGCTGCGCTGATAGGCGCCGGTGGGGTTGTTGGTCGGCACGAAGGGCACGTCGATGGGGAAGGGAAAGCCTTCATCGGTGTATTGCAGGTTGCCATGCCCTTCCATCTGCCACATGTTGGGCACTGTGATCTGGCCCCACTCGCTCATGGGGCTGTGATAGAAGGCCTCCGGCACCTGCAGGGGGTGTGCAAAGTAGTTGAACTGCCACTGGCCGCTCAAGGAGAGAAAGCGGCGGCTCAGCTCGCGCTGCATGGTGGCCGCCAGCGAGTGGTCGGCATAAGAGAAGAAGTAGGCGCGCGGAGCCAGCCTGTTTTCACCAACGAATTGAACGTTTTCCCAGTTATTCACATGTCCTCCCGGAACAAGGCAACTTTGACTGGGTAAACTTTAGATAAACATTTACTAAACATCAGTTTTGGATCGGTAAAGTTTTAACCTGATCACAATGGCTGGATGGTTTTGTGAGCGAGATCAGAAGCCGGAACTAAAGGAGGGGTTTGTCTGCCTGGGTGGCATGGATGTTGATCTTCATAAGAGAGGAAACAATAATATTGTTATATAACAATATATTAAGCATTTAGTAAGAGTGGGAATGTCTATCCGGGATGAAGAGAGTCGCCGCACCATGTCAGAATGGCGCGGCTAAAAACCAATGAGTTTTACTAAAACTACCGGGTGGTGCCACGCAGGGTCAGTCGGCTGGGGACCAGTACCCGCAGCGGGATCTCACGTTCGTCGCGAAGCCGTTCTACCAGCAGATTGACCCCCTGGGAGCCCATCAACTCGGAGTGGATCCGTACGGTGGAGAGCGGCGGGAAGGTAAACTTGGCAGTCGGAATATCGTTGACGCTGATAAGCTCAATTTGCTGGGGAATGGCCAACCCCTTCTCGTGGATGGCCCTCAGCACACCGATGGCGATGGAGTCAGAGGCGACAAACAAGGCCTTGGGCCAATCCCCCGCCAGCATCTCTTTTGCCAGCCGATAGCCGGAGGCACTGGAGAAGTCCCCGCGATAGAGATCGTTCTCCTGCACCACCCCCAGCCGCTGACCATAGTCGAGGAAGGCCAGCTCACGCAGATCCGGAGCCTCATCCTGACCACCTATGTAACCGATGCGGCCGTGTCCCTGGGCAATGAAGAAATCCACCACCTGCTGGCTGATCAGCGCCAGATCCACGTCCACCGAGTCGAACTCCCCCTGGGAGCGACAGTCCACGAACACCAGCTGGGCAGAGAGGGAATAGAGTGCGGCAAGCCGCTCAGGTGGCAGATGGCCGATAACCAGAATACCGTCGACGGCGGAGAGCTCACGCCCCTCGGCACCGTTGTAGAAATGGGTCAGCTCAATATTGAGGCGGGCACACTGGGTCTCGATGCCATAGCGAATGGCGAGATAGTAGGGATCGTTGACCTCGGTACTCTGCGGGTAGGCATAGACCGCCAGAAAGTGCAGCTTGCTCTTGTGCACCCCTTTACGAGCCGTACTGGTCTTGTATTCCAGCCGCTCGGCGATCTCGAAGATCTTCTGCCTGGTCTCTTCCTTGACGCTCAGCGTTGGGTCTTCATTGAGCACCCGTGACACAGTCGCCTGGGAAACCCCCGCCTCCTTCGCAATTTCCTTCAACGTGGCCATGCATACTCCTCTGGCGATGACTCCCGACAATACCAGACCAAGAGTAACGGGCAACGTGCTGACATCCCAGCATTTTTACTAAAAGAAACCCATGGTGGGAGGAAAAACTCCAAAGCAAAAAGGCCTCCCGAATGGGAGGCCTTTTCTAAATAGGAGCCTGGCAGTGTCCTACTCTCGCATGGCGAATGCCACACTACCATCGGCGCTACCGCGTTTCACTTCTGAGTTCGGCATGGGATCAGGTGGTTCCACGGCGCTATGGCCGCCAGGCAAAAAGCGTTAAAACTGACTTAAAACTGGTGCTGATACCCAGAG
>NZ_CDBL01000032.1:161107-161543 GCF_000820005.1 Aeromonas piscicola | reverse complement strand
ATCCGGTGTGATGAGCTTGTTCATTCCCAGAAACAGGAAGAACACCACCACACAGGAGACAGCCAACGATATCAGGTATCTCATGGTGCTCGCTCCGGCATCAGCTGCTCTTGCTCGCCGCGATGGAGATGTTCTGGACACCGGCCATGCGGATCTGATCCATGACCTGGACCACCAGACCTGAACGGGATTCTGTATCGGCCTGGATTACCACGGCGCTCTCCGGGTTCTCGGCCCGCAGCCGCTCTATGTTGGCGCGCACGGCGCCCACTTCGACGATGCGCTTGTCGACCCAGACCTGGCCGTTTTCACGGACCGCGACCATGATGTTCCCCTTCTTCACCGTCTCGGCCGTGCTGGCGCTCGGGCGGTTGATCTCCACGCCGGACTCCTTGACGAACGAGGTGGTGACGATGAAGAAGATCAGCATGATGAA
>NZ_CDBL01000032.1:751-160903 GCF_000820005.1 Aeromonas piscicola | reverse complement strand
AAGATCAGCATGATGAACACTATGTCCAGCATGGGGGTCAAATCGATGGCCGCCTCATCAGCACTGCTGTCGCTGTGACGTTTTCTCATGGCAAAAACTCCTTGCTTGTTCTGTGCCCCCGCCAGACTCGCGCCCGGCAGGGGAGTGCATCCTGCATCAACCGTGTTTCAGGTTGTCTTCCAGCTTCTCGACCGCCAGCTTGGCCTTGTGATCGAGCTGGTTGACAAAAAACAGGCCGGAAAGGGCGGCAATCATGCCCGCCATGGTCGGTACCGTCGCCTTGGAAATGCCCGAGGCCATCGCTCTGGGGGAGCCGGTGCCGGTGATGGCCAGGGTGTCAAACACCTGCACCATACCCACCACGGTTCCCAGCAGCCCCATCAGCGGGCAGAGCGCGATCAGCACCTTGATAACCGGCATCCCCTTGTCCACCGCCATGGCGACCCGGGAGACCAGCTCGCGCCGGATCTGCTTGGCAGACCAGGATAGGTGGTCGCTGCGGGCCAGCCAGGCGGCCTTGGTCTGCTTCACCTGCTTGGGGTAGACCGCCATGAAGTAGAACCAGCGCTCCAGCAGCAGGGCCCACATCAGCAGGGTCAGGAAGAACAGGGCTACCAGTACGTCGCCCCCCAATCCCAGAAACCGGCGGACCGACTCGACTTCTTCAATCAACCAGAACCACATGGGTGACTCCTTACGCTGCGGCTTTGGAGGCGTGCAGACGTTCCTGATAACGGGCGACGAAACCGGCGCTCTGTTCTTCCAGAATCTGGATGAGACGACGGCTCTGGGTCTGCACTATGGTGTAGAGGAACAGCATGGGCACGGCCACGACCAGACCTTGCATGGTGGTGACCAGGGCCTCCGAGATCCCGCCCGCCATCAGCTTGGGATCGCCGGTACCGAACAGGGTGATGGCCTGGAAGGTGGCTATCATCCCCACCACGGTGCCGAGCAGACCCAGCAGCGGCGCGACCGAGGCGATCAGCTTGATGATGCTGATACCCTTCTCGAACTTGGGCACATTGCGCAGAATGATCTCGTCGAGCTTGGACTCCAGATCCTCTATGTTGTCACCGCGATGGGTCTGATAGACCGCCAGCATGTCGCCTATGGGGTTGCCCTTGATGATCTGATCGGATTTCAGCTGCTTGCGCATGGAAGAGCCGATCAGCGACAGGCGCACGCCACTGAAAATCGCCAATATGGTGCCGAGCACACCGAGCACCATGATGACGTAGCCCACCTCGGCGCCCTGATCGACCCGCTCCTTGAAGGTCGGCGACTGCACCAGCAGGGAGAGGATCACGCCGCGGGACGGGTCGACGAAGATGGGCTTGACGCCGCCACCACCCTGCTCAAACTCGGCGATGGGCTCCAGGATCCCGCTATCAGGCTGACGGGGCAGCTGTTCGAACTTGCCGGTTTCCGGGACGAAGGTCAGGTACTTGCCCTCGGAGACGGTATTGAACTCACCTATCTGGGTGACCGTCTTCTCGGCCTGGTTGCCCTCGCCGTAAACCACTGTCGCCGGCAGCTGGCTCACCTTGCCACCATCGACCATGCGGCTGAGGGTGGTGGTCCAGAAGGCGCTCAGATCATCGCTGGAGGGCAGCTCCTTGCTCTCTGCCAGGCGGGTCAGCAGCGCCGCCTGTTCCGGGTGTTCGACCCGGCGGGCGGAGGCGTTGAAGATCCCCTTGAACTCACCGGCAAACTGGCGCAGCACGCCAAACATCTCGCCCATGTTGCCGGAACGCTGGCGCAGGGTATCGGTCAGCTCGGTCAGCTGCTTGTCGTTGGCATCGAAGGTGGCCTTGAGCTTCTCCCCTCTGGCGGTTTCGGCGGCAAGTTCCGCCTTGGCCTTGGCCAGCAGGGCGCCTTGCTCGTTCTTGTCTGCCAGGAAGCGGGCTTCCCGCTCCTTGTTGAGCTGGGATTCGCTGGTGCTGGCGGCCTTGACCTGGCTCAGCAGGGCGTTGAGATCCACCGGCTTCTCGGCGGCGGTCACCGGCAGGGTGATCAGGGTGGCTCCCGCGATCAGGGAGGCAATGGCAAGTTTGATTCCTTTCATGATGCTTTCTCCGCAGTTTGAACCGGCAGCTTGATGAGCGCGGGGGGCGCCTGCTTCTTGGCGATACGCAAGCCCTGTTCCACTGCACTGCGATACTCCTGGGGCAACTCTTCCCATTGACGGGTCTTCTTGTTCCACATGCCTGTCTCATTGCCATCCGGGGATTGGTAGAGCAGGGCGATGCGGCCGACCCGCAGGAACTCGTAGGTCTTCTCGGTGCCGGCCTTGTCCAGACTGGCCTTGTAGGACTCTATGGTTCGGCTGAAGCCCTCCTCGATCTGGTAGGCCTCCAGGATCTTGCGGTACTTCTCGGAGATGGTGACATCAGCCCGGTTCATCAGGTCGGTCAGGGCCGCCACGCGGTCCTCCCGCTCGGCCTTCTGGAACGGCAGATCCAGAGAGACGAACTGATCGAGGGAGTCGATCATCTTGAGCATCAGGGGCACCACTTCGGTGCTGGTCTGGTCGATCTGGGCGATCTGGCGCTGCATCGAGGCGAGCTCTGTGGTCTGGGAGTCGACCATCTTGCCCACTTGCTCGTTGTAGGTGCGCAGACTGTCGACCTGGCGCAGGGCGGCCTTGTACTGCGCCAGGGCAGACTCGGCGGACTCGGCGTAGTTGTCGATCTTCTGCTGGGAAACTTTGGAGGCATTGTCGGTGGCGGCTTGAGCGTCCACTGCCTGACCGGCAGAGGCGGCACTCAGATTGAAGCTGGTCAGCAAGGCAGCAGAAACCAGGCTGCCGAGGAGCGCTTTCTTCATTGTAATGGTCCTTGTCTTCATAGGATTACCCTATCTCCGTAACTTCCTTGGAACCTTGGGCAAAGCCGGCCCGACCGGACCGGCTTAGGTTGTATATCAACGAGGTTGATTAGAACTTCTGGGTGTAGTCGAGGTAGACGATGCGCCCGTCGATGCTGTAGAGCTCTTCTTCGTAGGTGAAGCCGTCACTGGAGAGCGAGGGGCCTACGTTGAACATGTTCTTCACACCGGCTTGCAGCTTGCCGTTCCAGGGGGTGTCCACACCGACGTTCAGGTTCCAGGTGGTCTGGGAGGCGATATGGCCCTCTTGCTGACCATCCACGTAGTCCTGGCTCTGTGAGTCGATGTAGCTGGCACTCAGGTAGGCGTCCAGGTTCCACCACTGGGGTACATTGGCACCGATACCTGAATTGAAACGCAGGTCAGGCTTGGCGTTCCAGCCCTTCTTGTCGACCATGGGACCACCGGCGAACAGACCCTCTTCATATTTCAGAATGTAGGTGCTGCCGAAGTCGTAGCGCACTGTCACGACGTCGAAGTCGTACTTGTAGTCCGCCTTGAAATCCAGACCGCTGGTCTTGAGTTGCCCCAGGTTGACCATGCCGGCATAGACCTGCTCGACATCGCCGTTGGCATCGCGAATGACGTTCGGGTTGCTGCCGGTATTAAGCTCCTGATAGAACTGGGTCTGGGTGGTTGCCAGCTGGATCACGTCATCGATCTTGATGTAGTAGTAATCCAGTGAGAGGTTGAGATCGTCGATCGGGCTATACGCCGTACCTATGCCGAAGGTGTCAGCCGTCTCTTCCTTCAGGTTCTTGTTGGACTGACGAACCGTGGTGTACTGCTCTTCCGGGCAATTGGCCACGCCGTTTGCCTGGCAGGAGACATAGTCCTTGGCAAAGTCGGCGGAGTCTGCGTCGGCCGCGTACAGATCTTCCAGGCCCGGAGCACGGAAGGATTGTGACCAGGAGGTACGGAACAGCAGGTTGTCCAGTGGCTGATAGCGCAGGCTCGCCTTGGGCGAGAAGGCACTGCCAAAATCGCTGTACTTGTCGAAACGCCCGGCCAGGTTCAGTTCAACCTGCTCGGTGATGGGGATCAGGCTCTCGATGTAGGCGGCGAAGACGTCGCGTACGCCGCCACCGGAGTTGCCGGAGGAGCCGATGACGTTGCCTGCCGCTGACTGGCTGTCATAGGTGTCGGAGTAGACCCAGTCGTTGTACTCGGCCCCCAGGTACCAGCCGATTGGACCGGCCGGCAGTTCACCCATGCTCCAGCCCAGACCGCCGTACCACTGGAAGAAGTCCATCTTGGAGGTGCGGCTGGTGTCGTAGGAGAGGCTGTTGGTGGCGGCACTGGAGAACTCGCCGTTCTTGAAGTTGCCGTTGTCGACCTCCTGCTGCACCGCAGGGTTCAGCACATAGCCGGTGCCGCGGCTTTTGTTGTCGGTCTTGGAGTACATGTAGCCAGCATTCCACTCCACATCGCCCAAGGCTTCGGTTGGCAGCGTGCCTTCGAAGCCCAGGTTCATGCTGCCGGTCATGTCGGTGACGTCGTTGTCACGGGGGCCGACGTTGCTGAAGCGGTAGTAGACGGTGGCCTTCTCGCCGATGAAGCCGTTGTCGGCCAGCAGCTGGGCGCCGCCCGGGGTGGTGCCATCGATGCTGAAAGGGCCGGCGGCCGGGGCGAAGCGGCCAAAGCTGGTGACCCGCGAGCCGATCAGCTGAGGCACGAAGTCGACGTTGTCATTGATGTGATAGCGGCCATTTACATAGACGGTATCCCGGGTTCGGGAAGCTGTCTTGGCAGCTACCTGGGCAAAGTCGAAGCGGCAGGTGGAATCTACGCTGACAAAACCGGGTCCGGTATTGGCACAGTCGATGCCATCCAGGGTGCGAGTGACCGTCTTGCCGGTGGCGGCATCGACCCCCTTGATGTTGCGGCCGTACAGGCTGGGAGCTGAGGCGCCCTGCAATGCCAGGTAATCGCGATCCTTGTAGTAGATCTCGTCTTTGACGTCGTGCTCGTAGACCATCATCAGGGCGCCTTTCTCCCCTGTGATGCCGCTGACGATGGAGCCACTCTTCTCGTCGCCGCCCTCTTCGGTGGGAGAGCCGATGCGACCCTGAAATTCCAGCCCTTCATAATCCTGTTTCAAGATGACGTTGATGACACCACCGATGGCGTCGGAACCATACAGTGCCGAGCCGCCATCCAGATTGACTTCCACCCGTTCAACGGCTGCCATGGGAATGGAGTTCAGGTTGATGGAGCTGCCTCCCATGGAAGGGGAGCCGGCAACCCGCTTGCCATTGAGTAGAACCAGGGTGCGCTCTGAGCCGAGACCACGCAAGCTAACGGTGGCCTGGGATTGGGCAGAGCTGCCGGAAGAGGGGGAGATGCTGCCGAAGGAGTTGTAAGAGGCCTGCTTCAGGTAGTCGGCTACTGTCTGCTGACCGGATTGCTCGATCTTGGCCTTGGTGATGGCAACGACCGGGGTGGCGCCTTCCACCTCGACACGGGAGATGCGGGAGCCGGTAACCTTGATTTTCTGCAGTTTTTCGACGTTTTGGCCTTCTTCGGCCATGGCGGGAGTAACTACCACTGCCGCGCTCGCCAAGGCAAACGCAACGGCAGCAGAGAGTCTGCTTTTCCTAAGCATCGCTTATATCCTTCCTGGTTGTTTTTTTGTTTGCTTCCATACCGCCCTCGTTGGAGCGATGCGTAAGGCTTATCAAGCTTTCGATGTGGACGTCAATTGAGGCGGTGCGGATGGGGTTGGGGTGGGCAATAAGATGACTATGTTTTATTAGTTCGCTATTGCCAGTTTTTAATGCTGACCTGGCATTCATTTACGATGTGAAATCGGTGTTAAATCGATGTGTTTCCATTTTATTGATTAATTTTGAACTTATCGATAACGGGTCTGTCCCTTTGGTATTTATCTCGTTAAAGATGGTTTACATAGAATTATTAGCTGTTTTTATGGTGTGTTGTGTTTCTGTTCAGACTCGGTATTTGGCGAAATTCAAACTTGTGTATATAGAGGGAGGAAATTATCTGGATTTAAATCAAGGCATTGTTTTGTAATTGAATTTTGTTTTTGTGGTTATTTTTTGTGATTTTAATTTAAAATTTAAACAATGGTTTAATTGTACTGTGGGTAGTTTTTTATCTTGAAGTTGGGTTTTTTATAAAAAATGCACAGTAAATTCTGCTATTTGCCAAAGGCTGATGTTAGCCCCTTCGTTCTACTTGATTTTTGTTGCAGAGCTTTTACAGTGACCCAGCGGATTGTCTGCCAATAACAGCCTATCCAGTGAGTAATGCCAGGAAGGACAGGCCCGTCACCGGATGTGACTGGCCATAAAAGAACAACAAGGACGAGGTTTCACCATGCTGTCGTATTTCTTACGTCGGATGCTTTTGATCATCCCGACGTTTCTCGGTATCACACTGCTCGTCTTCACCATTACCCGTTTCGTGCCGGGCGGCCCAGTCGAACGCATGCTGCTGCAGGCGCAGGTGTCACAAAACGAGACCGGACGCTCCAGTGGCAGCAAGGGGGCGCAGGCCCTCTCCGATGAGCAGATCGAGGAGTTGAAGGCATTTTACGGGCTGGACAAGCCCATGCTGGTCGCCTATTGGGAGTGGCTGCAGAAGCTGGCCGTGCTGGATCTTGGGGAGTCGACCCGCTACTACGAACCGGTATGGGATCTCATCAAGGACAAGCTCCCCGTCACCGCCTTCTTCGGGCTGGCTACCTTTCTGCTGAGCTATGCGGTCTCCATCCCGCTCGGGGTGGCCAAGGCCCTCAGGCACAACAGCCGCTTCGATTCGCTCAGCTCCATGCTCATCTACATGGCCTATGCGCTGCCCGCCTACGTGGTGGGGATCTTCCTCATCACAGTCTTCGCCTTCCATCTGGAGTGGCTGCCCATGGGCGGTTTTCCCGGGGACGATTTTGATTCCATGGAGAGCAGCTGGGATCAGATTCGTACCGTCTTCGCCCACGCCCTGTTGCCGCTTATCGCCTACGCCATCGGCGATTTTGCCATCCTCACCATGACCATGAAGAACAGCCTGATGGAGAACCTGTCGGCGGATTACGTGCGTACCGCCGTGGCCAAGGGGCTGCCGTTTCGCAAGGCGGTGACCGATCATGCCATGCGCAACAGCCTGATCCCCATTGCCAGTCACCTGGGGTCCGTGCTCACCGTCTTCTTCGGCGGCTCCTTCCTCATCGAGACCATCTTCAACATCGACGGTATAGGCCTGCTCGGCTACGAGGCGATCGTCGAGCGAGATTACCCCACCGTCATGGGCATACTGGCCATCACCTCCATGTTGATGCTGGTGGGCAATATCGTCTCCGATATCTGTGTCGCCTTTGTTGACCCTCGCGTGCGGTTTGGAGAGTGACCATGAACCAGACCCCTCTTGCCATGCCGATGCTGATATCACGCCATATCGTCTCCGATATCTGCGTTGCACCTTCTGTTGCCCCCCGCGTACGGTTTGGAGAGTGAGCATGAACCAGAGCTCTATTGCCATGCCGATGCTGATATCACGCCATATCGTCTCCGATATCTGCGTTGCACCTTCTGTTGCCCCCCGCGTGCGGTTTGGAGAGTGAGCATGAACCAGAGCCCTCTTGTCATGCCGATGCTGATATCACGCCATATCGTCTCCGATATCTGCGTTGCACCTTCTGTTGACCCCCGCGTGCGGTTTGGAGAGTGAACATGAATCCAGTCACCTTAAAAAAACTCAAGCGTTTCAAGTCGATAAAACGCGGCTACTACTCCTTTGTCATCTTTACCACCCTGGTGCTGCTCTCCCTGCTGGCGGAGCTGCTGGTCAACAGCCGGGCGCTGATGGTGAGCTATCAGGGCCAGCTTCACTTCCCCACCTATGGTGACGTGATCCCGGGCCAGCACTTCGGGCTCGATTACGAGTACGAGACCAACTACCGCCAGCTGAAGGCCAAATTCGCAGAGGAAGGCAAGGGCGACTGGGTGCTGCTGCCCCCTGTGCCCTGGAACCCCTATGAGCAGGATTTCAAGCAGGATGCCTATCCGCCTTACGCCCCCAGCGCCGAGGAGCGCCACTTCCTCGGCACCGACACCAGCGGCCGTGACGTGCTGGCGCGGCTGGTGTATGGCTTTCGCATCGCCATCGGCTTTGCCTTTATCGCGTTGGCGGCCAGCTATGCCATCGGGGTCAGCATAGGCTGCATGATGGGCTTCCTCGGCGGTCGCTTCGACCTGGTGTTGCAGCGCTTTATCGAGATCTGGTCCCAGGTGCCGTTTCTCTACGTCATCATGATCCTGGTGTCGCTGGCCAAGCCCAACTTCGGCCTGTTTGTCGGCATCAACGTGCTGTTTGGCTGGATGGGGATCACCTGGTATATGCGCACCCTCACCTACAAGGAGCGGGCGCGGGACTATGTGATGGCGGCGCGGGCGCAAGGGGCCACCACCCAGCGGATCATCTTCAACCATATCCTGCCCAACACCCTGATGATGATCGTTACCCTGGCGCCGTTCGCCGTGGTGGGCAATATCTCCACCCTGACGGCCCTCGACTATCTGGGCTTCGGGCTGGCGCCGCCAACCCCGAGCTGGGGGGAGCTGCTCTCCCAAGGGATCAACAATCTGGATGCCATCTGGATCGTGAGCTCAGTGGTCGCGGCGGTAAGTCTGGTGCTGATCATGGTCTCCTTTATCGGCGAGGCAATCCGCGAGGCGTTCGACCCGCGCAAATTTACCCGTTACCAATAAGCAAGCCGGTGCCAGCGCGCATCGGCATGCGTCGGGTAACGAACAATCATTAATGAAGGACGGGCCGCCACAACTGGCGGTCCCGGGAGCAAGGGATAATCCCGTTATCAATCAAGACCCCCAGTGCAGGGGCCAGACCTGGAAGTCAAACATGAAAAATAAAATCAAATGGATAGGTGCTCTCTTTGTGCTGGTGAACGGATCCTGGGTGTGGGCGGCCAGCCTGCCTGCGGATCTCAAATGGGAGACCAACGACACGGATCCCGTGTTCGCCTCCCCCAAGGCGCTGCCGGGCGGCAGCCTCAACATGTTTGTCGACAGCTTTCCGCTGACGTTTCGCACCGTGGGACCCGACTCCAACGGTTCGTTCCGCTCTTTCATCATGGACAACCAGTTGCGGCTCATCAGCTTCCACCCCAATACCGGCAACCCCATCCCCTCGCTGGCGACCCACTGGGCCATAGCGCCAGACAGCCAGACCGTCTACTTCAAGCTGGATCCGAGGGCCAAGTGGTCCGACGGCAAGCCGGTCAATGCCGACGACTACACCTTCGGCTACGAGATGATGCGCTCCAAAGACATCAAGGGGCCCTGGTTCAACAACTACTACACCACAGAGGTGGTGGCGGTAGAGAAGATCGATGACCACACCATTCTGGTCAAGGCGGGCAACCGCAAGGCCAAGCTGGACCTGCTCAACACCACAGAGCTGTGGCCCCAGCCCAGGCACTACTACAAGCTCACCCCCAACTGGGTGAAGCAGTACAACTGGGCTGTGGTGCCCACCACCGGCCCCTATGTGATCAGCGACGTCAAGAAGGGCAAGTCGGTCACCTTCAGCAAGCAGCAGGATTGGTGGGCAAAGGACGATCGCTACAACCAGCACAGATTCAACATTGACACCATCAAGGTGCAGGTGATCCGCGACCACAACATCGCCTTCCGTCACTTCCTGAAAGGGGAGATCGATACCTTCGAGATGATACTGCCCAACTGGTGGCATGAAAAAGCGGTCACCCCGGAGTACAAGAAGGGGTACGTGCAGAAGGTGATGGCCATGACAGACACCAAGCAGGGCGGGCAGGGGGTTCACCTCAATGTGACCAACCCCAAGCTGGCGGACGTGAACGTACGGCTCGGCATCCAGCACGCCTTCAACATCGACAAGATGATCGAGACAGTGCTGCGCGGCGACTACGACAGAGCCACCACCTTCGACTCGGGCTTTGGCGAGTTCACCGACATCCAGCTGCCGGAGCGGGCCTATGACATCGACAAGGCGCGCGAGTACTTTGCCAAGGGCGGCTACGCCAAGCCGGGGCCGGACGGCATCTTGCAAAATGACAAGGGCGAGCGGCTGACGCTGGCGCTCACCTACACCAGTCAGGAGCACTCCAAGCGACTGACGGTGCTGAAAGAAGAGGCCAAGAAGGCGGGTCTGGATCTGGAGCTGAACCTGGTGGATGGTGCCACCGGCTTCAAGGTGATGCTGGAGAAAAAACACGAAGCGGCCTGGCTCGGCTGGGGCGGCGGTGGTCTCTATCCGCAGTATTGGGAGTTTTTCCACTCCGCCAACGCCAACAAGCCGCAGACCAACAACCTGTTCAACGTGGCTGACAAGGAGCTCGACGCGCTGATCGACGCCTACAACGTCGAGTTCGACATGGCCAAGCGGGCCGGGATCTCCCGTCAGATCCAGCAGCGTATCTATGATCTCGCCATCTTCGTGCCTGGGGTGCAGCTCAACTATGTGCGGGCCAGCAGCTGGCGCCATGTGATGCTGCCCGAGGTGCCCGCCACCAAAAATACCCCGGACCTGCTCTACTGGCCCATGGATGGCTATCCCCACAGTAGCGGCGGTCTGCTCTGGCTCGATCCCAAGGTGAAGGAAGCGACCTTGAAAGCCAAGGAAGCGGACGAGGCGCTGGCGCCCATTACCCTGCTCGACAAGACCTATGCACGTCATTGATGCCATTGAGCAGGGAGCAGCAGTCATGCCCAACACACAGGCCCCCATCCTTGAGGTAAGCGATCTCGAGGTGGAGTTTTCCGTCGACGACGGCAAGATCAAGGTGCTCGACGGGGTCAGCTTCAAGGTGGCCCCGGGCCAGACCTTAGGGATCGTCGGCGAGTCCGGCTGTGGCAAGAGCGTCACCTCGCTCGCCATCATGGGGCTCTTGCCCAAGCCTCATGGTCAGGTAGTTGCCGGCTCCATCCGCTTTCAGGGGGAGGAACTGCTCACTCTGGCGCCGGATCAGATGTACAAGGTGCGCGGCAACCGCATCTCGATGATCTTTCAGGAGCCGATGACGGCCCTCAACCCAGTGCAGACGGTGGGGGAACAGCTGATGGAGGTGTTTCGCCTCCATCGCCCCGAGTATGACAAGGCCCAGCGCAAAGCCGCGGCCATCGCCATGCTGCAGAAGGTGGGGATCCCGGAACCGGCCCAGCGCTTTGCCGTTTACCCTCACAATCTCTCCGGCGGCATGCGCCAGCGAGTGATGATCGCCATGGCGCTCTCCTGCGAGCCAGACCTGCTTATCTGTGACGAGCCGACCACGGCATTGGATGTCACCATTCAGGCCCAGATCCTCGAACTGATGAAAGAGCTGCAGGCCCAGACCGGGATGGCCATCATCTTTATCACCCACGATCTCGGGGTGGTGGCGGAGCTGTGCGACGAAGTGGTGGTGATGTATGCCGGGCGGGCGGTAGAGCAGGCCGACGTGTTCGAGCTGTTTGACCACCCCCGTCACCCCTATACCCACGGCTTGATGAGCTCGATCCCGCGCCTTGAGGATGAGCCCAAGAGCCTGCTCAAGACCATCAAGGGACAGGTGCCTGCGTTGCACGAGATGCCCGCAGGCTGCCGCTTCTCCAACCGTTGCCCCCACGCGACCGATCTCTGTGTCAGCGCCATTCCGGCGGTGGAGCAACTCAATTCGCGCCACCATGTTGCATGCCACTATTGGCAGGAGTTGACCGTATGAGCATTCTGTTATCGGTCAGGGATCTGAAACAGCACTTCCGGCTGGGAGGCGGATTCCTGCGCAAGCAATATACGGTTCACGCGGTGGATGGCATCAGCTTCGACCTGAAACAGGGGGAGACGCTGGGGCTGGTGGGTGAGTCTGGCTGCGGCAAGTCCACCCTCGGGCGCAGCCTGCTCAAGCTGTTCGAGCCGACCGCGGGCACCATCACCTTCGAGGGGCGCGACATCACCGCCCTCAGCCCGAAGGAGATGCGCTCCCTGCGTCAGGAGATGCAGATGGTGTTTCAGGATCCTGCAGAATCCCTCAACAGCCGCCACACCGTGGGCCAGATTTTGGAGGAGCCCTTCATCATCCACGGTAAAGGCAACACTGAGCAGCGCCGCGGCTGGGTGCAGGAGCTGCTGGCAAAAGTGGGCCTGCCGGGCAGTGCGGTGGATCGCTACCCCCACGAATTTTCCGGCGGTCAGCGTCAGCGCATCGGTATCGCCCGCGCCATCGCCCTCAAACCCAAGCTGCTGGTATGCGACGAGGCGGTGTCGGCCCTCGATGTCTCGGTGCAGTCCCAGATTATCAACCTGTTGCTCAGCTTGCAGCGGGAGATGAACCTCTCCATCATCTTCATTGCCCACGACCTGTCGGTGGTCAAACACATCTCGGATCGGATTGCGGTCATGTATTTAGGAAGGATCGTCGAGCTTGCGGAGGCTCAGTCGCTCTATCTGGCACCGCGCCACCCCTATACCCAGGCGCTCATCTCGGCCATTCCGGTGCCGGATCCGCGCAGGCGCAGCCAGCGTATTCTGCTGACCGGCGATGTGCCGTCCCCTATCTCGCCGCCAAGCGGCTGCCACTTTCACCAGCGTTGCCCCTATGCCACGGATCTGTGCCGCCATACGGCGCCGAGCCTGCAGATCTGTGACGGGGCGGCACATCAGGTGGCCTGTCACTTCCCTCTGGCTGCGGCGGAGGCTGTGCCCCTGGGAAAGGCGATATGATGTCGGTGCCCGCATCGCGACAGAGTGGCACGGGAGACAAGCAATAAAAAAATGGGGCCTGTGGGCCCCATCTTCATGGTTGGAGTTCAGGTTTGGCCGTGGAAAGTCTGGCCAGGGCAGGACAGCGGCCCCGAGAGGGGATGGCTGTTGCAATGATTATGATGTGTGTAATTTTACTACGTTAGATCTCTTTCTCCGATGCATCAGGCACCGTAACGGAAGTAATACTCACGGGTTGACGGGGCGTAGGTGTCTTTCTCTACGGCGCCTTTCTTGCTGGTTGCACCCTTAAGGTGGAACAGTACTGCCAGGTTCTCAAACATATATTCACCTCATCGCTCTGTTATCTAGTTGTAGTGTGTGACCTGGGTCACAATTTGATCCTATGGCCTTATGTGAGCTGGATCAACTTTTTGTGTGGTAAATTTACATAAATCATGGAAAGGGTTTTCAAACCCAGTTCTGTTCATGGAGACGGTTTCAGAGCCACTCAGGGCACCATGGCGGGCCGGAAGTGAGCCCTGATGGGCAGATGAAGGGCCAGGGTATTGAAAGGAAGGCGACCCGCAGGGGCCTGGCGTGGATGGCATCTGGCGGTGGCGGGCACATGCGTGCAAAAAAATACCCCGCACTTGGCGGGGTATGACATCAGGTCGGCTGCGGGTACAGAGGAACCGGCGCCTTATTTGGCCGGGATCTGCTCCAGCACGTGCACCAGCAGTTGCCAGAAGCGCTCGACCGCTGGGATGTGCACCTTCTCGTCTGGCGAGTGGGCACCGCGTATGGTCGGGCCGAAGGAGACCATGTCCCAGTCCGGGTAGGCGCTCTTGAACAGACCACACTCCAGACCGGCATGGATCACCATGACGTTGGGCATCTCGCCGAACAGGGTCTGGTAGCTGTTGCGTACCAGCGCCATCACGGGGGAGTCCACGTCCGGCGCCCAGCCAGGATAGGCCCCGGTAAATTCGCAGCTGGCACCGGCCAGATTGAACAGAGAGCGGGTCATCTGCTCGACGCTCTCGCGACCGGAGTCGATGAGGGAGCGGATCAGGCATTGCACATACACCTCGCCGTCGAGCGTCTTGATGACGCCCAGGTTGGTGGAGGTCTCGGTGACACCCGGAATGGCATCGCTCATGCGCATCACGCCGTTCGGGCAGGCCATCAGAGAGTCCAGCAGGCGTGCCTGCAGGGTTTCGCTCATCAGCTTGGCCGGTTTCTCCTGAGCCGTGAGCAGCACTGTCAGGTTGGCTTCGGTGGCTGCCAGCTCGCTCTGGTAGATGCCGGCATAGCGGTCGACCAGGGCCTTGAATTCATTGACGTGGGCAGCGGGCACCAGCAGCTTGGCACGGGCCTCGCGCGGGATGGCGTTGCGCAGGGTGCCGCCGTGGATCTCGGCCAGACGCAGACCCAGCGGCTCGGCCGCCTTGAGCAGGCGCACCAGCAGCTTGTTGGCGTTGCCGCGACCGCGATGGATGTCGACGCCGGAGTGACCGCCACGCAGCCCCTTCACCTGCAGCTCGAACCCTTCGCCCTCGGTGGCGGCAACCAGCTCCAGCGGGAAGCGGATATTGGCATCCACACCGCCGGCGCAGCCCATGTAGACCTCGCCATCCTCTTCGGAGTCGGTGTTGAGCAGGATCTCGCCTTCCAGCCAACCCGCTTCCAGCCCGAACGCGCCCGTCATGCCGGTCTCTTCGTCCGTGGTCAGCAGCACTTCCAGCGGACCGTGCTTGAGGTTCTTGTCGGCCAGCACGGCCAGGCAACCGGCCATGCCCATGCCGTTATCGGCGCCCAGGGTGGTGCCGCGGGCGGTGACCCAGTCACCGTCTATATAGGCATCGATAGGATCCTGGGTGAAGTCATGCTGGGTGTCGGCGTTGGCCTGGGGCACCATGTCGATATGGGCCTGCAGTACCACACCCTTGCGGTTTTCCATCCCCGGCGTAGCCGGTTTCTTGATGATGATGTTGCCCACGGCGTCTTGCTTGACCGCCAGGCCTTCCCCCTGGGCCCACTCGACTATCCAGGCGCTTAAACGGGCTTCGTGCTTGGAAGGGTGGGGGATGGAGCAGATCTGTTCGAAGAAATGCCAAATCAGTTGGGGAGAGAGAGAACTAAGCTGTGCCACGTCGGGACTCCTTACCAGCACGGAAATTGACCGGGCCCAGAGGGCCGAGGAAGAGGATAACGATAATACAGTCAATCACACAAAAATGTGAGCGATCAGCGCAAATTGCGCGCGGCTTGTGCTGGTAATCGGGTTGTTCGCAGCGTACAGCCGAGGTTGAGGTGACAATGCCCAGCACAAAAGAAATTGTGTGATGCTCGTCACAAAAATATTGTGTTTATGACGCCGGCTGGTAAATTGGTAGCCGTGGTTCGCCACCCGTCAGGATGACGATGAATGCCTCCAGGGAACCGAAGCAAAGCAAGTGCGCCTCCATGGAACCGAGTGTCTGTTCAAGGATCTGAGCCCGCATAAAGGTACGTAACTTGTTAAGCAATCAGGAGTTTTACTATGTCAGGCAGCAATTCAACCTATTGGTTTGCCCAATCGCTCTACACCCAGGGCTATAGCTACCCGAATCCCTTCGCTTACCGCTAAGCCAAGGGCGCCCCGCCGGGGACAAGCAGCAAGATGTGAAGCAGCAGGTGAGTGAGGATGTCATCCTCCCCCTGCTATTTTTTTATCTGCAACGGATGTGGTGAAGGGTGGCTGTATGCCCGATGCCGGGCGGGATGGCAGGGAGCAGGGCCGCTTTTTCCTGCATTTCGCATACGTTTGCCAGTCATTTTATCCGCAAACGATGCTATCATGCCGGCCCAACAGCCTGTCTGCGGTCTTTCCTCCAAATGACATGGCCGCCAGCTATGCCCATCCTGCTTTCATTGCATCTGTTTTTGCTGCCGAGGTACCAGCCCTGAGGTCGCCAACGTGCAAGCCAAATTCGGGAAGCAGGGGCGCCAGCATTGACTCAGCCGCGCGTGAAAACGCGAGGTGATTATTTTTTAAGTATTTGTTTTATATAACTCTTCGAGATCGATAACATGCCAAAAAAGTTTTATGTGTCGTGGGATAACCTGCAACGTGAAGCGCGCCGTCTGGCCCGTCGTCAACTGCCCGTCAGCCAGTGGAAAGGGATCATAGCGGTCAGCCGTGGTGGTCTGGTACCGGCCGCGCTGATGGCCCGCGAACTTGGCATCCGTAATGTCGAAACCCTGTGCATCTCCAGCTACGACCACAACAGCCAGCGCGAGCTGGTGGTCGTCAAAGCGGCGACCACGGCCGGTGATGGCGAAGGTTGGCTGGTGGTGGAAGATCTGGTGGACACAGGTACTACCGCCAAGGCTATCCGCGAGCTCTACCCAAAGGCTAAGTTCATCGCCATCTTCGCCAAGCCCATGGGGGAGCAGCTGCTGGATGACTTCGAAGTTGCCATCCCGCAGGACACCTGGATCGAACAGCCCTGGGACATGGCGCTGGAGTTTGCCCAGCCTATCTGCGACGAAGAGTAAGCAGTGAATCAGCTTCACAGGGCTCCTATAATGGAGCCCTGTTTTTTTGTGGTGCAACTGGCTGCCGGGCGGGAAAAGTGGTTAAGATGGAGCCATTACCTGACCGTATGAGTAATTGCTTTGGACTTGAACGACGACCTTAACCTGACCGAGAAGCTGTTTACCCGGGTCAAGAAGGTGCTGGAGACCTCCGAGATCTCCAACAGCAGCCCGGTGGAAGAGCAAGATGCCAATCTGGACGAGACCTTTATCGATGGCTCCATGTCGTCGCGCTGGTATCGTCTGCTGCGCCGGCCAACCTGGGCCTGGCAGGGGGCGGATCCGGTCGAGGTGGAACAGACGCTGGCCTGTATCGCCATGGGAAAAGGGGAGCGCACTCACGAGCGTTACCTGGATACCATCAAGGGCTATGTGTCCGGCAACTGGGTCTATGAGTGGAGCCAGCTGGCCGGCCGTTACTTCAATCAGGGCCGCGCGCTGGTGGAGCAGGGTGACTCGGCAGCAGCCCTGAAAGATCTGCTCAGGGCGGTGCGTTACTACTCTATCGCCAGTTATCCCCATCTGAAGAATGACGAGCTGGCGGATCAGGCCCAGTTGCTTGGCAACATGGCCTACCGCGAGGCGGGCCGCCTGTTCAAGGTGCCCCTCAAAGAGATACAGGTGCCATTTCGTGGCAAGAGCATTCAGGGTTACCTGCATCTGCCGACCACGGACAAACCCGTGCCCCTGGTCATCGTCAGCGGCGGCATCGACTCGCTGCAGGTCGATTTCCTCAACCTCTATCTCAAATGCCTGGAACCCAACGGCATCGGCATGTTGTCGCTGGATATGCCGGGTATCGGCTATGCCGAGCACTGGCCGCTGGTGCAAGACACCAGTCGGCTGCATCAGGCCGTGCTGAACCACCTGTCAGAGGTGGCCTGGGTCGATCACCAGCGCATCGCCATGGTGGGCTTTCGTTTGGCGGGCAATGTGGCGGCGCGGCTGGCCTTCATCGAGCCGTTCAAGCTCAGGACAGTGGTCTGCATAGGGGCGGGCGTCAATCAGGTGTTCACCAATCAGGAGATGTTCGCCCGCTGCCCGCGCATGATGCGCGACGGACTGGCGAATCGCCTGGGGGCCGATGCGGCTCAGTGGGAGTCGTTGCGTACCAAGTGCCAAGTATTTTCCCTCAAGACGCAAGGATTGCTGGGGACTCGCACTTCCGTGCCGATATTAAGTATCGGACACAAGAAAGATTTTATTTGTCCCGAGCAGGATGTACGGGCATTGGCGTCCGCCAGCCGCAATGGCAAGGCGGTGGTGTTCGACAAGCAACCCTTGCTGGAGGTGTATGACGATGCGTTGAAAGAGATGGTCGAATGGCTTAAGAAGCACCTATGTACATGATATAGCGCTAAAAAATAACGTCATCCCAGGATGATGTGGCTTGTTCAACAGGGAGGTTAACATGTCAGAAAGAGTGACCTACAAGCGACTGCTGAGGCAGTTTGCCGCGATTGGCCCCTATTTACGTGAAGATCTGTGTGAAGAGGGGCGCTATCGTTTTGACTGTCTCTCCGTCTGCGTCAGCGCCAAACCGGCGCCGGACAAGCGGGAGTTCTGGGGCTGGTGGCTGGTGCTGGAGCAGCAGGATCACAGCTTCAGCTATCACTATCAGGTCGGTTTCTACAATGCGGAAGGGGCCTGGATCAACAAGCCAATCCCGAAGAAGCATCAGGTGGAAGTCGATCGCACCCTCAACCGTTTCTACAAGCTCATCAGTGACAAGCTTACTTTGCTTGAGTGTCAGCTGTCCCCTGCCGAGCAGGTGACCAACGAGCTGACCGTCACCGCCGCCTGATGTGCTGATGCCCTGCGAGCCGTCCATTCACTCGCAGGGCCATCTTGTCTCACTACCTGCCGTTGTCCACCTCTCTCTTCAAGCCCGCCACCTCTAGCCACAAGGCAAGCTTCCTTCGTCCACGCAGCGCTTGCGGGCTTAATTGCCTTGCAGGGCAACAGGGGCGTGGGTATAAAGGGATTCCTTACTTTTCAGCCTTCTTGCTCCCATGGAAAACAGAACCATAGTCGTCAAACTGGGCACCAGCGTGCTCACCGGGGGATCTTCCCAGCTTAACCGTGCCCACATGGTGGAGCTGGTCAGACAGTGTGCGGCCCTGCACAATCACGGCCACAGAGTCGTGGTGGTCACCTCGGGTGCCATCGCCGCCGGGCGTGAACATCTGGGTCACCCCCCGCTGGCGCCGACCCTGCCCAACAAGCAGATGCTGGCGGCCGTTGGCCAGACCCAGCTCATTCGGGTATGGCAGGATCTGTTCAACCTCTATGGGCTGCACATTGGCCAGATGTTGCTGACCCGCGCTGATCTGGAAGATCGCGAGCGTTACCTCAATGCCCGGGATACCCTGCGCACCCTGCTCGATCACCGCATCATTCCCGTCATCAACGAGAACGACGCCGTGGCGACCGCCGAGATCAAGGTGGGTGACAACGACAACCTCTCCGCCCGCGCCGCCATCCTGGCCGATGCCGACCTCTTGATCCTGCTGACCGATCAGACCGGCTTGTTCACCGCAGATCCGCGCAGCAACCCGGATGCCCAGCTGATCGAAGAGGTGCAGACCATAGACGACACACTGCGCAAGCTGGCGGGTGGCAGCGTCGGTGGTCTTGGCACTGGTGGCATGGCGACCAAGCTGCAGGCGGCCGACGTGGCGCGCCGGGCCGGGGTCAAGGTGGTGATCGCCACCGGCCAGATGCCGGAGGTGATAGGCCGTCTCGCCAAGGGCGAGCGCATCGGCACCCTGTTCCCGGCGCTGGCATCGCCGCTGGAAGGGCGCAAGAGCTGGATCCTGGCCGGCCCGCCCCCGCACGGTGAAGTCCTGGTGGATCAGGGCGCCGTGGCCGCCATGCAGGAGAAAGGCTCCAGCCTGCTGCCCAAGGGCATAGTCTCAGTGAAGGGGGATTTCGTGCGCGGCGACGTGGTGCGCATTCTCGATCCCAAGGGGGTCGAGCTGGCCCGCGGCATCTGCCGTTACGACCATCTGGAGCTGGAGAAGCTGCGGGGCGTTCACTCGGATCAGATAGAACAGATATTGGGCTATGGCTATGGCGCCGTGGCTATTCACAGAGATGATATGGTGCTGCTGTAAGGCCGCCGATTCGATAGAGCCTGTGGTTATGGCTACGGGAGCATGAGCCATTCACCGAGATGACATGGTGTTGCTGTAAGGCAGCACCCAGAAAGGGACAAAATCATGAGTCTGGAGAAAATGGGGCAGGCGGCCCGCGAAGCCGCCTATCAGCTGGCGACCATCAGCACGGCGCAGAAAAACCGGGCGCTGGCCGCCATCGCGGACGAGCTGGAGGCGCGCAGTAGCCAGATCCTGGCCGCCAACGACAAGGACATAGCGGCCGGCCGCGAGGCCGGACTGTCCGACGCCATGCTGGATCGCTTGTTGCTCAACCCGGCCAGGCTGGCGGGGATAGTGGCGGACGTGCGCAAAGTGATCACCCTGGATGATCCGGTCGGTGCCGAAATCGACAGCCGGGTGCTGGAGAACGGTCTGCGCCTCTCTCGTCGTCGGGTGCCCATCGGCGTCATAGGCGTCATCTACGAGGCCCGTCCCAATGTCACCATCGACATCGCCAGCCTCTGCCTCAAGACAGGCAACGCCAGCATCTTGCGTGGCGGCCGTGAGACCTTCCACTCCAACCTAGAGCTGGTGCGGGTGATCCAGTGTGCGCTGGCCGCCTCAGGTCTGCCACGCGATGCGGTACAGTACATAGACAATCCGGATCGGGCGCTGGTGGGCGAGCTGCTGCGTCTCGATCGCTATGTGGACATGATCATCCCCCGTGGCGGTGCCGGGCTGTACAAGATGTGCAAGGAGAACAGCTCCATCCCCGTCATCATTGGCGGCTTTGGCATCAGCCATGTCTTCGTGGACGAGAGCGCCGATCTGGCGCGCTCGCTGGCGATCATCGACAACGCCAAGGTGCAGCGCCCCTCCGCCTGCAACGCCCTCGATACCCTGCTGGTGCATGAAAGGGTGGCCGCCGCCTTGCTGCCGCAGCTGGTCAGCCTGATGAACGAGCGCAAGGTGGCCCTGGTGGCCGCCCCCAACGCCATGACGCTGCTGGCTGGCGCCGATATGCTGCGCGAGGCCGGCCCGGAAGATTTTGATACCGAATGGCTGGGGCTGACTCTGGGAGTCCGGCTGGTGGCGGACGTGAACGAGGCGCTGGCCCACATGCGCGAGCATAACGCCGGCCACTCGGATGCCATCCTCACCAACGATCTGAGCAATGCCGAGCGGTTCGTCAATGGCGCCGGTTCGGCCGCCGTCTACGTCAACGCCTCCACCCGCTTCACCGACGGTGGCCAGTTCGGGCTGGGTGCCGAGGTGGCGGTCTCGACCCAGATGCTGCATGCCCGCGGCCCCATGGGGCTGACTGAGCTGACCAGCTACAAGTGGGTGGGATTGGCGGATTATCTGATCCGTGCCTGAGGAGATTGCCAAATCCTGCTGGAATCATGCCGACTCAGGTCGGCATTTTTATGCTCTTTTCTTGCGCCCCATCAGGGGCTTGCATATAACTATCCAGCGGGGTGTGGCGATATTTTGCACACCGCACTACCAACAAAAACGGGAGCAGATTCAAGGATGAAGCAAACAGATTGGATTGCACGGCTAGGATGGCTCTGGTTGAGCTTGCCGCTGCTGCTGGGGGCGCTCTGTTTCAGTACCAGCAGCCATGCCAGTTGGGATCAGGATCTCTATCGCCAGCTGGGGTTGGCAGGCAAGCTCGACAAGCAGGTATTTCGCAAGGCCATCAACAGTTATCAGAGTGTGCGCCACAAGCGCAAACCCATACTCACCATTATCGACTACAGCAAACCCTCGACCCAGCGCCGGTTGTTCGTGATCGACGTGAAGCGCCACAAGCTGCTTTACCACACCTGGGTCAGCCACGGTCGCAACTCGGGCGAGCTGGCCGCCCGCCAGTTTTCCAACCAGCTCAACTCCATGCAGAGCTCCCTCGGCGTCTATCGCACCGCCGAAACCTATCAGGGCAAGCATGGCTATTCGCTGCGCCTCGATGGCTTGAGCCCGGGCCAGAACAGCAATGCCCGCAAGCGTGCCATAGTGGTGCACGGCGCCGACTATGCCAGCCCGCGGCACCTGCGCAAATATGACAAGCTGGGCCGCAGTTGGGGTTGCCCCGCGCTGCCCAAGGAGCAGTCCCGGGCCATCATAGACATCATCAAGGGGGGAAGCGTCATCTATGCCCACGGTTGAGGCGCGCTCACCCATGAATAAGGCCAGCACGAGTGCTGGCCTTATTGTTATCTGTTATGCGGTGACGAGCCGACGTTAGCGCACAACCAGCACGGGACAGGGTGCGTGACGCACCACGGATTCGGCAACGCTGCCCACCAGCAGGTGGCTGAGACCGGAACGGCCGTGGCTGCCCATGACCACCAGATCGACCTTCTCCTCTTTCGCCTGAATGACGATCTCGTCGGCGGCGCGGCCGAAGCGCACCTCGAAGGTGGCGGGAATGGGCAGGCTGGCGACCAGCTCTTTCAGCTGGGTCTTGGCCTGGCGTTCCATCTCGTGGGTGATCTCGATGGCGGTCATGTGCAGGATCTTGTAGCTGTCGAAACCGTGCAGTTGATCCACCACATGGACCAGCTTGAGTTCGGCCTGATGGCTTTGGGCCATGAACACCGCATAGTCGAGCACAGACTGGGACATCTGGGAAAAATCGACGGGGCAGAGCAGGGTTTTGATGGATGACATATGAAGGCTCCCCTATGGTTGGGCTACTAATGAATCTTATTGTCAATAATACCCATTCAGAGGGTTATAACCCTCGACTCGCTCTCAAAACTGGGAAAAAGAGGTGATTCAGCGCCATATCTTCTTATGATGTGGTATGGCTTGGGTGCATTCATCGCGCTGGCTGATCCGTCGGATGAAAACATCGCCACCGAGGAAATTGTGAAACATGGTTCGTCTGCTGCTGTCGTTGCTGCTTCTTCTGTTCTCCCTGCCCGGTCGGGCCGATCCCCTGCATGTCTATTGCGATGACTGGCCTGGCTTCTGCCAGCCGGATGGGCGGGGCGTCTATCTGGATATCGTCAGGGCCATCTATCAGCCCCATGGTTATGAGGTGATCCCGCACCTAGTACCCTACAAACGGGCGCTGGCGGTGGTGGCGCAGAAAGGCGGGGACATGGCGATGGGGGTCTATCGGGATGAGGTCAGCGGAGTGCGCCAGCCGGATTATCCCGCCTCGGCCGACGATCTGACCGTGCTGATGCTCAAGAAATGGCAGCCCCAATGGCTCGGCGAAACCAGTCTGAAAGGAGAGGGGGTGCTGTGGTTGCGAGGCTGGGCTTTTGACAAGTACATCCCGGTCAACATGTACTGGCACGAGATCGACAGCCACGACATGGCGCTGCAATTGCTGGCCAAGGAGCGCTACCGCTATTACCTGACGGCCGGTGTACTCTACTCGGCCGACTCCATCCCCTCCACGATGAATCGCATCTTCCTGCGCTGGATCCCGACCTACCCCATCTTTGCAGATACCGAGCGGGGAGCGCGCCTGCAACAGCTCTGGGATCAGGGCATGGTGCGGCAGATCCACAGCGGCACCCTGGCCGAGATCTATCGCCGCTATAAACTCCATGATTACTATCGCGGTTTTATCAAGGAGCTGGAACAAAGAGTCGAGGCAAGCGGTAACTGATGCAACTACAGAGGGAAAAGAAGTGAAGTAACCCATTCTTTGGTCGATAGAAATATAAATCCATCGAAAATCCAGAGAGATAACATGCAAGTGTCCCTACCATCAGCCGCCATTGGCCGCAGCGATACAGCGTCTGCTGGCAGCAGTACATCTGGCGACCCCCAGAGCAAAATTGCTCAATTAGAAGCAAAATCGGCAAAGATTAGGGAACAGATAAAAGCGCTCACAGACAAAAAAGACGAGAGCGCGGCCACGGATCCCCAATCAGCGAAAGCACAGCAAGAGCAGATCAAAATCCTGCAACAACAACTGGAGCTGATCATGGCGGAAATTGCTCGCCTGCAGGCGGAAGCCGCCAAGAAAGACGAGTCGGCCAACAAACGTCAAGAAGCGCCCGCAGCCGCCAATCCTGACAACTTGCCAATGAACAGCACATTTTCCATTACGGTTTGACTGTCCGTTACCGCGCCACGGTTCGGAGCTGATGGTATCCCTTGGCCCGCAGGCGCTTGGCCAAGCGGTCATACAGGATCACGTTGACCGAGGCCGCCAAGTTTATGCAGCCTTGCCGTGTGCTCACATAGACCACAGCTTTACTTTGCTAGCCCGGCCCGCAGGCGCTTGGCCAAGCGGTCATAGAGGATCACGTTGACCGAGGCCGCCAGGTTCATGCAGCCTTGCGTCGGCACATAGACTACGTCCTTCACCGCGCCATAACGGGCAGGATCCAGGGTGCCATCCTCGGGGCCGAAAATATAGAAGGCCCGCTCCGGGTGGATGTAGTCCGGCAGCGATGTGGCGCCCTCGATCAGATCCACCACCACGGGGACGCACCCGGCCGGGACTATCTCCATGAGGTTATCGACCCCGAGCAGGGGGATCTTGTCCACCATCTGTTTGGTATCCGTGGCAAAACGGCGCGCCAGCTCGAAGCGGTTGCCCGTGTAGTAGACCTCGTCCGCTCCATAGCAACCGGCGGCGCGCATCACGGCTCCCACGTTCTCCGGTGACTTGGGATTGACCAGTCCGATGCAGCAATAGCCCGGTGCCTCCTGCGTTGGCGACTGTGTATCGGCCTGCTCTGCGCAGCCATAACCTGACTCTTTCATCTTGTTCTCCTCTGTGGCGGCCGCATTATAAGCGGCAGTCGCCCGCCCGCCCATGAAAAGTGGTGCACATAGACGAGAAGCCCGTCGCCGCCTGCTGCTGATTTTTTGTGCGCAAACCGACAGTTTTTGCACGTGACCATGGCGGGAAAACGTTTTTCGGAAATAATAGACAAACGTTTGTAACTGGATGTTTGTCTATGACTGAGCGTGAACAAGAGATCCTTGCCCTGCTGCGCCAGGATCCCATGATTGCCCAGCAGGAGCTGGCGGACAGGCTCGGCATCAGCCGCTCGGCGCTGGCGAGCCACATCTCCAGCCTGATGCGCCAGGGCTATGTGCAGGGGCGCGGCTATGTGCTGCGAGAAGGCCCCTACGCCGTGGTAATCGGCGGCGCCAATATGGATATCTGCGGCTGCAGTCATGACAACCTGCGCATCGGCGACTCCAACCCCGGCCGGGTGCGTACCTCCGCCGGCGGGGTAGGGCGTAACATAGCCGAGAACCTGGCGCGGCTTGGCACCGACACCCGGCTGCTGACCGCGGTGGGCAACGATCAATACGGCCACCACCTACTGGAGGTGAGCCAGCGCGCCGGCGTCGACGTGCGTCAGGTGCTGGTGCTGGAGGGGCAGGCGACCTCCTGTTACCTCAGCCTGCACGATGGCAGCGGTGAGATGAGCTGCGCCGTCAACGACATGGCGATCATTGATCAGCTCACCCCGGCCCGGCTTACCCCACTCACCGGTTTCCTTGGTGCGGCCCGGCTCTGGGTGCTCGACACCAACCTTGCCACCCACACCCTGGACTGGCTGTTCGAGCGCCAGGGTGAGCACATCATCTTCGTCGACACAGTCTCGGTGGCCAAGGTGGAGAAGATCCGCCCCTGGCTGCACAGGATCCACACCCTCAAGCCCAACCGCAGCGAGGCCGAGCAATTGTGCGGCTTCACCATAGCCGGGCCCGATACCTGGCCCATGGCGGCGGCCTGGTTCCACCGAGCCGGGGTGCAGCGGCTGTTCCTGAGTCTCGGCGATCAGGGGATCTTCTATAGCGACGGGGAGTGCCAGGGCCATCTGCCCGTGCTCGGCAGCCCGGTCGTCAACGTGACCGGCGGCGGTGATGCCTTCATGGCTGGGCTGGCCCACGCCTGGTTGCAGGAGAGCGACATGACCGACACTACCCGTTTCGCCCTCGGCTGTGCCGCCCTCACCGTCAATTGTTCCGATACCGTCTTTTCCGGCCTATCCAAGGCCGCCGTTGAACGCATGCTGGAGGAGTACCCATGTTGAACGCTTACCTCGATATCCAACCTGAAGTCGCTGCGGCTCTGGCCGCCGGCAAACCCGTCGTTGCTCTGGAGTCCACCATCATCTCCCACGGCATGCCCTATCCGCAGAACGTGGAGACGGCGCGCCAGGTAGAGCAGGTGGTGCGCGACAACGGCGCCGTGCCGGCCACCATCGCCATCCTGGATGGCCGCCTCAAGGTGGGTCTGGATGCGGGGGCGCTGGAGGCGCTGGGCCGGGCCGGTCATGCCGTCACCAAGTGCAGCCGCCGGGATATCCCCTTCGTGCTGGCGAACAAGGGGCTTGGGGCGACCACGGTCGCCTCCACCATGATCATCGCCGCCATGGCCGGCATCCGGGTGTTCGCCACCGGCGGCATCGGCGGCGTGCACCACGGTGCTCAGGAAACCTTCGACATCTCGGCGGATCTGCAGGAGTTCGCCCAGACCCCGGTGGCCGTGGTCTGCGCCGGCGCCAAGTCGATCCTCGACATTGGTCTGACTCTGGAGTACCTGGAGACCCAGGGAGTGCCCGTCATCGGCTATCAGACCGATGAGCTGCCCGCCTTCTACACCCGCGAGAGCGGCTTCAAGGTGGATTACCGGCTAGAGAGCCCGGCGGCGATCGCCGAGGCGTTGCGTCTGAAGTGGGAGCTTGGGCTGGCCGGTGGCGCCGTGGTCACCAACCCGATCCCGACCCAGTTCGCCATGCCCAAGGCCGACATAGATGCCGCGATCAAGCAGGCGTTGCAAGAGGCGGACGAGCAGGGGGTCAAGGGCAAGGCATCCACTCCCTTCCTGCTGGCGCGGGTGTGCGAGCTGACCGGCGGCAACTCGCTGGCGGCCAACATCCAGCTGGTGCTGAACAACGCTGCCCTAGGGGCGCGTATTGCCGCCAGCCTGTAACGACTCGCGGTGAATGCAAAAGAGGGCCTCTTGGCCCTCTTTTCTATTTCGGCTCTGTGATCGCCCGGTGGATTATTGCAATACCAGCCGACCATGCAGCGGCTGCACGGGCCTGTTGTTGGGGTGGTGCATCACCGCCTTGAAGGCATCGATCTGGGCTTGGCTCACCTGCACCGGCTGCTTCATCACCAGCCAGCGCACCCCTTCCGAGCAGGGCGGTGTGGTCAGCGAACCGCTGAAGCGGTAGTAGTCGCGATTGGCTGGCAGCAGCAGCTCGGCCGAAAGTGGCGCCTTGAGGGCGTGGATCTCGCCCGTTTTCGCTGGCAACTGATCCCAGGCCCGGGTCAGCGCCGGATTGGCTTTGCGCGCTTCGAACATCACAGCCAGCACGGCGATCTCACCCTTGGCATTGGTGTGCACCAGATGCCCTTCCAGCGGATAGGATTTGCCCTTGATGAGATTTTCACTGGGAGCATGGAAGTGGAACTGCTTGAGTTCGAAGACCATGCCGTCGAGCTCAAGCGAGCTGCCAGGGGCATAGCTGACCTGTACCGTGTGGCCGTTGTTGGTGACGTTCTGGCCACCCGCCAGGTAGTGAAACTGCAGCGGGGCCAGTTTGGCTTCCACCAGACCATCGAGGTTGACCGGCGACTGGTTGCTGCCCGCGCACTGGCCAAATTCGGGGGTCAGTTTGGCCCATTGCGCCGGGCCGGCCTTGCCGCCGTATTCCCAGTGCACGGTGGCGGCAAAGGCGGTGGGACACAGCAACAGGGCACAGGCCAACAGGGACTTTCTCATCATACATCCTTATCTTGATTGAAAAGCACAGCCATCCGCTTTCTTAATATGTGAAGAAACAATAGATGGCATTATCTGAAATGCGGGATACAGAATGTCAGACCGGATTGTTTATTATTAACAGCCGCATTATTGATCATATTTATGATGCATTTAATATGAACCTAATTAACAATCGGCAGCACCTGCATATTGAATAATCGCTTTATTCAATGACAGCAATCTAATTAATTGGCTGTCATCGCAGATGAATTAGCTCATAATTCATTCATCAGAATTCAGCTCTTTTTTGGCTCGCAAGTCCCCGCCACTGGTCCGCCTATAATATATTAATTCATTGTTTTTAATATGGTTTTTGTTGGTCTCATTTGATCTTGGACAAATAATAAACAGGCTTTCCCGGTCAGGCTGATGCTGCTGTTATACACAGTCACAAGGGAGAGAAAAAATGAATAAATATTGTCTGTTGCTGGCGCTGGGTCTGCCCGGGATGGGGTGGGCGGCTGAACCGGTCCAACCGGTAGAGGTGCCCAAGGTGGCATCGCCGGAAAAAGTCGAGCTGGGCAAGATGCTGTTCTTCGAGCCGAGGCTCTCCAAATCCTATGCCATCTCCTGCAACTCCTGCCATAACCTGGCGACCGGCGGGGTGGACAACCAGGTCAGCTCCCTCGGCCACAAGTGGAAGGAGGGGCCGATCAACTCCCCCACTGTGCTCAACTCCAGCCTCAACTTCGTGCAGTTCTGGGACGGTCGCGCCAAGGATCTGCAGGCGCAGGCGGCGGGCCCCATCGAGAATCCGCTGGAGATGGCTTTCACCCACAAGCTGGCGGTGGAGACGCTGCACACCCTGCCCGAATATCGCAGCCGTTTCGGTGCTGTGTACGGCAAGGCGGACTTTGGCATTGATGAGGTCACGGACGCCATCGCCGCCTTCGAGGAGACCCTGGTCACCCCCAACGCGCCGTTCGATCGCTGGTTGAAGGGAGATGGCAAGGCGCTGACGGCGCAGCAACTGAAGGGCTATCAGCTGTTCAAGGAGAAGGGCTGCACCGCCTGCCACAACGGGGTGGCCATCGGCGGCAACTCTTATCAGAAGATGGGGCTGGTCAAGCCGTTCAAGACCGACAACCCGGCCCTGGGTCGTGGCGGCGTGACCGGCGAGAAGCAGTTCATCGGTTGGTTCAAGGTGCCGACCCTGCGCAACATAGAGCTGACCTACCCCTACTTCCATGACGGTTCAGTCTGGGATCTGAAGGAGGCGGTGCAGGTCATGGCGGACATCCAGCTGGGTCAGACCCTGAGCGAGCAGGAGGCCGACGACATGACCGCCTATCTCAAGAGCCTGACCGGCGAGCAGCCCCGGATAGTGCTGCCGATCCTGCCCCCCTCCCAACCCGATACCCCCAGGCCTCAGGTCAAGAGCTGAGTGGGTCGTGAGTCTGAATTCAAGCGGGGCTGAGGTCCCGCTTCTTCATGGCTCTATCTCTCTGATAACACAGCCAAAGTGCGGTATTCAGCATAATGACAAGGGGATGACAATCCCCCAGCTGGCGACGGGGATTTCACCGATTTGCAGCCCTCTTCACAATTTCAACACGCTCACAATCTGTTCGATTGCCTAACTCATCCGACCTGGTGTCAAATCACTCCGCCCAATACAAGGAGTGGCATAATAATGAATAATATCAATAAATTAGTTCTGGCTATCGGATTCACTCTCACCACCTTCCCGACCCTGGCGGCGGGTTTCCAGTGCAAGGACCACGTCAAGCTCGGGATCCCCAGCCAATCCAGTCAGCTGTTGTGCCGGGACGGTTACGCTGCCGGTTACAACTATGACACCAAGGTCTCTGATTGGGTCTCTTACCGGATGACGGCGATCAGTGCCCAGGGCCAGGTGCCGCGCAAGGATGCCTTCGCCGAAGACAAGGAGGTGCCGGTGCAGTACCGCGCCACCCTGGCGGACTACAAGGGCTCGGGTTATGACCGCGGTCATCAGGCGCCCGCGGCGGACATGCGCTCCACCGCCGTTACCATGAAGCAGAGCTTCCTGCTGACCAACATGACGCCACAGTTGCCGGCGCTCAATCAGGGGGCCTGGCGCATTCTGGAAGAGAAGACCCGCCAGTGGGCCATCGCCTATCAGGATGTGCAGGTGATCACGGGCCCCATCTTCACCAACTCCGATGGCGCCATCGGCAACGGTGTGACTGTACCCCACGCCTACTACCGGGTGGTGATGGACGTGGCCAACCAGGAGGCGATCGCCTTCGTCCTGCCGCAGCAGAACGTGTCGGCCAGCAAGCTTGCGGATTACATAGTGACTGTGGATGCGGTGGAGGAGCAGACCGGGCTCGATTTCTTCACCGAGCTGCCGGATGAGCAGGAAGAGGCCATGGAATCCCGGCTGATGGCCATGTGGGGCAATTGATCCATCCTGTGACAACAGGGGCCTCGGCCCCTGTTGTCAGTCGTTCAGATCGTCACCGATTTTCTTGACGGTATCCCGGGTGCCGTGACCGATTTCACGGGTCACATCCCGGGTGGTGTGGCCAATCTCGCGGGTCACGTTGCGGGTGGTGTGCCCCACTGTCCTGCCCGCCTCCTTGATGTCGGCACAGCCGCCGGTCACTGCGCCCAGGATCAGGCCGAGTGCCAGCAGTGCCAGGTAGTTAGGCGTCATGTGTGCTCCTTCTCGTTTCATCATCATCTCGATGCCGATGCCGGCATTATGGTCTCGTGTGCAGCGGGCGGGCAACCAGCAGGGTATGGCCCGGGCCCGGGATCTCGTGCTCCTCCTCCACGTAGAAGTGTGCCTCGCGCAGGCACTGGTACATCTGTTTGGAGTGATAGAAGCGGCTGTTGCCGTTGGCCAGACAGGTGAAGTAGAGGGAGGTGGCGTTGAGACTGAAACTGGCGGCTTCGAAGGTCTGCCTGTCCCAGAACAGCTCCAGGATGCAGACTCTGGCGTCCGGTTGCATGGCCAGCCGGACTCGGTTCAGGATGGCGACTATCTGTTCGTGACTGAAGCAGTCGAGGAACTGGCTCATCCACCAGAGATCTGCCTCACCGGGCAGGGGGCCCGCTTGCAGCAGATCCACCGGATGGCCCTGCACTCGATCGCTGAGACCCGCCTCTTCAATATTCAGCCGGGCCAGCGTCAGCTGCTCGGGCAAGTCCAGTATGGTGACCCGCAGGGCAGGATCTCGCCTGGCGCAGGCGATGGCCCACTTGCCGGTGTTGCCGCCCAGATCGTAGAGGTGGCGCGGCTCATAGCCAAACACCGTCTCTTGTGCCTGCTGGAACGCCCAGTCGGAGTAGAAGTGATCAAACGCAAACCAGCTGCTGCGGGCGGGCTCAGGCAGCTCGCTCAGGTGCGGGTAGAGGGTCTGCCAGGGGCCGAACTCCTGCAGACCGGCTGGCGTGCCGTCGCGGATGGCGTCGAGCAGATGGGCGAGGGGTTGATAGCAGACGTGCTGGGTGAAGTCGAGATTGACCCGGCTCATGGCATCGTGCTGCAGATATTTGCCGACCCGGCCCAGCACATAGCGATCATCGGCCAGGTAGCAGAGCCCGCCGCCGAGCCCCATGTCCAGCAGCACGCTGACCGCATATTCACTCAGCTCGCACGCCTGGGCTATGTCCGCCAGCGGCGCGCCCTGCTGGCCACGGGTCTCGAGAAAGGCGAGCACCCCGGTTTCACGCAGACACCAGCTGGCCTGGAACAGCATGGGCCCGAAGGCGATCTTCTGGGCCGCGCCTATGGCCTCCAGCGCGTTGTAGGGGTCTGCCTGATAATGGTTCACGGGGTGGCTCCTGCCGGATTAACGGCTCTGTGCGCGGGCGAGTTCGGTCTGGATAGCCTGATTCAGGCCCAGCACCCAGCGGTTATAACTGCGATGAATGCTGCCCTTGCCCTTGTCATCAAGGTTGATGCTGCTCACATAATTAATGGAATAGTCGTGAGCGCTATATGGAATATCGATCACCGCCTGATGCTGGCGTACATTGACCTGGCCACGAATAAGTCCCGGCTTCTCTTTTTTCATCACCCAGCTCTTGCTGATCCCCGCCGTGATAATGGCGTTGGCCACCTGATCTTCGGTCAGATTGAAGGCAACCGGGTTGGCGGCCATATTGCGAATGGGTTGGCTGGTGGAGCAGGCAGCCAGCAGGGCGCAGGCCAGCAACAGGGATATTTTATTAATAAGTTTCATAATATTTCCTTGCGAGGACATTCAATAAATGGAGCCTGGCAATGAGACAACACAAATCATTTATTTTCAATCACAATGCCAACGGATAATCCGCGCCAGCTATTATTTTTGATGAATAATGGTATTATTCGCGCGGTATTAATGTGATGACTCCGGTGGATAATCCTCAGGGAGCAGGCACTGCCCGGCGGGTGAGTGCCTTTTATCGTCCAAGCGCTCACACCAAGGTCAAGGACAGGTTGCCTGAAATATGCTCTCTTTTTCGCTGCAGGATAGTCAGGCACTGTCACCCGGCCTTGTCGACGCGCTCGACTGGCAGGCGTGGGCACAGCTGGAACAATGGCCCGCCGATCCCCTGTTCCCCGCGACCCCTTTGCTGCCCATGATGATGGCGCGCCGCCTGAGCCAGGGTTCCCGGCTGGCGGTGCAGGTGGGGCTGAGCCTGCTGGCTCGTCATCCCGTCGATTACGCCATCTTCGTCAGTCGCCACGGCGAGCTGGCCCGTTCTGTGACCCTGTTGCAGGCGCTGGCGGATGGCCAGGCGCTGTCCCCTACCGATTTTTCCATGTCAGTGCACAACACGGCCGCCGGCCTTAGCTCCATTCAGGGCAAGGCCGCCATTCCCATGACCTCGTTGGCGGCGGGAGAGGGCGGGCTGATGGCGGGGTTCACCGAGGCGGTGGCGGCGCTGCACGCCGGTGCCAGCCGGGTGCTGCTGGTGGCGTTCGAGGGGCCTGTGCCCGAGTTTCATCGTCCTTGGTTGCCGGACGAGGCGCCGCCCCATGCGCTGGGGCTGGTGCTGCAGGCTGGCGACGAGTGGCGCTGCGAGGGCGCGCGTCGCACAGTCGAGTCTGTCGTCCGCCCGCTGCCGCAGAGTCTGGCCTTCTGGCGGGCCCTGCTGCGGCATGAATCGACCCTGACCCTTTGCAATGGCCGCCAGGAGTGGACATGGCGGCGGCGCTGAACCGGGGCTGGCGGCTGATCGGCACGGCCCTTGGCTTCACCCTGTTCGGGGTGGGCGGCCTGCTGCTCTCCCTGTTCTGGTTTCCGTTGCTGGCGCTCTGTTTGCGCGGGGAGCGGCGGCGCACCCTGGCCCAGTTGACCATACGCCACAGCTTTCGGCTGTTTCTCGGCGTGTTGCGCGGCTGGGGCGTGCTGGATTATCGGGTGAGTGGCATGCCCGCCGACTTGCGCGGCGCCCTGGTAGTGGCCAATCACCCCAGCCTGCTCGATTACGTCATGCTGGCCGCCGAGATGCCGGTGTGTGACTGCATCGTCAAGCAATCCCTCTGGCGCAACCCCTTCGTGGGTGGCGTGGTGCGGGCGGCAGATTATATTCCCAACGTAGAGGCGGAGCGCCTCCTGCCCCTGTGCATGGCGCGGATCCAGGCCGGTGGCCTGCTGCTGATCTTCCCGGAGGGAACCCGCACCACACCGGGGGAGCCCATCAAGCTGCAACGGGGCGCCGCCCAGTTGGCGGTGCGCAGCCGGGTGCCCTTGCAGCCGGTGCGGATCCACTGCAGCACCCGATTTCTCACCAAACAGGACAAATGGTTCAAGATCCCGGAAAATAAGCCGACTTTCACCATAGAATTCCTGCCGCAAGTGGCGGCAGACGAGGTGGTCGCCACCGACCAGAGCAGTGCGCTGGCCGCGCGCCAGCTGACCCGGTTTCTCACCCGGGCCCTGCAAACGGGGCCCCAATGACAGCGTATGGAACAGTTATGCAAGACCTGCACCTAGAGATAAAACAACTCATCATCGACAGTCTCAACCTCGAGGGGCTGACCCCTGAGGATATAGACAGCCAGGCGCCGCTGTTCGGGGATGGCCTGGGACTGGACTCTATCGATGCGCTGGAGCTGGGCCTTGCCATCAAGGGCCGCTACGGCATAGTGCTCTCCGCCGAGGATGAGAATACCCGTCGTCACTTCGCCTCAGTCGCAGCCCTGGTCGCCCTGGTGCAGGCCCAGTCGAAAGGGGAGGCCTGAGCCATGACCCGTGACGACATCTTTGCCCAGATAAAGGCTGCCCTCGTCGATCTGTTCGAAGTCGATGAAGAGGCCATCACTCCCGAGGCCCGCCTCTATCAGGATCTCGAGCTCGACAGCATAGATGCCATCGATCTGGTGGTGCACCTGCAAAAGCTGACCGGCAAGAAGATCAAGCCGGAAGAGTTCAAGTCGGTGCGCAGCGTCAATGACGTGGTGGATGCGGTCGAGCGTCTGCTCGCCGGCGCCTGATGCCGGTACGTCCCCGACCATGACGCGCTGGCTCTCCTGGCTGGCCGGTGGTGCCCTCTTGCTCTACCCGCTGGCGGTGTACTGGGGGCTGACTCACACCAGCCAGACTCCGCTGCTGGTAGGTCTGCTGGCCATCTTCTCCTTGCGGCTGCTGCCGGGTCTGCTCAAGCGGAGGGTCCGGTTTGGTCCCCTGCCTGAGTGGCTCTGGCTGGGTCGTCTGCTGGCCTGCATCGGTCTGGGGCTGACCCTGCTGTCGGCGCTGTTCTCTGCCCGCCACTGGTTGCTCTATTACCCGCTGGCGGTGAGCCTGGCGCTGCTCTGCCTGTTTGGCTGGAGCCTGACTCGCCCCATGAGTCTGGTGGAGCGGCTGGCCCGCTTGCAGGATCCCCGTCTGCCGGATGTTGCCATCGGCTACACCCGGCGGGTGACCCAGATCTGGTGCGGTTTCTTCGTGGTCAACGGCGCCCTGGCGGCCTTCACCATCTGGTACGGCGATCTGGCGATCTGGAGCCTCTACAACGGCCTCATCAGCTACGGGTTGATGGGCGCTTTGATGGCTGGGGAGTATCTGGTACGCCGGCGACTGATGAAGAGGCTGGCCCCATGACCCTGCTGCAAACGCTCTGGCAGCGGGACGACGACCAGCTGGTGGCGTTCGGCCAAGGTGGCGAGGTGACCCTGGCCGAGCTGCGCCTTGGCAGCCTGCAACTGGCCCGGGCCATGGCCCGCCATGCTCGCCCCGGGCAGCCGCGTGTGCGCTGGGCGCTCTGTTTCGATGACAGCCTGCTGTTTGCGCAAGCGTTGCTCGCCTGTGCTCTCGGCGGTCATCAGGCCATCTTGCCGGGCCATCAACGGCTGGCCGGGCTGCTGGCGCTGCGGGATCAGTTTGACGGCCTGCTCACAGATGGCGAGCTGCCTGGCGATGAGCTTGATGTGCCCCAGTTGCGGCTGCCGCTGGCCGATTGCCATGGTGAGCTGGATGCAGAGCGTGCCAGCCGGGTTCCCGAACGTCTCGATCTGACCCTGTTCAGCTCGGGCTCCACCGGCGAGCCCAAGGCGATCCCCAAAGCCTGGCCCCAGCTGGAGGCTGAGCTGCGGGTGCAGATGGCGCTTTGGGGCGAGACCCTGGCCGACACTCGGGTGCTGGCCAGCGTCAGTCACCAGCACATCTACGGCCTGTTGTTTCGCATCCTGCTGCCGCTGGCCCTGGGGCGTCCGTTCGATCGCCGCAGCATCGACTATCCGGAGCAGCTGGCGGTGCAAACCGCCCCCTGGGCCCTGATCGCTTCCCCCGCGTTTCTCAGTCGGCTCGATCCGGCCATCCCCGCCGCGGGCTGCCGCCTTATCGTCTCCTCCGGCGGTCCCCTGCAACCCGAGGATGCCCATCAGGCCCGGGCCCTGCTTGGCCAGCTGCCGGTGGAGATTTTCGGCAGCAGCGAGACCGGCGGCATCGGCTGGCGCCAGCGCAATCATGCGCAGACCCCCTGGACTCCCTTACCCGGGATTGAGGTGCGGGTCGGCCCGGATCAGGGCTTGCTGCTGCGCTCCCCCTTCCTGGCAGAGGATGGCTGGCTGGCCTGCGCCGATCGCATCCTGATGACGGGGGCAGGGTTCGAGCTGCTGGGACGCCAGGACAGGGTGATCAAGCTGGAGGAAAAGCGCATCTCCCTCGACGAGGTGGAGGCGCGCCTGCAAGCCCTGCCGGAGGTGGAGTTGGCCGCCGTGCTGCCTCTGCAGCAGGGCCAGCGTCAGATCCTCGGCGCCGTGCTGGTGCTGAGCGAGGTGGGTGCTGCCCGCTGGGCCGAGCTGGGTCAGGGTCGCTTCCTGCTGGCCCTGCGCCAGCAGCTGCGCCCCTGGCTCGAACCGGTCGCCCTGCCGCGCAGTCTGCGCCGGGTCGAGAGCATGCCCGTCAACGCCCAGGGCAAATGCCCCTGGCCACAACTCAAGGAGCTGTTCGATGAGCCTCTCTGCTGACACGCTGCCGATGAACTCGCTGCCGACAGTGCTGGGCTGCGAGACGCTGGCCGATGGCGTGCGCCTGCACCTGCGGCTCGATCCGGAGCTGCCCTGGTTTGCGGGCCACTTTCCCGGCGCGCCCCTGCTGCCAGGGGTCACCCAGATCCACTGGGTCATGCACTATGCCGCCAGCCGACTCAATCTGAGTCTGCCGTTTCACGGGCTGGATCAGCTCAAGTTTCAGCGCCCGCTGCGGCCGGGGGCCGAGTGCAGCCTGAGCCTGCAGTGGCAGCCACAAAAGGATCAGCTCGTTTTCAGCTACGCGCTGGGAGATGAGCTGGCGAGCAGCGGACGGGTGCGCTTCATCCCATGACACCCTGCATCCTGATCCCCTGTTACAACCATGCCGGCCCGCTGGCCACCGTGCTGGATCGGCTGGCCGAATATGATCTGCCCTGCCTGCTGATCGACGATGGCAGCGAACCCGTCGCCGCGGCCGCGCTGGATGAGCTGGCCGCCCGCCACCCCTGGGTCGCCCTGCTGCGCCATTCGCACAACCAGGGCAAGGGCGGCGCCGTGATGACGGGGCTGCGCCACGCCCATGGCCTCGGTTTCAGCCACGCCCTGCAGGTGGATGCCGATGGCCAGCACGATCTGGCAGACATTCCGGCCCTGCTGGCCGAGGCGCACCGGGATCCCGATGCGCTTATCTCGGGGCGCCCTGTCTACGACGATTCCGTGCCCAAAGGGCGCCTCTATGGCCGCTATATCACCCATGTCTGGGTCTGGATCGAGACGCTGTCGTTTGCCATCAAGGACAGCATGTGCGGCTTTCGGGTCTATCCGCTGGCGGTCAGCTGCACGCTGCTCGAACGGGTGGCGCTCGGCAGGCGAATGGATTTTGACACCGAGGTGATGGTGCGCCTGCACTGGGCCGGGGTGGCGGTGCGTTTCGTGCCGACCCGGGTCATCTACCCCGCCGATGGCAGCTCCCATTTCCAGCTCTGGCGCGACAACCGCGACATTTCCTGGATGCACACCCGACTGGTATGCCGCCTGTTGTGGGATCTGCTGCTGCGCCTGACGAGCGGGCCCCGCCGCCTCTGGTCATGGGCGACCCGGCTGTGGCGCGAGCGCCGGACCCACTGGTCGCGCACCCCGGAGCGCGGATCCCTGCTCGGCATGCAGATCATGCTGGCCAGCTATCGCCTGCTTGGGCGGCGGGGCTTCTCCCTGTTGCTCTACCCCGTCATCGGCTACTTCTGGTTGACCGGCCGCGCCCAGCGTCAGGCATCTCAAGCCTATCTGGCCCGGCTCGAGGCCTTTTCCCGCACTCAGGGCATACGGCTACCCCCTGAGCCGAGATCGAGCTTTCGCCACTTCCTGCGCTTTGGCGAGGCGGCGCTCGACAAGCTGGCCGGCTGGCGCGGCGACATAGCCGAGGATCAGATCGAGCTGGTGGGGAGGGAGCACTACGAGGCCGCCATCAACAGCGGCAAGGGCTTGCTGCTGCTGGGCTCTCACCTCGGCGATCTCGAGCTGTGCCGGGCCCTTGGCAGTCGCAAGGGGGAGGTGCGCATCAATGCGCTGGTCTTCACCCGTCACGCGGCCCGCTTCAACGCCCTGCTCAAGCAGATCAACCCGGATTCACGGCTCAACCTCATCCAGGTGCAGGAGATGGGGGCCGATACCGCCATCCTGCTCAAGGAGAAGCTGGATCAGGGGGAGTGGGTGGTGATCGTCGGCGATCGCACCTCTGTGACCCGGGAGAAGCGGGTGGTCTGGGCCGATTTCCTCGGTGCGCCGGCCCCCTTTCCCCTCGGTCCCTTTGCCCTGGCCAGCGTGCTGGGTTGCCCGGTTTACCTGATGTTCGGCCTCAAGGAGCAGGGGCGCTTTCGGGTGCATTTCGAGCCCTTTTCCGACAGCCTCAGTCTGCCGCGCCAGGGGCGACAACAGATACTCGCGTCCCGGGTGCAGGCCTATGCCGATCGCCTGCAGCATCATTGCCTGCGCGCCCCGCTGGACTGGTTCAATTTTTTTGATTTCTGGCAGCTGACCGATGAACAAGAGTGAGATGAAGTGCGTCACCTTCGGCGCCGAGCCGTTGACCATCGAAGATGTGGTGGCCCTGGCAGAGCGCCGTGCCCGCCCGGCATTGAACCGGGATCCCGCCTTTATGGCCCGCATTCAGCGGGGGGCCGATTTTCTCGACCGGCTGCTGGCCGAGGAGGGGGTCATCTACGGGGTGACCACAGGCTACGGGGATTCGGTGACCCGACCGGTGCCCGCCGAGCTGGTGCCCAAGCTGCCGCTGCACCTGACCCGCTTTCACGGCTGCGGGCTGGGGGCGGATCTTGAGCTCGATGCCGGTCGCGCCGTGCTGGCGACCCGGCTCTGCTCCCTGGCGCAGGGGGTCTCCGGCGTCAGCCCGGGTTTGCTGGAACGGCTCTGCTGGTTGCTGGAGCAGGATCTCATACCGCGCATACCGGAAGAGGGATCCGTCGGCGCCAGCGGCGATCTGACACCGCTCTCCTACGTCGCCGCCGTGCTGGTGGGGGAGCGCGAGCTCCATCACGATGGCGCGCTGCGTCCCGCCGCCGAGGTCTATCGGGAGTTGGGGATCACCCCCCTGACCCTGAGACCCAAGGAGGGGCTGGCGCTGATGAACGGCACTTCCGTGATGACGGCGCTGGCCTGTCTCGCCTACGCCCGTGCCGACTACCTGATGCAACTGGCGACCCGGATCACGGCGCTGGTGAGCGTCGCCATGGGGGGCAACGCCTTCCACTTTGACGAGCGGTTGTTTGCCGCCAAACCCCACCCCGGCATGCAGGGCATAGCGGCCTGGCTGAGGTCGGATCTGGTGGCCGGCGAGCTGCCGCGCCACAGCGACCGGCTGCAGGACAGATACTCATTGCGCTGCGCGCCCCACGTCATAGGTGTGGTGGCCGACAGCCTGCCCTGGTGGCGCCAGCTCATCGAAAACGAGCTCAACAGCGCCAACGACAACCCGCTGATCGACGGGGAGGGGGAGCACGTGATGCACGGTGGTCACTTCTACGGCGGCCACATCGCCATGGCGATGGACAGCATGAAGACGGCCATCGCCAATCTGGCGGACTTGCTGGACCGCCAGCTGGCCCAGCTGGTGGACACCAAGTTCAACGGCGGCCTGCCGAGCAACCTCTCGGGGGCGCCGGCCGGGCGGCAGATGATCAACCACGGTTTCAAGGCGGTGCAGATCGGCGTCTCGGCCTGGACCGCGGAGGCGCTCAAGCAGACCATGCCCGCCAGCGTCTTCTCCCGCTCCACCGAGTGCCACAACCAGGACAAGGTGAGCATGGGCACCATAGCGGCGCGCGATGCCCTGCGGGTGCTGACCCTGACCGAGCAGGTCGGGGCCGCCTGCCTGCTGGCGGCGGTGCAGGGGGTCGAGCTGCGCCTGGCCCAGCCCACGCCCTTCACCCGGCCGCTCAGCCCGGCCCTGGCCCATATGGTGCAGCAGGTGCGGGCCGAGTTTGCGCCTCTGCTGGAAGACAGGGCGCTGGAGCAGGAGCTCAGGGCACTGATCGCCCGCATTCGCCTGCGTCACTACCCCCTTTATGGGCCGAGCCAGGACTGAAACAAGGTCACTATTGATGAGACAACCCATGCAGAATGAACCCTGGCAGATCAGCACCGAAGTGGAAGTGACCATACCGTTTCACGACGTGGACATGATGGCGGTCGCCTGGCACGGTCACTACTTTCGCTACATAGAGCTGGCCCGCTGCGCCCTGCTCGATCTTATCGATTACAACTACCCGCAGATGGAGGCCTCTGGCTACCTCTGGCCCATCATTGACACCCGGATGAAGTATCTGGCGCCGCTGCGCTTCGGCCAGCGGGTGCGGGTGCGCGCCACCCTGACCGAGTACCAGAACCGGTTGAAGATCGACTACCTGCTGAGCGATGCCGCGAGCGGCACCCGCACCAGCAAGGGCTACAGCATCCAGGTGGCGGTGAGCAAGGCGAGCGGCGAGATGTGCCTGGCCTCGCCCCAGGTGCTGCTGGACAAGCTGGGGGTGAGCCAGTGAAGCCTCTTCTGAACCGCGTGATGGTCGGGCTGACCCTGCTGCTGGCGTTGCCGCTGCAGGCGGCTCCACTGAGCCGTGACCAGGTGCAGCAGTTGCTGACTCTGAGTGAGGTCAGGCAGGCGCATTTCGAGCAAGAGAAACAGGTGGCGGGTCTGAGCCTGCCGCTCAAAGCCTCCGGCGAGCTGCTGCTGGTGCGCGATCTTGGTCTCTGGTGGCAGCAGCAGCAGCCCTTTGCCCTGACTCTGACCCTGACGCCACAACGCATGGCGCAGCAGATGGCGGGTCAGCCCGCCACCGTCATCGACAGTCCCCAGCTGCTTGAATTCAGCCAGATGCTGCTGGCGCTGTTCGGCTCGGACGAGGCGACCCTGAGCCGCTACTTCAAGATCGATTTTCAGAGCACGGAGGCGGGCTGGCAGCTGCTGCTGGTGCCGACCCTGACGCCGCTGGACAAGGTGTTCGCCAGCCTCACCCTGAGCGGGCAAGGGCAGCTGGATGAGTTGGTCATTGCCGACAAGCAGGGTGACAGCACCCGCATCCGTTTCAGCGCCTGGCAGGAGCGAAGCCTGCCACTGACCCCTGAGGAGCAGGCCCGCTTTGCTGCCCATTAGCCCCGCATCGCGCCCTGCCACTGCCCGTGGTTTGGCCGGGAGAATCGACCTTGCTGCAATCTGAAACCACCTGGCGCCGGCTTGGCACTATCTGGATCGGCCTCTGTCTGCTGCTGGTGGCCGTGCTGGCCTGGCAGCTGCCCCACAGCCGCATCAACACCAGCCTGATGGATTTGCTGCCCCACGAATCCCGCAGCGATCTGGATCCGGCGTTGCAGCAGGGCTTGCTGCAACAGCTCGATCGCCAGCTGGTCTGGATGCTGAGCCTGCCTGCCGGACAGAACGGGCAGGCGGCGGCCGAGCTGTGGGTAAAACAGCTCGACCAGATAGCGGCCTTCTCCCATATCAAGGGCTATCAGCCCGAGCTGGCCCCCGCCTGGCAGGGCTATCTGCACCGTCTCGCCTGGCAGCGGCTGGATGAAGCGGGCCGGGCCCGGCTGGCGGCTGGCGCCGAGGGCTGGAGCCAATGGGTGCTTGGCCAGATCTACTCGCCCTTTGGCGGCGTTTCCCGCGCCGAGTGGCAGAGCGATCCGCTGTTGTTGACCCGGGCCGGGGTGCTGGCAGAGGCCCGCGGCCCCATGCAACTCAAGGAGGGCTGGCTGGTCAGCCGGGACAAGGCGGGTCGCGACTGGTTCATGGTGCGGGCCGAGCTGGATCTCTCCGCCTTCGATATCCAGCGCAATCAGGGGTTGCTGAGGGTGCTCGACAACGCCGAGCAGCGGCTGGCCGAAGCCTATCCCGGTGCCGAGCTGCTGCGCCGTGGCACCCTTTTCTACAGCCAGCACGCCAGCAACCTGGCCCAGCAGGACATCTCCACCATAGGGCTTGGCTCCATGATCGGAGTCATTCTGCTTATTTGGGGCGTATTTCGCTCGACCCGGGCGCTGCTGCTCTCCCTGCTGCCCATCTGCGTGGGGCTGATGTGGGGGCTGGGCACGGTGCTCATCCTGTTTGGCGAGATCCATCTCTTCACCCTGGTGATCAGCAGCAGCCTCATCGGCATCGCCATCGACTACGCCATCCATTTCCTGTGCGAGCGACGGTTGCACGGCGGCGACGAGACGCCGCATCAGACCCGACTACGGCTGCTGCCGAGCCTCTCGCTGGCGGTGTTGACCACCCTTATCGGCTATGGCCTGCTCTGGTTTGCCCCCTTCCCCGGGCTGCAACAGCTGGCGGTGTGCGCACTGGCGGGCCTGTTCAGCGCCTTCATCACTGTGCTCTGCCTGTTCCCGCGCTGGTCGGGCCCCCTGCCGACCCGGCCCCTGCGCAGTCAGCCACTGCTGATGGCCTGGCTCAGAGCCTGGCAGCAGCGTCGCCTAGTGCGCATCGGCCTGCCGCTGCTCTGCCTGCTGCTGGCCACCCTTGGCATCAGCCAACTGCAGGTGGATGACGACATACGCCGGCTGCAACCCTTGCCGGTGGAACTGCAGGCGCAGGAGAACCAGATCAAGGCCCTGACCGGTCAGCAGGGGGGCATGCAGGGTTTTCTGGTGACGGGTACGGATGCCGAGCAGGCGCTGCAACGGCTGGAGCGACTGGATGATCAGCTGACCGAGCTTAAAAATAGCGGCGCATTGCGGGACTTTGTCTCCCTTAGCCGCTGGCTGCCCTCGCTGGCGCGCCAGCAGCAGGATGCCGCCGCCATTCGGGCCCTGTTGCCCCGGGTGGTGACCCGACTGCAAGAGGCCGGAGTGCCAATACCAGCAGGGGGGCAAGGGCCCGACCGTCAGCCTGACTGGTTGACCCCGGCAGCCTGGCTTGCCAGCCCGGTCAGCGAGGGGAGCCGTCTGCTGTGGCACTCGCTGGAGGATGGCCGCGTCGCCATCTGGGTGCCGCTGGTCGGGGTGCAGGACGAGGTCGCCCTGACGGCGCTGGCAGCTGCCGAGCAGGGTGTCTACTGGCAGGATCAGCGCAGCGAGTGGAGCCAGTTGTTTGCCCACTACCGGATCAAGCTGGCCGAACTGCTGCTGCTGGCCATCGGCCTGGTAGCCCTGCTGCTCTGGCGGCGGATGGGGGCAGCCAGGGCGTCCCGGGTGCTGCTGGTCAACCTGATTGCTCTCGCCATGGGGCTGGCGCTGCTCGCCGCCTGCGGCCAGCCGCTCACCCTGTTTGGTGTGCTGGCGCTCAGCCTCATCTTCGGCATCGGCATCGACTACGGGCTCTTCTTTGCCCACTGTGGCAACCAGCTGGCGCGGCAGAGTTCCACCCTGCTCGCCATCCTGCTGGCGAACCTCACCACCCAGTTGGCATTCGGCTTGCTGGCGCTGAGTCACACCCCTGCCATAGCGGGCTTTGGTCTGGTGTTGAGCGGCGGTATCTTTACTGCCTTCCTGTTGTCGCCTCTGGTGCTGGACCGCGTGCAACCGGATGGCGCGGTGCGGGAGCCCCAGTTGTCAGGGCAGGATAGCCGGGAGCCAACATGACAATAAGATCACTGTTTGTATTACTCATCTTTTTGCTGGGGGGCTGCAGCAGCCAGCCTTCCCCCACCGCCTATCTCGACAAGGGGACAGCCATGGCGCTGCCTGCCCCCGTACTTGCCACCCCCTTCTATCGCCAGCAGTTGCTGACGGCCACTGTGGGTGAGGGTGCCCATCAGCTGATGACTGTGCTGGAGGCCGATGGCCGCCAGTTGACCCTGGTCGGCCTGACCCCGACCGGGATCCGGCTGTTTCGAGTGCGTTATGACCAGCAGGGCATAGCGACTCAACCACTGAGCCCGCTGCTCGTCACCGGCATGCCGCCCGTGACCCAGGTGCTGGCGGACGTCATGCTCTGCTACTGGTCACTGGCCAGCTGGCAGCCGCAGCTGCCGCCGGGCTGGACGCTGCGGGATGAAGGGCTGACGCGCCGGCTGCGCTCTCCCGATGGCGCTCTGGTCACCGAGATCGGGTACCAGGACAAGGGCGGCGTACGGGAGCCGGTCAGCCTGCAACAGCATGTGTTTCACTACCGTTTGCAGCTGGAGACCCTGTCCCAATGAGTTGTTATATCGCGGCCTACGGCCTCATTTCGGCATTGGGGGAGGGCAGGGATGCCAGCGCCGAGGCCCTGCTGGCCTGGCAGGCAGAGGGGAGCACGCCGCTCACCCGCCACAACCAGACCTTGCTGGATGGTCGCCTGACCCCGGTGGGGCGGGTCGAAGGTGCGCTGCCCGAGATACCGGCGGCGTTGGCCCCTTATGCCTCGCGCAACAACCGCCTGCTGCTGGCGGCGCTGGCGCAGATCCGCCCCGCTCTGGACAAGGCGCTGGCGGAGTTTGGCCCTGCGCGGGTAGGCTTGGTGCTCGGCACCAGCACAGCCGGGATCGGCGAGGCCGAGCTGGCGATCGCCGCCGCCCGGCGGGGGGAGGCAATTTCCCCGGCCTTTGACTATCGCCAGCAGGAGCTGGGCTCTCCGTCCGAATTTCTGGCCCGTTATCTCGACATCTCCGGGCCTGCCTACACCCTCTCCACCGCCTGCTCTTCCAGCGCCCGCGCCTTCATCAGCGGTCAGCGGATGCTGGCGGCCGGACTGGTGGATGCGGTGATCGTCGGTGGCGCCGACAGCCTGTGCGGCTTGACTATCAACGGTTTTGACAGCCTGGAGTCCCTCAGTGGCAAACTCTGCCAGCCATTCGACAACGGCCGCCAGGGCATCAACATAGGCGAGGGGGCTGCGCTGTTTTTGCTGAGCATACAGCCTGCGTCGCTGGCCTTGCTGGGGGCGGGCGAGTCGTCCGATGCCTGGCATATCTCGGCCCCTCATCCGGACGGCGTGGGGGCCGAGGCAGCCATGCAGATGGCGCTGGCTCAGGCCGGTATAGCGCCTGACCAGGTGGGTTATATCAACCTGCACGGCACGGCCACTCGCCTCAATGACGCCATGGAGAGCCAGGCCGTGCATCGCCTGTTCGGGGACAAGGTACCCTGCAGCTCCACCAAGCCGCTCACCGGCCATACCCTGGGCGCCGCTGGGGCCATCGAGGCCGCGCTCGCCTGTCTGCTGCTGGAGCGGGCCCTGCCGCTACCTATCCAGCGGATGACGACGGCGGACCCGGCGCTGGCACCCATCCGGCTGGTGAGTGGCGCCATTCGGCTGGCAGCGCCCCGGGTCCTCTCCAACTCCTTTGCCTTCGGTGGCAACAATGTCAGCCTGCTGTTTGGACTATCCCCCTCATGAATGAGCGCATACCGCTGCCCGCCATCGAGGCCCTGTTGCCCCATCAGGCCCCCATGCTGCTGCTTGACCACATCTGCACCGTGGATGCGAGCCAGGTGCGCTGCGAGACACGAGTCGGCCCCCGACACGCCTTGTTGCTCGATGGCGAGGGCCATTTGCCCGCCTGGGCAGGCATAGAGTTGATGGCCCAGACCATAGCCGCCTGGGCCGGCATGCAGGGGCGGTTGCGCGGCGAGCCAGTGCGCATCGGCATGCTGCTCGGTACCCGCAAGTACCGCTGCCAGCCCGCCCGCTTTGCGGCGGGAGCCCTGCTCACCATAGAGGCCAGCTGCCTGTTGCAAGACGGCGGCATGGCCAGTTTCGAATGCCGGATCCTGCAAGATGGGCAGGAGTGCGCCACTGCGCGCCTCTCGACCTATCAACCCGCACCCGGCGAATTATCCGATTTGTTAGCGTAAGGAAGCTTCATGATCTCTAGCGTATTGGTCACGGGCGCCAGCAAGGGGATAGGCCGCGCCATCGCCCTCAAGCTGGCCGCCGACGGTTTTCTCGTCGTCGTGCACTACCACGGCGACCGCGCCGGGGCCGAGGCTACCCTGGCGAGCCTGCAAGCCGCAGGGGGACAGGGGCGCCTGATCCAGTTCGACATCGCCGATCGCCAGGGTTGCCGCGAGCGGCTGGAAGCCGACATGGCCGAACATGGCGCCTATTACGGTGTGGTCTGCAACGCCGGCATCATACGTGACGGCGCCTTCCCCGCTCTCACCGACGAGGATTGGGATGGGGTGCTGCACACCAATCTGGACGGCTTCTACAACCTGCTCAAGCCCTGCATCATGCCGATGATAGGCCTGCGCCGGGGCGGCCGCATAGTGACCATCTCCTCGGTTTCCGGCCTGATGGGCAACCGTGGCCAGGTCAACTACAGCGCCGCCAAGGCGGGCATCATGGGGGCCACCAAGGCGCTGGCGCTGGAGCTGGCCAAGCGCAAGATCACGGTGAACTGCGTGGCGCCCGGCCTCATCGACACCGGCATGGTGGATGAAGAGGTGCAGGCGGAGGCGATGAAGCTGATCCCGCTCAAGCGTATGGGACAAGCCGACGAGGTGGCCGGGCTGGTCTCCTACCTGATGTCGGACATCGCCGGCTATGTCACGCGCCAGGTCATCTCCATCAACGGAGGCATGGTATGACGCGAATGCGACGGGTCTCTTGCCTGATGTCGGTTCAACATGGCGCTGTCTCTGTGGCACGCCAGCTTATCTCTGTGAATGGCGGTATGGTATGAAGCGGGTAGTAGTAACCGGCATGGCCGGGGTGACGGCGTTCGGTCAGGACTGGCCTAGCGTGCGGGCAAAGTTGCAGGCGGGGCGCAATGCGGTGGTGACCATGCCAGAGTGGGCCATCTACGAGGGACTCAATACCCGACTGGCGGCGCCCATTGCCGATTTTGTGCTGCCCGCCCGCTATCCGCGCAAGAAGACGCGGGCCATGGGGAGAGTCTCCCAGCTGGCGACCGTGGCCACCGAGCTGGCGCTGGCGCGGGCCGGACTGCTCGATCACCCTGTGCTGACCGGCGGTCGCACCGGTATCGCCTATGGCTCCTCCACCGGCAGCACGGATCCCATCCGCGCCTTCGGGGTCATGCTCAACGACAAGAGCACCGCCAGCATCACGGCCACCACCTATGTGCAGATGATGCCGCACACGGCGGCGGTCAATACCGGCCTCTTCTTCGGCCTGCGCGGGCGGGTGATCCCCACCTCCAGCGCCTGCACCTCCGGCAGCCAGGGTATTGGCTACGCCTACGAGTCGATCAAGCACGGCTACCAGACCCTGATGGTGGCCGGTGGGGCGGAGGAGCTCTGCCCGTCGGAGGCCGTGGTGTTCGATACCCTGTTTGCCACCAGCCAGATGAACGACAACCCCGAGCTGGCGCCACGGCCGTTCGATCGGCAGCGGGACGGGCTGGTGATTGGCGAGGGGGCGGGCACCCTGGTGCTGGAGGAGCTGGAACATGCGCAGGCGCGCGGGGCCACCATCATCGCCGAGCTGGTGGGGTTTGCCACCAACTGCGACGCCGCCCACGTGACCCAGCCCCAGCAGGAGACCATGCAGCTGTGCATGGAGATGGCGCTGGCCCAGGCCGGGCTCAAGGCCACCGACATTGGCTACATCAGCGCCCACGGCACGGCCACCGAGCGTGGCGACATAGCCGAGAGCCACGCCACCGCCGCCATCTTTGGCGACAAGACCCCCATATCGTCGCTGAAGAGCTTCTTCGGCCATACCCTGGGCGCCTGCGGTGCCATCGAGGCCTGGCTGTCGCTGGAGATGATGCAGGAGGGCTGGTTTGCCCCCACCATCAACCTGACCGAGCCGGATCCGGCCTGTGCCCCGCTGGATCATGTGGTGGGCAATGGCCGCGCGCTGGCGGTGGACTATCTGATGTCCAACAACTTCGCCTTCGGCGGCATCAACACCTCCCTCATCTTCAAACGCTGGTCCTGAAGCCATGCGCCTTGCCTGCGGGCAGGGCGCCTGTACAGCCTAGGTTTGGTCTTGATGAATTAAGATGCCTCCCATTTTTCGGGAGGCATAATGTCTGTTCCATCTGCTGTTTTCTCTGCTCAATCCCACCTGCGCCAAGGCTTCAATGCGCTCTTGCTGTCTACCCTTTTATTGGCGCTGCCCACACCTGCCATGGCCGATGATGAATTTAGGCTCGGCAACACCATGCTGCTCGGCGTCGGCGATCATCCGGCCATTATTCCCATCATCGTCTGCCGACCTGCCAAGTCCATCATGGTCAAGGCCGGACGGGAATTGACCCTTAACCGGGTCAAGGTGTTTTACGGCAATGATCGCAGCAAGACCCTCAATTTCGACAAGGATCTGAAAGAGGATCAGGAATCGGGGTGGAAGTCTCTCGGTAGCCGACTCTGCATCAAGCGGATCGAGGTCTATGGCAATTCAGAGGGGAGCAAGGCCGGGGTCAAGGTATACGGCCGCAAATAAACACCGCAAATAAGAAGTGGACGGGGATCTCCCCGTCCACTCAGGGCTTATTTCTTGGGGCGAAACGGCTTGATGACGGCTTCATTGCATTCGAGATAGGGCCCTTCCATCAGATCGATGCAGTAGGGGATGGCGGGGAAGACGGCATCCAGGCACTCGCGGATGGACTTGGGCTTGCCCGGCAGGTTGACGATGAGCGAGCTGCCGCGCAGGCCTGCGGTCTGGCGCGACAAAATGGCGGTCGGCACGAACTTGAGGGACTCGGCCCGCATCAGCTCGCCAAAGCCCGGCATCATGCGATCGCACACCGCCTCGGTGGCCTCGGGGGTTACATCCCGCTTGGCTGGGCCAGTGCCGCCCGTGGTGACGATGAGGCTGCACTGCTCCTGGTCCGCCAGCCGGATCAGGGTCGCCTCGATCTGATCCTGTTCATCCGGTATCACCTGATAGACGGGTTCCCACTCTGAGGTCAAATATGCGTTCAGCGTGTCTATGATGGCCTTGCCGGAGAGGTCTTCGTAGATGCCTGCACTGGCGCGATCGCTGACGGTGACGATGCCGATTCTTGCCTTGCTCATGGTCTGCTCTTGGTTGCCTGGAATAAGTGGCAAATAAAATAACATAATCAGTGAGATATGTTAAATGAGGTCAGGCGTTGGCGAGGCTGGGACACAACATTGAGTGTCGAATGACAAACAGTCGTGCCGACTCCCTTTCAATAAGACATAAGGCTTGGGTATTGTCGTCCTAAAAATGTATAAACGAATGCAGCAGCCATATTGATGATTAATTGGTTGATCCATAACGAATAAGAAAATAATCCACCGAGCAGCGGTCATTTTTTGGCGCAGTCAGCCTCGAAAGGCCGTGGTATGGATTGAACCTGGAGGGCAATCGTCTTATATAACTCATTATACGGTTGGTTGAATGCTGTACTGATCGTTGTTGTTTGAGTATCACCATGCAGCGGCTGGCCGCGGGAGGGCATATGGAGTTGCCTGATTTTGATACCTTGAGGCGACTGGCGGTGGCGGAGCCGGAGCGGCTCGACGAGTTGCTGCGCCAGCAAATAGAGGGGTTGATCGACCGGGTCCGTCCGGAGCAGCAGCAGCGATTGCGCGGCCTGCAGTTTCGTATCGACTGTCAGCGTCAATTGGCCAAGAATAATATGGATAGCTGTATTCGTATTGCGGCCATGATGCACGATTCCTTTTATTCCATGCGCAGCGAGATGATCCAGCTTAATGTCAATCTCTATGCCGACCAAGCCCCCATCTACAGAGAAAATAATGTGGTTTCTTTATTCGATTATTATCACAAGAAGAAATAAATATCCCCTTGATGGAATGGCTGAATATTATCCCGCATTGTATATTCTTCATCGGGTGAGGCCCGCTTGCTGACGTTAATTTATCTGGGGTGATTTGTAATATATTTGATGTATTTTCGTGGCGTTCACTGTTTTATTGAAAATTGATTATTGCCGTGATCGGTGTGGATGTATGGCGCCGACAGTTAGGCTAATATGGCGATACTTTAATTTTGCTACGACTCGAAGGGATTATGAGAAGTATCACACCAAGACGGGTGCTGTCGCGGGAGCAGCAGACAGAGATCACCCGTATCATCGTCAAGGTGGGCCAGATGCTGGCCCAGTTCGGAGCCGAGAGTCGCATCATAGAGCAGACCACGATCCGGCTCGGCATGGCGCTGGGGCTGGAGAGCGTCGAGATGGCCATCTCCTCCAGCGCCATAGTGCTCACCAGCCTCTATCAGGGCAGTTGCGTCACTACCACCCGCCGGGTGCGGGAGCACGGCATCAACATGCAGGTGGTGTGCGAGATCCAGCGCATCTGCATCATGGCGGAGAAGGAGCTGATCGGTGCGCGCGAGGTGCGTCAGCGGCTCGACGGCATAGTGCCGTTTCATTACCACCCCTGGCTGGTGGTGCCCATGGTGGGCCTCTCCTGCGGCGCCTTCAGTCTGCTGTTCGGCGGTGACTGGCCCATCTTCCTGGTGACCTGCCTCTCCTCCGCCGTGGCGATGCGAGTGCGCCAGCTGATCGCTCGCCACCACCACAGCCCGCTCATCAACTTTGCCGCAACCGGTTTCATCGCCACCCTGCTCTCCTCCAGTGCCACCTTCTTCAACTGGGGCGCCCAGCCCTATCTCGCCATGGCTGCCAGCGTGCTCTTGCTGGTGCCGGGCTTCCCGCTCATCAATGCGGTCTCCGACATGGTGAAGGGTTACTTCAACATGGGGCTGGCGCGCTGGGGTACGGCAACCCTGCTCACCATCAGCGCCGCTATTGGTATCATTCTGGCCATGTCGGTCACTGGTATCTGGGGGTGGAAGGTATGATGGATCTTGTCTGGTTGCTGGCCAAGGATGCCTTCTGGTCCTCCATTCCGGCGGTAGGGTTTGCCATGCTGTTCAACGTGCCGCCACGCATGTTGAAGTACTGCGCCATGGGCGGCGCCCTGGCCCATAGCCTGCGCACCCTGCTCATTCATTACGGCATGCCCATCGAGTGGGCCACCCTGGCGGCGGCGACCACGGTCGGTTTTGTCTGTGTCTACTGGTCCCGTCGGCTGCTGGCGCCGCGCCCTGTGTTCAGCGTCGCCTCCATCATCCCCATGATCCCGGGCAGCTATGCGTTCAAGGCGATGATCGCCGTGGTGGAGCTCAACATCTCCGGGGTGACCATGGACCTTATCCAGAGTGCGGTGGAGAACGGCCTCAAGGCACTGTTCATCGTGGGGGCCCTCAGTTTCGGTTTGGCGATCCCCTCCCTGGTCGTGTACCGTAACCGGCCCATTATTTGATAGACGGTGTGAGAGGCTGACCCCATGAAGATTTCCATGATTGCCGCCATGGCGCACGATCGCGTGATAGGCCTGGATAACCAGATGCCTTGGCACCTGCCGGCGGATCTGGCCCACTTCAAGCGGGTGACGCTGGGCAAGCCGGTGTTGATGGGGCGCAAGACCTTCGAATCCATTGGTCGGCCGCTGCCAGGGCGGCGCAATCTGGTGATCAGCCGCAACCCCGATTACCAGGCCGACGGGGTGGAGGTAGTCGATTCTGTCGAGGCCGCGTTGGCGCTGCTGGCAAGCGCCGGAAATGTGGACGAGCTGATGGTGATCGGCGGTGGTCATCTCTATGGCCAGCTGCTGCCACAGGCCGACAGCCTCTATCTGACCAGAATCGATCTGGCGGTGGCCGGGGATACCCGCTTCCCCGCCTTCGAGGAGGGCGAGTGGCATTGCGTTGAGCGCGAACCCCATGAGCCCGACGAGCAGAATCCTCACCCCTATTGCTTCGAAACCTGGCAGCGGCGCTGAACCACATTGAATAACCGTTGAAGCCGAAAGCCCCTTGTGCTGCACAGGGGGCTTTTTTCTTGCAACAAAGGGCTGTCCGGCAGGCAAGGCCTTTACCATTGCTGCGTTCAACCCCCCCTCCTATATACCCTCGTTTTTTGCCTACATATCATTAGGACTGTAAGGATTTTTCATGCCCTGCTGCCTGTTCGGGATCCTGCCTGGCGGCATCCCCCCGATCTGCCTGGTTGCCCCCTCCGATTCGCCTGTCAAAACACCAATGTGATTAGTTATCTAATAAAATAATCATGCTGGCATGGGTCATGCTTGTCGATTTATTGGTTTTTATTGCCAAAAATAAATGAATAAAATCAATTTGTTATGTTTTCATTGTTTTGTGTGGACTCCTATGGTTCTTTCGTTTTTATCAAAAATTGCTTAGTGTAGTAAATAATTGGTTGGCGTTCGGCAGGTTAATTACCAAGATGCCGACAATAAAAATAGGACAGTATGACAGTCAAACTCGAAGTCAAATCACTCTATAAAATCTTCGGAGAACAGCCGGAGAAAGTCTTCAAATTGCTGGAGAAAGGGCACGACCGTGCCAGCATTTTGAAAAAGACGGGCCAAACCCTGGGTGTGCATGGGGTGGATCTCGCCATCCACGAGGGAGAAATCTTCGTGGTAATGGGCTTGTCCGGTTCGGGCAAATCCACCCTGGTGCGTCTCTTCAACCGCCTTATCGAGCCGACCCGTGGTCAGGTATTGATCGACGGTGAGGACATCGCCGCCATCTCGGACAGCGAGCTGCGTCAGGTAAGGCGCAAGAAGATCAGCATGGTGTTCCAATCTTTCGCCCTCATGCCCCATCTGAGCGTGCTGGAAAATGCCGCCTTTGGTCTGGCGCTGGCCGGTGTACCGCTTCTCGAACGTCAGGAAAGTGCCCGCCAGGCACTCAATCAGGTGGGTCTGGGCCAGTGGGTGGACTCCTTCCCCGATGCCCTCTCCGGTGGCATGAAGCAAAGGGTCGGTCTGGCCCGCGCACTGGCCAATGACCCCGATATCCTGCTGATGGATGAGGCTTTCTCCGCGCTGGATCCGTTGATCCGCACCGAGATGCAGGATGAGCTGCTCAAGCTGCAGGCCAGCCATCAGCGCACCATCGTCTTTATCTCCCACGATCTGGATGAAGCGATGCGTATCGGTGATCGCATCGCCATCATGCAGGATGGTCAGGTGATCCAGGTCGGGACCCCCGACGAGATCCTGAGCCAACCGGCCAACGATTATGTGCGTGCCTTCTTTCGCGGCGTGGATCTGGCCAATGTGTTCAGTGCCCGCGATATCGTCAGCCGCAAGCAGATGCCGCTTATCAAGAAGCACACCACGGATGGGCCGGGCAACGCCCTGCGTCAGCTCAAGGATCAGGAGCGGGAGTTCGGTTACGTGGTGGATCGCAGTCGTCGCTTCCTCGGGGTCGTCTCGGTCGAGTCGCTCGGTCAGGCGGTGAAAAACAAAGGAAGCCTGGAGCAGGCCTTGCTGGCCGATATCCAGCCCATCCTGGGCGACACCTCGCTCAATGAACTCATCAGTCAGGTGGCCTCAGCGCCCTGTCAGGTGCCCGTGGTCGAGGAAGATGGCACCTACCTGGGCCTTATCTCCAAAGCCAACTTGCTGAACACCCTGGACAGGAGTACCCCGGTATGAATATCAAATCCTTTCATCGTCTGCTGACCGGCTTGCTGGCACTCTTGCTGCTGGCGAGTGCCCCCGTCCGGGCCGATGAGGCGCAGGCCGACCCCTGGGGTGCCTCTGCCTCCGCGACTGTTGCCACGGATCCCTGGGGCAGCACAGAGACTGAAGCCGCTGACTGGCAGAACCAGATTGAAGCGACGGATACCTCTGCGGCAGTCGACTGGCTGGATCCCTTCCAGCAGGCGCTGGTGCCGCTGGATGTCTGGGTGGAGAGCGGTATCGGCTGGCTGGTCGAGAACCTGCGTCCTGTGTTTCAGCTGATCCGGGCACCGGTAGAGGTCACTCTCAACGCCATGACCCATCTGCTGCAGACAGTGCCATCCACCCTGATGATGGGGATGATGGCCCTGATCGCCTGGCAGATGGTCAATGGTCGCATGGCCCTTGGCACCCTGCTCTCTCTCGTCGGGATCGGGCTCATAGGTGCCTGGTCCGATGCCATGGTGACCCTGTCGCTGGTGCTGACCTCGCTCTTCTTCTGCATCCTGATTGGCTTGCCAGTCGGCATTCTGCTGGCCCGTAGCGAGCGGTTGTCTACCTGGACCCGACCGCTGCTGGATGCCATGCAGACCACACCGGCTTTCGTCTACCTCATTCCCATCGTCATGTTGTTCGGTATCGGCAACGTGCCCGGCGTGGTGGTGACCGTCATCTTCGCCCTGCCACCCATGATCCGGCTGACCATGCTGGGGATCAGGCAAGTGCCTGAAGATCTGGTGGAGGCGGCCCACTCGTTTGGCGCCAGCCCCTCCCAGTTGCTGTTCAAGGTACAACTACCACTGGCCATGCCCACCATCATGGCCGGGGTCAATCAGACCCTGATGCTGGCACTCTCCATGGTAGTGATCGCCTCCATGATAGCGGTCGGTGGTCTGGGCCAGATGGTGTTGCGCGGCATAGGTCGCCTCGACATGGGGCTCGCCTCCATCGGTGGCCTTGGCATAGTGCTGCTGGCCATAGTGCTCGACCGTCTGACCCAGGCAATGGGGCAGCGGGATCGCAGCCACACAGGCCGCTGGTATCAACATGGTCCCGTGGCCCTGCTGATGCGCTTGCGTGGCCGTAGCAAATCTATTGATTACAAAGGAGTAAACGCATGAAACCCATTACCAGGACACTGACCCTGAGCACACTGTTGCTGAACTCCCTGTTACTGAGTTCTGTCGCCGTGGCCAGCGCTGAATTACCGGGGGAGGGGATCCGCGTTCAACCCTTGCAGAGCTCCCTGCCGGAAGAGACCTTCCAGACCCTGCTGGTCAGCAAGCTGATGGGCCGCCTGGGCTATGACGTCCAGCCTGTGCAGGAGGTGGACTACAACGTGGCCTACGCCTCGGTGGCACAAGGCGACGGCACCTTCCTGGCCTTTAACTGGATCCCGTTGCAAGACAACAAGTACGAACAGGCTGGCGGCGACAAGGTGTTCTTCCGCCAGGGCACCTATGTATCGGGCGCCGCCCAGGGTTACCTCATCGACAAGAAGACGGCAACCCAGTACGGCATCACCAATCTGGGACAGCTCAAGGATCCCAAGCTGGCGGCGCTGTTTGACGGCGATGGCGACGGCAAGGCGGATCTGGTGGGCTGCAACCCGGGTTGGGGCTGTGAAGAGGCCATCAATCATCATCTGGATGCGTTTGGTTTGACCCCGACCGTCACTCACAAGCAGGGCAACTACGCGGCCCTGATCGCCGACACCCGGGCCCGTTACCAGAGTGGCAAGCCGGTGCTCTACTACACCTGGACCCCCTACTGGCTGAGCAGCGAGCTGGTGCCGGGACGGGACGTGGTGTGGCTGGAAGTGCCTGCCAATGCCAAGGATGCAGTGCAGACCCGCCTGCCCAACGGCAAAGATTACGGCTTTACCGTGAATACCATGCACATAGTGGCCAACAAGGCGTTCGCCGAAGCCAATCCGGCGGCGGCCAAGTTGTTTAGCATCGTCAAGCTGCCCCTTAATGACATCAATATCCAGAACGGGCTCATGAACAAGGGTCAAAACACCCAGGCGGATGTAGAGCGCCATGTGATGGCCTGGCTCAAGGGGCATGATGCCCTGATCAATGACTGGTTGACCCAGGCGCGCGCTGCCGTGCAATAAGCGGATGGCGTGGCGGCGTGCAGGGCCCTATTCCCTGCGCACGTGAGCTGCTGCACCTCAGCAATAAAAAACGCCCGGCAAGTGCCGGGCGTTTTTTATTGTCAGGAGCCTGCCTTGCCAGCGGGCTCAGATGCCGGAGCCGCTCTGCTCGCCACTTTCCTGGGCACTCTCCTTGCCACTCTCCTCGTGCAGGCCGCACTCGCGCTTGAGGCCGAAGAAACGGGTCTGCTCCTCGCTCATGCCCGGCTCCCACTTGGTGGTGGTGTGCACATCGCCGACCGAGAGGTAACCCTGCTCCCACAGCGGGTGGTAGGGGAGATCGAACTCCTTGAAGTAGTAGAAGACATCCTTGTTGCTCCAGTCGATCACCGGCAGGAACTTGAAGCGGCCGCGCTGGATGGCCAGTACCGGCAGCGCGCCCCGGCTGCCTGACTGCTCCCGGCGCAGGCCGGAGAACCAGGTCTGGGCGCCCAGCTCGTTCAGAGCGCGATCCATGGGCTCCACCTTGTTGAGCTGGTTGTAGCGGGTGATCCCCTCGACTCCCTGCTCCCACAAGAGACCAAATCGCGCCTCCTGCCAGGCCGGTGACAACTCGGCCCTGTATATCTTCAGATTGAGCGTGAGGCGCTCGGTCAGCTCATCGATAAAGCGGTAGGTCTCGGGGAAGAGATAACCGGTATCGGTCAACACCACGGGCACATCACTGCGTTCGTGGCTCACCAGGTGCAACATCAGTGCGGCCTGGATGCCGAAACTGGAGGAGAGCACATGCTCCCCCGGCAGCTTCGCCAGCGCCCAGTGCACCCGCTCGGGGGCGCTCATGGCGTCAAGCGCCCGGTTGAGGGGCGCCAGCGCCTCGCTCTGCTCGTCCCGGCTCAGGGAGAGCAGGGCGGAGAGGTCGAGCCTGCCATCGGCGGTCAGTGTCAGCCGCCCGCCATCAGTCAGTTCAGGCTGCATAGAAATCCCTCGCGGAGTCGATGACGGGGGCCACTACCCCTGCGCGGATCACGAAGTCGCCAAAGCACTCGTTCCCGTCGCGCTCCTTGGCCCAGCGGCCGATAAGGCTATCCAGCTCGGCCAGGATCTGCGGCTCAGTGATGTTCTCCTGATAGAGGCGCGGGATGCGGGTCCCCTCCAGGTTGCCACCCAGATGCAGGTTGTAGCGGCCCGGTGCCTTGCCCACCAGACCCACTTCGGCCAGCATGGCGCGGCCGCAGCCGTTGGGGCAGCCGGTGACCCGGAAGATGATGGCGTCATCCGCCAGCCCGTGCTTGGTGAGCAAGCCCTCGATGTCGGTGACAAACGCCGGCAGCATACGCTCGGCCTCGGCCATCGCCAGCGGGCAGGTGGGCAGGGCCACGCAGGCCATGGACTGCTTGCGTTGCTCGCTCACGCCGTCATCCAGCAGGCCATACTGGCGCGCGAGTGCTTCGATGCGCGCCTTCTCGCCAACGGGGACACCGGCGATGATGAGGTTCTGGTTGGCGGTCAGGCGAAAATCCCCCTGATGCACCTTGGCGATTTCCAGCATGCCGGTCTTGAGCGGCTTGCCCGGGAAGTCCAGCAGGCGGCCATTCTCGATAAAGAGGGTCAGGTGGTGTTTGCCATCGATCCCTTCGACCCAGCCGAAGCGATCGCCACGGCTGGTGAACGCGTAGGGGCGCACCTCGCCAAATTTGATGCCGGCGCGGTTCTCCACCTCAGCCTTGAATGCCTCGACACCGACCCGTTCGAGCGTGTATTTGGTCTTGGCGTTCTTGCGGTTGACCCGGTTGCCCCAGTCGCGCTGGGTGCTGACCACAGCGGCCGCCACGTCCAGCACGTGGGAGAGCGGAATAAAGCCAAAGTCGCTCGCCTTACGCGGGTAGGTGCTGGTGTCGCCGTGGGTCATGGCCAGACCACCGCCCACCAGCACGTTGAAGCCCACCAGCTTGCCGTCCTCGGCAATGGCCACGAAGTTGAGGTCGTTGGCATGCACGTCTATGTCGTTGTGGGGCGGGATCACCACAGTCGTCTTGAATTTGCGCGGCAGGTAGTTGGAGCCCAGGATAGGCTCCTCGTCCCCCCCCAGCTTCTCGCCATCCAGCCAGATCTCCACATAGGCGCGGGTCTTGGGCAGCAGGTGTTCGGAGATCTGCTTGGCCCATTCGTAGGCCTCCTGGTGCAGCGCTGACTCCACCGGGTTGCTGGTGCAGAGCACGTTGCGGTTCACGTCGCCAGCGGTGGCGATGGAATCTATGCCCGTGCTGTTGAGGGTCTGGTGCATCAGCTTGATGTCGCGCTTCAATACCCCGTGAAACTGGAAGGTCTGGCGGGTAGTGAGGCGGATGCTGCCATACAGGCTGTGCTCCTCGGCGAACTTGTCGATCACCTGCCACTGGGCCGGGGTGATGATGCCGCCCGGCAGACGGGCGCGCAGCATGACGTTGTGCAGGGGCTCCAGCTTCTGGGCGGTACGCTCCGGGCGTATGTCGCGGTCATCCTGCTGATACATGCCGTGGAAGCGGATCAGCTGGAAGTTGTCGCCGTTGAAGCCGCCGGTGAGGGGATCCTGCAGATCCTGCGCTATGGTGCCGCGCAGGAAGTTGCTCTCGCGCTTGAGGCGCTCGTTGTCGGCCAGCGGTCCTTCTACCGGTCCCGGAATCACTTGTTTGCTCATCAATAGACATCCCTTTGATAACGTTTGGCACGACGCAATTCGCTCAAATACTCTTCTGCTTCCTCACGGCTCTTGTGACCGTGTTCGGCAATCACATCCAGCAGGGCCTCCTGCACATCCTTGGCCATCTTGTTGGCGTCACCACAGACATAGAAGTGAGCGCCTGCTTCCAGCCACTGGTAGAGTTCCAGGCCCGCTTCGCGCAGCCTGTCCTGCACATAAATCTTGTTGGCCTGATCCCGGCTGAAGGCCAGCGAAATCTTCGACAGCAGGCCCGATTTCACATAGCGCTGCCACTCCAGCTGATAGAGGAAGTCCTGGGTGAAGTGGGGGTTGCCGAAGAAGAGCCAGTTCTTGCCCGAGGCATCCTGGGCCTCACGCTCTTGCATAAAGGCGCGGAAGGGGGCGATGCCGGTGCCCGGTCCCACCATGATGACGGGGGTATCGGGATTGGCTGGCAGGCGGAAGTTGTCGTTGTGCTCCACGAACACCCGGACCTCGGCATCCTCAATCAGCCGGTCGGCCAGATAGGAGGAGGCGGCGCCACTGCGCACGGTGCCATCTTCTTGCGGGTAGCGCACCACGCCAACGGTCAGGTGCACCTCTTCTTCCACTTCGCTCTGGGCGGAGGCGATGGAGTAGAGGCGTGGGGTGAGGGGGCGCAGCAGGCCGACCAGCTGTTCTGCGCTCAAGGGGGTCGGGAAGCGTTTCAGCACATCCACCACCTGGGCAGAGGCGACCAGGGCATTGACCTGAGCCTTGTCACCGGCCAGGTCTTTCAGCGCTGCGCTACCCGAGATCTCTGCCAATCCCGTGATAAAGCCGCCGTGCAACCGGGTCAGTTCCAGATTGCGGGTGAGCACCTCGCGCAGGCTGCCATGGGCGGTCGCCTCGTCACCGCTCAGCCCGGCCAGGGCCAGCACTTCGCCGACCAGATCGGCGTCGTTGTCGAACCAGACCCCGAGGGCGTCCCCCGGCTGATAGGTGATGCCGGACGCCTCCAGGCTGATCTCGATATGGCGGATATCCTTGGTGGAATCGCGGCCGGTGATCTTCTGATTCACCGACAGGCGGGCCGGGAAGGGATTTGCCTTGTCGTACTGGCTGTGACCGACAGCCGCTTGCACTGCCCCCGCCACGCTGCTGGTGGCAACCCCGGCAGAAAGCGTGGCGGCAATGGCATTGACCGCCTGCTCGCCCCAGGCCTTGGCTGCATCCTGATAGTCCACATCCAGGCTGGCAAGCTCATGAATGCGATCGGCGCCCGCCTTGGTCAGCAGGCTGTCAAAGTCCTGACCTGTCTGGCAGAAAAATTCGTAGGAGCTGTCACCCAGCCCCAGCACGGCGAACTTGAGCCCCTCGAGTTTGCCGACCTTGCCCTTCTTGAGCTGCTCGAACAGATCGACCGCGCTCTCCGGTGGTTCACCCTCCCCGTAAGTGCTCACTACCACCAGCAGATGGGTCTCTTTCTTGAGTTGCTTGGGTTTGTAGTCCGCCATGGAGGTGAGGGTCACCGGCAGGCCGCGTGCCTCGGCCTGCGCCTTGATGGCACTGGCCACGCCCTTGGCGTTGCCGGTCTGGGATCCGTAGAGAATGGTCAGGCTGCCGCCGGGCGCCGCCAGCGCACCGCTGGCCGCAGCAGGCTGGCTGCCGGATTGGGAGAGACCGTAGAGATAGCCGCTCACCCAGACCAGTTGCTGGGTATTGAGGGTCGAGAGCGCCTGGTTCAGCTGACGTTGTTGTTCATCAGAGAGGGGGGCTAGGTTGGTCAGAGAATCCTTCAATTGCATCACACTCGTCTTCCATGGTCTGATTTTTGGTCAGGTTAAGGGGTGTGATGGATAACAACAAAGAATAAAAATGTCTTTTTTATTCTATTAGTGCATTAAAAACGTACCTGACGGGCTCCTGGGCCCGTTCGGGCAGGGCCCGGTTTCATGGTATAAACGGCGAAGAATGAGCCCGGTCGTGGCACCACAGGAAAAGCGAATGTCGATTATCAGACTGTTTCATGTCAATGCCTTCAGCCGACAGCCCTTTGGCGGCAACCCGGCCGTGGTGGTACTGGGGCCGGCCCAGTCCGATGCGCGGCTGCAGGCCATGGCGGCCGAGTTCAACCTGTCGGAGACCGCCTTCCTCAGTCCCTTGGGGGCGGCGCACTATCGGCTGCGCTGGTTTACCCCCAAGGTAGAGGTGGATCTCTGTGGTCACGGCACCCTGGCGGCCGCCCATGTGCTGTGGCAGACGGGGGCTGTGGCACCGCAGGAGGTCATCCGCTTCGAGACCCGCAGCGGGGAACTGCTGGCCAGGCGCGAGGGGGAGTGGATTCGGCTCGACTTCCCGCGCATTCCGCTCACGCCTCTGGCGATGGATCCGGCCTATGGGGCGGCGGTTGGTTGTACACCCGTGCAGACCCTGGCCGCCGGCGCCAAGTTTCTGCTGGAGCTGGCAAGCGAGGAGGAAGTCCGCGCGCTCACCCCCGATTTTCACGCCCTGGGCGCCCTGCCCGGTCGCGGCCTGATAGTGACGGCCCCTTCCAGCCGCGGGGATGATGACTTCGTCTCTCGCTACTTCGCCCCCTGGGTCGGGGTGGATGAGGATCCCGTCACCGGCTCCAACCACTGTGCCCTGACGCCCTTCTGGGCCGAGCGTCTCGGCAAGACTCGACTGAAGGCGCGCCAGATCTCGGCGCGCGGCGGGGAGCTTGTGCTCGAGTTGCAGGGGGACCGGGTGCTGATGTCGGGCCAGGCGCTGACCCTGTGGCAGGGGGAGTGGCTGCTGCCGCCCACCTCATGAGGTGCCGCCAGCGTGAGGGACCGCCACCGGGCTGCCTTCGCCATAAAAAACGCCCCGCAGTTGCGGGGCGTTTCATTGCCATCGAGGCGCAGGTCAGGCCTGCGCATCGGGCTTATTTCTGTTGCGGGCGCAGGGCAGGGAACAGGATGACGTCGCGGATGGTGTGGCTGTTGGTGAACAGCATCACCAGACGGTCGATACCGATACCCTGACCGGCAGTGGGCGGCAGGCCGTGTTCCAGCGCAGTCACGAAGTCGGCGTCATAGAACATGGCTTCGTCGTCACCGGCTTCTTTCTGGTTCACCTGATCCTGGAAGCGCTTGGCCTGATCTTCCGCATCGTTCAGCTCGGAGAAGCCGTTGGCCAGCTCGCGGCCACCGATGAAGAACTCGAAGCGGTCGGTCACGTCCGGGTTCACGTCGTTGCGGCGCGCCAGCGGGGAGACGGCTGCCGGGTACTCGGTGATGAAGGTCGGTTGCAGCAGCATGTGCTCCACCGTCTCTTCGAAGATGGCGGTGATCACGTGACCCAGCTCCCAGCCCTTCATCAGCTCGATGTGCAGACGCTTGGCAACGGCCTTGGCGCTCTCCAGGGTGGAGAGATCTTCCAGGGTAACGCCATCGGCGTACTTCAGGATGGAGTCCACCATGGTGAGGCGCTGGAACGGCTGACCGAAGTCGATGGTCAGACCCTCTTCGCCCTCTTTGGCGTAACGGATCTTGGTGTCGCCCAGAATGTCCTGCGCCAGGGTGCGCAGCAGCTCTTCAGTCAGGTCCATCAGATCGATGTAGTCGGCATAGGCCATGTAGAACTCGATCATGGTGAACTCGGGGTTGTGACGAACCGAGATGCCTTCGTTACGGAAATTGCGGTTGATCTCGTACACGCGCTCGAAACCACCCACAACCAGACGCTTCAGGTAGAGCTCGGGTGCGATACGCAGGTACATGTCGATGTCCAGCGCATTGTGGTGAGTGACGAACGGACGCGCGGAGGCGCCACCCGGGATGACCTGCATCATGGGGGTTTCTACTTCCATGAAGCGCTTGTCGTTGAAGAACTTGCGGATGCCGGCAACGACCTTGGTGCGGATCATGAAGGTCTTGCGGGACTCTTCGTTGGCGATCAGATCCAGGTAACGCTGACGGCAGCGCGCTTCCTGGTCGGTCAGGCCCTTGTGCTTCTCGGGCAGCGGACGCAGTGCCTTGGTCAGCAGACGTATGGTGGATACGTGCACCGAGAGTTCGCCGGTGTTGGTGCGGAAAAGAGTGCCTTCCACGCCGACTATGTCACCCAGATCCCACTTCTTGAACTGCTCGTTGTAGAAGCCTTCCGGCAGATCGTCACGGGTCACGTAGACCTGGATCTTGCCAGCCATGTCCTGCAGGGTGGCGAAGGACGCCTTGCCCATGATCCGGCGGGTCATGATGCGACCGGCAATCTTCACCTGTTTACCCAAGGCCACCAGTTCTTCGGCGCTCTTGTCGCCAAACTCGGCGTGCAGATCGCCGGAGAGGCTGTCACGACGGAAGTCGTTGGGGAAGGGGTTGCCCTGGGCACGCAAGGCGGCCAGCTTGGAACGACGCTCCGTCATCTCGTTGTTCAGTTCGAGAGTGTGGTCGACTTCCGGAGTTGTGGTTTGTTCAGACATGGTGATTCCTGCTGTTCTGTTTTTTACAGGCCTGACTTCAGGCTAGCTTCGATAAACTTGTCCAGGTCGCCGTCGAGTACCGCTTGGGTATTGCGGGTTTCGACGCCGGTACGTAGATCCTTGATGCGCGCATCATCCAGCACATAGGAACGGATCTGGCTGCCCCAGCCGATATCGGACTTGGTCTCTTCGAGGGCTTGTTTCTCAGCGTTTTGCTTCTGAATTTCCAGCTCGTAGAGCTTGGCTTTCAGCTGCTTCATACACTGATCTTTGTTTTTGTGCTGGGAACGATCGTTTTGGCACTGTACCACGACACCGGTCGGAACGTGGGTGATACGTACTGCGGATTCGGTCCGGTTGACGTGCTGACCACCGGCGCCGGAGGCACGGTAGACGTCGATACGCAGGTCTGCCGGGTTGATCTCGATGTCGATGTCGTCATCGATCTCGGGATAAACGAAGATGGAGCAGAACGAGGTGTGGCGGCGGCCACCGGAATCGAACGGAGATTTGCGAACCAGACGGTGGACGCCGGTTTCGGTGCGTAGCCAGCCGAAGGCGTATTCGCCGGTGAACTTGATGGTGGCGGACTTGATGCCGGCCACGTCGCCGTCAGAGAGTTCGATCAGCTCCGGCTTGTAACCGTGGGCATCACCCCAGCGCAGGTACATGCGCAGCACCATGTTGGCCCAATCCTGTGCTTCGGTACCACCGGAGCCGGACTGGATGTCGATGTAGCAGTCGGAGGCGTCGTGCTGACCGGAGAACATGCGGCGGAATTCCAGATCCACCAGCTTGGACTCCAGCACATCGGCTTCGGCCACGGCTTCGTTGAAGGTCTCTTCGTCTTCCCCTTCCACCGCCAGGCTTACCAGCATCTCGACGTCTTCGGCGCCCTGGGTCAGGGTGTCTATGGTGCCCACCACGTTTTCCAGCGTGACGCGCTCCTTGCCCAGCGCCTGTGCGCGCTCCGGCTCATTCCATACGTCCGGCTGTTCCAGCTCGGCGTTGACCTCTTCTAGACGCTCTTTCTTTGCGTCATAGTCAAAGGTACCCCCTAAGAAGCTCGGTCCTCTCAGACAGCTCCTTAAGCTTGTTTAATACAGGATTGACTTCAAACATCGTGAAAACTCTCGGGGTCGATGTGATTTAAAAACAGGATATTCTAGCCAATTGTGGAAGGAATAAACAGGGTCGCCTGTCCTTGTGCGCGTCCTGTAGTCAATTTCTGATGCAGTTTTCCCCAACTCGGTGGAAAATATCGCCCGCAGACTCATTTTCAGGTTCAGTTTCGGCCTGTCGGGTCGCTAATACCGATGCAGTGCTGTGCACTTTTGGGAAATCCTGTTCCTGACCTCATAAGAAGAAATCATGATGAAAAACCTATCACTCAAGCAGAAGATACTGTTGTCAGTGGTGATCGCCTTGTCATTGGTGATCCTGCTGCTCTCCTGGCAGAGCTATACCAGCCAGAAGTCCCTGTTGCTGCAAGGCAGTCAGGAACAGGTGCAACGCCTCGGCAGCCAGCAGGCCGCCAGTGTCAGTGACTGGCTCTCCGCCCGTCGCGATGTCATCCAGGCGCTCGGCAGCAAGGCCGGTGCCGAGCCCCTCAACGCCCTGCAACAGGCACAAGTCTCGGGTCGCTTCCAGCTCACCTACTTCGGTGAGGGCAGCGGCAAGATGAACGACTCTGACCCTTCCATCAACCGTGACGGTTATGACCCGCGCTCCCGTGGCTGGTATCAGGAAGCCATGAGCAAGGGCGGCCTCATAGTGACCAAGCCCTATCTGGACGTGGCCTACAACATCATGGTGGTGACCCTGGCCCAGCCGGCACAGGGCGGGGTGGTCGGTGGTGATCTCTCCATCGCCTCCCTGGTGGAAGACGTCACCAAGATGAAGCTGCCCGCCGATGGCATCGCCATCATGATGCACAAGGACGGCACCGTCATCGCGTACAAGGACGCGGCCAAGGCGATGAAGCCGGCCACCGAGATCGACAACGATCTGACCAACGCCCTGATCGAACAGAGCAAGGCCAGCAACAGCCTGATCCCGGCCTACTTCGACAACGAAGGCCGTGACAAGCTGCTGTGGGCCGTGGATATCCCGGATACCGACTGGGAGCTGGTACTGGTACTGGACAAGGAAACCCTGGAAGCCCCGCTCTCTTCCCTGTTGATGACCCAGCTTGGCCTAGCCCTGCTGGTGCTGGTGGGCAGCATCATCGCCATCTCCTGGCTGGTCAGCCTGCTGCTCGGCCCGCTCAGCAAGGTCTCCCAGGCTCTGGCCCGCATCGCTGACGGTAACGGCGATTTGACCCAGCGCATCAAGATCGACGCCAACGACGAAGTGGGCCAGCTGGCCAACAGCTTCAACCGTTTCGTTGGCAGCCAGCACCAGCTGATCGGCAACATCCGCAAGCTGGCCAACGAGCTGAACGCCGATGCCGAGCGCAGTCTGGTGACCAACCAGGCCGCCGTGGACGAGCTGCAGCGTCAGCAGCAGGAAGTGACCATGGTCGCCACCGCCGTCACCGAGATGGCGAGCGCCACCATGGAGATCGCCGGCAACGCCGAGAACACCGCTGCAGCGGCCCAGCAATCCGCCCAGAGCAGTGAACAGGGCAAGATGCTGGTGAACCAGACTCGCCAGTCCATCAACGGCCTGGCCGAAGAGGTAGGGCAGGCGACCGAGGTGATCGGCGAGTTGAGTCGTCACGCCCAGGCCATCTCCGGCATCCTCTCCACCATCCAGGGCATCGCCGAGCAGACCAACCTGCTGGCGCTGAACGCGGCCATCGAAGCGGCACGCGCCGGTGAACAGGGCCGTGGTTTCGCCGTGGTGGCGGACGAGGTGCGGGTGCTGTCACGTCGTACCCAGGACTCAACTCAGGAGATCCAGTCCACCATAGAGACGCTGCAACAGACCACGGCCCGTGCGGTCAGTCTGATGCAGACCAGCCAGGGGCTGGCCGACAACAGCGTGAAAGACGCCGATGCCGCCGCCGCCGCGCTGGAAGAGATCACCCGGGCCGTGTCGCTCATCTCCGACATGGCGGGTCAGATCGCCACCGCCGCCGAGGAGCAGACCCAGGTGACTGGCGAGATCACCCAGAACACCACCGCCATCAAGGATGTGAGTGACGAGATCACCGCCGCCGCCATGCGCGATCTGGATCAGGCTCATAGCCTCAAGGGTCGCGCCACCGATCTGAACCAGCAGGTGTCGACCTTTATCCTGTAAGAGATGATGCCGATAGGACGCTGGCTGGCGTCCCATCCTGAACAAAGCCCCCCACCCTGGTGCGGGGCTTTCTGTTATCTGCGGTCTGGCTGTTTCATGACAGGTGAAAGTTGGCTGGCGCCCATGATTGCGGTTGCCGCCAGGGGGGAGCCAGCAGGCGATGGCGCCGCACAGCCAGATGCCTGCAAGCAAAGAGCCCACCATGAGGTGGGCTCTTGTTCATATCACGTCTGGCCGAGCGGTTTACAGGAAGGGGAGCGCCATAAACAGCTTGATCACCATGGCGTTGATGATGTCGATGAAGAAGGCCCCCACCATGGGCACCACCAGGAACGCCAGATGGGACGGGCCGAAGCGCTGGGTGATGGCCTGCATGTTGGCAATGGCCGTCGGGGTGGCCCCCAGGCCGAAGCCGCAGTGGCCCGCCGCCAGCACGGCCGCGTCATAGTTGCTGCCCATGACCCGGAAGGTGACGAAGATGGCGTAGAGCGCCATCGCCACCGTCTGGGCGGCCAGCAGGATGAAGATGGGCAGTGCCAGGCTGGCGAGATCCCAAAGCTTCAGGCTCATCAGCGCCATGGCCAGGAACAGCGACAGGCTGACGTTGCCGAGCAGAGAAACCTCGCGGTCGCTCACCTCATGCCAGTTGAACAGGGTCAGCAGGTTGCGCAGCAGCACACCGACAAACAGCACGCAGACAAAGATCGGCAGCTCCAGCGCGCCGCCCTTGAGGGAGGCGGAGAGCAGTTCGCCCCCTTTGAGGCTGATGGCGATCAGCGCCAGCGTCTCGATCAGGCTGAAGGTGGTGAGCGGGCGCTCCATGTCGGGCATCTCGAAGCCCTTGGGCGCCTCATCCTTGTTGTGCTCCTCACCGGGCACCTGCACCTTCTTGACCAGATAGCGGGCCACCGGGCCCCCGATCAGGCCGCCCAGCACCAGGCCGAAGGTGGCACAGGCGATGGCGAGTTCGGCGGCGGATTGCACCCCGTACTTCTCGGCGAAGGTGGCGCTCCAGGCTGCGCCTGTGCCGTGGCCGCCGGAGAGGGTGATGGAGCCAGCCAGCAGCCCCATGTGGGGATCCAGGCCGAGCAGGGTCGCCAGACCCACACCCAGGCTGTTTTGCACCAGCAGCAGGCCGGTCACCACCATCAGGAAGGTGATCACTGCCTTGCCGCCGCGCTTGAGGCTGGCGAGATCGGCGGAGAGACCGATGGAGGCGAAGAAGGCCAGCATCAGCGGGGTCTGCAAACTGGTGTCGAATTGCAACTCCAGCTGCAGAGTCGAGCGCAGCAGCAACAGCACCAGAGCGACCACCAGGCCGCCGGCAACCGGTTTGGGGATGTTGAAGGTTCGCAGCAGCCCGACTCGGGTCACCAGCAAACGACCGAGCAGCAACACCAGGGTGGCTGCGACCAGGGTGGCGTAGGAATCAAGTTGTAGCATTCAGTACTCCCATGTTGATTGGCTGTGTCTTTCGTTGATGAAGACTCACAGATTCAGCCGGGATAAAAACAGTGTGGCTCACGTGCCAACAAAGAAAGGGCTATATGCCCCCGTCCCACGCAAAAATGGGATCGATGTGGGCCTGAACGGATCAGGCATCCAGATGAGATTTATGAAAAATCCAGCGGATAGTAGCAAAAAGCACCGCTTATATCCAGATTTGTCAGATTAATGGTCAGGTTTGCACTTTATTGTGACATTTAACACTATTGGGTTAGTCGCCGTTTAATACGGCATGCAGGCCATTTCCCGGCTGTCATTTGGGGCGCCAGTCTCTATAATTCGCCGGTTTCCAGCCCATCAAGCGGCAACGGACGGGATGTGAAGACACGGGTTCGTTTCCCATGGGGATTCATGGTCTGCGGGCATTGAGCCCATTAACACGGGTGTTGTGCCCATCAAAGAGGAGAGGGTGTGAAGAAGTCCATCTACATTGCCTACACAGGCGGCACCATAGGGATGCAGCGCTCCGACCACGGCTATGTGCCGATGGCGGGCTTCATGGAAGACTGTCTGGCGCGGATGCCCGAGTTTCATCGCCCCGAGATGCCGGATTACCATATTCACGAATACGATCCCCTCATCGACTCTTCCGACATGACGCCGGCGGACTGGCAGCGCATCGCCGAGGACATTCGAGACAACTACGAGAAATACGACGGCTTCGTGATCCTGCACGGCACAGATACCATGTCGTTCACCGCCTCGGCCCTCTCATTCATGCTCGAAGATCTGCACAAGCCGGTGATCATCACCGGCTCCCAGATCCCGCTGGCCGAGCTGCGCTCCGACGGTCAGCAGAACCTGCTCAACGCCCTCTACATCGCGGCCAACTACCCGATCCACGAGGTGACGCTGTTTTTCAACAACCAGCTCTATCGCGGCAACCGCAGCAAGAAGGTGCACGCCGATGGCTTCCACGCCTTCGATTCACCGAACTATCCGCCGCTGCTCAACGCCGGCATCGCCATCTCGCTGGAAGCGGGCGAGCTGGGCGCACCGTCCGAGCGACCGCTGGTGCTGCACGACATCACCCCCCAGCCCATCGGCGTGGTGACCCTCTATCCGGGCATCTCCAGCGAGGTGATCGCCAACATATTGCAGCAGCCGGTGAAGGCGCTGATCCTGCTCTCCTTCGGGGTGGGCAACGCGCCGCAGAACCCAGCCATGCTGGCGCTGCTCTCCGAGGCCTCGGCCCGGGGCGTCATCATAGTCAACCTGAGCCAGTGCCTGCACGGCAAGGTCAACATGGGGGGCTATGCCACCGGCAACGCGCTGTCTCGCGCCGGGGTCATCTCGGGCTTCGACATGACCGCCGAGGCGGCGCTGACCAAGCTGCACTTCCTGCTGAGCCAGGACTTGCCGGCACCGCGCATTCGCGAGCTGATGCAGCAGTCCCTGCGCGGTGAACTGACCCCCTAACCTGTTTCCCCCTCACCCTAACCCTCTCCCAGTGGGAGAGGGGATAGATCGAGGTACTGTTGGCAGCGAGGCTTGCCATGAAGATCGCCGGCAGGTGGCCCGCTTACTGTCCGCAGGCTGCGAGCCTGCTCCTTTCTCCCCTGGCGGGAGAAGGGCTGGGATGAGGGGGGGACCCTGTATAGATAGGAAAAAGAGGGGAGCCATATTGGCTCCCCTCTTTGCTGTGTGCCGCAGTGCAGCGGCAGGCCCGTCTCAGTGGCTGAGGTCGACCCTGACTATCTCTTCTTCATCGCGGTGCTTCGATGCTTGAGCTCGCCCTCAGTGGCTGAGGTCTACTCGGACGATCTCTTCCTCATCGCGATACTGGCGCTTGAGCTCGCTCTTGCTCTTCATCACTATCTCGCCGTCACGGCCTATGTTCATGTGCTCGGGATTGTCGATGTGCATCGCCTGCCAGGCCATCACCGCCTGCAGCGAGGTGGCCTTCTGCTCGTCGGTGAGGGGCTTGCCATCGGGCCACTTGCCCAGCTCGACCGCGGTCTTGAGCCGCTCATACACTTCTTTGGGCATCTGTCTGATGGCCTGTTGAAACTCACCCTGCTGAAACGACATCCGGCCTCTCCTTGAACATTGAGCCATGAAGGGATCAGGCGGGCAGATCCTGGCGAACCGCGCCAGCCATCTGCTCCATCACCCGCACTACCTGACAACTGTACCCGAACTCGTTGTCATACCATACGTAGAGCACGCAGTGATCCCCCTCGGCTATGGTGGCCTGGGAGTCGACTATGCCCGCGAAGCGCGATCCCACCATGTCGGAGGAGACCAGCTCTGTACTGGCACTGAAATCGATCTGGCGGTGGAGTGCCGAGCTTAGCGCCATCTGCTGCAGATAGGCATTGAGACTCTCCCTGTCGGTGCTTTGCTCCAGCGACAGGTTGATGATGGCCAGCGACACGTTGGGGGTTGGCACCCGGATGGCGTTGCCGGTCAGCTTGCCCTTGAGCGCCGGCAGTGCCTTGGCCACCGCCTTGGCGGCGCCCGTGCTGGTCATTACCATGTTGAGGGCCGCGCTGCGACCGCGACGCTCGCCCTTGTGATAGTTGTCTATCAGGTTCTGGTCGTTGGTGTAGGAGTGCACCGTCTCCACGTGGCCGTGGCGGATGCCGTACTTGTCCTGCATCACCTTGAGCACGGGGGTGATGGCGTTGGTGGTGCAGGAGGCGGCGGAGATGATCTTGTCATCCGGCCCGATCACCTCGTGGTTGACTCCGAACACCACGTTCTTCATCTCTCCCTTGCCGGGGGCGGTCAGCAGCACACGGGCGGCGCCGCGTGCCTTGAGGTGTTCGGACAGACCGGCTTCGTCACGCCAGACTCCCGTGTTGTCGACGATCAGCGCATCCTGAATGCCATAGGCGGTGTAGTCGATGTCGGCCGGGCTGTTTGCATAGATCACCTGGATGAAGGTGCCGTTGGCTATGATGGCGCTGCGCTCCACATCCACCTCGATGGAGCCGTTGAAGGGGCCGTGTACCGAGTCGCGACGCAGCAGGCTGGCGCGTTTCTCCAGATCCCCCTCGCGGCCACCGCGCACGACTATGGCGCGTAGACGCAGGGAGTTGGCGGCGCCGGTGCGCTCGATCAGCAGCCGGGCCAGCAGGCGGCCGATGCGGCCAAAGCCGTACAGCACAACATCAGTGGGGGCCGGCACGCCGCGACCCAGTGCCGGTGCCAGCTTGGCGCGCAGGTAGTCGTCTATGCCCGCCTCGTCCTGGTGATCCTGCCAGTAGCCCACGGCCAGCTTGCCCAGATCGATCTCGGCGGCGGTCGGGTTGAGGGCCAGGATGGCCTGCAGCAGGGGGAAGCTCTGTTGGATGGGCAGCGGTGCGCCCTGATGGCGGCGGACGACCCTGTGGGCCTTGAGGATGTCGATGGTGGAGGCGTTTTGCAGGGGACGTCCGTAGACGGTGATCTCGATCCCTTGCTGTCGGTAGAGGCGACCTATCAAGGGTTGCATGGCTTCGGCGAGCTCCTGGCTCTCCTGCCACGCTTGCAAGTAGTGCTCGTGGGTCATTAACCAGATCCTTTATTTCACGTTGTTGGGGCAAATAGAAATTCGTCGAATGCAGATCAGTGTAGGGATGTATATTTCATTATATTATTCTGCAGTCGCGGCCTTATACGGCGCGCGCATTGTAATGGATATGTAATCTGTTTGCTAGCCAAGGGTGGCCGTGACAGGCTGCAATTGTTACCAACAAGATGTGAACCATGACCCATTTTCCAGCGCGTTCCCTGCTCTTCGGCCTCTGTTGCGGCCTGACCCTCACGGCCTGCAACGACGACAGGATCCACAACATCTGCGCCAATCATCCGACCCTCTGCCAGGACTTGGTGGACGATGGCTGGTGTCGCTATGAGCGAACCGACGTCATCCGGGCTCGCTACCATCTGCAGGAAGAGGGGACGGACAGGCGCAAATATGATGTGATGCGCAGCCTGGAGCGTTACCTCAAGTGCGCCGAGCGCTCTACCAATATCGAATACAAGACGGCCCGGGAGCAGAAGAGCCCTCGGGTGGAGGGGATGCTGGCGGCCGGCGATCAGCTGGCCCAGCTCGATGCCGCTACCCGCAACTCGCAGGACCCGTATCTGCTGCTCTGGCACTGGACCAACAACACCAACGAGCTGGCACGCCAGCAGTTCATGGCGCTGGAGGGGCAGCCCGTGCTGGAGGAGCCCGAGTTGCAGCTGGCGCTGGGGGGTATTCATGCCAAGAGCGAACCGCAGAAGGCTATCGCGCTCATGCACCATGCGCTCACCCTCTATCGGGAAGGGGATAAGGTTAACAGCCGGATCCTCACCTCTCTCAGCACCCTCTACATGGGCCAGAAGGAGTATGGTCTGGCCTATCTGTGGGGCAAGGTGAGCGAGTCGTTCCAGAATACGCCCGAGGTTTCGGCCAAGCGCTTCGGCCTCTATCACTCCCTGAGCAAAGCCGATCAGGAGGCCTGGGACAGCCAGGCCGCCACCCTGGTCGAGCAGCTAAAAAGCGGGACTTACCGTCCCTGAACCTGATGAATCACATTGAACAACTGGCCAGTGACTGGCCTCACCCCTTCGATATCCAGTTCATGCGTGGCCAGGTGACCACGGGTGGCCGCCAGCTGGAGCGCGTCACCGTCAGGGCCATAGTCCTGCGCGGTGACCGGCTGCTGCTGGTTCACTCCCGGGTCAACGGCGATCTCATGTTTCCCGGTGGCGGCATCGAGGAGGGGGAGTGCCACAGTGCAGCTCTGGCGCGTGAACTGCGGGAGGAGTGTGGCGCCGAGCTGGTGGCAGTCGGCGCCCTGCTCGGCCAGACCCGGGAGTATCGAGCCGCCCGCGAGGCCGACTACGACGCCTATTGCATCCGCTCCTTCTACTACCTCTGCCAGGTGGGGGAGGACTGGAGCGAGCCGCGGCCCCAGCCCTACGAGGTGCGGCTCGGCTTCACACCTGGCTGGTTCGAGCTGGACTATGCCCTGCAGACCAACAAGACCCAGCTGGCAGGCCCCTGCCCCCAGTGGACGGCGCGGGAGACCCGGGTGCTGGCCGAGCTGCACCACTGGCACGAATCTGGCCTGCTGGCGTGACTCGGGCCCCTTTGAGGCAGATGTAAAAAAACCGCCCGAGGGCGGTTTTTTGTTGCGAGTCTCCGGTTACGGCACGCAGACCGGGCAGAAGGCGTAGGTGCCCTGCGGGTCGTTGAAGCGGGTCAGCGGATCTAGGCTGCGATTCACCTCCAGCAGCGCCTTGCCAACACCTGCCGGCAACCAGCTTTGCAGGTGCGGGGCCAGCGTCTGGGCGCTGCTGTCAAACAGCTGACGCAGGAACCTGTCTCTGGTGGACTCCTCCTGCTCTATGGGGGTGACCTGCCACTCCTTGAGATTGGCGAGCTCGGCGGCAGCCTTGATGGCCGCTTCCTGGTTGCCAAACTCATCCACCAGTCCCAGCGCCTTGGCATCCTGACCGGTCCAGACCCGGCCCTCGGCCGCTTTTTCAGCCTCTTCGGGGCTCAGGCCGCGGCCCTTGCTCACCAGGCCGACGAAGCGCTGATAGGTGTCTTCCACGCTCAATTGAATGGCTTGGCCGACGTGGTCCGGCAGGGCGCGGGTCAGGCCGACGCCGACGTAATCCGTGGTGCCGACGCCGTCGGTGTGCACCCCGTACTGGGAGAGCGCCTTGTCGATGGTGGCGAACATGCCAAACACCCCGATGGAGCCGGTGAGCGTGGTGGGGGAGGCGAAGATCTTGTCCGCATCGGCGGAGATCCAGTAGCCACCGGAGGCGGCGTAGCTGCCCATGGAGATCACCACCGGCTTGCCTGCCTGTTTCAGGGCCAGCAGCTCGGCGCGGATCTGCTCGGCGGCGAAGGCGCTGCCGCCCGGGCTGTCGACCCGCAGCACCACGGCTTTCACCTTGTCGTCACGGCGGGCATCGGCCAGCAGATCGGAGAGGCTGTCACCGCCTATGGTGCCAGCCGGTTGCACGCCATCCATGATGGCGCCGCTGGCGACGATGAGGCCCACCTCATCCTTGCCGCTCTGGGGGTACTGCTCGGGGAGCGCTGCCAGATAGGTTTTCAGGCCGACCCCTTTCCAGCCGTGATCTTCGTCTTCCCCCACTTCCTTGATGACCGCCTGGGTCATCTCGTCGCGGGTGGCCAGCTGATCCACCAGGCCGTTGTCGAGGGCGTAGTTGGCGGCGTTGCCACCGGCCTTGCGCAGCAGCTCGAGGAAGCGCTCCTTGCCCGGCGCGACGGCATCGGGTTCGATCTCCCGCTGCTCGGAGACATCGGCAACATAGGATTGCCACAGCTGATCCAGCCAGCGCTGGTTCGCCTCCTTGCTCTCGGGGGACATATCGTCGCGGGTATAGGGCTCGACGAAGGATTTGTAAGTGCCGACCTTGAACACGTGCGGGGTGATATTGAGCTGCTCCAGCGCCGACTTGAAGTAGGTCTGGTAGACGCCCAGCCCCTCGATCAGCACGGCGCCGCTCTGGTTGAGCAGCACGTGATCTGCGTGGGCGGCCAGCAGGTACTGGCCCTGGTTGTAGTAGTCGGCCATGGCGATGACCGGCTTGCCACTCTCCTTGAACTCGTCGATGGCAGTCGCCACCTCCTGCAGTTTGGAGAAGCTGGCACCCTGCAGCCCTTGCGGCTTGATCACCAGCGCCTTGATGCGATCGTCATCCTTGGCGCTGCGAATGGCCCACAGCAGATCGGAGAGAACGATCTCGCTGGGCAGATCTTCGCTGTTGTCCACCTGGCGCAGCAGTTGCACCGTAGGATCGGTTTGCGAGCGCTGTTCTACCAGCACGCCGGAGAGATTGAGGGTGAGGGCCCCTTCGATGGGGGCGCTGGGCGCCTCTTTCTGGCTGACGCTGAAAATGATGACCAGCACGACGATGAGAAACAGCAGATTGACCAGCATCAGCCGGGTAAAGTTGAGCAGACGCCAGAGGCTGCGAAACAGCCACCCCAGACCTTTGAAAATAGACATAGCCGCGTTATCGCCCTGTTAATGGGTAGAGAAGGACCATTATTAACCAGTTGACCCGCCAATTGCCATTTCCGCTTGGGTGCGATCAATGGCGCGATCCTGCTTCCTTGCTTCGGAACACGTCTGTTCGCCGAAAAAATGTCCAAACATTTGTTTGAAAAAGCATTTTCGATTCTTTACTCTAGCTTCAATTTGATAACAAAAAGTTAACCGGAGGCCTTGTGAGCCGCTACCCTACGCTTCTGACTCCCCTCGAGCCTGGCTTCACCCGGCTCAAGAACCGGGTATTGCGTATGGATTCCTGCGCACCGGCCTCGAAAAGGAGTTCATGATGAGCCGCTACCCAACGCTTCTGACCCCTCTCGATCTCGGCTTTACTCAGCTTAAGAACCGGGTATTGATGGGCTCCATGCACACAGGCCTTGAGGAAGAGAAGGGCGGCTTCGACAAGCTGGCCGCCTTCTATGCCGAACGCGCCCGTGGCGGCGTCGGCCTCATCGTCACCGGTGGCATAGCCCCCAATCTGCGTGGGCGGCTGGTGCCCCACGGCTCACAGCTGAGCTTCCCCTGGCAAGTCGCCAGGCACAAAAAGGTGACCCAGGCCGTGCATCAGGAGGGGGGCAAGATAGCGCTGCAGATCCTCCATGCCGGCCGCTATGCCTACCATCCCTTCAGTCTGGCCCCGAGCGCCCTCAAGGCGCCGATATCCCCGTTCAAGCCGCGCGCCATGAGCGAGCGGCAGATCCGCGGCACCATCCGTGACTTTGCCTCCACCGCGCAGCTGGCCAGGGCGGCCGGTTACGACGGCGTCGAAGTGATGGGGTCGGAAGGCTATCTCATCAACCAGTTCATCTGCGAGCGCACCAACAAGCGCACCGATGGCTGGGGTGGCAGCAATGAGAACCGGATGCGCTTCCCGGTGGAGATAGTGCGGGCCATTCGCGAGCGGGTGGGCCCGGATTTCATCATCATCTTCCGCCTCTCCATGCTGGATCTGGTGGAGCAGGGCTCGACGCTGGAAGAGGTGATCGCACTCGGTAAGGCGCTGGAGCAGGTCGGCGTGACCCTGATCAACACCGGCATCGGCTGGCACGAGGCGCGCATTCCCACCATAGCCACCAGCGTGCCGCGCGGTGCCTTCAGCTGGGTGACCGCCGAGCTGAAAAAGCACCTCACCGTGCCGCTTATTACCACCAACCGGATCAACACCCCCGAGGTGGCCGAGCGCATATTGGCGGGGGGGGAGGCAGATATGGTCTCCATGGCGCGCCCCTTCCTGGCCGACCCTGAATTTGTCATCAAGGCCGCCGAGAACCGGGCGGATGAGATCAACACCTGCATCGCCTGCAACCAGGCCTGCCTGGATCACGTGTTCAAGCAGAAGCGCGCCTCCTGCTTGGTCAATCCCCGCGCCTGTTTCGAGACCGAGTTGACGTTTGGCCGCGTGCCCCAGCCCAAGAAGCTGGCGGTGGTGGGGGCTGGCCCGGCCGGGCTGGCGTTTGCCTGTTACGCTGCCGAGCGCGGCCATCAGGTGAGCCTGTTCGATCAGGCCAGCGAGATTGGCGGCCAGTTCAACTTCGCCAAGCAGATCCCGGGCAAGGAGGAGTTTCACGAGACCCTGCGCTATTTCGCCAAGCGACTGGAGAAGTGTGGCGTCGAGCTCTACCTCGGCCAGCGCCAGAGTGCAGAGAGCCTGCTCGGCGGCGGTTTTGACGAGGTGATCCTCGCCACCGGCATACGCCCGCGCACCCCGAACATCCCAGGCATAGAACATCCCAAAGTGCTCAATTACATAGACGTGCTGCGGGATCACAAGCCGGTGGGCGACAAGGTGGCGGTGATCGGTGCCGGTGGCATCGGCTTCGATGTGGCTGAATACCTTGTGGAGAAGAAGGCTGATAGCGGTACAGACGGTCATCGCGATCACTGGCTCAAGGAGTGGGGTATCGACAAGCAGTTTGGCGAACGCGGTGGCCTGATGGCCCCCGAGATAGATGCCCCCGAGCGCCAGATCTGGCTGCTGCAGCGAAAAGAAAGCAAGGTGGGGGACGGCCTGGGCAAGACCACAGGCTGGATCCACAGAACCGTGCTCAAGAACCGCAAGGTGCAGATGCTCTCCGGCGTCCAGTACCTGCGCATCGACGACGAGGGCCTGCACATCCAGGTGGGCGAAATCCGGCAGTGCCTGCCGGTGGATCAGGTGATCATCTGCGCCGGGCAGGAGCCGCTCAAGGAGCTGCAAGCCGGCTTGCAGGCGGCAGGCAAGCCGGTACACATCATAGGTGGCGCCGACGTGGCCGCCGAGCTGGATGCCAAGCGGGCGATCCGCCAGGGGGCCGAGCTGGCGGCCGTTATCTAGTTGGTCTGTCTTGGCTCGCTATAGGCCTGATATTGCGATAAACCCCTGAGGCTCAGGGGTTTTCTTCATTTTGTGCTGTGCTAAGGTAGCGCCATCACAGCCCCTGACAAGGATTTGCCCATGGATGCCCTCACTCTATTGCTCAACCGCCACTCCTGTGGCCGCCTGACCACGCCTGCCCCCTGCGGTGAGGTGCTCGACAATATCCTCAGAGCGGGGCTGCGCGCGCCGGATCACGGCACCCTGACTCCCTGGCAGTTCATCCTGTTTGAAGGGGAGGGGCGGGAGCGGCTGGGGGCCCTGCTGGCCGAGGCCGCCCGTGCCCGTGGCGAAGATGAAGAGAGCATCAAGAAGTGCCAGGAGGCGCCGCTGCGCGCTCCCTTGCTGGTGGCCGTTGCCACCCGTTATCAGGCCCACCCCAAGGTGCCGAAACTGGAGCAGGAACTCTCCGCTGGTTGCGCCCTGATGGCGATGCAGATGGCGGCTCAGGCTCAAGGCTTCAACGGCATCTGGCGCTCCGGCTGGTTCATCTTCGATGAGCGGGTCAACGCCGGGCTGGGGCTGGCACCGGAGGATCAACTGGTGGGTTTCCTCTACCTCGGCACCCCCATGCTGGAGGCGCGCAAGTTGCGCGAACTGCCGCCGGATGAGTTTGTCCGTCGCTTCTAAGCCGCATGATTTTCAGCCAAGGCCCTGACTTGTCAGGGCTTTTTTGATCCTGTCCGATCACGATCCTGAGGCTGTACTGATAAATAAATGCTTGCCAAGAGGGGGACGGGGCTTGGCAGGGAATTTTTTAAATAGTGAGAGGCTGTTCTCAATCCTGGTTGATTACGCTATGTAAAACGTTTGCGCCTCGTTAATATCCCTGTGCCAGTTTAGAAGGTGACCCCTTCTAATTTTCTGCGATGAGAGTCGCAATTCCGTAGCACCTTTTTACAGCCCAACGTCTTCGTGACATTGGGCTTCATTTTTATCTGCGTTTTTTTCAGACACAGACCCATCAGCCCTGGCAAGCAGCCCCTTTTTACAGACCAGCGTGGTCTTCATGGCATTGGGCTTCATTTTTATCTGCGTTTTTTCAGGCACAGACCCATCAGCCCTGGCAAGCAGCCCCTTTTTACAGACCAGCGTGGTCTTCATGGTATTGGGCTTCGTTTTTATCTGCGTTTTTCAGGTACAGCTCCCATCTCCCCGGCAAGCAGCTCCTTTTTACAGACCAGCGTGCTCTTCATGACATTGGGCTTCATTTTTATGGGCGCTTTACAGGCAGGATCCGGGCCGGGTTGCCCACCACCCGGGCACCGGCCGGCACGTCTTTGGTGACCACGGCGCCCGCGCCGACGATGGCTTCCCGCCCTATGGTGACACCGGGCAGCAGTATGGCGCCGCCGCCGATCCAGACCTTGTCTGCTATGGTCACCGGCAGCGCCGTCTCCCCCCCCTGGATGCGCTCATCGGCTGCCAGTGCGTGGGCGGCTGTGTAGATCTGCACGTTCGGCCCTATCATGACGTTGGCACCGATGCGGATCGGTGCGTTGTCCAGCATGGTGGCTCCCATGTTGATATAGGAATCCTTCCCCAGGCTGATATGGCGGCCATAGGTGCAGTAGAGGGGTGGGCAGATAAAGGCGTTCTCTGCCAGTTCGCCGACTATCTCCTGCAACAGCGCCAGCTGTTCATCCTCCTCTTCTGCCCGATTGAAGCGGCGATAGCGGCGCGCCGTCTCACAGCGCAGGACATCCAGCTCCGGCGCCATGCAGTTATAGGGCTGGCTGCTGATCATCTTCTGATATTCGGTCATGGGGCATCCTGATCTCTGATTGGCATGAGGCGAGTAGGGCAGCAGGCTGCCGCACAAGCGTACGGACAGAGGCATATATTACTTTTTTGCCAGCAGAATAAGCGTGAGCCTCAACCCAGAGCTGGTATCACCAGGTTTTGTGGCCTGCCATCTGCAAAGGCCAGCACATTTTCAAATGCCTTGCGAAAGTAGAGCTCATAGCTGTTTTGTTCCACATAACCCAGATGCGGTGTGGTCAGCACGTTGGGCAGGCGCAGCAGGGGCTCGTTGTCGAGTGTGGCTGGCTCGACATCGAACACATCCAGCGCAGCTTGCCTGGTCGGATTGGCGCTGAGCTCGGCATAAAGGGCTCCTGGCTCGATGAGCTCGGCCCGGCTGGTATTGACCAGCAAAGAGTCCGCCTTCATGTGAGCCAGATCGGCACGGGTAACGCAGGTTCGAGTGGTCTCGCTGAGGCGCAGATGGAGGGACAAGACATCGGCCCGCCGGAAAAATGCGTCCTTGTCGGCAGCGGCTTCCAACCCATCTTGCTCTGCCCGCTGACGGGATAAGTCACTGCCCCATATCAGTACCGACATGCCAAATGCCTTGCCGTAGCGGGCTAGGTGTTGGCCTATCTTGCCATAGCCCCAGATGCCGAGCGTCAGACCGTGCAGAGTACGACCCAGACCGAGTTGTCCAGACTGCTGCCACTGCCCCTTGGTCAGGGCTTCGCAGTAAGCCGGAATATGGCGCGAGGCCGCCATGATGAGGGCCCAGCAGAGTTCTGCAGGCGCAATGGGGCTGCCGACCCCTTCAGCGATGGCAACACCGTATCGTTGGCACAGTACCGGGTCTATATGCTGGCTGATCTTGCCGGTCTGGCTGATGAGCTTGAGTGAGGGAAGCCCCATCAGCAGTTGTTCGTCGATGCGAGTTCGCTCGCGGATCAGCACCAGTGCTTGCACGCCTTCCAGCATGGTGGCGAGGCGCGCCGTATCGGGTTCGCTCTGGTTGAGGATGGTCACATCATGACCCGCCAGCAGGGTAAAGCAGGGGAGGTGACGTACCTGATCCTGATAGTCATCCAGAATGGCAATACGCATAAAGGGTCTCCATTCCCATCATTTCTAGTCTGATGGTCATCCTACCGGAATCGAGTCGGAATTTGTTCTCGAATGGATATTTTTCATGACGGGTTGGCACTATGGGCAAACCAGCGAGTCTCGTATTGGCTGGTCAGGTTTTATGGGGACTGAAACAAGCAGGGCCCCCGTATGGGAGCCCTGCTTGTATGGGAGGTGGTGAAACCCGGCTGTTATCAGCCGTGCTTGCGGCCGGAGAGGCGGCACCACTCCTCTTTCACTGCGGTCGGGTCCATGTCGAACCACTGGCCGTAGATGGTTTCCAGCTCCGGGGCCTGGCTTTCCAGCACGCCGGAGAGCGCCATCAGGCTGCCCGCCTTGCCGTGGCCGGCGATGAGCGGCGCCAGTTCGCGCAGCGGGCCGGCCAGTATGTTGGCTACCACCACATCCGCTTCGACGTCTTGCGGCTGGTCGGCAGGCAGGTAGAGTTCGATCTGGCCCGCAACACCGTTACGTTCGGCATTGTCGCGGCTGGCCTGAATGGCCTGCGGGTCTATGTCGATGCCGATGACGCGGGCAGCACCCAGTTTCAGGGCGGCGATGCCGAGAATGCCGGAGCCACAGCCAAAGTCGACCACGGTTTTACCGGTCAGATCCAGCCCGTCCAGCCACTGCAGGCAGAGCGCCGTGGTGGGGTGGGTACCGGTACCAAATGCCAGACCCGGATCCAGCATGACGTTGACCGCATCGGGGTTTGGCACATCGCGCCAGCTCGGGCAGATCCAGAGCCGCTCGCCAAACTGCATGGGGTGGAAGTGATCCATCCACTCGCGCACCCAGTCCTTGTCTTCCAGCTGCTCGACCTTGTAGCCCACGTCTTCCCCGAAGATCTGCTGGAAGAAGGCGATGGTGGGGGCCGGATCAGTTTCGGCATCGAACAAGCCCATCACTTCGGTCTCACCCCAGAGCGGGGTTTCACCGGGCAGCGGCTCGTACACGGGTACATCCTGGGCATCCATAAAGGTCACGGCCTGGGCTCCACGCCCCAGCAGCATGTTGCTCACCTTGTCTGCTGTCTTGGCAGTGGCGTTGATTCGAATTTGTATCCAGGGCATGGCATCGACTCTTCATAAATGTGAAACCGCGAGATTCTATCATCATGGGCCTGTGCTGTCGTGGTTTGCCCATGTCGGCATGGCGCAGGAATAGAACTCTGCCGAGTTGGCACGGTTAATGTATTCCTCATTGGGTGACGGGAAGCAACCTGTTCCCGCTGAATGCTTTGCTCTAGGAAAGTTCCGTCATCTTTTTCAGCCACCTCAGGGTGGCTTTTTTTTGGCATTGTGCTGGCCGAGGGGAAACGAGTAGGGATGGCAGGCGTGAGGGGATAAAACAGGGGGAAGTTGGGGCGTTGGCACACAAGATGCAAAGATGGGTATGTCCTGCATAAGGATATGTGTGTGATTGTTACCCCCAACGTTCAGGTATTTAGGGCCATCCCAGCGGGATGGCCCCTTTTTTATGTCGTTTTTATGGTGATGCTGCGTGGTGACTGTCTGGTGCCTGATATGAACTGTGCACTGTTGGGGCCTGTCACTGGTGAAATCACCCCATGATGGTGCATTTTTTACCTATAAGGGATTAGTTTGCAAATCTGCTCATGTCGATCACCAGCTTGCCCACCATGCGGCCGGCTTCCACCTCGGCATGGGCCTGGGCCAGGGTGACCGGGGTCAGCTCGGACAGGGTGCGGGTGAGTGTGCTCTTGAGCATCCCTTGGTCGATGAGGGAGGCAACCTGGCCAAGCAGCTTGTGTTGCTCGATCATGTCAGGGGTCTGGAACAGGGATCGGGTAAACATGAATTCCTGACTGAAGGTGGCGCTCTTGCTCTTGAGCAGGGAGAGATCCCAGGGCTCGCTGGATTCGGCGATGGTGCAGATGTGGCCGAACGGGCGAATGAGGCTGGCCATGGCATCCCAGTGCTGCTCGGTAGCATTGGTGCAGAAGATGGCATCGAGCTGGGTGATGCCCAGCGCGGTGAGCTCTGCCTGCAGCTGGTGATGGCTTACCACCTGATGGGCGCCCATTTTCAGACACCATTCACGGCTTTCTGGTCGGGATGCAGTGGCAATCACTTCCATATTGGTGAGCTGGCGAGCCAGCTGAATGGCGATGGAGCCTACCCCACCTGCCCCGCCAATGATCAGCAGCTTGCCTGTGCTCTCGCGGCGAAGGCCGATGCGCTCGAACAGTGTCTCCCAGGCGGTGATGGCGGTGAGCGGCAGGGCGGCGGCTTCCAGGTCGGTCAGACTGGTGGGGGCGAGAGCGGCGATGCGCTCATCCACCAGTTGCAGGGCGCTGTTGCTGCCCGGGCGGCTGATGTCGCCGGCATACCAGACTCTGTCGCCAGCCTTGAACAGGCTCACTTCGCTGCCGACGGCAACGACCTCACCGACTGCATCCCAGCCCAGTACACGCGGGCTGGCTTCAACCTTGGCCTTGGGGGCGCGCACCTTGGTATCCACTGGATTGATGGAGGTGGCTGTCACTTTCACCAGCAGATCCCGCGGGCCCGGGGTCGGGTCGGGCAGATTGGCCTCGATGAAGCAGTGGGGGTGATCGCTGGGCAGATAATGGGTGAGGGCAATGGCTTTCATGGCAGTTCCTTTCAAATCGGATGTATTGGGATTGCCAGCTACTCTAGTCTGGTTAATTATTCTTATTAAGATGGGTAATTGGTAAAGACTGTTTGAATATATGAACAATGTCGATCTGGAGTTGATGGGGCTGTTCGCTACCGTGGTGGAGCAGGGCAGTTTTACCGGTGCCGCCGAGGCGCTTGGCATGCCCAAGTCCTCGGTGAGCCAGAAGATCTCGCGGCTCGAAACCCAGCTCGGGGTGCGACTGCTGCAGCGTACCACCCGCAGGCTCAGCCTGACCCCTCAGGGTGAGATCTACGTGGAGCAATGCCAGGCGCTGCTGGCGCTGGCCCGTAGTGCCAATCTGGCGATGGCGCGGCTGCGCGCGGCCCCCGCCGGTCGGGTAAGGATCACGGCGCCCGAGGCGACCGGCACTCTGCTGCTTGGCAGGATCCTGGCCGAGTTTCGCGCCCTCTATCCCGAGGTGGTGCTGGAGCTGACCCTCTGCGATGAGCAGCTGGATCTGGTGGGGGAAGGTTATGATCTGGCGCTGCGGGCGGCACCGCTGAAAGATTCCAGCCTCATCTGCCGGCGCATTGGTCAGGTGCCGCGCCATCTGGTGGCGGCTCCTGGTTATCTGGCGATTCATGGTACGCCGCAGCAGTTGTCTGAGCTGGGGCTTCATCCTTGTCTGGTGCATTCGGCATTGCCGGTGTGGCCACTGCAGGAGGGGGGCTGGCGGCCGCAAGGGGCCTGCATCAGCAACAGCCTGCTGGCGTTGCGGGAGCTGGCGTTGCATGAGGGGGGCATTGCCCTGTTGCCACACCATGTCTGTCAGGAGGATCTGGCGACGGGGCGGTTGCAGAAGGTGTTGCCGGATCATCCTATCCCGGTTAATCCGTTTTACCTTATCTATCCGAGTCGGGAGCATCTGGCGCCTGCCTTGCGCTCGCTGATGGACTTCGTCGCCGAGCGCTTGCCGTTCGCCTGAGGCTACCAGTTGCTCTGGCTGGCGGACTCCTGATTGGGTTTGAGGCCGAGCGGCACCGACTGGCGCTCCGCCAGCATGCGGATCTGGCCCTCGATCAGGCTGGCATTGGGGCCCAGCACCAGCACCAGCTGATGGTCGTTGAGCTGGATCCAGGAGAGGCAACCCAGCCCCAGCAGACGGGACTGATCCACCAGCGCTATGTCGCGCACCCGCAGGCTGAGGCGGGTCAGGCAGACACTCATGGCCTGCAGGTTGTCCATCCCGCCCAGTACCTTGAGGTACTGGATCGCCAGCATCTGGGGATCCGAGGGGGCGACGCTCGCCAGCCGTGGATGCTCTTTGGCAATGGGCTTGCTCGGCAGGCTGAGGGGCGCTCGTTCCAGCAGTTGATAGAACAGCAGTGTGTAGGCGACGAAGAAGAGGATGCCGACCGGAATGAGCCAGAAACTGTGTTCGCCGGACTGATAGCTCAGCACCAGATCCAGCAGGCCGGCGGAGAAGTAACTGCCTACCTGGATGCCAAGGGCGCTGCAGATGGCGAGCGACAGCCCGGTCAGCAGGGCGTGGGCCAGAAACAGCCAGGGGGCGGTGAAGGCGAACAGGAACTCGATGGGTTCGGTGATCCCCACCAGCGCCGAGGTGAGCGCCAGGGTGAGCAGCAAGCCCCCCTGTGGCAGGCGCTGCATGCGCTGGCGGTGCAGCCAGATGGCAAAACAGGCGCCGGGCAGGCCGAACATGATGATGGGGTAGAGCCCGGCCACATAGCCTTCATGCAGCGGCTGGGCGCTGGCCAGCGCCAGCAGGTTGCTCTCGCCCAGTCCCATCAGGCTGCCCAATACCTGATGCAGACCGAGGGGGATCAGCAAGCGGTTCAGCACGCCATAGCAGAAGGCGCCCAGCGGGGTGGTGAGCAGCTCTGAGGCCAGTAGCGTGATGCCCTGCTCCAGCAACGGCCAGAACAGGGAGAGAGGGAACGCCAGCAACAGGCAGCTGAGTGCCGAGGCGAACAGGCAGAGGAAGTCCCCATTCACTCTCTGCAACCAGCCCGACAGTGTGTGCCGTTGCACCCAGGGGTAGACGATGGCCGTGGTCATGCCCGCCAGCAGGCCGCAGATCATGTCCGCATGCAGGCCGGGGGCCAGGGTGCCCAGTGCCGAACTCAGCAGCAGGAAGTTGACCGCCCCGGCCAGCGCCTGGGTGCCCTCTCCCTGCCGGCTCAGGCCGAAGGCGATGGCCACCGCGTAGATGAGCGGCATCTGGCTGAACAGGGCGCGCCCCGTGAGGGAGAGCACCGCCAGATCCAGCACATCCGGCTGACCTAGCCGATAGAGCAGGGCCGCCAGCGGCAGTATGGAGACCGGCAACAACAGGGCATAACCGAGTCGTTGCAGGGCATGAGTCAGGATCTGTCTGGCGTTCTGTACTGGCATAAGGGAGCGTGGTTTTGTGACTTGGCGCACAGTTTACCCGCAAAACACCCATTTGGGGATAGTTTTGGAACCCTTTATTAATCTATTTGTTACTGCTGTTCAAACAATCGTCGCACGCTCTGGTCGGGTGGCGGTGTCAGCAGGCTGACCACCACGAAGGTAGCCAGCCCCAGCCCCAGGCTAGGCACTATGGCGTGCAGTCCGGCCAGCTTGATCCCCCACTGACTCAGCACGCCATAGCAGACGATGCCGGACACCATGCTGGCCAGCGCGCCCGGGCCGTTGGCTCGTGACCAGTAGAGGCCGAGCACCAGCGGCCAGAGGAACACGGCCTGCAGGCCGCCGAAGGCGAGCAGGTTGAGCCAGATGATCATCTCGGGGGGCTGCAGCGCCGCCAACAGCACCAGGGTGCCCAGGATCAGGGTGCAGAGCAGGGAGAGGCGGGGAATGCGCACCTCCAGCTTTTCCTGCTTTGGATTGAGGTAGTTGAGGTAGAGATCCTTCACCAGAGTGGCAGAAGCCTGGATCAGCTGGGAGTCGATGGTGGACATGATGGCCGCCATGGGCGCCGCCAGGAAGACTCCGGCCAGCCAGGGTGGCAGCACCTCCATCATCAGCGACGGCATGATCTTGTCCGGGCTGTCCATGCCGGGCAGGATGGCGCGGCCCAGGGCGCCCGCTAGATGCATGCCGAACATCAGCAGGGCACTGACCACGGTGCCGATAAGGATGCCTCTGTGCAGCGCCTTGCTGTCGCGATAGCCAAAGCAGCGCAGGGCCGAGTGGGGCAGCCCCACCACCCCGACGCAGACCAGGATCCAGAAGCTCAGCATGAAGGGCTGGGTCAGCATGTCACCGGCCCCCTGCGGGCTCACCAGCTTGGGATCGATAACCTTGAGCTGGTGGATGAGATTGGGCAGGCCGTCGCCAGCCACCAGGATCCCCGCCAGCAAGGCGCCTGTGCCGATCAGCATGATGATCCCCTGCAGGGCGTCGGTCATCACCACGGCGCGAAAGCCGCCTATCACCGTGTAGAGCAGCACGCAGCTGGCAAACAGCATCAAACCCTGCTGGTAGGAGAGGCCGGTGGCCGTCTCCAGCAGGCGAGCACCGCCGATAAACTGCACCACCATGGTGGCGATAAAGGCGAGGATGATAGTAACGGATCCGAGAATGACCACCGCCTTGCTCTGGTAGCGGGCCCACAACATGTCGTTGATGGTCACCGCATTGACCCGGCGGGCTATGATGGCGAACTTCTTGCCGAGCACCCCCAAGGTGAGCCAGACGGTGGGCAGCTGGATCATCGCCAGCAGCACCCAGCCAAGGCCGATTTTGTAGGCCGCACCGGGCCCGCCGATGAAGGAGGAGGCCGAGGTGTAGGTGGCCACCAGCGTCATGGCCAGCACCAGGCCGCCCATGCTGCGGTTGCCGATGAAGTACTCCTGCACGAAGTCGCCGCCGGCGCGGTGGCGACTGGCCCAGAAGCCGACTCCCAGCACCAGCACCAGATAGATGATGAGCGGCAGCATCAGCTCAAGATTCATGGGTGGACTCCTTGGCATGGGGATGAGGCGTATCGAGGGGAATATCCACAAACAGGCGATCCACCATCAGGCCGCACAGCACAATGAACAGCAGCGGCATCACCATGCAGCTGAGCAGGAACCAGAGCGGCATGTCCCAGTATTCGATCTCTTCGGGGATGAAATAGGCAGTGCCATACCAGGCAAAGAAGTAGAGCAGGGTCAGCAGCAGGCAGAGGGCTGCTTCCCGGCGAGCGAGCGCGAAACGATTCACCTTGGCCTCCGACAATTTTGAGGGGCGCAAGGATAACAAAAAAGGGCCATGTCGCCATGGCCCTTTTTCAACAGAGGCTCCTTGCGGAGCTGACTTCTATCGGAAGTCATTGTTCTGTCTTAGATCCTTACAGACCCAACTTCTTGTGCAGCTAGTGGGCATTGGAACTGCCACCGTACAATGTCATCGGGTCTCTACCAGAGATCCTTACAGACCCAACTTCTTGTGCAGGTAGTGGATATTGGTACCACCGTGCTGGAAGTTTTCGTCTTTCATGATCTCTTTTTGCAGGGAGACGTTGGTCTTGATCCCTTCCACCACCAGCTCGTCCAGCGCCTGGCGCATGCGGGCGATGGCGACGTCACGGTTCTCGCCGTAACAGATCAGCTTGCCGATCATGGAGTCGTAGTAAGGCGGAACCTTGTAACCGGCGTAGATGTGGGAATCCCAACGTACGCCCAGACCACCCGGCGCATGGAAGCGCTGGATCAGGCCCGGAGACGGCATGAAAGTAGCCGGGTCTTCGGCGTTGATCCGGCATTCGATGGCATGGCCACGGATGCGGATGTCCTGCTGGGTGATCGACAGGGGCTGACCGGCGGCGATGCGCAGTTGCTCCTTGATCAGATCCACGCTGGTGACCATCTCGGTGACCGGATGCTCAACCTGGATACGGGTGTTCATCTCGATGAAATAGAACTCGCCGTTTTCGTACAGGAACTCGAAGGTCCCCGCGCCGCGGTAGCCGATCTCGATACAGGCGCGCACGCAGCGCTCGCCGATGAACTTGCGCATCTCTTCGGTGATGCCGGGTGCCGGTGCCTCTTCGACCACTTTCTGGTGGCGACGCTGCATGGAGCAGTCACGCTCGCCCAGATAGAGGGCGTTGCCCTGGCCGTCTGCCAATATCTGAATTTCGATATGGCGCGGGTTTTCCAGGTACTTCTCCATGTAGACCATGTCGTTCTTGAAGAACTGGCCTGCTTCGGATTTGGTCAGGGCGATGGCGGCAGCCAGCTCGGCTTCACTGCGTACCACGCGCATGCCGCGACCACCACCGCCACCGGCGGCCTTGATGATCACCGGATAACCGATGCGCTTGGCAATGGCGGCGTTGTGCTTGGCATCGCTGTCGACCGGGCCGTCAGAGCCAGGCACGCAAGGTACGCCAGCCTTCTTCATCGCCTCGATGGCGGAGACCTTGTCACCCATCAGGCGAATGGTCTCGGCACGCGGGCCGATGAAGATGAAGCCGGATTTTTCGACCACTTCGGCGAAATCGGCGTTCTCGGAGAGGAAGCCATAACCCGGGTGGATGGCAACGGCTCCCGTGACCTCGGCGGCGGCGATGATCGCCGGCACATTGAGGTAGGATTCACCGCTGGCAGGCTTGCCGATGCAGATGGTTTCGTCGGCGAGGAGCACATGCTTGAGCTCCCGATCGGCGGTGGAGTGAACGGCCACTGTCTTGATCCCGAGCTCTTTGCAGGCGCGCAGGATCCGCAGGGCAATTTCACCGCGGTTGGCGATGACTACTTTGTCCAACATGGGTGGCAATTTCCCTTATTCGATGATGAACAGCGGCTCGTCAAATTCGACGGCCTGACCATTTTCAACCAGGATCGCTTTGATCACGCCGGCCTTGTCAGACTCGATTTGGTTCATCATTTTCATGGCTTCGACGATGCACAGGGTATCGCCAACATTGACGTGCTGACCCACTTCCGCGAAGGGTTTGGCTTCCGGGCTGGAGGAGCGATAGAAGGAGCCCACCATGGGGGAGCGCATCAGATGGCCGCTCGGCGCGGCCGCATCGGCGGTCGGTGCTGTGGCGGCTGCGGCCGGTGCGGCGGCAGGGGCCATGGCTGGCTGCATCATCATCTGCGGCATGGCGGTGGTCACCTGACCGGAGAAGTTGCGGCTGATGCGAACGGACTCTTCACCCTCGGAGATCTCCAGTTCGGCGATGCCGGACTCTTCAACCAGTTCAATCAGCTTCTTGATTTTGCGGATATCCATTAGCATTCTCTTTCTTCTTTATCTGATCAGTGATTATCAAGCCGCGCGCAACTGATGCACGGCCGCGGTTAAAGCGAATTGGTAGCCATCGGCACCCAGCCCGCAGATTACCCCCCTGGCGACATCAGACAGATAGGAGTGATGACGGAAGGGCTCCCTGGCATGGACGTTTGACAGGTGAACCTCGATAAAGGGGATGGCCACACCCAGCAGTGCATCGCGGATGGCGACACTGGTATGGGTGAAGGCGGCCGGATTGATGATGATAAAATCCACCTGGCCCATGGCCTGGTGAATGCGGCTGACCAACTCATGTTCGGCGTTGGATTGCAGGTGTTCCAGTGTGGCGCCGAGTTCGCTGGCGTTGTGCGTCAGATCGGCAACGATCTCTTCGAGCGTCTTGCTGCCGTAGATGCCCGGTTCCCGTTTGCCCAGCAGGTTCAGGTTCGGCCCGTTGAGCAGGAGAATACGGTGATTTTGCGACATATTGAGTACATCCTCGATGATAATGCTGCTATCTATCAGCTATCTTGTGGACTACCAGAAATCTAGCCATTTTCTGCGCAATTCGGTGTGCACTGGTACACAGATTTCGCAATTATATTGATTTCGTGAAAATTAGCAGCATTTTACTGGTCTAATCTCTACATCTGTCTGTTTTTTGAGCTTATCGCTTCGCTGTTAAATTGCTCAGTAGCAGAGACGACAAAGCCGGCACTGGGCCGGCTTTGGAGGTGGATAAGGGGCGGGATCAGGCCGCTTCCGACTTCTCGCGAATGAGCTTGTCCACCATACCCGGATCCGCCAGGGTGGAGATATCCCCCAGACTGTCGGTCTCGCCGGTGGCGATTTTGCGCTGCATTATGGAGCGCATGATCAGGCCGCCTCTGACTTTTCGCGGATAAGCTTGTCCACCACACCCGGATCCGCCAAGGTAGAGATATCCCCCAGACTGTCGGTCTCGCCGGTGGCGATCTTGCGCAATATACGGCGCATGATCTTGCCGGAACGGGTTTTGGGCAGCCCCTCGGCCCAGTGGATCACATCCGGGGTGGCGATGGCGCCAATTTCCTTGCGGACCCACTCCTTCACCTCTTTATGCAGCTCGCGGCTCGGCTCCTCCCCGGCGATCAGGGTGACATAGGCGTAGATGCCCTGGCCCTTGATCTCGTGGGGCACCCCCACAACAGCCGCTTCGGCAATTTTGGGATGGGAGACCAGCGCCGATTCAATTTCGGCCGTGCCCATGCGGTGGCCCGAGACGTTCAGTACATCATCCACCCGCCCCGTGATCCAGTAGTAACCATCCTCGTCGCGACGGGCGCCGTCGCCAGTGAAGTAGCGACCCGGGAAGGTGGAGAAGTAGGTCTGCTCGAAGCGCTCGTGATCGCCGAACACGGTGCGCATCTGACCCGGCCAGGAGTCGGTGATCACCAGGTTGCCCTCGGTGGCCCCCTCCAGCGGCTCGCCCATGTTGTCCACCAGCGCCGGCTGCACGCCGAAGAAGGGGCGGGTGGCCGAGCCTGGCTTGAGATCGGTGACGCCGGGCAGCGGGCTGATGAGGATGCCGCCGGTCTCGGTCTGCCACCAGGTATCGACGATGGGGCAGCGCTCCTCGCCTATGGTGCGGTAGTACCATTCCCAGGCTTCCGGGTTGATGGGTTCACCCACGGAACCCATGATGCGCAGGCTCGAACGCGAGGTGCCCTCGACCGCATCACGGCCCTTGGCCATCAGGGCGCGGATCGCCGTCGGTGCCGTGTAGAGGATGCTGACCTGGTGCTTGTCCACCACCTGGCTCATGCGGTTGGTGGCCGGGTAGTTGGGCACCCCTTCGAACATGATGGTGGTAGCGCCGTTGGCGAGCGGCCCGTAGACCAGATAGGAGTGGCCCGTGACCCAGCCCACATCGGCGGTACACCAGTAGATGTCCTCCTCGTGGTAGTCGAAGATGTACTTGAAGGTGAGGGTTGCATAGACCAGATAGCCGCCCGTGGTGTGCAGCACGCCCTTGGGCTTGCCGGTGGAACCCGAGGTGTAGAGGACAAACAGGGGATCCTCGGCACCCATTGCCTCGGGCGGGCAGTCGGTACTGACGGTCGCGATGGCTTCGTGCCACCAGATGTCCCTGTGGCTGTGCCATGCGACCTTGCCGCCGGTGCGCTTGAGCACTATCACCTTGCTGACCTGGGTATCCGGGTTGGTGAGCGCTTCATCCACGTTCTTCTTGAGCGGGACAGGGCGACCGCCGCGCAGCCCCTCATCGGCCGTGATGACGATGGAGGAGCCGGAGTCTATGATGCGACCGGCCAGGGCCTCCGGTGAGAAGCCGCCGAAGACGATGCTGTGCACGGCGCCGATGCGGGTACAGGCCAGCATGGCGATGGCCGCTTCCGGCACCATGGGCATGTAGAGGCAGACCACGTCACCCCGATGCACACCCTGTGCTTTTAATACGTTGGAAAACTTGCACACCTCGGCATGGAGTTCGCGATAGGTCAGCTTGCGATCCTCGGCCGGGTTGTCCCCTTCCCAGATGATGGCGACCTTGTCACCGCGTTGTGCCAGATGACGATCCAGGCAGTTGGCCGAGACGTTGAGCAGGCCATCTTCATACCACTTGATGGAGACATGGCCCGGGTCGTAGGAGGTGTTCTTGACCTTGGTATAGGGCTTGATCCAGTCGAGGATTTTTCCCTGCTCACTCCAGAAGGCATCCGGATCCTGCACGGAAGCCTGGTACATGGCCTCGTAGCCTGCCTTGTCCAACAGGGCTCCCTTGCTGATGTGGGCCTTGACCGGGTAGACCTTGCTCTCGCTCATCTGTCACTCCTTTGAATACATTCTTGTAATGATTAAGTAACAACTTATACCTTTGGCGAGGGAGGGCAATTAGACTTTTGGATAGATGGAAACATCTGCTTACAGCGCCATGAGTGACAATTCATCCGTGATTGAGTAAAAACATCGGTTTTATCGATGGAGATAGCCATGCTGTCCTTGCTCCTTTGCACCTCTCTTTGGCAGTTCGATGCCCCCCCGCTTGCCGATGACGCCGCACTGACTGCTCCCCAGCCCAAAGAATTCGCCGTGACCCGCGAGCAGACGGGCGCGCCGGCGGTGCGGGAGCGTGTCGCCGAGCAGATGGGGAGTGCATTTTTGGCCCGCAAACCGCCGATGTCCGTCACCCTCGAAGAGAAAAAGTCGCCCTATCCACAGAATTCGCTGATGGCAGACTCGCCCCAGGGCCAGAGTGAGGGATGGGATGCTAGGTTGACGTTCAACGAGTGAGTTGTTCATCATTCATCGAGCGGCTGTTGCAGCGCCCGCCTCAACACCAGACTCCCTTCTGAGGAGTCAGCTGCGCCGCCAGATGGGGTTCGGTCAAGGGATGGCTGAATAGATAGCCCTGCCCCTCCTGGCAGTGCAGGGATTGCAGAAACTGGCGCTGAGCCTGGGTTTCTATCCCCTCGGCGGTGACCGCCATGTTCAGGCTGTCAGCCAGGTTGATGATGGTGCGGCACAGCTCCCGGCTGTGCTTGTCATCCGGCAGGGCCTGCACGAAGGTGCGGTCTATCTTGATGCGATCGATGGGCAGACTTTTCAGCAGGCTCAGGGATGAGAAGCCGGTCCCGAAGTCGTCGATGGCGATCTGCACCCCCAGCGCTTTCAGGCGGGTGAACAGCAAAAGGCTCTGATCGACCCGCTGTATGATGCTCTCCGTGACCTCTATCTCCAGCCGCTCTGGCGGGAAACCTGTCTCCGCCAGAATGGCGGCGACCCGCGCCACATAGCCAAGGGAGCGCATCTCCCGCACCGAAACATTGACCGAGAGCCGTGGCACCGCCAGCCCGGCCGCCAGCCACCTCTGCCCCTGCTGACAGGCGGTGCGCATCACCCACTCCCCAATCTGCTCTATCAGACCGCACTCCTCGGCCACCGGGATGAAGCGGGCGGGGGCTATCATGCCCTCGCTGGGATGCTGCCAGCGCAGCAGGGCCTCCAGCCCGCTCAGGCGGTTGCTGGTCAGATCCGTCATGGGCTGGTACAGGATGCAGAGTTGATGCTGTTCTATGGCCTTGATCAGCCCCTGCTCCATGCTCATCCGCTCACGGATCTGCTCTGCCATGCCGGGGGTGTAGAACAGATAGCCGTTGCGGCCCTGGCTCTTGGCCTCGTACATGGCGTTATCGGCGGCGCTGACCAGGGCATCCGGGCTCTGGGCGTGTTCCGGGTAGAGGGCTATGCCTATGCTGGCGGAGACGGCGACCTGCTCGTGCGCCAGCTCGACCGGCTCGCGCAGGCGGGCCAGCAGTTGATCGGCAAGCCGTTCCAGCTCTTCCGGTTGCTCGAAATAGGGGATCAGCACCAGGAATTCATCCCCACCGAGCCGGGTGGCCACGTCGTTGTGACGCAGGCTGAGGCGGATGCGTTCGGCCAGCAGCTTGAGCAGCTGATCCCCCGCCCTGTGGCCCAGGTTGTCATTAATCAGCTTGAAGCCGTCCAGGTCGATGAACAGCAGGGCGAGCCGCTGCCGGTTGAGCTGGGCTGTCTTGAGCTCCAGTTCGAGCCGTTCCTGCAGCAGATTGCGGTTGCCGAGCTCGGTCAGGGGATCGTGATAGGCGAGGTGATTGAGCTGTGCCTCGGCCTTGCGGATGGCGCTGATGTCGGAGAAGGCGATCACGTAGTGGGTGGTGTTGTGGCGGCTGTCATAGACGGCGCTGACGTGCTGCCAGGAGGTGAAGTAGCCGCCATCCTTGCGCAGGCACATCATCTCACCGTGCCAGGCATGGCTGCCGGGCAGCAGGGTATGCCAAGGGTAGTCGATGTCGGTATGGCGGCGCGGATGCATGATGGATTCCGGCGACTTGCCCACTATCTCGTCCGCTTCATATTGGGTCATGTTGCAGAAGGCCGGGTTGACCGAGATGATCTGGCGCTGGCCATCCATGATGATGATGCCCTCGGCCGTGGTGTCGAAGACCACATTGGCCTGACGCAGCCGGTCTTCCTGAATGCAGCGTTCGGTCGCATCGTGGAGCACCCCCATGATGCGACGCCCCAGACTGTCGGTGGCCGCCACGTGATCGGCGTGGAGATCGACCCAACCCCGCACCTGATCGGGCCCCAGGTAGCTCAGGGTCAGATGAAGGGGGGCCGTGCCCTTGAGTGCCGATCTGAGTTGCTCCCCCGATACCGGGTCGAGGCGTTTGATGAACTGATCCATTCCCCCCTGAAACTGATTGGCTTGCGTGCCGAGCAGACGCTCGACCTGGCCATCAAATTGCAGCCGATCCTCTGCCACATGCCACTCCCAGACCACGACCTGGCCGGCGCGCATGGCCAGTTGCAGCCGTTGCTGCGCCTCGACCTGTTCGGTCACATCTCGCACTATGATCAGGATGCCGTCAGGCGTGCCCTGCTCATCCCGCATGGGGCTGTAAATAGCCTGCCAGTGCCGTTGCTGACCCTGATGCGCCGCCGTCTGGCCGCTCAGGTTCAGCTCCACCTGGGGGACGCCGCTGCTGATGATCTGCTGGAACAGGGGTTCCAGCGCAGGCGCCAGTGTTGGCACTATTTCACGCAGGTATTTGCCGTAGTGCTCCTCCCGGGAGAGGCCGTTGATATCGGCGAGGGTCTGATTGACGCTGCGGCAGCGAAAGTGGCGGTCGAACACGCCTATGCCAAATGGCGCCAGCTCGAACAGTTGCTGCAGCTCGTTTGAATTCAGCTGACCCGGTATCGGCGGATCAGGCATGGATTCGGATGTCTCTTCGCGCATGACGGCTCCTGAATTGACTTTATTGTCATTTAAGGTGTTGTCAGTATGGCATGAAGCGCTTTGGAGGGAAGATCGGGGGCTGCATTTGCCCCCTATCTGGTGCCTGACTCGTTCAGAGGTTGGCTTGCCAAAGGTACAGTGGTGGGGGGGCTACCAGCTGAAGCGATAGCTCAGGGTCAGGTACACCACAGGCTGCCAGTCGTGCTCCTTGATCAGCCACTGTTTGGCCCCCAGCTCAGTGCCCAGTCGCCACTGCTGCCAGGCCCAGCTGCGCTCCAGCGTGAGCCCCCAGTCCCGCCAACCCGCGTCGGCATCATAGGCTGCCATGTGCGCCTGGCTGCCCCGGGTCAGCCAGAGGTTGAGGGAGAGGGCGGCCGGCAGCGGCAGGCTGTGCTCCATATACCAGATCTGGCCATAGCGGCCGGTGACATCATAGAGCTGGCCAAGGGTCAGCTGATGATCCTCGTCCAGCTGCCAGCCGAGGCGCCAGAGCGCGCTGAAGCGGGTGCGATCGACCACCTGCATGGGGCTGACTCCCAGCGCGAGGAAGCTCTTTTGGTAGAGCGGCAAGGCCAGTCCCGCACTCTGTCCATCGGCAAAGATCAGGCCGACCTGGGTTTCCCGTTCATAGGCGAGCCAGAACTGCATGCTGGCGTCGGCGCTGACCCCCGCCTGATTGCTGCCAAGCTGCCACTGGCCGCCCACTTGCCACTGGTTGTCCGGCTCCTTGGCTGACAGGGGCAACGCCAGGGCAAGGGCCAACAGCGGCCAGCGATGACTACTTGCCATAGAGCCGCATCCAGTCTCTGTCCTGATGCATGCCCATCAGGTGGCAGATGATGCCGGATCGCTGGAAGGCGTAGATGAGCAGTACGCTGGTGGCGCTGAGTGCCATGATGAGACCGAAGCTGTTGGGCAATATGGTGCCCTGGCGCGCAGTCCACCACAGCAGCAAGGGGCCCCACAGGTGCACGAAGATGCTCTTGTGGAAGATGAAGACGGTCAGCGAATACATGCCGATCCAGTTGAGCGGGCGCCAGCACAGGCGGATGTTGTGCTGATGTAGCCAGAGCACGACCCCGATCACCAGAAACTCCATGCCCCAGATCCCGGCGCGGCCCGTCATGTCCATCGCCAGCTCATGCTCGTTGGCGTAGATGTCGTTGAGTTCGACCGAACTGCTCTCGCCAAACACAAGGTAAACGGCGAGGGCTATGAGGGAGAGGGTGAGCACCAGGCCGTTGAGGCGATCCCGCCATTGGGGGCGCTGATGCCAGCACCAGCCATACAGGAAACCGAAGCAGCCGCTGGCCATGAAGAGATCGAGGCGGGCATCCAGCTCATAGTCGGGGTGCACGTGCAGCTTCATCCAGCTGTCGATATTGCCAAGCAGGGTTTGCACGCCGAATTGATCCAGCAGCAGGCTGAGGACTGTTAGTATCAGCATGCCGCGGATGCCGAACCAAGCGTAAACCAGCGAGAAGAGTGCCAACAGGCACATCCACAGCATGACAGGGTAGAAGGAGATGGCCTCGCCGAAGTTGGGGGCTATGACCAGCCCTTCGACATAGAGGATCAGTATGATGCTGGCAAATAGCACCAGCTTGCCGCCCAGTTGTGGTCTGAAGCTGGCCTGATCTCGACGGCTCAGGTTGAAGGCCGCCAGGGCCAGGTAGACCTGGCTCACCCAGGGAATGAGCCAAGCCGAGACCTGGGCCGTGGTGTTATCCATGGGCAGCAGGTGGCCGGCCATCGCCTTGTGCGACAGATAGAAGCTGTCCCAGAGGGCATGTTCACGGTTGAAGAAGTCGATGTACCAGTAGTTGAGGTAGCCGGTGTAGTGCTCGAAGACGGCCATGAAGATGACAAGCCCTCGCAACAGATCGAGACCCGTGATGCGCGCATCCTGTGGAGGCATGCTGTTGCTCCTGTGTCGGTTGGTAAAAAGGAGCCGCACTATAACGGTTGCAACAAAACTGAATGGGAGCTGAATGTAAGCAGATGTTACCGGCTCCCACCACACCGACCTTGCTGGGACGGGGAATGCGGGGATCCGGCTGTCATGATTTGTAATACTTTTGGCGGTTTTTTAGCCTTTCTGGCGGCCGAATGCCTGAATGCCGCGGGCCAGCACCAGCAGGCCGAGCACATGAAAGGGCAGAGAGAGGGCAAGTAGCCAGAGCCAGTGGGCTTCGCTGCCGCTGGCATTGATAAAGCCTATCCAGGCGACCAGCAGGGTCAGCATGCCGGCTATCTGAAAGCGGCGACGAAGCACCACTTCCACCCCCAGGTTGGCAAGATAGAGGGTCAAGAGTATGCCGCCGAAACCGGTGAGCTGGGCCGTGCCATACAGATCTCTGTCCGGATTGAACAGCAAGCTGAAGAGCGGCGTCAGACCCTGATCCTGCGGGATCAGGGTCAGCAGCCAGCAGGCGATCAGTAGCAGGGCGGTTTTCATCGGCTCAGTCGGCGGAGGATGCCGGTTTGACCAGGCTGAGGTAGTTGGCATCCATGGTGAGGAATACTCCCAGCAAGCGAGCACTGGCACCGTAGAAACCGAAGGGATCGGCGGCGCGGCAAGCGGCTTCGAAATGGGGGAACCAGGCCAGCAGATGGCCATGCAACAAGGCTTCCTGCTCGCCTAGCCAGAGTTCACGCTGATCGGCACTGGCGGCTTCGGCGGCACGTATGATGAGGTTGCCCATCAGATCCAGTTCGACCCCGAGGTGATCGACCGGCTGCTGGTATTTGGCGCTGACATCGATGGCAAGACGCGCCAGTCGTTGCTGCATGCGGTCGAGGGATGAGGTATCCAGATGGGCGGACTCATAAGGTTGAACGGCCGTATCGGCCAGAAACAGTCCCTTGAAGTCGGCTGCCAGGGCAGTGGCGCGCGCGTCACGCACCAGCAGGCGGGCGATGGCCTCATTGAGCTCGGCGACGGCCGGGCGCATGGGATCCAGCGTGGAGAGGCTCTTCAGGAAGCTTCGCACATCGTAGCTGTCGTATTCGGCGATCTGTTCATCGCTGAGCTCGGCACTAAACAGGGTGGCAAACCACCAGTACAGTTCGGCCCGACGTTCGCTAGTGGCCAGAAATTCCTGCATTTTTCCTCCGTGGATGGCAAGCGGGAAACAGAGTGAGCCCGATTCTAACGGCTTTGGCAGAAAAGTTAACCCATAGGTGACAATTCGCCGAACAGGCCGGCAAAAACGCCACCGGAGGCGACGTTTTCAGGGCAGGTTGGTGGCGGTGTCAGAGCGTGGGGCGGGTCTCGAACTGCGGCAGCGCATCACAGATCTCGTGCCAGGGCGCCTTGGATCCGACGAAGATGTGGAAGCCGGGTCTTTGGGTCGGCGCCTCGTTGAGGATGCCGAGGCGCAGGTTCAGTTTGCCGCTGCTGCGCTTCTCGCTGAACAGACTGGAGCCGCAGTGGCGGCAGAAGGCGAGGCTGGTCTCGGGGGATTTCTGAAAGCGGCTGATGGCCTCTTCACCACGGGTGACAGTGACCTTGTCACCGTCCAGTCCGCCGACCGGGGCGTAATCGGCACCGGAGAACTTGCGGCACTCGGAGCAGTGGCAGTTGCCCAGGTAGTCGAACCGGTCGGGCAGGCTCAGGGCCACGGCGCCACACAGGCAGCTGGCGGTCAATTGTTTCATCTTGCGTTCCTTGGCTGATGATTCAGCGCTCTTCGCGGTAGAGCGCCTGCTTGCAACGGGTGCAGATATGCTGGCGCCGGAAGTCGGTCTGATGCAGCAGGCCAACGTCCAGTTGCTCATGATGGCCGCAATGAATGCAAAAGATGATGTCGCCATCGATGGCTTCCGGATGGGCGGCCAGATACTGCTCCCGAGTGGGCAAGGTCTCCCACTGGTGGGTAAAGGGGCTCTTGCGACTGCCGGTATAGTAGACCCAATAGAAGACAGCGAATACCGATATGATCAGAAAAAGCATCAGGTTATCCATCATGGCGTACTCCCGTGTAGCGCTGGTGCAGAGAAGGAAGATCGAGGCGGAAGTGGGTCGGGAACATGGTGTTGCAATGGGGCGGCCAGCGACGGCTGGGCGGCTCAGCCAGGCGGTCGTCGCCACCAACCCCGAGTCGGCAGGTGTGCTGGCGGAGGGTGAGCGCCAGGGGAAGGTGCAGATCCATCGGGAGCAGGGTGAGGGCCTTGCTCGGCATTTTTTGCCTCCATCTTTGGCTGGGCAACCACTGTGCCACGCAAAGATGTTATCTGTTAGTAAACGCTATATCCATGATCCGGCTTTGGTTTTTGCTGTTTGTTGGCTGCGTTTGCGGCGGTTGGCTGCGCTGTGGGGTACTGAACGGCAAGGAAGGGGGCATGGGAAAGGGGGCTTTGGCCGACACCCTGGCTGAGGGCTGGGAGCCGACGCAGGCTTAGACACTTGCGACACATTTTACATTTTTTAAACAATTTTTTGGGTGGTTGGACTGTCTCTTTGATCTCGCTCACGTTACAATGCCGCTGCCCACTTCACCTAACGCGCAAACGATTTTCAGGAGAGAAACGGATGTTGAAACGTGACATGACCATCGCAGGCTATGATCCCCAGCTGTGGCAGGCCATCACAGACGAGACCCGTCGTCAGGAAGAGCATATCGAGCTGATCGCGTCTGAGAACTACACCAGCCCCCGCGTCATGGAAGCCCAGGGCTCCCAGTTGACCAACAAGTACGCCGAAGGCTATCCGGCCAAGCGCTACTACGGTGGTTGCGAGTACGTCGACGTGGTCGAAACCCTGGCCATCGAGCGCGCCAAGGAACTGTTTGGTGCCACCTATGCCAACGTGCAGCCGCACTCCGGCTCCCAGGCCAACAGCGCCGTCTATATGGCCCTGCTGCAGCCGGGTGATACCGTGCTGGGCATGAACCTGGCCCATGGTGGTCACCTGACCCACGGCTCCCCCGTCAATTTCTCCGGCAAGCTTTACAACATCATTCCTTACGGTATCGATGAGTCCGGCAAGATTGACTATGACGAAATGGAACGTCTGGCCGTCGAGCACAAGCCGAAGATGATGATCGGTGGCTTCTCCGCCTACTCAGGTATCGTTGACTGGGCCCGTATGCGTGAAATCGCTGACAAGATCGGTGCTTACCTGTTCGTCGACATGGCTCACGTAGCCGGTCTGATTGCCGCTGGTGTCTACCCGAACCCGGTGCCCCACGCCCACGTGGTGACCTCCACTACCCACAAGACCCTGGCCGGTCCCCGTGGTGGTCTGATCCTCTCCGCTGCCGACGACGAAGATCTCTACAAGAAGCTGAACTCCGCCGTCTTCCCAGGTGGTCAAGGTGGCCCGCTGATGCATGTCATCGCCGGTAAAGCCGTGGCATTCAAAGAGGCGCTTGAGCCCGAGTTCAAGACCTATCAGGCTCAAGTCGTCAAAAACGCCAAGGCCATGGCGGCGACTTTCATCGAGCGCGGTTACAAGATCGTCTCTGGCGGTACCGACAACCACCTGATGCTGGTTGACCTGATCGGCCGCGAGCTGACCGGTAAAGAGGCTGATGCCGCTCTTGGCAAAGCCAACATCACAGTCAACAAGAACTCGGTGCCGAACGACCCGCGTTCCCCGTTCGTCACCTCAGGTGTGCGGATCGGTACCCCGGCCATCACCCGTCGCGGTTTCAAGGAAGCAGAGTCCATCCAGCTGACCAACTGGATCTGTGACGTGCTTGACAACCATGACAACGATGCCGTGCTGGCCACAGTGCGCGAGCAGGTACTGGATATCTGCCGTCGTTTCCCGGTTTATGCCTGATACGCCAGCCCTGCTGGTTTGAGACCAATGCCACCTGCGGGTGGCATTGTTTTTTCTATTTCGGTCCCGCTACGGGCGCCGAGTTCGTGCAGCAGACAGAGGAGGCAGCATGTCAGGCGAGAGCACAGATGAGGATCTGATCTTGTCCATCCGTGCCCAGTACCATTTTCGCAATAGCCCCGAGGGCCTGCTGGCATGGGATGTGCGCCGTCTGGTGCGGCTGAGCCGCGGGCTACCGGTTCAAGCTGTGCCACTGGCACAGATTGCCGAACTGGATTTTGAGCACTGGTACGGACACGGCGAGGCCAGACCCACGGTGCGCAGCATCATAGATCACTGTCAGCTGATGCTGGCCGCCGATCTTGCCTATCCCATCATTCTGGACAGGGCGGGACGGGTCATGGATGGCATGCACAGGGTGAGCAAGGCCTTGATGCAGGGCCACACCCATATCGATGCCGTACAGTTTGTGCAGGATCCGGCGCCCGATCACACTGGGTGTGATCCCGACTGCTTGCCCTATGACGATTGAGCCTCTGGCCGATCGAATGGTGCTGTATGGGCCTTTCCACACCATTTTTAGCAGGAGAAAGCGTGATGAAGCGAGTGCTGGAGATCCGGAGCTATCGGCTCAAGGCCGGGAGCCGTGCGGCTTTTCATCGGCTGGTTACCGAGCAGAGCCTGCCCTTGCACCTTGCCTGGGGGATGGATGTGGTGAGCCATGGCCTCTCCTTGCATGATCCGGACGCCTATTTTCTGATGCGGGCCTACGATGACCTTGAACATCTGAACCGCTCCCAGGCGGTATTCTATGGGACTAAGGCCTGGCAAACAGGCCCGAGAGAGGCCATCGTTGCGCTGATCGAAGGGGATGCAAATACTGTGCTATGGTTGCCATTCGAAGCTATAGAGGCGCTGCGTACTGGCTGATACGGCTAAGGTTCATCTGCGGTGACATATTGTTTTTCTGGGCTTTTACCGGCTTTGGATGGCCGTGCTACACTGGCCGACCAAGATCCTGACCCCGCGGGGCAGGTGCCTTTTCAGTTAACGCCGGAGGTCAGATGCATTGCCCTTTCTGTAGTGCCGTTGATACCAAGGTGATCGATTCCCGTCTGGTGGCAGAAGGCCATCAGGTGCGCCGCCGTCGTGAGTGTCTGCTCTGTCACGAGCGTTTCACTACCTTCGAGATGGCCGAGCTGGTGATGCCCCGCGTCATCAAGTCCAACGGCTCCCGTGAACCCTTCAATGAAGACAAGCTGCGTGCCGGCATACTGCGGGCACTGGAGAAGCGGCCGGTGAGCATGGAGGCCATCGAGAAGGGCGTCAATCACATCAAGTCCCGCCTGCGGGCCACCGGTGAGCGCGAAGTCGCCTCCCAGCTGGTGGGCAACCTGGTGATGGATGAGCTCAAGGGCCTGGACAAGGTCGCTTATATCCGCTTCGCCTCCGTCTATCGCAGCTTCGAAGACATTCGTGAATTTGGTGAAGAGATCGCCAAGCTGGAGAAGTAACGGTATCGGGTGGGCAAGGCAATATCTGCTATCCGTTTCGTTTCCGCCTATCGCAGCGTTGAAGAGATTCGCCGTGTTTATGACAAGAAGCGGCGAAGAGATCGCCAAGCTGGAGAAAACAAGCTTCTCCAACGTCCGATTACGCTGCGCTAATCGAACCTGCAACGCCCATTTTCTCGCTTTGAACGGGAGCTCAGATGTTTAGTCAAGATGATTACCAATGGATGAGTCGGGCCCTCGAACTGGCCCGCCGCGGCCGCTATACCACGGCGCCCAACCCTTGCGTCGGTGCCGTGCTGGTGAAAGCCGGCGTGGTGGTCGGTGAGGGGTGGCACAAGCGTGCCGGCGAGCCCCATGCCGAGGTCTATGCCCTGCATGCCGCCGGTGAACAGGCCCGTGGCGCCACCGCCTATGTGACCCTGGAGCCTTGTTCCCACCATGGCCGTACCCCGCCCTGCGCCGAGGCGCTGATCAAGGCCGGGGTGACCCGGGTGGTCGCCGCCATGGTCGATCCCAATCCCGAGGTGGGCGGGCGCGGGCTGCGCATGTTGTCTGAGGCCGGCATCAAGACCGACTTCGGTCTGCTCAGTGCCGAGGCCGAGGCACTCAATCCGGGCTTCTTCAAGCGGATGCGCACCGCTTTCCCGCAGGTGACGGTCAAGCTCGGTGCCAGTCTGGATGGCCGCACCGCCATGGCAAGCGGCGAGAGCCAGTGGATAACGGGGCCCCTGGCCCGCGCCGATGTGCAGCGACTGCGGGCCCGTCACGATGCGGTGCTCTCCAGCGCCGAAACCGTGCTGGCCGACGGCGCCTCGCTGACTGTGCGCTGGGACGAGCTGCCCCCCTCGGTCAAGGCCAGCTACCCCAAAGAAACCCTGCGCCAGCCGCTGCGGGTCATCGTCGATTCGCAAAACCGGCTCACTCCGGACCTGCCGCTGTTCCAGAGCACAGGCCCGGTTTTGCTGGCCCGCCACAAGGCTGCCGGCGACTGGCCGGCCTGGGTGCAGCAACTGGAGCTGCCGCTGCTGGATGGCAAGCTGGATCTGGTCAGCCTCTTCATGCTGCTGGCCAAGCAGCACATCAACTCAGTGCTGGTGGAGGCGGGGCCGCGGCTGTGTGGCGCCCTGCTGAACAAGGGGCTGGTGGATGAGCTGGTGCTCTACCAGGCGCCCAGACTGATGGGGGATGAGGGGCGAGGCCTGTTCCATCTGCCAGAACTCACCCGGCTGTTCCAGGCGCCCAAGCTCAACATCAAGGATGTGCGGCTGGTGGGGCAGGACATTCGCATCACGGCGAAAATAGCCTGATTTCTCAATGTTTATCGGGGGCCTGCCTGGCCCCGTCATCAGCAAGGTGATCTGCATGTTTACCGGAATTATCGAAGCGGTGGGAACCCTGGCCGACCTGCGCCGGCAGGGTGAAGACATGGCCCTCACAGTCCACGCCCCGACCCTGGATTTCAGTGACGTCAAGCTGGGTGACTCCATTGCCACCAACGGCGTCTGCCTGACGGTGATTGGGCTTGGCGACCAGCGTTATACCGCCGACGTGTCGCTGGAGACCCTGTCGCGCACCGGCTTTGCCGAGGCCAAGGTGGGCGATCCCGTCAATCTGGAGAAGGCGCTGATGCCCAGCTCCCGCTTGGGCGGCCATCTGGTCTCCGGTCATGTGGACGGGGTGGGGGAGGTGAAGAGCAAGTCCAGCAGCGGCCGCGCCATCGAATACTGGATCAAGGCGCCAGGGTCGCTCTCCCGCTACATAGCCGAGAAGGGGTCGATCGCGGTGGATGGCATCAGCTTGACGGTCAACGCCGTGCAGGGGGACTTGTTCCGCCTGACCATAGTGCCCCACACGGTGCAGGAGACCACCATAGCGCGCTGGAAACCGGGTCATCGCGTGAATCTCGAGGTGGATCAGATAGCCCGCTATCTGGAGCGACTGATGCAAGGCAAGGCCCATGACGGCTCGTCATCGACCCTGACGCTGGAAAAGCTGGCCCAGTCCGGCTTCCTGTAACGGCCGATGTCGCGGGAAAAACGCTTTTCTGTGATCCCGCTCCGATTGAAATGGGGCCTTGTGCCCCCATCTAGAGCAGAATAATCCCGTATCAAGCCGAGCCGGCAGGCTCAATCCCCGAAGCATGTTGATGGAGTAGCCCATGGCGCTGAGCACAACCCAGGAAATCATTGCCGATATCAAGGCTGGCAAGATGGTGATCCTGATGGATGACGAAGACAGGGAGAACGAAGGGGACCTCATCATGGCCGCCTCCTGTGTCCGCCCGGAGGATATCAACTTCATGGCCCGCTACGGCCGTGGTCTCATCTGCCTGACCCTGACCCGGGATCGCTGCAAGCAGCTGGCGCTGCCGTTGATGGTTGATCGCAACAATGCCCAGTTCTCCACCGCCTTCACCGTCACCATAGAAGCCGCCGAAGGGGTGACCACCGGCATCTCGGCTGCCGATCGCGCCGTGACCGTGCAGGCGGCGGTGGCCCCCAATGCCAAGGCCGCCGATCTGGTACAACCGGGCCACATATTTCCGCTGATGGCACAGGATGGCGGCGTGCTGACCCGTGCCGGTCACACCGAGGCTGGCTGTGATCTGGCCCGGCTGGCCGGTTACGAGGCGGCCTCCGTCATCGTCGAGATCCTCAACGAGGATGGCACCATGGCGCGCCGTCCTGATCTCGAGATCTTCGCCGAGCAGCACGGCATCAAACTTGGCACCATCGCCGACCTTATCGAATACCGCAACCAGCACGAGACCACGGTGGAGAAAGTGGCCGAGTGCAAGCTGCCAACCGAATATGGCGAGTTCGACCTCATCACCTTCCGCGACACCATAGACAACCAGGTGCACTTTGCCCTGAAGAAAGGCGAAATACAGGCCGAGCAGCCGACCCTGGTGCGGGTCCATCTGCACGACGTGCTGAGCGATCTGCTGCTGACCGACCGCCACGCCGCCCGCAGCTGGCCGCTGCCCAAATCCATGGCTCGCATCGCCCAGGAGGGTGGGGTGCTGGTAATTCTGGGGGCGGAATCTCATGGCGAGGAGCTGCTGGCCCGGGTCAAGGGCTTTGAAGCCGCCGACAAGGGGTTGCAACCGGAAGGGGCCAAGTGGCAGGGTACTTCGCGTCGGGTCGGCGTAGGTTCCCAGATCCTCAAGACGCTTGGGGTCGGCAAGATGCGGCTGTTGAGCTCGCCGAAGAAATACCATGCCCTCGGCGGTTTCGGCCTGGAAGTGGTGGAATACGTAGGCGAATAAGCCTGATGCGATGAAATGGATATGAAACAAGGGATGACCTCGGTCATCCCTTGTTGTTTTGCCTTAGCGGCGACGGCGCAACCAGACAAGCGGCAGCAGCAACAGGGCTCCGAGACCCATGGCGCCACCACCACCGCCACCATTTGAGGTCGTGGTGGTCGTTGTTGGGTCAGTGGTCTTGGTGGGTTCGCTGGTGAGGCTCATCAAGGCGGATTCAAGACGCTGACTCGCGCCTCGCTCGTCAGTGACGGTGAGTTCTACCCCCTGCAGGCGAAGCGTGCCGACCGTGTCGTTGCCGTCGGCACGAAGGCGCAGAGCGCAGGTTTGGCCTGCTTCCAGACGGCCGGGACAGCCGTTGCTCATGGCCGGAGCATCGCTGTAGACGCCGCTCAGGGTCACAGCCTGATTGCTGCGGTTGGCTAGCAGGTAGTCGGCCCAGCCACTGGTGCCTGAGGGCAGGATGAGGCCGCGGATCGTGGTCAGGGTAACGCCCTGCTGTTGCTCGGTGATCCAGTCACTGAAGGCAGGCGCGTAGACGTAGCCACCGGCGCTGCCGGTAGCACAGGGGAAAGCCCCGTAGCTGGTCACGCCGACCAGCTTGCCGCCATAAGTCAGCGGACCGCCACTGTCGCCTTTGCAGGTGTCCTGACCGGCCAGGCTGCCAGCAAAGATGTGGGTGGTGGTCGGGTCACCGTACCAGTAGTCCCGCTCCCCCCGATAGGCGAGATCCACTGCCAGCAGCTGCGGGCTGGATTTGGTCGCATCGGGGTCGGTGCCACCGTAACCAAGGGCATGCAGCATGGTCGTGCTCCACTGCCAGGTATCCTTGATGACTGGGTCTGCGATGGCGATGGGGGCCTGGGTGACCGGAGTGGCAAGGTGCAGCAGGGCCACATCCGAAGAGTATGGGGGCTCGCCGTTACCCAGATTGCTGAGCAAATTGACATAATACTCGGGGTGCATCAGCACCTGATCGACCTTGCTGCGAGTGTGGGGACGGCTCAGGTCTGTTACTCCAATGGCCACTTCCATGGTGCCGGACTGGGCATCCGCTACGCAATGCGCAGCGGTGAGTACCCACTGCTTGTCGATGAGGGTGCCGCCGCAGAAATTGCTCCAGTTGCCGTTGACGACTTCGCCGACTGCCACCATCCAGCTTGGGGCCGTCACGGCACTACCGCCGATGATGCGCGGGCTACCAACACCGTCTGCCTGAACAGCCAATGGCAGCAGGCAGGCGACTACGATGCTGCTGCGTTTTAAATCCAACATACTGAACTCCTTGATGTTATTATTTTTAGCCCGTGCCAGGGCCACGTATTATTAACAGGTCGGAGCAGATAATAAAAAGATCAATAGCAGTCTCGTTGTCGAAACTGTGATGCATGTTTTTGTCCGATTCCCCTTTGTGCTAGAATGTGCGCACTTTTGACTCCGGCCCCTTTTGATTGCACAGATACAGGATTTCCAATGAAGGTTATCGAAGGAAATATCGCCGCTCCTGAGGCGCGCGTTGCTATTGTCGTTGCCCGTTTCAACAGCTTCATCAACGAAAGCCTGGTGGACGGTGCTGTGGACGTGCTGAAGCGTCAAGGCCAGATCCAGGACAGCAATCTGACCCTGGTGCGCGTGCCGGGCGCCGTCGAAATCCCCCTGGCAGCCAAAAAGCTGGCCAAGAGTGGTCAATACGACGCCATAGTCGCGCTGGGCACCGTCATCCGTGGTGGCACCTACCACTTCGAGCTGGTGGCGAGCGAGAACGGCAAGGGCCTGGCCCAGGTAATGATGGAATATGAAATTCCCGTTGCCTTCGGCGTGCTGACCACAGAAAACATTGAACAAGCCATCGAGCGCGCCGGTACCAAGGCGGGTAACAAGGGTGCAGAGGCTGCACTGAGCGCGCTCGAAATGATCAACGTCCTGAAACAGCTGGACGTGTAACGAGGAGAAGTACATTGAAACCGTCCGAGCGCCGTAAAGCCCGCCATTGCGCCACCCAGGCCATCTACCAGTGGCAGATGACCAGGGCCAACGTGGGCGACATCGAAGAGCAGTTCAAGATAGATCAGGACACCAAGGGTGTGGACCTGAACTATTTCCGCGATCTGCTGTTCGGGGTAGCCCTCCACTGCAACGAGCTGGACAAGGTGTTTTCCCCTTTCCTCTCCCGTCCGCTGGAAGAAGTGGACATGGTGGACAAGGCGATCCTGCGTCTGGCGACCTATGAGCTGACCCGTCGTGATGATGTACCGCCGCGCGTGGTGATCAACGAAGCGATCGAGTTGGCCAAGGCCTTTGCTGCCGATGACAGCCACAAGTTTGTCAACGGTGTACTGGACAAGGTAATCAAGACGCTGGCCAAGCGTTGATCCTGCTGTCCGTCAGCATTAAGAGAGGAGCCAGCCTAACCGCTGGCTTTTTACTGTATGGGTGAATTTGAGCTGATTGATAAGTACTTCAAGGTTCCCCACGCCCGCAAGGACGTGGTGATGGGCCCTGGAGATGACTGCGCCCTGTTGACCCTGCCAGCCGATACTCAGCTGGCGGTGAGCACGGATACGCTGGTGAGCGGCGTCCACTTTTTCCCCGACATGGATCCGGTGGATCTCGGCTACAAGGCGCTGGCGGTCAATTTGTCCGACCTTGCCGCCATGGGTGCCGAGCCGCGCTGGGTGTCGCTGGCACTGACGTTGCCCGCCATCAACGAACCCTGGGTCGCCGGCTTTGCCGAAGGCTTTCTCGAACTGGCCGAATATTACAACGTGGCGCTGGTGGGCGGGGACATGACTCGCGGCCCGCTCTCCATCACTGTCTCGGTGAAGGGATCCGTCCCCGCCGGTCGCGCCCTGATGCGCAGCGGTGCCAAGGCCGGCGATGGCATCTATGTCACCGGTACTCTGGGGGATGCCGCCCTGGCGCTCTCCCATCTGCTCGGCAAGCGTAGCCTCAACGAGAACCAGCTGGCCGCGGTGCTGCCCCGGCTCGATCATCCCCATCCCCGCATTCTGGCAGGGCAGGCCCTGCGCGGGCTGGCGAGCAGTGCGCTGGATCTTTCAGATGGGCTTTCCTCGGATCTCGGCCATATTCTCAAGGCATCCGGGGTGCGGGCCCAGATCGATCTCGGCCTGCTGCCCCTCTCGCCCGTGCTGCAGGATGCGGTGCCCGAGCAGGATGCCTGGCAACTGGCGCTGGCCGGTGGCGATGACTACGAGCTCTGCTTCACCGTGCCGGAGGAGTATCGCGGCGCGCTGGATACGGCGCTGGCCAACTGTGGCGTCAAGTTCACCCGCATCGGCCGCATCGTAGCGGGCGAGGCGGGCATCGACTACCTGAGAGGCGAGCAAGTGGTCGAGCTGCAACTGAAAGGGTGGGATCACTTCGCATGAGCTTGTTCAGGATAAAGCCTGAGTTGAAACGACTGAACCTGAAGCACCCGCTCCACGTGCTGGCGGTGGGGTTTGGCTCCGGCCTTTCCCCCAAGGCGCCAGGCACCATGGGGACGCTGGTCGCCATTCCGCTCTATCTGCTGGTGAGCGGTCTGGCAACACCCTGGTTCATCGCCCTGCTGGCGGTAGGGTTCGTGGCGGGCATTCGCATCTGCCAGAGTGCCACCGATGCCATCGGCATGCCGGATCACGGTGCCATCGTCTGGGACGAGGTGATAGGTTTTGGTGTGACCATGATAGCGGCGCCAGCTGGTTGGCAGTGGGTGCTGGCCGGCTTCGTGCTGTTCCGGCTGTTCGATGTATTCAAGCCTTGGCCCATCTCCTGGTTTGATCGCCGGATCCACGGCGGACTCGGCATCATGCTGGACGATCTCATCGCCGGTTTGTTCGCTCTGTTTTGTATGCAATTGCTGGCATACTGGCTGGGCTGAATCTCCCGGCAAGGGGGATCGCCAGCCTGGCTTCCCCCTATATAGCTCTGTTTAGTTTTCATTCATCGGCATATGCTGCCGTTAAAAAATCATTTCACATAAATATTCACTACTCATTCGAAGCTTAATGCTATTGTGCTAATAGTGATTATTCCCGCCTGTTGCGTCTTTGTTGAAAGTAAAAGCACTAAAAAGTCTTGATGGTGGTCATATAGTCTGGTTATGTGACATAAGTCATCATTTATGACTGCCGTGATGGCCGCTGACTGAACAAAGTATTGCGAAATTGTATAACCCGATCATTTACAGTCGCGGTCAAACCGTCTAAGTTACTCGCGGGTTATTCCAAAAAAATGCAAAAAACCCGCCCGGATCGCTGGTTTCGCTGCCTCATGGATTGAGCGTTTATTACTCAGAAAAGCACTCAAGATCAGTACTCAAGGCACAACCGGCATCTGCGGCCGATTTACGGACGAATTATTTGGGACGGATGTCCCCCGCAGAGGTAAACATGTCCTTGCTCGAAGTGAAAAACTTGCGGATCGAGTACCCCTCCCGCTATGGGGTGCTGGCCGCGGTCAAAGATCTCTCTTTGTGTGTCGAAAAAGGGGAGATCGTCGGTGTGGTGGGCGAATCTGGCGCCGGCAAGTCCACCATAGGCAATGCCGTCATCGATCTGCTGAGCCCGCCGGGCCGCATCGCCCGTGGTGACATCTATCTCAACGGCGAACTCATCTCCGGCAAGAGCCAGATCGAGATGCGGGCCATCCGTGGTTCCCGCATCGGCTTCATCTTCCAGGATCCCATGACCTCCCTCAATCCGCTGTTCACCGTTGAGCAGCAGCTGGTTGAGACCATTCTTGCCAATACCGATCTCTCTCGCGACGCCGCCTTTGCCAAGGCGCTCGAGCTGATGGGGGCGGTCGGGATCCCGCAGCCCGAGCTGCGCATCAAGCAGTATCCGCACCAGTTTTCCGGTGGCATGCGCCAGCGGGTGGTCATCGCCATCGCGCTGTCGTGCGATCCCGAGCTCATCATCGCCGATGAGCCGACCACGGCCCTCGACGTCTCCATTCAGGATCAGATCCTACAGCTCATCCGCAACCTCTGCAAAGAGCGTCAGGTGGGCTGCATGCTGGTGACCCACGACATGGGCGTTGTCTCCAACGTCACCGACAAGGTGGCGGTCATGTATCGCGGCGATCTGGTGGAGTTCGGTACCACGGAACAGGTGCTGGGTCGCCCCAATCACCCTTATACCCGCAGCCTCATCTCGGCGGTACCCCGCTCGGACGTCAAGCTGGTGCGCTTCCCGCTGGTCTCCTATATCGAGGATGCCAGTGCGCCGGATACCAATATCGATCTCAAGACCCACTGGCTCGGCCAGAGTCAGGATGAGCGCAGCTACGAGGGCGCCCTGCTGCGGGTGGAGAACGTTGATCTGAGGTTTGTCACCAAGGACTCCATCTTCCCGAGCCGCCGCCAGTACGTGCGCGCCTGCAACAACATCAGCTTCGAGATCTTCGAAGGGGAAACTTTCGGCCTGGTGGGGGAGTCGGGCTCCGGCAAATCCACCATAGCCCGTGCCATCACGGGCCTTTATCCGCCAGATACCGGCAAGATCTTCTTCGAGGGGATCGATCTCACCGCGCTCAAGAGTGAGCGTGAGCGCCGTCCCCTGCGCCGCCAGATGCAGATGGTATTCCAGAACCCTTACTCCTCGATGAACCCGCGCATGAAGGTGCGTGACATCATCGCCGAGCCCATCCGCTTCCATAAGCTGGCAGGCAGCGAGAGCCAGATCGAGGGGATAGTCAACGATCTGCTCGATCACGTGGGGCTCGGCCGTGGTGCCGGGGTCAAGTATCCCCACGAGTTCTCCGGTGGTCAGCGTCAGCGCATCTCCATCGCCCGCGCCCTGGCAACCCGGCCGCGCTTCCTCATCTGTGACGAGCCCACCTCGGCGCTGGATGTGTCGGTACAGGCCCAGATCCTCAACCTGCTCAAGGATCTGCAGCAGGAGCTCGGACTCACCATGCTGTTCATCAGCCACGATTTGCCGGTGATCCGCCAGATGTGCGATCGCATCGGCGTGATGCAGCACGGCCATCTGGTGGAAGTGGCCGAGACCGAAAAACTGTTTACCAATGCCGAGCATGAGTACAGCCGCAAGCTGATTTCCCTCATGCCGGAGTTCAAGGGAATGTCCCGCGAGGGGCTGGAAATCGCAAGCTAGGAAAGCACCGGCTCGCCGGTTTGTCTGTCAATAAAAAAGCCAAAAGCATGGAGAAAGACATGAAGAAAGGATTATCCAAGATTGCCCTGGCGCTGTTCGCCGCAGGTTTCGCTTTTAACGTTTCCGCCGTCGACATCAAGGTCGCCGTTGCCTCGGACGCCACCTCGCTGGATCCGCAGGAGCAGCTCTCCGGTCAGACCCTGGAGATGTCGCATCTGGTGTTCGATCCCCTGATGCGTTACACCCAGGATCTGAAATTCGAGCCGCGTCTGGCCGAGAAGTTTGAACGTATCGATGACAAGACGGTGCGTTTCTTCCTGCGCAAGGGCGTCAAGTTCCACTCCGGCAATGACTTCACCGCCGACGACGTGGTGTGGACCGTCAACCGCCTGAAGTCTTCCGTCGACTTCAAGGCCATCTTCGACCCCATCGCCGAAGTGAAGAAGGTCGATGAGTACACAGTCGATCTGATCACCGCCAAGCCGTTCCCGCTGGTGCTGCAGACAGTCACCTATATCTTCCCGATGGACTCCAAGTTCTACACCGGCAAGACAGAGGCAGGCAAAGAGAAGGGTGAGATCGTCAAGAACGGCGACTCCTATGCCTCCACCCACGTCTCCGGAACCGGTCCGTTCAGCGTCAAGTTCCGCGAGCAGGGCGTCAAGCTCGAGTATGCCCGCAACGCCAACTACTGGGACAAGGCCTCCAAGGGCAACGTCGACAACCTGACCGTGGTGCCGATCAAGGAAGATGCGACCCGCGTTGCCGCCCTGCTGGGTGGGGACGTGGACGTGATCTACCCGGTTGCGCCAAACGATCTTGAGCGCGTCAAGAATGGCAAGGACACCCAGCTGGTGACCCTGTCCGGTACCCGCGCCATCATCATAGAGCTGAACCAGAACACCAACCCGGCGCTGAAAAACAAGCGCGTGCGTCAGGCCATCAACTACGCCATCAACCAGGTGGGCATAGTCGAGAAGATCAACAAGGGCTTCGGTACTCCCGCTGGCCAGCTGAGCCCGAAAGGCTATGCCGGTCACAACGAGGCACTCAAGCCCCAGTATGATCTGGCCAAGGCCAAGCAGCTGATGAAGGAAGCTGGCTACGAGCAGGGCTTCAAGATGAGCTTCATCTCCCCGGCCGCCCGCTACGTCAACGACGTCAAGATTGCCCAGGCTGTCTCTGCCATGCTGGCCAAGATCAACATCAAGGTGGATCTGAAGACCATGCCGGTGGCGCAATACTGGCCCGAGTTTGACAAGTGCGCCGCTGACATGCAGCTGATCGGCTGGCACTCAGACACTGAAGATACCGCGAACTTCTTCGAGTTCCTGACCTTCACCAAGGATGCCAAGACTGGCATGGGTCAGTACAACTGCGCCGGTTATGCCAACGCAGAGGCTGACAAGCTGGTGATTGATGCCAACGCCGAAACCGATCCGGCCAAGCGTGCTGCCATGCTGCAGAAGGTGGAAGCCATGCTGATCGATGACGCTGCCTACGTGCCGCTTCATTGGGAAGATCTGGCCTATGGCGCCAAGAAAAACGCCGATATCAAGCCGGTGGTCAACGTGATGAACTTCCCTTACTTCGGCGATCTGGTGGTCGGCAAGTAAGCGAAGCACCAAGGAAGGACGGGGCGGGGTGGTCAGCTGGCCACTCCGCCCACTAACAGAAGCCTGTGCCAAGACACAGGCCACGTAGAAGGACAAGCATGTTTACATTCCTGCTGAAACGGTTCTATCAGGCCGTGATAGTGATGTTCGTCATCAGCCTGGTCGCCTTCTCCATCCAGGACAACCTGGGGGATCCGTTGCGTGAGCTGGTGGGACAATCCGTCTCCGAAGCCCAGCGTCACGAATTGCGCGAGAAGATGGGCCTCAATGACCCTTTCCTTATCAAATACAGCCGCTTTTTGAAAAATGCGGTGCATGGGGATTTGGGCACCTCCTATTTCTTCAAGCGACCTGCTCTCGAGGTGATCCTCGACAAGCTGGTGGCTACCCTTGAGCTGGTGTTTGCCGCCGCGCTCATCATCGTGGTGGTCTCCATTCCACTCGGTGTTTATTCGGCGATCCGCCCGCGCAGCATTCCTACCAAGATCATCATGGCGGGGAGCAGTATCGGCATCTCGATCCCGGTATTCCTGACCGCCATCATGCTGATGTACCTCTTCTCCATCCAGCTCGGCTGGCTGCCGGCCTATGGCCGCGGCGAGACCTACAATCTGCTGGGCTGGGAGTCGGGATTCTTCACTTGGGACGGTATCAAGCACCTGATCCTGCCCGCGGTGTCGCTCTCTTCCATCATGTTGCCGCTGTTCATCCGGCTGGTGCGTTCCGAGATGCTGGAGCAGCTCTCCTCCGAGTACGTCAAGTTTGCCCGTGCCAAGGGGCTGGACAACAACAAGGTCTACTACAGTCATGCCCTCAAAAACACCATGCTGCCGGTTATTACCGTCGGTGGCGTGCAGATTGGCACCATGGTGGCCTATACCATACTGACCGAGAGCGTGTTCCAGTGGCCGGGGACAGGTTTCCTGTTCCTCGAGGCGATCCATCGGGTCGATACCCCGCTGATCACCGCCTACGTCATCTTCGTGGGACTTATCTTCGTGGTGACCAATACCCTGGTCGACCTGCTTTACGGGTTCATCAACCCGACCGTCAACTTGACCGCCAAGGGGTAACACATGACTAACGCTGTGACTGTGAGCCCAAGCCGTTGGGCTCGATTCAAGAACTCTGACATCGTCTACTACTTCCTGCGGGACAAGGTAGCCATGTTCAGTTTTGCGGTGTTCGTGGTGTTTGTGCTGGCGGCGCTGCTGGCGCCCTGGCTGGCGCCGCACAATGTCTACGATCAGACCAGTTTTGATCTGATGGATGCCGAGCTGCCACCCTCCTGGCTGGAAGGGGGCGAGGCGCGCTTCTGGCTCGGCACCGACAACCAGGGCCGCGACATCTGGAGCACCATTCTCTACGGTGCCCGCATCTCGCTGACCATAGGGCTGTTTGCGGTGGGGCTGCAACTGGTGCTCGGCATCGTCATCGGCCTGATCGCCGGTTACTTCGGTGGTCGAATCGACAGCCTGCTGATGCGCTTTGCCGACGTGCAGCTGTCGTTCTCCACCATGATGGTGGCTATCATCATCTCAGCCATCTTCCAGGCAAGCTTTGGTTCCGAGTTCTACTCGAAGTTTGCCATCCTGATGCTGGTGGTGATCATCGGCATTGCCGAGTGGCCGCAGTACGCCCGGACGGTGCGTGCCTCCGTGCTGGCGGAGAAGAAGAAGGAGTATGTGGAAGCGGCCAAGGTGATGGGGTTTCGCGCCCCGCGCATCATGTTCCGCCACATACTGCCGAACTGTCTGTCGCCCATCCTGGTGATCTCCACAGTGCAGGTGGCCAACGCCATCATGAGCGAGGCGGCACTCTCCTTCCTCGGATTGGGGATGCCGGTGGATCAGCCGTCGCTGGGGTCGCTCATCAGCGTCGGCTTCAACTACATCTTCTCCGGCTCCTGGTGGATCACCGCCTTCCCGGGCATCTGCCTGGTGGTGCTGGTGCTGGTCATCAACCTGCTGGGTGACTGGCTGCGGGATGTGTTCAACCCCAAGATCTACAAGGGTTAATTCGGGTCAGAAGTGAAGATACAAGAAGGGCGCCATCAGGCGCCCTTCCTTATTTGCTCGTCAAGGTGCCTGATCAGGCCAGCAGCCAGGCTTCGATGCTGGCTTGAATGCCAGTGCTGTCGAGTCCCAGCAGCGCGTAGATTTCCTCCTGGGTGCCTTGCTCCACGAAGCGATCCGGCAGGCCCAGATTGAGCACCGGTTTGCACTGCTTGTTGCGCATCAGCAGCTCGTTCACCGCAGAGCCGGCACCGCCCATGATGGCGTTGTCCTCTATGGTCACGAACTGGTCATGACTGGCAGCAAGCGACAGCACCAGCGCCTCATCCATCGGCTTGACGAAGCGCATGTCCACCAGGGTGGCATCGAGCGCCTCGGCGGCGGCCCTGGCCTGCTGCAGCAGGGTGCCGAACGCCAGTATGGCGGTGCCCTTGCCCTCGCGAATGACACGTCCCTTGCCGAGCGCCAGCGCCTGCATCTCGGTCTGCACCTCGATGCCTGTGCCGCTGCCACGGGGGTAACGCACCGCCGCAGGCTGGTTGCACTGATAGCCGGTGTAGAGCATCTGGCGACATTCGTTCTCGTCGGACGGCGTCATCACCACCATGTTGGGCACGGTGCGCAGGAAGCTGATGTCGAACGCCCCCTGATGGGTCGGGCCATCGGCGCCCACCAGACCGGCCCGGTCGATGGCGAACAGTACCGGTAGCTCCTGCAGCGCCACGTCGTGGATCAGCTGGTCATAGGCGCGCTGCAGGAAGCTCGAATAGATGGCGACCACCGGCTTCTTGTCGGCGATGGCGAGGCCGGCGGCGAAGGTGACCGCATGCTGCTCGGCGATGGCCACGTCGAAGTAGCGATCCGGATACTGCTGGCTGAACTTGACCAACCCTGAGCCCTCGCGCATGGCGGGGGTGATGCCGACCAGCTTCTCGTCTTTTGCCGCCATGTCGCACAGCCACTGGCCGAAGATGGCGGAGAAGCTCGGCTTGCCACCGCTCGCCTTGGGCAGGGTGCACTCGTCCGGATTGAACTTGGGCACGCCGTGATAACCGATGGGATCTTTCTCGGCGGGCTCGTAACCCTTGCCCTTCTTGGTCTTGACGTGCAGCAGCTGCGGCCCCTTGAGGTTGCGCATGTTGCGCAGTGTCTCAACCAGGGCGTTGATGTCATGGCCGTCGATGGGGCCTATGTAGTTGAAGCCGAACTCTTCGAACAGGGTGCCAGGCACCACCATGCCCTTGAGATGCTCCTCGGCCCGCTTGGCCAGCTCCTTGACCGGCGGCAGGCCCGCCAGCACTTTCTTGCCACCCTCGCGTATGGTGGTGTAGAGCTTGCCCGACATGATGCGGGCCAGGTGGTTGTTGAGCGCCCCGACATTCTCGGAGATGGACATCTCGTTGTCATTGAGCACCACCAGCATGTCCTTGTGGACATCGCCAGCGTGATTGAGCGCCTCGAAGGCCATGCCGGCCGTGATGGCGCCGTCACCAATCACCGCCACTATCTTGCGACCCAGACCCTCGCTCTCGGCGGCGACAGCCATGCCGAGCGCCGCACCTATGGAGGTGCTGGAGTGACCGACCGAGAGCACGTCATATTCGCTCTCGCCGCGCCAGGGGAAGGGGTGCAGGCCGTCTTTCTGACGGATGCTCTGCATCCGGTCGCGGCGGCCGGTCAGGATCTTGTGGGGATAGGCCTGATGGCCCACATCCCACACCAGGCGATCGAACGGCGTGTTGTAGACGTAGTGCAGCGCCACAGTCAGCTCGACTGTGCCGAGCCCGGAGGCGAGATGACCACTGGAGCGGCTCACCGAACGCAGCAGATATTCACGCAGTTCGTTGCACAGCACGGGCAGCCGATCGAACGGCAGGGATCGCAACTCGACCGGCGTATCCGCGAGGGCCAGGTTGGGGAAATTGCTTATATCAACGCTCATATTGTTACTGTTATCCAGCGTTTAGTGGGTTCGCTCGATGATGTAATCGGCAAACGCTTCCAGAATGTCGGTATTGTAGGGCAAAGATTGCAAGGCTGTTAAGGCTTTACCGTGCAGTTCGCGAGCCAGCTCACGGGCATTGTCGAGTCCGAGCAGGGCCGGATAGGTACTCTTTTCCTGCGCCAGATCCGAGCCTTGCGGTTTGCCCAGGGTGGCGGTATCGCCCGTGATGTCGAGGATGTCGTCCTGCACCTGGAAGGCGAGGCCAATGGCGGCCGCGTACGTTTGCAGCGCCGTCAGGGTGGCGTCGTCCACGTCGGGCTTGCACAGGGCACCCAGTGCTACGGCGCATTCGATCAGGGCGCCGGTCTTGTGGCGATGCACCTGCTCCAGCTCGGGCAGGCTGATCTGGCGGCCTTCGGCCTGCAGATCCAGCGCCTGACCACCACACATACCGAGGTAGCCGGAGGCGCGGGCGAGGGCGCTCAGCATCCGCACCCGGTTGGCCAGAAGCCGGTCGGGCAGTGGATGGTCGGCCAGAATGGCGAAGGCCAGGGTCTGCAGGGCATCGCCGGCCAGGATGGCGGTGCCTTCGTCAAATGCCTTGTGCACGGTCGGCTGGCCGCGACGCAAGTCGTCGTTGTCCATGGCGGGCAGGTCGTCGTGCAGCAGGGAGTAGGCGTGGATGCACTCTACCGCAGCGGCGGGGCCATCCAGCAACTCGCTCTTGACGCCCAGCATCTCGCCCACGGCGTAGACCAGGAAGGGGCGCACCCGCTTGCCGCCCAGCAGCAGGCCGTAGCGCATGGCATCGCGCAGACGCGGGGCCATGGCGGGCAAGGATTCAAGTTGTGCAGAAAGGCAGTCGTCAATACGTTGACGATGCAGACGGGAAAAATCGTCCAGCGTCACTCATTCCTCTCCTTGCTCTGGCTGGAAGGGGACCGCTTGCTCTGTGCCATCGGCCTGAGTCAGCAGGATCTGGATCTTCTGTTCGGCCTGCTCCAGCTTCTGCTGGCCAGCCCGCACCAGGTGGACACCCTGTTCGAACTGCTTGAGTGCCTCTTCCAGCGGTAAGGAACCTTGTTCCAGTTGATGGACTATGGTTTCCAGCTCTTCCAGAGTGGCATCAAAACTCAGGCGGTCGATTTTTTTACTGGCCATGTCCATCCTCGGGGATTGAAAAAACAGCTTATCTTAACATCGACGGCGGGCAGGGGGGAGGCTGAAAAGTGCGGTCGGCTTAAACTCTCGGAAAAGTGGCCGATAATAAGCCATCTTGTGAACAAGGAAAAACGTGGTGGCCCTTGCCGCTGATGAGCCAATAGCAGAAAATTCAACAAACTGCAGATACAACAAATTTCGGCTGACAGGAGTAGGGATGTGGATCTAGGTAGTCTGATTGGCATAGTGCTGGGATTTGGGGTCGTGGTGTACGGCATGTTGCTGGGTGGCCCCATGAGCATGTATGTGGATATGCCTTCGGTCTATATCACCATACTGGGTTCCCTCTTTATCTGCATGATGAAGTTCAACATCGGTCAGTTTCTGATGGCGTTCAAGGTGGCCGGCAAGGCGTTCATCTACAAGGGCGACAAGCTCGACGACCTCATCATCAAGGCGGTTGAACTGGCAGATGCGGCCCGTAAAGGGGGGTTCCTGGCGCTGGAAGCCGCCGAAGTGCCAAATGCCTTCATGAAAAAAGGCATCGACATGCTGGTGGACGGGCACGACGCCGATGTCATCCGCGGCGTGATGGAGAAGGACATTGAGCTCACCGCCGAACGGCACGTCATCGCCATCAAGGTCTTTCGCTCGCTCGGGGATCTGGGGCCCGCCATGGGCATGATAGGCACGCTGGTGGGGTTGGTGGCCATGCTGGCCAACATGAGTGATCCCAAATCCATAGGCCCGGCCATGGCGGTGGCCTTGCTCACCACTCTGTATGGCGCCATCGAGGCCAACATGATTGCGATCCCCATCGCCGACAAGCTGGAGCTGCGCAGCGGCGAAGAGCAGCTGAGCCGCTGTCTGGTACTGGACGCCATCATGGGCATTCAGGATGGCCAGAACCCGCGGGTGATCCAGTCCATGTTGCAAAATTACCTGAACCAGTCCAAACGCAACAATGGCAGCGAGTAATCCTCATGGCTAAGTGCAAGTGTCCGCCACCTGGTCTGCCCGGTTACATGGGTACCTTCGCCGATCTGATGTCGCTGTTGATGTGCTTCTTCGTGCTGCTGCTCTCTTTCGCCGAGATGGATGTGCAGAAGTTCAAGCAGATCGCCGGCTCCATGGAGAAGGCGTTCGGGGTGCAGAACATTCTGGAGGTCAAAGACATTCCCAAGGGGACCTCCGTCATCGCCCTCGAGTTCAGGCCGGGCCGCCCCGAGCCGACCCCCATAGACACCATCATGCAGCAGACCATGGACATGACCCAGACAGAGCTGGACTTCCAGCCCGGCGATGCCGATCAGGCCGGGGGTCATGACAAGAGCGAAGACAAGCTGGTGGGGGGGGATACCCGGCAGGAGGCGCAGAAAAAACAGGAGCAGTCCAATGATCTGGCCAAGGAGCTGGCGGAGCAGATGAAGGCCCAGATCCAGGATGGTGCCATCGAAGTGGAAGCGCTGGGTCAGCAGATTATCATACGGATCCGCGAGAAGGCGGCCTTCCCGGCCGGTTCTGCTTTCCTGCAGCCCCAGTTCTGGCCCGTTGTGCGCAAGGTGGCGACGCTGCTCAAGGATGTGCCGGGGGAGATCACCATCTCGGGTCATACCGATGATGTGGCCACCGAAGATGAGCTGTTTCAGTCCAACTGGGAGCTCTCCTCCCAGCGTGCGGTGGCGGTGGCCCATCAGATGATCAAGGTCCCCGGCTTTGACGGCGGGCGGTTAGTGGTGCAGGGCATGGCCGATTCCCAGCCACTGGTACCCAACACCACCCCGGAAAACCGGCGTATGAACCGGCGGGTGGAGATCGCCATCATGCAGGGCAAGCCGACGGTATCAGCGCCAATCGGCGTCACTGAGCAGAAGTAGTGTCGATGGCAAAGCGCGATCCCGCTCGCAGGGACTGACATGGATTTTGTGCCGGCTTCATATTAAGATGCCTCATCCGAACCGATAGCTGCGGCTCTCTTTGATAGCCGCAGCTTCTCTTTTCAAGCAACCCAGGTTTCGACTATGAATCATACTCCGATGACTGTTCGCGGCGCTGAAAAGCTGCGTCAAGAGCTCGACTATCTGAAGAGCGAGCTTCGTCCGCAGATTATCGAAGCGATTGCAGATGCCCGTGAACATGGTGATCTGAAAGAAAACGCCGAGTACCATGCCGCCCGTGAGCAGCAAGGCTTCTGTGAAGGCCGCATTCAGGAAATTGAGAGCAAGCTCTCCAATGCCCAGGTGATCGATGTCACCAAGATTACCAACAATGGTCGCGTAATCTTTGGGGCGACCGTGACCCTGCTGAAAAGCGAGACGGAAGAAGAAGTTGTCTACCGTATCGTGGGTGACGATGAATCTGACATCAAACAGAACATGATTTCGGTGAACTCGCCCATCGCCCGTGCCCTGATCGGCAAGGAAGTGGACGATGTTGCCATCGTCAAGACGCCGGCCGGCGACGTGGAATACGAAGTTCTGGCCGTCGCTTACCTCTGATGTGAGGTGATGCCTGAAACAGGGGAGCCCGGCTCCCCTGTTTGTATTTAGCGGGGCTGGTAGGCCTGAGTGAAGGCGTCCTGATGGCGCTGGAACATCCAGCTGCGCAGTTGCTCAAGATCCGGCTTGGCCATCTGGAAGTGCAGTGCCCAGCCCTGCACACCATTGCGTTGATGGATGTGCCTGACCAGCTCGGCACAGAGGGGCAGCGGGGCCAGTTCATGGATTAGCAGAGTGCCGCTGAGGGTGGCGCCGATCGCCAGGCCGGTGGGCAAGCCCTCCACCACCAATCCGTCCAGCGACAGGCTGTGCACCAGACACTCGGTATCGGCCACCTTCAGGCGCGCCTTCTGGTCGAGACGCCAGGCGCGCAGATGAGGATAACCCAGCTCCTTGATGACGGGCGCGGCGATGCGCGGTTCGACAAAGCCATCGTCCCCCTGGGTGAAGCGCAGCGGAAAGCGGAGTTGATGCCCGGCGAAGCGGGCTTCGAGCACCAGTTGATCGGCGCGTTGCAGCAGTCCGAGCAAGGGGGTGGCGAGATAACCGCTCAGGGATTGTCCGGCGGCCGTCTCCTGACTGCTCCCCAAGTCCCGTAACATGGCCAGTTCATCTTCGGTGAGAATCTGATGGTGATCCATAGCGGGGTGTCCACGAGTATTCATCGCAGGTTAAGGGCCTGGAGACTACTTTGGCAAGCGACTTGGGAAGAAGGGAAATGAAGGAAAGAGCGAGGCTCTTTCCTGTTACTTGCGAGGCAGTTGGATTTTCGGCTCGTTGGCCTGACGGTAGATGGTCAGCACGTGGCCGATGCTCTGTACCTTGACCGCGCCGGTTTCACGGACGATTGCATCCATAACCAGCTGTTTCATCTCACGATCTTCAGACGCAACCTTAACCTTGATCAGCTCGTGGTAATTCAGGGCCAGATCGATCTCGGCCAGTACGCCTTCGGTCAGACCATGTTGACCCAAGAGGACAACGGGCTTCAGACTGTGGGCAAGGCCCTTGAGGTACTGTTTCTGTTTATTGTTGAGAATCATGGCAATTTCTTCATAAGTCAGGGTTGAAAGGGGCGTATTCTACCCCCACTTAGCCCTTAATACTAATAACCCTTGTGGTTTTTTAAAGTCGACAATCATGACCCAGAAAAAACGTTCCCCCAGCTCAAGCCGCTGGTTAAAAGAACATTTCGACGATCAATACGTCAAAAAAGCCCAGAAGTTGGGGCTGCGTTCCCGCGCTGTTTTCAAGATTGATGAGATCCAGGGCAAGGACAAATTGCTCCGTACCGGCATGACAGTGGTGGATCTGGGGGCGGCCCCGGGTGGCTGGTCCCAGTTTGCCGTTGAGCAGGTGGGTGACGATGGACGGGTCATCGCGTGTGATATTTTGCCGATGGATCCCATTGCCGGTGTCGATTTCCTGCAAGGGGACTTTCGGGAGGAAACTGTACTCGGTGCCTTGCTGGCCCGTGTCGGTCCGGACAAGGTGGACCTGGTCATGTCTGATATGGCGCCCAATATGAGTGGCACCCAGCAGGTGGATCAGGCCCGCGCCATGTACTTGGTCGAGCTGGCGCTCGACATGTGCAACCAGGTATTGCGCAGTAATGGCAGCTTCGTGGTGAAGGTATTCCAGGGAGAGGGGTTTGATGCCTATCTCAATGAAATTCGTAAGCTTTTCTCTGCTGTCAAGATTCGTAAACCAGACTCGTCTCGTGCCCGTTCACGAGAAGTCTACATTGTGGCTACCGGTTTTAAACTGTAGTACCCTAACCTTCATCGTTAACTGTCAGTCTGCGAGGTCATTGATTTGAGTGACATGGCGAAAAACCTAATCCTGTGGCTGGTCATCGCCGTCGTGTTGATGTCGGTGTTCAATAGCTTCAGCCCCAGCGATACCACCAGTCGCCAGCTGGACTATTCCAGCTTCGTTAAAGAAGTGACCCAAGAACAGATCCGTGAAGTGCGGATGGATGGCAAGGTCATTAACGGCGTCAAGCGCACTGGTGAACGCTTCACCACCATCATACCGGCGCCGGATCCCCAGCTGCTCAACGACATGCTCAATCACAATGTCAAAGTGATGGGCGAGAAGCCGGAAGAGCCGTCTTTGCTGACCTCTATCTTCATCTCTTGGTTCCCGATGCTGTTGCTGATCGGTGTCTGGGTCTTCTTCATGCGTCAGATGCAGGGCGGCGGCGGCAAGGGTGCCATGTCGTTCGGCAAGAGCAAGGCTCGCCTGATGAGCGAAGATCAGATCAAGACCACCTTTGCTGACGTCGCAGGTTGCGATGAGGCCAAGGAAGAGGTGAAAGAGCTGGTCGACTATCTGCGCGATCCGAGCAAGTTCCAGAAACTGGGTGGCAAGATCCCTACCGGCGTACTGCTGGTAGGTCCTCCCGGTACCGGTAAGACCCTGCTGGCCAAGGCCATTGCGGGCGAGGCCAAGGTGCCTTTCTTCACCATCTCGGGTTCCGACTTCGTCGAAATGTTCGTGGGTGTCGGTGCCTCCCGGGTGCGTGACATGTTTGAGCAGGCCAAGAAGTCTTCCCCCTGCATCATCTTCATCGATGAAATCGATGCGGTCGGTCGCCAGCGTGGCGCCGGTCTCGGCGGTGGTCACGATGAGCGTGAGCAGACCCTGAACCAGATGCTGGTCGAGATGGATGGTTTTGAAGGCAATGAAGGCGTCATCGTCATCGCTGCCACCAACCGTCCCGATGTACTGGACCCTGCTTTGCTGCGTCCGGGCCGTTTCGACCGTCAGGTCGTGGTCGGTCTGCCGGATGTGCGCGGTCGCGAGCAGATTCTGAAGGTGCACATGCGCAAGGTGCCGTTGGCAGATGATGTCAATGCGGCCCTGATTGCCCGTGGTACCCCAGGTTTCTCCGGTGCTGATCTCGCCAACCTGGTCAACGAAGCCGCCCTCTTCTCCGCCCGTGAGAGTCGTCGTGTGGTTTCCATGGCCGAATTCGAGAAGGCCAAGGACAAGATCATGATGGGTGCGGAACGTCGCTCCATGGTGATGAGAGACTCAGAGAAGGAGATGACGGCTTACCATGAGGCGGGTCACGCCATCATAGGTCGTCTGGTACCGGATCATGATCCTGTCTACAAGGTCTCCATCATACCGCGCGGTCGTGCGCTGGGTGTGACCATGTACCTGCCCGAGCAGGATCGCTGGAGCCACTCCAAACAGCACCTGGAGTCCATGATCTCCAGCCTGTACGGCGGTCGTCTGGCGGAAGAGCTGATCTACGGTGCCGAGAAGGTATCGACCGGTGCATCCAACGATATCGAGCGTGCGACCGACATCGCCCGCAAGATGGTCACCCAGTGGGGCATGTCCGAGCGTCTCGGTCCCATGCTCTATGCGGAAGAAGATGGCGAAGTGTTCCTCGGTCGCAGCATGGCCAAGGCCAAGCACATGTCCGATGACACGGCGCGCGTCATCGACGCCGAGGTCAAGCAGGTCATCGATCGCAACTACGCCCGCTCCAAGCAGATCCTGCTGGACAACATGGACGTGTTGCACACTATGAAAGATGCGCTGATGAAGTACGAAACCATCGACGCCAAGCAGATCGACGATCTGATGGCCCGTCGCGAGGTGCGTGCTCCCAGCAACTGGCATGACGAGCACAGCGACACTCCGCAAGGCGGTGCCACTGTCGCGGCGGATGCCAAACCGGCAGTGACCGACGTGGAGCCGGTGGCGGATGTCGACATCGACAAGGCCAACGATCTCCCGGCCAAATAAATCGTGATGATGCAAACCCCGGGCTGGTCCCGGGGTTTTTCTTTATGTAAATGGAAGCGAAGATGCAGCTAACCAGCAAGGGGCTCAGCCTCTCCCTCGATCGTCCCCATGTGATGGGGATCCTCAATGTGACACCCGACTCCTTCTCCGATGGCGGCAATTTCAATCAGATTGACCGGGCCATGGCCCATGCTCGCCAGATGATCTCCGACGGGGCAACCCTCATCGACATAGGGGGGGAGTCGACGCGTCCGGGGGCCCCCGACGTGAGCGAGCAGGATGAGCTGGACAGGGTGATCCCCGTGGTCGAGCGGATGGTCGCCGAGCTGGATGTGATGATCTCCCTCGATACCTCCAAGGCTGCCGTGATGCGGGAAGGCTGCAAGGCGGGGGCCCACCTCATCAACGACGTGCGGGCCTTGCTCGAACCCGGCGCCCTGGCCGCCGCCGCAGAAGCTGACGTACCCGTGTGCCTGATGCACATGCAAGGCCAGCCGAGAACCATGCAGGCCGAGCCCCACTATGACGACCTGCTGGGGGAGGTGAGGGCCTTCTTCGACGAGCGTATCGCCGCCTGTCTGGCCGCCGGGGTTGGGCGCCAGCAGCTGTTGCTGGATCCGGGCTACGGCTTTGGCAAGACGCTGGCACACAACTATCAACTGCTGGCCTGGCAGGAGAAGTTGCTCGATTACCAGCTTCCGCTCTTGGTCGGTATGTCGCGAAAGTCTATGATAGGCAACCTGCTTGGCCGTTCGGTTGATGAACGGTTGGCCGGCAGTCTGGCCTGCGCGCTCATCGGTATGCAGCATGGCGCCCGTATCATCCGGGTGCACGATGTGCGAGAGACCATGGATGCCCTGCGCACCGGCTGGATGGTAATGACGGGACAAGATTTCATATCCAAATAAAAAAACGAGAACAGACAATGGCAAGAAAGTATTTTGGCACCGATGGTGTCCGCGGCAAGGTTGGCGAATTCCCGATCACCCCTGATTTCGTGATGAAGCTGGGTTGGGCCGCAGGCAAGGTGCTCTCCAAGAAGGGCACCCGTAAAGTGCTGATCGGCAAGGATACCCGCATCTCCGGTTACATGCTGGAATCCGCGCTGGAAGCCGGTCTCTCCGCCGCCGGGCTCAAGGCCATACTGATGGGCCCCATGCCCACCCCGGCCGTTGCCTATCTGACCCGCACCTTCCGTGCCGAGGCCGGCATCGTCATCAGCGCCTCCCACAACCCTTACTATGACAACGGCATCAAGTTCTTCTCCGCCGATGGCACCAAGCTGCCTGACGAGGTCGAGATGGCCATCGAGGCCGAGCTGGATCACGAGATCAAGTGCGTCGAGTCTGCCGATTTGGGCAAAGCCGTGCGCATCGAGGATGCGGCGGGTCGCTATATCGAGTTCTGCAAGAGCACCTTCCCCTCCCATCTGAGCCTGGAAGGGCTGAAGATGGTGGTTGACTGCGGCAATGGCGCTACCTATCACATAGCCCCCTCCGTCTTCCGCGAGCTGGGCGCCGAGGTGATAGCCATTGGTTGCAGCCCGGATGGCCTCAACATCAACGATGGTGTCGGCTCTACCGCTCCCGAAGCCCTGGCTGCCAAGGTGCTGGAGTGCAAGGCGGATCTGGGCGTGGCCTTCGACGGTGACGGCGATCGCCTGGTGATGGTGGACCACACGGGTTACATCATCGACGGTGACGAGATCCTCTACATCATCGCCCGTGATGCACTGCGCAACGGCCGCCTCAAGGGCGGTGTGGTCGGTACCCTGATGGCCAATATGGGCCTGGAGCTGGCGCTGCAGACCCTGGGCATCCCGTTCGCCCGTGCCAAGGTGGGTGACCGCTACGTGCTGGAGATGATGAATGAGAAGGGCTGGCGTATCGGGGGTGAAAACTCCGGTCACATCATCTGCCTGGATCAGACCACTACCGGGGACGGTATCGTTGCCGCCCTGCAGGTGCTGATGGCCATCTGCACCGCCGAGATGCCGCTGGCCAAGCTGCGTTCCGGCATGAGCAAGTTCCCGCAGGTGCTGGTGAACGTCCGTTTTGCCGAGGGCAAGGATCCGCTGGCGGCTGATGCCGTCAACCAGGAAGTGGCCAAGGTGGAACAGGAGCTGGCTGGCCGTGGCCGCGTCCTGCTGCGCAAATCCGGCACCGAACCCCTGATCCGGGTCATGGTGGAAGGTGAGCATGAGCAGCAGGTGCGTGACATGGCACAACGCATCGCTCAACAGGTCGAATCGGCGTTTTAATGAACAAAAGGGGCGGCTTTTTAGCCGCCCTGGTTGTATCTTGTTCAAACGATTCGAAAATTCAAAAATAGCGCTTGTCAGCTGACAATCCTCTGGATATTATCAGCCCCGCTTTCGCAAGGGAGTTGCCGATGGGACATCGCAAGCCGTTTGTAGCAGCCAACTGGAAGTTACACGGTAGTAGGTCGCAGTTAGAGCAGTTTACTGGCCAGTGCCTGCAAGGCATGGATGAGCGAGTAGATGTGGTCTTGTGTCCATCCCATGTGCATCTCGACTTCACGGCCGCACTGCTCAACGAGCAGAAGGTGATGAAGTTGGGGGCTCAGAATGTGAGTCAGCACCAGACTGGCGCTTACACGGGTGAAGTCTCGTGTCAGATGCTGGTTGAGGCAGGGTGTCGTTACGTACTGGTAGGGCACTCCGAGCGCAGGCGTCTCTTTGGTGAGACCAGCTTTATCGTCGCAGAGAAGTTTGCGGCAGCCAGAGCGGCAGGCTTGATCCCCATCCTCTGTTTGGGTGAATCGGGCGCAGCGAGGCAGGCGAGAAGAGCCTTCGAGGTGATCGCCGAAGAGCTGGATATCGTCATAGAGAAAAATGGCGCGATGGCTTTCGATAATGCTATCATCGCCTACGAGCCGATTTGGGCTGTAGGTACAGGTAAATGCGCCACACCCGAGCAGGCACAAGAGGTTCATTCCTTTATACGTGGTCGCTTGGCGGAGGATACTCCGGTAATAGGTGAGAAAGTTAGAATCATCTATGGTGGGAGCGTGACGCCGACCAATGCGAGAGATTTGTTTGCCCAGCCCGACATAGATGGCGGCCTGATTGGTGGAGCGAGTCTCGATGACAAGACGTTTTTAGGAATTGTTGAAGCGGCAAAGGGTGCAAGTTAAATGTACGAAATTCTTTTAGTCGTTTATCTGCTGGTTTCACTGGCTCTGATTGGTCTGGTGATGATTCAGCAAGGTAAAGGGGCTGACATGGGCGCCTCCTTCGGCGCAGGGGCATCGAATACCGTATTCGGCTCCGGTGGTTCAGGCAGTTTCCTGACCCGAACAACAGCAATTTTGGCTACTCTGTTCTTTCTGATTAGCTTGGTGCTTGGCTCTATGTCCAGTAACAAGGTAAAACAGGGTAGTGAATGGGAAAATCTGCAACAAACCCAACAGGTTGAGCAGACCAAAGCGCCAGTAAAGAAAGACACTGACGTTCCCGAATAAGTGAGTTTTGCCGTGGTGGTGGAATTGGTAGACACGCTATCTTGAGGGGGTAGTGCTCTAGGGTGTGCGGGTTCGAGTCCCGCCCACGGCACCAATTAAGTAGTGAGCTCGGGCAACCGGGTATATTATAGCCAGTCAGTCTTGTGTGAAGAGAATGAACTGGCTATAATCTCGCACGATTTCGGACGCGGGGTGGAGCAGCATGGTAGCTCGTCGGGCTCATAACCCGAAGGTCGTCGGTTCAAATCCGGCCCCCGCAACCAAATTTCACGCATTTCCTACGCTCAGGAAGGCGGTCGCTGCGAGGCGACAATCAGGGTAAAGCGCCAAGCCCCGATTTGACATCGGGGCTTTTTGTTATGTGCGATTTACTCTGAATCGATCTCTATCTGGGCTTTATGCCCTTTTTTTGTTTTTCGGAGGGTGACTTTGGCTACGTTGGAACAACGTTTGACCGATCTGCTCGAGGCTCCGGTCGTTGCCTTGGGTTTTGAACTTTGGGGTATTGAGTTTATCCGCGCGGGTAACCACTCCACTTTGCGTGTCTTTATCGACAGCGAGAATGGTGTGACTGTCGAAAACTGTGCTGAAGTCAGCCATCAGGTTGGCGCCATCATGGATGTCGAGGATCCCATCACAGAAGAATACTTCCTGGAAGTATCCTCCCCTGGTCTGGATCGTCCGCTGTTCAAGGTTGCCCAGTTCGAAAAATACGTTGGCCAAGAGGCGGCGGTGCAGCTGCGGATGGCAACAAATAACCGCCGCAAGTTCAAAGGCGTAATCAAAGCTGTGCAAGGCGACATGATCACCCTGACAGTAGATGGTAAGGACGACGTGTTGGCTTTCACCAATATCCAAAAAGCGAACATAGTGCCGAACTTTGGTTAACGAGGCTATCGGATATGAATAAAGAGATTTTGCTGGTCGTTGACGCAGTATCCAACGAGAAAGCTGTGCCCCGCGAGAAAATTTTCCAGGCTCTGGAGACCGCGCTGGCGACTGCGACCAAGAAAAAATATGAAGGCGAGATTGAAGTTCGGGTCGAAATCGATCGCAAGACCGGTGACTACGATACCTATCGTCGCTGGGTTGTTGTGGCCGATCAGGCTGCAATGGAGAACCCGTACGGTGAAATCACCCTCGAAGCCGCTCAGATCGAGCAGCCCGAGATCCAGCTCGGTGACTATGTAGAAGACCAGATTGACTCTGTGACCTTCGACCGTATCACCACCCAGACCGCCAAACAGGTTATCGTGCAGAAAGTGCGCGAAGCCGAGCGTTCCCAAGTTGTTGACCAGTTCAAGGACAAGGAAGGCACCATCATCAGCGGTGTGGTCAAGAAGAGTAACCGTGACAACGTGATCCTGGATCTGGGCAGCAATGCCGAGGCCGTGATCTTCCGTGACGACATGCTGCCGCGCGAGACTTTCCGTCCGGGTGACCGCATCCGTGGCCTGCTCTACGCCGTGCGTCCCGAAGCCCGTGGTTCTCAGCTGTTCGTCAGCCGCTCCAGCCCGGACTTCCTGAAAGAGCTGTTCCGCATCGAAGTACCGGAAATCGGTGAAGAGATGATCGAAATCATGGGCGCCGCCCGTGACCCGGGCTCACGCGCCAAGATCGCGGTGAAGACCAACGATCGTCGTATCGACCCGATCGGTGCCTGTATCGGCATGCGCGGTGCCCGTGTGCAAGCCGTCTCCGCCGAGCTGAGCGGTGAGCGTGCCGACATAGTGCTGTACGATGACAACCCCGCCCAGTACGTGATCAATGCCATGGCGCCCGCTGATGTGGCCTCCATAATCGTGGATGAAGACAACCACACCATGGATATCGCCGTGGAAGCCGCCAACCTGGCCCAGGCCATTGGTCGCAACGGTCAGAACGTGCGTCTGGCATCCCAGCTGACAGGTTGGGAGCTGAACGTCATGACCGTTGAGGACATGCGTGCCAAGCACCAGGCCGAGAACGACCGCATCCTGACCCTGTTCACCAGCACCCTCGATATCGATGACGATTTCGCCGGTCTGCTGATGGAAGAAGGCTTCTCTACCCTGGAAGAGATTGCCTTTGTACCGGTCAACGAGCTGCTGGCCATCGATGGTCTGGACGAAGACATGGTTGAAGAGCTGCGCCAGCGTGCCAAAAATGCGCTGACCACCAAGGCTTTGGCCAAAGAAGAATCCTTTGAAGGTGTAGAACCTTCCGAAGATCTGCTCAATCTGAACGGCCTTGGCCGTGACATGGCGTATGCCCTGGCCGCTCGCGGTATCGGTACCCTGGAAGATTTGGCAGAGCAAGGCATCGATGACCTTGCTGATATTGAAGAGCTGACGGCAGAGAAAGCCGGTGAGCTGATTATGGCTGCTCGTAATATCTGTTGGTTCGGAGAAGAGCAGTCTGAGTAAGATCAAACGGAGGAAAATGAATGGCAGAAGTATCAGTCAAACAACTTGCCACTGACATCGACACACCGGTTGATCGTCTTCTCCAGCAGTTTGTCGATGCCGGTATCAGCAAGAGCAAGGCCGACGACATGGTCAGTGAGTCTGAGAAACAGACTCTGCTGACCCATCTGAAGAAACAGCATGGAGGTGACGAGGTCACCGCACCTGCCCGCATGACCTTGCAGCGCAAGACCAAGAGCACCATCAGTGTTCAGGGGACTGGCGGCAAGAACAAGGAAGTGCAGGTTGAAGTGCGTAAATCTCGCACCTACGTAAGACGCTCGGCGCTGGAAGATGAACAGCGCCAGGCGGAAGCCGAGGAAACAGCGCGTTTGGAAGCAGAAGAAAAAGCTCGTAGCGAGGCCGAAAACAAGGTTCGTCTCGATGCTGAAGAGAAGGCTCGCCGTGAGGCTGAGCAGGCTCGTCGTGAAGCTGAGGAAAAGGCGCGGATCGAGGCACAATCAAAGGCTCGACAGGCTCCACAGCCCGCCAAAGCAGCCAGTAGCACAGCTCAGCAAGAGGCAGAAAAGATGGCCAAGCGCGAAGCAGAAGAACTGAAGCGCCAACAGGATCAAACAGCTTTGCAAAAAGCAGAAGAACTCGCCGCCAAGAAAGCCGAAGAGGCTCGCGTCATGGCGGAACAAAACGGCCCTCGCTGGGCTGAAGAAGAAGCTGCTCGCGCCAAAGAGAGCAGTGACTATCATCTGACCACCAACAAGCATGCGCAAGCCGCAGAAGACGAGTTGGACCGGAAAGAAGAGACCAGCCGTCGTACCGCCGCCGCCGCCGTCAAGGCGCCGAAAAAGGCCGGTCGTCGTGAAGATGATCGCGACTCCCGCAACCCGCGTGCCCGTAAAGGCAAGCGCGGCAAGGTGGCCATGCCAAATGCCATGAAGCACGGCTTCAACAAGCCTGCTGCCGTGGTTAACCGTGACGTCGTCATCGGCGAAACCATCACAGTGGCCGAACTGGCCAACAAGATGGCCGTCAAGGGTGTGGAAGTCATCAAGGCGATGATGAAGATGGGCGCCATGGCAACCATCAACCAGGTGATCGATCAGGAGACAGCCCAGCTGGTCGCCGAAGAGATGGGTCACAAGGTTGTGCTGCGCCGTGAGAACGAGCTGGAAGAGGCGGTACTGTCCGATCGTGACGAGACCTCCGAAGCCAAGCCGCGCGCACCTGTTGTGACCATCATGGGTCACGTCGACCACGGCAAGACCTCGCTGCTCGACTACATCCGTAAAGCCAAGGTAGCTGCTGGCGAAGCCGGTGGTATCACCCAGCATATCGGTGCTTACCACGTCGAAACCGACAGTGGCATGATCACCTTCCTGGATACCCCGGGTCACGCGGCCTTTACTTCCATGCGTGCTCGTGGTGCCAAGTCGACCGATATCGTCGTTCTGGTTGTTGCTGCCGATGACGGCGTTATGCCGCAGACCATCGAAGCTATCCAGCACGCCAAGGCGGCCGAAGTGCCCATCGTGGTTGCGGTCAACAAGATCGACAAGCCTGAAGCGGATCCGGATCGCGTCAAGACCGAGCTGGCCCGTTACAACGTCATGTCCGAAGACTGGGGTGGCGACAGCCAGTTCGTTCACGTCTCCGCCAAGTCTGGTGAAGGCATCGACGACCTGCTGGAAGCCATCCTGATCCAGTCCGAAGTGCTGGAATTGAAAGCGGTTGTCGATGGCATGGCCAGCGGCGTCGTGATCGAATCCTTCCTGGACAAGGGTCGTGGTCCGGTTGCCACCGTGCTGGTACAAGAAGGGACTCTGCGCCAGGGCGACATCGTACTGTGTGGTCTGGAATACGGTCGTATCCGTGCCATGCGTGACGAACTGGGTCGTGAAATCAAGGAAGCGGGTCCGTCCCTGCCGGTGGAAATCCTGGGTCTGTCCGGGGTGCCGTCTGCCGGTGATGAAGCCACCGTTGTACGTGACGAGAAGAAGGCCCGTGAAGTGGCGCTCTATCGTCAGGGCAAGTTCCGCGACGTCAAGCTGGCTCGCCAGCAGAAGGCCAAGCTGGAAAACATGTTCGCCAACATGACCGAGGGCGAAGTGTCCGAAGTGAACGTGGTGATCAAGGCCGACGTACAGGGTTCGGTGCAAGCCATCTGCGATGCGCTGGTTCAGCTCTCTACCGACGAAGTCAAGGTCAAGATCGTGGGTTCCGGCGTTGGTGGTATCACCGAAACCGACGCGACCCTGGCCGCGGCTTCCAGCGCCATCCTGGTGGGCTTCAACGTCCGTGCCGACGCATCTGCGCGCAAGGTCATCGAGTCCGAGAGCCTGGATCTGCGTTACTACTCCGTCATCTATGATTTGATCGACGAAGTGAAGCAGGCCATGAGCGGCAAGCTGGCTCCTGAGTATCGTCAGGAGATCATCGGTCTGGCTGAAGTGCGTAGCGTCTTCAAGTCACCCAAGTTCGGCGCCGTTGCCGGCTGTATGGTTACCGAAGGTGTGGTCAAGCGCTCCAACCGTATCCGTGTTCTGCGTGACAACGTGGTTATCTATGAAGGCGAGCTGGAATCCCTGCGCCGCTTCAAGGATGACGTCAACGAAGTCCGCAACGGTTACGAGTGTGGTATCGCGGTCAAGAACTACAACGACGTACGCGAAGGCGACCAGATCGAAGTTTACGAGACCATTGAAATTCAACGGACTCTGTAAGCCGAGAGTTAGACAAAATAGGGGGCCGCGGCCCCCTTTTATCGCAGGATAGAATATGGCCAGAGAATTCAGCCGGACCAACAGGGTCGGCCAGCAGATCCAGCGTGAAATCGCGCTGATCTTGCAGCGTGAGGTCAAGGACCCGCGCATCGGCATGGTAACCGTCTCGGACGTGGAAGTGTCCAAGGACCTCAACTATGCCAAGGTTTATGTCACCTTCTTGCAGCTGGATATCGATGCCGAGCGCATCGCGGAAGGGCTCAAGGGCCTGACCGAAGCGGCCGGCTACATCCGCAGCCTGCTCGGCAGCGCCATGCGCCTGCGGGTGGTGCCCGAGCTGCGCTTCTACTACGACCAGACCCTGGTCGAGGGGATGCGCATCTCCAACCTGGTGTCCAACACAGTGCGTGACGACAAGCGTCGCATGGCCGAAGCCGGCCGTGAAGAAGACGAAGCCGCACCGGATGATACAGAGGATAAAGCCTGAGATGTCTCGTAGACGCCGTTTCAAGGGTCGTGACGTACACGGCATCCTGCTGCTGGACAAGCCGACCGGTCTGACCTCCAACGATGTGTTGCAGAAGGTCAAGCGTATCTACAACGCCGCCAAGGCCGGTCACACCGGTGCCCTGGATCCGCTGGCGACCGGCATGCTGCCGATCTGTCTCGGCGAGGCCACCAAGTTCTCCCAGTATCTGCTGGAAGCGGACAAGCGCTATGAGGTGACCGCCAAGCTGGGCGAGCGCACCAACACCAGCGACTCCGACGGCGAGGTGGTATCCACCCGTCCGGTGAACGTGGCCCTGGGTACCCTGATCGAGTCGCTGGACCAGTTCCGTGGCCCCATCATGCAGGTGCCGTCCATGTACTCCGCCCTCAAGCACAACGGTCGCCCGCTCTACGAATATGCCCGTGAAGGCATAGAGATCGAGCGGGAAGCCCGCCCCATCACTGTGTTCGAGCTCAAGCTCATCAGTTTTGAAGGGGATGAGGTCAAGCTGGAGGTGCACTGCAGCAAAGGCACCTACATTCGCTCCCTGGTGGACGATCTGGGCGAAGTGCTGGGCTGTGGCGCTCACGTCACCCAGCTGCGCCGCACCCAGGTGGCGAGCTATCCCTATGAGCGGATGCTGACTCTGGAACAGCTCGAGTGCATCTTCGAACAGGCGAAGGCCGAGAGTATCCCGCCACGGGAACAGCTCGACCCCTTGTTGCTGCCGATGGATACCGCCGTGGCCGCGCTGCCCGAGGTGAACATGCTGGCGGCGGTGGCCGCCTATGTGAACCAGGGTCAGGCCGTGCAGGTTGCCGGGGCGCCGCAAAGCGGCCAGGTCCGCATGACGGTCGGGCCTGAGCGTGAGTTCATCGGGGTGGGCGAGATCGACGACGAAGGGCGGGTTGCCCCCAAGCGTCTGGTGCGCTACCACGACGATCACGACGAGGAGTGATCCTCAGGCGGTATCAGGGCGTCTTTCCCGTTGCGAAAAGTGACGGGGACGATTATGATACCGCCCTCATTTCACGGCTGAATTAGAGATTGGCTGTGAACCTTTAAACACTCTACTTGGAGTAATACCATGTCTCTAAATGCTGAGATCAAAGCTTCCATCGTTGCTGACAACGCTCGTTGCGCCAACGACACTGGCTCCCCCGAAGTGCAGGTTGCCCTGCTGACTGCCCAGATCAACCATCTGCAAGGTCACTTCAAAGAGCACGCTAAAGATCACCACGGTCGTCGTGGTCTGCTGCGCATGGTTTCCCAGCGTCGCAAGCTGCTGGACTACCTGAAGCGTAAAGATGTTCAGCGTTATGCTGCTCTGATCGCCAAGCTGGGTCTGCGTCGTTAATCGACCATCAGATTTCGCGAAAAAGGGGAACCTCAGGGTTCCCCTTTTTTATTGCGCGTCAGGCTGTTGCCAGCTTCACAGAATTTGTGTCACTGCTTACCTTTTGGTTCGAATCAAGTATACTTGCACGCGAATTTAAAGAGCCAAATTGTAAAAAGGAAATTCACGTGAATCCTATTGTAAAGTCATTCCAGTACGGTCAACACACCGTCACTCTGGAAACCGGTGTGATGGCCCGTCAAGCCACTGCGGCCGTAATGGTCAGCATGGACGATACCTGCGTATTTGTGACCGTAGTCGGCAAGAAAGAGGCCGATCACGGTCGCGATTTCTTCCCGCTGACCGTCAACTACCAGGAGCGTACCTATGCTGCTGGTCGTATCCCGGGTGGTTTCTTCCGTCGTGAAGGCCGTCCGAGCGAAGGCGAAACCCTCACCTCCCGCCTGATCGACCGTCCTATTCGTCCGCTGTTCCCGGAAGGCTTCCTCAATGAGGTTCAGGTGGTTGCCACCGTCATGTCCGTGAACCCGCTGGTTTCCCCGGACATAGTTGCCATGATCGGTGCCTCTGCTGCACTGGCTATCTCCGGCATCCCGTTCGGCGGTCCGATTGCGGCTGCCCGCGTGGGTTACATGAACGGTCAGTATGTGCTGAACCCGACCACCGCCGAACTGCCCCAGAGCGATCTGGACCTGGTGGTTGCCGGTACCGCCAACGCGGTACTGATGGTGGAATCCGAAGCGGCCATCCTGTCTGAAGAAGTGATGCTGGGCGCCGTGGTGTATGGCCACGAGCAGATGCAAGTCGTGATCAACGCCATCAACGAATTCGCCGCCGACGTGGGTACCCAGCCGTGGGATTGGACCCCGCCTGCGACCAACGAAGCGCTCAAGGCCAAGATTGCCGAGCTGGCGACCGCCGAGCTGGGTGAAGCCTACCGCATCACCGAGAAGGCAGTGCGTTACGCCGCCATCGGTGCCATCAAGCAGCGTGTGGTTGAGCAAGTGATCGCCGCCGGCGTGGAAGACGATGCCAAGAAGATTGGCGAAGAGTTCCACAGCCTGGAAAGCCGCATCGTTCGTGGCCGTGTGGTCCGTGGCGAGCCGCGCATCGATGGTCGCGATCCGGAAATGATCCGTGCCCTGTCCGTCGGTACCGGCATCCTGCCCCGCGCTCACGGCTCTGCCCTGTTCACCCGTGGCGAGACGCAGGCAATCGTCGTTGCGACCCTGGGTACCGAGCGTGACGCCCAGAACATCGACGAGCTGGCTGGCCATCGCGCCGACCGCTTCATGCTGCACTACAACTTCCCGCCGTATTGCGTCGGTGAAACCGGCATGATGGGTAGCCCCAAGCGTCGTGAAATCGGTCACGGTCGTCTGGCCAAGCGCGGCGTTGCTGCCGTGATGCCGAGCGCCGCGGAGTTCCCGTACGTGGTGCGCGTGGTGTCTGAAATCACCGAATCCAACGGTTCCTCCTCCATGGCCTCCGTCTGTGGTTCCTCCCTGGCGCTAATGGACGCGGGTGTGCCGATCAAGGCCTCCGTTGCCGGTATCGCCATGGGTCTGGTGAAGGAAGAAGAAGGTTTCGTCGTGCTGTCCGATATCCTGGGTGACGAAGATCACCTGGGCGACATGGACTTCAAGGTGGCCGGTACTACCCAAGGTATCACTGCGCTGCAGATGGACATCAAGATCGAAGGCATCACCAAAGAGATCATGGAGATTGCCCTCAAGCAAGCCCGTGGCGCTCGCCTGCACATCCTGAAGGTAATGGACGAAGCCATCCAGGCGCCGCGTAGCGAGATCTCCGATTTCGCCCCGCGCATCCACACCATCAAGATCAATCCCGAGAAGATCAAGGATGTCATCGGCAAGGGCGGTTCCGTGATCCGTGCCCTGACCGAAGAGACAGGCACCAACATCGAGCTGGATGATGACGGCACCGTCCGCATCTCCGCCGTTGCCAACGAAGCCGCCATGGAAGCCATTCGTCGCATCGAGGCCATCACCGCCGAGATCGAAGTGAACCGCATCTATGAAGGCAAGGTTGTGCGTCTGGCCGACTTCGGTGCTTTCGTCAATATCCTGCCGGGTAAAGACGGTCTGGTACACATCTCCCAAATCACCGATGCACGCGTGCAAAACGTGGCCGACTTCCTGAAGATCGGTGACGTGGTGAAGGTGAAGGTACTGGAAGTGGATCGTCAAGGCCGTGTGCGTCTCTCCATCAAGGAAGCGAATGCACCGACCGAAGCTGCCGCACCGGTTGTTGATGTGGCCGTTGCCGAAGAGCCGACTGCCGAATAAGGCTGCCGTGCCGTTGAAAAGCCGACCTCAGGGTCGGCTTTTTTGTGCCTGTTCGGCGGCAAAGTTGTTTCTTATGAAGCCCTCTGTTACAACAATGGGCTCCCCGTGCGACGGGCAACAAGGAGCAGTATGATGTCGTGGGCCCTCCTCAGGCAGTTTCCCCCGCTGGTCTGGACCGTGATCCTGGGTACCTTCATGGTGCGCACCAGCTATTACATGGTCTGGCCGTTTCTCTCCATCCTGCTCTATCGGGAGTATGCCCTTTCGGCCACCAGCATAGGGGCCATGCTGGGAGCGAGCGCGGGGCTCTCCACCCTGATCAGTTTTTACGGCGGCTGGTTGTCGGATCGGCTGGGGCGACGCAATATCTTGCTGGCCGGCTGCCTGGTCGCGTTGCTCTGCTACGGCCTGCTCGGCTTCTCCCACTCAGTGCTCTGGCTCGGGGTCGGGGTGATCGGCAGTGGCCTCTCCTCCGGTCTCATAGATGCACCGGGCAAGGCGCTGATGGCCGACAGCCTCGCCTCGGCCAAGGCGCGCGAGCTGGCACTGCACATGCGCTACTTCCTGCTCAATCTGGGGGCGGCGATAGGGCCTCTGCTTGGGGTGACTCTGGGCATCAGCGCCCAGCAGCAGACCTTCCTGCTGCTCTCCGGCAGCTATCTGCTGCTGGGGGCCACCTTCGTCTGGGGCTTTCGCAGGTTGAACGAGGAAGCACGGCGCGGTGGCGGCCTGGGCCTGCGGGCCGCCATCAAGGTGCTGTGGCTGGATCGGGGATTTTTGCTGCTGGTGATGGCGAACCTGCTGATGGTGCTGGTCTATTCCCAGTTTCACTCACCCTTGGTGCAATATCTGACGCGGGCCGAGACTCCCGAGGTGGCGCGACTGGTCGCCATTCTGGTGACGATCAATGCGCTGACCGTGGTCTTGCTGCAATTCCCGCTGCTGCATCTGCTCGCCCGCTGGCCGGGAAAGGTGCGGCTGCAGCTTGGCATCATGCTGTTTCTGGGGGCTCAGGTGTTGTTTGCGCTGGGGGACCCCGCGCAGTGGTCGCACTGGATCGGGGCCGTGCTGCTGCTGAGCGTGGGGGAGACGATCCTGTTCCCGCTGCTCAACGTGCTGATCGATCAGATGTCGCCCCCTCATCTGAAGGGGAGCTATTTCGGCGCCGGTGCGCTGGCCGGGCTGGGCGGTGCCATCGGGGCCGTGCTGGGAGGCTGGATCCTGGAGCGATGGAGCGGACAGTCACTCTACATACTGATGGCGCTGTGCTGCATGCTGACCTTTCTGTTGTACGAGTGGGGCGCCAGGATCCCGCGCCCCGAGGTGGCGAAAGCCTGCTCCCGCGAGGGTTAGTGGGTCTCTTTCTGGTTGACCTGCTTCATCGCCTTCTTGGCGGCATACATGCGTTCGTCAGCTAACCGGATCAGGCTGTTGCCCTCGTCGAACTGGATGGGGCCCGTCTGCACCATGCCGATGCTGAGGGTCACGTCGCCGAGCTGCTCTGTCAGGGTGTGGGTCAGCCGTTGCAGATAGACGTCCCTGGCCTGATCCTCGTTGCAGTTGGGCAGGATCAGGCAGAACTCATCCCCGCCGTAGCGAAAACAGCAATCCTCCGCCCGAGACACCTTGCGAATGCAGGCGCCGACGATGCGCAGTATCTCGTCTCCCCGCTGGTGTCCCTGGGTGTCGTTGATCTGTTTGAAGTCGTTGATGTCGAGGTAGGCGATGACCACGGGCTCGGCGCGGCGCTGGCAGGTACGCAGGGTGCGGGTCAGGTTCTCCTGCAGGTGGCGCACGCTGAGCAGACCGGTGAGGGAGTCGGTCCGGCTCATCTCCTCCAGCTGCTGGGTGCGCTCGCGCACCTTCTCCTCCAGCGTCTTGGCGTAGATCTCCGACTTCTCCTTGGATGACTCTATCTCCGAGACCAGACTGCGGATATAGGTCTCGAACACCAGGGTAATGTCGAACAGAAACAGCTTGTCGAGGGCGGTCAGCATGGTGATGCGATTCTGCTCATGCTCTATCTGGGTGAAGATATCCTCAATGAGCAGCCCCTTGAGGGTGTTGATGGCAGCCAGATAGAGTTTGGGTTCCACCCCGATCCACTTGTGCACCAGCCCGATCCGCAACCGGTTGTTGACGTACTCCAGGTCATAAAGGCCGCTGAACAGGTCGAGGATGTAACGGCGCTGGGCCGCCCGCAGCCGGGTGAGCGTATCGGCGTCGCCGATCAGCAGGGCAATCTCGGTGATCCCGGTCTGCAGCGTATAGAACTTGTCGACCAGCGCATCTATGTGGGGCTCAATCTTGACGCGATAACTGGCGAGCAGGATGAAATCTTCCTCACCCAGCAGCAGCAGCTCCTTGCGATGGGCGATTTCGAACTCTGTGATCCGCATCTGCTCCAGCAGAGTCTGTTCGGTTGGATTCATGGCAGTTCCCTGAACGAAAATGGCGGCGCGCACTTTGTTATCTAACTGACAGTGTAGACATTAACGGCAGGGAACAGGTTTTCAAATGGCGCAGGTTTGTTGCAGGTCAACGGCTGCGCCCATCGCTCTATGCACTAGAAGGTCAGCACCTTGTCGGCCGCCAGGGTCCACTGGGCCAGCAGCGGCAGTGTGCCGATCTCGATCCCCTCGATGAGCGGCAGGGCCGTGATGCCGCGGGCATCGGTACAGGTCTTGCACAGGCGGATGATGGCGCCCTGGGCCAGCAGGATCTCCAGCATCTGGCGCAGATTGTATCCCTCGGCCGGGGCTTGGCCCGCCAGCGCGGCGCCGACCGCATCGGACATCAGAAACAGTTGCAGGCTGGCGCCGCCCTGTTCGCCCAGGGCAATGGCCAGCCGCAGGGCGTTGAACAGAGATTCGCTGCCGTAGGGGGCGCCGTTGGCAATGATGACAATTCGTTGATTCATAAAAGACTCCATCCTGAAAGCCGCTATTGTAGGCTCGCCGGGGCCGCGCTGGCGTGATGTTGCACAAACTCTGTCGTATCGGTTGGCACACGGCTTGACCCGCCTGGCCGAGTGCGGTCTGATAGGCAGCCATCAAACATGACAGAGGAATGAGGTCGTTATGTGGAAGGCTATCGGAATGAGTATGCTGTTGTTGGCCGGTCAGGCTTATGGCAGTCAGGAGGTGGGCTGCAAGGCACGGCAACAGGCCGTGGCGGATCAGCTGGTCTTCGCCAAGGCGTACAACAACGCGGATCAGGTTGCCGGGCTGGAGCGGGCGCTGCGCAATATCGAGGCTCACTGTACCGATGCGGGCCTGTTCAAGGAGCAGCAGCAACGGGTGGCCGAGCTGAAAGAGCAGGTGAACGAGCGGCTGCTCGAGCTGCAAAATGCGCGGGTGTCTGGCAAGCCTGACAAGATCGCCAAGAAGCAGGCCAAGCTGGAAGAGGCCCAGACCAAGTTGCTGGCAGCCCAGAACGAGCTGGATGCGCTGAGCAAGCTGATCACTCCCTGAACGGCGTATTGCAGAATGAAAAAGCCGGGCATGCCCGGCTTTTTGCTGTCCAGTGATCCCTTATCTCATGTCACCCGTCGACCGACCATCTTGGCCGGCACCACCCAGGCATCGAACTCCTGCGCCGTGAGATGGCCGGAGGTGATGGCCGCTTCTCGCAAACTAACCCCCTCATGGTGCGCACGCTTGGCTATCTCGGCCGCCTTGTCGTAGCCAATGTGGGGGTTGAGCGCCGTGACCAGCATCAGGGATCGGGCCAGCAGCTCGTCGATGCGTGCCCGGTTCGGGGTGATGCCGATGGCGCAGTGATCGTGGAAGCTCCGCATGCCGTCCGCCAGCAGCCGCACGCTCTGCAAAAAGTTGTGGGCAATCAGGGGGCGGAACACGTTCAGCTCGAAGTTGCCGCTGGCGCCACCTATGTTGATGGCCACGTCGTTGCCCATCACCTGGGCACACAGCATGGTCAGCGCCTCGCACTGGGTCGGGTTGACCTTGCCGGGCATGATGGAGGAGCCAGGCTCATTTTCCGGGATCAGCAGTTCACCCAGCCCGCTGCGGGGGCCGCTGGCCAGCCAGCGTACGTCGTTGGCGATCTTCATGAGCGATGCCGCCAGCGTCTTGAGGGCGCCATGGGCATGAACCAGGGCATCGCTCGCCGCCAGCGCCTCGAACTTGTTGGGGGCGCTCACCAGCGGCAGGCCCGTCTGCTCCGCCAGGGTGGTCGCCACCTCGTCGGCAAAGCCGGGTGGCGTGTTCAGGCCTGTGCCTACGGCCGTACCTCCCAGCGCCAGCTCGCACAAATGGGGCAGGGCGGCCCGAATGTGACGCTCAGCCTGTTCCAGCTGGGCGACCCAGCCGGAGAACTCCTGCCCCAGGGTGAGCGGGGTGGCGTCCTGCAAGTGGGTACGGCCAATCTTGACTATGTCGTCGAAAGCGTGAGCCTTGCGGGCCAGGGTGGCGCTCAGGGTGATCAGGGCGGGCAACAGTTGCAGCGTGATGGCGCTGACGGCCGCCAGGTTCATGGCGCTAGGGAAGACGTCATTGCTCGACTGGCTCTTGTTCACCTCGTCGTTGGGGTGCACCAGACGCGCTTCGCCGCGCGGGCCGCCGAGCAGCTCGCTGGCCCGGTTGGCCAGCACCTCGTTGACGTTCATGTTGGTCTGGGTGCCCGAGCCTGTCTGCCAGACCCTGAGCGGAAACTCTTCCCCGTGCTGACCGCAGAGGACCTCATCGGCGGCACTCATGATGGCCTGGGCCGTGCGAGCGGGCAGCAGTCCTTTGGCGTGATTGACCCGGGCACAGGCAGACTTGATGCGCGCCAGGGCGTGGATCAGCTCCATGGGCTGACGCTCCCCCGAGATGTCGAAATGGTGCAGGGAGCGCTGGGTCTGGGCCCCCCACAGCCGCTCGGCCGGAACGGCTATCTCCCCGAAGCTGTCGTGTTCTATCCGTGTCGTCATTGCATCCTCCCGCCGAAAAGAAAAGGGGCGAGGGAATATCCCTTGCCCCTCACAGCATGGCAAACCACAGGCTTGGTCGCTTAGAACAATATGTAAAACTGTAGATGATCTTGGTTGACATTACATGACACATTCTTAATGTAAGTTGATATTTTAATTTGGATTCCTTCCAGAGTTTATTAAAAGTACTGGAGGCTTTCTTGCGATTAAAGTACCAATTGCTTCTTTGCATTTATACTGTATGCAACCTATTACCATTCATAGTTGTGATATCTTCCTATTAACAATAATGTTCATCAAAGAGGACTTGAATAGTCTCAGTGTCTATTTTTCTTGTTAATTAAATAGGCATTTAATAATTATTTAGGAATTTTCCTACAGCATCAATAGGCTTGGTCTTATACTTGGTGTGGCGTCAGAGGTAGTATCATTCTGGCCGGTTAATTTTGGGGGGTATATGAAAAATAATTTAAATATTCTAATAGTAGATGATCACCCTGCAGTCAGGTTGGCTGTGAAATATGTTTTAAATTCAGCTGGCTATAGCGATGTGATGCAAGCATCCAGTGGGATAGAGGCAATTAATGAAAGTAATAAAATAAATTTTGATATGATTATTCTAGATTTAGATTTACCACATATTGATGGGTTAGAGGTAGTCAAACGAATTAGAAGAACAAATCCTACGGTGCGAATTTTAGTTTTGTCTGCAATGGTTACCGATGTATATGTTATGCGCTGTTATGCTGCTGGTGTTAATGGGTTTATGGAAAAAAATGAAGATATTGAGAACTTACCATCAGTTGTTATAAATATAATGAAAGGGTTTACCTACTTTCCTACAGTGTTTGGTGAAGAGGGGCTAAAACGCAGGACTAATATTGGGACTGGATTAATATCTTGTTTGAGTGATCGTGAATTGACCGTCTTTAATAGTTTAGTGATAGGGAAAACAAACCTAGAAATCGCTAACGAACTATTTTTGAGTAATAAGACAGTGAGCACTTATAAGACCAGGATTTTTCAAAAGTTAGGTGTTTCCAATATAGCTGAGCTTATTGATATATCTAAGCATGTTGAAGGATAAATAGTAATGAAATGGTTCAGTATGTTGTTTGCTTTATGTGCATCAATGCCTGGATTTGCTGTAGAGCACCTAGAGTTGGTTGGTCGTACACTGACGGTAAAAGATCCTGTATTTATTTCTCCATCAGAAGATGAGTGGCTATCTAGGAATAGAGTATTGAATGTAGGCGTCATCTTGCCTTCATATGAGCCATTTGAGGTAATATCAGCAACAGGGGATTTTGAGGGGATCTCTGCTGATATATTAAAGTTTATTGGCGATGAGCTGAAAACAAAAATAGTTATTAAGGCATACAACGATAACATCAGTGCGAAAAATGCCATGCAAGCTGGTGACATTGATATGTTAAGTGTTGGCAGCTGGTTTAACATTGAAGATAGCAACTTGATTGGTACCTTCAGCGAGCCATTTTTGAAAAGCAAGCTGGTCTTTTCTACTCTTAAAGGGCGGGTGGATAAATATAAATTAATTCCTGATGGAACAAGAGTTGCCGCTCCAAAAGGAATTGTTGATGATGAGATCTTCAACCTTATATATCCTAATGCAGCTCTTGTCGAGTATTCATCACCACTAGCTGCTATGGATGCGGTTTATTTTGGTCATGCAGATATACTGCTGAGTGATATATATTCCACACATTATTTGAGTGGGGAGCGATTTGGTGACTTTGTGTTTATTGGTCACGCCAGACACGAGTCAAGGGACTTTGGCTTTTTCATATCAGAGCGAGTACCTCAGCTACTATCATTGGTCAATAAAAGTATTTTAAATCTGCAGGACTATGGCCGTGGCCCAATAGTATCTCGATGGCGAGGTGCAATCACAGAGGTCTTGTCTGCCAATGATATATTATCACAGTCGGAGCTAAACTGGATTGATGAGAGAAAGGCGGTAATTGTCGGTATTAATAAAAACAATGTGCCTTACACATTTATTGGGCATGAAGGAAAGCCAGTTGGCATAGCCAATGATGTGCTGGATATTATCACAGGCTTGAGTGGTCTTGATTTTGAGATCAAAACCTATGATTCTGATGATGAAGTAAAAAACGCAGTGATATCCGGTGATGTAGATCTTATGGCTGCATATCAAAATAAAGTGATGGAGGCATCTCTCACTTCCACTATAAATTATAATCGTGATGATATTGTTGCTCTTACCTCAGATCGGATGTCCATCGATAATGGTGGACGATTTATTGGAAAGAAGATTGCTGTCTCTGAGGGAATTTCCAACTATAGTACATTCAGGCAGAGGTATCCAAATACAGAAATAATATTTGTATCCAATGGCGTAGATACACTTAGATTATTATCTGAAGGAAAGGTCAATGGTGCAGTGACCTCCCTCTATCAAGCCAAGTATTTTCTTTCATCGAACAATTTTGTTGATAAATATCTTTTTTTGGAGCGAGTTAGTGATAATCCATTAGAGTTTTCTTTTGCTCTACGTTCATCTGATGTGCAGTTATTGAAAATCATGAATAAGGTAATTAAAGCAATTCCTCCTAGTGATTTATCCCGGATTTCCTATAACTGGAGAAATAATCCATTACCTCATCTCACTCTGTGGGAAAGATACTCGGCTGAACTAACTGCTGCCTTTTTCTTGTTGGTTTCTGCATTCATAGTTTATTTTATGCGAAGCTACTACTTGCATAAAGAGCTAGAGCATAAAAAGGAATTGGAAGGGAAGTTACTCGATGAACTTTATTTTAATAAGACTCTGCTAGATGGACTACCTATGCCAATCTCTGTGCGAGATGATAGTGGCAAGCTTATCTTTTGTAATAATTTTTATCTTTCAGCATTAAGTGTTAAACAAGAAGATGTCCTTGGGAAAACTATATCTGAATCATTCTCAGGTAGAATTGACGATACAGATCGTATCAATGAAATTTATAATGATGTACTTTCATCTGGGATTCAGTCCGTCAGAGATCTATCCATAAAATTGGATGGAGGGGCTATTGAAATATATCAATGGGTGATTCCATTCAAAGATGCCAATAACAATATAAAAGGTATTGTTTGTGGTTCAATTGATGTGACAGAAAGAAAAACGTTGCAAGTTCAATTGGAAGTAGAGAAAGAAAAAGCTGAACAAGCAAATTTAGCCAAGAGCAATTTTTTAGCGGTGATGAGCCATGAGCTCAGAACACCAATGAATGCCATCATTGGGTTCATTGAGCTATCATTACAAAAAGCAAAAAATGGTCAGCTTGATACTGATTCATTGAACCGTGCATCAGAAGCTGCGGATGCTCTATTGGATCTTATTGGTGGGATTCTTGATATATCGAGTATTGAGGCGATGAAGTTCACCATAAATAATAAGAGCACTTGCTTAAACAAACTAGTGAACTCTACGATCGGATTATTACAGGCAGTTGCTTCAACTCAAAATAATAGACTGCTGTACTCTTCCGATATTGGTGATGAGAGCTTTATTCTTACTGACCCTGTCAGGTTTAGGCAAGTGATATATAACGTTGTTGGTAACGCTTTAAAATTTACTAAGAATGGGCTGGTTGATGTTAATCTCAACCAAATAGATAAAAAATTCATTATTACCATCACTGATAATGGTATTGGAATTCCTAAGGAGAAGCTGGGGGACGTGTTTCAGCCGTTTAGTCAGGCACACAATAATTATCAATCAGGCTATAGTGGTAGTGGATTAGGTTTGAGTATTGTTAGACAAATATGCCAAATAATGGGGGGGGAAGTTGAACTTAATAGTAAAGAAGGGTCCGGTACATGTGTTGTCATAACACTTCCCTTCATCTTGTGTCAAGATGAGTTACCTCATACTTCAATTTCTCACGCTTCCCCTGATATTAGTGTAGAGATAAATACAGAGAGACATATCTTGGTTGTTGATGATCATGTTGCAAATCGCATCTTGATGCAAAAGCAATTGGAGTATATGGGATACCGTGTGGTGACTGCATGTGATGGTGTCGAAGCATTAGCCATTTATAATAATGAGCCGGTAGATCTGATCATCACAGATTGCCAAATGCCTAATATGGATGGGTATTCCCTGGCACGCGCAATCAGACAGCAGGAGCTGATATTAAATAAAAAGCCAATTGGAATATATGGTTTGACCGCAAGTGCCATGCAGGAAGACTTTGACAAATGTATTGAATCGGGCATGGACAACTGCTTATTTAAGCCATTTAAGTTGACAGTGATGGCAGCACAAATAAATAAATATTTTGATTCAATGTCTTTGAACAATATTACCAAGGTCAGAGAAAATCCATCAGATTGGAAAGTTGCATTATATGGTCAATTTATGGAGTGTAATATAAAAGATCTGGAAAGTATAACTGGTTGTATTAATAATGGTGATCTTGATGGTGTACTGCACTATATTCATAGATTGAAAGGCTCATGCCAAATGATTGGTGGGGATAATATTGTAGCGTTATGTAAAATGATAGAGGATGAATATAGGAGTAGTGGTGTATTCAGAACTGATTTGATAAAAGAAATAGAAATTAAAGTAAAAGCTATGCCTACCAGTATCAGTTAATTAGGTGATCACTATTTTCTGTAAAAACTAGCTTGTATTTTATCTCACTATACATTTCTATATAGCAGTCCATTACAAGAACCTACTTAAATAGGCTGCTCTGTAGTGTGATGAGATGGCTGTATCATAAGCTGTACCAAATTTTATTAAAATAGTTAATTTATTTCATGTGTTAGTTGGCGTGTAACCACTATGTAGATTCTGTAAATGAAAAACCAGATATATACGGAGGAGAACTTGCTAATGAGATCGCCAGGTCCATGCAATAGGCGATTCAATAAGGTTGGGCCTACGTACTTATAGTCTCGTTCCTACATACGTAAAGTGGATGCGCTTGGTATCTTATCGGTCAAGAAATCACCGCTGCTTACATATATCAGCTTTTGATGGATTTCTTATAAAGCCGATGTCAAAACAACTTACAACACAGGAAGTATCTAAATGAAAAAAACTATGCTGGTTCTGGCTCTTGCCTTCTCCGCTTCTGCCATGGCCGCCAACCCGGTAGCGAACATCGTATGGTCTGGTTTTGTACCAGGCTCTGTTGCAGGTGACAAGCTGGAAATCACCGGTCTGGCTGGTCAGGCCATTGAGAATGGTCAACTGATCGTTGCTACTGATGGCTCCTTCACTTCTACTGCCGTGACTGTTGAAGCTCGTAGTTTGGAAGTTGCAACTATCGGTGCATTGGTTTCTGCCAACTGGAGTCTGAGCAATGCACAGGTGAGCTACTCAGGTACCTCCGACGTTGGTACCCTGCTTGTTAAAGCTGATGGTACCGAGTTTAAGGTTGGCACTCCTGTTTCCGGTAAAACTAGCCTCAGCCTGACTGTTGAACAGAGTGACCCTGTTGCTGTTGGTGCTGGTGGTTCCGTGCAGGCGCAAGTAACCATCGTTGCCGAAAAAGTTTAAGTCCTTAGTTTAGTTAGTCACTATACTTAGCGACAGAACTGAAATATTTGAGCGCCTATTTATTTCTAGGCGCTCTTTTTATGTAGAAAAATCTAGGAGGTATTGTGCGCATAGCAATCATTACGCTAGGTGTTTTGTTGTTACCATCAATGTCCATTGCAGCGCCAATATCCAGACAAATTGATATCTCTACCGAGATAGATAAAAATAAGTTCTCGTCAGGAGAATTTATGGACGTTAGATTCGTCCCTGATTCATTGGTTGCTGTTTTTGAACGTGATATCGGATCATTCAGGGATCTGACCACGAATATGTCGGTTATCACTAGCCTGCCGACATCTGAAGCCAACAGCGGCTTTTCGGTATTGCTCAATGAAAACAATATCACCTGTTTTGATGGAAATAACACGGCAGTCACATTAACCCCGGCCCTTGATACGGATGTCTACGGCTTTGCAAAGTTGCGTATCGATGGTATTAGCCTCCCCATAGGAAGTAGTGTGTCTATACCAAAATTCAATATTGTCAACGATGGTTTTTTTGAAGGGTATTATCCTGTCAATATCAGTTTTTCAGCATTGTCGGCATCCCACCTTGATGCAGGAAAGTGCTCAGGAAACATTTCTGTTCGGGTTGAGTTTAATATATGAAAAATATTAACAATGTAGCGCTCGTGATCCTCATGACATTGTCATGGCCCATCATGGCTGAAAGCGACATGCCAGAAGAGTTTTCTGAGCTTTTTGAGTTTAAAGAGCGCTCGGTCTCTATTAAAGATATTAATGGCACAGGAAAAACTAGCCTTATTTTAAGTGTCAATTACGACACCATCAGGCTGCCCAAAGATCAGGGCATGGCGGTTACGCAGTTGCAACGTTATTTCAAGCGGAATAATGTCTCACAGGCCATGTCAGATCGGATTCTGCTATCGCTGCAAAAGGGAGTCAAGAACACCGAGAGCTGCCACGGTTATATCAGTGAATGTGTGGTGACACCGGTTGACTATGAGTTTTACTATGATTATGACAATGCGCTGTTAGCCTTGTTTGTCAATGGTACTGAGCTGGATAAGCCAACCGCCAATGTTGAGTATGCAAGCGCCCTCAATGAACATGGCGCCTTGGTTAATCATGTCGATATATATTCTAGCGCATACCATGATTCGTCATCATCTTATGCGATTAATAACAAGTCGATACAAGGCTTACCCTATGGTCATCTGACATCAGACTTTACCGTCAGCAATTCACTCAATAAATTTTATGAAATCTCGTATGATCTCTCTTTTGCCGGTGATAAGCGCATTTATCTCGGTCAGTTTGATAATGGGGTCTCGTTTAACTCAACAAATATTGTCAGCCCTACCCGATTCATCAAGCAGACATCATTCAATTTTGGCTCGACTAACAACCTTGTTATAAATAATGAACAAAGTTATGAGCGGTTATTCTTTTTCTCGCCAGCACCTGGTGAGCTGAGGGTGCTGCGCGATGGGCGAATTATCAAACAGCTGCCAATTTCTGAAGGGCAAAGTACGCTGTCATACAGCGATCTACCACCTGGGCGTTATGATATCGAGCTCGAAGTGCTGGTGGCGGGCAAGGTTGTCTCATCTGAAAAAAAGACAATCTATAATGATATTACTAATATGCCAAGGGTCGGTTATGGCGATTTTGTGCTTACGGCCGGCCAGTTGAATGAATCTCGCGAGTTGTTTTCAGAGCAGTTCGATGAGCTAGAGGGGACGACGCCGCAGCTGCAGAGTGAGGCATCTCGTTTCGATGATGTTGCTTTTGCCAGTGCCTTATATTCCAGACGCGTCACTGATTCATGGTTTGTTGCCGCTGGCGGACTCGGTGCCGACAGTGATGGTATGGCGGTACTGGGTTCACAATGGTATCTTCCCTTCAAAGGAAGCCTGAATAGCAGCGTGTCAATCTATCAGCCCGGTTCGCTAGCATTTGATGCACAGCTCGCGGTAAATTATTTTTCAATCCAGTATGAAAAACTGCAGCATAAAAACAGTGGTGATACGCTGGCTGCCTATCTCATGGGGGAGTTTGACTATCAGAAGATATCTGGGAATATATTTTACAGCTTTGATAATGGCCTGAATAGTTATTATACCTACACCAATGGTGATTATTATATTCCGGAAAGCGGCAAGCTATACACTGAATATAATGTATCCACCATTGGTCTTGGTTATACCTTACCATTAAATGTGAGGGTCGATCTCACCCTGGATTATGATCATGTTGGCAAGAGCCAGGCTACATTTATTACGTTCCAGATTCCAATTGGTAGAAGTTGGGAAACGAAATTCAGTGCCAATGATAGCTCTATCGGTGGCAGAGAATATCGTGCCAGCGTGCTAAAAAATGATCTCATTGATCGAGCCAATACGAGCAGTTCGCTTGAGCTGTCTTCGGCATACTCAGATACCAGCCGGGACCTCATCAATGAGATATATGGCACAGCGTCAACCAATGAGACCGCATTTCGCGGCAGTGCCAATGTGTATGCAAATAATGATGGCAATCATGGCATATCGGGAAGCTTGTCCAGTAGCCAGATTGTCTCAAGTAACGGTGTTACTTTTACCAGCCAGCGCGCAGATGCTTATACGGTTATTGATGCAGATGTACAAGAGATGTCTGTCTCTGACAGTGAGCCTTATGGTTTTGTCACGTTGCGCAAGAATAATATTTTGGAAAACAAGACGTTCATCTATGAAAACAATCAGAGCATGCCCATCAGTGCGTATGATAGCTACGATATAAATATTGATACAGAGAGTGTCTCTCTTTATAACAGCGGTGATCAGGGATTTGATGGCTTCACTTATCCAGGCAGTGCAGTAGTGATTAAACCCAAGTTGAAACCGGTCGTCACCTTTGTCAGCTCGTTTTCGGATGTCTTTGATGACTTTATCGATGATGTGTCATGCAAGGGATTTGGTTGTATTGATGTAACCAAGGTGATGGATGGCGTATTTCGTGTGACCCTGGTTGAGGGAAGCGACTTTGCATTGTATGCAGGGACAGATCGCTGCCTGGTACCGAGCGATTATGAAGATGCCGAGTTGATGAATTTTGGTAATAATTATTGTCTGCCTGATGCAAAGCCTCGTTCAATCGTCAGTGTTACCAAGCAGGATGCCCTGACACAATCAGAGCTTTATTATGTTGGCACGTTTGATGACACCAATTTGGTTAACGACTACATCAAGCGATTAGTCTCACTTGATGGCACTATCTATCAACGAAAAGTGGGGTCTGATATAGCACTGTATCTACTGATGGACAATGAAAAGTCATTGACGTTGTCCAAGGCACAACAATTGGTCATTGATAGCATGCAATTGTATGCTCGTGAGAACCATAGTCTGAATACGATCAATCAACCTGTGGCAATGCGTGAAAATAGTAAGGGCGTACAACATGATTAAGAGATTTTATTTTGTCCTAGGTCTGATGGGCAGCTGCGCTGCCCATGCATTGACCGTTGATACTATGTTTCTTGTCTCTGATGCGAGCGGCAATGGTGTCGTTACCTTGACCAACGACTTCGACAAGACGAGTTTTATCAAAACATCCATCAGTGAAATTAACACTGATAGCCGGGGTGAGATCACACGAAATAAATATACAAAAGAGAATATCCAGCAATGGCGTGTGATGACAACCAATCCAAAACTGATTCTCGAACCCGGCCGAGCAAAGGACGTTGGCATTCGCTCACTCTGCTACAAGGTGAAGTGTGACAGTGACAAGGATATGACCTTCAGCGTGGTATTTGAACCAGCACCCTATCTGAAAAAGGACGAGAAACAAGATAGCGCAGTACAAGTGAATTATGGCTACTCGGTTATTTATGTTGTTCCTGCTAAAACCAGTGAAATGAAATACAGTATTACCCGCAAGGGCCGGTCACTTGAGATCTTGAATCAGGGTAATACCATGCTTACCTTTGTGATTGATCGCTGCAAGTCAGATAATGTGGTTAATTGTCGAACTCAGGAGCGTGTTATCTCTGGGCGACTAAAGAAATTTGAATTGCCAGAGTATATGCAATCATTGACGCTGGAAGCGTCGATTTACAATCATGATGAAAGCTATAAGCGTCAGATTGTGCTGACACCGGAAGCCAAAATATGATTTGGAAATGCATTATTACAGCCTTGCTATGTTTACCAATGTCATTGGCCTATGCCTTTACCTTAAATGGGAACATTGCCAACGGCAGAGTGACCTGGGATAACCTTGTACCATCACATGGTAAAAGTTCACTGAGTACTTGGGCTCCGATCAGTGGGTTGACGCCGACAGCAAAGTGGCGCCCAGGGTTTATGGCCTCACCTCAGGCAAGTCCAGATATTACCCTCACCAATGGCGGCAATAGTGTGACGTTTGCATTGTCACTCACTGGCATAGAATATAATACGGGCAGTAACTCTATTGCAAATATGACACCCAGCGCACCAGCGACAGGGTGTGCTGAGCAAGGGGTGACAGGCAATGTGATCTATTTGATTGGGGAGTGGCATTGTAGCTATGATCAGTTGATAAATAATAGTGCCTCAAAAACACCATTCTTTTTTTTACGACCACTGTTTAATGTTGATAGTAGTGCTGTTCTCGCCGCTTTTGCGGGTAAACCAGAGGGGTTGTATACCGGTGTGATGCCCATGTCCACTCGTTATTTTTATTATACCGAGAGTGGCGCTCTGACATATCGAGATCTCCGCCAATCTTTTTCTGTGCAGATCCGCTTTAAGCCAGCCTATATCAGTTCGATTAGTTTGATTGGCAGCGGGATTCTGCTGCCAACCTACGATAAGGTGGCTAAAACGGTGTCGGCAGCAACGACATTTGATGTCAATGCGACCGGCTATTTCGATAAAGGGATAAAGATGATGCTGATGCCTAGGAGCTATCGTCTCACTCATCCGACATCGAGTAAAAATATCCCTTACAGTATCAAGTGTACAGGTGTTGCATGCTCATCCTCCTCATTGGTGGTTGCGGGGACACTCAACACGGCAAATTCCATATTAAGTGCCGGTACAGATAAATCTAGAGTGGATTTTAAGCTGGAAATATCATACGACAATATCGCTGCCGCTAATATTGAAAGTGGCCGTTATACAGATAGTTTCCTGGTTTTATTCGAAACTGATTTTTAATGTATTACTTTTTTATTAGAGGTTGAAATGAATAGGTATCGAATTTACTCAACGTTGATATGTGCGTTCTTGAGTGGTTGTGGGGGCGGTGGCGACGGCGAGAGTGACAATTCTGCCACGCCAACGCCGCCAGTGGCTACGTATGCAGTATCTGCCAATGATACAATCCATATGTTTAAGGTTAATGATATAGCCTCTGTGGATTTAAAACCCTTTACGGCGTCCTCAGATGGCGGAGCTGTACACCTTAAATCCCTTGAAGTATTAGGTGGGGATAGTGTTTGCCACGACGCGGTGAAAGATAAGAATGGTTTCTCATTAAAATCTGATAATGCTGTATCTTGTGTGTTCAAGTATACCGTTGCGAATGAGCAGGGTGGTACGAACAGTGCCATCAGTCGTACTGTTGTTCGAGCTGTCTCGGCGGAGCCCACAGTCTATAGTGTACAGTTGACACCATTGAGTCTTACGCTGTCAGAATACACTGATGGTTCGGTGGATGTTTCTAATGGTGAATTAACGTTAGCCGATAATATTATTGTGTTGGGCTCAGGTACTGCTGTCACTAACGTGGTAAATAATACGATTTCTTACACTGCACAAGAGTCTGGTATTGCACGTATTCTGTATGAGATGACAGATAATGAGGGTGCGATATATCTTGGTAGTGTCGATGTTGCTGTTTCTCAGGAGGGCAATACTGCCCCGATAGCCAATGGCTTTTCTTATCCAGTAACACCACAGGTTATTAAGCCTGGAGAAGATGTTATTGTTGATATAAAAGATTATATATCGGATCCTGATGGAGACAATATACAGTTGTATGATGTGTATTCCTTTAATGGTCTTGCAACGGTTGCGTCACCAGAGGATGTAGGTAATACCAAGATAAAATTCAAATCATTTGTTCCTGGGACTTTTTATATCACCTATACAATTACGGATCACAATGCTGGCTTTGCTACAGCTATCATTGCTGTTTCGGTTGTAAATTATTACTCTGATATTGAGCTTCCCGATACATCAAGTGTGTATACTGCCCCGCCAAGCTCAAGCCAAGCTCAATTTTTAGCGCTAAGTTACCAGCCTTTTTTAGAGTCTGATATTCCTGGAAGCAATGGTCAGTTTAGTGCCGCTGGTTTTTCTTATTATGCAGCCAAGGGATTTTGTGACGCTCGTGGTGCCAGATTGCCGACTTTAGATGAGTTGGTTAAACTGAAAAAATCGGGAAAATTGAAGGGGTATTGGCCAACTAAAAAGAATTATTGGAGCAGTGCAACAACTATTTTAGATGTCAGTTATAAATCAATTGATATGCTCAGTGCATCAGATACACCTGTCGATTTATTTACACATGAGTTCGCCTATGTGACATGTGTTAGTGATGATGAAGGCACTGGTGACTATATATTGTCGGTTCCATTTCCTGAGACACTTAAAACAGCCTCAAATTTTGACTATACCGTTTATTATAGGGGTCAAAATGAGTCTTCTTTCCGGGTTTTCACTGGTAAAGTCAGCTTGTTAAATACCGGAGTAACATTTACTACAACCGGTCTTAGTGCTGGGAAAAATACTTTTTTTACAGGTTTTACAACTGGTCAAGTCCAGGCTGAGTTTTTACTTTCGGAGGCAGGCCACCCGCTGGATGGCGTTAAGTTTACGAAGCTAATCTCTTTTAACGGTTCAGATTTGAAAGGAACCTATGGCACTCTAACCTTTAATGATGGTATTAAGCCATTGCCGCTCAGTAAAACATTTAATTTCTCTGCAGGTAACGATATATTTTGTCGCAGTGGACTCATAGTTGATGCGCTAGGTGTATCACCTACTAATTATGTTGGAGGTACTGGTGGTTCTATAAATCCGTTGTCTGTACCTGGGGGCGTTATAGCGAAGTTACATATTCGCAGTGGACTTTATCAATATGTTGGTGACCCTAAGCGAGTAATAAGCTACTTTGGTATTGTTAATGCCCAAGGGAATGAAGTTGGTTGTGGAACTGCAGGTAACAGTAGTACATTGACAAGTATTCAGGATTCGGTTCTCACTATACCAGCAAATGAAAAGCTGACCGAGGTCACCGTATATTCTACCGGTATGACGGGGTATATATATGGGATCCGAGTCGCCACAGAAAAATCCAATTAAAAAATACGGTAGTAAAATCCCTAAACCATGATTAAAAAAACCCAAGTGTTAGTAACACTTGGGTTTTTTAATAACTTGATTTGATATTGGATTTCAATCTAGTAGTTTGAAATGGTTTTATGTGGAAATTAATTTCATAGGTCTGTAAGTTTTAAAAAAGTAGCATATTAAATATTTAATTTAAATCTTGTTAACCTGGTTGAGTGGCACGCATTTGATTTTTGAATGATATTCAGCCATGGTTCTTTAAATGCTATTATTTGACGTTCAAGAACTGTAATTACAGTCCGTTCTTTTTCGTTGAGGACCGTTTTTTTTATGTATGAATTGTTATTTGAAAGGTCGTCCGCTGATGATATCCATACTTTTATATCTGCTGCGCAAGATGTACTATTTTCAATCCACCAGTGGTACTTTTTGTCGTTCTTTGTCGGGGTTATGCCGCTTGAGAAATTTATTGCATAAGATGGGTGCATAAATAACATTAATGAAACTATAAACACTATATGTTGTCTATTTGATGTTTTCATATTCAATTACCCATGTATCTATAATGTTGCCATCTAGAACGACAGATTCCTTTTTAATGAAAACCTGTTTTTTATCTGGGCACTTTATGGGCTTATATAATATGTGCAGCTTTTCATCTGCGTATTTATCTATTTCACAGGTTGCTGTGGGTACTACTCCAGAAAAAGTGATGGTTTGACTTGCTGGGTGAGTGGTGGCGTTTTCATTTGCCATCAAGGCCGTGGTAAGAAGCAATGCGAGCATGGTGTCTTCCTTATGGTCTGGGATTCACCTATAGCATCGGCTTCATCTGGCTAATGTTGAGCGAGGGGGGATTGCTGTGCTGCCTGTTTCAAGGGTTTTGAGGGGGGGCTGTCAGTTGTGGCCTACAAATATTTTGCTAAGCGTTTCTTATGGCTGGGGATAAATTTTGTTTGTAAGAAAGTTCTTTTTTATCAGGGGTAAAGGAAAGAGGGATGGTTTCGCCATCCCTCTTTTGCTTTTCAGGCTGTGATATGGATGGTCAGGCCACCTTGAACGGCGTCAACGCCGCCAGTGGACTGGCATCGATACACTCCTGAATCGCCTCGCCGTGTTTGAAGATTTTGAAGCTCTCGCCGCGGGCGCTCCAATATTCGAGGGTGTCGCCGCTGCTCTCGCCACTTATTTGGAGCAGGCTGGCTTCGCGCAGGGCCACCACATGTTCGCTTGGGTTGATGGCGCAGAACTCCGCCAGACGCTCGTCGCGGGTCTCCCCCATGTGGCCGCTGATGCTGGCGTCCAGATAGTGGGGGTTGATCTGCAGCGGGAACAGGCCCAGCGCAGGCAGCACGGCGGCATTGCAGACCGGCATGTCGTTGGTGGTGCGAATGCTCGGGGTTGCCACATTGCAACCTGCGCTCCAGCCCACATAGGGCACGCCCCGCTCGCGCACCGCGCGCTGGATGGGCACGATCAGGCCGTTCTCGTGTAGCAGCTGGTTGAGGCGCCAGGTGTTGCCACCGCTGATAAAGATGGCGTCGGCCTGGTTGATGGCGTCCACAGGGTCGTCGAACTGATGGATGCTGATGGCTTCCACTCCCAGGCTTTCGCCGAGCTCATTAGCCCTGGCATCCCAGTCACTGCGGATCACGGCGTAGGGGATGAGCAGGATGCGCTTGACCTGTTTGCGGGCGAGCAGGCTCTGTACCCGGTCGCGGGCCCAGCCGAGCAGACCCGGAAATTCGGTGGCTTTACCGTTGCTGAGAAGAAGCAGTTCCATGAAAAATGTCCTCATGAGTGAAAGCGGAGGAGGCGTCGCCAGGGTGTGGCATGGCGACAGGAGTCCCCATTCTAACCCGATTGGCCGCCGGGTTCTGTGATCGGTTCATGTATCCCGATGAGGCTGCCCTCTGGCCGGTTATCAAGCAGTTCACTCTCTGCGCCACTCTCTGGACCACTGTCCGGCGGCTCTGTATGTATTCGCCGGGTCGCCGAAACAGGCGGAGATCTGCCTCCCGCCGCGTTTCAAATACGAAAGACCCCACCGAAGTGGGGCCTTGATCCTTGAGGACAGTTCCCGTCAGCTGGCGCTGGCCGGGGCAATTTGGAACTCGGGTTGCTGGCGCAGCTTCCACAGCTCAACCCACTTGCGGATGGCCGACACCAGTATGATGGCGCCAAGCCCCAGCATCAGCAGCGAGATGCCGCCGTTGAGCAGGTTGTAGCCCTTGGATTCCGGGTTGAAGTAGACGTGGCTCACCATCCAGTAACCGGCGTAGTTGACGGTTACGAACAGGTAGGCCAGCGGGATAAGGCAGGTCAGCATGTAGCGGCGCTTGCTGGCCAGTCGCAAGATGATGGTGGCACCTATGATGAGGCCCACCGAGGCCATCAGCTGGTTCGATACCCCGAACAGCGCCCACACCGAGCCGATATCGCCGGACATCAGCAGATAACCCCACATCACGCAGGCGAGCACGCTGGCCCCGATGGCGCCCGGCATCCAGTCGATGCGCTTGAGGGGCGGGTAGAACTCGCCGAAGAAGTCCTGGATCAGGTAGCGGGAGACCCGGGTGCCGGAGTCAACGGCAGTCAGGATAAAGACAGCTTCAAACATCACCACGAACTGGAAGAAGTAGGAGGCGAGGTTACTGAACCAGGGCACCTTGGTAAAGATGTAGGACATGCCCACCGCCAGGGTGACGGCACCGCCGGTGCGGCCGTTCAGATCCATGCCGATCTCTTGGGAGAGGAACGGCAGATCCACCACCTGCATCCCCAGTTTGGCGAAGGCCTCCGGGGTGGCGTTGATGGCGAAGTAGTCGGCCGGGTGCAGGGCGGTGGCGGCGATCAGCGCCATCACGCCCACCACGCACTCGGCCAGCATGGCACCGAAGGCGACCGGCAGGATGTCGCTCCACTTGTCCACCAGTTTCGGGGTGGTGCCGGAGCCGATAAAGGCGTGGAAGCCGGAGATGGCGCCGCAGGCGATGGTGATGGAGATGAAGGGCCAGACCGGGCCACCCAGTACCGGGCCGCCGCCGTGGACAAACTGGGTCATGGCGGGGAACTGGATCTCGGGGTTGATGCAGATGACGCCGATCACCAGCGCGCCGAACACGCCGATCTTCATAAAGCTGGAGATGTAGCCGCGCGGGGTGAGCAGTAGCCAGACCGGCAGTGCGGTGGCGAAGAAGGCGTAGATGGGCAGTGCCAGACTGATGGTCTCGGCACGCAGGGTCAGCCAGGCACCGAAGGCGCTCTCCTGCACGTAGGGGCCGAAGAAGACACAGGCCAGCACGGCGGCAAACCCGACCCAGGAGGCAGCTTGCAGGTTGCCGGTCAGCTTGTGCCAAATTCCCACCACCATGGAGATGGGGATGGTCATGAAGACCGCGAACACGCCCCAGGCGTTACGCTCCAGCGCGTGTACCACCACCATGGAGAGACCCGCCATGGTGATGGTGATGATAAACAGCATCGCCAGCCCGGTACACCAGCCGGCGATGGGGCCAAGTTCGGCCTTGGCCACCTCGGAGAGGGACTTGCCCTGATGCTTCATGGAGGCGAACAGCACCACGGTATCGTGCACGGCGCCGCCGATGACGCAGCCGATCAGCAGCCAGAGAAAGCTGGGCAGGTAGCCGTATTGGGCGGCCAGTACCGGGCCGACCAGTGGGCCGGCGGCGGCGATGGCGGCAAAGTGTTGACCGAAGTTGACCCACTTGTTGGTCGGCACATAGTTTTTGCCATCTTCCAGCTGGTGGGAAGGGGTGACCAGCTTGTCGTCGGCCATCAGCACCTTGCGCACAAAGAATACGCCGTAGAGGCGATAGGCGATGGCGAGGATGCAGAGGGCCGCAATGACGAAGGTGATTGCGTGTTGCATGGGGGAGTTTCCTTTTCCTGTGGCCAGTCTGGCCGGGCTCAGGCTGCACTCTACCCACGCGCTGGGGAAAGGGGAGTGAAGAAAAGGTCAGTGGCTGGGTTCTGCCCGTGAGTGGCAGAAAAGCGACCCCGAGTGGTTTGGCGGGGGGGCTGACGGCCGTGGTAAACAGGTGAGTGGTAGCAGGCAGAGCGGGAGCTGAAGCATCCCGCCCCATCAGGGAATATCGAGCAGCTCCTTGAGGGGCTTGAGGTAGCGGCGACTCACCGGCACCTTGTGGCCGCCCTGGGTCACCACTTCCGCCAGGCCACCGTCCAGCAGCAGGATTTCGCGGATCTGGCCCGGGTTGAGCAGGTACTGGCGGTGACAGCGCACGAAGCCGGTCTTCTCTTCCAGCGTGCGCAGGGTCAGCTCTGTGGTGCCCTGCTGCTGGCCGCTGATCACCCGGTTGCCGGTGAGATCGCTGTGGATGAACTCCACCTCGCCAAGGGGCAGCAGCAGAATGCGGTTGTGGCCGGTGCAGGGGATGCTGCGCAGGGGCTGGGCGATGCGGGTCGGATCCGGCAGCGGCTGGCCAGCTAATTCACCTTTGGGTGAGAGCAGCCGGTTGATGCGTTCCAGCGCCCGGTTCATCCGTTCACTGGTGACCGGTTTGAGCAGGTAGTCGAGGGCGTTCTCCTCAAAGGCGCGCAAGGCAAACTCGTCGTAGGCGGTGATGAAGACGATGTGGGGGCGCAGATCTGGATCCAGCATGCTCACTAGCTCCAGCCCGCTGATGCGCGGCATCTGGATGTCGAGAAACAGCAGATCGGGTTTCAGGCGATGGATGGCGGGCAGCGCCTCCATGGCGTGGGCGCACTCTCCCAGCAGGCGGATATTGCCGGCCTGCTCCAGCAGCAGGCGCAGCTCCTCGCGGGCGAGGGGTTCATCGTCGACGATCAGGGCGGTCAGCATGGGCTCTCCTGCAGGGGGAAGGCGATCCTCACCCGGGTTGAATGGTGCTGTGTGCACTGTATGGTGACGCCGTATTCCGGGCCGTAACGCGCCTTGATGCGCCTGTCCACTATGTTCATGCCAAGGCCGCTCCCCTCCTGATCCGCCTTATAGAGACCCGCGTTGTCGCACACCTCCAGCACCACCCTCTCCCCCTCAATCTGCGCCGTCAGGGTCAGCCTGCCCGGTTCGAACATCTGGGAGATGCCGTGCTTGATGGCGTTCTCGACAATGGGTTGCAGGGAGAAGGTGGGTAGCCGGTACTCCAGCAGGGCGTCGGGGATGTCGATCTGCACGCTCAGGTGCTCGGCGAAGCGGGCCTGCTCTATGTGCAGGTAGGCGTTCACGTGCTCCAGCTCGTCGGCCAGGGTCACCTCGTCCCCCTGCCGCTTGAGGTTCTTGCGAAAGAAGGTGGAGAGGTGATGCACCAGGGTGCGGGCATCCTCGGGATCGCGCCGGATCACCGCCGACAGGGTGTTGAGGGCGTTGAACAGGAAGTGAGGGTTGATCTGCGCCTGCAAGAGCTTGATCTCCGACTGGGCCAACAGCCGCTTCTGCTCGTTGTACTTGCCGGCCAGGATCTGGCCGGAGAGCAGCCGGGCAATGCCCTCTCCCAGGGTGCGGTTGATGGAGGAGAAGAACTTGCGCTTGGGCTCGTAGAGCTTGATGGTACCCACCACCGACCCCTCTTCCCCCCGCAGCGGAATGACCAGCGAGGAGCCGAGCCGGCACTGGGGATTCAGGTTGCAGCTGTAGGGGATGAGGTTGCCGTCGGCATAGACCACCTCGTTGTGCTGGATCGCCTTGAAGGTGTGCTGGGAGTTGATGGCGGTGCCCGGCAGGTGGTGATCCTCGCCGATGCCGATAAAGGCGAGCAGCTTCTCCCGATCGGTGATGGCCACCGCGCCCACCCCGGTCTCCTCGTAGAGAATGCGCGCCATCTGCTGGCACGCCTGCTGGGTGAACCCCTTGTCCAGCACCCGCATTGCCCGCTCGGCGATCTTGAGGGCGCGGGCGGAGAAGGCGACCGAGTACTTCTCCAGCATGGCGCGGTGATCGAGGATCATCCGCATGAACATGGCGGCCCCCAGGGTATTGGCCACCAGCATGGGGGCTATGATGTTCTCGATGAGGTGGATGGCGTCATCAAACGGGCGGGCCACCAGCAGGATGATCCCCATCTGCATCAGCTCGGCAACCAGGGCCACCGACCCCACCACCCAGGGGCTGAACAGCAGATCGAGCCGGTGGCGGGCGACGAAGTGGCGGTGCACCAGCCCGCCGAGCAGCCCCTCGGCTATGGTGGAGAAGGTGCAGGCCAGCGCGGTGAAGCCCCCCAGCGAATAGCGATGGATGCCGCCGGTGAGCCCCACCAGCAGCCCCACCACAGGGCCGCCGACTATGCCCCCCAGTACGGCGCCGATGGCACGGGTATTGGCGATGGAGTCCTCGACCCTCAGGCCAAAGTAGGTGCCCATGACGCAGAAGCCGGAGAAGATGAGGTAGCAGAGGAGCTTGTGGGGCAAGCTCAGGGTCACCTGAGTGAGTGGCATGAACAGCGGCGTCTTGGAGAGCAGCCAGGCGATCACCAGATAGACGCAGAGCTGCTGGAAGAGAGATATCACGAGCGCGAATTGTTCGAAAGCCACGGCACACTATCTCGAAAGGGGATGCTCATCCAATGGACGCGGAGTATTAGCAAACCCCGATTTGCGCTGCAAGCCACGGGCGCCGGAATAGCGGGCTTGCGCACAGATTTGGCTGACAGCCTGAGCCAAAGGCGTCCCATGTCGCCATCTGGCCCGCCCATTCACGAAAGCTGTCAACAATCAGGGGGCCCGCGGGCCCCCTGATTGTTGA
>NZ_CDBL01000032.1:0-575 GCF_000820005.1 Aeromonas piscicola | reverse complement strand
CCCCTGATTGTTGATAACACCATCAAATTAGTCGAGCTTGAAGTCGACCCACACCAGCCGGTGATCCGAGCTGACTCCCTTGGCGATGCCGAGCTTGGCGTCATATACCAGGTGATAGCCCGGCTCGAAGCTGGCCGGCCAGAACACGCCGGAGGCGACCACGTTCAGGTTGGCGGAGGGCAGCACATGATCGAGCTGCAGGCCGCTGCTGCTGGTGATGCGCTCCGGGGTGGGGCGGTTGTTGTTGCGCTTGCACTGATCCGGCTGGCTGGCGAGGCACTCGGGGCCGCCCTGGCTGACCGGTATGATGGCGCCGTTGGTGACCGCCTGATTGACCAGCACATGGTTGTGCAGATCCTGGATGGCGGTGAGATCCCCATCGCCAATCTGGGGATCGGCGTTGAGATCGCCGGCGATGACGAACTTGGCGCCCTCAGCCAGGCCACCGGCCTTGCCGGCGTCATCCACCATGTAGCTGGCGGTCTCCACGTAGTCCTGCCAGAAGGCGACTTCGGCGCGGTTGTGCTTGACGTTGTGGCGCGCCGCGTTGCCGAAGATGGGCGGGGTCGGGTGGG
>NZ_CDBL01000031.1 GCF_000820005.1 Aeromonas piscicola | reverse complement strand
TGTGGCGGTGATGGCAACGGCGATGCCGAAGTACGACACACTGTCACCGTGCACGTCTCGACTAACAGTGACGGCCAGGTTGGCGGCGAAATCAGCCCATCTGAACCACAAATTGTCCTCCATGGAAAAGCCGCCACGGTAAGTGTTCAGGCTATGAGTGGCTTCCTGCCTTTCATTTCTGGATGCGATGGTGCTCTGAGAGATTCGACCTATACCACGGGGCCCGTCACGGAAAAATGCGACATCACCGCCCGGTTCGAACCTGTGCCGCCCCCTGGACCTTCTTACACCGTCTCTACCGAAGTGTTAGGTAAAGGCCACTTGGCGCCAGGCTCCCTGACCCTTGAAGAAGGTGCAACCGGCTCCCTGAACGTGACGCCCGATGAAGGCTACACAATTAGGGCGGTTACAGGCTGCGGTGGTTCCCTGTCAGGAAACACCTACACGACAGGAATGATGATCGGTGATTGTACTGTCACGGCAAAGTTCGACGACGTTGCTGCTTCTCAACCGCCTATATCGTCTTATACCGTCTCGACCTATGTCAGTGGTGAGGGTGGCCATTTATCACCCCGCAGCTTGGTGGCCAAGGCAGGAGCGATCGCTTTATTGGCTGTTCACCTTGATGAAGGATATGACATCGCCAGTGTTACTGGCTGTGGGGGGTCACTTGACGGCATCCTCTACACTACCGGTGTTATGACAGCGGACTGCTCTGTGACCGCCTTTTTCAAGCCAAAATCCAAACCAACCTACACGGTAACCGCAGATGTTGATGGTGAAGGTGGCATTATTTCCCCTCCCACACTTTCGCTGGAAGAGGGCGCCACTGGCTCGCTCACGGTGACACCGGATGACTCGCACAAGATTGCTGATGTAACCGGCTGTGGCGGTACCCTCACCGGCGACACCTACACGACAGGCGCCATGACGAATAACTGCGCTGTGACTGCCCGTTTCGAGCCCAAGTCCGATTCAACTCACGAAGTGACGACCAGTATTGATGGCAAAGGTGGCACCATTACACCAAGTTCATTATCCGTTGAGGAAGGAACCACCGCATCGTTCACCATTGTTCCAGATGAACACCACGTTATCGATACCGTTGAAGGCTGCGATGGAACCTTAACGGGGAATACGTATACCACCAGTGCGGTGACGGACAGTTGCGTCATCACCGCCAACTTTATTACAAACGTTGAAAATGCAATTCGCCATGAAGACCATACCCTCGCGTCTGACGTTGAGTTTATTGAGTATGCTCGAGATACCGCGATTGACACGCATGACATGCGTAACAACTTATTGACTACCCTGTACACGGGCGTGGGTAAGTTCACTTGGATTGATCCCAATGAATCCGTTAAGTTTAAAATTACAAACTCATTAGCATACAATATTTTGCCCACCAATCAATTATGGGACAATTCCATTCTTGACCCTTGGGATATAAATGGCCTGGTAGTGGCAACAGAGGAGGGGATGGGAAAAAAGGTTGCGATGTCATCGAGTATGTTCTCGGGTGACAGTACCACACCCGATACGGATACCTTGCTGAAAAACATCATTTCCTGGCTGACAAAGGATAATGACAAGGCAACAACGCTGTCTATCGTTACTGCGCAAGTGCCTAGCGCAAGTGATGCTTATTATGCCCCGCAAAATGAAGGGATCCGCACTTGGCTTAATGAGTACTTTGCAGATGCACATACCATCAATGCAGAAAAAACATGTGATTATGACCAGCTAATGGGTTGTATCGATCAGTACAAACCTGATTTGATTATTCTTGGCTCAAATGACCCTAGAAATGGTGGATACCAAGGTATTAGTGATGCAGTATCAAAAGCTGAAAAATTAGGTATTCCCCTTCTGCTTATTAACTCACAACAAGAGCCAAGCTCCATGTTGTTGCCCCTGTACGAGAGTATGGGTGTAATTGCTACATCGAATCGCTGGGGCAGACAGGATGCAGTGGACGTCACACTGGACACCCTGCTGCCGGACCTTGATTATAATGGGCTGCTTAATTTGTTTGGTACATTGCGGGACAA
>NZ_CDBL01000030.1:2549-3097 GCF_000820005.1 Aeromonas piscicola | reverse complement strand
CTGCGACTCTGTGGTCAGGATCACCACCTCGGCCGGCGGGGGAGTCTGGCTCCAGCCGGGCGGGGAAAACAGCGGGATCAATCCCATCAACATCCATGCTTTCAACGGCTTGCTCCCTTGGCCTCGTTAGCCTTGTTGAGTAAAGCATCATGGCGCTGGCAGAACAAGCGGCCGATGAGCGCCGCGCCTGAAATAAGCCGGTAAAAAAGAGGGGCCGCACAGTGGCGGCCCCCGTCGGGTGCCTCTTTCTTTATTCCTGCAGCCAGAGCCGGGCACTGCGGGCGGGGATGGCGACCCGTACCCACTGGCTCTGCACATTGATGACGGCGTTCTGATCCAGCACATCCTTGTAGTTGCGATACCAGTTCATCTCGAACTTGGCGGTATCGAGCCAGTACTCCTGCTCGTAGTCACACTTGTTGATGCCGACCAGCCCTTGCTTGCCGCGCTTGAACAGCACGAAGCAGTCGCCGCTGCCGATGAGCTGCATGGGCTGGCCCTGCACCGTATTGTGGAAGCGGATCATCCCCTTGAGGTCGCTGCGCTGG
>NZ_CDBL01000030.1:780-2203 GCF_000820005.1 Aeromonas piscicola | reverse complement strand
AGCAGGTTCATGCTGCCGCCATAGCCCAGCGCCCCGCGCAGGGAGGCAAACAGCGGGAAGTCATAGGCTCCCTGACCGCTGCTGTCGAGATAGGGTTTGAGGAAGCGCTCGTAATCCGTGCTGCCGGCGCCCCCCGTGGTGATCACCTCGCCAAACACCTGCACGCCCTGCTTGATTTCGGGGGTGAACACGGCGTTGATCTGGTAGTCGCTCATGTGCTTGACCGCATCGACCCGAAAGCCCTTGATCCCCATCCCCTTGAGCGCCTTGAGATAGGCCTGCTGCTGGCTTACTACCCAGTTGTTGGGATCAAGATCCGGCAGCCCCTTGTCACCGGCACCGCCGCACAGGCGCCAGTACTGGACGTGGCCCGGATCGCTCCAGTCGGTGATGCAGCCTTCGGGATGAAAATCCGATCCCGCCAGCAAGTTCTGGCCCAGATCGCCAAACAGCTTCTGACGCTCGAAGTAGCCGGGGTTGGCCGCATACTGGCCGAGCAGCTCGCTGCCGGGGTAGTTGAGATCGCTGCGCTTCCAGCTCTCGTTGGCCATGTGGTTGAGCACCACGTCCGCATAGACGGCTATGCCTCGCGCCTGCATGGCGGCGATCAGCTGCTCGAGATCCTGCTTGTTGCCAAGGGGAGTGTCGATGAGGCGCAGATCCTGCGGTTGATAGCGTGCCCACCACTCGTTGCCCGATGACTTGAGGGGTGGCGAGATGAGCACCTGCTTGTAGCCGGCGGCCTTGATGAGATCGGCCTTGGCGGTGACTTCACTGTATTTCCAGTTGAAGGCATGCAGTATGACGTCGGCTTGCGCCAGAGGGGCGATCAGCATGCCTGCGATCACCCAGATTCCCGCTGTTTTTTTCATTATTGTCAGTCCTTGTTTGGGTGCCCATGTGGGCACCCAGAGCCTCACATTGGCCCGCCGGGCCGGCAATCTCCTTTTGACTGTTTTGTGAGCATTTTCAAAGGGGAGTGTGCGGATCTGTGACGGCTTGCATAAAACCGTCGAGTCCCCGTCATTACTGAGTTTTCCATTATTTCAGCGGCTGGCCGGCAACTCAGTCGAGGCCGTTATTGTAGAGCGGCTGCCAGGCACAGAAACGCTGGCCGTTGCGGCTGTTCTGCAGCCAGAAACGGTTGCAGTTGTCGTCGTAGTTGCTGGCGCCGACGTTGACGGCATAGCTGCTCAGGCGTTGCCCCTGCAGGGACTGGAACACCCCGTTGTAGAGCAAGGAGAAGTGCAGGTGCGGACCGGTGGAGGAGCCGCCTTCGCACAGCGCCTCGTTGCGATTGCTGGCGTAGGTGCCTATGGGGGTGTCGGCGGCCACGTAGTCGCCGTTGCGTACCGAGATGCCGCTCATGTGGTAATAGTTGGTGGCCCAGCCGTTGGGGGCGGTGACTCGTACCTGGCAGCGG
>NZ_CDBL01000030.1:0-389 GCF_000820005.1 Aeromonas piscicola | reverse complement strand
TGTAGCCCTGGCGCCAGGGCAGCTGGAACTGGCCACCGGCCAGCCGGGTCGAGGGGGCGGCCGTCTGCACCTTGGGCGAGGTCATGGCCTCCTTGCCAAACAGGCTCTGCCACTGCTCGCTCAACTGTTGCCGCTCGTGCGGGCCAAGCAGGCTGGCCAGGGCGGCCTGGTGTGCGGCAAGCGGGGGCAGGGCGGGGGCGCTGCGCTGGCTCAGCCGCAACTGGGCCTGGGCCTGATAGAAGCGCTCGGAGAGCTGGCGCGCCATCTGCTCGAGCTGGTTATCGAATCCCCGGGCCTTGATCCGCTTGCCGAAGGGGGCTGCCATGGCTTGTTCCGAAGGGGCCGAGATGAGCTGGCTGCTCGCCTCCATCATCGCCAGCAGCAGCTGG
>NZ_CDBL01000029.1:488-1193 GCF_000820005.1 Aeromonas piscicola | reverse complement strand
GGATCAAATGTGGACACTGGAAGGAAAACAACTACTACAAGACTATAGAGGCACGAGACAGATTACTTAATAAGATTCAAATAACCCCTACAGTTATATTTACTGAGTTCACTGCTGTCTCATATATGTGCAGAACTGTTGAACTTCAAAAATAACTATAGCCACAGTACCTCTCTCTATTTACATAATAATCACCCTAAGCTCACTGGTATATTCATCACTACTGTTATATAGAGCATACTCCGACAGTGCTTACCAACCAACACCTTCCACCAATGAAATAAATGACTACCATAACAAAAAGATTTTGCATGGTGAAAGTGAAGGTTTAAACCGAGATGAGGCAGAAAAAAACCAATTATGAACTTGAACAATATTTAATAGGAGAATATGCATTCTCATCGGCTAAGAATGACTTAAAGATTGAGGAACGGTCTAAAAACTCGAAAGAGAATATTAGATGGGCATTCCTTTCATTGGCAGAGATGGCCCTCTCTGCAATTACATTCATAACCAATGACATGGATGCATCCTCACCGAGAAAGTCAGTAGACATAATAATAATAAAAGATATTCAAATTCCATCAAATGGTGGAATATCTATCCAAAACAACCAAAATGGAGTCAACACATCATGTCTGGACATAATTCGGGAAATATACCACCAGGAGACGATTCATCAAAAAAACCACCTTCACAGCCAAC
>NZ_CDBL01000029.1:0-236 GCF_000820005.1 Aeromonas piscicola | reverse complement strand
CCAACTCCTCCAAGTCGTAGACAGCCAATTAACGAAGACTATAACGGGCCAAAAATTTAAATGAAGGCGTGTGCATGTCAAACTCTAAGGAAAACATTGTAAATAAAAAATCATCCTCAGAAAAAAACCGGCCTCAGCATATACAGAAAAGCCCAAGTCACCTGAAAGACGAGTTGTGTGCTATGACCATATCCCTTTTTCAAAACATAAAAAATAAGTATGGCAAGGGGGTGGAC
>NZ_CDBL01000028.1:2653-3007 GCF_000820005.1 Aeromonas piscicola | reverse complement strand
GGCGCCGTCGGCTACATCAACGGTGCGGGGGAGATGGATACCTGCATCGTCATTCGCTCGGCCTTTGTCAAAGATGGCGTGGCCCACGTGCAGGCCGGCGCCGGTGTGGTCTATGACTCCAAACCCCAGGCCGAAGCGGATGAAACCCGCGCCAAGGCGGCCGCCGTGCTGGCCGCCATCGCCGCCAGCCATGGCACCTCACTGCAAGCCCTGAGCGCCCAGCAGGAGCAACATAAGGACGTGAGCCATGACTAACATCTTCTTGCTCGATAACTTCGATTCGTTCACCTACAACCTGGTGGATCAATTCCGCTCCCTCGGTTATCCGGTGCGGATCTACCGCAACAGCCTGCC
>NZ_CDBL01000028.1:1074-2464 GCF_000820005.1 Aeromonas piscicola | reverse complement strand
ATCTACCGCAACAGCCTGCCAGCGAGCCGCATCATGAGCGAGATCGCCGCCTGCAAAGGAGATGCGGTGCTGGTGCTCTCGCCGGGACCGGGCGCCCCCCATGAAGCGGGTTGCCTGATTGACCTGATCAAGCTGGCCCGCAGCCAGGTGCCCATCCTCGGCATCTGCCTCGGTCATCAGGCCCTGTGCGAAGCCTACGGCGGCACCGTCGGTGCGGCGGGGGAAATCGTCCACGGCAAGCGCTCCCTGATTGAGCACAACGGCCACGGCGCCTTCGCCGGTCTGCCGAGCCCGCTGCCAGTAGCCCGCTACCACTCGCTGGTCGCCACCTATGTACCGGAAGAGCTGACGGTGATTGCCCACTATCAGGGCATGCCAATGGCCATAGAGCAGCAGGACGACAGGGTGCTGGGCTTCCAGTTCCATCCCGAATCCATCATGACCTCGGAAGGGGCCCGCCTGCTGACTCAGGCGCTCGCCCATATCACCCGTCCTGTAAGTAGTGTGCGGTAAGGAGACCAACATGCATCATCATCTCAACACCCTCTATCAGGGTCAGTCTCTGAGCCGTGAAAGTACCCGTGACGCCTTCGGGCAAGTGGTTCGTGGCGAAGTGGATCCCATAGTGCTCGCCAGTTTATTGACCGCCCTCAAGATCAAGGGAGAGACACCGGAGGAGATCGCTGGCGCCGCCGAAGCGTTGCTGGCGGAAGCGCGCGACTTCCCGCGTCCAGACTACGAGTTTTGCGACATAGTCGGTACCGGTGGCGATGGCCTCAACACCATCAACGTTTCCACCACCTCGGCGCTGGTCGCCGCCGCCTGCGGCCTGAAAGTGGCCAAGCATGGCAACCGCTCGGTATCGAGCAAGTCGGGCTCGAGCGATCTGCTCGACAAGATGGGCATCAAGCTCGACATGAGCCCGGCGCAGGCGCGCCATTGCCTGGACGAACTCGGCATCTGCTTCCTGTTCGCCCCCCAGTACCACGCTGGCGTGCGCCACGCCATGCCGGTGCGTCAGGCCCTCAAGACCCGCACCCTGTTCAACGTGCTGGGGCCGCTCATCAACCCCGCTCGCCCCACCTATCAGCTGATGGGGGTCTATGCCCCCGAGCTGGTGCGCCCCATCGCAGAAACCCTGCTGGCACTAGGGCTGAAAACCGGTATGGTGGTTCACGGCGCCGGGCTCGACGAGATTGCCATCCACGGCCCGACCCAGGTGGCCCAGATCCGTGACGGCGAGATCCGCGAATTCATGATCACCCCGGCTGACTTTGGCCTGGAAACCTATCCGGTCAGCGCCATTCAGGGGGGCGAGCCCGAAGAGAACCGCGCCATCACCGCCGCCATTCTGGCAGGGCAAGGCACTTCGGCGCACAACGCCGCCATC
>NZ_CDBL01000028.1:518-852 GCF_000820005.1 Aeromonas piscicola | reverse complement strand
CTTGCCGCCAGGCTGGCCACCCTGAGCCATCAGGAGGCATGATGTCAGCCAAGAACCAGCACGGCACTCACTCAGGCACTAGCTCAGATCGCCCGCAGGGCAGTACCCAGTTTCGCAAGGATAACGAGATGTCAGACCCCATTGCTCCCCATGCCTACCTGAACATGGCCTCCATCAACCAGACCATTCTCGGCAAGATAGTGGCGGCCAAGCAGGAGTGGGTTGCCGCCCGCAAGCTGGCCCAGCCGCTAGAGAGCTTCCAGAGCGAACTGGTAGCCAGCGATCGGGATTTCGTCGGTGCGCTCAAGGCCGGTTCCACCCGCTTTATTCTGGA
>NZ_CDBL01000028.1:0-287 GCF_000820005.1 Aeromonas piscicola | reverse complement strand
TACGCCACCGCCATCTCGGTGCTGACCGACGAGAAGTTCTTTCAGGGGGATTTCGCCTTTTTGCCGCGAGTGCGCGCCCGCGTCCAGCAGGCGGTGCTGTGCAAGGATTTCATGATTGACCCCTATCAGCTCTATCTGGCCCGCCACTATCAGGCGGACGCCATCCTGCTGATGCTCTCGGTGCTCACCGACGAGGGCTATCGCGCCCTGTTCACGGTGGCCAAGGAGCTCGGCCTCGGCGTACTGACCGAGGTGAGCAATGAAGAAGAGCTGACCCGCGCCATCGC
>NZ_CDBL01000027.1 GCF_000820005.1 Aeromonas piscicola | reverse complement strand
GAGGGAGGGTGGGTGGGAATGAGGCGGCTGTAGAGGCGAATGCTGCCCTGGGTGGAGAAGAAATGCTGTTGTTGCATGCCGTCTCCCCCCTCGGTCAAGCCCTGCAGGGGGTGAGCGACTGTAGCCGCCTGTTGCTTGCCGAGCTGGGTTATCTTGAGCCGCTGTTGCAGCAGATCTCGCTTGCGTTCCGAGACCAGCTGGTTGACCGAGATGACCAGCTCCTTGAGATCCTGCAGCCAGGGAGAATCCAGATTGCCGCTGAACTGGCGTTTGCGGATCCTGACCAGTTGCTGGTTGATGAGCTCGAGGGGGCGCAGCAGGCGGCCGCATACCCAGGAGATCACCAGGGTGAACACCAGCAGGCCGGCGAGCAGGGCAAGGCCGGTGCGGCTGATGGCATTCCACAGGTGCTGATAGGCGTAGCCTTTGTGTCCCTCGAGCGTGAGGGTGCCCAGCATGCGCCAGCCATCGGTCAACTCCTGCTCAATTTTGACCGGTGGCATGTCGATAACGGAAGGGAGCCAGCTGGGCACATTCTGTTGCGCTGTGTGAAAGACCTTCTGGAACAACAGTTGACCGTCAGGGTCCAGCAGGGTGACCGAGCTGACGAAGCCGCCGTCGAACATGGCGTTGACTATGGTTTCGGCCAGCACCTTGTCATCGTTGAGCAGAGTGCCTTGCAGCACCAGGCCGAGGGCCGTGATGGCCGTTTCCAGGTTGGCCGACATCTGGTCTAGGATGGACTGGCGTACCGTGGTGACTTCCAGCACGAACAACAAGGCGGCACCGATAACGAACAGGATCAGGATGATTCGGTTTAACAGTTTTGCTAACGACATATCCACTCCATGGAAAAGTTATCGCAACATCATGAAACCTTGGGCCAAACACAATCGGACCCGGTTCTTAAAAATAGGAAAAAAATGGTTAAAAAAGACGATCATTTCTGCCCATAGGGGAATGTTATGCATAAAATGTGAGGTTCATGCAGATTGCTATGAACTAATTGTGAGTATTTAGGTCAAACAATCAGTTTTATACGGTTTTATAGCAAACAGACTGACCACTAACACCCTTGGATCTAATGACAGGATAGCGGATGAAACGTCTCCGTCCCTTGGTAGCACAGGCTGCCAATTGGGAACCCCCGGTTCCCCGCAAGCATTTTTACGCCATGTTACTGCTCACGGCCATGACGCTGTCAGCGGTAGCCATATTGCCGGCACCAGGTGACATCCTGGAGCGGCCATTGCGTCTGGAGTTGCCCATTGCCACCAACGGCACGGCAACCAACGAAGACAATACGGATTTTAACGACATCCCGGATCATGAGCTGGTGGAAGCCGCGACCCCGGAAGATGACATCCCGACCGATGCGACTCCCCAGTGGCAGGACTACAGGGTGCGCAACGGTGAAAACCTGACCACCATCTTCAACAACCTGGGGCTCTCAACCACCACCCTCTACAAGGTGCTGGATGCGGATGGTAAAAACAATCTGGCCCGCCTCAAACCCGGTCAGACCATAGAGTTGCTGATCGATCAGGACAACATACTGCAACAGATGAAGATTCGTCTGAACATCAAGCAGACCCTGATCCTGGAACGCACCGATGACACCTACAGCGCCAGCATGCTCAATGAAGAGGTGCAGTGGCAGCAGAAGAGCTATGACGGTGTCATCAACGGCAGCTTCTATGTCAGTGCCCGCAATGCGGGGATCCCGGCCAACCACATCCAGAAGATTGCCAACCTGTTCCAGTGGCGGTTGAATTTCGCCAAGGATCTGAAAAAGGGCGACAAGTTCAAGGTGCTGGTCCGTCAGGAGACGGTCGAGGGCAAGAGCACGGGCAACACCCAGTTGCTGGGGGTCGAAGTGTTCAATCAGGGGCAGGGCGTCTCGGCCTGGTTGTCGGAAGATGGCAACTACTATGACGGCCAGGGCAACAGTCTGGAGCGCGGTTTCCGCCGCTATCCGACCCACAGCCGTTATCGGGTCAGCTCCAGCTTCAACCCGAATCGCCGCCACCCGATCACAGGTCAGATTCGCCCTCACGAGGGCACTGACTTTGCCTTGCCGGTGGGCACGCCCGTGATGGCGACCGGTGACGGCGTCGTGCTCAAAGCCACCAGCCACCCGCTGGCTGGTACCTATGTGGTGATCAAGCACGGTCGTACCCTGATGACCCGCTATCTGCACTTGAGCAAGCTACTGGTGAAAACCGGCCAGAAGGTGAAGATGGGCGACAAGATTGCGCTCTCCGGCAACACGGGCCGTTCCACCGGTGCCCACCTGCACTACGAGGTGCGGATCAACAACCGCCCGGTCGATGCCATGAAGGTCAAGCTGCCGATGGCGGAGCCGCTCTCCGGCAAGGCCAAGCGCCAGTTCCTCGCCAAGGTGAAGAGCTATCGCAAGGAGATGGAGGCAGGCTGAGGCCGGTTTCCCGCCGAATAGAAAAAGGCCTCGCCAATATGCGGGGCCTTTTCATTGGTGCCACGGATGGATCAGTAACCCTTGTCGAAGTCTATCTTGCCGTCCAGCGGCTGACCGTCGATGAAGCGGATGTAGTTGCGCACGAAGATCTGGGCCACATCATCGGGGAAGCTGTAGGCGCTGTTGTGCGGGGTGATGATGAGGTTGGGCTGGCCCCAGAGCGGACTGTCAGCGGGCAGGGGCTCTTGCTCGAACACATCCAGCACCGCCATGCCCAGCTTGCCGGTGCGCAGGGCGGTCAGCAGATCGCCTTCGTTGATGGCATTGCCACGACCAACGTTGAACAGGATGGCGCCCGGCTTGCAATGCTCGAAACGGGATGCGGTGAACAGATGATGGGTCTCGCGGGTGGCGGGCAGGACGCTGACGATGACGTCGGCCTGGGCCAGCATCTTGTTCAGCGCCGGCAGCTGATATACCTGATCGAAACCAGCCCGCTCACGGCCGCTGCGGCTGACGCCGAGCACCTTCATGCCAAAATGCTTGCCGGTGTGGGCTATGTGCTGGCCTATGCTGCCTGTGCCCAGGATCAGCAAGGTGCGTCCCTTGAGCCCCTGATAGGGATGACTCTGCCACAGTCGCTGTTTTTGCTGTTCCCGATAGAGTGGCAACTGACGCATCAGGCTGAGCAGGTGGCCGAAGACATATTCGCTCATCAGCGGGCCGAAGATGCCGCGCACATTGGTGAGCTGGTAATCGCGGCGGCAGCGTGCATCCAGCAACACGTCAACGCCGGCATAGGTAGACTGAAACCAGCTCAACTTGTTGGCCATGGCCAGCAGCGGCTTGGCACGTGCCGGCTCGGCCATCAGTATGTGAGCCTCCCCGATCAGTTTTTCGGCATCGCTCTGGTTGTCGGCTCTCAGAATGCGCAAATGGGGGAGGTGAGCCGCCTTGAGCAGACGCTCGTAGTGCGCGTTGTCCTGGCTGAGCAAAAGAAGGGTACGTTGACTCATACTCTTGTTCCTTATCAGATTTGCGGCGCGGGAGAGAGGCCGCTCTGCCTTCATCTTACCCGAGTTGATCGGGCAAGATAGTCGACCTGGCCGCTTTTTCGTTTTCGCGCGGCCCCTCGTGGGCTACAATCTGCCCCACATTTTGCAAAGGATCCGACTCCAGTGTTTGGTGACAAGTTTTATAAGCGACTGGCCGAGCTACAGCCTTGGCAACAGACCGTCTACACCCTGGCGCTGGCGGAGCGCATGTACCCCAACTATGCGCTGTTTGCCCAGGCATCGGGTTTTGGCGATGCCAAGGCGTTTCGCAACGCGCTGGATCAGATGTGGAACTACCTGACGGTGAAGGGATCCCGCGTCAATCTGGGGGCCATCCTGGAGGCGTTTGAAGTCTACATTCCGGAGCCCAGCAAGTTTGAATCCTACGGTGCCTATCCGGCGCTGGATGCCTGCGTGGCGCTGGGTTGTGCCTACAACTCGGTGATATGCCGGGTCGGCGAAGAAGCCGAAGACGCCAGTCATGCCTCAGTGGGAACCGTGGCCGGTTTCATCGAGATGCTGGAAGAGCGCGACATGACCGAAGAGGAACTCTACGAGCACGAGTATATCGAGGCCGAGCTGGAGTTTCAGGTCGAGCTGCTCAAGCGGGTGGCCCACGAGCGTGACAGCGAACGCATCCTGGCGATCAGGGTATTTGCGGCCCAGGAAGGTGTTTCCAACATAGGCATCAGTCTGGACGAGTGATACCGTCACGGGATCTGTCGAAAAAGTCCCCATAGAAAAAAAGCTCCCGTCGGGAGCTTTTTTTATGCCCGTTCTTCGGTGAGCGGTCTGACGCTCAGCACAGGGGCGGCATCGATGCCATCGGCATTCATCATGGCCGAGATACGCTGCAGGGAAGAGAGCAACAGGCCTTGCTCCCAGATTTCCAACGCCTGGAAACGCTGGATGAAGCTCTCTTGCAGCGGGGTCGGCGCCTGGGCCAGCAGGGCGCGGCCTGCGTCAGTGAGTGTCGCGTGAACCTTGCGCTTGTCGGTTTCACTGCGAATGCGCTGTACCAGTTGGCGACTCTCGAGACGGTCCATGATGGTGGTCGCGGTAGCTTGGCTCATGTTGGTGTGGTCAGCCAGCTGACGCATGGAGATCTGCCCCAGCTCGTTGATCCCCTTGAGCAGCAAGAGCTGCGGGGAGGTCAGCCCGGCTTCTTTGATCAAGCGCTTGGAGTGCATATCGATGGCACGAATAATCTGGCGCAGTGCGACCAGCACTTCATCATGTTTTTCCATGGGGTCTGAGTCATTGGAGGGCTGTTGAGAGGCGCAAAATTCTCCGCCTAATTCCTCATCAGGTCAATATGGTTTTTGGTCTAATGATTTCTGCTCTAATGATTTTTGTGTTAGGTTGTCCGCCGTTTTCCGGATTTTAACCCGATATTTGAGGAGCGAGATGATGAATAACGATCTGGACATCAAGTCTCTGGTTGCCGAGCTGCGGGTGGTCAGAGTGCGTTACGAGCTGCCTGATACCTCGGCTTTCGTGCGTTATCAGCCCGTCTATGACGAAGATCCCAACACCCTCAAGGTGCACCACTATGATGGTGAGCTTCCCCTCTCCTGTAGCGAGACTGGTGCTTTCAACCTAAAGGAGTTGGTGAACGAATTACGTTATGCCTATGTGCTGGTCCACCTCTTTCCTGACGAGAGCGCCATGAACTTCTACCTGACCGGCCTGGATACCGGCCTGGCCCAGCTGGAGTTTATAGGCGGTTCCTATGACTTCAACCGGCTCTGGATCACCAGCGGCATCTCCAATCTGGGTGTGCCCATGGCCATCTTCCTTGGCAAGCGCCACGCCGTGAATGGCCAGCCATCCGTTACTCTGGTGGACCATCGTGAACTGGCTGCTGGCCGTATGGTCTATCGTGCCATCGGCGGTGCCGGTGAGCATGTGGGCGAAGACTTTTTCAACAACGACTAAGGAGGCCCGATGAGAGCAACCAAAGGGCTATTGAAAGGCCTCAACCCGACCATGGCCATGACGGCCCTCACCGTCATTACCCTGTTCCTGCTATTCGGCGTATTCGTGCCCGAGACGGCTGCAACCTGGTTCGTCGGCGCCAAGGATCAGATCATCGCCGGGTTCAAGTGGTACTACATTCTGGTGGTCGCCCTGTTCCTGTTCTTCGCCGTCTATCTGATGTTCAGCCGTTTCGGCAGCATACGGCTGGGTGACGACGACCAGGTACCGGAGTTCGGCTACTTTGCCTGGTTTTCCATGCTGTTCAGCGCCGGGATGGGCATAGGCCTGGTGTTCTGGAGCATAGCCGAGCCCATGAACCACCTACAGGGCAACCCCTTCATCACCGAAGGCATGACCCCGGAGGCGGCCCAGATCGCCATGCGCCTCACCTTCTTCCACTGGGGCCTGCACCCCTGGGCCATCTATGTGATCGTCGGCCTGTCGCTGGCCTTCTTCAGTTATCGCCGCAAGCTGCCGCTGGCCATTCGCTCCGTGCTTTACCCCATTCTCGGTGAGCGGATCTACGGCTTTTGGGGTCATGCCGCCGATGTGCTGGCGGTGTTCGGCACCGTGTTCGGGGTGGCGACCTCCCTCGGTCTCGGCGTCTCCCAGATGAATACCGGCCTCAACCAGATGTTCGGCATGGCGGTGTCGCAGTCCAATCAGCTCTGGCTCATCGGCGGCATCAGCCTGATCGCCACCCTGTCGGCGGTCTCAGGCGTGGGACGCGGGGTCAAGCTGCTCTCCGAGCTCAACATCTGGCTGAGCGTGTTCGTGCTCAGTCTCTTTCTGGTGCTGGGGCCGACCACCTATATCCTCAACGCCTATGTGCAGAACATCGGTGACTACCTGCAAAACATAATCAAACTCAGCTTCTGGACCAACACCGAGGCCAACGGTACCTCGGCCTGGCAGTCGAGCTGGACCGCGTTTTACTGGGGCTGGTGGATCGCCTGGGCACCGTTTGTCGGCATGTTCATCGCCCGCATCTCCAAGGGGCGCACCATACGTGAGTTCGTGCTCGGCGTGCTGCTGGTGCCCTCCCTGCTCGGCATGTTCTGGCTGACCGTGTTCGGCGGCACTGCCATGAATCTGGAGCTGTTTGGTGGCGGCGGCGTGGTGGCTGCGGTCAATAAAGATGTGACCCTGGCGCTCTACCAGACGGTGGAACTGCTGCACTGGGACACCTTTGGCTGGATTGCCAAGGGGGTGCTGACCCTGCTTATTTGCACCTATTTCATCACTTCCAGTGACTCGGGCACGCTGGTCATCACGACCCTGCTCTCCATCGGCGATCAGGATCCCCCCGTGCTGCACCGCGCCATCTGGGGTCTGGGGCAGGGGCTGGTGGCGGCCATCTTGCTGATGTCCGGCGGACTGGCGGCCCTGCAGGCGGCCAGTATCATAGCCGCGCTGCCGTTCTCGCTGATCATGCTGGCCATGTGCTATTCGCTGATGCTGGGACTCAAGCAGGAGAGTCAGCACCAGTTCGAGTACCGGCAGAAGCTCAAGCGTCATCCCGGCTCGGTCAACCTGAGCCTGCTGGATCGCATAGGCCCGGCCTGACCGCGCAGTGGCAAATCGAGGAAAACAAAAGGGGAACCGCGAGGTTCCCCTTTTTCATTGTTTTTTGCTGTATTCAGTGGCCGATCAGAGCATCTGCTTGAGGCGATAGAGCAGATCCAGCGCCTGACGGGGGGTGAGCTCGTCCGGGCTAACCGCCTCCAGCTCATCCACCACTGGATGGGACTGGGGCGCCAGCGTCACCGGGGCCGGGCGTGTTTCACCTGCGGCCGGTGGCGTGGCGCTCTCCAGCTCCGCCAGCTTGTGGCGAGCCTGATTGATCACCGATTTCGGTACCCCCGCCAGCGCTGCCACTTGCAGGCCGTAGGAGCGGCTGGCAGCCCCCTCCTGCACCGCGTGCATAAAGGCGATGGTATCGCCGTGCTCCACCGCATCCAGATGAACGTTGGCCAGCCCCTCGATCAGCTCCGGCAGACGGGTCAGCTCGAAGTAGTGGGTGGCGAACAGGGTATAGGCGCCGATCTTACTCGCCAGTTGCTCGGCGCAGGCCCAGGCCAGCGACAGGCCATCGTAGGTGCTGGTGCCACGGCCAATCTCGTCCATCAGCACCAGACTGCGGGCGGTGGCGTTGTTGAGGATGTTGGCGGTCTCGGTCATCTCCACCATAAAGGTGGAGCGGCCGGAGGCGAGATCGTCCGACGCCCCGATCCGCGTGAAGATGCGATCGATGGGGCCGATGCGGGCGCTGTCGGCGGGCACGAAGGCGCCGATATGGGCCAGCAGCACGATCAGAGCGGTCTGGCGCATATAGGTGGATTTCCCCCCCATGTTGGGACCCGTGATGATCAGCATCCGGCGATCCCGCTCAAGCCGGATGGGGTTGGCGATAAAGGGATCGTTCATCACCTGCTCCACCACCGGATGGCGGCCCGCTTCGATCAGGATCTGATCCTCGTCGATAAGTCGAGGGCAGCGGTAGTCGAGGGTCTCGGCCCGCTCGGCCAGATTGGCCAGCACGTCCAGCTCCGCCAGCGCGGACGCCGACTCCTGCAGATCGCCGAGGTGGGGCAGCAGGGTGTCGAGCAGCTCTTCGTAGAGCCGTTTCTCCAATGCCAGCGCCTGGGCCTGAGCGGTGAGCACCTTGTCCTCGTATTTTTTAAGCTCGTCGATGATGTAGCGTTCGTTGTTCTTGAGGGTCTGGCGGCGGATGTAGTGGGCCGGTACCAGATGGCTGTTGGCCCGGCTCACCTCGATATAGAAGCCGTGTACCCTGTTGTAGCCCACCTTGAGGGTGTTGATGCCGGTCAGCTGCTTCTCGCGCTCCTCGATGCGGGCCAAGCTGGCGGTGGCGCCGTTGGCCAGATCCCGCAGCTCGTCAAGCTCCTGGTTGAAGCCGTCACGGATGACGCCGCCATCGCGGATCAGTACGGGCGGCACCTCCATCACAGCGTGCTCCAGCAGGTCCAGCAGTTCGGGGAAGGTGCTGGCGCGCTCGGCCAGCTGTTGCACCGCTTCGTGCTGGTTATCCGCCAGCAGGCGCTGCAAGTCGGGCAACTGGGCAAAGGCCTGACGCAGCCGGGTGAGGTCGCGCGGGCGGGCGGAACGCAGGGCGAGGCGAGCCAAGACGCGTTCCACGTCGCCTACCTGACGCAGCAGGTTGCCCAGCTCGTCATAGAGGTTCTGCTCGATGAGCTCCTTGATGGTGCTCTGGCGGCCTTTGAGGATCACCCGATCGCGGATCGGCTGGTGGATCCAGCGCTTGAGCAGGCGACTGCCCATGGGGGTGGCGGTGCGATCCAGCACCTCGGCCAGGGTATTTTCATACCCTCCCGCCAGATTCTGGGTCAGCTCCAGGTTACGGCGGGTGGCGGCATCCATGATGACGGCGTGATCGGGCTGCTCAAGGCGCACGCTGCGGATGTGGGGAAGGGCGGTGCGCTGGGTGTCTTTGACGTACTGCATCAGGCAACCGGCGGCGCACAGGGCTGTCTCGCTCTGGTCGACCCCAAAGCCCACCAGATCCTGAGTGCCGAACTGCTGGCACAAGAGGGTGCGGGCTGTGCCGAGCTCGAACTCCCACTCGGGGCGACGGCGCAGGCCGCGGCGACCCTCTACGTGCTGCAAAAACGCGAAGGATTCGGGATAGAGCAGCTCGGCCGGGTTGGTGCGTTGCAGCTCCGCCAGCAGCGTCTCTTCCTTGTCGAACTGGTTGATGAAGAAGCGACCCGAGCCTATGTCCATGGTGCCGTAGCCGAAGCGGCGGCCATCGTGATAGACGGCGGCGATCAGGTTGTCCTGTCGCTCCGAGAGCAGCGCCTCGTCGGAGACTGTGCCCGGGGTGATGATGCGGATGACCTTGCGCTCCACCGGCCCCTTGCTGGTGGCGGGATCCCCCACCTGTTCGCAGATGGCGGCGGATTCACCGAGCTGTATCAGCTTGGCTAGGTAGCCCTCGATGGCGTGATAGGGCACCCCCGCCATCGGGATGGGGTTGCCCGCCGACTGGCCGCGCTTGGTCAGGGAGATATCTAGCAGCTGGGAGGCCTTGCGGGCATCGTCGTAGAACAGCTCGTAGAAGTCGCCCATCCGGTAGAACAGCAGGATCTCCGGGTTCTCGGCTTTGAGGCCAAGGTACTGCTGCATCATGGGCGTGTGGGCGCTCAGGTTGGCGCCGCTGGCTTGGTATTGTGCTGTCATGTTCTATTCCAGAAGGGGCCTCTGCGGGCCTGGGTCTGCGGTGATGGGCTCTGAACGAATGGAGGCCATTCTACACATAAGCGCCGCCGCAGTGGAGGCATGGCTTCCATGGCGCTGTCGGCCTGGTCCGGGCCCAGTCGGCAAGCCCTGGCAGGCGGCGCCTGCACCACTGGGCCCCAGAGCCGCACATCGGTGCCGCGATGGGGGCGATCGGGTTCTGCCCTGCCGCGGTTGCGGGCGACAGGATCGGGATCGCATAATGTGCCTCTTGAGCGGATCAGAAGGAGCCGGGATGAAACTGGATGCTGAAATAGAGCAGATCGCCACCGAGCTGGGCCTGGCCCTGAGCCAGCGTGGCTGGTTGGCGGCCACCGCCGAATCCTGTACCGGTGGCGGGGTGGCCACGGCCATCACCGACATAGCCGGCAGCTCCGGCTGGTTCGATCGCGGCTTTGTCACCTACACCAACGAAGCCAAGCAGCAGATGCTGGGGGTGAGCGGCGAGAGTCTTGCACAGCATGGCGCCGTGAGCGAGGCCGTGGTGCTGGAGATGGCCCGTGGCGCGCTGGCCCACTCGTCGGCCGCCATCAGCGTGGCCATCAGCGGCATCGCGGGCCCCGGCGGCGCCACCGAGGACAAACGGGTCGGCACCGTCTGGTTCGCCTGGGCGGACTGCAATGGCCGTCATCACTCCCTGCTGGCCCGTTTCGACGGGGACCGGCGACAGGTACGCCAGCAGGCGGTCAGGCAGGCCCTGGCCGGTCTGTTGGCCCTGCTCAGATAAATTGGGCTTGATACTGTATGAATAGACAGTATACTTAGCCCAACTTCACTTCTTACTCACGATTTCCAGCGGAGATTGGCATGGATCAGAACAAACAGAAGGCACTGGCGGCTGCGCTGGGTCAGATTGAAAAGCAGTTCGGCAAAGGTTCCATCATGCGTCTGGGCGACAGCAAGACCATGGATATCGAAGCCATCTCTACCGGTTCCCTCTCTCTGGACGTGGCGCTGGGCATCGGCGGCCTGCCGTGTGGTCGTATCGTCGAGATCTACGGCCCGGAATCTTCCGGTAAAACCACCCTCACCCTGCAGGTGATTGCGGAAGCCCAGAAGAAGGGCAAGGTCTGTGCCTTCATCGATGCGGAACATGCCCTCGACCCCATCTATGCGGCCAAGCTGGGCGTCAACGTCGATGACCTGCTGATCTCCCAGCCGGATACGGGTGAACAGGCGCTGGAAATCTGCGACATGCTGGTGCGCTCCAACGCGGTTGACGTCATCATAGTCGACTCGGTGGCGGCCCTGACCCCGAAAGCGGAAATCGAAGGCGAGATGGGTGATTCCCACGTCGGCCTGCAGGCTCGTCTGATGTCCCAGGCGTTGCGCAAGCTGACCGCCAACATCAAGAACGCCAACTGCCTCTGCATCTTCATCAACCAGATCCGGATGAAGATCGGCGTTATGTTCGGCAGCCCGGAAACCACTACCGGTGGTAACGCGCTCAAGTTCTACGCCTCCGTGCGTCTGGATATCCGTCGCATCGGCGCCATCAAGGAAGGTGACGAAGTGGTCGGTAACGAGACCCGCGTCAAGGTGGTCAAGAACAAGGTTGCCCCTCCCTTCAAGCAGGCTGAATTCCAGATCTTCTACGGTGTCGGTATCTCCAAGGAGGGCGAGCTGGTGGATCTGGGCGTCAAGCACAAGCTGATCGACAAGGCCGGTGCCTGGTACAGCTACAACGGCGAGAAGATCGGCCAGGGCAAGGCCAACGTGATGAAGCTCTTCTCCGAGAACAAGGCGATGGCGGCGGAGGTCGAAGCCAGACTGCGTGAGCTGCTGCTCTCCGGTGATGCGCCGGCCGAGAAGCCGGTGGCGGCTGATGCTGACGAGCTCGAAGCCGAAAGCGAACAAGAGTTCGAATAATAGGAAGGCCGGGTTAACCCCCGGCCTTGTCATTTATGGCTGATATATCTACTCCCAGCGAGCCCCCTGAACTCTCCTTCGAAGAGCAGTTTGCCGCCGCCAGAGCCTTCGCCATGCGCAGCCTGGCCCGCCGCGAGAGCGCCGAGTCGGAGCTGGCCAACCGGTTGCGCAAGCAGGGCTTCAATGACGAGGTGATCGAGGCGGTGCTCGACTACTGTCGCGGCTACAACTGGGTCGATGACGAGCGTTATGGCGCCATGGCGGTACGAGCCGGTGCGACCAAGGGGCAGGGTCCCATCAAGATCCGCTTCGATCTGCGCCGCAAAGGGCTGAGTGATGCGCAGATAGAGGCCGCCTTCGAACAGCCCGAGCTGGACTGGTTCGAGCTGGCACTCGCGTTGCTGCAACGACGGGCCAGGGTCAGTGATCTGGGGGATTTCAAACTGCGGATGAAGTGGATCAAGTATCTGCTGGGACGCGGATTCAACCAGGATCAGGCTCGTTATGCCATCGCAGCCATGTTGGAGCAGAGTGCTTCGCGTGGCGTTTGCCACTGACGGTTGAATGGGTCGCCAAGAAAGCGGCTTGAAGAGGGTGCCTGAGTGGCTCTTTGTCATGGTTATCGCGGGTGGCTTCACCACGTTGGCTGTGTAGAGGGTTGCCACCCCATGGCCTTCGTCACCCCGCGCTGCTCCTGAACGCCCTCTGGTGCGCCCCTTTTCTTCCACTGTGCTTGTATTGCGCTGGCTCCTTGCCAGAGATCTGGCCAGTGGGGGCCATCAATGCCATCGGCCGTGCCACATAGCGTCATCGGTTCGCGATTTAGCCATGGCTGGCCTAAGGATCGACATGCTGCCGGAGCGATAGACTCTCGGATCCGAGCCTGAAAACTCTCCCGCTGCTGACCACATTTCCCCGCTAAAAACGGCAGGTTTGCCTCCCTTGTCTGCCAACACGGCGTTATGCGCGCTTTTTCACCCGTCACGGGCTGGTACGTTTTACTTTACCCCGCAGAAAACTTACATTAATGCGGTTAAAAGTCCGTATTCGAATCAAGCAGGATTTTCCATGTATATGTCCACGTCAGAGTTACGCTCAGCGTTTCTCGAGTATTTCCGCTCCCAGGGGCACCAGGTTGTCTCCTCCAGCTCGCTGGTGCCGCATAACGACCCGACCCTGTTGTTCACCAACGCAGGTATGAACCAGTTCAAGGATGTATTCCTTGGCGCCGACAAGCGTGCCTATAACCGTGCCACCACGGCCCAGCGTTGCGTGCGGGCTGGCGGCAAGCACAATGACCTGGAAAACGTCGGCTATACCGCGCGTCACCACACCTTCTTCGAGATGCTGGGCAACTTCAGCTTCGGTGACTACTTCAAGCAGGACGCCATTCGTTTTGCCTGGGAATTCCTGACCGGGACCCTAAAGCTGCCCAAAGAGCGCCTGCTGGTAACCGTGTATGAGACGGATGATGAAGCCTTCGACATCTGGGCAAACGAAATGGGTGTGCCGGTCGAGCGCATAGTGCGCATCGGCGACAACAAGGGCGCTCCGTTTGCTTCCGATAACTTCTGGCAGATGGGTGATACAGGTCCGTGCGGCCCTTGCACCGAGATCTTCTATGACCACGGCGATCACCTCTGGGGTGGCCCTCCTGGTTCACCGGAAGAGGATGGCGACCGTTTCATCGAGATCTGGAACGTGGTGTTCATGCAGTTCAACCGTCAGGTCGACGGCACCATGGAACCGCTGCCCCGTCCGTCCGTGGATACCGGCATGGGGCTGGAGCGTATCTCCGCCATCATGCAGGGTGTGCACTCCAACTATGAAATCGACATCTTCCAGGCACTGATCAAGAAAGCGGCCGAGATAGTCGGCACCACGGATCTGAACAACCAGTCCCTGCGGGTCATCGCCGATCACATTCGCTCCTGCGCCTTCCTGGTGGCGGACGGTGTCATGCCGTCCAACGAAGGGCGTGGCTATGTGCTGCGTCGCATCATCCGCCGCGCAGTGCGTCACGGTCGCAAGCTGGGCGCCACCGACGTCTTCTTCTACAAGTTGGCCGCCGAACTGGCCGTGCAGATGAAAGACGTGGCGGCCGAGCTGATCGCCCAGCTGCCGCTGGTCGAGCGCGTGCTGCGCATCGAGGAAGAGCAGTTCGTTCGCACCCTGGATCGCGGCCTGCTGCTGCTGGAAGACGTGCTGACCAATCTGGGCGATGCCAAGATCATCCCGGGTGAGGTGGTGTTCAAGCTGTATGACACCTATGGCTTCCCGGCAGATCTCACCGCCGATGTGGTGCGCGAGCGCGAAATCGGTATCGACGAAGAGGGCTTCAACGCCGAGATGGAGAAGCAGCGCGCCCGCGCGAAAGAGGCCTCCAGCTTCGGTGTGAACTACAACGAAGTGCTCAAGCTCGACTTCGAGACCCCCTTTACTGGTTACAAGCAGCTGAGTCAGAAGACGACCGTCCTCGGCATCTACAAGGATGGCGTCGAAGTGAACGGCCTCATCTCAGGTGAAGAAGCCGTGGTCGTGCTGGCCGAAACCCCCTTCTACGCCGAGTCCGGCGGTCAGGTGGGTGACAGCGGAATCCTCAAGGTGGATGACGGCATCTTCGCCGTGACCGATACCCAGAAAGCGGGCAAGGCCATCATTCACAAGGGATATCTGGAGCTGGGTACCCTGGAGAAGGGCGCCGAGGTCGAAGCCGTGGTCGATGGCGAGCGCCGTCAGGCCGTGGCCCTGAACCACTCTGTGACTCACCTGCTGCACGCCGCCCTGCGTCAGGCGCTGGGTGATCACGTGACCCAGAAAGGTTCTCTGGTGGGCGCCGAGCGCATGCGCTTTGACTTCTCCCACTTCGAAGGACTGACCATGGCGACCATTCGCCGGGTCGAGGAGCTGGTCAATGCCCAGATCCGTGCCAACCACGACATCGCTACCCAGGTAATGGATCTGGAAGCGGCCAAGTCGGCCGGTGCCATGGCGCTGTTTGGTGAAAAATATGAAGACGACGTGCGCGTAGTGCGCATGGGCGACTACTCCACCGAGCTGTGCGGCGGTACTCACGCCAAGCGTACCGGTGACATCGGCTTCTTCAAGATCATCGCCGAGAGCGGCATTGCCGCCGGTGTGCGTCGCATCGAAGCCGTGACCGGCAAGGGTGCCATCGATTTCATGCACCAGATGGGTGAGCAGATCGAAGAGGCCGCGGCTCTGGTGAAGGGGGATCAGTTCTCCATCGCCGATAAAGTGCGCCAGATACTGGACAAGTCCAAGATGATGGAGCGCGAGCTGGAGCAGCTCAAGGCCAAGCTGGCGGCGCAGGCCGGCAGCGACCTGCTGAGTCAGGTGATCGAGATCAATGGCCGGAAGGTGCTGATCGCGGCGCTGGAAGGGGCCGATCCCAAGTCACTGCGCGGCATGCTGGACGAGCTGAAGAATCAGATGAAGTCCGGTGTCGTGCTGCTGGCAACCAGCAGCGATGACAAGGTCAACCTGATTGCCGGCGTGACCAGCGATTTGACCGGCAAGGTCAAGGCCGGTGAGCTGGTCAATCTGGTGGCCCAGCAGGTGGGCGGCAAGGGCGGTGGTCGTCCCGACATGGCGCAGGCGGGTGGTACCCAGCCGGAAGCCGTGCCTGCGGCGCTGCAATCTGTTCACTCCTGGCTGGAAGAGCGCCTGTAATCGGGCGAGGTGATCTGTGGCACTCTATGTACAGAAGTACGGCGGCACCTCGGTCGGCACGCTGGAGCGGATCGAGGCGGTGGCTGAGCGGGTTCAACTGACCCGCGCCCAGGGACACGATGTGGTGGTGGTTGTCTCCGCCATGTCGGGCGAAACCAACCGGTTGCTGGGCATGGCCCAGCAGCTGGATCCGGATGCCAACCGGCGCGAGATGGATGTGCTGGTTTCCACCGGTGAGCAGGTCACCATAGCGCTGCTGGCGATCGCGTTGAACAAACGCGGTTGTCCCGCGGTCTCGATGACCGGCGATCAGGTACGCATTCATACCGACTCCGCCTATGGCAAGGCGCGCATCAGCCACATCGACACCGAGCAGGTTCAGGCTGAGCTGGGGGCGGGCAAGGTGGTGGTGATCGCCGGATTCCAGGGCCGTGATGCGCACAACGCCATCACGACGCTGGGACGCGGTGGTTCGGATACCACGGCAGTGGCGGTAGCCGCAGCCATCAAGGCCGATGAATGCCAGATCTTTACCGATGTGGATGGGGTCTATACCACGGATCCGCGCATCGAGCCCAAGGCCCGTCGTCTTTCCACCATCACCTTTGAGGAGATGCTGGAGATGGCGAGCCTGGGGGCCAAGGTGCTGCAGATCCGTTCGGTGGAGTTCGCGGGCAAGTACCGCGTACCACTACGGGTGCTGTCGAGCTTTGTCGATGGAGAGGGAACCTTAATCACATATGGAGGTGAGAGGATGGAAGCTCCCCTGGTATCCGGGATTGCGTTCAATCGCAACGAGGCCAGCCTGACTATTCTGGGTGTGCCGGACCGGCCCACGGTGGCGGCGCAGATCCTGAATCCGATCAGCGATGCCAACATTGATGTCGACATGATAGTGCAGAACACCCTGGGCGACGGCACCGCCGATTTCACCTTCACGGTGAATCGCGATGACTATCGCCGGGCGCGCGCCCTGCTGGAGGAGACCGCCAGCGAGCTGGGCGCCGCCTGCGTGCAGGGCAACGGCGAGATAGCCAAGGTGTCCATTGTCGGCGTCGGCATGTGGAATCATCCCGGGGTCGCGCGCACCATGTTCAAGGTATTGGGCGAGGAGGGGATCAACATGCAGTTGATTTCCACCTCTGAAATCAAAATATCCGTGGTGATTGACGAGAAGTACCTGGAGCTGGCGGTACGCGCGTTGCACGCCGCTTTCGGGCTGGATAATGAGCCTCATGAGCAGCCCTTGGGGAACAATCCCTGATTGATTTAGTTTCAACCATTTACCATATCGGTATCTTTGTAAGATAATGTCGCATATCGATATAAATACAAAACAGGATACAGGAGCAAGCGAATGCTTATTTTGACTCGTCGTGTAGGGGAAACCCTGATGATTGGTGATGAAGTGACTGTCACCGTACTGGGCGTTAAAGGCAATCAGGTTCGTATCGGTGTGAACGCACCGAAAGAGGTCTCCGTGCACCGCGAAGAGATCTACATGCGGATACAGGCCGAGAAAGTTCCGGGCCAACCGAATTTCTAAGCCGCATCGATAGCTGCTTGAAGGCGACACCTCTGTGTCGCCTTTTGTTTTTCTGTGCCCCGGAAATTGCCCTGCAAGGCACTAAACTGCGGGATAAGTACTGATATTGTTTGAATATTCCACGCTTTGGCCAAATGCTGAGCGAACGCGCTTTTTTCTCCAAAAAAGTGTTTGACTAAAAATCCCTGTGAAGTATTATCAGCCCCGCAAACGGAGAGGTGGCCGAGAGGCTGAAGGCGCTCCCCTGCTAAGGGAGTATGCGGCTTATACCCGCATCGGGGGTTCGAATCCCCCCTTCTCCGCCATTTGCGCCCGTAGCTCAGCTGGATAGAGTACCTGGCTACGAACCAGGTGGTCGGAGGTTCGAATCCTCCCGGGCGCACCATATTACGACTCAAGCAAGAGTCATGTGTTGACCATCAGCAAGTCGACACTTTGGAAAAGGCTTACTGATAAGTAAGCTTTTTTTATCGTTTTAAATCAGGGCGCCCGTAGCTCAGCTGGATAGAGTACCTGGCTACGAACCAGGTGGTCGGAGGTTCGAATCCTCCCGGGCGCACCATATAGACAGCCTCGACTCAGGTCGGGGCTGTTTTTTTATGGGCAGGATCCGGTGGGTGAAGGTCGATACGCTACCGCAGGGCACCGTCAGGTATTGCTTCCCTTATCCCTCTGTTCTTCTCCCGCTATGCCCCTGAATTCCTTGCCCTATCGCACCATGCAGCGTTCCTTCTCCAGGTAGCAGTCCCAGTAGGTTCCGGCTCTTTGCTGCGTCCTGAGGCGCGCTGACGGCACATGGTTAGGCGGGTGGAGGTGAGGTGCGGGTCTGCGGGCAATAAAAAAGGATGCCGCAGCATCCTTTTTCCAATTTCGCGTTGGAGACTCAGCTTTTCAGCCACTTGCGAATGCGGTTGGCATCGCCGATGGGGGTGCGTTTGCCCACAGAGTTGAGCAGCACTATGGCCAGCTCGCGGCTGTCCGGTTTGGCGCGCATCAGCAGGCAGCGGCCCGCCTCGTCGGTGAAACCCGTCTTGGAGAGGCGTACATCCCAGTCCGGGTTCTTCACCAGCGGGTTGGTGTTGTTGAACATCAGGCTGTAGGCGGGGGTGCTGAAACGCATCTCCTTGTTGGTGTCCTGGGTGAATTCACGGATCAGCGGCTGGCGATAGGCGGCAGAGATGAGCCTGGCCAGATCCTGAGCGGTGGAGACGTTGCGCGTCGACAAGCCGGTGGAGTCGTAGAAACGGCTGTTGCGCATGCCAAGTTGCTTGGCCTTGTTGTTCATGGCGCGCACGAAGGCGGGACGTCCACCGGGATAGTGGCGCGCCAGGGCCGAGGCCATCCGGTTCTCGGAGGACATCAGTGCCAGGTGCAGCGCATCGCGGCGTGTTACTTTTGTGCCCATGCGCACCCGGGAATAGGTGTGCTTGATGGCATCCCTGTCATTTTGATCTATGGTCAGGGTCTGGTTGAGATCCTGGCGAGCATCCAGTACCACCAGCGCCGTCATCAGCTTGGTGATCGAGGCGATCGGTCGTACCCGGGTGGCATTCTTCTGATACAGGGTCTTGCCCGTATTGACATCCATCACCAGTGCGCTGCTCGATTGCAGCTGCAGTTTGGCCGGGTTGGGGGCAGCCAATGCTGCTGGCAAGCCCAGCAGTCCAACCAATGCATATACCAGCGCCATTGCGCTAACCCGACACCGCATACTACCGACTCCGTTCACGTCGAAAAAAAGGCGCTAGATTCACTCATTTTTACCCTTGCTTTACAAGAGTATCAGAGAGTAATTCGCCATTATTTCGATAAAAAAAGGGCCATCCTGCGATGGCCCTTTCCATTTGTCTCAATCCCGTGGGGGGACGGCTTTGCGTTTGCTCAGCCAGCGCCAGATGAGGGCGACAATACCACCGACCAGCAGCACCAGCGGCAGGTAGAGAATGATGCTGAGGAACTGTGACTCATACTGGGCCGCCAGCTTGGTGTGGCTAAGGTAGTAACCCAGGCTCACCAGCGGGGTGACCCACATGATGGAGCTGACCAGATTGACGATGAGGAAACGCCCCTGCGGGATCTCGGTCGCCCCGACTATGTAGGGATAGACGGTGCGCACGAAGGCGATGTAGCGGGCAGTGATCAGGGTCAGGATGCCGTACTTGTTGAGCAGGTAGAACACCTTCTCCTTGTGCTTGTCGTCCATGTGGGACATCAGGCGATGGTACATGCGGGTATGGCCCAGGAAGCGCCCTTGCATATAGCCGAACCAGGTACCGACGAAGGTGGCCAGGATCAGCAGTGGCACTATGCCAAGGGGGAGCACGCCCTGATAGATGAGCACACCCGTCAGGATGAGCAGGCTATCGCCGGGCAGGAAGGCAGTGGGGATGAACCCGTTCTCCAGCACAAGAAAAGTTAGCAACACGCCGCAGACCATGAAGGCCATCTTGGGATCGGACAGAGTCGCCAGATCCTGATGCATAAAGGCGTGAGCCAGTTGGTAAAACTGCTCCATACTCTCAAGCTCCGCTTAAATTAGCTGGGTTGATCGATCAAGGGCATGGCAAGCACCTTGTCGATGCGCAGACCATCCATGTCGACAATTTCCAGTTGCCACTGCTCCAGAGTCACCAGGTCTCCGGTCTGAGGAACACGGCCAAGGAGCAGCATGATAAGCCCTCCGAGGGTGTGATAGTGATGTTTTTCTTCTTCCGGTAGCCGAACCAGTCCCAGGCAGTCCTTCAACTCCGGCAGCGGAATAAGGCCGTCGAGCAGCCAGCTGCCGTCGGTGCGCTGGAAGGCCCAGTTGTCATCGCTGTTATCCTGCTGGAAGTCACCCGCCAGCGTCTCCAGCAGATCCTGCTGGGTGACCAGCCCCTGCAGCTCACCGTATTCGTCCACCACCAGCACCATGTGCTCGGAGTGGGCGCGGAAGTGATTGAGCAGCTCCAGGCCATTGAGGGTCTCCGGCAACAGGCTACCATCCTGGGTCAGGGCCGCCAGATCGATGGGTTCCCCCTTGATGTAGGCGTGCAGCACCTTGTTGACGTTGAGTATGCCCACCAGATCCGAGAGGCTGCCATCGCAAACCGGGAAGAAGCTGTGGCGATACTCCACCAGCCGTTGCAGGTTCACCTCCAGCGGCAGGGCGAGATCCAGATAGCGGATGTCACTGCGTGGCACCATCAGCGAGGAGAGGCTGCGTTCGTCGAGCCGAAACACATTCCGTAACATAGTGTGTTCGTGGTCTTCGATGATCCCGGCTTCGGAACCCTCCACCAGCATGGCGTGGATCTCCTCCTGGGTCACGTTGGCTCCGCCATCCTGCTTGACGCGCAGAATGCGCAGGCTGGCCTTGGTGGAGGCTGACAACAGCCAGACGAAGGGGCGGGTGATGGCCGCCAGCCACAACATGGGGCGGGCCACCAGACAGGCGATGCGCTCGGCGCTGAGCTGGCCGAGGCGCTTGGGTACCAGTTCGCCAACGACGATGGAGAGATAGGTGACCACGACTATGACCAGCACGGTGGCGAGCAGGCTGCTGCTCTTGGCAGCCATGCCCCACTCCTGCAGCCAGAGGGCCAGCGGTTGGGCCAGCAGGGATTCGCCGTAGATACCGTTGAGCAGACCGATACTGGTGATGCCGATCTGGACGGCTGAGAGGAAATGGGTCGGATCTTCGCTCAGTTTGAGGGCAATGGCGGCTGAGCGGCTGCCTTCACTCGCCATCTTGCTGAGGCGAGCCTTGCGTGCGGTAACGATGGCGATTTCCGACATGGCAAAGACGCCATTAAGCAAAATCAATCCAAACAGGATCAATATTTCCATACTGCAACAGCACTCCGAGTAGAAAAGATCGCTGGCAGTGTAATGAATTTGGGGGCGATGCGCTTGTGAAAGCAGGTGATTTGGCTCGCTAATTTTGTACAGAGGGGCGAAGAAAGGCCGTGAGAAGGGATTTATGGCAACAAAAAGCCCCCTGCGGGAGGGGGCTTTTTCAGGCGTGCAACTGCCTTACAGGGCGGCTATTTCGGTCTGCTGGGTCTCGAGGGTCACCAGCTGGGCGCGATACTCTTCCAGCTTCTCGCGCTCCTTGGCGATGACGGCTTCCGGCGCCTTGGCCACGAAGGCCTCATTGCCGAGTTTGCCTTCGATGCGGGCGCACTCGCCGACCAGTTTGGCCACTTCCTTGGCCAGACGGGCCAGTTCGGCATCCTTGTCGATGAGGCCTGCCATCGGGATCATCAGCTCGGTGGCACCGATCAGCTTCTTCACTGACAAGGGAGCCACTTCACCATCCGCCAGCACGCGGATGGATTCCAGACGGGCCAGGGACTTGAGGAAGGCCTCGTTGTCACCGGCGCGCTGGCTATCTTTGGCATCGCACTTGAGCAGCACGTTCAGACCCACGCTCGGCGCCACGTTCATCTCGGCGCGGATGTTGCGAATGCCGACGATGAACTCCTTCACCCACTCCTGATCCGCCATGGCGGCGTCATCTACCTTGGCGGCATCGAACTCAGGGAAGGCCTGCAGCATGATGGTGTCTGCGTGCACACCGGTCAGTGGCGCCACCGATTTCCAGATGGTTTCGGTGATGAACGGGATGATCGGGTGCGCCAGACGCAGCAGGGTTTCCAGTACGGTCACGAGGGTGTGACGGGTGGCACGCTGCTCGGCCTCGGAACCCTTGCCCAGCACCGGCTTGGTCAGCTCCAGATACCAGTCGCAGAACTGGTTCCAGATAAATTCGTACAGCACGCCGGCGGCGATGTCGAAGCGGTAGGTATCGAGGGCGGTGCGGAAGTCGCGGATGGCCACTTGCAGCTGGGACTGGATCCAGCGATCTGCCAGGCTGAACACCATCTCACCACCGCCAAAGCCACAATCCTGATCTTCGGTGTTCATCAGTACGTAGCGGGAGGCGTTCCACAGCTTGTTGCAGAAGTTGTTGTAGCCATCCAGGCGCTTCATGTCCCAGTTGATGTCACGACCGGTAGAGGCCAGCGCCGCCAGGGTGAAGCGCAGGGCGTCGGTGCCGTGAGCCTCGATCCCTTCCGGGAACTGCTTGGCGGTACGCTTGCCGATCTTCTCGGCCATCTGCGGCTGCATCATGTTGCCGGTGCGCTTCTCCATCAGGTCTTCCAGCGAGATGCCGTCGATCATGTCGAGCGGATCCAGCACGTTGCCCTTGGACTTGGACATCTTCTGGCCTTCTTCGTCACGGATCAGACCCGTGATGTAGACGGTCTTGAACGGGACTTGCGGCTGGCCGTTCTCGTCCTTGATGAAGTGCATGGTCATCATGATCATCCGGGCGATCCAGAAGAAGATGATGTCGAAGCCGCTCATCAGCACGTCGGTCGGGTGGAAGGTCTTGAGCGCTTCGGTGTTGTTCGGCCAGCCCAGGGTGGAGAAGGTCCACAGGGCGGAGCTGAACCAGGTGTCGAGCACGTCTTCGTCCTGACGCAGCACTGTCACGGACGGTATGCTGTGCTTGGCACGCACTTCTGCCTCGTCACGGCCCACGTAGACGTTGCCGGCGTCGTCATACCAGGCCGGGATGCGGTGACCCCACCACAGCTGACGGGAGACGCACCAGTCCTGAATGTCGCGCATCCAGGAGAAGTACATGTTCTCGTACTGCTTGGGCACGAACTGGATGCGGCCATCTTCCACCGCTTCGATGGCGGTCTTGGCCATGGGCGCCACGCGCACGTACCACTGGTCGGTCAGCATCGGTTCGATGGGCACGCCACCGCGATCGCCGTAAGGCTGCTGCAGCACGTGATCCTTGATTTCAGCCAGCAGGCCCAGCTCATCCAGCTTGGCCACGATGGTTTTGCGGGCGGCGAAGCGCTCCATACCGGCGAACTCGCTCGGCAGGGTGGCGTCGTAAGCGGTGCTGGGGTTGCCGTTGGTGTCGACCACTTCGGCCTCGGCGCGCACGTGGGCGTCCAGGGTGAAGATGTTGATCATCGGCAGGTTGTGGCGCTTGCCCACTTCGTTATCGTTGAAGTCGTGGGCCGGGGTGATCTTCACGCAGCCGGTGCCCTTCTCCATGTCGGCGTGTTCGTCGGCGACGATGGGGATCAGACGGTTCACCAGTGGCAGCAGTATGTGCTGGCCGATCAGCGCTTTGTAACGGGGATCTTCCGGGTTCACGGCCACGGCGGTATCGCCCAGCATGGTTTCCGGACGGGTGGTGGCGACGATCAGGTGATCCTGACCTTCAGCTGTCTTGGCGCCGTTGGCCAGCGGATAGCGCAGGTGCCACATGTGGCCCTTGATCTCGCGGTTTTCCACTTCCAGATCGGAGATGGCGGTGTTGAGCTTGGGATCCCAGTTCACCAGACGCTTGCCGCGGTACATCAGGCCATCTTCGTAGAGACGGACAAACACTTCCTGCACGGCGCTCGAGAGACCCTCATCCATGGTGAAGCGCTCGCGCTCCCAATCCACTGAGTCGCCCAGACGGCGCATCTGGCGGGTGATGGTGCCACCGGACTCTTCCTTCCACTGCCAGATCTTGTCGATGAAGGCATCACGGCCGTAGTCGTGACGGGTCTTGCCCTCTTCTGCGGCGATCTTGCGCTCCACCACCATCTGGGTGGCGATACCGGCGTGGTCGGTGCCCGCCTGCCACAGGGTATTCTTGCCCTGCATGCGGTTGTAGCGGATCAGGGTATCCATCAGGGTTTGCTGGAAGGCGTGACCCATGTGCAGGCTGCCGGTTACGTTCGGCGGCGGGATCATGATGCAGAAGGAGTCTTTGCTGGTGTCGCCGTGGGGCTTGAAGTAACCCTGGGCTTCCCAGTGCTGATAGAGCGCCTGTTCGATGGCGTTGTGATTAAAAGTCTTTTCCATGGTCTCGCCGTAATCTGGATGGATGGAGTCTGGTGTTGATTCGTCGTGGATCGAGGGTGGTGCAGTCAGGGCTGCGCCGGATCCGGTGCGGCAAGGACGGGCTGATCCCTCATCTCGAGGGCATGGCCTGCCTGGCGATAGTGCTTGTAGCGCTCGCGGGCTTGCTGCTTTTGCGTTTCGTCAGTGGGGACAAAATCTACCACTTGAGCGAAGTGTCCTGCAAACAAAGGTGTCTCTCTGGCCAGATTGATGAGGCGGGCGTAGCGTCGCTTTGGCGGCTGATGGCCTATCTCCACCGGCGCCTGACCGCTCTCGCCCTGCAGCTGGTGCGGCACGAAACGCTCCGGTGGCAGTTGCCACAACAGCTCGTCCAGGCGTAGGGCCTGCGCCTCGTCGTCGCACAGCAGGTAGAGATGGCCCGCACTCCAGCCATCGGCTACGAGCTGGCAGGCGAGCCGTTCGACGGCGCTGGCCTGTGCGTCATCCTGTTCGTTCATCAGGTAAAAAGTCACTTGGCTCATCAGGTTGATCCCGTTTTGCGGTGACGGACTATTGACCGCCGAAGAGGCTGACAGGGAGTTTTCCCGCCTGCTGCTCACTGATTCAAGAATGAAACAAGGAAGAGGCGGGCCTCTTCCTTGTGGTACTGGGCAACTCCCGCGCTTCCGATGCATTCATCGAAGGGGGCAGGGGAGTTACTCCTTCTCTTCGATATCCACGCCGGCCCGGTTCAGCAGGAACTGGGTCAGCAGGGGAACCGGACGACCGGTGGAGCCTTTATCCTTGCCACTCTTCCAGGCGGTCCCGGCGATATCCAGGTGGGCCCAGTTGTACTTCTTGGTGAAGCGTGACAGGAAGGCGGCAGCGGTAATGGTGCCGGCCGGACGACCGCCTATGTTGGCCATGTCGGCAAACGGGCTCTCCAGCTGTTCCTGATACTCGTCGAACAGCGGCAGGCGCCAGGCGCGATCGCCAGCCTGCTCGGAGGCATTGAGCAGCTCGTGAGCCAGCGGGTTGTGGTTGGCCAGCAGCCCCGTGGTGTGGTGGCCCAGCGCTATGATGCAGGCACCGGTCAGGGTCGCCACATCGATGACGGTCTCGGGATCGTAACGATCCACATAGGTGAGCGCATCGCACAGCACCAGGCGGCCTTCCGCATCCGTGTTCAGCACTTCGATGGTCTGGCCGGACATGGAGGTGAGGATGTCACCCGGGCGATAGGCGTTGCCACCCGGCATGTTCTCGCAACCGGCCAGCACGCCTATGACGTTGATGGGCAGCTGCAACTGGGCCAGGGCGTGCATGGTGCCGAGCACGGAGGCGGCGCCACCCATGTCGTACTTCATCTCGTCCATGCCTTCGGCCGGCTTGATGGAGATGCCGCCCGAATCGAAGGTCAGACCCTTGCCGACCAGCACGATGGGCTTGGCATCGGCGTTGCCCTTGTATTCGATGATGGCCATCATGGCTTCATTCTCGGAGCCACGGGCCACCGCCAGATAGGAGTTCATGCCGAGCTCGGCCATCTCCTGCTCACCGATCACCTTGGTGGTGATGTTGTCGAAGGCATCGGCCAGACGACGAGCCTGGGAGGCCAGATAGGCCGGATTGCAGACGTTGGGCGGCATGTTGGCCACGTCGCGACAGACCCGCACCCCTTTCGCCACGGCCAGACCGTGGGAGATGGCTTTTTCACCAATGGTCAGTTCCCGACGCGTCGGCACGTTGAACACCAGCTTGCGCAGCGGACGGCGCGGCTCGGCCTTGTTGGTCTTGAACTGATCGAAGCTGTAGAGGCCCGCCTTGGTGGTTTCCACCGCCTGGCGCACCTTCCAATAGGTATCCCGACCCTTGACGTGCAGTTCGGTCAGGAAGCAGACCGCTTCCATGGAACCCGTCTCGTTGAGGGTGGTGATGGTCTTGTTGATGATCTGCTTGTACTGGCGTTCGTCGAGTTCCCGCTCCTTGCCGCAACCGACCAGCAATACGCGCTCGCTGAGCACGCCCGGTACTTGATGCAGCAACAGCATCTGGCCTGGTTTCCCTTCCAGGTCGCCACGGCGCAGCAGCGAACTGATGTAGCCATCGCTGATCTTGTCCAGTTGTTCGGCAACCGGAGAGAGGCGACGGGGCTCGAATACGCCGACCACGACGCAGGCACTGCGTTGCTTCTCAGGACTGCCACTCTTTACACTGAACTCCATGGAATCTCCTACATCCTAAAGACAAAAGGCACCTTTTATTGAATAATGCGGTGCTTGTTGGGGTATCAGAGGCGGAGCGAACAGCCATAGGCTCCGCAGTTCAAACTGGTAAAAATCCAATATACGGCCCTATTTTTCAGGCATTCGACTAAAAACACAAGTTTACTTGGGAATGACTGTGATCGTTTTCCGATATTTGTTCAGGGAAACCCTGAAAACCCAGCTGGCAGTGTTGTTCGTGCTGCTGCTTATCTTTGTCAGCCAACAATTTATCCAGATCATCGGCGATGCCGCCGATGGCGAGGTACCGACACGCCTGGTTTCCACCCTGTTGCTGCTCAACCTGCCCAATATGGCGTTGTTGATGCTGCCTATCAGCCTGTTTTTAGCCATCTTGTTTGCTCACGGGCGCCTGTATGCCGAAAGTGAGATGACGGTGCTGCATGCGGTGGGATTCAGTCACCGCTTCGTGATGCGCTGCGCCATGGTGCTGGCCCTGTTGACGGCCGCCGTTGCGGCCTTCAACACCGGCTGGATAGCTCCCCAGGCCAAGGAGCGGGAGTATCAGGTGATCGATGAATTCAAGGCCGATCCGGGTATCTCTTTCCTGCAAGCGGGTCGCTTCATGGAGCTCGACAAGGGACGCCTCGTTGCCTACATCCAGGAGTTGAATGACAAGGGGTCTCTGCTGCAGAAGATCTTCGTGCTGCAACGCTCCCAGGAGGGCAAACCGCCCTCTGTGGTGGTCGCGACGGAAGGGGTGGTGACCCTCGACAGCAATGGCCTGCAATGGTTGACCCTGAAAGATGGCTCCCGCTACGAGGGTCACTTCAGCACCAGGCAGTTCCAGATCTCCGAATTTGACGAGTACAGTCTGGTGATCCGTCAGCAGGAGATGGAGCGTTCCAGCCGCAAGGCGGCCGCCAAGCCTACCCTGGAGCTGCTGGGTACGCAGGACAACGGCATGATGGCCGAGTTGCAGTGGCGCCTGTCGTTGCCGCTCTCCATCCTGGTGCTCACCTTCCTGGTGGTGCCGCTGGCCAGGGTCAACCCCCGTCAGGGGCGCTACGCCAAGCTGCTGCCTGCCATCTTGCTCTATCTTTCCTACTTCCTGTTGCTCAGTGCGGCGCGCTCGGCTATCGACAGCGGCCGCCTGCCCCACTGGCCGGGGATGTTCCTGGTGCCGCTGGCCTATCTGCTGTTGATCGGTCTGCCGCTCAATCTGCAGGGCACCAGCTGGTGGAACGGGATCAAGACTCTCTATTTCAAAAGAAAATCAGCATGATGCTGCAACTTAGGAGCCTCTGTTGATGGTTGGTATTCTCGACAGGCATATCAATCGGGTCAGCGCTGTGTCGACCCTGTTCTGTGCACAGTATTTCAAGGGAAAATCAGCATGATGCTGCAACTTAGGAATCTCGGCTGATGTTTGGCATTCTCGATAGATATATCGGCAGGGTCATTTTCATGTCGATCCTGTTGTGTGAACTGACCCTGGTCGGGCTGGCTGCGCTCATCAAGTATGTGGAGCAGCTCAGATCCGTGGGGGAAGGCAACTACGACATGATCAATGCGCTCTATTACGTCCTGCTCTCCATGCCCAAGGAGGCGGTTCAGTTCTTCCCGCTGGCGGCTCTGCTGGGAGGGCTCATAGGGCTGGGCCAGCTGGCGACCAGCTCGGAGCTGGTAGTGATGCAGGCGGCGGGTCGTTCCAAGATCAGCATAGTGATGGCGGCGCTCAAGACAGCCATCCCCCTGATGATACTGGTGGGCCTGATGGGTGAGTATGTGGCGCCCATCGCCAAGCGGATGGCGGATGACGTCAAGGCGGGAGCCCTGTCGGAAGGACGGCTGACGGTCTCGGCTTATGGGGTCTGGGCGCGCGATGGCAATAACTTCGTCAACATCAACGGGGTGCGCAACGACGGTGCCCTGACCGGCATCACCCTCTATCGTTTCACCCCGGAGCGCAAGCTGATCGATATCCTCCAGGCGCAGGAGGGGGTGTTTGAACAGCACCACTGGCTGCTCAAGCAGATCCTGGTCACCCGCTTCGATGATCCCAAGCAGATCCAGAGCGAGACGAAGGCCCAGATGGAGTGGACTTCGGAGCTCACTCCCAAACAGCTGGGGGTAGTGAGTATCGATCCTGAAAACCTGCCGGTGGCCGGGTTGCTCGACTACATCGGCTATCTGGATGCCAACAAGCAGGATGCCGGGCGGTACAAGCTGGAGATGTGGCGCAAGCTGCTGTCGCCGCTCTCGGTGGTGGCCATGATACTGCTGGCCTCCTCCTTCATCTTTGGCCCGCTGCGTTCGGTGAGCATGGGCGCGCGGATGCTGATGGGGATCATGACCGGCTTCGCCGTCTATGTGAGTGATAGGGTGTTTGGCCCCATCAGCCTGGTGTACGCGGTGCCGCCTATCCTTGCCGCCATCGCCCCCAGCCTGCTGTTTGGCGGTATCTCCTTCTATATCCTCAGTCGCAAGCAGTAGCGCCGTGCGTTGAGCAGCAAAAAGGGCACCCTGGGTGCCCTTTTTTGTTGCGGTATCTGGTCAGCGGTTCAACTGTTCCAGATTTTCCTGTTTGCCGAGTACCACCACTTCACATTCGGACCAGATGTCCTGAAAGGCGCGCGGTGCCTTGCGGTTGAACAGGCACATCAGGTTGCCGAGGCCGAATGCCGCCGTCGCCAGCCGGATCAGGGCCTGAGTGATGCGGATGTTGCTGCCATCCGCATTCTGGATGCGCAGGCGCCAGGCGCGCATGCCTATGGTCTGACCGGCACGGGTCCAGAACCAGGTGTAAAAACCACAGATGATGAAGGCGAGCCAGGCACTGTAAATCGGGCTGGTCAGCAGCCAGGAGGCATCTTTGCCTTCCGGAAGGGTGGCAGCGCCGGTTGCCAGCAGCAGGTGTGCCACCCCCATCCCGATGAAGCCGGCGATGATCAGCAAGGAGATGACTACCAGATAGTCATAGAGCAGGGCGCCGAGTCGGCGCAACAAGCCCGCCGAAGGGTAGTGGGGGACTGTGTGGGGGGGGGATGTGGGTTGGACTGGTTTACGTTTGGCCATCGTTCTTATTCCATTAATATGATGCGGGCATTCTATGTAAC
>NZ_CDBL01000026.1 GCF_000820005.1 Aeromonas piscicola | reverse complement strand
TGCCGCTTGCCCTGTCGATGGAGGCGCATTATAGGGAGTAGAAACTTTCTGGCAAGCAGATAATTGCAAAAAAATGGCTTTCACCAACCATTCGCTCACAAAGCCACCAATGCGCATATTAAGCGAACGAAATCAGCCCGCGACAGGCACTGAAACGGCGAAATCATACAGGTTGTCGTAGATGACATCCGCCAAGGCGATGCCGGCATCAGTAACAGGTTTGCCAGTACGCACCATGACTTTATGACCAACCTTGGCACTGGCTGCCGCTTTCAGATCGGAAGGCTTGTCGCCAACCATATAAGAACGGCTCATGTCGATGCCCAGCTCCTGTTGTGCCAGCAGCAGCATACCGGGTTCAGGTTTGCGGCAATCACAAGGGGCGCCGTGATCCGGGTGATGTGGACAGAAATAGATACCATCGAGATCCACATCCCGATCGGCCAATGACCAGTCCATCCATTCAGTCAGGTTCATGAAGTCGTCCTCACTGAAATAGCCGCGGGCGATACCAGACTGGTTGGTAACGACGATCAACAGATAGCCTTTCTTCTTCAACAGCTGCATGGCGTCGATCACACCGGGCAGGAAATGGAAGTCGTCTACCTGACTGACATAGCCGGTGTCTTCGTTGATGACACCGTCACGGTCCAGAAAAATGGCGGGCTTGCTCACTGGGGACTACCTCAATAAATGATTTTGCAAAGTATCTCATAGGGCACAAGGCCCAAAAAGAAAAAGGGGCGGCCGAAGCCACCCCTTTCATGTTTGTATATAACGAATCGATTAAGCGATTACGCTAGCTACAACACCAGCACCTACGGTACGGCCACCTTCACGGATAGCGAAACGCAGGCCGTCGTC
>NZ_CDBL01000025.1 GCF_000820005.1 Aeromonas piscicola | reverse complement strand
CGGGGCGGGCAAGTCCACCCTGCTCGGCATGATCGCCGGTTTCGTGCCGGTAGAGTCCGGCACCCTCAGCTTCGACGGCGAAAATCTGCTGCCGCTGGGGCCGGCCGAGCGACCAGTCACCACCCTGTTTCAGGATCACAACCTCTTCCTGCACCTGTCGGTGTTCGACAACATCGCCATCGGTCTGCATCCGGGCCTGCGTTTGAGCCCTGCTCAGCAGGCGCAGGTGAAACAGGCTGCAGAGCGGGTCGGCCTTGGCGACATGCTGGCGCGGCTGCCGGAGCAGCTCTCCGGCGGCCAGCAGCAGCGGGTCGGGCTGGCGCGTGCCTTGGTGCGAGGCAAGCCATTGCTGCTACTGGATGAGCCTTTCTCGGCGCTCGATCCCGCCCTGCGCCGGGAGATGCTGGCCGAAGTGGCCAGGCTTGCCTGCGAGCAGGGCATCACTGTGCTGATGGTTTCTCACAATCCGGAAGATGCGCAACTCATCGCCGATCAGGTGCTGTTCGTCGATGAGGGCCGCATCGCTCTGCAGGGCACACCGGATATACTGCAGAACAGCGATCATCCCGGCCTGCTGCGCTACCTTGGGCAATAACCCTGGGACGCTGAACCGGCGACGGGATCAAAAAAGGGGAAGCCGCTTGGCTTCCCCTTTTTCATATGAAGATAGTCAGTTAAATCAGAGATTTTCCTCGGCAAAAGAGGCGAGCTTGCTGCGCACCACCCCGTTCAGGAAGATGTTGGCACTGCCGTCGAAATCCTTGAAACGCTCGACTATGTAGGTCAGACCCGAGGTCACCGGGCTCAGGTAGTTGGAGTCGATCTGGGCCAGGTTGCCGGAGCAGACAATCTTGGTCCCCTCGCCGCAACGGGTGATGATGGTCTTGATCTGGGATGCGGTCAGGTTCTGGCACTCGTCCAGCAGCACGAAAGTGTTCTGGATGCTGCGCCCGCGCATGAAGTTGACCGATTTGAACTGGATGTTGGCCTTCTCCATGATGTAGCTCAGCGAGCCGCTCATGTTCTCGTCCTGCTTGTGCAGCACCTCCAGGGTATCTGTCACCGCCGCCAGCCAGGGCATCATCTTCTCTTCTTCGGTGCCGGGCAGGAAGCCGATGCTCTCGGCGATTTCCGGAGTATTGCGGGTGACGATGACTTTCTCGTAAATCCCCTTCTCAATCACCAGCTCCAGTGCGGCGGCCATGGCCAGCAGGGTCTTGCCGCAACCGGCCGGGCCGGTCAGGATCACCAGATCGATGTGCGGATCGAGCAGGGCATCCAGCGCCATGCCCTGATAGACGTTCTTGGGATGGACACCCCAGGCCTTGCGTGACATCAGTCGCTCACGGCCCAGATCCTTGATGCGGATCTTGTGGCCATCGTTACTCAATACCCTGGCGGCGAAGAAGTTCTCCTCGTCGAGCAGGTACTGATTGACGTGTACCCCTTCCAGCAAGTTCGAGTCGATCACATGGACGGTATCGCGGCCATGGGTCTCGCTGTCACACTCGCCGACCCGCTCCCAGAAACTGCCGGGCACCACCTGAAAGCCTTTGGCCAGCAGACGGATATCGTCGATCAGCTGGTCGCTGCGATAATCCTCGACGTGCGCTAACCCGGCCCCCTTGGCCTTGAGGCGCATGTTGATGTCCTTGGTCACCAGCACCACCTGGCGTTTCATCTCATGCTTTTGCAGATAGAGGGCCGCGTTGATGATGCGGTTGTCCGCCTCCTTGTCGGTGAACACCTCGGCATCCTGGGGCAGATGGTGGTCACTGAAGATACAGATATTGCCGCTCGCCTCACCCGCCAGCGGTACGCCCTGGGTGATCTGCTCCGGCGTCGCATCGCGGAACACATCTTCCAGCGCACGAATGGCCACCCGCGCATCGCGGCTGACATCCTTGTTGCGATCCTTGATGTTATCGAGCTCTTCCAGCACCGTCATGGGAATGAGCACGTCGTGCTCTTTGAAGGAGTAGATGGCGAGGGGTTCGTGAAGCAGAACGTTGGTATCCAGGATAAACAGCTTTCGGTCCGTATTGTCCATAAGCATCCTCCTTGGCACTGAAGGTGCCACGTGTGTGAATCTCAGATGTCATTGAAACCACACGAGCGTGACAGTTTTATTACCCCCAACGCTACGCCCGATTTTACTATCACGCAACAAATCGCTTGAACGGCAGGATCGTTCGAACAGAAAAGCAGCAATAAAAAGACCGGCACTGTGGCCGGTCCTCTTCCATCACTTGTCTGCTTTAGCCACACTTGGAGTCGCCGCAGTTGAGACAGGTCATGCAGCCATCCTTTTGCACCAGCGCCTTGGTATTGCACTTGTAGCAAAGCGTCGCACTGGCCGGGAAGCCACTGCCAGCCTGCTGTTCTTCTGCCTGCTGCCGGACCTGCAGTTCGGCCTGTTTCTCGGCCAGAAATGCCTGCTGATGCTCATCCAGACCCGGCAGCTTGATCATGCCGATCTCGGTGAGATGGGTCTCGATCACGTTGCCAATTTCGGCGATAAGGGAGGGAACATACTTGCCCTTGTTCCAATAGCCGCCCTTGGGATCGAACACGGACCTCAGCTCCTCCACCAGGAAGGTGACATCCCCCCCCTTGCGAAACACGGCAGAGATGATGCGGGTCAGCGCCACTATCCACTGGTAGTGTTCCAGACTCTTGGAGTTGATGAAGATCTCGAACGGGCGACGGGTCTCGTGAACCGTGCCCTCGTTGAGAATGATGTCGTTGATGGTGATGAACAGCGAGTGCTCGGAGACATGCTCCGGCGTCTTCAGCTTGTAGGTGGTGCCCATCAGCCGCTCCGGGCGCAGCACCGTTTCGTGCATGTGCACCACGTCATCCTGCGGGGCCAGATCTTCCTGCGGCTCATCCCGGGTTTTCACCTTGTAGGCGACGATTTTCTTGTCGATCTTCTTGACCATAATCTGTTCTCAGAATTTACCGTAATAGCCTTCTTTCAAGGCGTCATAGAGGTTGGCGGCGGTATGCAGCTCGCCATCGTATTCGATCTCTTCGTTCCCCTTGACGGAGATGACGGAGCCATCCTCTAGGGTGAACTCGTACTGAGTGTTCTCCAGATCCTTCTCCTTCACCAGCACGCCCTGGAAGGCCTCAGGATTGAAGCGGAAGGTGGTGCAGCCCTTGAGCCCCGAGTCCGAGGCATACATGTAGATGCCCTTGAACTGCTCGAACGGGAAGTCGGTCGGCACGTTGGCGGTCTTGGAGATGGAGGAATCAATCCAGCGCTGGGCTGCCGCCTGAATGTCTACGTGCTGGGCCGGGCTGATGTCGTCGGCCGTGATGAAGTAGTCCGGCAGGCAGCTTGCTTCGTCCTCCGAGTAAGGCATGGCGCCGGCGTTCACCAGCTCGCGGTAGGCGAGCAGCTCGAACGAGTAGACATCCACGCTCTCCTTGCTCTTCTTGCCCGGCTTGATGACGTTGCGGCTGTAGTGATGGGCAAAGCTCGGCTCTATACCGTTGCTGGCGTTGTTGGCCAGCGACAAGGAGATGGTGCCGGTCGGCGCTATGCTGCTGTGGTGGGTGAAACGCCCCCCCACCTCGGCCAGCTCGGCCACCAAGGCGGGATCCACCTCGGCCACCTGCTGCATGTAGCGGCTGTAGCGCGCATGCAGCACCTTGCCCTTCACCTTGTCACCCAGCTTGATGCCATCGGCCGCCATTTCGGGGCGCAGGCGCAGCATCTTGCCGGTTACCTCGAACTCCTGCTCCATGATGGGGGCAGCCCCCTTCTCCCTGGCCAGACGCAGGGACTCCTGCCAGCCGGTCATGGCCAGCTCCTGGGATACCTGCTCGGTGAAGGCGACGGAAGCCGCTGAGCCGTATTTTATCTGCAGCATGGTGAGGGTCGAGCCAAGGCCGAGGAAGCCCATGCCGTGACGGCGCTTGGCTGTGATCTCTTCGCGCTGCTTGGGCAATGGCAGCTGGTTGATCTCCACCACGTTGTCCAGCATGCGGGTGAAGATGGCCACCACCTTGCGAAACCCCTGCCAGTCGAAGGCAGCCTGCTCAGTGAAGGGGTCGCGCACAAACCGGGTCAGATTGACCGACCCCAGCAGGCAGGCACCGTAGGGGGGCAAGGGCTGCTCACCGCAGGGATTGGTAGCACGGATCTCTTCACAGAACCAGTTGTTGTTCATCTGGTTGACCTTGTCGATCAGGATGAAGCCGGGCTCCGCATAGTCGTAGGTGGAGGTCATGATGACGTTCCACAGCTTGCGGGCAGGCATGGTCTTGTAGACCTTGCAGGCCACCTGCCCCAGCGCGTTGATGACCACCCCTTCCTTGTTGGGCCAGTCGGCCCAGAACACCACTTCGGGATCGTCCAGCGCAATGCCGTCCTGCTCCACCTCTTTGGCCGTATAGGGGAAGATCAGCGACCAGGGAGCATCCTCTTTCACCGCCTTGACGAAATCCTCGGTGATGAGCAGGGAGAGGTTGAACTGACGCAAGCGGCCATCTTCCCGCTTGGCCTGGATGAATTCGATCACATCGGGGTGACGGATATCCATGGTGCCCATCTGGGCGCCGCGGCGACCGCCGGCTGACGAGACGGTGAAACACATCTTGTCATAGATATCCATGAAGGAGAGCGGGCCCGAGGTATAGGCACCGGCACCCGAGACGAAGGCACCGCGCGGACGCAGGGTCGAGAAATCGTAACCGATGCCGCAGCCGGCCTTCAGGGTCAGGCCGGCCTCGTGCACCTTGCCGAGGATATCGTCCATCGAATCTTCGATGGTACCGGAGACGGTACAGTTGATGGTTGAAGTGGCCGGCTTGTGCTCGAAGGCACCCGCGTTGGAGGTGATACGCCCCGCCGGAATGGCGCCGTTGCGCAGCGCCCACAGGAAGGGCTCATACCAGGCATCAGGCTCGCGCTCCTGTTCGGCCAGGGCGCGGGCAACCCGCTGGTAGGTCTCGTCGATGGAGCCATCTATGGGAGCCCCATCCTTACTCTTGAGACGATACTTGCTGTCCCAGATCTCAAGGGACGTTTCCTGCAGGGGGATGAGGCGGGAGCCGAGTTCACTCTCCTGCACCGGGTTGGATTTAGCCATTTTCAATCAACCTTATGTGAATGCATCAACGTCATGACAGCGACAAAAACACAACCAATAGTGACACTTATAAAAAATAACACCATATATAGTACAACTACTGCCATGAGGGCGCCGATTCTATCCTAAAAAAATGCCCCGGCCAGCAGGTTTCTGGGCCGAGGCATTTAACTGATTCATTTCCTGAAAGATTTAGCGATCAGGAAGCACTCAGGGTTTCTTGACGTACACGGTCGGCGTCTCGCCAGCCATATTCAGATAGAACTCATAGACCCCATCCGTATCCGGTGAGAACTTCATGTCCTCATACTTGGAGCAGGGGTTGACCGGCACGGCTTCCCCACCCAGCACGGCGACACCGTCACTCGGGCTCTTGTAACCGAAGTTGGTGCCACAGCTCCAGCCGGAGTCGGCAAACTTGAACTTGTAGGGAGCCCACTCTTTCTTGAGCGTGCCTTTGGCCATATAGAGCTTGTCAGCGACCTTGACCACCTTGCTCGCATCGGTTGCCATCCAGTCGTTCATCTCCCCACGCAGGTAGATGGACTTGCCACCGAAATCGCTGTTGTCTGCCGCCTGTTCTGCACCACCATGGGATGCGCAACCGCCTAATACCAGGGTTCCCGCCGCCAGCATCATCGTTACTGTTCTTTTGAACATGTGTCCATTCCTCAAATTATTGTGATTCCTTGGCCCATCGAACGTGAGCAGACGAATTAAAGCAGAGCGGGCATCACAAGAAAGGTAGAGGCATCACATTCTGTGCTTTTTATATTCAGACAAGCGACATGGGCGGAGATATATAACGCTGGATAGCGCAGCCATCCGGAACAGAGCGCGGAAAAATGAACGAATGAGGGGTCAGAAAGAAAGCATCACCTGGCCATTTGCAGCCAAGCACTTGAAT
>NZ_CDBL01000024.1 GCF_000820005.1 Aeromonas piscicola | reverse complement strand
CACGTTGACGTTCAGGTGCTGACCGCCTTCTAGGTTGGTCTCGTGATGGAAGTAACCGTCCATCAGACCAGCCAGGTTGGATTTCTGCGCTTCCATGTCTTTGCCCAGGGCGTTCGGCACGATGGAGAAGGTATAGGAGATACCATCTTTGGCGTAGGCGAACGGCAGCTTGGCAACGGAAGTCAGGGAAGCAACGGCACCCTTCTGGTCACGACCGTGCATCGGGTTGGCACCCGGGCCAAACGGTGCACCGGAACGACGGCCATCCGGGGTGTTACCAGTTTTCTTGCCATACACCACGTTGGAGGTGATGGTCAGTACGGACTGGGTAGCCACGGCGCCACGGTAGGTGTTCAGCTTCTGAATTTTCTTCATGAAGCGTTCTACCAGGTCACAGGCGATGTCATCGACGCGAGCATCGTTGTTACCGAACTGCGGGTACTCACCGTCGATTTCGAAGTCGATGGCAACGCCATCTTCGTCACGAACCGGCTTGACCTTGGCGTACTTGATGGCAGACAGGGAGTCAGCCGCAACGGACAGACCGGCGATGCCGCAAGCCATGGTGCGGTACACGTCACGGTCGTGCAGCGCCATCAGGGAGGCTTCGTAGCTGTACTTGTCGTGCATGTAGTGGATGATGTTCAGGGCAGCCACGTACTGCTTGGCCAGCCAGTCCATGAAGTGATCCAGACGATCCATCACGTCGTTGTAGTCGAGGTACTCGGAGGTCACCATCTCGGTCTTGGGACCGACCTGGATCTTGAGCTTCTCGTCCATACCGCCGTTGATTGCATACAGCATGGTCTTGGCCAGGTTGGCACGAGCACCGAAGAACTGCATCTGTTTGCCGACGATCATCGGGGACACACAGCAAGCGATGGCGTAGTCATCGTTGTTGAAGTCTGGACGCATCAGGTCGTCGTTTTCGTACTGAACGGAAGAGGTCTCGATAGATACCTTGGCGCAGTACTTCTTGAAACCGACCGGCAGCTTCTCGGACCACAGGATGGTCAGGTTCGGCTCAGGGGACGGGCCCATGGTGTACAGGGTGTTCAGCATACGGAAGCTGTTCTTGGTGACCAGGGTACGGCCATCAACGCCCATACCGGCCAGGGTCTCGGTCGCCCACATCGGGTCGCCGGAGAACAGTGAATCGTATTCAGGAGTACGCAGGAAGCGAACCATGCGCAGCTTCATGACCATGTGGTCCATCAGCTCCTGGGCTTCTTGCTCGGTGATCACGCCTTTCTTCAGGTCACGCTCGATGTACACGTCCAGGAAGCTGGAGGTACGACCGAAGGACATGGCAGCACCGTTCTGGGACTTGACTGCCGCCAGATAGGCGAAGTAGGTCCACTGCACGGCTTCTTTGGCGGTCTTGGCCGGTACAGAGATATCGCAGCCATATTTGGCGGCCATCTCTTTGATCTGGGCCAGGGCACGGTACTGCTCGGAGATCTCTTCGCGCAGACGGATGGTGGCTTCCAGGTTGACGCCGTTTTCCAGGTCAGCTTGCAGAGACTTGAACTGGGACAGCTTGTCAGCCATCAGGAAGTCGATGCCGTACAGGGCGACACGACGGTAGTCACCTATGATACGGCCACGGCCGTAGGCATCCGGCAGACCAGTGATGACGCCAGACTTGCGGCAGTTCAGGATGTCTTTGGTGTAAACGTCAAACACGCCCTGGTTGTGAGTCTTGCGGTACTCGCTGAAGATCTTCTTGACCATGGGGTCCAGCTCGCGGCCGTACACCTTGCAAGAAGTCTCAACCATCTTGATACCGCCGTTGGCGATGATGGCGCGCTTGAGCGGCTTGTCGGTCTGCAGACCTACAATTTGCTCCAGCCCCTGATCGATATAGCCGGCATCGTGAGCGGTAATGGTGGAGGGCAGGTCGGTATCAAAATCGACCGGCGCATGAGTGCGGTTCTCGATTTTGATGCCTTCCATGACCTTGTCCCACAGCTTGGTGGTAGCTTCGGTCGCGCCAGCCAGGAAGGACTCGTCACCTTCATACGGGGTGTAGTTCTTCTGGATGAAGTCACGGGTGTTGACAGAGGTCTGCCATTCACCGGCCGCGAAGCCTTCCCATGCTTTTTGGAACTGTTCGTTAAGTTCTGCCATTTTCATTACCTCACACGGTATTGATGTAGTATCCCGCAATCATCCTTAATGATGACGACGGAAGATAAACCAGTAAGTCAGACCAACCATGACGCCACCACCAATGATATTACCAATGGTGACGGGAATGAGGTTGTGTAGGACGAAGTTGGATACGGTCAAGTCGGCGAAGGTCGCCGGATCCTGGCCGATGGCCTGCCAAAATTCCGGGCCTGCTACCGCATGGATAGCGATACCGACCGGGATCATAAACATGTTTGCGATGCTGTGCTCGAAACCGGAAGCCACGAACATGGCGACTGGGAGCAGCATGACCATCACCTTGTCGGTAGCACTGCGGGCGCCGAAGGCCATCCACACGGCGAGACACACCATGAGGTTGCAGAGGATACCGAGGGCGAGGGCCTCGAAGAAGGTGTGATGGATCTTGTGCTGGGCCACTTTCAGGGCGTTCAGGCCCCACTGACCATCTGCCGCCATATATTCGGCCGACATGATGATGAGCGCGACTATGATGAGACCGCCGATGAGGTTGCCGAAGTAGACCAGACCCCAGTTCTTGAGCAGTTGGCCCCAGGTGATGCGATTGGCCGCCTTGGCGACCAGCGTCAGCGTGGTGGAGGTGAACAGCTCGGCACCGAGCAGCACACACAGAATGAGGCCGAGGGAGAAACAGAGACCGCCGACCAGCTTGCTGAGGCCCCAGGCCACGTTGCCGGCACCCGTGGTGACTGTGATGAAAAAGACAAAAGCGATGGCGATGAAAGCGCCTGCTGTGATGGCCAGGGGGATGACCTTATGTGCCGGCTTGGTTGCCTTGGCATAGGTTATATCTTCTGCCAGTGCAGCGATGGCTTCTGGCTTGAGACAATCAAAGGGAGATTCTGCTTTCAATTCTCATGTACCTGCTGTTTTGCCTGTGGAAATCATAACAAAGGGCCAGATCGTCAAAATTGACTCCGATCAAGAATTTCAGATTGTGAATGTAATTTTACTACAAAAATTTGAGTCCCCTGGAAGCCTCTCTTTACACCAGGTTTCAGCTGAAACAGAAATGATGATTTTTTAATGTAATGATTTTAAAGAATTTATTTGTCAAGCTAGAAAAAAGGTACTGGCAAGGCATCTTTGCATCCCCCCCGCAGCATGGACTCGGTGTTGGCAACCCCCTAAGGGGTATTTTTTGTTTTTTATTTCATCTTTGAATAACAAATCCCCAGCAGGGGCACCATAAAACAGAAGGGGCCATCAAGGCCCCCCCAAATACTACCACATCAGGCCCAATGATGGGCTCGCTTGGCCTTTTGCAGCTTTTCATAGGCTGCCAGCAGCTTCTGGTGCTGCGGGAACTGGACGAGGGACAGATCGGCCGCCGTCAACCCGTGGAAGCGCGCTTCGCCACTGGCGTGGGCCCAGGCCTCGGCCAGCGTCTCTTCACCATACATGCGGGTGAACACGGCGCGGTACTGCTCGGGGTCGCGATCCTCATCCAAGAACAGCTCGACGCAGGCGCGCAGGGCACGGTAGTAGTTGGCGCGATCCGCCGGGAATACCGACTGGTTGAATTCCATGGTCCAGTCGATGAGATCCAGTGCCGTCTCCAGCTCACCGGCGGCCAGCGCCAGCATGGCTTTCAGCTCGCCGACACGCAGGGTGTGCAGGGCGGTACCCTTGGCGGCGGCGATGCCGAGCAGCTCACGGACGCGGGTGCGCTCGTCGTGCCCCTCTTCGTCCAGCTGGTCGAACAGCGCCATGTACTGCTCGGCATCCCACGCCAGCGACGGCAGCGCCAGGATCACTTCCCGCAGGTTGGCCCCCATGTTGTTGTTGGCCAGCAGCAGGTCTTCGGCCGGATAGATGTCGGACATGCCCGGTACCAGAATGCGGCAGGCATAGACACCCAGATGCTCGTAGTCGGCGATGTAGACCGGCTGCTCCAGCTCGTGGAAGATGCCGATCAGATGGTCGAATTCCTCCTGCGAGGTGCCGCGAAAATCCCAGTCGGCGAATTCGAAATCCGCATCCTGCTTGAACAGATCCCAGCTGATGAGGCCAGAGGAGTCGATGAAGTGGGTCTCCAGGTTGTGGTGGTCCGCCACCTGCTCGTTGTCAAATGACGGCGGCACGAACACGTCCAGATCTTTCAGGCCCCGGCCCTGCAGCAGCTCGGTGACGGTGCGCTCGAAGGCCACTTCGAAGCGCGGGTGGGCACCGAAGGAGGCAAAGCAGGTGCCGTTGCCCGGGTTGAGCAGTACCACGCAGATGACCGGATAGCGGCCGCCCAGCGAGGCATCGAAGCTGTAGATGGGGAACCCTTCGGCTTCCAGCGCATCGATGGAGGCCTTGATGCCGGGATAACGGGCGATCACCTCGGCCGGGATCAGCGGCAGGCTCAGAGCCTCGGCGATGATCTTGTTCTTCACGTGACGCTCGAACACTTCGGACAGCGCCTGGGTGCGGGCCTCGGTGCGGGTGTTGCCGGCACTCATGCCGTTGGAAACATAGAGGTTGCCGATGATGTTCATCGGGATGTAGACGGTCTCATGATCGGACTGGCGCTCGAACGGCAGGGCGACTATGCCGCGCTCCTCGTTGTTCGACTGCAGATCCACCAGCATGTCGGCGGTCACTTCGCCGTCCGGGTTGTAGAACTTGCGGGTGAAGCTGTCGAGCAGGCCGGCCGGGAACTGATCGCCCTCGATGGGGAACCACTTCTCGTTCGGGTAGTGCACGAAGTCGCCGTTGGCGACCTGTTCGCCCAGATAAAAGTCGGCGAAGAAGTAGTTGGTGGAGAGACGCTCGAAATATTCGCCAAGGGCCGAGGCCAGCGCGGCCTTCTTGCTGGCACCCTTGCCGTTGGTGAAGCAGAGGGCGCACTCCTTGTCCCGGATGTGCACGGACCAGACGTTGGGCACGGGATTGAGCCAGGAGGCCTCTTCGATATCAAACCCCAGGGCTTGCAGCTTGGTCTGGAAGCGGTCGATGGAGTCTTCCAGTGCCGCGTCCTTGCCGGGAATAAAAGTGTGGTCGGTCATCACAATATCCTGATTTTTATTGGCTCATGTTTGGCCGCAGATAATAGCAGGGGTCGGCGCGTTTGGCAGGCAAAAAACGGGGCCAGGGCCCCGTTTAGCTATCCACAGATCCGGGATCTGCCGCCGGTTCAGCCGATAAACTTCAGACCCAGGATCCCGCCGATGATCAGCAGCAGGCAGAGCACTCGGGCCAGGGTGGCGGGCTCGTTGAACAGCCAGATCCCCATCAGCACTGTACCGACAGCGCCTATGCCGGTCCAGACCGCGTAGGCGGTGCCGAGTGGCAACTGTTTGACCGCCATGGCGAGCAAGAGCACGCTCACCCCCATGGCCGAGAGGGTCAGCAGGGTAGGGAGGGGGCGGCTGAAACCGTCGGTGTATTTGAGGCCGATGGCCCAGGCGACCTCGAACAGGCCGGCCAGCAACAGGAGTAACCAGGACATAAGGATATTCCGCAGGAAGCAGGGTCGTCCCTGCGCATCATGAGGCCCCGAGGTCGTCCCCAGGGGGCAGTGGCTGCCAGTCGGTTTCAATCATGCCCCAAGCTGACGCTGGATGCCAAGAGATCGCATCAGCCGGGAGCTGGCTGGCGGATATTGCAGCGAACGGCACAGAATATTGCGCAATTCGACTTGCGCCCGTCGTCACAATCCGTAATGTGGATAGACGCATTTTTCGCAACACGTATTTTGTAATCTGTTTGTGAACGGCCCACGCCGGACAAGGGGTTACGGGTTTCAATACACAATTTTCTATAGCAGCTATCCAGGGTAGGACATTATGAAAAAAGTAGGTTTGGTCGGTTGGCGTGGCATGGTGGGTTCGGTACTGATGAGCCGGATGCAGGAAGAGAAGGATTTTGCCCGCATTCAACCCACATTCTTCACCACCTCCCAGGCCGGTGAGGCCGCCCCCAACGTTGGCGTCGATGCCGGTACCCTGCAGGACGCCTTCGATATCGAGGCGCTGGCCAAGCAGGATATCATCATCACGGCGCAGGGCGGCGACTACACCAAGGATGTCTATCCGCGCCTGAAAGCCGCTGGCTGGCAAGGCTACTGGATTGACGCAGCTTCCTCCCTGCGCATGGAGAAAGATGCCGTCATCATTCTGGATCCGGTCAACGGCGATGTCATAGCACAGGCGCTGGACAAGGGGCTCAAGACCTTCGTCGGCGGCAACTGCACCGTCAGCCTGATGCTGCTGGCCCTCGGCGGTCTGTTCAAGGCCGATCTGGTGGAGTGGGTGAGCGTGGCCACCTATCAGGCCGCATCGGGCGGTGGCGCGCGCCACATGCGCGAGCTGGTCACCCAGATGGGCCTGCTGCGCGACGAAGTGGCGGTTGAGCTGGCGGATCCCACCTCTGCCATCCTCGACATAGAGCGCAAGATCACCGAGAAGACCCGCTCAGGCACCCTGCCGGTGGACAACTTTGGCGTGCCGCTGGCCGGTGGCCTCATCCCCTGGATCGACACCAAGCTCGACAATGGCCAGAGCCGCGAAGAGTGGAAGGGCCAGGCCGAGACCAACAAGATCTTAGGGGTAGAAGATGCCGCCATTCCGGTGGATGGTCTGTGCGTGCGGATCGGTGCCCTGCGTTGCCACAGCCAGGCCTTCACCATCAAGTTGAAGAAGGACGTGCCGCTCCCCGAGATCGAAGCCCTGCTGGCCGCCCACAACGACTGGGTGAAAGTGATCCCCAACGATCGCGACATCACCGCCCGCGAGCTGACCCCGGCCGCCGTCACCGGCACCCTCAGCATCCCGGTTGGTCGTCTGCGCAAGCTCAACATGGGCCCGGAATATCTGGCCGCCTTCACCGTGGGTGATCAACTGCTGTGGGGCGCCGCCGAGCCGTTGCGCCGCATGCTCAACATACTGCTGGATCGCGGTTGATCCAACCGAGGTGAGTGTGAAGCAGGGGGCCGCGGCCCCCTGTTTTTTTGCCTGTCTTAGCGCCAAGAGAGCGGGGAGCCCGGCGCAACGGCATATTCACTTAGATTGCGCTATGGGCAGGCAGGGTCTCGCTATTAATTGAATTGATATTATTCATCTCCGATCGCTTATTTTCTCCTGACTCAATAGTAAATAGTCACCCCGGTAATGAATTCATTTGTGTACGCCTTTTAACACCTTGAAAAATGGTGATGAATCCGGCTTGGAAATAAAGGGTGTGATGGCCATGATTAACGCTGCTCTCTGGTCATCTCATGGCTTGTTACAAATGACGGTGCCCGCGAGATATCTCTCAAGGCCCCGATTGATTACACTGGTGGCCTTGGTCCCGGGTGCTCTCCGTGCGCAGGCATGGCACTCATGGCGTGCAAATTTTGATACAAAGGTCAGTCATCTGACGATATGTCGCCAGCATACTGGCCATGCCAGCATGGTTCATATCACCACACAAATAGAGATGAATAACGGGGTTGCTGGCGAATTGGCGTGAATATGAAGTGAGTGCAACAACAGATAACAATAATAATGTTCAGACTTGAGAATTGGGAAACAAAATGAGAGTCGCGTGGAGTCTATTGTATTTATTCAGTGCCTTGGTCCTGGCTGGCCCAGTGCTGGTCAAAGAGCAAAAGAAAGGCACCAATCCGCTGATCGTCCCTTACCAGCAATATCGACTGGATAACGGCCTGACGGTGATCCTGACCCAGGATCACTCGGATCCTCTGGTGCATGTGGAAGTAAATTATCGGGTCGGGCTGGCCGAAGAGGCGCCGGGTCAGTCCGGCATGGCGCATTTGTTCGAACACATGATGTTTCAGGGCTCGGCCCATGTGGGGGAGGAGGGGCATATTCGCCTGCTGCAGCAGGTGGGGGGGCGTGACATCAACGGGCTGACGACACGGGATCAGACCCGTTATTACCAGACTGTGCCGGCCAATCAGCTGGAGAAAGTGCTCTGGCTGGAGGCGGATCGGATGGGCTTCCTGCTCGATACCCTGTATCAGCAAAAGTTTGATGCCAAGCGTGACGTGGCCAGAAACGAGCGAGTCGACCTGGTCGACACGCCTGCCTATGGTCGGGTGCTGGAGGTGTTGAACCGTACCCTCTATCCACCCAATCACCCCTATTTCAACACGCCGTTTGGCAGGATGGCGGATCTGGAGCGCCTCACCCTGGAGGATGTGCGCCAGTTCTTCCTGCGCTGGTATGGCCCCAACAATGCCACGCTAGTGATCGGCGGTGATATCCAGTCGGCGCAAACCCTGGCCTGGGTCGAACGCTACTTCGGCGCCTTGTCGCCAGCCCCCGGCCAGGCTCGCTCAGTGCCCCGGCCTGTGGCACTGAAAAAGAGTCGATATCGTACCCTGACGGCCCCGGTACAGGACCCCATGCTGGTGCTGGCCTATCCGACCGTTTCCGCCCGGGACCCGAGTTTCGAAGCCCTCGATCTGCTGGCCGATCAACTGGGGGGCTCCGCCAGTGGCCTGCTGCAACAACAGTTGCAGCAAAGCGGCAAGCTGGTATTCGTCTCTGCCCGCCATGAGTGTGGCGTGCTCGCCTGCATGCTGGTGATCCAGGCCATTCCGAATCTGGAGCAGGGCGCCGAGCTCGAACCCATCAAGCGCGAAATTGACGGCGTCATCGCCAGACTGGCCCAGGAGGGCATTCCCAGGGGCCGGCTTGAGCACTCTGCCAATGCCTTGCGTGCCAACCTGGTCTGGTCGCTGGACAGCGTGGCCGGCAAAGCGGAATTATTGGGCACGGGCCACAACCTGTTTCAGGAGCCCAACTACCTGCATCGTTATCTCGAACGGATGGCGCGGGTGACGCCCGCCGAGGTAAAGCGGGTACTGGACCACTATGTACTGCACAAACCCAGAGTGGTGCTGAGCGTGGTGCC
>NZ_CDBL01000023.1:469-1006 GCF_000820005.1 Aeromonas piscicola | reverse complement strand
TTTCCCCTCTCCGCCTCCCGCCCCCGGGACACCCCGGCCATTGACACCCCGCGGTGACTATGAGAATGGTGGCTGATTGTGTAGTATGACCGACCTTTTTTGTTCAATTTCCGTTCACTGAGGCGTGGTCCATGGCTCTCTCTTTTCTGCGTCGCAGCAACATGCCTCGTCTGCTGGCCAGCCTGCTGTGCTGCACCGCCTTGATCCTCATCTCCCTCGCCACCCTCTACTGGCAGACCTGGTCTCTGACTCGCCAGCAGGCCCAGAATGCCGCCGAACGGGCCATGGTGCAGATCGACAGCGCCCTGCTCCACTCGACCCAGGCGGCAAGGGCCGCCCTGCCGCTGGCGAGCCGGCCCTGTGCCGAGGTTGCCCGCGAGCTGCGGGTACTGGTCGCCACCTCACCCTATGTGCGCTCAGTCAATCTCTCTCGCCACGGCCGCCTCTACTGCTCCTCCATCTTCGACGAGATAGACCTGATCGATGAGCTGCAAGACGGTCAGCACGAGCGGTTCAAGCTCAACGCCGTCACCCGGC
>NZ_CDBL01000023.1:0-164 GCF_000820005.1 Aeromonas piscicola | reverse complement strand
CGGGCGCAAGCCCTCGCTGTTGTTCTATCACCTGAGTGAAGGAGATCATTCGGTGATGGTCGCCATCAACCCCTATCACCTGAGCAAACCCTTGCAGTGGCGGCTCGCCGGCGCCCATAGCTGGGTGCAGATTGGCAAGCAGTGGCTCGACCTCAAGGGCAAGG
>NZ_CDBL01000022.1 GCF_000820005.1 Aeromonas piscicola | reverse complement strand
GGATAGGGGGCTGTTGGGGTAGGGGGTGACCCAGCTACCCGGTGTGCTGGTACCGGGATAGAGAAGTGCATCGCTTTCCGAGTTGCGGATAAGACCGGCCGCCGCCTTGATGATGTGGGAGATGTTCTTGTCTGGATTGGCATTCAGCAGGGGGCCCAGCCCGCTATTGTCGGCGATGGCGGATTCCAGTTTGAACAGGTCCGGTATCTGGTTGTTGCGGGACACGGTTGAATATTCATTGGCCATGTTGATCTCCAGCCAGCTCAGCAGTTGCTGGCGAAAATCAGTGCCCTCGATCAGGTTGACGGGCTGCTGCCAGAGCTCCCCCTCGGCCTGCAGGGCGACCATGGCTGCCAGCAGCTCAACCTGATGCCTCGGCAGTGCCTTGAGTTTTTGATCCAGCTCCGCCAGGGTCCAGGCTTGCCAGCCCAGGAAAGAGCCCATGCTGGCACTGAGTGTGGTTTTGAGCAGCAGGGCTTGCTGGGCCGTGCTGGTATAGCCCACTTGCAGGCGCGGGAATTCGCTGGCGGTGAGGATGCCGTCCCGGTTGCCGTCCTGCTTGACCAGTTCGCACAGGGATCCGAGTACGGATCGCAACTCCACCTCGCTCGTCTCATCCCGTACCACCAGGGTGAGGGTGTCCTGCATCAGGTCGTCGCTGGTCTCGCTCTCGCCAGGCTGGCAAGTAGTGAAGGTATTGTTGAGGTCCGGCAGTGCGAGAGTGAGGCTGTACTGGTTGCCCTGTTTGACGGGCAGACCGTCAAGCACCTGGCCATCCAGGGCCCTGACGGGGAGTCGCTGTGGCCGTATTGGGCGTTCCGGTTTGAAGTAGTACTGGTTAAGGCCATCGTGATTGGGCTTGGCGCCTATCTCTACCATGACGGTCGGCTCACCAAGCCGCGAGGGGAATATTCCCTGCAGGGTCAGCTGTCGATGAGGGTAGAAGGTGGCGTGCAGCTGATAGGCCGGGGTGCGGGTGTCGAGGGCCGCCATGGCTTTGACCGCAGCAGCCAGCATGGTCTCCGTATCGACAGGCAGTGCCGTCCCTTGCTGGATGGCATAGTTCAACAGCCCTTCTCGCAGGTCAGCACCTGGCTGAACCTGCCGGTAGGCGACCAGGTGCTCGGCCAGCTGGGTGATCTCGCTGACAGGGAGGGGAATGTCGCCATCGAGTACCAGTTGCAGCAGTGCGGTCAGCTCGCGGGCCATGCCGTGATTGAGCTGTGGATCGCTGACCAGCAGCGCCGTGACATCCTGCATGCCTTCCCGTTTTTGTAGTGCCGTGGTGAGGCTCTGGTATGCCAGCAGCATGGGGGAGAGGTGCAGATGGGGGGCCTCCTGTTCGGTGATGATGCCATCCCCATTCTGATCCTGCTTGAGCAGTTGCTCCAGCGAGGGCAGCTGACTGCCGAGGATAGGCGCACTCTGCTGGCGGTTGCTGGCGGTCAACCTCAGTGGTTTATCCTGAGGCCACTGGCTCAGCTTGAGTTTGAACCCAAAGCTGCCGTCGGCCAGGGCGCTCTGAGTCACGCACACCTTGTCGGCGCAGAGCTGGATATCGAATTGGGCTCCCTGCCCGCGTGTGATGGAGAGCGCACCCGCCAGATCCAGGCTGGTCGGTTTGGTGGCGGGATCAGGTGCCTTGTCCGGTTGATCCGGCGGTGTAGGCGGGGTCACTGTGCCTGTGTTGCCTGTGTTGCCTGTGTTGCCTGTGTTGCCTGTGTTGCCTGTGTTGCCGCTTCCGCTGCTGCTCCCCGAACCCGAACCCGTACCGCTGCTCCCGGTGCCGTTGTCCGATGGCGGGGTCACGGGATCCGGAGGGGGAGGTGTGGTTTGACTGCTGCCGTTATTACCGCTGGTGTTGCCGTTGTTTCCTTCCTGATCCGGGGTACCCAGCTCGGCCTTGCATGCCAGCAAGGTTGCGCAGCAGAGGGCCAGGATCAGGGGTCGCGTTGTCCTGAACAAGATCGACTCCATTATTGTTGTATAGGTGAATAAGCTGCTGAACCAGTCTCTTCTTGCGAGTTGAACGATTAGTGCAGATTTTTTTGCTGTTAAAAGTGTCAAAAACGAAAATTCACTCTGCGAATTATTTCATTTGATGATAATGATATTGATTCTCGTTTGTGATCTCAATATCATATTGTCGCTGTTTAATTTCAGGCATAAAAACAGGGACAATAAAATGAAGATGCGAGTTTGGGATTACCTTGGGGACTATCTGAAGGATGACACCGGCGCCACGGCGATCGAATACGGCATTCTGGCGGCGGGGCTGGCGGCCGGGATCCTCGCCATCTTCGGCTCGGACGGGATCTTCATCACGGCCTTGAAGGATAAGTTCACCGCCATAGTGGCGGGGTTGAACATGGATGCCGCGGGCAAGTGACAACGCTCGGGCAGTGGCTGGCCATATTGATGGCGTGCTGGTGTCTGGTCAGCGACCTGTTTGAGCGGCGTATCCCCAACCTGGCTGTGCTGGTACTGGCACTCTGGGCGCTTTGGCTGCTGCCGTTCAATCCGCTTTCGTTGACTCTGGCCCTGCTGACACTGCTGCTGGGGCTGTTTGCCTATCACAGGGGCTGGTGCGGGGCCGGTGACAGCAAGTTGCTGGCGGTCTGTCTCTATGGTGCATCCGGACGCTGGCCCGAGTTGCTGCTCTGGATGGCGCTCTCGGGTGGTGTGCTCAGCCTCATATGCCTGGCTTACGCCCGTTTCCGGCTATCTCCCGAGCCCGTCACAGTGCCTTATGGATTCGCCATTTTGTGGGCGGCGAGTCTGACCACTCCTCTATTTATGTAGTCACACCTATGAAGAAACTCTTTTCTCTTATCGCTGCACTGCTGGTGCTGGCGGCGACGCTGGCTGCCTTCTGGCCGGTTGAATCGGTGCCGCAGAAGACAGTTCCACCGCGAGACCTGACATCGGAATCGACAGTTTCCGATAGGGTCGCCCAGGTGCTGGTGGCCGCCCATAGGGTACAGGCCGGCTCCTTTATCCATCCCGAGGATCTGGTCTGGCAAACCCTGCCCGCCGCCGAGGAGATGAATCTGCCGGGGCTCTTCCTGTTCGGCTTTACCGATACCAAGGCACTCAAGGGAAGTCTGGTCACCCGTACCCTGGAGTCGGGGCAGATTGTCTCGTCTGATGATCTGGTGCGCCCGGAGCAGAGCCACTATCTCTCCGCCATGATGGCGCCGGGGATGCGGGCTGTGACCCTGGCGCTGGGGCGGGAGGCGGCCAGCCATGGCCTGATCCGGCCCGGCAACCGGGTGGATGTGATCCTCACCAGCAAGCATGCCCGTCAGCACAATGCGCAAGGGGCCGAGGTGACCAGCAACCAGTCGGCGGAGATCATTCTGACCGACATCAAGTTGCTGGCCATCGATGCCCAGGTGACCGATATCGCCGCGCTCAACGGCACTGCGGCGGCGCAAGACAACTTCGATCAAGTGGCCGTGACCTTCGAGCTGGCCCCGCGGGCGGCAGCCCGGCTGTTGCTGGCCCATCGATTGGGAGAGCTGGCACTGGTGCTGCGCTCGGCCCAGGGTGCCCCTGCGGGCAGCGAGGTTGTTGCCCTGCCGGAAGGGAGCCTGATATGGGCCGAGCAGGTGGCCAGTGGCCAGAACCCGAGGGCCATTCCGGGTCACGGAGTCCGGATCAGTTATGGCGACGGCAACGACCGTAACCGCCAACCTTAATCAACCCAGAAAGGACACGATGTTGCGAACACTCGCCATGGTGCTCGCCCTGCTGCCGTTATGGGCAGTGGCGGCAGAGAGCCTGACTCTCACCCCCGAGCAGTCCACCCTGCTCAATTTCGATGAACCCGTGCTGGATGCCTTCGTCGCCAACTCGGAGTTGGTGCGGGTACACAGCCCCTCCGATCAGCAATTGCTGATCTATGGTCGCAAGGTTGGCCGCACCGATCTGGTGGTCACCGCGCAGGATGGCCGCACCCTGGGTCACTACCGGGTGCAGGTGGTGGCGGATCTTGCCCCCCTCAAGCAACTGGCCAGGCAGCACTTTCCCCAGAGCCGACTCACCTTCAGCGAGTCTGGCGGCGCCATAGTGGTGGCGGGGGAGGTAACGAGTCCGCTGCAAGCCCACGAGATCCTGGCCATGGTGGAGGCGTTCGCCAAAGGCATTCAGCCTCAGGGAGTCCCCTCTGGCCCAGTCGCCCCCGCTCAGCCTCAGAGCGGCAATCAGGATGAGGGGGCGGCGGTCGCCGGTGGTGGCAGCGGGCAATATGCGAACGTCATCAACCAGTTGCGTCTGGCGGGCTCGGATCAGATCAACATATCGGTGCGCATCGTCGAGATGCAGCGCACCACCAGTGAACAGCTGGGATTGCGCTGGAGCGCCATGGGGGAGTATTTGCAGCTGGGTGTCTCGCCTGGCAACCGTTTCCCCAAACCCGCTGAGCGGGGCAGTTGGGGCGGCAAGAAGGATGTGGTCTACATCAACGCCATCATAGATGCACTGGTGGAGAACAGCCTGGTCAATGTGCTGGCCGAGCCGAACCTGACGGCCAAATCTGGTGAGGCCGCCACCTTCATGTCCGGTGGCGAGTTCCCTTTCCCGGTGGGCAATGGGGATAACGGGCCCGAGATCGAATTCAAGAAGTTCGGCATCTCGCTGGAGCTGACTCCCACCTTGCTCGACAACAGCCGCATCAGCCTGACGGTCTCACCCGAAGTGTCGACCATGAGCCGCGAGAACAGCGTCTCCATCGCCGGGGTTGTGGTACCGGGCATAGAAACCCGTCGCACCACCACCACCATAGAGCTGGCGGATGGCCAGAGCTTCGCCCTGGCAGGCCTGGTGCGTACCCATCGCAACCAGAGCAGCGAGGCCTTGCCCTTCCTCGGCGAGATCCCCGGGCTGGCCCCCTTATTTGGCAGCAACAGCTTCAAGAACCAGGAGAGCGAGCTGGTGATCATTGCCACCGCCCGTCTGGTGCAGCCCACCAGCGATCCCCTCTCCCTGTCGACGCCGCTGGATCACTATCGGGCGCCGAGCCGGTTCGAGCGGCTGTTCTTCACCGACATGGGCTCAACCGAGCGACCTGGCGCGCAAGCGACTCGCCTGTTTGGCAACTACGGCTACAGCTACTGAGGGAAGTGACCATGTTAAGAGAGACACTGTTGCTGGCCCTGGCGTTACCGCTGATGGCCTGCACCACCCAACCCCCTGCCGCCTCCCTCAAGGATCAGCTGCAGTTCCGGGTTACCCCGTCGCAACTGCAACAACAGCTGCAATGGCAACTGGCCCCGCTGGCCAACCGGCTGGAGTCCGGATCCCTGCACCTGACGATCACGGGCCCGCAACCCGGGAGCCGGGAGCCAACTCCGGAAGCACTGCGCCAGCAGTTGGCCCAGTGGCTGGCGCTGGAGACCCGCCTCACCTTCATCCCGGCGACCCGGCAAGCGTATGAGGTCGAGCTTGACGCCACCTTGCAATCCGACACCTGCCGCTATGCCAGAGGCGTATCTTTGGCATCTCCCGGCGCTTGTCTGGTACTGCGCAACCAGTATCGCGCCCAGAGTCATGGGGAGCACTGGGCCCGCGGCGCCCGCTATGACGGCAGTGGCAGCGCCCTCGATGCCGGTGCCGTGCAGCGCCTCTATCAGGGCAAGGCCAAGTCGGCCAAGAAACAGCAGACGACAGGGGAGTAGTGCATGAGTGAACAAGCCAAACAACTGGTGGCTGTCACCCGCCAGCCTGCCCTGAATGCAGGTGTCGGCCTGGTGCTGGCCCAGCTGGCCGAGGTCGACGCCCGACAGATCCCGGGCTCCCTGGCCGAGGCCAGGGCCTACTGCCTGGCGCAAGGGGCCCCCGATATCCTGCTGGTGGAAGTGGAAAACTCGCAGATGCTGGCGGCCGATCTGGCCGCCCTTGCCGAATGCTGTCCGCCCCAGATGCGGCTGGTCCTGCTGGGGGAGAGGGGGGACGTGACCCTGTTCCGCTGGCTTATTTCTGTGGGAGTGGATGATTACTATCCGGCGCCGCTGGATCCCGATGCCCTGCGTACCGGCCTGCTGCGTCTGCTGGGGGTGCCGCTGGTGACCTCACTGCGCAATGGGCGGGTGATCTGCGTGGTCGGCGCCGCCGGTGGCATGGGCACCAGCACAGTGGCTGCCAATCTGGCCATGGCGCTGGCCGACCAGCATCACCGTCAGGTTGCGTTGCTGGATCTCAACCTTCATCACAGCCGTCACCCTATTTTGCTGGGCAGCGACTATGCCCCGCCCGGTGAACAGTGGTGGCAAGCTACCGATCGACTCGATGGCACCCTGCTGGCCCATACTGCCCATCAGCTTGGGCCAAGGCTCTTCCTCTTCTATGACGAGGGGCAGGAGCTGGTGCTCGGTGCCGAGCAATTGGTGGCGGCGGTCAATGTGATGGCGGAGCACTACAGCACCCTCATTATCGATGTGCCGGATCTGCGCACTCATGCGCTGCAGGCGCTGTTGCAGCAGGCTGACGTGGCGATCTGGCTGCACGATTTCAGTCTGGGGGCACTGCGGCTGCTGGGGCAATGCCCGCAAGGCGGGCAGGCCCAACGCCGCCTGCTGGTGGGCAACCACTGCCGTGGCAAGGAGGGGCGGGTGCCGGCGCAGGAGCTGGAGCGCGTCTGTGGTCAGCCCCACGCCGCCGTGCTGCCCTATGATCACGGTGCCTTTGTGCGTGCCGAGCGTGCCGGGCAGCCGCTCATCCAGCAAAAGAGCAAACTGGCTCGCGCCCTGACCTTGCTGGCGGGTGAGCTGGTGGGGGCTCAGGTCACAGGGCGAGGGCGGCGCTGATGTTCGGACAAGCCAACAGCCGACTGCCGTCGGTGCCAGGGGCGCTGCTCACCCTGTCTGATGCCGCGCGGGAGGCCTTCTACGAGCTGGTTGAACCCTCGGTAGCCGCCACCTTGCCGCGCGCCGCGCTGCTGGAGCAAGTCACCCGTGCCCTCGCGCAGCTCTCGACTCGCCGCATGTTGCCCTATAACCGTCAGGAGCTGACCCTGCTTGCCCGTCAGCTGGTGGACGAGATGGTGGGCGTGGGGCCGCTGCAACCCCTGCTCGATGACCCCGAGGTCTCGGACATTCTGGTCAATGGCCCGGACAAGGTCTATGTGGAGCGGCACGGCAAGTTGACCCTCTCCGGGGTGCGCTTTCGCGACCGCCAGCATGTGTTCAACGTGGCGCAGCGGATCGTCAATGCGGTGGGGCGGCGGGTGGATGAGTCCACCCCCATGGTGGATGCCCGACTGGCCGATGGCAGCCGGGTCAACGTCATTGCGCCGCCCATCGCCCTGTGTGGTACCACCATCTCCATCCGCAAATTCCCAAGCAGCCGCCTGACCCTGACCCATCTGGTGGAGAAGGGGGCCCTGTCCGATGCCATGGCCCGCTTTTTGGGGCTGGCGGCGCGCAGCCGTTTCAACGTGCTTATCTCGGGGGGAACGGGGTCGGGCAAGACCACCTTGCTCAACGCCCTGAGCAAGCACATCAACGACGACGAGCGGATCATCACCATAGAGGATGCCGCCGAGCTTTCCCTCGATCAGCCCCATTGGGTGCCGCTGGAGACCCGCAACGAAAGTGCCGAGGGCAAGGGAGAGGTGAGCGTACGCGCCCTGGTGCGCAACGCCCTGCGGATGCGGCCGGATCGCATCATTCTGGGGGAGGTGCGCGGCGCCGAGGCGTTCGACATGTTGCAGGCGATGAACACCGGCCATGACGGCTCTCTCTGCACCCTGCACGCCAACACCCCGGAAGATGCCCTGTTGCGGCTGACCAACATGTTGCAAATGGGGGCTGAGCGGCTCTCCGAGCAGATCATCCAGGCCCAGATCGCCAGCGCCGTGGATCTGGTGGTGCAACTGGAGCGGATGCGTGACGGTCAGCGCCGCATTACCGCCATCAGTGAAGTCACCTCGCTGGAAGGGAGCCAGATCAGGATGCAGCCGCTGTTTCGCTTCGTGCTGGAATCCGAGCTGCACGGCAAGCTGCAGGGGCGCTTCATTGCCCATCCCCTCTCGGCCGGAGTCGAGGAGAAAGCCCGTCAGGCGGGTTTGCTGACCGAGCTGCATGAGTGCATGGCGGGTGCCGGGGAGCCGGTGTCATGAGCACGCTCATTCTGGTGTGTCTGGGCTGGGGACTGGCCTGCCTGCTGCTCTGGCAATGGCAGAGCCGACGCGAAGCCTGGCAGCAGCAGTGCCAACGCTATGGCCAGCCCGCGCAACACAAGGGGGCACGGCCTCTGCCCCACTGGTATCAGCAGATGGTGACCATGGTGGGCCAGGAGCAGCTGACCCGCTGGACCTGGCAGGGCCCGGCGGGGGCGGCCCTTGCCTGCGTCTTGCTGGTGGCCAATGGCATGCCGTTCTGGCTGGCACTGCTGCTGGCGGTGGGCGGGGCTCTTTCCCTCGGGCTGGTGGTCTATCAGCAACTGCAACAGCGGGCGCTGGAGCGGTTTCGTACCCAGTTGCCCGAGGTGATTGACGGCATGATACGGGCGCTGCGGGTCGGGGCGCCATTGGCGGATATCTTCAAGCTGGTGGCCTGCCAGCAGCACGGCCTGATGGCCCGGTTGTTTGGTCAGATGCACGATGAGTTGCAAGTAGGCCAGCCGGTGGCGCAGGTGATGCAACAGGCGGCGAACCGGGTCGCGGTGGCCGAGTTTCAGTTTCTGACCATAGTGCTCAGCCTGCAACAGGAAACGGGCGGCCGCCTCTCGGAGGTGCTGGCGCAACTGGTGGAGACACTGCGTGCCCGCCAGACCCTGGCGGCCAGCATCCAGACCATCACGGCCGAGAGTCGCAATGCCGCCAAGGTGCTGGCAGCGCTCCCCGTCATCATCTTGCTGGTGCTGTTCACGACCGGGCGGGAGCACTTCACCTACCTGATGACCACGGCCAGCGGCCAGTGGGTATTGGGATATGTCTCCATCAGCGTGGCGGTCGGGCTCTGGCTTATCCGTCGCCTCACCCGTCTGCAGGGGTAGCCCATGACTGTCATGCAACTTTTCGGATTGGCGCTGGCCTGTCTCGCGTCGGCTGCGGTCGTTGGCTGGCACGGTTACCGGCAACAACAGCAGTGGCAGGCCCAGAGCCACCGCTATGGCCCTGTCCGTCAACGCAGGGATGCGGCGCGGGACTGGCTGGCCTGGTGCGGTCGCGGTTACCCGGTCGGCGCCCGGGAGCAGGCCCGCTTGAAGCAACTGCTGGCACAGGCGGGGATCTTCTCCCGCCATGGCTTTGACCGGCTCAGGGCGGCCAAGTTATTGGGTGGGCTGGG
>NZ_CDBL01000021.1:771-1099 GCF_000820005.1 Aeromonas piscicola | reverse complement strand
TGGCATCAAGACTACTGTTGAGACTGCAAGGGGTCTTGGTGGCTTGGGTGTAACAGCGTATACGAAGAACATCAAAGGCGTTGATTATGTAATCATCAAGAATTACAGACGACACGCACAAACCCTGATGAAAGGGAACAAGTGGAAGGCCAACAACCCGAAAGTTGTGCAAGCTGGCATCGGGATAAACGATGTGAAAGGGGCCGTTCGATATGCAAAGGTCAATGTCGGCGTAGAGATTGTGTTTGCTACGGCAGTTAACGCGGTTGATTTTATAATGCGTGATGAGGCGACTCTGGCCGAGTTTGTTGGAAACAGTGCAGGAGAT
>NZ_CDBL01000021.1:0-650 GCF_000820005.1 Aeromonas piscicola | reverse complement strand
TTACAAAGGGTCTAGTTAGTCTAGGTGTTGCAAGTCTTGCAGTTGTAATGGTTCCCGCGACTGCTGGCATTGTTGTCACAGGATTTGTATTCGCAATATCCTCCTTCTTTACAGGTAAACTCTTGGACTACCTTGATAATCAATATGGATATTCGGAAACGTTAACGAATGAAATCAAGGGAGTTCTTGAGTGAATTACTTAAGGATAGTTTTCTTTGGGGCTTTTCTTTCCGCTAGTGTGTTCTTTGGCTGGGATATCTTAGAGCAAGCTTTTGGCGAGCAACGAGAAGTGTACGTTATAGATGGCATCCTAAATTACTGGGCTGTTTTTGGTGGTTTTTTAGTTAGCCTTATCATTATTGTTTATTGCTTGGCTGAAATATTAAAAAGAAATCTATCAGCGAAGTTCTTGAATGTAAGCGCGATAATAAGTTGTGTGATAATTTCACCGATAATATCCATTGCTTTGAGAGAGGTAGTCTTTCATAGAGCAAATGATTATGTGAAGTGTGAGCGACTGAGTAAACTTAGCTCCCGTTATTCCAGTCAAACATATGCTGTGAATAATGAAGTGTGTGTAGAGCTTGAGGAAAAGAAAAAGGGCACCTAATGGTGCCCTTTTGTTTTCACTGGGTTTCGTTGTGTTATCC
>NZ_CDBL01000020.1 GCF_000820005.1 Aeromonas piscicola | reverse complement strand
CCAGCGTGGACGAAAGCCTGGCAGCGCTGGGCGGTGCGGGCAGTGATGGCGTCGCCAGCGCCAGCCTGAGTGCCGCGCTGGTACAAGCCCAATTCAATCCGGCCTTCGGGGCCGATGGGGCGGGCACGATTGGTTATAGTCTGGCGCTCACGGGCAGCAACGTGGTCAGCGGCCTGTTTGCGGTGGATCCGCAAGCTCCCGCTGGGCAAGGTGAGGCCATCGTGCTGAACCAGGTGGGTAACGTCATCACCGGCAGTGCCGGTGGGGTGGATTACTTCACGCTGACCATCAACCCGAGCACCGGGGAAGTGACGCTTGCCCTGCTGGATAATGTCTGGCACGGCGATACCAACAATGCGGATGACAGCGTGGCGCTGAGCCTGGGCAGCGGAGTACTGACCCTGGTGCAAACCGTGACGGATGCCGACGGCGACAGCGCCAGTGCGGCCATTGATGTGGGGACTGGCGGGGTATTCCGGTTTGAAGATGACGGCCCGAGTGCCGGGTTGGCGGAGGAAGCGCCGCGCCTGAGTGCCAGCGTGGACGAAAGCC
>NZ_CDBL01000019.1 GCF_000820005.1 Aeromonas piscicola | reverse complement strand
CGATGTAATCCACATAGGCCTGACCATCCACGTCATAGAGGTAGGCACCATCGGCGTGATCGATGAAGCGGGGTGTACCGCCGACCCCATTGAAGGCGCGGACCGGTGAGTTGACGCCACCTGGAATGGTTTGGCGGGCCTGTTCAAACAGCTGATCTGATTTTGACATGGATCATCCTTAATGGGATTTTGGTCGTCACCCGGGCGCAGGCGGTCGATAGCGGCTCGGCAGGCTGCGGTGAGAGGAGTATGCTTTGCGCTCTCGCCACCCGGACTCCCGGTCTGCACCCGTGATAAATGAAACGGGCCGACTATAGCAGAAAGGCCCTGTGCTGGGCAGCCGAGCCGAGGCCGGGTGTTTCCGACCCTCGTTAGATGAGCGTGAATACCCATGGTGCAACAAGCTATCCCCCCTCGCGAGGCGACCGCACAAGGTCGCCCCCCTGTCCTGCAGCGCCTGATCCAGCGGGACAAGATGCCGCTGCTGGTGCTCCTGCTGGCCGCCCTGGTCGGTCTCCTTGCCGGACTGGTCTGCGGGTTGTTTGAATCCGGTGTGCACTGGCTGGCACAGCAGCGAGTCCTGCTGCTGGCGGATCGCC
>NZ_CDBL01000018.1:117441-155528 GCF_000820005.1 Aeromonas piscicola | reverse complement strand
TGCCGGCGCCTATGGTGGTGCCGGCAATCAACAGGGTACAACCCAGGGTCTTGGTGTTCATGGTGTCCATCCAGATCGAGAAACTGCGTATTCAAAAAAGAGTGCCAGTGGCTGTGCTGGCAAGGCGCCTCCGGGGTCAGGACCGGAGGCTAGCGATATCGGAGTGGACGCATCGTTACGAAAAACCTGCGGGTTGTAAAAGATGGTTGCCACGTTAACGGATCAAAATAGTGGAAACAAGCCTGTAAAGGCGGATTTTGTACTGGAAGGTGGCAATAGGTGGAAATAAAAGATGACAGAAAGGGGCGTTGACTGGTGGAAAAACGCGCCGGCGTGGAGAGTGTCGGCGCGTGAAGGGAGATGTCAGCGGCGACGCTTGAGGGTCCGGCTCACGTAGTGCAGCCCGCACAGGTATTCGCCGTTGATCGCCTTGAGGGCGAGCTCCAGTGCCTGGCTGGCCAGGGCATCGTGCTGCTGGGGCAGGGAGTTGATGCCAAAGGGGAGGAAGTCGAGCAGGCGATCGTCCCCGAAGGTGGCCATGGCGAGCCGGTTCATGTCGGTCTCCTGCTCCAGCAGGTAGTCCAGCACCCCTTCCATCAATATGTAGGAGGTGGCGACCAGAGCCTCGGGCAACTGGCCGAGTCGCTGGTGCAACTCCTTGATCAGGCGATAACCCTCGGCGCGGGAGAAGTGGGCCCCCTCGCACAGATGGCACGTGGCGTTGTGGCTGGCGACGGCCTGCTCGAAGCCCGCTTTTCGCTCCTGGCTGATCGTGAGTGCCGGCAGCGCGGTGATCAAGGCGATGTGCTTGAGCGCCGGGGTGAGCAGGGAGGTGGTGAGATCAAAGCTCGCCTTCTGGTTTTCACTGGCGACGGTCACGAACTTGTCGGCGGCCATGGCCCGGTCGATGGCCAGCACATGGATGCCGCGCGCCTGTTGGCGCGGATAGAAGGGATCGTCCGGTGGCAGGCAGCTGGCCACCAGCAGGGCATCCACATGACGGCTGGCCAGCATCTCGGCCAGCTCCTTCTCGGTGGCCGGCTCATCTTCCGAGCAGACGATCAGCAACTGATAGCCCTGGGCCCGGGCACCCTGTTCGAGGCGCTTGGCGAGCTTGGCGTAACTGGCGTTCTCAAGGTCGGGCAGGATAAAGCCGAGGGTCTTGGTCTGGCCGCCGCGCAGGGAGGCGGCGCGGCTGTCCGGCTGGTAGTTGTGGGCTGTGACCACAGCCATCACCTTGTCACGGGTCGCCTGACTGATGCGGTACTGATCGGCCTTGCCATTGATCACATAGCTGGCCGTGGTGCGCGAGACACCGGCGAGGGCGGCGATTTCATCCAGTTTCATCATATTGGCTCTGTTTGAGTTGCAAGGCCCACGGTCACTGCCAGGTGAGGGCACCGAAAAGTGTGCGCGGGATCATATCATTGAAAAGCACTCTTTGTGGGTACTTGATCAATTGGCTGAAACGATTCAGTCTGAGTGTAAGTGAAACGATTCAGCTTGTCAGCAGACAATCGATGACCGGGGATAAAAACCCCGGCGGCTCCCGAAGGGATGCAATCCGGTCTATTGTCAGCAGGTAAATGACCCAAACTTTTTATTGTGTTGATCCGGCGAGCCGCACGGCCAGCTAGGAACCTGATGGAGAATCTCTATGTTGAAGTTGGCGCAGCAGCAGATATTGCTGGGGCAATCGGTGGCGACCAAGGCGGATGCCATCGCCCTGCTGGCAGGCAAACTGACCGAAGCCGGTCTGGTGGAAGCAGGTTATGTGGACGGCATGCTGGCGCGGGAAGCGCAGCACGCCACCTACCTCGGCAGCGGCATCGCCATTCCCCACGGCACCACGGACACCCGTCATCTGGTGAAAAGCACGGGGGTCATGGTGGCCCAATTCCCTCAGGGCATCGAGTGGGACGAGGGGCAGATTGCCTATGTGGCCATCGGCATCGCCGCCAAATCCGACGAGCATCTGGGCATCTTGCGTCAGCTCACCCACGTGCTGGGTGACGAGCAGGCGGCCGAGGCCCTTAAAAATGCCAGCGATGCCGACACCATCATCGCTATTCTGACCGGGGCCACGACCGCCAAAGAGGTGCAGTTCCTGACCCTGGCCGACTTCCCTGCCGACGATCGCGACCAGCTGCTGCTGGGCGCTGCCGCCCGCGCCAAATCCGCCGGTTGGGGGGAGGCCGCCATGGTCACTTCCCTGCTGGCAAGCGAGCCCGCCTATCTGGGCGATGGCGTCTGGCTGGCCCGTACGCAGGCGGCCCAGACCGGCTGGGTCGTGGCGACCCCGAGCGCGCAGTTGCAGGCAGGGGAACTGCCGGTCAGTGCCTTGCTGCTGCTGTGCGCCGCCGATGCCAGCCATCTGCCGCAGCTGGAGAATCTGGCCAAACTGGCTGCCGCAGGCCAGCTTGCCACCCTGACTGGCAGCGAAGGGCTGGCCATGCTGCAGGCGGGGCCGGCGAGCGGTCTTTCCGAGACCTTCACCATCATCAATCCCCATGGCCTGCACGCCCGTCCGGGCGCCATGCTGGTCAAGGTGGCCAAAGAGTTTGAATCCGACATCCGGGTGGCGAATCTGGACGGCAGCGGTGAAGCCGTCTCCGCCAAGAGCCTGATGAAGGTGATTGGCCTCGGCGTCAAGTGTGGCCACCGTCTGGCGTTTCGCGCCGAAGGGGCGGATGCCGAAGCGGCCCTCAAGGGCATTGGTGCGGCCATTGCTGCCGGGCTGGGCGAGGGGGCGCACTGATGGACATAGTGACCATCACCCTCAACCCCGCGCTGGATCTCACCGCCCGCCTCGAGGCCATGAGCCTGGGTGAGGTGAATCTGGTGAGCGAAGCCAATTTGCGCGCCGCGGGCAAGGGGATCAACGTCGCCATGGTTTTGAAAGACTTGGGCCGTGAGGTGGGATTGACCGGCTGGCTCGGCGAGGGCAACCAGCAGAGCTTCGTCACCCTGTTTGCCGAGCGGGTCCTGGCCGATCACTTTGTTCGCGTGACGGGTAGCACCCGTATCAACGTCAAGATCTCGGAGCAATCGGGTCGGGTTACGGATCTCAACCTGCCGGGGCTCACCATCCATGAGGGTGAAGTGGCGGCCCTTGAGGCGGCCATCGACGAGCTGGCGCCACAGGCCGACTGGTTTGTGCTGGCCGGCAGCCTGCCCAAGGGGGTTGCCCCCGATTACTGTGCTCGCCTCATTCGCCTGCTCAAGGCCAAGGGCAAGCAGGTGATCTTCGATTGCAGCGGCCTGGCCCTGACGGAAGGCATCAAGGCAGCGCCGACCCTGATCAAACCCAATCTGGAAGAGCTTGAGCAATGGGCCGGTCGCCCCATCAAGACCCTGAGCGAGCAGGCCGAGTGTGCCCGCGAGCTACAGGCCCAGGGGATAGCCCATGTGGTGATCTCCAACGGCGCCGACGGCCTGGTCTGGTTTGGTCCGGATGCCACCTGGCAGGCCATCCCGCCGCGCATGAAGGTCGTCAGCACAGTCGGTGCCGGCGACTCCCTGGTGGCGGGGCTGGCCCACGGCCTCAGCCTCGGCTGGGCACCGGAACAGACCCTGCGTCTGGCCACCGCCGTCTCGGCGCTGGCGGTCAGTCAGATCGCGGTCGGTTTTAGTGATATCGATGTACTGACACCTTTACTCGAGCAAGTGCGTGTGCAACGTCTGGATGACCTTGCCCCGACCCGACTCAATACCCCCTCAATGGAAAACTCAGGAGATGCCCAATGAAAGCAATTCTGGTTACGGCTTGCCCGGCGGGCATTGCCACCAGCTTTCTCGCTGCAAAACGGATAGAACAGCAGGCCAAACTGGCGGGCTGGGAGCTCACCCTCGATGTCGGCTCCAGCGTGCAACCTCGTCAGGTGCCGAGCAAGGAGCAGATTGCCGCCGCCGACCTGGTGCTGGTGGTGGCAAGTAGCCCAGTGGATCTCGCTGCCTATGACGGCAAGCGTGTCTATCAGGGGAGCATGGATCTGGCGCTGCAGGATCCGGCCGCTGTGCTTGACGCCGCCACCAGCGGTGCCAGCGTCTATCACCATCAGGCGACTCCTGTCGTTGCCAAGCCGACAACCGGTGCCAAGCGCATTGTCGCTGTCACCGCCTGTCCGACCGGGGTGGCACACACCTTCATGTCGGCGGAAGCGCTCGAGACCATGGCCAAGCAGCTGGGCCACCAGATCCGCGTCGAAACCCAAGGCTCGGTCGGTGCCCAGAATGCCCTGACCGCGGATGAGATTGCCGCCGCCGATCTGGTGTTCCTCGCTACCGACATCGAGGTGGACATGACCCGCTTCGATGGCAAGCAGGTCTATCGCACCAGCACAGGCGCTGCGCTCAAGAAGACCCGTGCCGAGCTCGACAAGGCATGGATTGAAGCAACACTCTATCGCCACAGCGGCACCAGCCAGCCCAAGAAAGAGGAGAAGGCCGGCCCTTACAAGCACCTGCTGACCGGTGTCTCCTTCATGCTGCCCATGGTGGTGGCCGGTGGCCTCATCATCGCCATCTCCTTCATCTTCGGGATCGAGGCGTTCAAGGTTGAGGGAACCCTCGCCGCCGCTCTGATGAAAATTGGCGGTGGCTCGGCCTTTGCCCTGATGATCCCGGTACTGGCCGGTTACATTGCCTACTCCATCGCCGACCGTCCGGGTCTGGCGCCCGGCATGATAGGCGGTATGCTGGCAAGCTCCCTCGGTGCCGGCTTCCTCGGCGGTATCGTCGCCGGTTTCCTGGCCGGTTACTGTGCCAAGTACCTGAGTGACAAGGTGCGCCTGCCGGTGACCCTGGAAGCGCTCAAGCCCATCCTCATCATTCCGCTGTTTGCCAGCCTGTTTACCGGTCTGGTGATGATCTACGTGGTGGGTGGTCCGGTTGCGGGCATCATGAGTGCCATGACCACCTTCCTCAACAACATGGGCTCTGCCAACGCCGTGCTGCTGGGTGTCATCATAGGCGCCATGATGTGCTTCGACATGGGTGGCCCGGTCAACAAGGCCGCTTACGCCTTCGGGGTAGGCCTGCTGGCCTCCAAAACTTACGCTCCCATGGCTGCCGTGATGGCCGCCGGCATGGTGCCGGCGCTGGGGATGGGGATCGCTACCTTCCTGGCTCGCGCCAAGTTCATCAAGGCGGAGCAGGAAGCGGGCAAGGCATCCTTTGTGCTGGGTCTGTGCTTCATCTCCGAGGGTGCCATTCCGTTTGCCGCCAAGGATCCGATGCGCGTTATCCCGGCCTGCATGGCGGGGGGCGCTCTTACAGGTGCGCTCTCCATGCTGTTCGGCTGCGAGCTGATGGCACCCCACGGCGGTCTGTTTGTACTCTTTATCCCGCACGCCATCAGCAACGTCATGATGTATATCGTGGCGATTGCGGCAGGTTCCCTGGTGACCGGGGTTGGCTACGCCATGCTCAAACGCGGCGAAGCGCAGGCCAAGCTGGCGACGGCGTGACAAGCTCAAAACAATGCGTGACAAGGCGGCCTGCGGGCCGCTTTTTTTATGGCAAAAAGGGGCAGCCATGGCTCAATGTTGCTTGTGGTTAATGGATTAACCTTTTAGCGTATTCTGACCGGGGCACAGCTGCGCCCTGATCAGAGATTCACAAAGGAGTAGATGATGACGCCGATGACCCCCCCCATGCTGGATTTTGCGACCGGCCGGCTCTGTGGTGCCGAGCTGTTGGAGAAAAGTACGACCTTGGCCGATCTGCATGGTTTGTTTGCCGATCCGGCTGCTGACGCTGAGGTTGACTCGCAAACAGTGCTCTATCGAGTGGCCATGTTGCCCGGCAGTGGCGTGGAGGGGGATCTCAACATGGGTGTCACCCATCTCGAGGCTGGCAGGATCGGGAGCGAGTTTTTCATGACCCGTGGTCATATGCATGCCCGGGCCGAACAGGCGGAGTACTACTTCGGGTTGTGCGGGACCGGCTTGCTGCTGTTGCAGGATATGGCTGGCGTCTGTCGGCTTGAGCAGGTTTTTCCTGGCAGTGTCCACCATATCCCGGGTCACGTGGCCCACCGGCTCATTAATACAGGCGAGACTCGGCTCTCTGCGCTGGCGGTCTGGCCCGCCATCGCCGGTCATGATTACCAGCTGATGGCAGAGCGGGGGTTTGGCTTGAGGATCCTTGCGGGGGAAGATGGTGCACACCGGGCGGTGGACTCCTCAATGAAATAGCAATCAGCCCGGCGGGGTCGTGAGTGGCCCCGTTAGCGGCTGCCGCAGGATTGGCGCACCACCAGGGCGGGGGGCAAGATAATGCTCTTGGCCGGTTCATCATTGCCGGCAATGCGCTCTAGCAGCAGCTCACCCGCCTTGCGGCCAATCTCTCGCGCCGCCACCGACACCGTCGTCAGGGCGGGTTCTACCAACGCGGTTTCCGGAATATCGTCAAATCCCACCAGTGCAAAATCCTGGCCGATCCGTCGTTCCTGCTTGCGCAAGGCCAGCATGGCACCGAGTGCCACTATGTCTTGATAACAGACGGCGGCGGTGACCTCAGGATGCTGCTCCAGCAGCGTCGTCATCGCGAGGGTGCCTTCCACCCGGCTGGCGCCGCAGCTGATGATCCACTCCGGCCTTGCTGTTATGCCGTGCTCGAGCAATTTGCTCATGTAGCCGCCGAGCCGCTGGGCGCGGCTGATAGAGGTGGTTGCCCCCCCAATAAACGCGATGTGGCGGTGGCCGAGGCGGATCAGATGTTCGGTTGCCAGCTGGCAACCCAGAAAGTTGTCGGTGCCTACGAAGTCGATCGCCACATCCGGCACGGGCCGCACCACCAGAATGGTGGGCATGTGGCGGCGTTGCAGACTCTCAAAAAAACTGTGCGGGGTAGGCTGGGCTGCACAGATCACCATGCCTGCGGCGCTGTTGCGTTGCAGCGAGTCCATAAACTGCTGCTGTCTTGCCGCTGACTCCTCGCTGTTGGCAAGAAACAGCATCAGATCGTGATGCTCCATCTCCCGGCTCAGGCCTGCCGTCATCTCCGCATAGAAGGGGTTGGTGATGTCGTGCAGCAGCAGGCCCACCTGGTTGCTGCTCTTGTTGCGCAGATTGGCGGCGGTCTGGTTGTAGACGTAGCCGAGTTCATCGATCGCCTTGAGTACCCGCTGACGGGTATGTTCCGAAATGCGCCCCTTGTTGCGCAGGGTCATGGAGACGGTGGCGGTAGATACCCCCAGATGGCGGGCAATATCGGCAACGGTCACATTGCTCATGAGGTGTCTCCTGTGATGGTAATGGCAGTAAAGATATATCGATTAACCTTTATGATTGATTTGACATTAATAGAAATGAGCCATGGATCACAAATAACCCGCCAAGTGGTGAACGAATAGTCGATTGTTTGAGGTTAATCTTGTTTATCAGGTTGGGGTTAACGGGTTAATCGATTTATCTTTCTTGCAGATATCAGCGAGAGAGCAGGCCAATGATTCATTCGAGTTATGTATCCAATTACGACAAGTATCCCGAGATTGCGGTCGCCGGATATGAAGATGCCGCCTGTGAGGGGTGGGCTCCCATCGTCCGGCACCTGCTGGCCAAAGTAAACGGGCAGGACAGCGCGAAAGTGGTGCTAGTGATCGACTGCTACCACGGCGTGGATCAGGTTGAGCTGCGCACCCAGCTGCTGGAGGCACTTGGCCCCCACACTCTCATCGATGTGGAACAGGCACGTTTGCCCGAGCCCAAAGTACTGGAGATGCTGGATCGCTTCATCACCGACGACAGGGTGTTCGGGGTGGTGGCTCCCCACAAGATGGTGGAGTTTTTTGACCCCGCCGCACTCGCCCGTTTACAAGCAGAGACCAAAGCTGTCCCGCAAGGGCTGGTGGTGGTGATGGGCAGTGGCGCCTCGTTGGTCGCACAAGGGGATGTGCGGGTCTATGCCGACCTGGCCCGTTGGGAGATCCAGCAGCGTCTGCGCCGCAAAGAGATTGGCAACTGGGGCGCGGATAACACGGAAGAGGACATTCTTCGCCGTTACAAGCGCGCCTTCTTCATCGAGTGGCGGGTGTTTGATCGTCACAAGCTGGCGCAACTGCCGACCATCGACTTCTTGCTCGACACCAATATCAAGGGTAAGCCGACACTGGTGACGGGAGAGGCACTGCATGCCGCACTGCATCAGGCCGCCCGCCAACCGTTTCGGGTAGTTCCCTTCTTTGACCCCGGTGTGTGGGGGGGGCAGTGGATGAAACAGGTGTGTGATCTCGACCCGGCGCCAGCCAATTACGCCTGGTGCTTTGACTGCGTGCCTGAGGAGAACAGCCTCTATCTGCGCTTTGGTTCGGTCCGGGTCGAGATCCCTTCGCAAAATCTGGTGCTGTGCGAGCCTGGGTCGCTGCTGGGCGAGCGGGTACACGCCCGCTTTGGTGCCGAGTTCCCCATCCGCTTCGACTTTCTCGATACGGTGGAGGGGCAACCCCTCAGCCTGCAGGTGCACCCGCTGACCGAATACATACAGCAGGAGTTCGGTATGCACTACACCCAGGATGAGAGCTACTACATGCTCGACGCGGCGCCCGATTCCTGCGTCTATCTCGGCACCCGCAACGGCATCGACCCGAAAGATATGCTGGCGGATCTCGCTGCTGCCCAGCGCGGTGAGAAGTCCTTCGATGACGAGCGCTTTATCAACCGCTTCCCGGCCCGCAAGCACGACCACTTTCTGATCCCGGCCGGTACCGTCCACTGCTCAGGGGAGGGTGCCATGGTGCTCGAGATCAGCGCCACCCCTTTCATCTTCACCTTCAAGTTGTGGGACTGGGGCCGGGTCGGGCTCGACGGCATCCCGCGCCCTATCCATCTCGAGCACGGCAGCAAGGTGATCCAGTGGGATCGCGATACTGACTGGACCCGCAAAAACCTGGTCAATCGCATCGAGTTGATTGCAGAGGGCGAGGGCTGGCGTGAGGAGCGCACCGGTCTGCACGAGCGGGAATTCATTGAAACTCGTCGCCACTGGTTCAGTGTGCCGGTAGAGCACGATACCGGCGGTACAGTGCAGGTGCTCAATCTGGTGGAAGGGCGGGAAGCCACGGTGGAGAGCCCGGACAACGCCTTCGCCCCGTTCGTGGTGCACTACGCCGAAACCTTTATCGTGCCAGCGTCGGTGGGTCGTTACCGCATCCGTCCGAGTGGCGCGAGCGAAGGACGGACCATCGCCACCATCAAAGCCTATGTGAGGGGGTAACCGAGATGCTGAGGATCCTTATCGCAACCCATGGTTCACTGGCGCCGGCCCTGCTGGCCAGCGCCAATATGGTCTATGGCGAGATGCCTGCCGTAGCGACCGTTTCTCTCACTGAAGAAGGGGGCATCGAGGCCTTTCGTGCCGAGTTTGAGCAGACCCTGCGCCAACATGGCGCAGGGTCTGACGGGGTACTGGTGCTGTGCGACATGGAGTGTGGCACCCCCTACAACGTGGCGTGCCGCGTCGCATTCGACCCCGCATGGCCGCAGGCAGTGGCCGTCGTGACCGGCGTCAATTTTCCCATGCTGCTGATGAGCGCCGACTGGCTGGCGGCAACGGATGTGCACGAGGCTGCCCGCCAGCTACTGGCACAGGCACTGGAATCCATGGTGATCGCCGCGCCTGCGGCGACCCATCCGCACGACGACAACTTCTAGGAGAGCATGATGGCCATTTCATTTGTACGGATTGATGACCGGGTGATCCACGGTCAACTGGTTACCCGCTGGGCCAGAGAGCTTCCTTGTGACGGTATCGTCGCGATCGATGATGAGGTGGCGGCCGATCCGCTGCTCTCTCAGGTGATGACGGGTGCCGTATCGGACACCAGGGTGTGGCTGTTCGATGTGGCGACCGCCATTGCCAAGTTGCCCAAGGTGATTGCCAGCGACAAGCGCTACTTCGTGATTGGCAAATCGCCGGTCACCCTGCAGCGGCTCTGCGCCGCCGGGATCTCCCTTGATAATCTCAACGGCAAAATCAACGTCGGCCCCATGAGTGCCCGCGAGCACACCACGACCATAGGGCCCAATCAATCGGTGACCGCGCAGGAGATAGCCGCCTTTGATTACCTGGCAAGCCTGGGTCATGAGATCGATTTTCGACTGGTGCCGGATGCCAGTCACTACAGCTGGGCGGATGCCCAGAAAAAAGCTGAAATAAGGGGAGGCCATCATGTTTCTTGAAGCAACACTCATCGGGATACTCTGTTATCTCGGTGCCCTCAGCAGCCCCTGGCTGCTGGGCTTGACCGGTGGTTGGTACACCATTACCCGCCCGCTGGTATCCGGCATGCTGGTCGGCGCCATTCTGGGGGATATGCAGACCGGGATCCTGATCGGGGTGGCGGTGCAGGCCGTCTATATCGCCATGGTGACGCCGGGCGGCTCCATGCCGGCGGATCTCAATTTCGTCGCCTTTCCGGCCATAGCGCTGGGCATCATGTCGGGCAAAGAGCCATCGGTTGCCGTGGCCATTGCCGCCACCATCGGCATCGCCGGTACCATCCTCTTCAACTTCATGATGGTGTTCAACTCCTACTGGAACCACAGGGCGGATGTGGCGCTGGAGCAGGGAGATGAACAGGGGGTTTACCTCAACAGCGCCATCTTCCCTCAGGCCAGCAACTTTGTGCTGCGTTTCGTGCCGACCTTCATCGCCGTCTATTTCGGCAACCAGTATATCGAAGGGTTCATGAACAGCCTGCCGGAGCTGGTGATCCGCACCATGACGGTGGTGGGCGGCATTCTGCCTGCGGTCGGCATTGCCATCCTGCTCAAGCAGATCATCAAGCAGAACAGCATGCTGATCTACTTCCTGGTCGGCTTTGTCGGCATCGTTTTTCTCAAGCTCAATATGGTGGGGCTGGTGATGATTGGGGCCCTGCTGGCGCTTATTCACTACAGCTACAAACCCGAACCCAGACAAGCGGTCGCCGCCCGCGGTGACGTGCCTGCCGATGACGAGGATGAATTCTGATGAACACAGAGCTGCAATCAGGGGAGCCGGCGGTCAAGCAGCCGGTCGTGCTTACCTCACGAGATCTGCGCGCCTGCTGGCGTTCGTGGATGATGTACAACCTCTCGTCAATGAGCTTCGAGCGACTCGAATCGTTCGGGTTTTGTCTCGGCATGATGCCGGCGCTGAAGAAGCTCTATCCCGGCAAAGCCGAGCGGATGGAGGCGATGAAGCGTCACGCCTCCTTCTACAATACCGAGCCCCAGATCGGCGCCATCATCAACGGGCTGGCGGTCGGGCTTGAAGAGAAGAAGGCCAATGGCGAGAAGATCGACGGTGAGACCATCAATACCCTCAAGGTGGGCTTGATGGGCCCCATCGCGGGCATAGGTGACTCCATGATCCCCGGTATGCTGGTGCCCATTTTGCTCAGTATCGGCATGGCGCTGGCGGCAGGGGGGAGTGTGCTGGGGCCGCTGTTTTACATCATCAGCTTCAACGCCATCGCCATTACCGGCTCCTACATGTTGTTTATGAAGGGCTACAAGCTGGGCACTGGCTCGGTGGAATCCCTGGTGAGTGCCGAGTCGGCCAAGCTGCGCGAGGCGCTCTCCCTGCTCGGCGTCTTCGTGATGGGCGGGGTGGCAGCCAGTTATGTCAACCTCTCAACCGGACTCGATTTCGTCACCTCGGACGGGGTCAATATCCAGGTTCAGACCATGCTGGATGGCATCTTCCCCAAACTGATGCCGCTGCTGGTGGTGCTGGGGACCTGGTATCTGATGGCCAAGCGCAACGTATCTCCGGTCAAGGCGATGCTCGGGCTGCTGGTGCTGGCCTTTGTCGGGGTCGCCATCGGGCTGTTTTGAAGGGGTAAAGGTCATTCACTCAACAATGGGAGAGCCTGGCTCTCCCTTTTTATGGCTGTTGCGAGGGGGAGTTTATGCATATCGAGGTGATTAAGGCGGCGCAGCGCTGTCATCGCTGGCTGGTGTCCGAGGCGCTGCCTCATTGGGGATCGCAGGGCTTTGACCGCGAACACGGGCTGTTTGCCGAGGGATTGGATGGTGCTGGCCAGCCTTTATGGCAGCCGACCCGTTTTCGGGTACAAAGCCGCCAGATCTATGTGTTCAGTCATGCCACCCTGCTGGGTTGGTATGACGGGCGCATCCTTGCCGAGCAAGCTGCGCGGGTCGGTATGGGCCATTTTGACGATGGGGCAGGGCACGGCGTTTTTTCCATTAACCGGGACGATTCGATTGCTGACGCGTCAGTCTGCAGCTATGAATACGCGTTTGCCTTGCTGGCGGAGTGCTGGCTCTATCGTCTGAGTGGCGATCCACGCTGGCAACAACAGGCTGAGTCGCGTTATCAGGCCATTGAGCAACTCTTTGCGGACCCGCTGCACGGCGGATTTCACTCCAGTTGGCCGCCCGGCCCGTTGCGCAGCCAAAATCCCCATATGCATCTGTTTGAGGCGTTACTGGTTGCGGCAGAAAGCTTTGATGATGTGATATGGCAGCAGCGGGCAAACGCGCTGTATCGGCTGTTTTGTCAGCGTTTTCTGGAACCCGGGCTATTGCGCGAGTTTTTCGACGACGCGCTGCTGGCGCGCCATGCCGATTCCCGTTTCATCGATCCCGGCCATCACTATGAGTGGTGCTGGTTGCTGGCGCGCTACCGGACGCTTGCCTGCAGATGGGAAGATCGGCCAACCAGCGCCGAGATTGACGAGGCGATCGGGATATTGAGCCGCTTTGCCATCCGCCATGGTCACGGGCAAACCGGGCTGGTGCTCGATGAACTGACCGATGATGGGCAACCCCATCGCGACACCAGCCGGCTTTGGTGCCAGACCGAGCACTTGAAAGCACTATTGGCGGCCTATGAGCGGCGAGGCGATGCCAATACAGCCCACCAGATTGAGGCATCGGTCGGGCGTATCTTCCATTACTACCTGTCGCCAGCTCAGCCCGGACAGTGGATTGATCAAGTGGATAGCGAGGGGAAACCGTTGGCCTCCTATGCACCAGCCAGCACCCTTTATCATCTGTTTGTGGCGTTTAGCGAACTGGCTCGGATCGCAGGGGTGGGTAACAGGGAATAGGATGGTGCAGGGGGGACGGTTAGAAATCCCAGCCAGCCTGCGCTTGCTCACTGGCCTGGATAGCCTCTTGCGCCTTGCGGCGGGCTGCGTCCACCCGGGCCTTGCGGTTGCGGCACAGGCGCATCACCTCCTGCTGCTCGGTGGGGGTCATGGTGAGCCAGTTGAAGCGCTCCTCGCGATTGCGCAGGCAGCCCTTGCAGTAGCCCTTGTTGTTCACTTCGCATACCCCGATGCAGGGGCTCTGCAGCGGGAAGATCTCGAGCTGTTCCATCCATGGCCTCTCACACCTTGTTACCTTGTTATAACCCAGAAGATCCCCTTTGGAAAAATCCGTTGCCAAGGGGCTGATGGCGTTTGCTTTCCCCCTGCAAATTTGGCATCTTCCCCGCCAAGCATGAGGCTTGGTGTTATATGAGGACATATGAATAAACACGCGTACTGGCTGACCGCCGCAGTGCTGGGGCTGGCCGGTTGTGCGGGCAACTCTGATCAAGCACAGGTGCCCAAGAAGAAACCCGATGCCAGATGTTTTCTCAACTGCGAGGTGCCGGAAAATCTGGGCAAGCAGTATCTGGATGGCCCCCTGCCGGATGATCTGGTGCGGGTAGAACGTGTCAACAGTCGCCAGCGTTCTGATTTCAGCAAGTTCGGTCCCCAGAGCCGGCTGGTGCTGGAGCGTTCTGGCAAGATGACCCGCCGCTATGGCGAGCTTTATCGCCAGCTCTCCCGCTGGGTAGCCAATGGTGGAGATCCCGCCCAGATCACCCGGTACGGCATCAGCCTGGCCCAGCTGGGCGGCGCCGATCGCATGGGTAACGTGCTGTTTACCGGCTACTACTCGCCGGTACTGGAGGTGCGTCATCGCCCGGATGCCAAGTACAAGTACCCCATCTATGCCATGCCCAAGTGCGGTGGCCGCTGCCCGAGCCGAGCCCAGATCCACCAAGGGGCGCTGGCTAACCGGGGGCTGGAGCTGGGTTACAGCAAATCCCTCATCGACAACTTCCTGATGGACGTACAGGGCTCGGGTTTTGTCCACTACGGAGATGAAGATCGGCTGCAATACCTGGGTTACAGCGGCAAGAATGGTCATGGCTACGTGAGTATTGGCCGGGTGCTGATCGACCGCGGTGAAGTGCCCAAGGAGCAGATGTCGATGAAGGCCATCAAGGATTGGGCCAACAGCAAACCGGAGGAGAGCGTCAAGGAGCTGGTGGAGCAGAACCCTTCCTATGTCTTCTTCGAACGTCGCCCCACCAATGACGTGATCGGCGCCGCCGGCATTCCGTTGCTGCCGCTGGCGGCCGTGGCGGCAGACAAGACACTGCTGCCGATGGGCACCCCCATCCTTGCGGAAGTGCCCCTGCTCGACAAGGCGGGCAACTGGACCGGCAAACACCAGCTGCGGCTCTTGATCGCGCTGGATGTGGGGGGCGCCGTGAAGAAGGGGCACCTGGATCTCTACCATGGCATGGGTGAGAAGGCTGGCGTGGCCGCCGGTCACTACAAGCACTTTGGTCGGGTCTGGAAGCTGGGCCTGCACCAGGGGCCGACCGCAGCTCCCTGGCTTTGAAGCCAATCAAGGGGTTCTGACGGGTCAGGGCCCCAAGCCAGAGACGAGCGATAAAAAGACGAGCGATAAAAAAGCCGCCGGAGCAATCCGGCGGCTTTTTGTTTGGCAACGCGTGTGGTGTTTGCTGCGTCAGCCTTTCCTGATGTCCAGCCGGATGGCTCCGACCGGTTTGCAGCAGCAGGGCAGACACTCGCCTGGGGAGACGAATGCCAGCGGCACATTGGGGTAATGCACCTTGCCCGCCAGCAAGGGCGTGCGGCAGGCGCCGCAATAGCCGCTGCGGCACTGGAACTCCACATGATGGCCGTGGCGCTCCAGCGTCTCCAACACGCTCTCGCCTGGATGGGCGAGCAGGGTACCGTCGCGGGTATGCACCAGCGGCACCTGTGGGGCTTCCTGCCGTGTTGCAGGCTGCGGGGCAGGGGCCAGCGTGTTGGTGGCGTCACTCACAGCTCGAAGTCACCCAAGTCGTCTGCGTGTACTTTGCTGTCGATCTGGCCGACCAGCATATCGGGTAGCTGACTCACAGCTCGAAGTCACCGAGATCGTCGGCATGCACTTCACTGTCGATCTGGCCGACCAGGTAGGAGCTGACTTCCACTTCCTGCGGGGCGACCTGCACGTTGTCAGACGACAGCCAGGTGTTGATCCAGGGGATCGGGTTTTGCTTGGCACCGGCAAAGGCTGGCTGCAGACCGACCGCGTTCATGCGCAGGTTGGTAATGTACTCCACGTACTGGCAGAGGATGTCCTTGTTCAGGCCTATCATGGAGCCGTCCTGGAACAGGTACTCGGCCCACTCTTTTTCCTGAATGGCGGCTTCCTTGAAGATCTCGAAGCAGGCCTGCTCGCACTCGGCGGCAATCTCGGCCATCTCGGGGTCGTCCTGGCCGGTGCGCATCAGGTTCAGCATGTGCTGGGTGCCGGTCAGGTGCAGCGCTTCGTCGCGGGCGATCATCTTGATGATCTTGGCGTTGCCCTCCATCAGCTCGCGCTCGGCGAAGGCAAAGGAGCAGGCGAAGCTGACGTAGAAGCGGATCGCCTCCAGTGCATTGACGCTCATCAGGCACAGGTAGAGCTTCTTCTTCAGCTCATGCAGGGTGATGGTCACTTCGCGGCCTGCGACTGTGTGGGTGCCGGCACCGTGCAGGTTGTAGAGCGCGGTCGCTTCAATCAGGTCATCGTAGAAGCAGCTGATGGAGCCCGCGCGTTTGAGGATCTGCTCGTTGGTCACTATGTCGTCAAACACCTGACCCGGGTTGTTGACGATATTGCGAATGATGTGGGTGTAGGAGCGAGAGTGGATGGTCTCCGAGAAGGCCCAGGTTTCGATCCAGGTTTCCAGCTCCGGAATGGAGACCAGCGGCAGCAGCGCCACGTTCGGGCTGCGACCCTGGATGGAATCCAGCAGGGTCTGGTACTTCAGGTTGGAGATGAAGATGTGCTGCTCGTGGGGCGGCAGTGCCTGATAGTCGATGCGGTCGTGGGAGACATCCACCTCTTCCGGGCGCCAGAAGAAGGAGAGCTGCTTTTCGATCAGCCGTTCAAAGACTTCGTGTTTTTGTTGATCATAACGGGCCACATTGACCGATTGGCCAAAAAACATCGGCTCTTTGAGCTGGTCGTTTTGGGTTTGGCAGAAAGTTGAATAGGCCATGGTTACCAGAATGTATAAATGGTTAAAACAGGAGAGCGGGAGCTTGTCGCTCCCGCCCGGTTGTCAGATCTTGCAATGGCTTATATTTTACAAGCCCCACCGGCACAACCGTCATCTTGCATATCGGCTTGTGCGTCATCCGCACCATCCCGGGTGTTGTGATAGTAGAGGGTCTTGAGGCCGTATTTGTAGGCGGTCAGCAGATCTTTGAGCAGCTGCTTCATCGGTACCTTGTTGCCTTCGAAACGGGCGGGGTCGTAGTTGGTGTTGGCGGAGATCGCCTGATCCACAAACTTCTGCATGATACCGACCAGTTGCAGATAGCCATCGACGCTCGGTTGCTTCCAGAGCAGTTCGTATTGATCTTTCAGACGATGATACTCGGGCACCACCTGTTTGAGAATGCCGTCCTTGGAGGCCTTGACCGACACCAGGCCGCGGGGCGGCTCTATGCCGTTGGTGGCGTTGGAGATCTGGCTGGAGGTCTCGCTTGGCATCAGGGCGGTCAGGGTGGAGTTGCGCAGACCCACTGTCTTGATCTCTTCACGCAAGGTTTCCCAGTCCAGGTGCAGCGGCTCGTTGCACAGGTTGTCGAGATCCTTTTTATAGGTATCGATGGGCAAAATGCCTTGGGCATAGGTGGTCTCGTTGAAGGCCGGGCAGGGGCCGAACTCGCGGGCCAGCTGCACGGAGGCCTTCAGCAGGTAGAACTGGATCGCCTCGAAGGTGCTGTGGGTCAGCGCCAGACCGGAACCGTCGGAGTAACGGGCGCCGTTCTTGGCCAGGTAGTAGGCGTAGTTGATGACGCCTATCCCCAGGGTACGACGGTTCATGCTGCCTTTCTGGGCGGCCTTGAGCGGGTAGTCCTGATAGTCGAGCAGGGCATCCAGGGCGCGCACGGCGAGATCCGCCATCTCTTCCAGATCTTCCAGCTTCTCGATGGCACCCAGGTTGAAGGCAGACAGGGTGCACAGGGCAATCTCGCCCTCTTCGTCGTCCACGTTGTTGAGCGGCTTGGTCGGCAGCGCGATTTCGAGGCAGAGGTTGGACTGGCGTACCGGCGCCACGCTCGGATCGAACGGGCTGTGGGTGTTGCAGTGATCCACGTTCTGGATGTAGATGCGACCGGTGCCGGCGCGCTCCTGCATCATCAGGGAGAAGAGGTCGACCGCCTTGATGGTCTTCTTGCGAATGGCCGGGTCCTGCTCGTACTTGACGTAGAGCTGCTCGAACTTGTCCTGATCCGCGAAGAAGGCGTCGTACAGGCCGGGGGCATCGGACGGGGAGAACAAGGTGATGTCGCCGCCCTTGATCAGGCGCTGGTACATCAGCTTGTTGATCTGCACGCCGTAGTCCATGTGACGGACCCGGTTCTCTTCCACGCCGCGGTTGTTTTTCAGCACCAGCAGGCTCTCCACCTCGGTGTGCCACAGCGGATAGAACAGGGTGGCCGCACCGCCGCGCACGCCGCCCTGGGAGCAGCATTTGACCGCAGTCTGGAAGTATTTGTAGAAAGGGATGCAGCCAGTGTGGAAGGCTTCGCCGCCACGGATGGGGCTGCCCAGACCACGGATGCGACCGGCGTTGATGCCGATGCCGGCGCGCTGGGAGACATAACGGACGATGGCGCTGGCGGTGGCATTGATGGAATCCAGGCTGTCATCGCACTCGATCAGTACGCAGGAGCTGAACTGACGGGTCGGGGTACGCACACCGCTCATGATGGGGGTCGGCAGCGAAATTTTGAAGGTCGAAACCGCATCGTAGAAACGCTTGATGTAGTCGAGACGAGTATCTTTCGGATACTTGGAGAAGAGGCAGGCCGCCACCAGTATGTAGAGGAACTGCGGGCTCTCGTAGATCTCGCCGGTGACGCGGTTCTGCACCAGGTACTTGCCTTCCAGCTGCTTGACGGCGGCGTAGGAGAAGTCCATATCACGCCAGTGATCTAGGTGCTCGTTGAGCGCCTCGAATTCGGCCTGGGTGTAGTCGGTCAGCAGGTGCTTGTCGTACTTGCCCATGTCCACCAGACGGGCGACGTGCTGGTAGAGGTGGGGCGGCTCGAACTGGCCGTAGGCTTTCTTGCGCAGGTGGAAGATGGCCAGACGGGCAGCCATGTACTGGTAGTCAGGGGTCTGCTCGGAGATCAGGTCAGCAGTGGCCTTGATGACGGTTTCGTGGATATCGGCGGTACGGATACCGTCATAGAACTGGATGTGGGACTTGAGCTCTACCTGGGAGACTGACACGTTGTCGAGCCCTTCGGCGGCCCAATCCAGCACGCGGTGAATTTTATCCAGATCGATGGGTTCTTTGTGGCCGTTACGCTTCGTCACAAACAAGTTCATTGGCTGATGACCTTCAGTTGATTCCCGAAAAACCATCACACTGCGCTGGCCTCGGCGCCGTGAACGGCTGCGGGAGGTGGGGGCGTATTGTGCGATGAATCACAAGATATAGTGTTATTTTGAGTTCGAGCTACAAGATAGTGAGGTCTACCCGGCTTTGCAATCTGTGGATAAGGCATTAGCTGTGGATAAATTGTGGGTGTCGGGACCCATGTTAGTGGATGCTCACAGTGAGTGGGTTTTCATGCGTCCGATCCGGTAAATGCAAGTCTGATGATCGAACATGGAAAATTTAAATAACTTTTTTTGCTTGCGAAAACGGAGTGTTTTTACTAGCAAATTCAGTCTGGTTATCCCTTGTTCAGCAAGGGTCAAAAGGTGTCCTGTCCCAGTCTGTTGGCGGTTGCCAAACGGCAAAAAAGGGAGATCAATCCGGACCTCCCCTGGTCTCATCCTTGTTCCTGCAACGGTCGCCTATCGTGCTCATCTGGCCACCGATTGGCGATAAAGCTGCCTTTATGATCCATCAATCTGGCTGTCTGGCGGCAAACAGGATTAGCTCAGCTCGTAACGCAGCCAGTGGTGCAGGGCCTGCACGGTATCGAAGTGCAGATCCGCGCCCCAGTCGGCGGGATCCTCGTCCTCGCTCAGATAACCCCAACCTGCGACTGCGGTGCGCATGCCCGCATTGCGACCCGCCTCTATGTCACGCACATGATCCCCTACGTAGAGGCAGTGAGCGGCGTCGACGCCCAGTTGCTCGCAGGCAAAGTACATGGGGGCTGGGTCTGGCTTGCGCACAGGCAGGGTATCGGCACTGACGGTGACGCCGCAGCTGGCAAGCTCGGGCAGGGCCGCCAGCAGCGGCTCGGTCAGAAAGCCCGGCTTGTTGGTGACTATGCCCCATGGGAGGGCGCGTTCGTCCAGCCATTCGATGAGCTCCAGCATGCCTTCATAGGGGCGGGTGCCGACGCACAGGTGGGCGGCGTAGAAGTCGAGCAGGGCGGTGCGCAGGCGAGCGGCCCCCAGCTCTTCGAGCAGCTCATCGCCAAGTCCGGCCTTGAGCAGCCCGAGCGCGCCGTGGGAGGTGGTCTGACGGATGATGGCCTCGGAGAGCGGCGCAAAGCCTTCGCTCACCAGCACATGGTTGACGGCGGCGCCCAAGTCCGGCGCCGTATCGAGCAAGGTGCCATCCAGGTCAAACAGCACACAGCGCAGCGGTACCGGCTTGTTATCGATCATCAGCCATGCTCCGGGCGGATGAACTCCACCATGTAGTTGACGTCGACGTTCTTGCCAAGCTTGAACTGGTTGGAGAGCGGTGCGTAGTGCACCCCGCTCATGTCCCGTACCAGCAGGCCTGCCGCTTCACCCATGCGACACAGTTCGGCTGGGGTGATGAACTTCTTGTGATCATGGGTGCCCTTGGGGACCATCTTCATCAGGTATTCGGCGCCGATGATCATCATCAGATAGGCTTTCGGATTGCGGTTGATGGTGGAGACGAACACCCGTCCGCCCGGGCGCACCAGGGTGGCGATGGCGCGCAGCACCGAAGCCGGATCCGGCACATGCTCCAGCATCTCCATGCAGGTGACAACGTCGTACTGGCCCGGGGCCTGGCCGGCGTGCTCCTCCGCCGTCATCTGCTGGTATTGGAGCTCCACCCCTTGTTCCAGGGCGTGCAGGCGGGCGACCCCGAGAGGTTCCTTGCCCATGTCGATGCCGGTGACGTGGGCACCTCGACGGGCCATGCTCTCGGAGAGAATGCCACCACCGCAGCCGATGTCGAGGATGCGCTTGCCAAACAGGCCGCCGCTCTTGTCGGTGATCCAGTCAAGGCGCACCGGATTGATTTGATGCAGTGGCTTGAACTCGCCCTCCATGTCCCACCAGCGGGAGGCGATGGCTTCAAATTTGGCGATTTCTGTCAGATCGACATTGGCATCACTATTCATATTTTGTGGATCCTGTGGCAGGGCGCGCAGGTAGCAAGACTCGGGCGCAATCTATTGTCCTGGCGGGCATTATAACGGAGACACTTTGTCACACCAGCCCGACTTGTTAGCCGGATTTGTGGCTTAAGGTATTTGGCTCAGTGTGTTACCATGGCGCGCTGTTTAAGCCAAAGAACAACTAATTAGGGATTAAGGCTTTCTATGAGCGATCTGGCCAGAGAGATCACGCCGATCAACATCGAAGAAGAGCTCAAGAGTTCCTATCTTGATTACGCCATGAGCGTGATCGTAGGACGAGCTCTGCCGGATGTGCGTGATGGCTTGAAACCGGTTCACCGCCGCGTTCTGTTTGCTATGAACGAGTTGGGGAACGACTGGAACAAGCCCTATAAAAAATCGGCCCGTGTGGTCGGTGACGTAATTGGTAAATACCACCCGCACGGCGACAGTGCCGTGTATGACACCATTGTCCGCTTGGCGCAGGATTTCTCCATGCGCTACATGCTGGTCGATGGTCAGGGCAACTTCGGTTCGGTCGACGGCGACAGCGCCGCCGCCATGCGTTACACCGAAGTGCGGATGGCCCGCATCTCCCACGAGCTGCTGGCCGATCTGGACAAAGAGACAGTGGACTGGGTACCGAACTACGACGGTACCGAGATGATCCCGGCTGTCATGCCCACCAAGGTGCCCAACCTGCTGGTCAACGGCTCATCCGGTATCGCGGTGGGCATGGCGACCAACATTCCTCCTCACAACCTCACCGAGATAGTCAACGGCTGTCTGGCGCTGATCGAGAATGGCGATCTCACCATCGATGAGTTGATGACCTATATCACAGGGCCTGATTTCCCCACTGGCGCCATCATCAACGGTCGCGCCGGCATAGTGCAGGCTTACCGCACCGGTCGCGGCTCCGTCTATGTGCGCGCCAAGGCCGAAGTGGAAGTGGACGACAAGACAGGTCGCGAGACGATCCTGGTTCACGAGCTGCCTTATCAGGTGAACAAGGCGCGGCTGATCGAGAAGATCGCCGAGCTGGTCAAAGAGAAGAAAGTCGAGGGCATCAGTGCCCTGCGCGATGAGTCCGACAAGGACGGCATGCGCATCGTTATCGAGATCAAACGTGGCGAGTCTGGCGAGATTGTACTGAACAATCTCTACAAGCACACCCAGCTGCAAACCACGTTCGGCATCAACATGGTGGCGCTCGATAACAACCAGCCCAAGGTGATGAACCTTAAAGACATTCTGGATGCGTTCCTGCTGCACCGCCGCGAGGTAGTGACCCGCCGGACCGTGTTCGAACTGCGCAAGGCGCGGGATCGGGCTCACATCCTTGAAGGTCTGGCCGTCGCGCTGGCCAACATCGACCCGATCATAGAGCTGATCCGTCACTCCGATACACCCGCAGACGCCAAAGCCAAACTGGTTGCCCGCGGTTGGGAGCTCGGCAATGTGGCCGCCATGCTGGAAAAAGCAGGCGACGACGCGGCCCGCCCAGAGTGGCTTGAGCCGGAGTTCGGCATCCGTGAAGGTCAATATTTCCTGACCGAGCAGCAAGCCCAGGCCATCCTTGACCTGCGTCTGCACAAGTTGACCGGCCTCGAGCACGGCAAGATCCTGGAAGAGTATCAATCTCTGCTGGATCTGATTGCCGAGCTGCTGTTCATCCTGGCAAGCCCGGAACGGTTGATGGAAGTGATCCGCGATGAACTGCTGGCCGTGCGCGAGCAGTATGGCGACGAACGTCGCACCGAAATCAGCGCCTCCAGCGCCGAGATCAACATCGAAGATCTGATCACCCCGGAAGACGTGGTGGTTACCCTGTCTCATCAGGGCTATGTGAAGTACCAGCCGATCACCGACTACGAGGCCCAGCGCCGCGGTGGTCGTGGCAAGTCGGCCACCCGGATCAAGGAAGAGGACTTTGTGGAACGTCTGCTGGTGGCCAACACCCACGACACCATTCTGTGCTTCTCCACCCGTGGCAAGGTCTACTGGCTCAAGGTGTATCAGCTGCCGGAGGCGTCCCGTGGCGCCCGTGGTCGTCCGATCATCAACTTGCTGCCGCTGGAAGAGGGTGAGCGCATCACCGCCATCTTGCCGGTCAAAGAGTACGCTGACGACAAGTATGTCTTCTTCGCCACCGCCGACGGTACCGTGAAGAAAACCAGCCTGTCTGCGTTCAGCCGTCCGCTCTCCTCCGGTATTCGTGCCATCAACCTCAAAGAGGGCGATGAGCTGATCGGGGTGGACATCACAGATGGCAGCAACGAGATCATGCTGTTCTCCGATGCTGGCAAGGTGGTTCGTTTCGCCGAAGGCAGCGGCCGTGCCGATGCAGCCGATGCCGATGTCAGCGATGATGTCGACGGGGATGATGAGAGTGTCATTGATGCCGGCAACGACGACGATGGCAGCGACAACGGCGAAGGCACCGAGAGCAAGGGTACCTTCAAGGGTGTGCGTCCCATGGGTCGTACCGCCGGTGGGGTACGTGGTATCCGCCTGCTCAATGGTGACAAGGTGGTTTCCCTGATCGTCCCCCGTGGCGAGGGTGCCATCCTGACCGCCACCGAGAACGGTTACGGCAAGCGTACCGCGCTGACCGAGTATCCTACCAAGAGCCGTGGTACCCAGGGCGTTCGCTCCATCAAGGTGGACGAGCGTAACGGCAAGGTGATCGATGCGATCCAGGTCGACGATACCGACCAGATCATGTTGATCACCAATGGCGGCACCCTGGTCCGTACTCGCGTCGCCGAGGTGAGCGTCATAGGTCGTAACACCGGCGGTGTGCGTCTGATCCGTACCGGTGAAGACGAGACCGTGGTCGGCCTGCAGCGTATCGCGGAGAGCGACGAGGAAGAGAGCGACATCGTGGCCGTTGACGGTGAGGTGTCCGAAGGCACCGATACTGCGCCAGATGGCGGCTCTGTCGATGCAGGATCCACCGAAGGGTCCACTGAAGAGGGTGCTGCGAGCGACGAGTAATCGCGCGTTTGCCTCCATGAAAAAGAGCGACCCCAGGGTCGCTCTTTTTGTTGCTGCGGTTTGTCCCCGGTCGTAGGCTCCTTTGGGCCTGATTGGCCAGCCTGATCCTGCTGCTGCACACGTCGCTGATCACTAGCCCTGCGAGCATTGCTGCACTTCTCTTTGTTTCGTTGTCCTCAATTCATCATACCTACGTCATCCCCCTGTCATGGAATGAGGCCAAGCTGCCCCTGTCGCATTCAACAGACTGCGACGCGCAGCCATCAAACAGGAGCACCTTATGACTAGCTGGGTAATGTGGGAGATCTGGTGGAGCCGGGTATGGGGCGAACATCAGCAAGGATCACTGACAGAGGAGCATGAGGACGAAGTGGCCCATGAGCCATCACGACTGCCCGCCGAATTGATTGCGCAGGGCAAGGCCACGCACTCGCCTCGGCCAAGGGGGTGAGGCCCTGCTCGTCGGTATGGTTTGTGGTGCGCCGGCGAATGGGCGGCGAATGGGCGGCGTTATGAGCGCGATTGACGCTGTCGGGGCGCTCAGAACAGTCGCAGTTGTTCGCCCGGGCGAATGAAGCCGTCCCGTCGCAGCTGAAGATGGTGCTTGCCCAAGCCCAGGCGCTTGCTGATGAGCCGAAAGCGCTGGGCGAGCAAGTCGGCAAATTGGCCCTCACCGCGCATGCGGGTGCCAAAGGCGGGGCTGTTGAGCCCGCCATCCCGACTGGCTCGCAACTGGTTCAGGATGGCCTCCTTCTGGCCGGGGTAGTGTTCATCCAGCCAGTCGCTGAACAGGGTGGTCAGCTCGTGGGGCAATCGCAGCAGTATGTAGTCGGCGCAGTGGGCACCAGCCTCGGCCGCTGCCTTGATGATCTGCTCAAGCTCGGGTTCATTGAGGCGCGGGATCATGGGGGCCGCCAGCACGCCGACCGGTACACCCGCCTGTGCCAGCTTCTCGACCACCTTGAGTCGACCAGCGCCTGTGCTGGCTCTGGGCTCCAGCTGTCGCCGCAGGGTTTCATTTAATGTCGTCACCGACACCATCACCTGGCAGAGCCCCTCCCGGGCCAGCTCGGTGAGCAGATCGAGATCGCGCAATATCATGGCGCTCTTGGTGATGATGCCCACCGGGTGACGATGGGCCAGCATCACCTCCAGCAAGGCGCGGGTGAGGCGGTAGTGATGCTCGATGGGCTGATAAGGATCCGTGTTGGCGCCGAGCACTATGGTCTGTGGCTGATAGGTTGGCTTGGCAAATTCCCGGCGCAACAGCTCGGCGGCATTGAGCTTGGCAAACAGCCTGGTCTCGAAGTCGAGGCCGGGAGAGAGCTCCAGGTAGGCGTGACTGGGTCTGGCATAGCAGTAGATGCAGCCGTGCTCGCAGCCCTGATAGGGGTTGATGGAGCGACCAAAGGGCACATCCGGTGAGCGGTTGTAGCTGATGATGCTCCTGGCCTGAGTCTCGCGAACCTCGGTCTGGGGTGCAGAGGGGTTGAGCGCCGGTTCCCACTCTGTTTGTTGCCAGCCATCGTCGACGGCCTCGACCAGCGGACCGCTGAAACGATGTTCGATATTGTGGGTGCTGCCTCGTCCTGCCATCACATCACACCAATACTGTTTATATATACAGTAATCTTGCAAGCCTCAGTGCCAAAATACAAGCTATCGCCATCGCTTCCTTGCTTAAAACAGCATGACAAATGGATCTCTTGCTTGATCCCCCTGATACATTTCGTTTACATAGACAAAATGCGAACTGGATCACGGAAATCATCATGAAACCCATCACCTGCCGCTGGCTGTTTATCGGTGTACTTGGCCTGGTCATCTGGCGGCTGATCCCGCTCTCCACCGATCAGGAGCTGGCATCGGCCAACCGGGCCTGGCGTAGCGGCCAGTTCGAGACGGCGACAAAGATCTGGCAACCGCTGGCCGAGCAGGGGATCCCCCGGGCTCAGGCACTGATGGGCTGGAGCCACGAGGTGGGGCAGGGTACAGCGCAGGACATGGAGCAAGCCATCAGCCTTTATCGCCAGTCGGCGCAGGCCGGAGACGCCTTTGGCCAATACCGGCTGGCGGAGGTCTATCTGCGCGGCGCCGGGGTGAAGCGGGACCTGCGGGAGGCATTTCACTGGATGGAGCTGGCGGCCCGCAACGGTGACGTGCCCGCCATGCTCAAAGTCGGTGTGCTGCACCTGATGGGGGTAAGTGGTCGGGTCGATCTGCCCCAGGCCAAGCAGTGGCTCTATCAGGCTTCGCAGAAGGGCAACAAGCTTGCATTGAAGGTGTTGGAGGAGCTTGCCTTGGCCGAGGAGGGGAGCAGTACCTTCGATTTCAACTGGCAGCCCCTGCTGGGTGAGTGACTGGCAAGCGACTCATTTGGTTGTAGAAAATCTCACCAAACTCGATACAGCCCCGCCTACTTCTGGTAGCATGGTCCGGTTTTTGGTTTGCCTTGTGCCGTTAAGCAAGCTGTTTGCGTCGCAGTGCACCTCTGCAAAGTGCTGTAGAGAGCCAGAACATCACCCTTTTTGAATGATTTTTTCCATCCCGCATGTGCCCTTTGGTAGGGGGCACCACTGTATAAGGAAACACACAATGCCAATCATTACTCTGCCTGACGGCAGCCAACGTCAATTTGCCCACTCCGTTTCCGTCATGGACGTGGCCGCGGACATAGGTCCCGGTCTCGCCAAGGCGTGCATTGCCGGTCGGGTAAACGGTGAACTGGTGGATGCCTGCGAGCTCATCGAAGCCGATGCCTCCCTGGCCATCATCACCGCCAAAGACGAAGAAGGTCTGGACATACTGCGCCACTCCTGTGCTCACCTGCTGGGTCATGCTATCAAGCAACTCTGGCCCCAGACCAAGATGGCCATAGGTCCTGTCATCGATAACGGTTTCTACTACGACATCGATCTGGATCGTACCCTGACCGACGACGATCTGGCTGCCCTGGAAGAGCGCATGCTGGCGCTGGCCGCCAAGGATTACGACGTCATCAAGAAAAAAGTCTCCTGGCAGGAAGCGCGCGACGTGTTCGAAGCCCGTGGCGAGACTTACAAGGTCGAGATCCTGGATCAAAATATTGCCCGTGATGACCAGCCAGGTCTGTATCATCATGAAGAGTACGTCGACATGTGTCGTGGCCCGCACGTGCCCAACATGCGTCACTGCCACCACTTCAAGTTGCAGAAGATGTCTGGCGCCTACTGGCGTGGCGATTCCAACAACAAGATGTTGCAGCGTATTTACGGTACTGCCTGGGCTGACAAGAAGCAGCTCAAAGGCTACCTGCTGCGTCTGGAAGAGGCGTCCAAGCGCGACCACCGCAAGATAGGCAAGCAGCTCGACCTGTATCACATGCAGGAAGAAGCACCTGGTATGGTGTTCTGGCACAACGATGGCTGGACCATCTTCCGTGAGCTGGAAACCTTCATCCGCGGCAAGCTCAAAGAGTATGACTATCAGGAAGTGAAGGGTCCCTTCATGATGGATCGCGTGTTGTGGGAGCGTTCTGGTCACTGGGAGAAGTATGCCCAGGCCATGTTCACCACCCAGTCCGAAAACCGCGAGTACGCCATCAAGCCGATGAACTGCCCGGGTCACGTCCAGATCTTCAACCAGGGTCTGAAGTCTTACCGCGATCTGCCGCTGCGCATGGCCGAGTTCGGCTCCTGCCACCGCAACGAACCGTCTGGTTCCCTGCACGGTCTGATGCGGGTGCGTGGTTTTACCCAGGATGACGCTCACATCTTCTGTACTGAAGAGCAGATCATGGAAGAGGTGTCTGCCTGTATCCGTATGGTCTATGACGTCTACGGCACCTTTGGCTTCGAAAATATCGTGGTCAAGCTCTCGACTCGTCCTGAGCAGCGTATTGGCTCCGATGAGGCCTGGGATCGCGCCGAGGCCGCTCTGGCCGAAGCCCTGGTGCTGAACGGCCTGAAGTACGATTTGCAGCCGGGTGAGGGCGCCTTCTACGGTCCCAAGATCGAATTTACCCTGCATGATTGCCTTGATCGTGCTTGGCAGTGTGGTACCGTGCAGCTCGACTTCGCCCTGCCTGGACGTCTGGGTGCCACTTATGTGGGTGAAGACAACGAACGCCACGTACCGGTGATGATCCACCGGGCCATTCTGGGTTCACTCGAGCGTTTCATCGGTATTCTGACCGAAGAGTACGCCGGATTGTTCCCGACTTGGTTGGCTCCGACTCAGGCTGTGGTCATGAATATCACAGATAATCAGGCCGATTATGCGGTAAAAGTAGCCAAAGCATTGAATGATGCGGGTCTTCGCGCAAAAGCGGACTTGAGAAATGAGAAGATTGGCTTTAAAATCCGCGAGCATACTTTGAAGCGAGTACCTTTCATGCTGGTCTGCGGCGATAAAGAAGTTGAAGCCGGTAAGATTGCAGTACGGACTCGTAAAGGGGCTGACCTGGGCACTTATCCTGTTGAAGAGCTAGTTGCTCTGTTGACCCAGGAAGTTCAGACCCGCGGACAAAAGAAAGTGGAGGAATAAGCTATAAAAGGCGGAAAAAAACTGGGCAAGCAACCGCAAGCCCGCGCTCACCGGATCAATACCGAGATTCGTCTGAAAGAAGTTCGTCTCACTGGTATTGACGGAGAGCCTTTGGGTGTCGTCGAGATCCATGATGCACTGAACTTGGCCCTTGAGGCTGGAGTAGATCTGGTCGAGATCAGTCCTAACGCTGAACCGCCCGTTTGCCGCATCATGGATTACGGCAAATTCCTCTACGAAAAGAGCAAAACAACCAAAGAACAGAAGAAAAAGCAGAAAGTCGTCCAGGTCAAGGAAATCAAATTCCGTCCTGGTACTGACGAAGGCGACTATCAGGTAAAACTACGCAACCTGGTTCGCTTTCTAGAAGACGGGGACAAGGCTAAGGTCACCCTGCGCTTCCGTGGTCGTGAAATGGCTCACCAGGATCTTGGTATCAAGGTTCTGGAGCGCGTCAAGAACGATCTGGAAGAGTTGGCCGTAGTGGAGTCGTTCCCGAAAGTCGAAGGCCGTCAAGCTGTGATGGTCCTCGCACCCAAGAAGAAATCTTAAGGCCCACAAGAAACTGACTCATGGGTTCGCCCCATGAGTCGGTTCGCCTTGCGATTTTGTTGTCACTCACAATGCGGAGTATGAAATGCCGAAGATGAAAACCAACCGGGGTGCTGCAAAGCGCTTCAAGAAGACTGGCTCGGGTCGCTTCAAGTGCAAGCACAACCACCTGCGTCACATCCTGACCAAGAAGAGCAGCAAGCGTAAGCGCAAGCTGGGGCCGAAGTTCATGGTTTCTGCTGCCGACCACAAACGTGTTGTCGCTTGTCTGCCGTACGCATAAGGGGGATGTGAAAAATGCCAAGAGTTAAACGTGGTGTGACTGCTCGCGCTCGTCACAAGAAAGTAATGAAAGCCGCCAAAGGTTACTACGGCGCCCGTTCCCGAGTTTACCGCGTAGCGGTACAAGCGGTAACCAAAGCTGGTCAGTATGCCTACCGTGACCGTCGCCAGAAAAAGCGTCAGTTCCGTCAGCTGTGGATTGCGCGTATCAACGCTGCAGCCCGTCAGAACGGTCTGTCCTACAGCCGTCTGATCAACGGTCTGAAGAAGGCTTCTATCGAGATCGATCGCAAGATCCTGTCCGATATCGCCGTTCACGACAAGTTGGCTTTCACAGCCCTGGTTGAAAAGGCTAAAGCAGCGCTGGTTTAATCCGGTTCTGTTATGAAAGATAGAAGGAGGCTCAGGCCTCCTTTTTTGTTGCCCGTCATTCTCCCATCCTGTTATTGCGCTCACCTATGCAACATGGCGTCTTCATATGCCAACAAACTAGTATTCTTTACCCATATTTGATGCAAGCAGAGGGCAAGGCAAGCTGCTTGCCTGATAACAAAATGATTTCTAGGGAGAAAAGCCCGCCATAACTATGGTCAGCGAAGGGGCTTTTTTTGTATTATTCCCCTCTTGACCTTATTTAGCCTAAAGGCTCCTGTACCGGGAGTGGTGACGAGGAAGACATGCAACAGCTTGAAGAAGTAGTCGGCCAGGCCAAGGCCGAAATTGAGGGCGTCAATGACGTTGCGACCCTCGACGAGATCCGGGTCAAATATCTGGGTAAAAAAGGCTTTTTTACCGAGCAGATGAAGACATTGGGCGCCTTGTCCGCCGAAGAGCGTCCCGCTGCGGGCGCCGTGATCAACCAGGCCAAGCAGCAGGTTCAGGATGCCCTGAATGCACGCCGTGATGCACTGGTGGAGCAGGAGCTGAACCAGAAGCTGGCTGCCGAGACCATCGACATCAGCCTACCGGGCCGTCGTATCGAGAACGGTGGTCTGCACCCCGTGACTCGCACCGTCGAGCGCATCGAGCGGCTGTTTGGCGAGATGGGTTTCAAAGTGGAACGCGGTCCCGAGATTGAAGATGGCTTCCACAACTTCGATGCGCTGAATATTCCGGCTCATCACCCGGCGCGTACCGATCACGATACCTTCTACTTCAATCCCGATCTGATGCTGCGAACTCACACCTCGGGTGTGCAGATCCGCACCATGCAGCAGCAACAGCCGCCGATCCGCATCATAGCGCCGGGCCGTGTCTATCGTAACGACTACGACATGACTCACACCCCGATGTTCCATCAGGTTGAAGGTCTGCTGGTTGACGAGCATGCCAGCTTTACCGAGCTGAAAGGGATACTGCACGACTTCCTGCGCAACTACTTCGAGGAAGATTTGACCATTCGTTTCCGCCCTTCCTACTTCCCGTTCACCGAGCCAAGCGCCGAAGTGGACGTCATGGGCAAGAACGGCAAGTGGCTGGAAGTGCTGGGCTGCGGCATGGTGCACCCGAACGTGCTGCGTTCGGTCGGTATCGATCCGGAAAAATACTCCGGCTTTGCCTTCGGCATGGGCGTTGAGCGCCTGACCATGCTGCGTTACGGGGTCAACGACCTGCGTGCCTTCTTCGAAAACGACCTGCGCTTCCTCAAGCAGTTCAAGTAAGGGCGAGAGAACATGAAATTCAGTAAATCCTGGGTGATGGAGTGGGTCCGCACCGAGTTGAGTGACAATGCACTGGCCGAGCAGATCACCATGGCTGGTCTGGAAGTGGACGCCGTGGAAGCGGTGGCTGGCCAGTTCAACAATGTGGTGGTCGGTGAAGTGGTCGAATGCGCCCAGCATCCGGACGCCGACAAGCTGCGGGTGACCAAGGTCAACGTGGGCGAGGCCGAGCTGCTGGACATCGTCTGTGGCGCGCCGAACTGCCGCCAGGGCTTGAAAGTGTGCGTGGCCAAAGTAGGGGCGACCCTGCCGGGTGATTTCACCATCAAGAAAGCCAAGCTGCGTGGCCAACCGTCTCACGGCATGCTCTGCTCCTTCAGCGAGCTGGGTATCGAGGTGGAAGCGGACGGCATCATAGAGCTGCCGGCCGATGCCCCCATCGGCACTGACATTCGCGACTACCTCAATCTCAATGACGTGGCGATCGACGTGGACTTGACCCCGAACCGTGCCGATTGCCTCGGTATCGCCGGTTTGGCTCGCGAGATCGGCGTGCTCAACAGCGTGGACGTGGTCGAGCCGACCTGGGCGCCTGCTGTTGCCACCATTGACGCGACCTTCCCGATCCGGGTCGAGGCAACCGCCGACTGCCCACGTTATCTGGGCCGCGTCATCAAAGGGCTGAACCTGCAAGCCATGAGCCCGCTCTGGATGCAGGAGAAGCTGCGCCGTGGCGGCATTCGCTCCATCGACGCCATCGTCGATATCACCAACTTCCTGCTGCTGGAATTCGGTCAGCCGATGCACGCCTTCGACCTGGCCAAGCTGGAAGGGGAACTGGTAGTGCGCCGCGCCCGTGCTGACGAGCCCATGACCCTGCTCGATGGCAACGAAGTGAAGCTCAAAGACAACACGCTCGTCATCGCCGATGCCAAAGGCCCTGCCTGCATGGCCGGTATCTTTGGTGGCGATCGCACCGGTGTGTCCGAGTCCACCACTGACATCCTGCTGGAGTGCGCCTTCTTTGCACCGCTCTCCATCACGGGTCGTGCCCGTGCCTATGGTCTGCACACCGACTCTTCCCACCGCTTCGAGCGTGGGGTGGATCCCGAGCTGCAAGCCAAGGTGATGGACAGAGCCACCCGTCTGCTGCTGGATATCTGCGGCGGCGAAGCGGGTCCGGTCATCGAAGTCAAATCCGATGCCCATCTGCCCAAAGCAGCCCCCATCAAACTGCGTCGTGCCAAGCTCGACAAGGTGATCGGCATCAGTGTGGCTGACGCCCAGGTGGTCGAGATCCTGACCCGCCTCGGCATGCAGGTCACTGTGGATGCTGACGGCTGGACCGCGCTGGCGCCCTCCTGGCGTTTCGATATCGCCATCGAGGAAGACCTCATCGAGGAAGTGGCCCGCATCTACGGCTACAACAACATCCCGAACCTCAAACCTGCCGCTTCTCTGGCGATGGTTGAGCAGGCAGAAGGGCAGGTGACCCTCAAGCGGGTGCGCGACCTGCTGGTTGACCGCGGTTTCCAGGAAGCGATCACCTACAGCTTCGTCGATCCCAAAGCGCAGCAATTGCTCTATCCGCAGAGCGATGCCATCGTGCTGCCGAACCCGATTTCGGTCGAGATGTCCGCCATGCGGGTGTCGTTGTTCCCGGGTCTGGTGCAGGCGGTGGTCTACAACCAGAACCGTCAGCAGCCGCGTGTGCGGCTGTTCGAGCAGGGTCTGCGTTTCATCAAGGACGAAAGCGCAGAGAACGGCATCCGTCAGGAGCCGATGCTGGCCGGTATCATCACTGGCAACCAGAGCGACGAGCACTGGGATATCAAAACTCGCGCAGCCGACTTCTTTGATTTGAAAGGGGATCTGGAAGCAGTGCTGGACTTGACCGCCGAAGGGGCCACCTTTACCTTCGAGCGTACCGAGCACAGCGCCCTGCACCCGGGCCAGAGCGCAGCCATCCTGCGTAATGGCGAGGTCATCGGCCACATTGGCGTGATCCACCCGAGCCTCGAGAAGAAGCTGGGCCTCAAGAGCCGCGCGGTGATGTTTGAACTGGGGCTGGACAAGCTGACCCCGGCCAAGGTGCCGGTGGCTGCCGAAGTTTCCAAGTTCCCGGCGAACCGTCGCGACATCGCCGTGGTGGTCGATGTTGCGGTTCTGGCCGGCGATGTCCTCGCAGTAATTAAAAAAGTTGGCGGAAATCAGGTAGTTGGAATAAACTTGTTTGACGTATACCAGGGTGCTGGTATGGCAGAGGACAAGAAGAGCCTGGCCATCAGTCTTGTATTGCAAGACACCCAGCGCACTCTGGAGGAGAAAGAGATTGCCGAGACCGTAGACAATGTCGTGCGGGCCCTTGGTGAAGAGTTGAATGCATCCTTGAGGGATTGATCTATGGCGCTTACCAAAGCCGACATTGCAGAGCACCTGTTCACCCAGCTGGGGATGAGCAAGCGTGAAGCCAAAGATATGGTGGAAGCCTTCTTTGAGGAAATCAGACAGGCGCTTGAGCGTGGTGAACAAGTCAAGATTTCAGGCTTCGGTAACTTTGACCTTCGTGAGAAGAATCAGCGTCCTGGACGTAACCCTAAGACGGGCGAAGATATTCCTATCAGCGCCCGTCGGGTGGTGACCTTCCGGCCTGGCCAGAAACTCAAGGCCAGGGTAGAAAATGTTGAACCCAACGAGTGACAAAAAGCCAGGCAGCCGCCTGGCTTTTACTTTTTCATGATAAAAATCCGCCTTTTACTCGCACTGCTACTGGTCATGCCGGTGCAGGCCATGACCCTGCCTCTGTCGCCGGCCACCCAGGCCTATGCCGACGGCCTCAAACCGCTGACCATCTGCTATCCGGCCCTGATCCGGCCGCCCTATCTCGAAGAGTCGGGGGGCTTGCTGATCGATCAGCTGGAGCGGCTGGCCGAGCAACTGCCGGTGCCACTGCTGCACGAAAAATTGCCAAACTGGTCCGCAGTGCAGCAGGGGCTGCTGGCAGGGCGATGCGATCTCATCCCCTATGTCGGCCCTTCACTGCAGCAGGCATTGCCAGGTATGGCCCTGAGCAGTGCCCTGCTGGAGGCCGAATCCGCCATCCTCTATCGCGGCGAGTTGGAACGCGCCACCTTTCTGGTGTCGCCCGTCTGGCAGGCGAGCGAGGTGCTCACGTCACTCTACCCCCATGCGACCCAGCTGGCCCTGACCGATGCCGACAACTGGTATGCGGCTTTGGTGGCAGGCAAGGGGACTGCCTATCTGGGGGATTACCTGCAACTGCGCTACCTGATGCGCGAATACCCGGATGAGGGATTGCGGTTGCGCCGGCTGCGCAGCGATGAACTGGTGATCAGCTACCGCCTTATGATGCGTGACAAGCCCGAGCTCAGGGAGCTGATCGACACGGCAATCCGCTACATGCCCCCGGGCAGCCTCTACAAGGATCTGGATCGCTATCTGGAACAGGGAGAGCAGGATATCAACCCGCTGCACTTCACCGATGAGGAGCAAGCCTGGCTGGTCGGTACCTCCCGTACCATCAAGCTGGTAGTGGATCCTGCGCTTATGCCCTATAGCGGCATCGACGGGCAGGGGCAGCTCAAGGGCTGGAGCGCCGATGTGCTGCGTCGGGTGAGCCTGCAAACCGGACTGAATTTCCATGTGGTGCCCGCCCGGGACAGGGAGGAGGCCCTGGTCAAGCTGCGCAGTGGCGAGGCGGACATGATGGCGGGTTTGCTGGAAACCCCGGCCCTGACCCGCGAGTTCGACTTCACCCGCATCATGGTGGTGAGTCGTTACGCTCTGGTCAGCCGCAAGTCCCACTCGTTCGATCGGCTGGAGGCGCTCAAGGGGGAGGTGGTGGTGCCAGCCAGCCTCTATGACCCCGACATGTTGGCACGTTTCGGCCAGCATGCGTGGCGCAAGAGCGAGACGCTTGAGTCGGGCATTGCGAAGGTGCAGGCGGGCAAGGCCGATGCCATGCTGGCCGAGCTGTATCAGCTGCAGTATCCAGTGCGCAACAACCAGCTCGATGGCCTGGACATCAAGGAGTTGCCGATTCGCTTCGGGCTCGGCTTTGCCATAGGCTCTGGCAGCCCCAGACTGGCCGGGGTGATGGAACAGAGCCTGATGACCCTCACCGGCAGGCAGAACGACGAACTCAACCAGCGCTGGCGCCGGCTGGTGCTGACCCAGCAGGCAGGGGTCAGTTACGGTATCTGGCTGGGATCCGTATTGCTGGCACTGCTGATCAGCGCCTGCGTCATCTGGCTGATCTGGCGCTCCCGCCAGCAGCTGGCGCGGGAGGTGGGTCAGCGTCAGGAGATGGAGCAGACCCTGGCACTGGAGAGCCAGTTCAGGGAATCCCTGTTCCAGGCGCTGCCAGTCCCCGTCTTCCTGCGAAATGATCAGGGTGAGATCATCAAGCGCAATAAACAGGCCAAACGGCTGGAGGCCCGTTATCTGGCCGAGCTCGGCCTGCCATCGTCCCAGGTGCAGGGGACGGAAGGGACTCTGACCCTTGGGGATCAGGTGTTCTCCTACGCCCAGATCCCGCTGCAGCTGGGCAAGCAGACACAGGCAGGGGATCTGATCGCGCTATCCGATATCAGCGCCCTGCGCGAGCGCACCCGCTTGCTGCATCAGGCCGAGCGTCGCCTGCGCGCCCTCACCAATACTGTGCCCGGGGTCGTCATTCAGTTTATCCTGCAGCAGGACGGCATAGCGCAGGTCGAGTTCATCAGCCGCGGCAGTTACGAGCTGCTGGGGCTGGCCAGCCAGCAGATCCGCCGCGATCCCGACAGCGCGCTCAGCCGGCTGCTGCATCAAGACAGACGCGAGATGCGGATGCCCATGCTGGCCATGTTGCAGGCGGGGCAACCCTTCTCCTATGCGCTGCGTTATGCCCATCCGGGCAAGGGGATGCGGTGGCTGCAGTTCTATGGTCGAGGTCGCAGCCAGCCGGAAGGGGGGTGGCGCGTTTACGGTGTGGTGCAGGATGTGACCGCCCGAGTCGAGCAGGAACATGCCCTGCAAGCCTCCCATGAGCGGGCCGAGCAGGCCGTGCTGGCCAAGGGGCGCTTTCTCGCGGCGGTAAGCCACGAGATCCGTACTCCCATGAATGCTATTTTGGGGCTGCTGGAGTGGCTAGATCACACCCCATTGTCGGCGGAGCAGCGTTCTGCGCTCTCCCATGTCAGGCAGGCGGGGGACGAGCTGCTCGGCCTGCTCAACGATGTGCTCGATTTCAGTCGCAACGAGAACCGGCAGCTGGCGCTCTCTCCCCAGCCGACCGATCTGGTGGACTTGTGCGAGCACGTGGCGGCGGTGCACTGGTCCAAGGCCCGCTCCAAGCGGTTGCAACTGCGGCTGGATATCGATCATCATTTGCCCGCACAGGTGGAGCTGGATCCCCATAGGGTGCAGCAGGTGCTGCATAATTTGCTCGCCAACGCCATCAAGTTCAGCCCCGCCGGTGAGGTGCTGCTGTGGGCCCGTCGTGAAGATAACCACCTACTGTGCGGGGTGGATGATGAGGGACCCGGCATCAGCGACGATCTGCTGCCTCGCCTGTTCCTGCCCTTCGAGCAGGGAGGAGAGGAGGGCCAGCCCAGGGCTCAGGGCACAGGACTGGGGCTGGCCATCTGTCGCCAGCTGATGGAACAGATGGGCGGCGAGATTCAAGTCGAGCCGCGTCCTCTCGGGGGCAGCCGTTTCATCTGCACCCTGCCATTGGTGCTGCTGCACGAGATGCCGCGCTGGCAACCGAGAGTGACCAGCGTCAACATCCAGTTGAACGATATGGAGCGTGCCTATCTCATGCCCTGGCTTGGCGAGCTCGGCCTGAGGGAGGATCCCGCCGGCCCCCTGTTGCGCGCCGCCGAAGATAAACAAGGCTTGCGTTACTGGGAGTGGCAGGGCGAGCCCTGGGTACCTGGCGCTGTGGTCAGCCTGTTGCAGCCCAGGCTGGTGTCCTCTGCCCAGGAGGTGATGAGTCTGCCGGGACGGGGGATGCGGGTGCTGCTGGTCGAAGATCACGAGGTGAATCGGGTATTGATCAGCATGCAACTGACCCAGCTGGGGGCCCAGGTGTTGAGTGCGGCCAATGGTCAGCTGGCGCTCGACATCTTGCAGCACGAGACGGTGGATCTGGTGCTGACCGATCTGCAGATGCCGGTGATGGATGGGGCCCAGCTGTGTCAGCAGTTGCGTGACTCGGCGCGCTGGCAGCATCTGCCAGCCTATGTGATCACCGCCGATCTCAGCGAGCAGGCGGCGCAGCGACTGGCCAGCTGCGGTTGCCGAGGGCATCTGGACAAGCCTCTGCTGCTTAAAGATCTGGCCAACTTGCTGCGCAGCCTGCCTACCTCAACAGACACAGTTACCCCGTTGCCCAAGGCATCAGACGAGAGCCTGATGCCGGGATGGTCGGAACCGGCGCTGCCGCTGCTGAGCGCTGAACTTGTCACCCTCTATTTGGAGGCCACTCGCCAAGATCTGGCGGACATTGAGCGCTGCATCACACAAGGGGATGAGATGGCGCTCGATGCGGCTTTACACAAGGTGAAGGGGGCCGCCAAAATGGTGGGGGCCACCCCGCTTATCCTGGTGATCGAGCAGTGGCAACGGGATCCACGGCAACCCCTGATATCCCCGCTACGGCACGCTCTGGATGAAGTTTGCCGGCGATTGGCTGAGAGAGTCTGACATGATCATCACAGATGAAGAGTTATTGGCGTTGCTGGATTCGGAAGAGACACAAGAGCGTTTCTTCTACCCCGTGACCATCTATGCGCTGGATGGGATCGCCTATCGGGCGGCCCAGGCGGTCAGCCTGCCCGAATTTGCGATCCTGCGCCGTACCAGGCCCGATGCCTGCTGGCACTGGGAGGGGTTGTTTGCCGCCGGTGCCATCGCCCTGTTTGACCCGGCCTCGCACGCTGGCGCCGATTATCTGCCGCAACTGATGGCGCAGGGTGAGGGCATCTATCGGCTCTCGGATGACTGGCTGGCTGGCGTGCATGGCCGTTACCAGCAGTGGCAACAGTGGTTGGCCGGGATGCAGATCTTGTTGTTGGAGGATCACCCGTTTCAGGGCGCTCATATTCAGCAGGAGATCCAGGGGGTGGGGCTCTCCTGTCAATGGGTGCAGGATGGCAATGCCTGTACCCAGGCGCTGGCGGAAGGGAAGGTCACACTGCTCATCAGCGATCTCAGTCTGGTGGAGCAGGATGCCATCAGCCTGTTGATGAGTCAGCCCCAGTACCAGCAAAGCGGCCTGCCCATCATATTGCTGTCGGCGCACGATCAGACCCTGATCGACGGTGCCCGGCGCCTGCTGCATGACGCTGGTTTCAACGTGGTGGCGGCGCTGGCCAAGCCTCTGCTGACCGATGATCTGCTGCGCTTGCTCAAGGTGCTTTACCTGGGGCCCCAGCGGCAACAGCGACTCAGTGGCCAGCGCCGCACCATTC
>NZ_CDBL01000018.1:0-117168 GCF_000820005.1 Aeromonas piscicola | reverse complement strand
ACCCTGGTCATTCACCGCCGTGACCACCTGCTCAGTCAAGCGGAGCGGTTTGCCTTGGTGTTGCAGGCCAGTCTGGCTGGCGCTAGGCTCGCTTTGCTGCTCGACAATGACCAGCATATGCCGTTCGATCTGCTGGAGCGGATGCCCTTGCAGCACCTGCTGCTGGGGCAGAGTCTGCTGCCCGGGCTGGAGGCCATGACGCCGGACTCCCTGCTGGGGCGCTTCATCAACCGGGCCAGGGAGCTCGGCATCGCCCTCTATCTGGATGATCCCTTCAACCTGCTTGATAACGAGTTGTGGCGCGATCGCGGCATGACGGGGCGCTGGTAACCCGTGCCTCGCTATCTATGCTGGCCTCCCGATGAGGCGCGCTTGCGCCACAGCCTGTCCGGCTGGCTGCATCCCACCTCGCGGGCATCCTTGCCGCTGATGATGGAAGTGGGGGGCATCCCCTGCCGGTTGCAAGAGCTGGCGGGGGCCGATCCCGAATCTATCAAGGCGGCTTATGAGGCGTTGAGTGAGCAGACCATTTACTTGCGTTTCATGCGGGCCAAACAGCCCCCAACCGTCGATCAGCTCGCCTTCTTTCTCGACTATCCCAGAGCGCCCCAGATAGGCTTGTTGCTCACCGATGGTCTGGGGCTGCCGCTGGCCCAGGCCCAATCCATCCGGCGGCGGCTGCACCCGGATCGGGCCGAGTTCTCCTGCCTGGTGGCGGATCACTTCCAGCACAGGGGGGCGGGCAGGCGCATCCTGCTGGCACTGGCGCTGCTGGCGCGCGCCGAAGGCATTCGGGAGTGGACGGCAGAGGTGCTGGCCCAGAATCGCCCCATGCTGGCACTCCTGCGCGGGCTGGGGCTGCCGCTCACTCTGGTGACGGGGCGGGAGCTGGTGTTTGTCCGACTCGATCTGAGCGTGCTCGATACCCTGTGACGCGGGTATCCTTATAAGACCAAGGGCGAATAGGCCTGTTTTTCGCTCTGTGCTAAGGTCAGCCTTGTATGCGGTGAGAGGGAATCCATCATGGTGCAGTCAGCTAAACACATCGTCATCCTTACCGGCGCCGGGATCTCTGCCGAATCCGGCATCAAGACTTTTCGGGCCTGCGACGGTCTGTGGGAAGAGCACAGGGTGGAGGATGTAGCGACCCCGGAAGGGTACGCGCGGGATCCCGCCCTGGTGCAAGGCTTCTACAACTCGCGCCGCCATCAGCTGCAGCAGCCGCAGATCCACCCCAATCCTGCCCACTATGCCCTGGCACGCCTCGAGCGCCTGTTGCCTGGCACAGTCACCCTGGTGACCCAGAATATCGACAACCTGCACGAGAGTGCGGGCAGCAAAAACCTCATCCACATGCACGGGGAACTGCTCAAGGCCCGCTGCCCCGAGTCGGGGCAAGTGATCGAATGGCTCGGCGATCTCCATCAGGATGAACTCTGCTCCTGTTGCCAGTTCCCCCAGCCGCTGCGCCCGCACGTGGTCTGGTTTGGCGAGATGCCGCTGGGGCTGGATCGCATCTATGGCGCGTTGGCCCAGTGCGACCTCTTCATCTCCATCGGCACCTCGGGGGCGGTCTATCCCGCCGCCGGCTTCGTGCATGAGGCCGGGCTGAATGGTGCCCATACCATAGAGCTCAATCTGGAACCGAGCGAGGTGGGCAGCCAGTTTGACGAGAAACGCTACGGGCCGGCCTCCCTGCTGGTGCCCGCCTTCGTTGACGAGTTGCTGCAACGTTGCGGTGTGCATCAACCCAAACAGATCGACGGTCACAACTGGATGGAGATGCGCGGATCCTGAGCTAGTGTGCAATGCCACAGTTGCAATGACATGGTGAAATCGCCACACTGGCAACCCAAATATGGGACGCAGTTGGCGCAAATCATCATGACCACAGTGAAGCAATGGATCGCTTTTTTCCTCCTCATGCTGGCCAGCGCCAGCGCATTGGCATCGATTCCCCTGATGACGCTGATGTTGTCCAATGGCAAGCAGCTCACGCTCGATGACGCGGCGCTGGACGCCCTGCCACAAACCGAGTTCACCACCACCACGCCCTGGACCCAGGGCTTGCACCATTATCGCGGCCCGACGCTGGCGGCCGTACTGGCGGCGCAGGGAATTCCGAGTGCCAGCAAGATTGCCGTCTCGGCCCTCAACGGCTATCAGCAGGTGGTGGATCTGGCCCTGTTTGACGGTGTGCCCCTGACCCTGGTCCGCCACGAGGATGACAAGCCGCTGACCCGGCGCAACAAGGGGCCGCTCTGGCTGCTGATCCCGTTTTCCAGCCACCCCAAACTGGACATTCCCCCCATTCATAACTGCATGGTCTGGCAGGTGACCCGCATCGAGATCATCGACTGATGGGTCGTCAGCGCCATAACCTGCTGCTGGTCTCGATCACCTTGCTGTTTCTGTTCTCCTCGGGTTGCGGGCTCTATCTGCAACACCGCCAGGAGCAACTGGTCGATACCTTCTATCGCAACATCCACTGGAACATCAGCCAGGTGATGCTGGAATCCCAGCGTTTCCTCTATGACTTGCGCCTCTATCGGGCCGGGCAGCTGGAGATGGCGACCTTGAGCCTCAATTACGATCTGTTGTGGAACCGGCTGGATATCTTCCTCATCAGCAGCGAGACCGCCGATGCGCGGGAACGTCACGGACTGGGCAAGGCGCTGGCCGAACTGTTCGAGCAGATAAAGCGACTCGAACCCCAGATACAGGCCGGGCAGCTGCAAGAAGGGGCCGGACTCGAGCGGTTGCAGGCCCAGATTGTCGAGCAGACCCGCCAGATTGAGCAGATTGGCGATCAGATCCTCTCCGGCCAGGAGCGGGAAGTCTCGGTCAACCAGATCCGCAGCAGCCTGTTCTGGCTGCAGATCTGGCAACTGATCCTGCTGGTGACCGGTGGGACTCTGGTGTTTGCCCTCATTCGTGCCAACTTGCAAAACCGGCGCCTCTCCCTGCTCGATCCCCTGACCCGGCTCGGCAATCGCCGCGCCTTGCAGGAACAGCTGGCACGCTCGCTGGACTCTTCCCATGCCCTGGCGCTGGTGGTGCTCGATCTGAAGCGCTTCAAGCAGGTCAACGATCTGCTCGGCTATCAGGTGGGAGACAGATTGCTGCAAACGGTGGCGGACAAGCTGCAGCAAGCCCATGGCGGTCATGCCTACCGGCTGGGAGGGGATGAGTTTGCTGTGATCCTGACCGCTGGGCGGCAGAGCATGGCTGCGCAGATCCAGGCGCTGATGAGCCTGCTCCATTTCGAGTTCGTGACCCGGGAGAGCAGTTTCGAGCTGGCGTGCCGGCTGGGGGTTGCCCAGGTGCAGGAGGAACCGGATCCCAAGCGGCTGCTGGATCAGGCCATTTTGGCTCTCAACCAGGCCAAGCGCGATGCCGATGGGGATCTCGCCTGGTTCGAACCCGGGATGCAGCTGCAGTTGCAACTGACCCAGCGCCAGCTGCACCAGTTGCGGGACTGGCTTGCAAACCTGGCGCCTTCTCCTCTGGTGGTCGATACCCAGCGGTTTGGCAGCGAGAGCGGCGCTGCGGCGACCGGTTTGTCACTGCGCTGGCAGGAGACACTGGCGCCTTGCGAGATGGGCTGGTTGCAGGAGGGCGGCATACTGGGGCCCGTGATCGCGCGGCTGCTGCAAGAGCATGATCAGCCTGCCGGCAGTGAGCCGCAGCCGCTGCTGATCGCGCTCACGCATCAGGCTCAGCTGGCCCATGTGCTGGCCTATCTGCCCGCGCTGGCCCATGTCGAACCAATCCTGCTGTTGCCAAGCCTGCAGCACGATGCCGCCCTGCTGGCCAAGCTGAACCAGTGCGCCTGTACCCTGGCGCTCTGCGACATTGGCAGCAGCACGCCGGGCTTGCTGGCGGCGGGCTGGCCATTGCGTTATTGGCTGCCGGTGGCGTCGGCTCATGCTGGTCTGCTGGAGCCGCTGGCGCAGAGACTGGGCCTGATACGCCTGGCCCCGGTTGCGCAGGTTGAGCGGCAGCAGTCCTGACTGGCTGCAATAAAAAGGGCGACCCATAGGATCGCCCTTTTTGCATGATGCGTTTAGAAAATCAGGGGGATGGGAAGGGCGCGCAGGATTGTCTGATCACCAAGTCAGGATCGACGGTGATCAGATGATTATCCACCGCCACCCCGTTGATCCGCGCCAGCAGCCGGGTGACGGCGAGGCGACCCAGCTCCTCTTTGGGCTGATTGATGGTGGTGAGCGGCGGTGACAGGTATTGCGCCAGCGCCACGTTGTCATAGCCGACGATGGAGAGATCCTGCGGTATGTTCAAGCCCGCCTGATGGGCGGCGCTGATGGCCCCCATGGCCATCATGTCGTTGAAGATGAAGAGGGCGCTTGGCCGTTTGGGCTGGGCCAGCAGCCGCTGCATGGCACTGAAACCACTGGCGCAGTCGAAATCGCCCTCCTGGATCCAGGCCGGATTGATGGTCAGCCCCGCTTCTTTCATCGCCTGCTCGAAGCCGGACTGGCGCTGATTGGCGGGGGCGCGACTGTGGGGACCCGTGATGCAGCCTATGTCGGTGTGACCGAGCGCCAGCAGGTGGCGGGTGGCCAGGTAGCCGCCGCGATGGGAGTTGTCGGCGATGAGATCCACGTCCTTGCTCTCCATGCCCCAGTCCATCACCACCACCGGCAGGCTCTTGAGCCAGTCGAGCTGGTTGAACACCTCCTGCTGCCCTTCGCTGCACATGATCAGCAGGCCGTCGACCCGTTTGCGCAGCATCATTTTCAGGTAGGAGAGGGCGGTTTCGGCCTGCCCCTCTGTGTTGCCCAGCATCAGGTTGTAGCCCTGCTCGAAGCAGTAGCGCTCCACCCCGCGCACCACCTCGGCGAAGAAGGGGTTGCTGGAGGTGGTGACCAGCATGCCGATACTGTTGGTCTCCTTCACCTTGAGGCTGCGGGCCACCAGGCTGGGGGCATAGTTGAGATCGCGCATGGCGGCGAAGACCCGCTCCCGGGTCTCCTCGGCCACGAAGCGGGTTTCGTTGATGACGTGGGAGACGGTGGTGGTAGAGACCTGGGCCCGCGCCGCCACCTCCTTGATGTTGGCCATCAGTGCCCCTGCGCAGTCTGGGCAAGCAGGAAGGTGTCGACCTCAACCTTGCTCGGGATCGAGCTCTGGGCGCCGAACTTGGTGACAGAGAGTGCTGCCGCGCCGTGGGCAAAGCGTACCGCGTCGTTGAAGTTCGCTCCGGCCAATTCTGCCGCCAGCAGGGCGCCGTTGAAGGTGTCGCCTGCAGCCGTGGTGTCCACCGCCTCGACCCGAAAACCCGGGATCAGTTGTTGCTGCCGGGCGTTGCTGCAATAGACCCCTTGCGAGCCCAGGGTGATCATCACGTCCGTAATCCCCATCTGGTGGAAGCGGGTGGCCGCCTGAGCTGCGCTCGCCTCGTCGGTCACCTTGACGCCGGTCAGCAGCTCGGCCTCGGTCTGGTTGGGGGTGATGAGATCCACCAGCGCCAACAGATCGGCCGGGAGCGGACGGGCGGGCGCCGGATTGAGCACCACCCGGGTGCCGTGGGATCTAGCCAGGCTGGCGGCCTCAAACACGCTTTCGAGCGGCACTTCCAGCTGCAGCAGCAGGGTATGGGCATCGGCAATCATGGCTTCATGGCGCTTGACCATGGAAGGAGAGAGGGCGCCGTTGGCCTCGGCGGAGATGCCTATGCTGTTTTCCCCCTCGTCGCTCACATAGATGATGGCGATGCCGGTAGGAAGCTGCTCGTCGAGTTCGACGGCGCTGACGTCGATGCCGTCTTTAGCAAAGCCCGTTTTCATCTGGTGGCCGATGGCGTCATCGCCGATGCGGGCGATAAAAGCGACGGGGGCGCCAAGACGAGCGGCGGCGACCGCCTGATTGGCGCCTTTGCCACCGGGGACGACTTGATAGCTGTGGCCGGTCAGGGTTTCACCGGGGCGAGGAAAGTGGGGAACGCGCAGCACATGGTCTGCATTGACACTGCCCAGAACAACGAGACGATTCATTCTTATCACCCTTGATTTGGAACATCTTGGCTTGAGTGGGCCCAAGCCAAGCAGCACGGTTAATCGAAGACAGGAGAGGCAAAGGGGGAGGCGAACCTCCCCCCATCAGCTTACTTGCTGACCACTTGCAGCGGGACCGGAATGGATTTTTCCACCGGCTGGCCCTTGAGTACCTTGTCGGCGGTTTCTACGCCGATGGCACCGATCAGCGCCGGCTGCTGAGCTACTGTGGCGGCCAGTTTACCCTTGGCCACGGCGGCCTTGCCATCGTCTGTGCCGTCGAAACCGACGATCATCACCTCTTTGCCGGCAGCTTGCACGGCGCGGATGGCACCCAGCGCCATCTCGTCGTTCTGGGCGAACACGGCCTGCACGGTCGGGTGGGCCGCCAGCAGGTTCTCCATGACGTTCAGACCCTTGGTGCGGTCAAAGTCGGCGGGCTGGGAGGCCAGCACTTCCAGCTTGTTGGCGGCCACGGCCAGGGCGAAACCTTCGCCACGGTCGCGGGCGGCCGAGGTACCGGCGATCCCTTCAAGCTGAATGACCTTGGCACCGGCCCCCAGTTTCTGGGTGATGAAGTCGCCAGCCAACTTGCCGCCGGCCACGTTGTCGGAGGCGATGTGGGCCTTGACGTCCCCCTGGGCCGCGCCACGGTCCAGGGTCAGCACCGGGATGTTGGCCTTGTTGGCCAGGCGGATGGCGTTGCCCACGGCCTCGGAGTCGGTCGGGTTGATCAGGATGGCATTGACCTTACGCACGGCGAGATCTTCCATGTTGGAGAGCTCCTTGGCCGGGTCATTCTGGGAGTCCAGCACCACCAGCTCGTAGCCAAGCTCCTTGGCCTTGGCTTCGGCCCCCTCTTTCATGGTGACGAAGAAGGGGTTGTTGAGGGTGGAGACCACCATGGCCAGAGTGTGATCGGCGGCCTGGGCTGTGCCCAGCACGGACATGATGGCGGCAGCGAGCAGGGTATTGAGCTTTTTCATCATTTCATTCCTTGTGTGTGCTTATTTGCTTTTGTTATCGATCATCACGGCGAGCAAGATCACGCTGGCCTTGGCGATCATCTGGTAATAGGACGAGACGTCGAGCAGGTTGAGGGCGTTGTTGAGGAAGCCGATGATGAGTGCCCCGATCAGGGTCCCCATGATGCGACCCTTGCCCCCCATCAGGCTGGTACCACCCAGCACCACGGCGGCGATGGCATCCAGCTCGTAACCCATGCCCGCAGTCGGCTGGGCCGAGGAGAGGCGGGAGGTGACGATAAGACCTGCCAGCGCTGAGAGGGCGCCGCACAGACCATACACCGCCAGCTTCACCCTGGCCACATTGATGCCGGAGAGGCGGGTGGCTGACTCGTTGCCGCCCAGAGCGTAGATGTAACGGCCGAGGCGAGTGTGGTTGAGCATGAACCAGGCCAGCAGGAAGACGATGGCCATCAGCCAGATGGGCACAGGCAGTCCGAGCAGGTAGCCGGTACCCAGCCAGGCAAAGTGATCGGCGCCGTCACTGAAACCGGTGGAGATGGGACGCCCCTCGGTATAGACCATGGTCACGCCGCGCAGGGCCGTCATGGTGACCAGGGTGGCGATGAAGGCCTGCACCTTGCCCTTGGCGATGATGAGACCGCTGACGCCGCCAAGCAGGGCACCGGCCCCCAGGGTGAGGGGCACCACCAGCCAGATGGGCAGCTCCATGGCCACCATGGTCGCCGCCAGGGCGCCGCACAGGGCCAGCACCGAGCCGACCGAGAGATCGATACCGGCAGTGAGAATGACCAGCGTCATGCCGACCGCCATGATGGCGTTGACCGAGGTCTGGCGCAGTATGTTGAGCAGGTTGTCGGCGGTGAAGAAGTTGGGGCTTAAGGCCGAGACCACGCCAATCAGCACCAAGAGGGCGACCAGGGATTTGTTCTCGATCCACCAGGCCTTGCTCATGATGCCGCGGCGGGGAAGGGTTTGGGTTGTCATTGGGAGGCCTCTTGCTCTGATTGCCACTGTTTACCGACTGCCGCCGCCATCAGTTTCTCCTGATTGGCGTCCGCGGAGATGAATTCTGCGCTGATGCGCCCTTCGTGCATCACCATGATGCGATCGCTCATGCCGAGCACTTCCGGCATCTCGGAGGAGACCAGGATGATGCTCATCCCCTCCTTCTTGAACTGGTTGATGAGCTGGTAGATCTCCTTCTTGGCCCCCACGTCGACCCCGCGGGTAGGCTCGTCCAGGATCAACACCTTGGGCCGTGTCAGCAGCCCCTTGGCGATGGCGACCTTCTGCTGGTTGCCGCCCGAGAGCAGCTTTATCAGCTGATCCTGACTCGGGGTCTTGATGTTGAACAGGCGCACATAGTCGCTCACCGCCTGCCGTTCGGCCTTGCCGTCAATCTTGCCGTGGCTGATGAACTCGCCGAGGGCGCACAGACTCATGTTTTCGCGCACCGACAGCTCCAGCACCAGGCCATCTCCCTTGCGATCTTCGGAGATATAGGCGATGCCGGCGGCCAGCCCATCGGCCGGACTGCGCGGCACCAGCGCGTGGCCGTCAACTTCCACTTTACCGGCGCTGATGGGGCTGGCACCGTAGATAAGCTTCATCAACTCGGTACGGCCAGATCCCATCAGGCCGCTAAAGCCCAGAATTTCACCCTGACGCAGGGAGAAGCTCACCCCGCGCACGCCGGGGCCGGCCAGATCTTTCACTTGCAGGCTGACGGGGCCGAGCTCTCGTTGCAGACGGGGATACTGCTCTTCCAGCCGACGACCCACCATCATCTCGATGATCCTGTCTTCATCGAGCTCGCTCACCGCCTTCTCGCCGATCCACTTGCCATCCCGCAGCACGGTAACCCGGTCGCAGATCTGGAAGATCTCTTTGAGGCGGTGGGAGATGTAGACGATGCCGCAGCCCTGCTGACGCAGCTCACGGATAACCACAAACAGCTGATCGGTTTCGGTGTCGGTCAGTGCATCTGTGGGTTCATCCATGATGATGACGCTGGCATCGAACGACAGTGCCTTGGCGATCTCCACCATCTGCTGCTCGCCAATCGACAAATCCCCGAGCCGGGTGTCCGGCCCGTGCTTGACGCCGAGGCGGCCCAGCAGGGTGCTTGCCCGCTCGCGCAACTGTTTGTGGTCGATGCTGCCAAAACGGGTGCGCGGTTCGCGGCCGAGAAAGATGTTGGCGGCAATCGACAGCTCCGGCAGCAGGTTCAGCTCCTGATGGATGATGCTGATCCCCTGATCCTGGGAGTCGCGGGGACCCTTGAAGTGCACCGGTTGGCCGCGATAACTGATGCTGCCCGCATCGGCCTGATAGATGCCGGTCAGCACCTTCATCAGGGTGGACTTGCCGGCGCCATTTTCGCCGAGCAGGGCCATCACCTGGCCCGGGTATACCTTGAGGCCAGCCTCATCGAGAGCACGTACACCGGGGAAGGTCTTGACGATCCCGGTGAGCTCGAGAATGGGTGAGGGGGAGGAGGTTGTGCTCATTTGCAGCTTCCTTGAAGAGGCTTAAAACGCCACACCGGCGCAGAGAATAATGTTGGCGTAGGGGGTGACCTCGCCGCTGCGCACGATCGCCTTGCTCTGGCGGGAGCGGGTCTTGAACGCCTCGTGCAGGCAGTATTCGATGGTGATGGGCTTGCCTTGGGCAGCCGCGTGCGCCTCTATCTGCTCTACGAGCGCCTGATGGGCGGCGGGGCTGATCAGTTTTATCTCACTCGCCATGATCACCTTCTCCACTACCAGATCGGTAAGCAGGGCGGTCAGCACAGTGTCAAGGCTGGGAGTGCCCGCCATCAGCGCCAGATCGATGCGCTCCGGCCCCGCCGCAATGGGCAGGCCCGCGTCGCAGACGGTGATCTCGTCGGTGTGACCCATCCGTGCCACCAGGGCACTCAGGGGAGCATTGAGCAGCTTGCCTCGTTTCATACAGCACCTCGGCAGACTCGCGTCCGCATATCTGATGTTCATCCAGGCAACCGGTTACGCAACCGGTTGCGTCATGCGAGAAAGATAGGCCCTAAGGCCCGCGCGATCCACAGTGAGATGGCAGAAATGTGAAAACGATCTCAATGCAGGGGATGGGGAGGGGGAAAAAGGGTGCCAGACAGAGCACTGACACCCGCAGATACCGGGCTAGAGGGCGAGGGCTTGCTGCACGCCGGGGCGTGCCAGCATCTGTTGATAGTGTGCCGCTACCCTGGGGAACTCGCCGATGGCCACGCCATCGCTCTCGAGCCAGCCGGCGACCACGAACAGATAGATGTCGGCCAGGCTGAAACTCTCTCCCAGTACCCAGGGGCCGACCAAATAGTGGCGTTCAATCTCGGCAAAGCCATCGCGCATGTTTTGCGGCACCTTGGCTTGCATGGCGGCGATGGCCTGTGCGTCATCGGCCCAGCGACTGCCACGGCGACCGTGGGCATGGGCGACGTGAACGGTTGAGGCGAGGAAGCTGTTCACCTCCTGCATGCGGGCCAGCAGGAAGGGATCGTCCAGCGGTGCAAGCCGGGCGTTAGGGAAGCGCTGCGCCACATAAAGCAGCAAGGCCGGGGTTTCGGTCAGCACGCCGCGCTCGGTGACGAGAGCCGGCACCCGGCCTTTGGGATTGATGGCGAGGTAGGCGGCGGAGCGCTGCTCCTCGGCCGCCAGGTCGAGCACCTTGACATGATGGTGGGCCTTGGCCTCGGTCAGGGCTATGTGCACGGCCATGGCACAGGTGCCGGGGGCGAGATACAGGGTCAAATCAGACATGCAATTCTCCTTGTGAAGCGGTCGCCACCGGACAATACGGATGGAGGCGGCGAGCAGAAGCGGGTGACATCTTCTGGCATCCTACGCTCATCGCCACGGTGGGCCAAGACAGGGAGCGCACCCCCACGGGGGGGGCCCGACGGCTGATGCGGATGGGGGGCATGATCCTGGCGTGGATAATCTGTCCCGGACGGAAGCGGCGCTGACTGCGATGACGGGCCCTTATGAAATCAAAGACTTTTTGGTCAGCAGATAAGGGGAAAAACGGCTACGCATGCCGGGTCAAATCGCTATAATGTGCTCCCTGAATAGTGGTTTTTCTGATGTTGGATAGTCAATTGAGTAATAAAATGCGGATCGGTGGTTCCCTCGAACAATCCCTGAGTCAGGGATATCGTCTCGACCTCAAGGGGGTATTGCAGGAGAGTTGGCAACAGACGCGGCGCACCGGTTTCGGCCTGTTGCTGGCCATCGTCGGTGTCACGGCCATCTGGATATTGCTGAGCAATACCCTGCTGGCCCCCTACCTCAATCAGGAGGGGGGAATGGACATAGCCCTGGTGCTGAGCCTGCTTATCACCATCATGATGTCACCCATGACCTCGTCCCTCGACATGTTGGGATTGCAGCAGTCGGTCGGTGTGCGTGCCCGTCCGAGCCAGGTATTCGATTTCTTTCGCCACTTCCTGCGTCTCGGCAGCCTGAGCCTGCTGGGCAGCATGCTAACCAGCCTGTTCGGCCCCCTGTTTGAACTGGTGGGCCTGCCGGTGGTGCTGGCTTTCATCCCGTCTGCGTTGATCGGCATGGGACTGGTGTTCTCGGTGCCGCTGGTGCTGGAGCGCGGCCTGTCGCCGGCGCAAGCCATTCTGGTGTCGCTCAAGCTGTTTGCCCGTGGCTGGCCCAGCATAGTGCTGCTGCACGGCGTCATGCTGGCGCTGTTTTTCCTGGCGCTGATCCCCATGGGATTGGGCCTTGTCTGGGTGGCACCCCTCTACTTCAACTGCAAGGGCATCCTCTATCGGGATCTGTGCGGGGTCGCGGTCGAAGTGACGGAAGTGACGGAAGTGAGCGAAGGTCCCGATCATTTCAACGCATAGCAAGCCTGAGGCCAGACGATGGCGCAGGCACATTTCAGCGCATGACGAGTGCGCGATGCAAAAGGATGGCATATGAAGAGGACTCGACATGGCGTGGCGGCTGGTTTGCTGCTGTTGCCTACCCTGGGGTTGGCACAACCTTCACTGGATCTGCAGTACAGCACCTTCTACAGCCAGATGAAGACCTTCGCCAAGGGAGAGTTTGGTCACGCAAGGCTGGGGTTTTATCTGACCGATCCGCAAAAAGGCCAGCGCTGCCTGCTCACCACGGCCCGGGTCTCGACCCTGGATCGGGACGTGACCGCCGAGGTGACGGTAGACAGCGAGCTGCGGCTGCCCTACGACGATGATCTCAATCTGGACAAGGCGACCGTGGTGGTGGGGTTGACCGAAGCGCACACGGCCTGCGATCTGTCGGTGCAGGTGATGGCCGATGTGCAGCCCGTGTCAGGCAGCCAGTGGGATCTCAAGGTGGCCGAGGTGGCCAAGCGTCAGCAGGATATGCAGGCCCTGCTGAGCAAGCTGGCCGGCATGGTCGGCAAGTATTTCCTGCCCGAGATGGCGGGCGTGCGGGTGACCCTGGTACAACCGACTGGCACCGCCTATCTGGTCGACGGTGCACGCCAGCAAGCGCTCTCCTGGCAAGGGGGGCAACTGCTGCTCAGCAATGCGCAGCTGGCGGATTTCGCCGCGGGCAAGCTGCAACTGCAGGGCGACATATTGCGACTGACTCCCTGGCTGCACAAGGAGTGAGCCAGCCGCTTGCCAGTGAGATAAAAAAAGGAGCGCCTGGCGCTCCTTTTTTGTTGCTGTCGGTTTGTGTCTATCGTGCTTAGCGCACTTCAATCACATCCAGCATGTCCATCTCGTCGATGTCCAGCAGCGGCGCTTTGGGCAGTTCAGGCGGATCAAATGCCTTGTCGCCGCCATCTATGATGCCGGAGTCGCGGTTGATGCTCTTGAAGTCGAACAGCTTGTGATCGAGCAGGTGGCTCGGGATCACGTCCTGAATGGCGGTGAACATGGTCTCGATACGACCCGGGAAGCGGCGATCCCAATCCTGCATCATCTGCTTGATGGCCTGACGCTGCAGGTTCTCCTGCGAGCCGCACAGGTTGCACGGGATGATGGGGAAGGCCTTGACCTCGGCATAGCGCACCAGGTCTTTCTCCTTGCAGTAGGCCAGCGGGCGGATCACCACATTCTTGCCATCGTCGCTTACCAGCTTGGGCGGCATGGATTTGAGCTTGCCACCGTAGAACATATTGAGGAACAAGGTCTCGAGTATGTCGTCCCTGTGATGACCGAGGGCAATCTTGGTGCAGCCCAGCTCCTGGGCGGTGCGATAGAGAATGCCACGGCGCAGACGGGAGCAGAGGGCGCAGGTGGTCTTGCCTTCCGGCACCTTGTCCTTGACGATGGAGTAGGTGTCTTCCTCGACGATCTTGAAGTCGACGCCCAGGGTGGCCAGGTATTCCGGCAGCACGTGCTCGGGGAAACCGGGTTGCTTCTGATCCAGGTTGACGGCCACCAGATCGAAATGGATGGGGGCGCTCGCCTTCAGGCTCATCAGGATGTCGAGCATGGCGAAGCTGTCCTTGCCACCGGACAGGCACACCATGATCTTGTCGCCCTCTTCAATCATGTTGAAGTCGGCGATGGCCTGACCTACGTTGCGCCGCAGGCGCTTCTGCAGTTTGTTGAAACTGTATTTATCTTTGGCGTTCAGCTCTTCTAGCATGCTCGTAAAACCCGGGACACAAATAAGCGCGTTATTATAGCCATGTCCCGGGGGAGGGCAAGATGCTAGGATGAAAGCCGTCTTATGATTGACTGCGCCGGCTGTCTACCGGGCAGCTGTAATCGGCGGGTTTGAGGATCAGCATGTCGCAGGCGAGTCTGTCCACCACATGTTCGGCGGTATTGCCGAGCAGGGCGGCGGAGAGGCCGGTGCGACCTACGCAGCCCATGATCATCAGGGTGGCTTGCAGGTCTTCGGCCAGATCGGGCAACACCTCTTCCGGCAGGCCTTCCGCCACTCGGGTCCACAGATGACTGATGCCAAATTTGTCGGCATGGCTCAGCAGCAGGCTCTCATGGTGTTTGCGAATGGCATCATTGTAGGCGTTGGGATCGAACTCGGGCAGTTCAATAGCCACGTTGACCGGGGTGCCGGGATAGGTGTTGACCAAATAGAGGTTGGAGCCGAGCAGTTCGGCGATGACGATCCCTTCCTCCGTGATCCGCTCGTTCAGCAGTTTCTGATCCTGATCGTCGCTTGAACAATTGATGGCGGCAATGATGTTGCCACCCCGTTGCCAATGACCCTCCTTGACCAGCAGGACGGGGCAGGGGCACTTGCGCAGCAGGTGCCAGTCGGTCGGGGTGAAGATGAAGGTTTGCAGAAACGAGTGATGGTGAGTCGCCTTGACCACCAGATCGTGGCGGTTCTCCAGCACTTCCTGAATGACGCATTCGAAGGGTCGATTGTGCCAGACTACCTTGATCTCGCAGTCCAGCCCCTTGGCTCGGTAGGGTTTCAGAATATCGTCGAGCCATTCACGGCGCTGGGCGATCACGCCGTGGCGCATCTCTTCCCGCTCGTCCACCGACAGCATGGCGGTCATCTCGTACGAGAAGTCGTAAATTGTGAGCAACAGGGTCAGTTGAGCGCCTTCGTCAAGCTCAGCCACCTTGACCGCACGTTCGAGGGCAATTTGTCGCGCTTCTTCCGGGTTGATAACGACCAGGATCTTTCGGTACTTGACCATGTTCTCCTCCTCCTTGGCAAAAATACCAATGATGGCAGACCTTTAGCCATTACAGCTTAGCTCAGCAGGAGGAGGGGGGACGTGTGCCGGATCAAATTTCAGCGTAAACCGATCCGGCAACAGAGGGATATTAACCGCAGGGAGGACGGGTCGCGCCAGCCATGACGCCGAGGGCCACATGATCCAGCACTGTGATGTACTTGCCCTTGACGCTGATGAGCTCGGACTTCTGGAAGCGGCCAAGCAGACGGCTGATGGTCTCGACGGTGAGGCCGAGGTAGTTGCCGATGTCACCGCGGGTCATGGAGAGGCGGAACTCCTTGGCGGAGAAGCCACGCTCGGAGAAACGCACCGACAGATTGTGCAGGAAGGCGGCGAGGCGCTCTTCGGCATTCTTCTTGGAGAGCAGCAGTATCATCTCCTGATCGCCCATGATTTCGTTGCTCATCAGTCGCATGATTTGCTGGCGCAGCTTGGGCATCTTGCCGGAGAGATCGTCGAGCACGTCGAACGGGATCTCGCACACCATGGCCGTTTCCAGCGCCTGAGCGAAGGAGGGGTGGGCCTGCTTGTGAATGGCATCGAAACCAACCAGATCACCGGCGAGGTGGAAGGCGGTGATCTGCTCATCCCCTTGTTCCGTGATGGTGTATGACTTGATGGTCCCGGAACGGATCGCGTAGAGCGATTTCAGCTCATCGCCTGCTTTGAACAGCTCCTCACCCTTCTGGATCGGCTTCTTGCGCTCGATGATGCTGTCGAGCTGATCGAGTTCGCTGTCATTCAGGGTGAAGGGAATGCAGAGCTGGCTGATGCTGCAATCCTGGCAATGAATTGCACAGCCACCGCTCTGAATACGTCTGCCAGGTTTCTTTTCCGGGATCATAGGCTCATACGAATAATTGATTTATATCAAACAAGTTTACCATCAACTCATCCGTTTTGGATAGGGTTTCAAAAGGACGCTATCCCGATCCAGAGAGTATGAAGCCCATACGCGATGAGCAAAACAGCCCCGCCTTGGCGCAAACTGCGCAGGGTCAGCCAGTAACGCAGGCGGTCTGCCAGCCCCCCCAGGGCAAACAGTGTCGGCAGGGTCCCTATGCCGAAACTGAGCATGATCAGCGCACCGCCACCGGCGGAACCTGCCGCCGCACTCCAGGTCAGCATGGAGTAGACCAGACCGCAGGGCAGCCAGCCCCACACCATGCCAAAGGGAAGGGCCTGCCAGGCCGAGGTGAAGGGGAGAAACTTGCCCGCCAGCGGCTTGATGCGGGGCCAGAGTCGGGCACCGATGCGCTCGAGCAGCAGTATGCCCTGCCACCAGCCGGCGAGGTAGAGACCGAGCGCTATCATCAAGAGCGCCGCCACCAGCCGCAAGCCAGCGATGGCGTGCTTGCCGGCGCCCAGCTCGCTGGTCGTGGCCAGCAGGCCCCCCACCAGGGCACCGGCGACCAGGTAGCTGAGGATCCGGCCCAGGTTGTAGTTGAGCAGATAGCCGAGTCGGCCCCAGAAGTGCTGCTTCTCGGGGGGAATTGCCATGGAGAGAGCTGCCGAGACGCCGCCACACATGCCGATGCAGTGGCCTGAGCCTGCGAGCCCCACCAGCAGGGCCCCGATCAGATCAAGGCTGGCGGTCATCGGACGTATGCTCGCTGGTTTTTTGGGCGGGTTTGTCTTCATCGAACAGGATATTGGAGCCCTGGCGGTCGAGATCTTCAAACTGCTCGGAGCGAATGGCCCAGAAGAAAACGGCGCCGGCGATGATGACAAACAGGATGGCGATGGGGATCAGGACGAAGATGATGTTCATGGTGCAAGCCTTGCGATGAGAGTGGTCATGGTACACCCGTTGGTGGCCAGGGGCCCGGCGATTCTGTGGGGCGGGGAGCCCGGCACACGCCGGCTCCCTTTATCGCGCGTATATGCGGCCATGGCTCAGCGATTCAGCCGCATGGAGTTGGTTACTACTATGAGGGAGCTCAGAGACATGCCCGCCGCCGCCACATAGGGCGGCAACCAGCCGCTGGCCGCGAGCGGCAGTACCAGCAGGTTGTAACCGATGGACCAGGCGAAGTTCTCCTGGATGATCTTGCGGGTGCGAATGGCCAGGGTGCGGGCCTCCAGCAGACGGGAGAGATCGTCGGCCAGCAGTATGGCATCGGCGCTGTTCTTGGCCAGATCCGTACCGCCCGCCATGGCGAAGGAGGCGTGGGCGCCAGCCAGCACGGGGGCATCGTTGATGCCATCCCCCACCATGATGCTGATATCGCCGCGGGCCTCATGTTCCTTGAGATAGGTCAGCTTGCCATCCGGCGTGACCCCTTTCACCAGTTCGTCCACTCCGAGCTCGCGAGCCACCTCGTCGGCCTGGGCCGAGCTGTCACCCGTGAGTATGGTGGTCTGCAGACCGGCGGCCTTGAAGGCCCGGATCAGCGCCTTGGCATCCGGGCGCAATGTATCTGCCAGGATGAAGCGGGCCAGCAGCCTGGACTCATCGGCCAGATAGATGGCAAGGCCCTTGCTGGCAGTCTGCCCGGCGGGCAGTGCCAACCAGCGGGCGCTGCCGATGCGGTAATGCCGGCCTGCGATCTTGCCCTGAATGCCATGACCTATGACGGGTGTCACCTCGCTTGCCGCCAGCAACAGGGCATCGTCTGCCGCCTTGCTGCGAAAGGCGCGGGCGATGGGGTGTTCAGAATAGGCTTCCAGCGCGCGGGCGATGGCGAGGCACTGTGCTTCGCTCAGCTCGGCCAGCGTCGTGGTGCTGATCAGGCTGATGTTGCCCGTGGTCAGGGTGCCTGTCTTGTCCATCACGATTCGGTTGGCCTTGGTCAGCACGTCCAGCACATGGCCACGGCGCAGCAGAATGCCGGAGCGGGTCAGCCGGGCGGTGGCCGAGGTGAGCGCGGTCGGCGTGGCCAGCGACAGGGCGCAGGGGCAGGTAGCAACCAGCACGGCCAGGGTGACCCAGAAGGCCTGCTCCGGTTGATGGAAGTGCCAGAAGGTCCACACTGCCGCGGCAATGATCAGCAGCACCAGGATGAAGTGGCGGGAGAGCACGTCCGCCATCTGGGCGATGGCCGGTTTGTCATCCAGCGCATGATCCTGCAGCCGCATGATCTGGGCGATGCGCGACTCCTCGATGCGGTGGCTGACCCGGATCTGGAGCGGTGCGTCCGTGTTGATGGTACCGGCATAGACGCTGTCACCCACCTGCTTGAGCAGCGGCAACTGCTCGCCGGTCAGCATGGATTCGTTGAGGCTGGCCTGCCCCTCGACGATGAGGCCATCGGCCGGCAGGGTGGCGCCGGCCAGTACCCGAATCCTGTCCCCCACCTGCAGCATCTTGGCCGCCACATCGTGTTCGCCATCGTCATCGATGCGCGTGGCCATGATGGGCACCAGCCGTGCCAGGTTGGAGCTGGACTCTGACGCCTTGCGTCTGGCCCGCAACTCCAGAAAACGCCCCAGCAGCAGGAAGAAGACAAACATGGTGATGGAGTCGTAGTAGACCTCACCGGTATTGAAGATGGTGGCCCACATGGAGGCAATGAAGGCGCCGATCAGTGCCAGCGATACTGACACGTCCATGGAGAGGTGGCCCTGTTTCAGGCTGCGCCAGGCGCCCACGTAAAATGGCTGGGCCGAGTAGATCATGATGGGGGTCGAGAGCAAGAGGCTGATCCACTTGAAGTAGACCATGAACTCATCCTCGACGCTGATGAAGAGATCCATGTAGAGCGCCACCGCGCACATCATCACCTGCATTGACCCCAGGCCCGCCAGTGCCAGCCGGAACATGTAGTTGCGCACTTCTTTGGCGTAGATAGCCTCCTGGTTGTGGGTCTGGAACGGGTAGGCACGATAGCCTATCTTGGCGAACCCCTTGAGGATGTCGCTCAAGGCAAGTCGGTCCGGATCCCACTTGATGCGGGCGCGGTGGGTGGTGGTGTTGACGTTGATGTAGTGCAGGCCGGCAAGGCCGGTCAGATGACGCTCGATGAGCCAAGCGCAGGCGGCGCAGGTCAGCCCTTCCACGCTGAGCAGGATCTCGCGCTGCCTGTGGCTGCCCGTGCTGCTGTCGGTGACGAAATCCTGCTGCACCTCGGCCAGATCGTAGTGGGTGAGGGCGGCCAGCTCTTCCGGGACCAGTTCCCCCTTGATGCCGGGCGCAGTGCGGTGCTCGTAATAGCTGGAGAGGCCGCACTCCATGATGGTTTCTGCCACGGCCTGACAGCCGGGACAGCACATGGGTTGCACTATGCCCTTGATCTCGAGCGCATAACGACTGCCGGCGGGAACCGGTTCACCACAATGGAAACAAGCCTTCATGGCGTCTTGCCCCGGGAGGTAAAGTAAACGTTCGGGGCATGGGGCGTGCTGGCGGGAACCGGCTCGCCAGGATGAAAACCGCCTGTCATGGCTTAACGTCCTTTGGGATCGAGTTCGACGGGCGCCTTGGTCGGGAGCTGGACTGTCTCTTGCAGACGCCATTCGTGATTGAAGGCATCGACCCGGATATGCCATTTCCCGTTCAATGGTTTGTCGAGCAGCAGACGATAGACGCCGCTGGCGTCGGCCGTCACCATGTGTTCACTGTCCATGCCGGCCAGGGTCGGGTGGAACAGGGAGAGGTAGAGGGCCTGACCGGGGGGGATATCTCCCGACAGAGGCTTGAGGGTCAGCTCCTTGCCATTCACTTCCAGCACAATGCGAATGTTGAGGGCTTCGGAGCGATCGAACTTGCTCAAGTCCTGATTGATCTCTTTGCCTTGTTTGTAATAGTCCTCGGCGACCAGATTGACGCCATCCTTGCTGGCGATGATGGCTGTGCTAATGCTGGCGACCACGGCGGCGGCCGGGAGGGCGATGATGAACCAAGGCCAAAATTGGCGATACCAGGGTTGGGACATAATGAGTGCTACCGAAACGTATGATTAACAGAATGGAGGCTTTTCAGCCAACACAAGATAACAAAAAGCCTCGAAGAGTCGAGGCTTTTTACTGAGTAATCACGTGCTTATCACATGTTACTGCTTATTTTACTTGTTGTTGTGGGACAAACTATAAACGTAGGAGGCGAGCAGATGCACCTTGTCTTCACCCAGAATATCCTTCCAGGCCGGCATCACGCCGTGACGGCCGTGGGTGATGGTTTGCTCGACCACCTGACGGGAACCGCCATACAGCCAGGTGTTGTTGGTCAGGTCAGGTGCCCCGAAGGCGATACCGCCCTTGGCATCCGGACCATGACAGGCGGCGCAGATGGTGAAGCGTGCTTCGCCCTTCTTGGCTTCGACCAGATCGACCTTGCGACCGGACAGGCTCAGCACGTAGGAGGCGACTTCTTTCACCCCATCCTGACCCAGGATCTCGCCCCAGGCCGCCATCACACCCTGACGACCGCCCATGATGGTGGTCTTGATCTGATCAGGCTGCCCGCCCCATTGCCATTCGGTGTCGGTCAGGTTCGGGAAACCGCGACCACCGCGGGCATCGGAACCGTGACACTGGGAGCAGTTCTGCAGGAACAGACGCTGACCCACCTTGCGTGCTTCCGGATCGGCGGCAATCTCTTCGATGGCGCGGTAGGTCTTGCCATCGGCCTGATAGGCCAGTTCGCGGAACTTGGCGCCGTAGATCTCGTCAGCCTTGACCAGTTCGCGGTCGTACTCCACCGCCCGGCCTTCGGCCTTGGCGGAGGCCACCGCAGCCTTGGACTCGGCCAGAGAACGGACGTCCTGGTTGGAGCTCTGCCAGCCCAGCAGACCCTTCCAGTTGCCCAGGCCAGGGAAGGCCAGCAGGTAGACCAGACCGGTGACGATGAAGAAGAGGAACATATAGGTCCACCACTTCGGCAGCGGGTTGTTGATCTCTTCAATACCGTCGAAGGCGTGTCCCATGGACTTGCCCTCTTCCACGCCCATCTTGTCGCGCAGGCACCACACCAGCAGCAAGAAGCAGCCGAGTATGGTCCCCAGGCTGATGACGGTCACAAAAATGCTAAACAAAGTGCTCATTATTGTTTCGCTCCTGCGTTCTTGTTATCAGCACCGGGTTGCTCGTCGTCGGCAAAAACCAGGTTGGCAGCCTCGTCGAAAGAGGCCTTGCGGCGCTTGCTGTATGCCCAGACGATGATGCCGATCATGATGGCCATCAACAGCAGGGTATAAAGGCCGCGAAATGTGCCGTAATCCATATCCTGACTCCTTTATTTCAGGGCATGACCCAGTGATTGCAGATAGGCTACCAGCGCATCCAGTTCGGTTTTGCCCTTGACGGCCTCACCTGCACCCTGGATGTCAGCGTCGCTGTAAGGCACGCCGAAGTGGTCCCGGAACAGCGCCAGTTTCTTGCCGGTCAGTTCACCGGTCAGGACATTGGTGTCGAGCCAGGGGAAGGCCGGCATGTTGGACTCGGGCACCACATCGCGCGGATTGATCAGGTGAGCGCGGTGCCAGTCGTCTGAATAGCGACCGCCCACACGGGCCAGGTCCGGACCGGTACGCTTGGAGCCCCACAGGAAGGGGTGCTCCCACACGCTTTCACCGGCGACCGAGTAGTGGCCGTAACGCTCGGTTTCGGCGCGGAACGGACGGATCATCTGGCTGTGACAAACGGTACAGCCTTCGCGGATGAAGATGTCGCGGCCTTCCATCTGCAGGGCGGTGTAGGGCTTGAGGCCCTCTACCGGCTCAGTGGTCTGCTTCTGGAAGAACAGCGGGGTAATTTCGACCAGGCCCCCCAGGCTGATGGCAAATATGATGCCGACCACCAGCATGGGTACGCTCTTTTCAAAGATCTCGTGACGGTTATTGTTGCTCATGCTTTGACCTCTTCAATCATGCTGGCTGTGCGACAGGTTCCAGGGAACCCTTGGGCGCAGTGATGGTGCGATAGGCGTTGTAGGCCATCAGCAACATGCCGGTGACAAAGAAGCAGCCACCCAGGAAGCGCACGAAGTAGAAGGGATAAGAGGCCTGCAGCGCTTCCACGAAGCTGTAGGTCAGGGTGCCGTCGTCGTTGACCGCACGCCACATCAGACCCTGCATCACGCCGGAAATCCACATGGCGACTATGTAGAGCACTGTGCCCACAGTTGCCAGCCAGAAGTGCACGTTGATCAGGCGGATGCTGTACATGCGGCCCTGGTCGAACAGGTTCGGGATCAGGTGATACACGGCGCCGATGGATACCATGGCAACCCAGCCCAGTGCGCCTGAGTGGACGTGACCTATGGTCCAGTCGGTGTAATGGGAGAGGGCGTTAACCGTCTTGATCGCCATCATGGGGCCTTCGAAGGTGGACATGCCGTAGAACGACAGAGACACGATCAGGAAGCGCAGGATGGGGTCATAACGCAGTTTGTGCCAGGCGCCAGAGAGGGTCATGATGCCGTTGATCATGCCACCCCAGGAGGGGACGAACAGGATCAGGGACATCACCATGCCCAGCGACTGGGCCCAGTCAGGCAGCGCGGTATAGTGCAGGTGGTGCGGGCCGGCCCAGATATAGAGGGAGATCAACGCCCAGAAGTGCACGATGGAGAGGCGGTAGGAGTAAACCGGACGACCCGCCTGCTTGGGCACGAAGTAGTACATCATGCCAAGGAAGCCTGCGGTCAGCAGGAAGCCCACCGCGTTGTGGCCATACCACCACTGCACCATGGCATCCATGGCACCGGAATACATGGAGTAGGACTTCATGCCGGACAGCGGCACTTCCATGTTATTGACGATGTGCAGCACGGCCACCGTGATGATGAAGGCGCCAAAGAACCAGTTCGCCACATAGATGTGGGAGGTGGTGCGTTTGACCAAGGTGCCGAAGAAGACGACGGCATAGGCGACCCAGACGATGGTGATGGCGATATCGATCGGCCATTCCAGCTCTGCGTACTCCTTAGAGGTGGTGTATCCCAGCGGCAGCGAAATGGCGGCAGACAGGATGATCGCCTGCCAGCCCCAGAACACGAAGGAGGCAAGCTTGCCTCCAAACAGCCTGGCTTGACAGGTGCGTTGCACCACATAGAAGGAGGTCGCCATCAGGGCGCTACAGCCAAATGCGAAGATGACCGCATTGGTGTGCAGAGGGCGAAGGCGACTGTAAGTCAGCCAGGGAGTATCAAAGTTGAGGGCAGGCCAGATCAACTGGGCTGCGATCAGTACGCCAACCGACATGCCGACAATTCCCCAGACAATCGTCATGACTGTGAACTGGCGAACAACGGTGTAGTTGTACTCAGGATGGTTAGTTGTATGGCTCATCGTTGTATTCCGCTTCCGATGCTGCTGTTGTTTGATTTTTTGTCCAGTGACATGGACCGACATCATTGGCTACTGCCTTACCCCTTGTTAACAACTGTTAATAAAAGGAAAAGCAAAAAGTAGCTAAATGAAAATTCAATGGGAATGATACTGAACTGACAGGTAAAATAACAGTATAAACAGTGATATATTTGGCTCCGTTGGGTCTCGCCTGCTCAATTATTTACCTTGCGCGAGATCACGAAAATGTCATTTTCAAGGCATCTTACAAGGTTGTTTTTTCATGAAAGAGAGACTCACTTCACGCAAAATTGTCCACTTGGCGATCGTCCTGGCCATTTTGCTCGGATTGGTTGCCTATCGAACCTGGTTTGGCGGGGGGCAGACGGTGGTGGCGGGCGCAAAAAAAGATCAGATTTGTGATCTGTCCCGCACCTCCTGCAGCCTGTTGCTGGGGGACAAGCCGATGACCGTCAGCGTCGCCTCCTTGCCGGTGCGTGCCGAACATGACTTCGTGATACTGCTTCAGGGGGGGGATCCCGCCTTCAAACCGGTGAAAGCCTGGCTGGAGGGACGGGACATGTTCATGGGCACCATACCGGTCAGTTTCGAGCCGGCAGAACGCGGCTGGCAGGGCTCGACCCTGGTGGGTTCCTGCACTTCGGCTGTGATGGTCTGGCTGCTCAATATCGAGTGGAGCAATGGCCAGCGCCAGCAGTTGGCGCTCTCCGTCGGCCGTTGAATCCCTGCCTTTATGAACAAAAGGATGGGGGGTAAGGTGAAAATTGATTTGAAATTTTCAGGCAGGGCGTTACCTTGCACAGATTATCAGGGAGTGAAGTTCATTTAATCATGATTGAAAAACAAGCATTTTATCGCGGTCTCAACCAGCAGGCACAGGCCCTGCTGGAAGGGGAACCGGATCTCATCGCCAACCTGGCCAACCTCTCCGCCTTGTTGGCGCAGGAGCTTGCCGACATCAACTGGGTGGGTTTCTACCTGTTGCAGGGGGATACCCTGGTGCTAGGTCCGTTCCAGGGCAAGCCGGCCTGCGTGCGCATTCCGGTCGGCCGCGGGGTCTGTGGCACTGCAGTGGCACAGGGCAAGACCCAGCTCATTGACGATGTCCACCAATTCGAAGGTCACATCGCCTGCGATAGCGCCAGCAACTCGGAAATCGTGATCCCGGTGCGTCGTGGTGGCGAGATCATTAGCGTACTGGATATCGATAGTCCAATCTTTAACCGTTTTGACGCAGAAGACCGGATTGGGCTGGAAGAAACGGTGCAAATTTTGGAAAGCATGCTCTAAGTCATTGCTTGATGGTTCGCAAAAGGCCCCAAGCTCTCTATAATGGGGCCTTTGTTGTGCTCGGGCGTGCCCGCGCGTTTATATGAAAGCCAAGGTTATACATGGAAAACACTGAGAAGCTGAAGAACAGTAAAGAGATCGTTGCCTACCTGGTCGAGAAATTCCCGGCCTGCTTCATCGCTGAAGGAGAGGCCAAGCCGCTCAAGATTGGCATCTTCCAGGATTTGGCCGAGCGTCTTGCTGACGATGCCAGAGTCTCCAAGACCATGCTGCGCTCTGCACTGCGTCAATACACCTCCAGCTGGCGTTACCTGCATGGCCTCAAAGCCGGCCAGGCCCGTGTCGATCTGGACGGTAACCCGGGCGAGCTGCTCACCGAAGAGCACATCGAGCACGCCAAGCAAGCCCTGAAAGAGAGCAAAGAGCGCGTCTTTGCCAGCCGTCGTACCAATACTAAAGAAGAGAAGGTCAAGCAGCCCCGTCGTCCTGCCCCGCGCAAGGCTGATGCTGCCGCCAAATCTGACAAGCCCAAGGCCGCACCCAAGGCACCCGTTGCCGATGCGCCTCTGGTGAAGGTCGATGCTGCCAATCTGAAAGTGGATCAAAGCGTCCGGGTCGTGCTGGGCAAGTCTCCTGTGCCGGCGACCATCAAGGAAGTGACCAAGGATGACGTTCAGGTCCAACTGCAGACCGGCATGATGCTGCGGGTCAAATTTGAGCATCTGGTTCTCTAAGGAGACAAATGTTGAAGCATGGCGTAATTCGTTTTTCCCTCGTTGCCTGTAGCCTGGCGCTTGCCGGGCTTGCACAGGCCATCGAGCCGGTGCTCAAGGAAAGTGATTTGCCTGTGTTGGCTCAAGAGAGCCAACATGCTACGGCTAGCAAGCGAATTGCCAATCTGTTTACCCGCTCGCATTACAAGCAGTTCAAGCTGGACGATGCCTTTTCCTCCGTGATTTACGACAAGTATCTGGAGAATCTGGACTACAGCAGAAACCTGTTTTTGGCCTCTGATATCAGCCGCTTTGAAAAGTACCGTAACGGCTTTGACACCGACCTCGAAAGAGGACGGCTGGCACCTGCCTACGAGATGTTCAATCTGAGTCAGCAGCGGCGTTATGAGCGGTTCGAATACGCCCTCAAACTGCTCGATACTCCTTTCGATTTTACCCAGCCCGACAATTACATCTTTGATCGGGAAGGGGCGGCTTGGCCCAAAGACGAAGCAGAACTCAACGAGTTGTGGCGTCAGCGGGTCAAGTTCGATGCCCTGAGCCTCAAGCTCAGCGGCAAGGAGTGGCCCGAGATCAAGGAGCTGCTTGGCAAGCGTTACAACAACGCCATCAAGCGGATGTCCCAGACCGAGAGCGAGGACGTGTTCCAGCTCTTCATGAACTCCTTCGCCCGTGCCATCGAACCGCACACCAGTTATCTCTCTCCGCGCAGCGCCGATCGCTTCAACACCGAGATGAACCTCTCGCTGGAAGGCATAGGTGCCGTGTTGCAGGCGGAGGATGACTTCACCGTCATTCGTTCCCTGGTGCCGGGTGGCCCGGCCGCCAAGTCCAATCACCTCAAGCCCGATGACAAGATCACCGGGGTAGGGCAGGACGACGGCAAGATTGTCGATGTGATCGGCTGGCGTCTCGATGATGTGGTCGAACTCATCAAGGGGCCAAAAGGCAGCAAGGTGAAGCTGGAGATCCAGCGCGGCAAGGGCGCCACCGCCAAGACCGAGCAGATCGAGCTGACCCGCGACAAGGTGCGCTTGGAAGACAGGGCCGCCAAGTCCAAGGTGATCAACGCCGAAGGCAAGAAGATAGGGGTGCTCGAGATCCCGAGTTTCTACGTCAATCTGCACGATGACGTGATCAAGGAACTCTCCAGCCTCAACAAGCAGAAGATCGAAGGCCTGATCGTCGATCTGCGCGGCAACGGCGGCGGTGCGCTGACCGAGGCCTCTGCCCTGAGCGGTCTCTTCTTCGCCAGCGGTCCCGTGGTGCAAATTCGTGATCACATGGGCCGTATCACGGTCAATGGCGATGACGATGGCAACGTCTATTACGGCGGCCCCATGTCGGTGATGATCGACCGGTACAGCGCCTCGGCCTCCGAGATCTTCGCCGCCGCTATGCAGGACTATGGTCGCGCCCTGATCCTGGGTGAAAACTCGTTCGGCAAGGGCACGGTGCAACAGCATCGCAGCCTCGCCAAGGTCTATGACTTCTACGAGCAGCCGCTGGGTCACGTGCAGTACACCATCGCCAAGTTCTACCGGATCAACGGTGGCAGCACCCAGAACAAGGGGGTTGCACCTGACATCGGCTTCCCCACTGCGGTCGCCCCGGAAGAGACGGGCGAGAGCCGTGAGTTCAACGCATTGCCCTGGGACAAGATAGCGTCGGCCAAGTACGACAAGCTCGGCAACTTTGCCAGCCTGTTGCCCAAGCTGCAATCGGCCCACGAGGCTCGAATCAACAAGGATCCCGAGTTTGCCTATGTGATGCAGGACATCGCCGACTACAAGGAGGAGAAGGACAAGAAGTCGGTCTCCCTCAACGAGGCGGAGCGTCTGGCTGATCAGGCCAAACAGGATGAGAAGGCGCTGGCGCGCACCAACGAGCGTCTGGCTCGCCTTGGCAAGCCTGCGGTGAAGAGCCTAGACGAGTTGCCGGCCGATTTTGAAGCCCCCGATGAGTATCTGGTCGAGGCTGCCAACATCACGGCAGATCTGGCCAGACTCAGCAAACAGGGCTGACCTTGGTTGGCGAACAAACATGCATACAAGGGCGACTCAGGTCGCCCTTTCTTTTGGCTGAATGCAAACTATTTGACCCTGCCAACCGGTTGTGACAGCCTCTGACACGTCAATTACAAGCGTGGAAGCAAACAATAATGACCGATCACTCCCAGGCCATGACGGCCAAATATCGCCAGGATTATCAGGCTCCGCTCTACTGGATCGACAGCATCGATCTCGACTTTCAACTGCAGGAGCCGCTGACCCAGGTCACCGCCATCTCCCGTCTGCGTCGCAACGGTGAACACAATGCGCCGCTGGTGCTGGACGGAGAGGGGCTCTCCCTGCACAGCGTCAGCGTGGACGGGGTACCTTTCAGCCAGTATGAGCAGGGGGAGAGCAGCCTGACCCTGTTCAACCTGCCGGCCGAGTGCGTGCTGACTGTCGTCACCCTGCTGGATCCCGCCGCTAACACAGCGCTGGAGGGACTCTACAAGTCCGGCGATGCCTACTGTACCCAGTGCGAGGCCGAAGGGTTCCGGCGCATCACCTATTACCTGGACAGGCCCGACATTCTGGCCCGTTACAGCACCCGCATTACCGCCGACAAATCCCAGTTCCCTTTCCTGCTCTCCAACGGCAACAAGGTCGACAGCGGCGAGCTGGATGGCGGCCGCCACTTCGTGCAGTGGCAGGATCCCTTCCCCAAACCCAGCTACCTGTTTGCGCTGGTAGCCGGTGATTTCGATGTGGAGCGCAGCCACTACACCACCAAAAGTGGCCGCAAGGTGGCCCTCGAGATCTTCGTCGACAAGGGCAACCTGGACCGTGCCGGCTTTGCCATGGAGAGCCTCGTCAACTCCATGCGCTGGGACGAGCAGCGCTTCGGCCTAGAGTACGACCTCGACATCTATATGATCGTCGCGGTGGACTTCTTCAACATGGGCGCCATGGAGAACAAGGGGCTCAACATCTTCAACTCCAAGTTCGTGCTGGCCAATCCAGCCACCGCCACCGACGGCGACTACCACGGCATCGAACGGGTGATCGGTCACGAATATTTCCACAACTGGACCGGCAACCGGGTTACCTGCCGAGACTGGTTCCAGCTCAGCCTCAAAGAGGGGCTGACCGTGTTCCGGGATCAGGAATTCTCCTCCGATCTGGGCTCGCGTGGCGTCAACCGCATCAACAACGTGCGTACCGTGCGTGGCCCTCAGTTTGCCGAAGATGCCGGCCCCATGGCGCATCCCATCCGCCCGGATGTGGTGATCGAGATGAACAACTTCTATACCCTGACCGTTTACGAGAAGGGCTCGGAAGTGATCCGCATGCTGCACACCCTGCTGGGGGAAGCCAACTTCCAAGCCGGGATGAAACTCTACTTCGAGCGCCACGATGGGCAGGCGGTCACCTGCGATGATTTCGTGCAGGCGATGGAGGATGCCTCCAGCGTGGATCTCGGTCGTTTCCGCCGCTGGTACAGCCAGTCCGGCACGCCCGAGCTGACCGTCACCGACGAGTACGATGCCGCCAGCGGTATCTATCGCCTCCATGTGAGCCAGCACACCCCGCCGACCCAGGATCAGCCGCAAAAACTGCCGCTGCATATTCCCCTCGACATCGAGCTGTATGACGAGCACGGTGCCGCCATCGCGCTGCAGTATCAGGGCAAGCCGATCGGCAACGTGCTCGACGTGCTGGAGGCAGAGCAGACCTTCGAGTTCGATCGGGTGCCGGTCAAGCCGGTTCCTTCCCTGCTGCGGGACTTCTCCGCGCCGGTCAAGCTGCACTATGACTACAGCGAGGAGGCGCTGGCCTTCCTGATGCGCTTTGCACGCAACGAGTTCGCCCGTTGGGATGCTGCCCAGATGCTGATCAACAAGGCGGTCATCGACGGGGTGGCACGGGTCCAGCACGGGCAGGGGGTTGAGCTATCCCAGACTCTGCTGGCGGCCTTTGTCGCCATTCTGGACGATGCAGCACTCGATCCTGCCCTCAAGGCGGAGATCCTGGCGTTGCCGGGGGAGGCTACCCTGGCCGAGCTGTTCGAGGTGGCCGATATCGATGCCATCCATCAGGTGCGGGATACCATTCATGCCTCGCTGGCGCAGGCGTTCGGTGCCCGACTGACGGCCACTTACGACAGCCTGCGCTTGCAAGGCTATCAGGTGGTGCATGCCGATATGGCCAAGCGTGCGCTCAAAGGCGTTGTGCTCGGTTATCTGGCTGCACTGAATGCCGAGCATGCCGATGCTCTGGTGCGTCAGCAATATGCGGATGCCGACAACATGACCGATACCCTGGCGGCGCTACAGGTGGCCAACGGCTATCTGCTGCCATGCCGGGCTGCCCTGCTGGCGGACTTCGAAGGCAAGTGGGCCAAGGATGGACTGGTGCTGGACAACTGGTTGCGGCTGGTGGGATCCAAGCCGGCGGAAGACGTGCTTGAGGAGGTGAAGCAGGCGATGAACCACCCCACCTTCAGCATTCGCAACCCGAACCGGCTGCGCGCCCTGGTAGCCAGTTTTGCCATGAACAACCAGGTACAGTTCCATGCCGTTGACGGCAGTGGTTACCGCTTCCTGACTGATCTGCTGGTCGAGCTCAACGAGGTCAATCCTCAGGTGGCTTCTCGCCTTATTACCCCGCTCATTCAGTTCAAGCGACTGGATGAGGCACGAAAGGCGCTGATCCGCGCAGAGCTGCTCCGGCTGTTCAACCTGGACGGGCTGGCGCGGGATCTGTTCGAGAAGATAAGCAAGGCATTGCAGCAGTAATAGCGTGGTACAGGGCAGGGGAGCCGGCTCTCCTGCCCTGTTTTATCGAGCACGAGGTCAAGGCACCGGCGTTACCTTTGTGGGAACGTCCACAAGGTGCCTTTTATCAGGAGTCACAGTGAAGCAGTTTACTTTCCGGCTGTCGCTTAATAGCGACGAGATCATGCTGATGTATCAGGGCCATGCCAGACGACTGGTGGTGCGTACCGAGCAGGGCTTGACCATAGAGCTGGCCTTGGAAAAAATCCGGCCATTTGTCGCTATCAGTGGGGTATATGGCTATTTTCGACTGAAAACCCAGGACGATTATCGTTTTATCAGCCTGGAACGCATAAATTAACAAAATCTGTACAGGATCCCGAGTAATTATCTGCTTTCAGTCACTTTCTATCCGGTAAATCCGCATTCATCCAGTGGGATTTTCTGTTTTTTGCCAAATTGGCAAAATTTTTCACAGCTCAAGCCGTGATCTGCCCCTTGTTTTTAACATCTCGTTAGCACCTTTGCTCGCCTTCCTTGATCCAAGACATTACACTTCGCAGCAACTCTGTACCGGTGGGCATCCAGGGTGGATGTCTTTCCGTCGGTGGTTAATGTCGTCCGATAAGGAATATAGCAATGGCATTGAAAGACGCCCCTACCTCAGTTCTGCTCGAAAACGTTCTCAGCCTGATCCATCAGAAGTTGCCCAAGAAGAGTGCCTCCCTGGTCGAGTGCTTCGTTGCCAAGTTTTACGGCAACATGGCCAGCACAGATCTGCATGATCGCAATGACAGCGATCTCTACGGCGCCGCGCTCAGCCTGTGGAATGCACTCAACCAGCGTACCAGCACGGAGCCCTACATCCGGGTATACAACCCCGAGCTGACCCGCCACGGTTGGCAGTCTCCCCATACCATAGTCGAGATCATACTGCAGGATTCTCCCTTCTTGGTGGACTCCATCCGCATGACGCTCAAGCGTCTCAACATCACGGCCCACATGATGCTGCACCAGCCGCTGCACCTCATTCGCGGCAACGAAGGCAAGATCAGCGCGATTCTGGATCTCGACAACACGGCCGGGCAGACCTCGGTCGAAACTGCCTTCCTCATCGAGATCGATCACCTGACCGGTGACGATCAGATGGAGGCGCTGGCCGCCGAGCTCAACTCGGTCGCCGGTGAAGTGGCCCTGGCTGTGGGTGACTGGCAGCCCATGCTGGGTCGTCTGAACGAGATCATCGACGAGCTGCCCAAGCGCAAGAACCCGGTCAGCAAGGAGGAGGTTGCCTCCTGTGTCGCCTTCCTCAAGTGGGTAGCCACCCACAACTTCACCCTGATGGGCTATCGCCGTTATGACGTCAAGGCGGTGGAGGGGGATCACGAAATCCTGCCACTGCCGGACTCCAGCCTGGGGCTGATGAAGAACTCTATCAAGGATGAGGGGCAGCGCCTTGGCAACATGCCGGCCAGTGCCCGTCATGCGGCCCTGAGCTCTGACTTGCTGATCCTCACCAAGTCCAACAGCAAGTCCCGGGTTCACCGCCCGGCCTATGTGGATTACATCGGCATCAAGCGCTTTGACGAGCATGGCAAGGTAGTGGGGGAGGATCGCTTCATCGGTCTCTACGCCTCTTCCATCTACAACACCAGTGCGACCCAGATCCCGCTCATCAGCCACCGGCTGGAACGTATCATGGCCTCGTCCGGTCATGAAAAGGGCTCTCACGCCTACAAGGCCCTGCTCAACGTGCTGGAAACCTACCCCCGCGACGAGCTGATCCAGGCTCGTGAAGAGGAGTTGTTGGCCACGGGGCTCGGCGTGCTGGAGATGCAGGAGCGGGACATGTTGCGCTTGTTCGTGCGCCGCGACGTCTACGGTCGTTTCTTCTCCTGTATGGTCTATGTCACCAAGGAGCGTTACAACACGGCGCTGCGGGTCAAGACCCAGCAGATCCTGCAGAAATATTTCGGCAGCAGCGAAGAGGTGGAGTTCAACGTCTACTTCTCCGAAGGCGTGCTGGCGCGGACCCACTACATAGTAAGGGTCAACAATAACAACGTGGATGTGGACGTGAACGAAGTACAGAACAACCTGATTGAAGCGGCCCGCAGCTGGGACGACCGGCTCGACTCTGTGCTGCTGACGCACTATGGCGAGGCCCGTGGCAATGCCCTGCGCCGTCGTTTCAGTACCGCCTTCCCCCGTGCCTACAAGGAAGATGTACTGCCGGGCTCCGCCGTGGCCGACATCATGGAGCTGGACAATCTGAGCGAAACCCATCCCCTTGGCATGCTGTTCTACCGCGCGCAGGAGGAGGAGAATGATCGCCGGGTCCGCCTCAAGCTGTTCCACCGTGCCGAACCCATTCACCTCTCCGATGTGCTGCCCATGCTGGAAAACATGGGGCTGCGGGTGATAGGCGAGACCCCGTATCAGGTCCGTACCCCCTCGGGGGATGTGTTCTGGATCCTCGACTTCTCCATGCTGCTGCGTGGCGATCAGCCGTTTGATCTGGAACAGAGCCAGCAGCGCTTCCAGCAGGCATTTGCGGCCGTCTGGAACCGGGAGTTGGAGGATGACGGCTTCAACCGTCTGGTACTGGGCGCCAGCCTCACCGGCCGTCAGGTCTCGGTGCTGCGTGCCTACGCCAAATACATGCGCCAGACCGGCGTCTCCTTCAGCCAGTCTTACATCGAGGAGACGCTCACCCGTTATCCCGACATCGCCCAGCTGCTGTTCACCCTGTTCGAGCAGCGCCTCGACCCGGCGGGCAAACAGGATGCCAAGGTACAGGACAAGCTGCACGAGCAACTTGCCGCCAAGCTGGATCAGGTAGCGAACCTGGATGACGATCGCATCATCCGCCGCTATGTGGAGATGATTGACGCCACCCTGCGCACCAACTACTACCAGCTGGACAAGGACGGTCAGGTCAAGCCTTACGTCTCCTTCAAGCTGGCGCCCTCCAACATCACCGACATGCCGCTGCCGCTGCCGAAATTCGAGATCTTCGTCTACTCGCCGCGGGTGGAAGGGGTGCATCTGCGCTGGGGCAAGGTGGCCCGTGGTGGTCTGCGCTGGTCCGATCGCAAGGAAGATTTCCGCACCGAGGTGCTGGGTCTGGTCAAGGCGCAGCAGGTGAAGAACACAGTGATAGTGCCGGTCGGTGCCAAGGGCGGCTTCTATTGCAAACAGATGCCGGTGGGGGCGGCCCGCGCCGTCATTCAGGAGGAGGGCAAGGCCTGCTATCGCCTGTTCATCCGCGGTCTGCTCGATGTGACCGACAACATCATTCAGGGCGAGGTGATCCCACCCAAGTCCGTGGTACGCCACGACGAGGATGACTACTACCTGGTGGTGGCGGCCGACAAGGGCACCGCGACCTTCTCCGACATCGCCAACGAGATAAGCCAGGAATATGGCCATTGGCTCGGCGATGCGTTCGCCTCCGGTGGCTCGGTCGGTTATGACCACAAGAAGATGGGCATCACGGCGCGCGGCGCTTGGGAGTCGGTCAAACGGCATTTTCGCGAGATCGGCATCAACTGCCAGACCACAGATTTCACCTGCGTGGGCATAGGTGACATGGCGGGCGACGTGTTCGGCAACGGCATGCTGCTCTCCGAGCACACCCAGCTGGTGGGCGCCTTCAACCACATGCACATCTTCATTGACCCGACGCCCCATGCGGCCAAGAGTTTCGTCGAGCGCAAGCGGCTGTTCGAGTTGCCGGGTTCCAGCTGGGATGACTACAACCGTGATCTCATCTCGGCAGGGGGCGGCATCTTCCTGCGCTCGGCCAAGTCCATCAAGCTGAGCCCGCAAGTCCAGACCCTGCTCGGTACCGACAAGGCCAGCATGGCGCCGAACGAGCTGATCAAGGCGCTGCTCTGCCTGAACGTCGACCTGCTCTGGAACGGCGGCATCGGCACCTATGTGAAGAGCTCCCGCGAGAGCGACGCCGAAGTGGGGGATCGCAGCAACGACGTGCTGCGGGTCAATGGTCGTGACCTGCGTGCCCACATAGTCGGTGAGGGTGGCAACCTCGGCTTTACCCAGCTCGGCCGGGTGGAATACGCCAGCCAAGGGGGGCGCATCAACACCGACTTCACCGACAACGTGGGCGGGGTGGATTGCTCCGACAACGAGGTGAACATCAAGATCCTGCTCAACCAGCTGGTGGCTGCCGGTGATATGACCCTCAAGCAGCGCAACCAGATGCTGTACGAGATGACAGACGACGTGGCACAGATCGTCATCACCAACGCCTACCGCCAATCCCAGTCCATCTCGGTCACCAGTTTCCGTGGCACCGAGCAACTGAAAGAGCAGCAACGCTTTATCCAGGGGCTGGAGCGCGAAGGCAAGCTTGATCGGGGGCTGGAGTTCCTGCCCTCCGATGAAGAGCTGTCCGAGCGGATGGCGGCGGGGCAGGGCTTGACCCGACCCGAATTGGCGGTGCTGGTGGCTTACGGCAAGATGGTGCTCAAGGAACAGCTCAACTGCCCGGAGATCACCGAGGAGCCCTTCCTGGCCAACATGCTGGTCACCAGCTTCCCGGCCAAGCTTCAGCAGCAGTTCGGTGCCCAGCTTGCCCAGCATCCGCTGCGTGGCGAGATCATCGCGACCCGGGTAGCCAACATGCTGGTCAACGACATGGGGCTCAACTTCGCCAGCCGGATGAAGGACGAGACCGGCGCCTCGGTCGCCGAAGTGGCCTGCTGCTTCGCCATGGCCCGCGAGGTGTTTGGTCTGGGTGCCCTGTGGCGCGATATCGAAGGGTGCGACAACCTGGTGGGTGCAGAGACCCAGCTCGAGCTGATGTTCTACAGCCGTCGCATCGTGCGCCGTGCCACCCGCTGGTTCCTGCGTGCCCGCAATCGCAGCTGGAGCATCGCTGAGAACATCGCCTTCTTCCGCCCGGCGTTCGAGACCCTGGCGACCCACCTCTACGAGGTGATGGACGAGAGCGAGGTAGCCGAGCACCAGCAGGCAGTGGCCGCGCTGGTGGCCAAGCAGGTGCCGGATGCCATCGCCCGTCAGGTGGCCCACATGAGCAGCCTCTTCTCCAGCCTGGATCTGGCGCAGATTGCCGCGGAGCACAAGACCGACATACTGCGCGCCGCCAATGTCTACTATCGCCTCGGCGCCAAGCTGGATCTGCACTGGTTCCTCGAGCAGATCAACCATCAGCCGGTGGGCAACCACTGGCAGGCAATGGCACGGGCATCGTTCCGAGAAGATCTGGACTGGCAGCAGCGCAGTCTCACATCCGTGGTACTGGAAGGGTGCAAAGATCAGGGAGAATGCGCTACCATACTGGCCGACTGGATTTCGGAGCATGAGCAACTCTTGTCCCGTTGGACCCATATGTTGGCCGACTTCAAGACCACGAGCACCCACGAGTTCGCCAAGTTCTCGGTGGCCTTGCGAGAGTTGAACCTGCTCCAGTTGAATTGCCGAACCTCGGCATAACCCCTAAAGCCCCGGCCAGTTGCCGGGGCTTTTTTAAGGAGCAAAAATGTTGTACCCCCTCGCCAGGCATTTCTTGTTCAAGCTCAATCCTGAACAGGCACACGATCTCTCCATCAAATATTTGCCCCGCCTTCTCGGTACGCCACTTGATTGTTTCTTCCGCCATTCACTGCCCAAACGCCCCGTCACTGTCATGGGGCTTTATTTTGCCAATCCGGTCGGACTGGCTGCGGGTCTGGATAAGGACGGGGAGTGCATCGATGCATTTGGTGCCATGGGGTTTGGCTTTATTGAAGTAGGTACAGTGACTCCCAAGCCCCAGAGCGGCAATGACAAGCCTCGTCTGTTCCGGGTTATTCCGGCAGAGGGGATCATCAACCGGATGGGGTTCAACAACAAGGGCGTCGACCATCTGGTTGCCCAGGTCAAGAAAGCCAAATACCAGGGTGTCATCGGCATCAATATCGGCAAGAACAAGGACACCCCGATAGAGCAGGGCAAGGACGATTATCTGATCTGCATGGACAAGGTTTATGATCATGCTGGTTATATTGCCGTCAATATTTCTTCCCCCAACACCCCGGGTTTGCGTCAGTTGCAATACGGTGACGCACTCGATGAGTTGCTGGCTGCGCTCAAGGTTCGTCAGCAGGAGCTGGCTGCCCAATATAAGAAGTACGTGCCGCTCGCCGTTAAAATTGCACCGGACTTGAGTCTGGATGAAATTAATCAGGTGGCCGCGTCCTTGATCAAAAACGGGATTGATGGCGTTATTGCCACCAATACCACCCTGGAGCGCGACATGATCTATGACATGCCCCATGCCGGTGAAGCGGGTGGCCTCAGCGGGCGTCCCTTGCAGCACAAGAGTACAGAGGTGATCCGCCAGCTGGCCAAGGCACTGGACGGCGCCCTGCCCATCATAGGGGTCGGGGGCATAGACAGCGCCATGGCGGCGCGGGAGAAGCTGGCAGCGGGTGCCAGTCTGGTCCAGATTTACAGCGGCTTTATTTATAAAGGCCCGAGTCTGGTCAAAGAGATTGTGACCCATATTTAAGAAATAAATGGGTGCCCTTTATTTAAAGTTGCTGAAATTCTCGACATGGAATAAAGTCGAGTAACGACTTTCAGTAAGGGCACCCCCATGTGTATCCAACCCAATGACAATTGGCAGTGGCATTATGATGCTCATGATGATCGTCTGATGCTGGATTTATCCGATCACATGATATTCGCGACCGAATATAAAGGGCGACAGCTTGTCCCCTGTTCCTTTACCACCCAGCCTTTTTGTGTGGACGATGCCGCCCTCTATTATCAATTGATGGACAAGGCTGCCGAACTCGACTGGAGCACTCCCCATCAGGTCCAGTTGGTTCTCAATGCCATCGCCGTCAGTCGCTTTTATAAACCCCTGATGCCGCAAAGCTGGTTCTTTGCTGAAGTTCATCCCTTTATTATTCCTGAGACCGGCGCCCTGGTGTGCATGAATACCCCTCATGGCAAGGGGGAGTTCATGGTGATCGAGGCGGGTGAACAAGCCAGCGTCTGTTTGAATCTGACGGATGATCTGATTTTGACCGCCAGCAAAATCCTGCCCCGTTTCGGGGTGATCAAGGTAATGAACAACCGAATGATCGCCAGAGTATCAGCCCAGACACAGTACCGTCAGGTGGGGTGATATTCTCAAGTTGTTTTTTGTACAATATTTAGCCTGCTCTGGCTCGTCCTATATTTTCTGTCTCTTCATTTCACTCATACCTATTGCTCCATTCTCATCTTCTTCTAACGCTCAAAAAATGCCCTCGCATCAAGATGATGAGAGGGCGGCAAACACACACTACAGGAGGAATAAGCTGTTGTTCCAGCCACCCGGCTATTCTAAGGCTCATGGTTGCGTCTGAAACCTGATAGATATGACAGTCTGACGGTTGATGGAATAGCGGGGCGCGGCAAGTAAAAATAGCCCTCCTGTTTTCGGACGATAACGGGAGGGCAAAAACACGGGGTAACGAAAGGACATGCTCTGTCGGAAGAATAATAACTTCATGAGCCTTGTTTGGCACCTGTCAGATATGGCAATCATGGTGTGTTGAGATCTGCTGCGCCACGGATGTCGATAATATTTTCCTGCTGGCAAGGGAGATATAACCCGATTCAGATTGTCGCTATTTTGCGGTGATACCCAGTCATTCCATCAAGTGAGTTGGCGCAAGGCATCATAGAATGCCTGGCTTGCCCGTCCTGGTATCAAGGGGAATGGCAGAACGGGCGGAGAGGTGAGCCGGCCAACACGTAGAGAAACGCCCTGTTTCTGGCGTCATCACCAAGCTTTTGCTGCTCCGGATCGGCTCTTAAGGTATAATGCGGCACTATTTTTATGGCATCCCCGTGAGCGTGATGAAAGAATTTTTTGCAACCTGCCCCAAGGGGCTGGAAAACCTGTTGGCCGACGAGCTGACCACCCTGGGCGCAGAGCAGGTCCGTGAGACAGTCGCTGGCGTCCACTTCAAAGGCGAACTGGCGATTGGCTACAAGGCCTGCCTGTGGAGCCGTTTTGCCTCCCGTATCGTGCTGGTGCTGTCCGAATTCCAGATGAACGACGATCTGGATCTCTATCTGGGCGCCCACACCATCCCCTGGGAAGAGCACTTCTCCGGCACTTCCACCATTGCAGTGGACTTTACCGGCACCAACCCCGCCATTCGCAACACCCAGTACGGTGCGCTGAAGATCAAGGATGCCATCGTTGATCGCTTCACCAAGCGCGGTCATGTGCGCCCGGATGTGGACAAAAAGGCGCCGGATATTCGCATCATGGCGCACCTGGGCAAAGGCAAGGCCAATATCACGCTGGACTTGTCAGGCCCGGCGCTGCACCAGCGTTTCTATCGTCAGGGCACAGGTGAAGCACCGCTCAAAGAGAACCTGGCCTGCGCCATGATAGCCCGTAGCGGCTGGGCCGGTGAGCCCATGATGGACCCCATGTGCGGTTCCGGTACTCTGCTGATTGAAGCGGCCTTCATCGCCGCCGACATGGCGCCGGCCCTGCGCCGCGAGCGTTTCGGTTTTGATCGCTGGCTGCAGCACGATAGCGAACTGTGGCAGAGTCTGATGATGGAAGCGCAAGTGCGCGCCAAACGTGGCATGCAGCGTTGCGAGACCAAGTTGTTTGGTTGTGATACCGACGCCCGGGTATTGATGAAAGCCCGTGACAACGCCAAGGCGGCCGGTGTGGCGCACTTGATTACCTTCAAGCAGGCCGAAGTCAGTGCGCTGGATAACCCCTTGCCGATGGGAAGCGTCGAAGGGGAGGCTCGTCAGGTCGGTATGCTGATCTCCAACCCGCCTTATGGCGAGCGTCTGGGTGAGTTCCCGGCGCTGCTGGAAGTGCATCAGGCCCTCGGCGATGCCCTGCGTCGCAGTTTCCAGGGCTGGCGCGTCTCCATTCTCTCTGCCTCGCCCGAGCTCTTGAGCTGCCTGCGCCTGCGTGCCGACAAGCAATATCGCCTGTTCAACGGCGCCCTTGAGTGTCAGCTGCGTAATTATCAGATCGCACTGGACTCCGTGGCTTCCCAGAAAGAGGTCGCGCAGGACTTTGCCAACCGTCTGCGCAAGAATCTGAAGACGCTCGAGAAATGGGCGAGTAAAGAGGGCATCGATTGCTATCGCCTGTATGATGCGGACCTGCCGGAATATAACGCCGCCATCGACCGCTATCAGGATTATCTGGTGGTGCAGGAGTACGCAGCGCCCAAGGACATTCCCGCCCAGAAGACCCGTCAGCGTCTGCTCGACATGGTTCAAGCCGCCATCAAGGTGACCGGCATGGACGGCGAAAAGGTGATCCTGAAAGTGCGTGAGCGTCAGGAAGGCAAACAGCAGTATCAGAAGCTCTCCGAAGAGCAGCACCGGATGGAGGTGCAGGAGTACGGCGCCCGTCTTTGGGTCAACCTCTACGACTATCTGGATACCGGCCTGTTCCTTGACCACCGTCAGACCCGCCGCATGCTGGGTCAGATGGCCAAGGGCAAGCGCTTCCTGAACCTGTTCGCCTATACCGGCAGTGCTACCGTGCACGCAGGTCTTGGCGGGGCCAGCGAGACCACCACCATTGACATGTCCCACACCTACCTGAACTGGGCGCAGGACAACATGCGTCTCAACTCGCTGGTGGGCCGTCAGCACAAGTTTGTGCAAGCCGACTGCCTGAAGTGGTTGTCTGAAGCCGATGATCAGTACGATCTCATCTTCATCGATCCGCCCACCTTCTCCAACTCCAAGCGGATGGATGAGAGCTTTGACGTACAGCGTGATCACCTGCTGCTGATGCAGCACCTGAAGCGCCTGCTGGCGGCGGATGGCACCCTGGTGTTTTCCAACAACAAGCGTCACTTCAAGATGGATATGGCCGGACTTGAAGCAGCAGGTCTCAAGGCCCAGAACATCACCCAGCAGACCCGACCGAAGGACTTCGAGCGTAACCAGCATATACACAACTGCTGGATCATCACCCACGCCGAGGCGCCAGCGCAGGCGTGATGCTGACCCTGTTTCACACCGACGGCTGCCACCTGTGCGAACAGGCATGGGGGCTGGTGGAGGAGGCCGGACTGGCTGGCCAGACCCGCCAGAGCGACATCATGGACGATGCCGAGTGGCTTGCCGCTTACCGGGTACGCATTCCGGTGCTGCGGGATGAGGCTGGCCGCGAGCTGGGCTGGCCCTTCACACTGGTTGAGTTGAAGGCCTGGGTTGAACGTCAGGATTAATGCTGATTTGACGATGAAACGGGAGCAGACCCAGTCTGTCGCCCGTTTTTTCATATGAAATAAGGAACGAAAATGGCTCTTTTAACATTGCACGGCGCTTGCTTGTCGTTCAGTGATTTCCCGCTGCTCGACAATGCCGAGCTCAGCATAGAGCGCGGTGAGCGTCTCTGTCTGGTCGGGCGCAACGGGGCGGGCAAGTCCACCCTGATGAAGGTCATCGCCGGCGAACTGCCGCTCGATGACGGTCGCATGGTGCAGCAGCAGGATCTGAAGGTGACTCGCCTCGAGCAAGATCCGCCTGCTTCCAGCGATCTGACCGTGTTTGACTACACGGCCGAGGGGCTGGCCGGCGTCGGCGAGCTGCTCAAGCAGTATCACCATATCTCCATGGAGCTGGCCCACGATCCGAGCGATGCCAACATTCGCATCATGAGCGAGCTGCAAGAACAGCTCGATTATCAGAATGGCTGGCAGTTCGAGACCCGTATCAGCCAGGTGCTGACCCTGCTGAACCTCGATCCCGACGCGACCCTGGATAGCCTCTCCGGTGGCTGGCTGCGCAAAGTCGCCCTGGCCCGTGCACTGGCATGCGACCCCGATCTGTTGCTGCTGGATGAGCCGACCAACCACCTGGACATCGAAGCCATCAACTGGCTGGAAGAGTTCCTGAAAGATTTCCGTGGCGCCATCGTCTTCATCTCCCACGACCGGGAGTTCATCCACAAGCTGGCAACCCGGATCATCGATCTGGACCGTGGCGAGATCACCTCCTGGCCTGGCAACTACGATCAGTACCTGCTGGGCAAAGAGGAGTGGCTGCGGGTCGAGGAGCTGAAAAACGCCGAGTTCGATCGCAAGCTGGCTCAGGAGGAGGTGTGGGTCCGCCAAGGGATCAAGGCGCGCCGCACCCGCAACGAAGGCCGCGTTCGTGCCCTCGAGGCGATGCGGATGGAGCGTTCCCAGCGGCGCGAGCTGCAGGGCAAGGCCAAGCTGCAGATGGACGATGTGAATCGTTCCGGCAAGCTGGTGTTCGAGACCGAAGGACTGGGGCTGGACTTTGGCGATCGGACCCTGTTCCAGGGGCTGGATCTGCAAGTGCTGCGTGGCGACAAGATTGCCCTGGTGGGGCCCAATGGTTGCGGCAAATCCACGCTTATCAAGCTGTTGCTCGGTCAGCTCGAGCCCAGCCGTGGCCAGGTCAAGGGCGGAACCAAGCTGGAAGTGGCCTACTTTGACCAGTATCGTGATCAGCTCGATCCCGAGCAGACGGTGATGGACAACGTGGGGGAGGGCAAGCAGGAAGTGATGGTGCGCGGCCGCTCTCGCCACATTCTGGGTTACCTGCAGGACTTCCTGTTTGAACCCAAGCGGGCACGTACCCCGGTGAAAGCCTTGTCAGGAGGCGAAAAAAACCGTTTACTGTTGGCCAAATTGTTCTTGAAGCCCAGTAATTTACTGATCCTCGATGAACCAACCAACGACCTGGATGTCGAAACGCTGGAACTGCTGGAAGAGCTGCTGGCAGACTATCCTGGCACCCTGTTGCTGGTGAGCCATGATCGTCGGTTTATCGACAATACGGTGACCGGTTGCTGGCTGTTTGAAGGGGATGGCCGCATCAGTGATTACGTCGGGGGTTATGCCGACATGATGGCGACCCGTGCTTTGCAAAGTACGCAACAGGCGGCGAAAGTGGCGCAGGCCAAAGCGCCAGAGCCTGTCGCTGTGGCGAGCCAGGCGGTCCCAAAAACCAAAAAACTCTCTTACAAGTTGCAGCTGGAGCTGGATAATCTGCCAGCCCGACTGGAACAGCTGGAGACTGAGCTTGATGCCCTGCAGGCCGAGGTAAACCATCCCGGTTTCTTCGCCCTGCCGAGCGATCAAACCCAGCTCAAACTGGATGCCCTGAATGCAGCAGAGGCTGCATTGGAACAAGCCTTCTCCCGTTGGGAGGAGTTGGAAGCGTTGAAACATCAGGACTAAGGAAGTAGATGAAAAAGCAATTATCCATGCTGGCCATTCTGGTCAGCGCCAGCCTGCATGCCCAGGCGGCACAAAGCCCCTTTTTCACCATTGTCGACGGGTCTGACAAGGGATATGCCAGCGGGATCAGTGCCGATGGCAACGGGCTCATCGGGATCAACACCAAAAACAACATGGCCGAGCACTTCTCGACTGTGCGGTTTGCCGACTTCCTGGTCGATCGTTTCCGTTTTGAGCAGGGCTGCATGCTCTCCAATTCGGTCTGCAACTCCTTCTGGAGCGACAACAGCAACTTCGCCTTCCAGTGGCGTCGTGATTTCCTGGATGTCGTTGATCAACGCAGCAACGTGGGCTATGTCGTTCGCAGTGAAGTTGACGGTCTGGTCACTGCTCTGGGTGACGTGCCTGGCACTCAGGTCGGCTACAAGATGGATGGCAAGCTGCGTACCGCATTTGCCGTCGTCAATGACGGCAACAGCGTCAACCTCAAGGATGGCGCCAGCACCCACAGCCTGAGCGTGCCGACCAGCATCAAGAAGCTGGACAATGGCCAGTATCTGGTGACTGGCACCGCTGCCACCGGCAAGAACATTGCCGTCAATTCCGAGACCTATAACTGGTGCTTCGCCGGCAACGATGGTCAGTATGGCGACTATCGCTACTGCCCGGGCCTCAACACCCAAGCCAGCTTCTGGCTGCTCAACAGCACTGGTACCTTCAACAAGCTGGTCCAGGCCAATGAATATGCCCGTGGTCGCAACGAGGTGGTGCAGACCGCTTCCGCGCTCGGTGTTGGCAAATTCAACGGCAGCCTGTATGGGGTAGGTTACTCCTCCACCGGCGAGATAGGGACCAACTATCTGGATGGCCGCAACCTGGCGGCATATTGGACGCTGGATCTGGATAACAGCAAGGTTGGCACCACCCAAATCATACCGCTGGCCGAAGGCGAGCCGGGCAAGGATGACGCCAAGCTGCAACACAGCTGGGCTGTGGGGGTCAATGACAACGGTTATGTGATTGGCAACCAGCTCTATCGCATCAACAAGGGCCAGAACCGCCCGGTCGAGATGTTCGTGTTCAATCTCAACACCCCGGCCACCAATGCCGTCGTTTCCCTACAGGACAAGCCGCTGAGCGGTTCCGGCTCCGAGGCGGCGGCCATCAACAATCACAACATGGTGGTTGGCTGGCGCGATTCCCGTCATCAGACTCAGCCTGTGGTCAACGGTACCAATCGCATGCAGGAAGGCTTCCTGCTCAACGCGGCGACCGGCAACAACTGGTATCTGAACGATCTGATCTGCGGGCTGGATGACGCCGGTGCCAAGCAGTGTGCCCAGAACGGTTACTTCTATCACATCGCTTATGCCAGCGGCATCAGCACGGATGGTACTGTCGCTGCGACCGCTTATCGCTACAACAGCGAGAGCGAGCTCAACAACCGCAGCAACGCCACTGTGGTCAGCGTGAAGCTGGCTCCGGTTGTGAAGGATTACAAAAACAATGAACCTGCCAACTATGTGGTCGCCAATGCGCCGGTCAATAACCAGACCGGTCAGGATGGTGGCAGCGGTGGTGGCAGCCTGTTCTGGTTGACTCTGCTGGCCCTGCCGTTTACCTGGCTGCGCCGCTACCAACGATAAAAAGGCATGTCACTAAAAATTAATGCGGTTCAGTGTCTTGTGTCACAATGACCGGATAGCATGGAATTTTTTGTTTGACCCTGCCCGCCCTGTGGGGTAAAGATGAAAGCGACCGATGAATAATTGGTCGCTTTTTTTGTTCCACGAAGAGGGTCGTAGATGATGAAGAGACAGAAACGGGACCGTCTGGAAAGAGCTCGTGCTCGTGGTTATCAGGCTGGCGTGGTCGGCAAACAGAAAGAAGCGTGTCCGTATCAATGCCTGGATGCTCGTGGGCATTGGCTTGGTGGTTGGCGTGACGCCATGGAAGGGCGGGGCTCAGGCCTCTTCATGAAGTAATAGGTACTTCATCACTCATTACAAAAGGAAAGGGGCCATCGCGGCCCCTTTACGTTATCTCTGTCTTACCACTGGATCAGTCGATCAGAATGCGGTGGTATCTTTAAACAGGCCCACTTTCAGGTCGGTGGCACTATAGATGGGACGGCCATCGACTTCTACCACGCCATCGGCGATCCCCATCACCAGCTTGCGGTTGATCACGCGCTTGAAGGTGATCTTGTAGGTCACTTTCTTGGCGGTCGGCAGGATCTGGCCGGTGAATTTCACTTCGCCTACACCCAGGGCTCGGCCTTTGCCCGGGCCACCCTTCCAGCCGAGGAAGAAGCCGACCAGTTGCCACATGGCATCCAGCCCCAGGCAGCCAGGCATCACGGGATCACCCGGGAAGTGGCAATCGAAGAACCAGAGGTCCGGCGTAATGTCGAGCTCTGCCAGGATCTCGCCCTTGCCATGCTCACCACCGTTATCATTGATCTTGACGATGCGATCCATCATCAACATGTTGGGGGCGGGCAGCTGACTGTTACCCTCACCAAATAATTCGCCACGGCTGCAGGCAAGCAGCTCTTCACGAGTAAACGAGTCTTTGCCTTGTTCACACAGGGAAAGGCGGGCATCAATGGCGGTATTGTCTAGGGTCACGCTGTTTATCCTTCATATGGGTCAAAGCCGGGCCAATTTAGCGTACACTTGTGCGCTAAACAACTCCGATCTCTTCTTTTATTACAAGCTGAACAACCGGCCCAGCAGGCGACGGAGCAAGCCACCCTTGAATGCTGTGCCATTCAGTTCATCCAGGCGCTGCTGAATTCGGCCGAACAGGGTATCCGGCATATCCGGTTCACCCGCCACGCAGCCGGTCAGCAACTCGATGGCCTCTTCCACATGATCCACCGGATGAATGTGGAACTGACCCGCCGCGACGGCGGCAATCACCTCGTCGGAGAGGTTCAACTGCTGGATGTTGGTGCCCGGTAGAATGATGCCTTGCTTGCCTGTGATGCCGTGGATCTTGCACACCCGGAAGAAACCTTCAATCTTCTCGTTCACACCACCCACCGCCTGCACATTGCCGAACTGATCGACGGCGCCGGTAACGGCAAAATGCTGATAGATGGGCTGGCGGGCGAGGGCGGAGAGCAGGGCACACAGGCCGGTCAGAGAGGCGCTATCACCATCGATCTCGTGGTAGGACTGCTCGAACACCAGATTGGCAGAGAGCGGCGAGGGGGTTTCTGCACCAAACTTGTTGGAGAGATAACCGTGGATGATCATCATCGCCTTCGCGTGGATATGGCCAGCCAGTTCGGCTTTGCGTTCGACATCCGCAATGTCGCCATCGCCCAGATGCACGGTCGCGGTGAGACGTACCGGTTCGCCAAAATCATAAGGGTGGCCCGAGACCTGAATGACGGAGAGGCCATTGATCTGACCGATCTCCTCATCGTCGGTCTGCAGCAGGATCTGGCCATCAATGACGCCCTGATCGGATTGCTCCACCAGGTAGTTGAGGCGGTAGTCCTGCTCTTCCAGCGCCAACCGGATATGTTCATCGGTCACGGTTTCGGCTTCCATCTCGCGGGCCAGGCTGTCAGCCATGCGCATGATGGCACCGAGCTGGATCTCGGACAGAGAGAGCCACTCCTGATGGTCACACAGGCGGCTGGCATGACGACAGAGGGCGGCGAGGGCTGCCGGGGTGAAGTCCAGCAGAGCCCAGCGTTCACGGATCCAGGCGAGGTATTGCAGGAACTCAGGCAAGTCTTCCTCAGTATTGACCTCTGACACCAGATCCGCGCGCAGGAAGATGCGCTCGGACATGTCCCTGTCCAGCATCTGGAACTCGGATACCTCGAGGCGATCGCCAACCAGGATCAGCTTCAGCCGGATAGGGGTCGCCTCGGGGGTGAAGAAGGGGGTCAGAGTCTTGCCTTCCTGATAGGCGTTCCAGTCGAGCTCGCCTTTTTGGATGGCGTTTTTGAGCTTGAACCAGAGGTGAGGCTGATCCAGCAGCTCGTCGAGTTGCAAAATAAGGTAACCACCATTGGCCTGGCGCAACAGGCCCGGCTCAAGCAGATGCTGGTTGGCATACACTGAACCTTGCTCGGTCTGATAGTTGATGGAGCCGAACAGGGTATCCCAGTTCAGATCCCGGCCGTAAATCACGGGGGCTTCCTGCTCTTCATGATGGATCAGCAGGTTGATGAGCACGGGATGCTGGAACTCGAGTCCCTGGGCCACATGAGCAGCCAGATCGGAGAGAAAGTCATCGATCTTGGGATCGTTGTTCTGCTTGCGCATGATGCGGGTGACCAAGCGCTCGGCATCCAGATGGTGACTCATCAGCTTGAGCAGCTCGCCAACCATTTCACAAAATTCGACGCCGCTACCAGGCTGCAGACGCAACCAGATAGGTTTGAACGGGTTGTTCAGGTTTTCTGTGTAACAGAGATCGAACAGGTCACCATCCTTGCCATTGGAGGCGGCGATCAGCGTCTGACAGACACCTTCATAATCTGCACCGGGGAAGCCGTTGAGTAGCATGACCGGGCAGTCGCCATCAAAACTGGCGAGGCGCTTGATGCCGGAAATGGCTCTGGGTTGCAAGGCGGCGAAGGGTATGGGTTCGATCTCGCTGAGGGCAGGGAACTGTTCAATCGCAAAAGCGGGTTTTAGTTGTTCTGATGTTAATTCAGCCACTTAAGATATCCGGTCGGAGATAGGATCATTTGTTTCCATTATACACAGTTCAATTAGTGGGAACAGGAAACAAGATACAACATTTAACATAATATACATTATGCGCGGTTTTGATTTATGGGGCGGAGCAAGGTGCCAGATCTTGGTTTATCAAACTTGAAGATTCTCGCCAATTAGGTTGGCCACTTGACATGCCATGCAACCTGTTATCTCTCACTTATCGCCGGTTTATTCGTGCAGACGGTCCAGTGGTTTGTGGTTGGCACTTTCATGCCGTTCGCTGTTGCCGGTGTGCAGATACTTTGAGGTGGTGTCTATGCTGTCATGGCCCGCATCGGCCTGCACATGGGATAGCGGTCGCCCGTTGAGATTGATGTCGTGGGTAATGCCGGTGTGGCGAATGGAATGCGGGGTCAGGTTGCGCATCTCGGCGGCGTCCTGGGTAAAGCCATCTTGCTCAGCCAGGTTCGCTGCGGTCTGGATGACCGTCATGACCAGTTCACGCAGTTGGCGGATCCCGAGATTGGCATTGAGTTCGCCTTGTTCCCGGCCGTGTGCGGCAGCCTTGTGGCGTACAAAGAGCGGTGTCTGCTCATTGGGGGCTGGCAATGGCGACAACCCTAGGAAGATCCGATAGCGTTCGAGGGCCTCCAGCAAGGCATGGGATACCGCCACTGTGCGCCGCTTGCCACCCTTGCTGCGTGGAATGTAATAGCCCCAGACGCCGGTTTTGCCATCGCGGCGAAACTGACCCATGACGGGCGTGAACCCGGGTCTGGCTGCCACTTCCGAGATGCGCAGATAACAGGCGTACATCAGGCTTATCAGGAAGCGGCTGCGCTCGTGCTGATCCGGCGATTCGGTTGCCAGTCGGTCGGCGGCCTGCATCACGTAGGACCATTGCAACTCACTGAAGGCCTGGCCCTGATCATCAGGTTCCTGCTGGACCGGTCGCTTGACTCGTTGCAGCAGCAGAGCCGGATTTCTGTCCATGTACTCTTCCTGGATCAGAAACTGGAAGAAGGCCGACAGAATGGCGAGCTTGGTCTTCATTGCCTGCTCGCTCAGACGGTATGGCAGCTCGCGGCCCAGCTCCCGTTTGCCGAGAAAGGGTCGCCACAAGGGATTGGGCAGCCGTTCTCCCCACTCCTTGTCGAGGATGAACTGCGCCACGTTGCGGTAGGCAATCAGCGGCTCTGGCGGCGCCTGACAGTAGTCGAGGTAACGCATCATGATACGCCGGGTCAGATCTTTCGGGCTGATGGCCAGCTCGCTGAAACACCAGTGCAGAAACGTCGTCAACTCGCTGCGGTAGGTCTTGTAGTTGTTCTCGTTGTGGCGCTGTTCCAGCAGCCAGTCGACCGCCAGTTCGTAGACGAGCCCCGCATCGGGCACGTCGTTCAGGCTGAGGTTGGCCAGATACTGATTGACCTGAGGGTTGCCCGCCTCTAGGTGAGCCAGGCCATCAAACAGCGGCATGGCGGGTGGAAGTAACATAGAGGTCATGGTGGTGCTTGCTTGGTTCATGGAATGGAGGCCGGCTGCCCCGCTCAAAAGCTGATGCCGATAAATGGGGTTATCGGCATCACTGTGTGGCTAACAAATCCGGGCGTGTGTGAGGCTGAATCGTCCGTTGCAACCGGTTTGCACAACATGCTGTCCATATTCAATGGATATGCACGCTGGTTGGAAAATTCTCGGGATAAATAGCCGTAAAAATGATTTTTAATGCTACATATGTGAATGGTTTGCAAGGGTGCCCCTGGGGTAAGGCTAATCCGGCATCCCTCCTCTGCCCCTCAGGCCACGCTCTTGAGAGATTTCCCCTTGGGTTTGTCGGCATCACTCTTCTCTGCCGTTTTTTGGAGATCCTCTTTGGGACTCCCCTGCCCCTTGCCACCGCGCAGCACGTTTTGCAGTACGTCACGCTGTTCGGCCAGGTAGAAGGCCAAGCTCTCCTGCTGTTCGGGTTCGAGGGCGACAGGTGCCCCCGCCAGCAGGGTCATCAACTCATCGGCGGTATCCAGCAGCTTGTCATAGGCATCCGCCTCTTTCTTGCTGGCAAAGGTCATCTTCTCCACTCCCCCACGCACGACAACATATTTGATCTCAACGGCCATAGTGGCGTCCTCTTCATGATAGTGACCACAAGTATATGTACGGATATACAGTATTGCAAATAACCCTTCCCAACGGGCTCTTATCATGGTGGTCGTGCCGATTACGCGGCCGTCATCACATTGATGAAAGGGTCATTTGACATCCGCTTTACGCAAGTCGGATGATGGGCTCATGACGATCACAAGACAACTGCTCATACTGCTGCTGGTTGAAGTGATGCTCCTCGGGGGCATCGCTCATCTGGTCATTGGTCTCTCTCCCCTGCTCTCCCTGCTGTTTGTGGTGCTGGCGCTGCTGGGGCTGCGCTGTCTGGTGGTATTGCTGACCTGGGGATTCTCCCGCTTCTACCCTGTCCCCGCCATCGGTCTGCGTGCCTGGCTGCACATGGTGATCCGGGAGATGTTCGCCTACCTGCTCACCTTCACCTGGCTGCTGCCGTTTGAGCGGCTGCTGATGGCGCCGGACAGGCTCACCCCTTCTCCCCTGCCCCTGCTGCTGGTACACGGTTACGGCTGCAGTCGCGGGATCTGGCGGCTGCAGCGCGCCCGGCTGGAAGCTGCCGGCCACGTGGTTGCCACCGTGACTCTGACTCCTCCCTTCGGTCATCTCGATGACATGGTCCCCCTGCTGGCAAGGCGCATCGACGAGGTGCTGGCCGCCACCGGCGCCGCTCAGCTGGTGCTGATTGGCCACAGCATGGGCGGGCTGGTGTGCCGTGACTACCTGGCCCTGGCCGGTGGTGGCAAGGTTGCGCAACTCATCACCCTGGCGACCCCTCATCAAGGCAGCCAGCTGGCTGCCCTTGGCCTGGGAGAGAACGCGCGGGAGATGGAGCCGGGCTCCGGCTGGCTGCAACGCTTCGCCGCCGTGCCGCTGTGCGTGCCCGGGATTTCGGTGCGCACCAGTCATGACAACTTTGTGTTGCCCCAGTCCCGTCAGCGGATGGAGGGCATGGAAGATATTGAGCTCGCCGCCCTTGGCCATCTCTCCCTCATCTACTCGCGCCGTACCACGGCCCTGCTGCTGACCCTGCTTGCCCGCTCCCAGCCACAAACGAAAAGGGCCTGATTGCTCAGGCCCCGGTTTATCGAATGTTTCCTCAAATCAGAAGTGAATGCCCTTGATCAGGGTAGATACCGCCATCTGATCCGCAGAGGCCTTGGATTCACCGCCCTCTTTGGGATCCGAGAAGGTACGGAAGCTGGTGTTCATGATCACCTGGGCCACCCGTGGCGCCAGAGCATGGATCACCTGACCGAACACCCCGAGACGGGTGGCCAGCCGCACATGCTTGTTGATGATGGTGTCGCACACCAGATCGGCGGCCTCTTCCGGCGTCATCATGGGCACCTGTTCATACACCTTGGTCGGCGCCACCATGGGGGTTTTCACCAGCGGCATGTTGATGATGGAGAAGTTGACTCCCTTGTCGGCAAACTCGGACGCCGCGGTACGCACCCAGGCGTCGAGTGCCGACTTGGAGGCGACGTAGGCGGAGAAGCGCGGTGCATTGGTCAACACCCCGATGGAGGAGATGTTGATGATGTGGCCCTTCTTCTTCTCGATCATGGTGGGCAGCACCCCCATGATCACCTTGAGGGTGCCGAAGTAGTTGAGCTGCATGGTGCGCTCCAGATCGTGGAAGCGCTCGAAAGAGTCCTCGATGGCGCGGCGGATGGAGCGGCCGGCATTGTTGATGAGGATGTCTACCCCGCCATGCTCGGCTACTATCTGCCGGGTGATCGCCTCCCCCTGCGCCAGATCCGCCAGATCCCCCTGATAGACCTGCAGGGTCAAGCCCTGCTCGGCAAACTCGGCCTGGGTCTCGACAATCTTGTGTTCGTCCCGGGCAATGGTCAGTACTGTTGCGCCCGCCTCGGCCAACTTTCTTGCGGTGGCCTTGCCGATGCCGGAGGTGGCGCCTGTGATCAGCACCACCTTGCCCTCGACCCGGCCGCGCAGGGTGCGATCGATGAACAGCTCGGGGTCGAGGTGACGCTCCCAGTAATCCCACAGCCGCCAGGCATAGCTGTGCAGCGGGGGCACTTCGATGCCGGTCCCTTTCAACACCCGCTGGGCTTCGCGATTGTCGAAGCGGGTGGGATAGTTGATGAGACGGAAGATGTCCTTGGGCAGGCCGAGATCGGCGATCGCCGCATCGCGAATGCGCCGCACCGGCGTCAGCGCCATCAGCATGGTCATCAGATGGCGGGGAATGAAGCTGAACAGGGCCGCATTGATGCGAATGGCGGGCTCGGGCGCGTGGGCCGCACGGGAGAAAGTGCTCAGCATGTCGCCAACCCGCATCGGATGGGAGTCGGTCAGGTGGAACGCCTTGTTGTCTTCCCCCTCCAGATGGGCGATGTGATCGATGGCATCCACCACGAAGTTGACCGGCACCAGGTTGATGCGACCCCCTTCGACACCGATGGCGGGCATCCAGGGCGGCAGCAGGCGGCGCAGCTTCTGGATGGTCTTGAAGAAGTAATAGGGGCCGTCCACCTTGTCCATCTCGCCTGTGTTGGCATCCCCTACCACTATACCGGGCCGATAGATGCGCCAGGGGATGGTGCTCTCCTTGCGCACTATGCCCTCGGCCTCGTGCTTGGTCTGGAAATAGGGCATGTCGAGATGCTCGGCCTCATCGAACATGTCTTCCCTGAACAGACCGTCGAACAGGCCTGCCACCGCGATGGAGCTGCAATGATGGAAACAGCGGGCGCCGAGTCGCTCGGCCAGCAACAGCGCTTGACGGGTACCCTCGGCATTGACCTGCTGCTGAATGCCCGCCTTGGCGTTGAGATCATAGATAGCGGCGAGATGGAGGAAGTGATCGATCCGGCCGATGAGCGGTTCCTGCTCGGCGACACTCACACCGAGTTGCGGATGGGTCATGTCCCCGACGACCGGAATGGCGCGCTGCGCATCGACGCCCCAGTAGGCCAGCAGTGCGGGTACCCGCTCAAGATGGGCTGCGCGCATCAAGAAATGCACCCGGCTATTTGGGCGCTGCAGCAGTTTTTTAATCAGCCGGCGGCCGATAAAACCGCTGCCCCCCGTGATGAAATAGTCCATGGTATTTATTTCCCTTACTGATTGGGCTGTTAGTTGCTGTTAGATATATCACGCTTCAAATGGAAATATTCATTTGAACATCATCTTCGTGACCCAGACCAAAATTACCACGACTGCCTGTTCCGTTATTAGGTAGAACCCTCTATTTTTTCTCCATAGACTGAGGATGAAAGTTCAGTAATGCCACAACGAATGTACAGGTTGTTGTCATTACCTATATCCCACTCACCAGTAAGGAAACAATCATGGCCAAGAAATTGAAAGCGCTGGCAAGCTCGGTGACCGACAACCAGCTCACCTCGACCATCAAGGAATCCACCCAGCAGATCTGGCTGGCGGGCTTGGGCGCCTACGCCAAGGCGCAAGAGGAAGGGGGCAAGATCTTCGAAGCCCTAGTACAGGAAGGCGAGGCATTGCAGACCCGTACCCGTCAGAGCGCGGATGAGAAAATCGCTGCCATGACCGACAAGACTACGGGTACCTGGGGCCGTCTGGAGCAGGTGTTCGAGGATCGTGTGGCCCGTGCCGTCGCCAGCCTCGGCATCCCGACCCGCAAGGACATCGACAAGCTCTCCAAGCGCATGGCCGAGCTGACCGAGGTGGTGCAACAGCTCATCGATGCACAGGATGAAGAGGATGCGCCGGCCGCGGAGCACAAACCTGCTGCCGCTGCCGCCACCAAGAAACCCGTTGTCAAGAAGGCACCAGTGAAGAAAGCCGCCGCCCCCATCGCCAAGGTGAAGGAAGAGGTCAAGGCACTGGCGACTGAGGTCGAGAGCGTAGTGAAAGAGGTCAAGGAGAAAGGCGAGACCGCACTTTCCTGATCTGATCGGCAACGCCTGATTGGCCTTGCGTCATAACCCACCGGCCCATGCCCTCTTGCTGGGCCGGTTTTGCTTGAGAAGGGAGGCCACGTCATGAGCACGATTGCGATTGCCCTCGCCGGAGGGGGTCCTCTGGGAGGGATTTACGAGATCGGAGCCTGCGCCGCCCTGGCCGACAGCATCAAGGGGCTGCGTTTCGAGCAGGCCGACATCTATGTGGGGGTCAGCTCGGGGGCCGTGATCGCCTCGGCGTTGGCCAATGGCATCTCCCCTGACAAGCTGGTGCGGATCCTGCTCAGCGACGACAGCGGCGAATTTTTTGATCCCTCCACCCTGCTGCGTCCCGCCTTCGGTGAATACGCGAAGCGGATCTCCTCCTTGCCGCCACTGGCCTGGGAATGCTTGGCCGATTACCTATCAGCACCCTGGCAAAAGAGCCTGCTCGGCTCCTTGCAAGGTTTGTCCAAGGCGATCCCGACCGGCTTGTTCGACAGTCGTGGAGTGGACCGGATCCTGACCCAGTTCTTCTCTCGCCGGGGCCGCAGCAACGATTTTCGTGAACTCAAGAGCCGTCTGTTCGTCATTGCCACCGAGCTCGATACCGGCCACGCGGTCGCCTTTGGCAGCCCAGGGCTGGACGACGTGCCCATCTCGGCGGCGGTACAAGCCTCTGCCGCCCTGCCTGGTCTGTTTCCCCCGTCACTGATCAACGGCCGCTACTACGTGGACGGGGCCCTCATCAAGACGCTGCACGCCTCGGTGGCGCTGCAGGAAGGAGCCGATCTGGTGTTCTGCATCAATCCGTTGGTGCCGTTCGATGCGGGCAGGGCGAGTGAGCACCCCGCCAGTCTGGTGGAGAGCGGCCTGCCGGTAGTGTTGGCCCAGACCTTTCGCGCCATCATCCACTCGCGCATGCACGTGGGGATGGATCGCTACAAGCACCAGTATCCACAGGCCGATGCCCTGCTGTTCGAGCCCTCCCCGGCTGATGGCGAGATGTTCTTTACCAATGTGTTCAGTTACCGGGATCGGCGCCATCTGTGCGAGCACGCCTTCCAGCATACCCGCCGGGATCTGTGGCAGCGACGGGCCGAGCTCGGCCCCATTCTCGCCAAGCATGGCCTCGAGCTGGATCTCGGCGCGCTGGCGGATGATCAGCGCTCCCTGCTGACCCCAGGTACCGGCTCTGTGGCGGCGCTGGATGCTTCCCTGACCCGGTTGCAATACTGGCTGACCCGCCGTTATGGTGGCAAGGGTCGTCGCCATTCGAAGGAGTAGCATGGACAGCAAACCAAAGCGGCGGACGCGGGAGCGGATCCTGGCCACCGCCCTCGCCCAGTTCAACCTGCTGGGGGAGCCGACCGTCACCACCTCCGCCATCGCGGCCGAGCTGGAGATGAGTCCGGGCAATCTCTATTACCACTTTCATCACAAGGAGGAGATAGTCAACGCCCTGTTCGGCGAGTTCGAACAGGAGATGGCCCATCTGCTCGACACAGTCACCCCCCCGCTGGACGAGACGGAAGACATCTGGTTCTTCTTGCACCTGATGTTCGAGCTCATCTGGAAGTACCGTTTTTTCTATTACGACATCAGCACCCTGATGAGCGGCAACCACAAGGTGGAGCTGCGCTTCTCGGCCCTGCTGCGGCGCAAGGAACAGACCGCCGCCGCCATCTGCCACAGCCTGTCCGGCAGTGGCTTGCTGCTGGGCAGCGACGCCCAGATCGGGGCCTTAGCGGCGAATATCGCGCTGGTGGGCACCTTCTGGATCTCGTATCAGCGGGCGCTGCACCCGCGGGCCGATGCCGACATTGCCCTCGGGGTGTTTCAGGTGATGCAGCTGGTGGCCCCTCGCCTGCGGCCCAATGCCCGCGCCCATCTGGATGCCATCGCCATGCATTACCGCCCGTCCCTTGTGACGAGCGAACAGGATTCCGATTTTTAACAGGGAGAACAACATGACCACTTCACAACCCAAATTGTCCGATTTCACCCCGTTCCCCTGGCCGGAAGCGGCCTATGACTACGCGGGGGCGGGCCTCAAGCAACATTGGGCTCGCCTGCATCAGGGGGATGCCGAACCCTGGCCCGCCGACAACCAGGTTCAGGCAGCCTGGCGTGCCTACCATGCCGGCGACTTCGGTCAGGCGGTGACGCTGGGACTGGAGGCCGGTGACGCCGGCTTCAACGTGGTGAACAAGGCGCTGGTGATCCATGCCAGCTACCTGCTGGAGGACAAGTATGCCAAGCGTGAGGCGTTTGAGCTGGCGGCCAGCAACGCCGAAAAACTGCAAAAGCGTCAGCCCGACAATGCCAACGCCTGGTATTTCCACGCTTTGGCGCTGGGCCGTTACAGTCAGGTGATTTCGGTCTCCAAGGCGCTCTCGCTCGGCATAGGCGACAAGATCAAGACCAGTCTGGACAAGGCGCTGGCGCTGGCCCCCGACCATGCGGAAGCGCACATTGCCTTCGGCGCCTGGCATGCGGAGATCATCGACAAGCTGGGGGCCATGATAGGCGGCATCACCTATGGCGCCAAGAAAGAGGAGGCCGATCGCCATTTCAAGGCGGCGCTGGCCATCATCCCTCACTCCGCCATCGCTCGCATGGAGTACGCCAATGCCATGGTGATGATGCATGGCAAGAGCAAGATGGCTGCGGCGGAGGCGCTCTACGGCGAGGCCGCCGAGTGCGAACCGGTGGATGCCATGGAGCGGCTCGATGTGGAAGCCGCACGTGAGGAGCTGGAGGACGAATAGTCCGGAGGTATTGCGCAATGAAAGAGGCCAACCCCTGGGTTGGCCTCTTTGTTTCATGTCAGGTGACGTACCCACGCGGCTCAGCCGTGCAGCAGCTGATCCAGCATCTCGGGATCATAGAGCAGATCCGGCTCCATCAGCACCAGCAACAGCAGCTGTTCGAACTCCACGGAGAAGCGCAGGGCAATGAGATCGGGATCCGGCACCCGCTTCTTGTCGGTGATGAGGCCGAGCTGCACCTTGTTGTCATAGGAGAGAATGGAGACGCCGACCCCGATATCACCTGCCTGAGGCACCCAGAACAGCGGCTGGCGCAGGCGGGCACCGGCCAGATAGAGGGTCTGCTGGGGGCCGGGCACATTGGTGATGACGGCGCTGGCCTTGGCCGACAGAATGTCGATGGCCTGTTGCTGCACCGCTCTGGGGGCCATGCCCATCACCTCCAGCAGATTGAGCACCACGGCCGGTTGCAGGGAGGATTTGAGCGCCTGCATCCGATCCCGCACCGCATGGAGCCGCTGCAGCGGGTGTGCTATGTCGATGGGCAGGTCCAGGGCCACCAGCCCGAAGCGGTTGCCTAGCGCCCCCTTGTCGTCGGGGGCGCGCATGTTGACCGGCACCAACGCGCGGATCTCGACGCCATCGACCTCGTCCCCCTGCGCCAGCAGATAGTGGCGAAATGCGCCGGCGGTGGCGGCGATCAGCAGATCGTTGACGGAACAGCCGAGCACCCGCCCCACCGCCTTCACGTCCGGTAGCGGGATCTGTTCAGACCAGGCCACCCGCTTGGTGCTGCCTGTCTCCCCCTTCAGCCGGGTTTTGGCATCGTCGGAGAGGGTGGCTATGGTGTAGAGCTCGGCGCTCACATCCCGGCCTGTCTTGAGGTAATCCATCGCCTTGGTGGGATGGGTCAACACCTCGACATACTTGGACCAGAGGGTGCCGGTCAGCTTGAGCCCTGCCCGCAGCAGACGGCTGCCTTGATGGGCGTCCTGTTCGTCGTCATCATGGTCGCTGGCAATCGGCTCGGGTTGCGGACGTGGCGCTGGGGCCGGGCTGTCATCCATCATGGTGAGCATGGCCCGCACCAGGGAGAAGCCATCTCCCATAGCGTGATGAAAACGCACCACCAGCGCCTGCCCGCCGAGGGAGGTATCCACCAGGTGCATCTCCCACAAGGGTCGCTGATGGTTGAGCGGGGTGGAGGCAAAGTCGGCCACCAGCCGCTCCAGCTCCTCCTTGCCTGCTTTGCCCGGCAGGATCACCCGCTTGAGGTGCAGGTCTAGATCAAAATCGGGATCGTCGCGCCAGTAGTACTCGCCTCCCTCCAGGCTGGCCTTTTGGTGAAACCTGGGCTGTACCCGTATGGTGTACTCGAGACTGGCACGCAGCTGGGGCTCGTCCAGCTGACCGTCAAACATCAGCACGCCGACGATCTGCATCAGATTGTTGGGCCTGTCCATCCGCAGCCAGGCGGTATCGACACAGGAGATAAGTTCACAGGGTGACATGGTATTTTCCCTACCGTTTCGCTTATTTGTCCGCGCCCTTCTCATGAAAACCAAATACTTGATGGCGAACAAACAGGAGTCGTATATGTTGGTGCCAATACGCTTCGATTAATTCTTTCTGTCAGAACAGAACGACACGTAGCGCCGTGAACATTTCATCGCAAAACACATAATCAGCCCACTCATACCCTCCCGGTTAATTGTTATCCGGAGGGTATGAGTTGTTCGGTTAATATACAGATGAGCTGATTTTCAGCTATTGTCGGCGACGGTATCAGGTGAATGTTGAATTCCCGCCCCGGGTTATCCCTGACTGGGACAAGGCAGGCGATGATCGACATACTCGAGGATCTCCTGCTCCAGCACGCTGCGTACCGGCAGCAGCATCAGGCCGAGGCGAACCTCCAGCTGCAGGCTGTTGTCGGTCAGGCAGAGAAAGCCATTGACCCCGGCGCCGCGAAACATCAGCCGGGTCTCTTCCTCATCTTCCCACTCACAGTCGAGTTGGTACTCTTCGCTCATGTCCTGCGCGATGGCTTCGGCGGCGAGTCGTGCCCCCGCCAATCCCAAGGGATGCTGGCGGTTGACCTTGATGGTCGACAGGCTGCTGCCGACAAGGGGATCGTATAGAAACATGCTAACTCTCTGAGCGGTGACAACATTTATTGATATTAAACATATGAATCAAACAAGTGAAAGCCATTTGCAACATAATTGGGACTCACTTAACAAAGCAGGTTGAGTAAATGCTCCATGTATTTCTCCTCATTCCCGCTCGCGTTACACTAACAGGCAAAGGCGTCCCTGAGTGACAGTCCCGCTTTCCCCTCAGGGTTCATGCCCTCGTTTCAGCTAGCCGACAGGCCATTCGGTGCAGGTCACCAGAGAGCAGCATATGACCCAAGAGACACACATAGCCGATGACCCAGAAGCCGACGACGAGAGTACTCTGGGGCGGCTCTATCGCCAGCTCAACCGGGTCGCCTCTTTGCGCGAACAGATGCGCACCCACCCGGAAGATCAACAAGACAGGGACAGCTTGCGCCAGTGGCAGGCGGATCGGTTGGGCCGTACCCACGGCGATCTGCTGCAGAGCAAGCGCTATGGCCCGGCCGCCGCGTTTTTTCTGACGGATCTCTATGGTCCGGGGGATTGTGCCCGGCGCGATGCGGACGTGATGCGCGTCATGCCCACCGCCGAGCGATTGCTGCCGGAGTCCGGCCTCAAGGTGCTGGCGCAGGCGATCGAACTCGATGCACTTTCCGAGGAGCTCGACTACCTGATGGTGGTGGCGCTGCGCCGCAGGGGTGCCATCCATCGACTGACGGCAGCGGCGTATGCCCTCGCCTATCGTGAGGTAGGAGAGCCCGAGCGGCGCGCCCATCAGATAGCCCTGGTCACCGAGCTGGGGCTCACCCTGGACAGACTGGCCCGCAAGCCTTTCCTCGGTACCACCCTAAAACTGGTCTCGGGCCCGGCCCATCTGGCGGGGCTCGGCGAGCTCTTCTCGTTTGTCGAACGCGGTTATCGGGTCTGCCATCAGATGGGGCGGGCCAACGAGTTTCTGGAAACCATCGCCAGCCGGGAAAGCGCCATCATGGAAGCGCTGTTTGACGGGGATGCCAGCGTGCTGACCTGACTGGTGGAACTGGAATGCTGCAATAAAAAAGCGGGCCGAATGGCCCGCTTCTCATTTATCGCTGTTTGTCGATAGGAGAGCGGTCAAATCACCAGCAAGTCCATGAAGGCGTGGACCGGCGTAGTGGCCAGCCGCTTGCCATCCTGGCAGAGGGCGAGGATATCGCGGACCCGTTTGGCCGGGAAACGTGTGGCCAGGTTGTGCTGGAATTTTTCCACCAGCAGCGGTATCCCCTCCTCCCGACGACGACGGTGACCGACCGGGTATTCCACCTCTACCTTGGCGCTGTGGCTGCCATCCTTGAAGAAGACCTGGATGGCATTGGCGATGGCGCGCTTGTCCGCCTCCAGGTATTCGCGGCTGTAGCGCTTCTCTTCCTGCACCACCATCTTGGCGCGCAGCGCATCGATGCGGGGATCGGCCGCTATGCCATCCTCGTAATCCTCGGCAATGAGGCGCCCGAAGATGAGCGGCACGGCCACCATGTACTGCAGGCAGTGATCCCGGTCCGCCGGGTTGTTGAGGGCGCCGACCTTGCTGATGATGCGAATGGCCGACTCATGGGTAGTGAGCTCGATGCGGTCGATCTCGTCGAGCCGCCCTTTCACCTCCCCATGCAGCTTCATGGCGCACTCGACGGCGGTCTGGGCGTGGAACTCGGCGGGGTAAGAGATCTTGAACAGTACGTTCTCCATCACATAGCTGCCGTAGGCCTGATGCAGGGCGAACTGGTTGCCCTTGAACAGCACGTCGTAGAAGCCCCACTTGGGTGCGCTCAATACGCCGGGATAGCCCATCTCGCCGCTCATGGTAATCATTGCCAGACGCACGGCGCGGGAAGTGGCATCCCCGGCGGCCCAGCTCTTGCGCGACCCGGCGTTCGGCGCATGGCGATAGGTACGCAGGCTCTGGCCATCGACCCAGGCCTGGGAGACCGCATCGATCACCTGATCGCGATTGCCCCCCAGCATATGGGTCACCACTGCGGTGCTGGCGACCTTCACCAGCACCACGTGATCGAGACCGACCCGGTTGAAGGAGTTCTCCAGCGCCAGCACTCCCTGAATTTCATGAGCCTTGACCATGGCCGTCAGCACATCGGCCATGGTGAGCGGCGCCTTGCCCTCGGCGACGCGAGTGCGCGACAGCCAGTCGGCTGTGGCCAGAATGCCCCCCAGGTTGTCGGAAGGATGGCCCCATTCGGCGGCAAGCCAGGTGTCGTTGTAATCGAGCCAGCGGATGATGGCGCCTATGTCCCAGGCCGCCTTGACCGGATCGAGGCAGAGCTGGGTGCCGGGCACCCGGGCACCATGGGGTACAGTGGTGCCCGCGACTATGGGGCCCAGGTGCTTGGTGCACTCGGGAAAGCGCAGGGCCAAGAGGCCACAGCCCAGGGTATCCATCAGGCAGTAGCGGGCGGTATCGAGGGCGGCCTGGCTGGTGATGGGGTGGCTGCAGACATAATCGGCAATATCGACCAGCACCTGATCGGGTTCGGGTCTGTGGTTGACGTCGACGTTGGCGGACATCGTGATTTCCTTATCGTTGTTGTGAATAGAAGGAGGTGACGAGCGACTGGGCCGCCATCGCCGACACATGGCCACACAGGTCTGCTTGCGCAGGCGCCGCGCCATGGTGGATGTCGACGATGGCAGGGCGCTGCATCTTATCGTTGTTGCAAAGAGACGAAATGACGGGGGGCCGGGCCGACGTAATCGGCGCTCGGGCGAATGATCCTGTTGTGCTCGCGCTGCTCCATCACGTGGGCGCACCAGCCGGTGACCCGCGAGCAGACGAAAATGGGGGTGAACAGCTTGGTCGGGATCCCCATGTAGTGATAGGCGCTGGCATGGAAGAAGTCGGCGTTGGGGAAGAGCGCTTTCTCCTCCCACATCACCTTCTCCGCCTCGCAGGAAACGCGATAAAGACGTGAATCTCCCACCGCCTCGGCCAGCTTGGCCGACCAAGCCTTGATGATGACGTTGCGCGGATCCGAGGTGCGATAGACGGCGTGGCCAAAGCCCATGATCTTCTCCTTGGCTGCGAGTTTTGCCAGCAGTTCGCTCCTGGCCTGAACCTCATCCTGCCAAGGTTCGATCATCGCCATGGCGGCCTCGTTGGCGCCGCCGTGCAAAGGCCCGCGCAGGGTACCGATGGCGGCGGTCACGCAAGAGAAGAGATCAGACAGGGTCGAGGCACAGACCCTGGCCGCGAAGGTGGAGGCGTTGAACTCATGCTCGGCATAGAGAATGAGGGAGACATGCATGACCCGGCGTTCCAGCTCGCTCGGGGCCTTCTGGTGCAAGAGCGCCAAGAAGTGACCACCGATGCACTCTTCGTCGGTATCGAGTGCGATGCGTACCCCTTCATGACTGAACTTGTACCAATAAATCAGTATGCCGGGGAAGGCGGCCAGCAGGCGATCGGCCACTTCATGTTCGTGCTCGAAGCCCTCTTCCGGCTCCAGATCGCCGAGCATGGAGCAGCCGGTGCGCAGCACATCCATGGGATGGGCATTGGCGGGGATGAGTTCAAGCACCTCCAGCAGGGCCTTGGGCAAGCTGCGCAGGCGACGCAGCTCGCGCTTGTAGTCCAGCAGTTGCTGTTCACTGGGCAATTCGCCCTTGAGCAGCAGATAGGCGACCTCCTCGAACTGGGCGCCGTCTGCCAGCTCCTGGATGTCATAGCCGCGATAGGTGAGCCCGGTGCCGCTCTTGCCCACGGTACAGATGCTGGTCTCCCCTGCGCTCTGACCCCGCAGGCCGGCGCCGCCCAATGGCTTCTGTTGTCCCATAACCTTGTCTCCTAATCCCTGGATGTGAACAGACGATCCAGTGTCTGCTCGTAATGGTGATAGCCGAGGAAGTCATACAAGGCTTCCCGGGTCTGCATGGTGTCCACGACGGCTCTCTGGTGGCCATCCTGGCGAATGTGCTGGTAGACGTTGAGCGCGGCCTGATTGGCCGCCCGGCTGGCGCTTAACGGGTAGAGCACCATGTCGACGCCGTGCTCGGCGAGATCGGCCTTGTCAAACAGCGCTGTCTGGCCGAACTCGGTCATGTTGGCGAGGATGGGCACCCCGGCAGCTTGCTTGAAGCGATCATATTGACCGAGCTCGGTCACCGCCTCGGCGAAGATCATGTCGGCCCCTGCTGCCACGTAGGCTGCGGCACGCTCCAGCGCCGGGCCTATCCCCTCTACCGCCAGCGCATCGGTGCGCGCCATGATGACGAACTCCCCATTCTCGCGGGCATCCACCGCCGCCTTGATGCGATCGCACATCTCCTCCTGCGAGACCACCGCCTTGTTGGGCCTGTGGCCACAGCGTTTCTGGGCCACCTGATCTTCCATGTGCACGGCGGCGACACCGGCGCGTTCGAAGGCGCGAATGGTGCGGGCGATATTGAAGGCGCCGCCCCAGCCGGTGTCGATGTCGACCAGCAGCGGCACCTTGGTCGCCGCGGTGATCCTTTCTGCATCGATCAGCACATCGTTGAGGGAGGTCATGCCGAGATCCGGCAGGCCATGGGAGGCATTGGCCACCCCGGCGCCGGAGAGGTAGAGGGCCGCAAAGCCGCTACGCTCGGCCATCAGGGCCATGTAGGCATTGATGGTGCCGACGATCTGCAGTGGCCGTTCGTTGGCAAGGGCGGTGCGAAACCGCAGACCTGCCGAGGGGGTAAGGCTGGACATCATGACTCCTTTCATTTGTCTGGTTCGACTATCTAATATCACGTTTACGTTAACGTCAATCATACTTTCGTGGCAGAACGGCGCCAGGCAAGACAGGACGCGGGTTTTAGGGTAAATTTCACCAATTCCTTCAACAGGTTGAATCGTAATGTCGGATCCCAATCCCGTGATCGTCTGCCCGGCTTGCGACTTGCTGATCGAACGCAAGTTATTGCCTCTGCGCCGCCACGCTCACTGTCCCCGCTGTCACCAGCATCTGTATGGACGCTACGCCTTTCGTCCCTCCCAGTTGATGGCACTGACCATCACGGGGTTCCTGTTGCTGCCCTCCGTCTTCTTCGAACCACTCATCTACCTGCGTCTGGCCGGGGTGAACTCGGATGCGAACCTGCTCAAGGGCATACTGGTGCTGATGGTCGAGCACGAATACTGGGTGGCGGGACTGGTGTTCTGGTGCGCCGTGCTGGCGCCTGTGGGCTTGCTGCTGGGGATCTTTGCGCTGGCTTCCGGCCTTGCCAAGCGCTGGCACATACTGGCGGCGACCTTGAGAGCCGTGGAGGTATTTCGTCACTGGGCCATGCTGGAGGTCTATATCGTCAGCCTGCTGGTCGCCCTGTTCAAACTGATCGACATCGCCGATGTGCGCCTTGGCGGCGGCTTGCTGAGCCTGGGGATCCTGATGCTGCTCAACATGACGCTGCTGATCCTGTTCGATCCCGCTCCCTACTGGGAGCGCGTACCGCTGGAGGAGCCTGATCATGTCCCAGACCAGCGCCCGTGAGCTGGGGCTGTGCCACTGCCACACCTGCGGCTTGCTGGTGCGCTATCGGGCGGGCAGCGTCTGCCCCCGTTGCCACAGCCGGTTGCAGGTGCGCATCCCCCATTCGCTGGCCTGGTCCTGGGGGTTGCTGGCACTGGCTACCTTCATGTTGCTGCCTGCCAATCTGCTGCCCATCACCCACTTCTACAACAAGGGATTATTGCAGTCCGACACCATCTTCAGCGGTATCATGATGCTCTATCGCAGCAAGATGTCGGGGATCGCCACCATAGTGCTGACCGCCAGCATCATAGTGCCGGTGGGCAAGATTTTGGGGCTGGGCTGGATCTGCTGGCAGTTGCAGCGGACCAAGCCGGTGCGCCGCAAGCGCCAGCTCATCATGTATCGCATCATCGACTTCATCGGCCGCTGGTCCATGCTGGACTTGTTCGTCATCTCGCTGATGGTGGCCCTGGTGGATCGCGGCGTGCTGCTCAGTGTGCGAGCGGGGCCCGGCGCCACGGCGTTTGCCGGTGTGGTGGTACTGACCATGATGTCGGCCCGCATGCTGGATACCCGCTTGCTCTGGGACAAAGCGGCCCGTTGATGGCCTGTTGAACACGCATCCCGTCTGTCTGTGGATGCCCGAATGGTGAATAACCGCCTGCACTGCCGCAAGGCAAAGTGCAGGTGATGATATATCTGAACTGCTGTTTATCTCAGCCAATTAAGGAGTCGGTATGATCGGGGCTGAACCCGTCATTGAGAAGCGTCGCTGGTTGTCGCCAGTCTGGTTGTTGCCCGTTATCGCCCTCTTGCTGGCGGGTGGTTTCATCTACCAGCAGTTTGCGAGCAGTGGCCAACTTATTCGCATCAACTTTGCCCAGGGCAACGGCATCTTGCCGGGCAAGACCCAGCTGCGCTATCAGGGCGTGGCCATCGGCGTGGTGCAGGAGCTGGAGCTGGCTGCGGACGGTCGCAAGATAGCCGTGCTGGCCAAGATAGACAGTCGCGCCCGGCCGCTGATCCGCAAGGGGTCCGACTTCTGGCTGGTGAGCCCCAAGGCATCGCTCACCGAGATCTCCGGCCTGGATACCCTGGTCTCTGGTAACTACATCAACCTGCAGCCCGGTCGGGACAACAACCCGCTGGAAGAGGAGTTCGATGCGCTGGACGGCCCTCCCCCCGGCTATCAGGCACAGGGGCGCATGCTACACCTGACCGCCGATTCGCTGGGGTCTATCGGAATCGGCGCCAAGCTCTATTTCCGCGGCATCGAGGTGGGCAGTGTCATCAACACCCGTCTCGGTCAGGACAACCAGAACGTGATCCTGGATCTGGTGATCGAGCCGCGTTTCGAACACCTCATCAAGGCCGACACTCGCTTCTGGAACATCAGTGGCATCAAGGGCTCCTTCAGTCTGGCCGGGGTCAATGTGGAAGCCGGCAGCCTCACCTCCATACTGAGCGGCGGCATAGCGTTTGACTCCCCCAAGGCCTCCCCCGAGCCGGAGAAAGGCCAGACCTTTGTCCTCTACAGGGGACTGGCCGAGGCGGCCCGCGGCGAGCGGATCGACATCCTGGCGGGCGATCTGCCCATCAAGGAGGGGATGCCCATCCTCTATGAAGGGATCGAAATCGGCCGCATTGACCCTATCCGCCTGACCGACAAGGGGCGGGTGGTGACGGCGCTGATCAACCCTGAACAGGCATTTCGGATCACCGGCAACAGCCACCTCGTCTGGGAGACAGTCTCCCTCAGTGCGGCCGGCCTCAAGCATGCTGATCGCCTGCTGGCCGGCCCGGCCATTCGCCTCGACTACGTGGAAGGTGACAGGGTCAGGGCCATGACCTTGAGCAGCAAGGATCAACTCAGTGGCACCCGGGTCACTCTGCAGGCCGACGATCTGACGGGGCTAAATGAAGGGGCGCCGCTCTGGTACAAGGGGCTGCAAGTCGGCCAGATCAACCAGCTGACCCTGGATGCCAAGGGCAATGCCAGCGTCGCCCTGGTGGTCAACAGCCAGTATCAGCATCTGCTTGCTCGGGCTCGCTTCTATCGGGCGGCGCCGCTGCAGATCGATGCCGATCTCAGCGGTATCAAGGTGGAGACCAGTCCGGCCAGCGCCTGGATCGGAGGGGGCATCAAGCTGGTGCAGGCGGCGAGCGGTGAGCGGATCAACCGTCTCTACCCGAGTCAGGAGCTGGCCCTGCTCGGCACCCGGGACGCCAAGCCCCAGCGCTGGTTATTGAAGGCTGAACAGGCAGATGGCATCGGCATCGGCTCCCCCGTGCTCTATCTGGGGCTCGAGGCTGGCAAGGTCAAGCAGTTGCGCGCTGGCAAGGAAGGGGTCGAGATCGAGCTCGAAATCGACGGCGTCTATGCCCCCCTGCTCTCACAGCTGCCGCAATTTTGGAAAAAACCGGCGCTGGATACCCGGGTGCGGGTCGATGGTGTACAGGTGAAGGTGGGCAATCTGGCCACCCTGCTGCGCGGCGCCATCGAGTTCGATCGGCTCGGCACCGGCCGCAGCAGTCACCAACTGTTTGACAGCAAGGAGCAAGCCAAGGCGAAAGTGCGCAGCCTCTCCCTGGTAGCCGAGAGCAACCCGGGTCTGGGTCTCGGCAGCCCGATCCGCTATCGCGGAGTCGACATCGGCAAGATTGAGCAGATCGAGCTGGAACCATCGCTGGGTCAGGTGATCTTCAAGGCCGAGCTGGATGGGCAGTATGCCGAGCGTTTCCTGCAATCCGGCGCCCGCTTCACCCTGGTGCAAGCCAAGCTGGGGCTGGGCGGCGTCGCCCACCTCGACACCCTGATCAAGGGGGCCTTCGTGGAAGCTCAGCCAGGTCAGGGAGCCGGCACGGATCGCTTCCCCTTGAGTCAGAGTGGCCCGGTTGGCCTGGCCTTGACCCTCAAGAGCCCCTCAGTCAATGGCCTTAGTGTCGGCAGCCCCTTGCTGTTTCGTAAACTCATGGTGGGCAGCGTCACCGGTGTCGCGCTGGCGCGCGATGGCAGCGAGGTGCTGATCGAGGTGAATGTCGACAAGGAATATGCCCATCTGGTGCGGGCCAATACCCGCTTCTGGAACGTCTCCGGCGTCAAGGCCGACATAGGCCTGACCGGGGGCACCATAGAGGTGGAAACCATGCAGAGCCTGCTGGCGGGTGGCATCGCCTTCAATACCCCGGAGCGGGAGATGGGGTCGACCGTCAAGGCCGGTCACAGCTACCCGCTGTATGGCAAGGCGGAGAAGGAGTGGCAGGAGTGGAGTCCCCGCATCCAGCCCTGACCTTCTCACTTGTTTCAAGCCCGGCCAGTGCCGGGCTTGTTCATTTCCCCCTTGCTCTCTTGCCCGTTAAGAATATTCCTACCCCTGTGATAAGATGTCGCCCCTCTTTTTGGGTCAGCGAGACGGCACAGTGCACGACAATACCTACCTTCCCGATCACTTCTTGCACCATATTGCGGCCATCATGCCGGCACATCTCTCCATGGATGAATTCGTAGCCAGTTGTCGGCGTCCGCTGCGCCGCAGCATACGGGTCAACACCCTGAAGATCTCGGTGCCCACTTTTATCGAACAGATGCAACCGCTGGGCTGGCAGCTCGAGCCCGTGCCTTGGTGCGAGACCGGTTTCTGGTTGACCCGGGCCGATGAGTCCGTGCCCCTTGGCAATACCGCAGAGCACCTGAGCGGCCTCTTTTATATTCAGGAAGCGAGCTCCATGTTGCCGGTGACGGCGCTATTTGCCAGCGATCAGGTCAAGCGAGATGGCATGCTGCTGGATGCGGCGGCAGCCCCTGGTTCCAAGACCACCCAGATCGCGGCCTTGATGAACAACCAGGGCATGCTGGTTGCCAATGAATATTCCAGCAGCCGGCTCAAGGTGCTGAGTGCCAACATTCAGCGCTGCGGTGTCACCAATGTGGGCATGACCCACTTCGATGCCAAGGTGTTTGGCCAGTGGTTGCCGGAGACCTTCGACGCCATCTTGCTCGATGCCCCCTGCTCCGGCGAAGGGACGGTACGCAAGGATGAAGATGCCCTGCGCAACTGGAGCATCGAGAGCATCGACGAGATTGCAGCCGTGCAACAAGGGTTGCTGGAGAGCGCGTTTCATGCCCTCAAACCCGGCGGTGTGCTGGTCTACTCCACTTGCACCTTGAGCCAGCAGGAGAACCAGGCGGTCTGTCAGTCCCTGCTGGACAAGTTCGGCGATGCCCTGAGCGTTGACTCGCTGGCCGACCTGTTCCCCCATGCGGAGCAGGCCTGTACGCCTGAAGGGTATCTGCACGTTTGGCCCCAGATCTTCGACAGTGAGGGTTTTTTCGTCGCCAGATTGCGCAAGCATCACTCTGTGCCCAACACCATGTGCAAGCCGGGCAAACTCGGCAAGTTCCCCTTCTCGCCACTGCCGGCCAAAGAGGCCGAGCCCATGTTGCGCGAGATTGAAGCCAATTTTGGTGTGGCCTCCCTGGGGCAGCTGTTTGGTCGCAATGACGAGATCTGGCTCTTCCCTCACCTATTTGGGCAGGTGCAGGGCAAGCTGCGTTTCGATCGCATCGGCATCAAGCTGGCGGAGACCTTCAAGAAGGGTTATCGCCTGACTCATGAGTGGGCGCTGGCCTATGGCGACAAGGCCACTTTGGGAGTTATCGAACTCGACAGCGCCAATGCGCGGGAGTTCATGATGGGGCGGGATGTCTGGCCAGTGCAGGAGGCTGGCTCGGGCGAGGTGATCGTTCGTTATCAGGGGCACACCCTGGGCATGGGGAAGTGGGTCGGCAGCCGGGTCAAGAATGCCCTACCCCGCGAACTGGTGCGCGACAACAATCTGTTCGGCGCCTGAGTGCGTGATGACTCGCGTCTGATCGAGTCTTAAAAACCCACACTCGGGTTGAACTTTTGTGCGGATCTTGAAAAGCCTTGAGCCTTGTCTAAGCTTAAGGCTATCCGAACACCAGTTAGCGCACGGCTCTGCAAGGAGCCAATTCCCCTATGCCAGGTACAAGGAATTCGTACCTGGCTTTTTTTATGTCCGGACGTTCTGTATTCTGCCTTTCACTCAAGCACATCTGCCATCTCTTGCTCAACCAGGGGTTGGGATGACAGCTCATGTTGATAGAGCAGATCGATCGCTTGTTCGATGAGCGAAGCTTGGCTGTCTTCAAGGTGCATCCCCAATTCCTGTAACCTCTCGGCGTGGCGATTGCTTATCCAGCACTGCAACCGGCTATGGGTTTCCTGTTTGCGTTTCACATGCTGGCGTTGTCGTTCGGCATTGTTGTGTGGAGCAGCCGCTTGGGGCTCATTCACGTTTATTTCCTGGCTCATATGACCTTGCAATGTTTTGCTTTAACGTTTGTTATCTCTTACCTGTGGCGCATTGTTGCCTGAACAAGAGGACTTTCCCCTTCCATCGGGCACCTTGGCAAAGCGCGATAAATATATCATCAGATCAACAAGATGCAATTTAACATAAAAAATGCAGTGACGCGGAATGTCACAACAAGCCATCCAGGGCGTGATCGGAGAACTTGTGGGCGTCGTCGAAATACTCCTGTAGGGTACGCATGTCCTTGTGGCGAGTCACCTCGATGATCTTGTTCATGGGTTTGCCGGCGGTGACGGCCGAGGTGATGAATCCCCGTCGCAGGCTGTGGCCACTGACATAGAGATCGTCGATGGCCTGGCCGGTACGCCGTTTGATCATCAGGTTTATCCCCTGGGGACCGAGGGGTTCCGACATAAGCTGACCCCAGCGGTTCATGCGACGAAACAGCGCCCCCTCGCCGATCCGGCTTTTTTTAAGCCAGGTGTGCAGCGCCGAGACGGGACAATATTGCTTGCCGGGTATGATGGCTATCTCGGTTTCATGGAGCTGATGCTTGCTCGGCTTGAGTCGAAGCCGGATCCCCTGCCCCACAAAATCGAGGTCGCTGACCTCGATTCTGGCCGCCTCCGAGCGGCGCAAGGCACCACTGAACATCAACAGCAGCAGGGTGTGATCGCGCAAACCGGCCAGGTTGGAGGTGTCGATTTCATCGAGTACCCTGGCCAGCGGTTGCAGGGTTAGCGCCCCCGTCTTGCGCTTGCGGCTATCACCAAGACGCACAATGCCACGCATCATCTCCTTGATTTCGGCATGCTCGGTCGGCATGGGATGAACGCCCTTCTGCTTGAAGGCGTAGCGGATCCCGGCCAGTCGCCTGACCAGGGTCGCAGGTTTGCGTGGTTCACCATTGCGTAGTTCCCCTTTCCCTTCCTCTTTATCCAGCCACACCCAGTCCGCCAATATGCCATCGGCCTGATCCGCCAGAAAATTCATGATGTCGTGATGAGTGGTTTGCAGCGGGTCAAGCCCGTGGAGCTGGCACCAGAATACGAAGATACGGGTATCAGCCTGATAGGCATTGAGGGTGGAATCCGCCTTGGCACTGCGCAAGAAGCGTCTCGCCCGACTATTGAGCTGAGGATCGAACACAGTCTGCAATGACTGATGAGCTGAGGGGGAAAGGGTCGGATAAGCCACGTAAGTCTATGATTCAATATAAAGTTTGAGAGGATCTTACAGGATCCTTCATATACATCAAGTATCGATAATGAATATTATCGATATTTATAGAGACCTTGATTAAACCTTTTGAACCTCGATGCTCACCTGCAGCAACAGCATCTTTAGTACGCCGGTTTATCCGCGATGTCATTATGCTGACATTCAATAACAGTGAGAGATAACGGGTTGCATAGACAATACTGACGAGGGAAAAGTATGCGGGTGATTTGAAATAAAGAGGCCCCGTTATCCGGGGCCTCGTCTTCTATTTTTTTGCCAACTTGAACAGTTCGAAGAAGTTGCGGCTGGTCGCTTCCGCCAACTCGGCCAGCGAGATCTGGCGAAGGTCAGCAACGAACTGGGCAATATCGCGTACGAAGGCGGGTTCGTTCTCCCTCCCCCGATGAGGAACGGGGGCAAGATAGGGAGAGTCCGTTTCGACCAGCAAGCGCGCCAGCGGCAGCGCCTTGACCACGGCTTGCAGCGCGGACGCATTCTTGAAGGTCGCTATGCCGGAAATGGAAATATAAAAGCCCATCTCCATCGCGGCCTGGGCCATTTCCAGGGATTCGGTGAAACAGTGCAACACACCACCCACCTGGTCGGCGCCCTCTTCACGCATGATCTGCAGGGTATCTTGCTGGGCATCACGGGTGTGTATTATCAGCGGCTTGTTCAAGGCACGGGCGACCCGGATGTGTTCGCGGAAGGAGGCTTGCTGTACCTCCTTGTTTTCCGGCGAGTAGAAGTAGTCGAGCCCGGTTTCCCCTATGGCCACCACTCTTTCATCGCTGGCCTGCGTCAGCAACAGCTCGGCATCGACACCGGGTTCCTGATTGAGCGGATGCACGCCGCAGGAAGCAAACACCTGGGGATAAGGGGCGATCGCCGCCAACATGGTCGGAAACTGTGCCTGGGTGACGCTCACACACAGAAAGTATCCCACCTCCTGCTGCGCAGCCTTGGCCAGCACGTCGGCCATGTCGGTCTGCTTGCTGCCATAGCTGAGGCGATCGAGGTGGCAATGGGAATCAACGAGTAACATAAAGAACCTTTGCGTCTTGTCAGATTTATAACCAGCGGCTGAGCCAGTTCATCAGATGAATGGTGGGATTGGAGAGCTGGCCAGGTTGGCAGGCGGCCTTGAGCGCCACGAGCTGCTGCTCCGCCTCCAGCAACTTTTCGCTGGAGTTGCCCTCGGCCAGCTGCTGGCTGAGGGCCGCCAGATCCGGCATCGCCAGCTGATGATGACCGCAGCCGGCCTGAGTCTTGAGTGCATCGCACAAGAACAGCTGCAACCAGTGCAGTCTGACCTGAGTTTCATCCGCCAGCTGGCTGCAAACATGGGTGGCCCGAGTCGGGGTCAGTGACAGGGAAACGAAACTCTCCAGCAACTCCCGGCGTTTGCCATCCTGCTGCTCGTCGATGTAACGCAACACCCGCAGTGGAGCCCCCTGGCAGATCCGCACCTGGGCCAATGTGGCCTGGTGACCCTGCTCGGCCAGCCAGCGCACTGTCTCCCCTTCCGTCGGCAACTGGCAGACGTGCTTGTGACAGCGGCTCAGGATAGTGGGCAACAGACGGGAAACCTGGGAGGCAATCAGCAGCAAGAGACTGTCGCCGGCCGGCTCTTCCAATGTTTTCAGCAAGGCGTTGGCGGCGGATTCCGTCATGCGCTCCGCATCCGGGATGATCACCACTTTGCCCCGGCCGAGCTGGGCCGAGTTCTGCAAGCGAGCACAGATCTCGCGAATGGCCTCGACCCCTATGGTCTTACTGTCGACTGTAACGGTACCAAGATCCGGGTGATGTCCCTTGTCAAACAGCTGGCAGGAGTGGCACTGGCCGCAGGGTTCTCCCCGATTCGGTTGCTGGCAGAGGTGCAAGCGCGCCAATCGTTCTGCAAGCTGCTCCTTGCCAAGACCGGGGTCCCCGAGCAGCAGCCAGGCATGGCCAAGCCGACCGGCCTGGGACGTCTGGCTCAGGGCATGCCAATCCGGGATCAGCCAGGGATACATACGCGCTCGTTCGACAGGTAGTGGTCCAGTGCGGCCTCGATGGCGGCTTTGACCTGACCCGGGGTTTGTCCGGCATCGATCACCCGGATGAAATCATCCTTGGCAGCCAGTTCGAGATAACGGCTGCGAGTGCGCTCGAAGAAGCTGAGCTGCTCCAGTTCGATCCTGTCCAGCTCACCACGATGACGGGCCCGCTGCAAACCAAGGGCAGGATCGATATCGAGATAGAGGGTGAGATCCGGCTTGAAGTCACCGAGCACCGCCTGCTTGATGGCACCGATGAGGTTGGCATCGATACCGCGACCGCCGCCCTGATAGGCTTGGGAGGAGAGATCATGGCGATCCCCCACCACCCAGCGACCCTCAGCCAGTGCCGGCTTGATCCGGGTCTCGACCAGTTGCACCCGGGAGGCGTACATGAGCAGCAACTCGGCTTCTATGATGAGGCGCTCGTCGTGCACCTCTTTGACGATGGCGCGCATTCGCTCGGCCAGCGGGGTTCCCCCGGGCTCACGGGTGCACTCAATCTTGTCGATACCGTGGCGTTGCAGATAATCGGTGACATAACGCACCGCGGAGCTCTTCCCTGCCCCCTCCAGTCCTTCAATCACAATAAATTTAGACATTAGGGTTTCTTCAATATGTATTCGCGAACCGCCCGATTGTGTTCATCGAGGGTCTTGGAGAAATAGTGGGCACCGCCCCCCTTGGCGACGAAATAGAGATAGTCGGTCGACTTGGGGTTGAGGGCCGCTTCGATGGAAGCCTTGCCGGGCATGGCGATGGGCGTAGGCGGCAGGCCATCGATCACATAGGTGTTGTACGGATTCACGTCCGTCAGATCGCTGCGGCGGATATTGCCATCGTAACGATCCTTGACCCCGTAGATGACGGTGGGATCTGTCTGCAGCTTCATGCCAAGACGCAAGCGGTTGACGAACACGGAGGCGATCTGCGCCCGCTCGTCTGGCTGGCCCGTCTCTTTTTCGATGATGGAGGCCATGATCAGCGCCTCATAAGGGGTCTTATAGGGCAGATTGGCCTGGCGCTTGTCCCAGCTCTGTTGCAAGAAAGCCCTCATATCCTGATAGGCACGACGCAGGATCGAGATGTCACTGGCATGGGTGGTATAGGCGTAGGTTTCCGGCAGGAACCAGCCCTCCAGCTTGCCATTGTCGATGCCAAGCTCGTGAGCCAGGTCAGCTTCAGATTGCTCCACGGTCAGCCGCTCCAGATAGGGCGCGCCGGAGAGCAGCTTCAGCCAATCCTCAAAACGGGAGCCCTCGACGAAGGTGAGGCTGAAGTGAAACTCCTTGCCAGATGCAAACAGAGAGAGGGTATCTTTAAGTGGCGCCCCTTCCTTGATCTCGTAGGTACCGGATTTGATGGCAACCAGCTCGGGATGGCCTCGCAGCCAGAGTCGCACGGCCCAGGGACTGGTTTCCCCTTCCCCCAGCTCGGCGATCAGGCGCGCCGCATGGGCCCCTTTCTCGACGGTAAAGAGGCGAGTCGGCCCCTTGTTGGTGAGCGTCTCCACCTGCTGCCACTTGTAATGTACATAGCCCCCGGCCACGGCGACTGTCAGCGCCGCGCCCGCGAGCAGGGTGTAAAGCCGATTAAACTTCAATGACCAAACGCTCCTGTAAACGGCGGATCAATACCGGGCTCGGATACTGAGTATCCCCAATGCCGGTCACCGGCACTATGCCCATCAGGGTATTGGTCAGCCATACCTCTTCGGCCTGCCACAGTGACTCTAACGGAGCCTCCACGACACGCAGTTCAATACTCATCTGTTTTAGCATCGCCATCACATGGCGCCGCATGATGCCATCAATACCACAGTGGGAAAGATCCGGTGTAAACACCGTCTTGCCACGGCGCCAAAACAGATTGGCACTGACACCTTCTACCAGAAATCCGCGACTGTTCAAGACTATACCTTCGACTCCCGAACTCGCTGCAAGTTCGCTTTTCAGCAACACCTGCTCCAGCCGGTTCAGGGTCTTGAGTCCGGCCAGCATGGGAGCGTCACCGAGCCGTTGCTGACAAACCAGCAGTGGAATGCCGTTTTGCTGCCAACTCTGATAGTGGCTCGGGTAATCAGCAAGGGAGACGATGCGGGTCGGCGTTTGGCAGTCGCTGCCGTCATAGCCTCGGCCACCTGTGCCACGGGTCAGCATCACCTTGGCGACAGCCAGCGTCTGGCCGGCGGCAAGCTGCGCCACCTCGCGGGTCAGGGTTGACCAGTCCGTCTCGGCAAACCCGAGTCTGGCACTGGCCTGCTGCAGGCGCGCCAGATGGGCCGGCCACCAGACAACCTGACCATGCTTGATCAGCATGGTGGTGAAATGACCATCCCCATAGGCCAGCCCACGATCCCTGGCAGACACAGCATCTGTCTGCATTCCATTGATAAGCAAAAGGATCCCTCCGATAAAAAAGGCCCGATACTGACGTATCGGGCCCATACTGTCCGCCCTGGGGCGAATTATACGCGTTTGAAGATCAGTGAGCCATTGGTGCCACCAAAACCGAAGGAATTGGAGAGGGCATACTCAAAGTGGCCAGCCTTGGCCACGTGAGGCACCAGATCCAGATCACACTCTTCATCCGGGTTGTCCAGATTGATGGTGGGCGGTGCCACCTGATCACGCAGCGCCAGCACTGTGATGATGGCTTCGATCGCGCCCGCCGCACCCAGCAGATGGCCGGTCATGGACTTGGTGGAGCTGATCATCAGGGCGCTGGCATGTTCGCCAAACACCTGCTTCATGCCGCGCAACTCGGCCACATCCCCCAGTGGGGTGGAGGTACCGTGAGCATTGATGTAACCAATCTGCTCGGGGGCAATGCCGGCATCCTTGATGGCGTTCTTCATGGCGCGAGCGCCACCGTTGCCATCAGCGGGCGGTGCCGTCATGTGATAGGCGTCGCCACTCATGCCAAAGCCAACCAGCTCGGCATAGATCTTGGCGCCGCGGGCCCTGGCGTGTTCGTACTCTTCCAGTACCAGCACACCGGCGCCATCACCCAGCACGAAACCATCGCGATCCTTGTCCCACGGACGGCTTGCCTTTTGCGGCTCGTCGTTGCGGGTAGAGAGCGCCTTGGCAGCCGCGAAACCACCCATCCCCATCGGGGTGGAGGCTTTCTCGGTACCACCGGCCACCATCACGTCCGCATCGCCATAGGCGATCATGCGGCCGGCCATGCCGATGGCATGGGTACCCGTGGTACAGGCTGTGGTCACGGCTATGTTGGGGCCTTGCAGTCCCTTCATGATGGAAAGATGACCGGACACCATATTGATGATGGTGGACGGTACGAAGAAGGGGCTCAGCTTGCGCGGGCCACCGTTGATCAGGCTGCTGTGGTTCTGTTCAATCAGACCCAGACCGCCGATGCCGGAACCTATGGCCACGCCAACCCGTTCTGCGTTCTCTTCGTTGATCACCAGACCCGAGTCATCCAGTGCCTGGATCCCCGCCGCTACGCCGTACTGGATGAAGGGATCCATCTTGCGGGCTTCTTTGCGGTTGATGCCGTACTGTTCGGGATCAAACTCTTTGACCTGGCCTGCGAAACGGGTCGCAAACTCGCTGGCATCAAAGTGTTCGATGGGAGAAATGCCGCTCTGCCCGTTGAGCAGGGCTTGCCAGCTGGATTCGGCAGTGTTGCCCACCGGGGAAAGCATCCCCAGGCCGGTCACCACGACTCTGCGTTTTGACACTGAGCTAGTCTCCGAGAGCTATTTTGAAAGGGGTAAACATAAAAGAAGCGGCCCTTGGGCCGCTTCTTTCAGAACAGGAACTTATTCCTGATTAGCGGTGATGTAATCGATAGCCGCTTGAACAGTGGTGATCTTCTCGGCTTCTTCATCAGGAATTTCGGTATCGAATTCTTCTTCCAGCGCCATTACCAGTTCAACGGTATCCAAAGAGTCAGCGCCCAGGTCGTCGACGAAGGAGGCAGCGTTTTTAACGTCTTCCTCTTTAACACCCAGTTGTTCGATGATGATTTTCTTTACGCGTTCTTCGATGTTGCTCATGACCTGAATTTTCCTTTAAAAATACGCTATTGCGTCTGGTTGGGGTAGTTTATTCAATTGACGTGAGTTTGCAAGTAGCTTGCCGCTGGTCAAACCACGAAATTCGCCAAACTTCGGCGTACTATCGCAAATTTGAACAGATCTCACGACAAATTGATTACACCATGTACATCCCGCCATTAACATGCAGGGTTTCGCCAGTGATATAGGCGGCGTCATCAGATGCCAAGAATACCACAGCTGCGGCAATTTCTTTTGGATCGCCCAAACGGGCAGCAGGCACCTGATTCATGATGCCGGCACGTTGATCGTCATTCAGGGCACGGGTCATGTCGGTCTCGATGAAACCGGGCGCAACCGCATTCACTGTGATACCACGGGATGCCACTTCCCGTGCCAACGATTTGGTAAAGCCAACCAGGCCCGCCTTGGCGGCGGCATAGTTGACCTGGCCCGCATTGCCCATGGTACCGACCACGGAGCCAATGCTGATGATGCGGCCATGACGCTTCTTCATCATGGCACGCAATACCGGCTTGCTCAGACGGTACAGTGAGGTGAGATTGGTGTCGATGATTTCATTCCACTCATCATCTTTCATGCGCATCAACAGGTTGTCGCGGGTGATGCCGGCATTGTTGATCAGGATGTCGATGTCGCCAAAACGAGCCTTGATGGCCGCAAAGACAGTTTCGATGGATTCCGGACTGGTCACGTTCAGTGCCATGCCGCAACCCTGCTCACCCAGATAGGCACTGATCGCCGCTGCGCCGCTTTCGCTGGTCGCAGTGCCGACGACTTTCGCGCCACGGGCCGCAAATGTTTCGGCAATCGCCCGGCCGATGCCACGACTGGCACCGGTCACCAACACAACCTTATCGGTAAAACTCATGATCTGCTCCTGTTTACTTGGACTGGGCCAGCGCCAGCTCGAAAGAGGCGGCATCGTTGGCATGAATGCCTTCCACGCGCTTGTCGATGCGCTTGGCCAGCCCGGTCAATACCTTGCCCGGCCCCATCTCGATCTCGAGGGTGACACCCTCATTGGCCATCCGCTCCACCGTCTCGGACCAACGGACCGGACTGAACAGCTGACGCACCAGGGCCTGCTTGATGGCGGCCGGATCCTGTTCACAGGACACGTCGACATTATTGATGACTGCGATGGTTGGAACCTTGATCTCGATCCCGTCCAGCGCAGCCGCCAGTTTTTCTGCCGCCGGTTTCATCAGGGCACAGTGGGAGGGTACGGAGACCGGCAGCGGCAGCGCACGCTTGGCGCCAGACTCTTTCATCAAGACATTGGCGCGCTCAACCGCTTCCTTGTGACCGGCGATCACCACCTGGCCCGGGGAGTTGAAGTTGACCGGAGACACTACCTGACCTTGCGCCGCTTTTTCGCAGTTGGCGGCGATGGCCTCGTTGTCCAGACCTATGATGGCGGCCATGGCGCCTGTCCCTTCCGGTACCGCTTCCTGCATGGCCAGACCACGCAGTTCAACCAGTTTGACCGCGTCGCCAAAGGCCAAGGCACCGCTGCACACCAGGGCGGAATATTCCCCCAGGCTGTGACCGGCCATGACGGCGGGGGTTGCCCCACCCTGCTGTTGCCACAGACGCCACAGCGCGACGGAGGCGGTCAGCAGCGCTGGCTGGGTACGCCAGGTCTTGTTCAGATCTTCAACCGGACCATCCATGACCAGAGCGAACAGGTCATAACCCAGCACCTGGCTCGCCTCGGCGAAGGTTTCCTTGATCACGGCGTGTTGCTCGGCCAGCTCGGCCAGCATGCCGACGGTTTGGGAGCCTTGTCCCGGGAAGGCAATGGCAAATTGGGTCATCATTGATTCCTTTAAGGTAAGACGAAAACGAAATCGGTCGCGGGATGGTGCAGGGCCCCCTCCCGCTGAAGATCAGAGGCGAACCAGCGCCGAGCCCCAGGCAAAACCACCGCCGAAAGCCTCCAGCAGCACCAGCTGACCCGGTTTGATCCGGCCGTCGCGCACCCCTTCATCGAAGGCGATGGGCACGGAGGCGGCAGAGGTGTTGCCGTGCTTGTCGAGGGTCAGTACCACCTTGTCGAGGCTCATGCCGAGCTTCTTGGCGGTCGCACTGATGATGCGGAAATTGGCCTGGTGCGGCACCAGCCAGTCGAGCTCGCTCGGCTCGACACCGGCAGCGGCCAGGGTTTCGGTCACCAGCTCGCTCAGACGGGTTACCGCCACCTTGAACACATCGTTGCCCTTCATATACATGTAGGCTTCGAGTTCGGCGCCTGGCATGCCCCGACGGGGTTGCGGCAGCTTGAGCAGATCGCCATAACGGCCATCGGCATGGAGGTGGGTCGACAGTATCCCTGGCGTCTCGCTGGCACCGATCACCACGGCACCCGCCCCATCCCCGAAAATGATGATGGTGCCGCGATCTTGCGGATCGCACATGCGGGACAGCACATCGGCACCGACGACCAGCACATGGCGGGCGGCGCCGGATTTGACGAACTGATCGGCGATGGAGAGTGCGTAGGTGAAACCGGCACAGGCGGCCGCCACATCAAATGCGGGGATACCGGGCACGCCGAGCAGCCCCTGCAGCTCGCAGGCGGCGGCCGGGAAGGCGTTCTCGGCGCTGGTGGTGGCCAGCACTATCATGTCGAGATCGGCTGCGGTCAGACCCGCAGCATCCAGGGCGCGCAGGGCGGCCTGGTGAGACAAGGTGGCGACGGTTTCGTCGGCACCGGCAATACGGCGTTCACGGATCCCGGTACGTTCCACGATCCACTCATCACTGGTTTCAACCATTTGCTCGAGATCGGCGTTGGTACGCACTGAACTCGGCAGATAACTGCCAGTACCCAGAATTTTGCTATGCATAGAGTTCTTATAGATCCCTGTCGGAAAAGACAGATTCAAGGCGATCTGCTATTTGCAATGGAAGTTGATGCTTGGCCTCTTGTGCGGCCAGCAGGATCGCATTACACAGAGCGCGCCGTTCGGCCCGCCCATGGCTTTTTACCACAATGCCGCGCAATCCTAACAGACTTGCGCCGTTATACTGGTCGGGGTTCAGGTAAGAAAAACGTCGTTTGAACATAAATCCGGCGATACGACCAAGAAAACTGCGTTTCTTGCGGGGATATCCGGCCAGCTGGGCCATCATCCGTACCACACCTTCCGCCGTCTTGAGGGCAACGTTGCCGACAAAGCCGTCGCAGACAATCACGTCGCACTCACCGCTGAAGATGCGATCCCCCTCGACGAAACCGACAAAATTGAGGGCACTGCACTGACGCAGCAGCTCTGCGCTGTGACGCACCAGATCGTTGCCCTTGATCTCCTCCTCCCCCACGTTGAGCAAGGCGACCCGGGGAAAGGCGATGCCTTCCACCTTCTCGGCCACCACTGAGCCCATCACCGCAAATTGCAGCAGGGTGTCGGCATCGCAGCTCACGTTAGCCCCCAGATCCAGCATCACGGTACGCTTGCCACTCAAGGTCGGCAGCGCCTTGATGAGCGCGGGTCTGTCGACGCCGGGCAGGGACTTGAGCACACACTTGGCCATGGCCATCAACGCACCGGTATTGCCGGCACTGACGCAGGCATCGGCCTCACCGGCTTTCACCAGATTGAGCACAACCCGCATGGAGGAGTCTTTCAGGGTACGCAGCGCCACGATCGGCTTGTCGCCCATGCCAACCACCTGGGATGCATGTACGAAACGAACGCGAGGATGAGTCAGCAAGCCATGTTGCTGCAACAAGGAGGTAGTCTGGTGCTGATCACCGACCAGGATCAGTTTTAACTGGGGCAAAAGAGACAGTGCCTGCACGGCGGCAGGCACTGTTTCCGAGGGGCCAATATCTCCCCCCATTATGTCTAGCGCGACAGTTTGCGTAGACAAAGGCAATCCTTAAGCGATTACCTTTTTACCGCGGTAGAAACCATCGGCAGTCACGTGGTGACGACGATGAATTTCACCACTGGTCTGATCAACAGTCAGAGCTGCACTGGTCAGCGCATCGTGTGAACGACGCATGCCACGCTTGGCACGGGTTTTACGGTTCTGTTGTACGGCCATTGTAGGCTAACTCCTAGATTCACTTACGTTTAAGCTCTTCAAGAACTGCAAAGGGATTCGGCCGCTCATCAGCAGGTTCGATATCACCCCAAGTCATCTCCATGTTACCGCGCGGGCAAGCATCCATCGGATGCATCGCCACCTGAGGCAACGAGAGGATGAGTTCATCCTCCAGGATTTGATGAAGATCTATCTCGCCGTTTTCGTCCAACTCAATGGGCTCATAAGCTTCCGGCAGTTCTTCCTCGTTTGTTTTTTCAAACAGCGGAGTGTAGATAAAATCAGCTTCACAAAGGTGTTCGAATGTATCTCCACAACGCTGGCAAACCAGGTCAACCTTGGCATGGGCAGTGCCTTTCATAACGGTCAACTTCTGGACATCTTTGCCAAAGTGCAGTGATACGTCGACATCACTCTGCAAGCCTGCGGTTGATGCTTCCAGCCTGGGCATCTGCGACTTTTCCACTATCCCGACATAGTCGAGCAGCTTCAAGGCATTACGGACTGGATCAACCTTAACGGGCAACTTCACCTTTTGCATAGGGCGCGAATATTATAGGTCCAACAACTGATAGTCAAAGGAAAAAGTCCTTACCGCCGATGATTTTAACCATACAAGTCCCTGAGATGCCGGGACTTGTTCTCATCGGTGGCTGATTATGCCATAAACCTGAGGATCCTACACAGGATCCTGCCGGCATTCGGCACATATCGGGTGTGCTGCGGTCTCGCTGACCTTGTATCTGCTGTCCCTTCAGGTGTGCAGATCCGAAGTTTTGTCGTCAAATGACCGCCACAGGGTCCCGCCCCCTTTCATCCGCCGCGGCAATCCGCGGGCAATGCCTGCTATCTGGCGGCAGCGGTCAGCGTGAAAGCCAAGTCTGCCACCTTAGTCCAACACCACTGCAGTCGACCGAGGCACTGATGTGACAGGGAGAGGATACCGGTTCACAGATGCATGGGAGGCAGCTCTTTCATGCCAAGTCATGACCGTCTTTCATTCACGCCCCCCTGTAGTTACCAGCAGGTTCTTATATCCAGCCATCGATTAACGATATTGAGCCTTGCTGAAAAAAGGGTTTTATCACGGTCAGCAAGGACACAGTCAATATTGGGTGAAGGTGAAATAGAAGTAACGCCCTTGTATGACTGAGGTGGGAAACTTTTTATATACATTGTTCTGATTGCATGTCATGTCTGACACCAAGTAATTATCGAAACTTCCCACCATAGATTAACTCGTCAGCAGTGCTGGCGCATGACACATCATCCACATCCATCACTGGGTATAACAAGAGTGGGTCTCGAGGTTCATGAATGATGTTTTACTCGCATCCAGCAGAACGGGGGCGCAATGGGCATAACCTGTTGCCCCGTCGGTGGCACGCAGGGTACTGATATAAGTCCCCCGAGGATAGGATATAAAGGTGGAACCTCCCGCCGGCACATCCCTGGTGTCATAAATGCCCTCCCCTATGATTTCAATATAAGCGCTGGCACGGGAACTCTGATTCATCAGCGTCAGACTTACAAAGTCTCTGGGCGTCTGCGCAGCCGCGGCACTGAGCACGTCCATCGCCGCCGGAGCGGCCGCAGGCTGCGCCTCATCAGCCGCCGCGATACCCATAGCACCCAGTGACAAGCACAGCAGGGCTGCAAAAACAGGTGATTTTTTCATGATATATCCTTATATGGTCAGATGGTGACTATCACGGCAAAAAAGATCCCGTTTCTTGAGGGAGGCTATATTAACCCCCTTACCATTGGCCCTCCATTCGGTTCTAACGGATGAAGATATTGGTACCAGAAACGACGATAAGGTAAAAGAGGCGTTAAAACCTGAACTGGAAATTAACCAGGTTCATTTATTTATGTGTGATATGACCACTCTCGGTAAAACAGCTGACAAAAACTTGTCTGCCACAATGCAGATAAAGATGGGAAATGGAAGAAGCATGATAAATATCATGGGATTGGCGCTATATACTATTTCTCATGAAAATGGATATGAGCGACTCACTATTTACCCTGATGGTCTTGCAGTGAAAAGACACAGGCAATTCTATTGATAAGTAGCATATTTAATGCCGCATCCGGCTTAAACCAGAAGAATACACATCAAGACGCAAGTCTGAACAAGGCCTGCCGTCAAGGAATGACCTGGCATAAATGCCACTTGCCAGCCGGATGTTGCCGCGCACAAGTGCAAGGTTGGGGTTGCATGGCCTCCATCAGCCGGCGAATGGCTCGAAAGCTGTCCAGCGCCGCCTGAGTGGCAATCGGATTGATGAGCCAGCTCGGCAGACTGTCGCCCGGGTTGGTGTAGGTTTCAAGACGCACCAGGGTGGTGCCGTTCAGTTGTGGTAATGCCTCCCAGCGCCCTTCACTGGCCTGGATCCGCACTCGCCCCGGATGGGGTGGCAGTGCATCTGGCGCCGACCATACCGTCAGTTGCAGGCTGCAATCGGCGTTGCGCCGCAGGCGAGAGTGGGTGATCAGCTCTCGCTCCTGCACCGGCCAGGGGGCTGACAAGCGGGTATACACCAGATCTTCATCGGGCGCCGGCTTTGCCAACACGCGCACCTCCAGGCTCTGGGGCAGCCACTCCTGATGACGGGCGGTATCGCGCAGCACGGCCAGCAAGGCGGATGGGGGCGCAGCTACGTTCATTTCCAGGCGCAGAGCAAGAAATGCCCCCGGTGGGTGGGCGCGGGTCCATAACAAGATGCCAGCCTCCCCCGTCTGCAGTTGCCACCCTTGTCCCCATGCCGGCAAACAGAGCAGCCACAGCAGCCATATTCCATGTCTCGTCATCTGATGCCCTCGCCTGATCCTGCTTATGCTTATAGCCGCTTTTCGACTGGCAGGGCGGTTTGTCTGCTGGCGGGCCGACATGTCCCGGGCAGATGATGGCTAGCCGGGCTCCCCCATGTATTCGTGGTAGAGCTGCTTTATCTCGTCTCGCAACCAGAGCACCTTGGTGTTGTAGTTGTTGCGCTTGTGCCAGAGCAGGATAAAGGCAATATCGAGCTGGCGATACAATGTTTCTTCCAGCTGCAGTGGCAAGGAGATCAGGTTGTCGTGATGCACGCTGGCATAGCTGGCGTAATAGGAGGGAGCTGCCGTGATCGAGTCGGCATTGCCGGCAGGCAGCGAGGCCAGCACAAAGATGAAGGAGCGCGACCAGATAGAGATCTATGCCCACCTGGTAGAGGATGATCATCAAGAAACAGCAGACAAGGTAGGGACGCATGACAACTCCAGCAGCAGGGGACTGTCGCCCACCCAGGGCATGACGGTCAGATAAGCCTGCCACGATAGGAAAGAGGCTGATGAATGAGCCAATAGCGACACTTTCCAATCTGGAAAGCGGGGCAATCTCACGCCCTTCGCACTGCGGCCACACGGAATAAACCCGGTGATACCAGCAGATAATATCCGACACGAAAATCCCATCAGGTATTTGCCCGGCTCACGGCGCAGCGATACCATCTGCGCCTGACTGCATCGAACCAGGACATCACAATGCCAACCCCGCTGATCCTCGCCTCCACCTCCCGCTATCGCAAAGCCCTGATGGAAAAGCTCGCACTTCCTTTTGAATGCGCGGCCCCCGAGGTGGATGAATCTCCCCTGCCCGACGAATCGGCCGAGGCGCTGGTGGCGCGGCTGGCGCTTGCCAAGGCAAGCGCCATTGCCGACCAGTTTGATCAGGGACTGATCATCGGGTCCGATCAGGTGTGTGTCTGCGACGGCCAGATCCTGGGCAAGCCGGGCACAGTGGAGAAAGCGGTGGCACAACTGATGACCGCGCAAGGCCGCAGCGTCACCTTCTATACCGGCCTGTGCGTGCTGGATGCCGCCAGCGGCAGGACCGAGCAGCTGGTGGAGCCTTTCACCGTGCACTTTCGCACCCTGGATGAGGCCGCCCTTCGCCGCTATGTCGAGGCTGAATTGCCCCTTGATTGCGCGGGCAGTTTCAAATGTGAAGGCATGGGGATAGTGCTGTTCAAGGGGCTGGAGGGGCGCGATCCCAACGCTCTGATCGGCCTGCCGCTGATCGGTCTGATCGAGCTGCTGGCGCGCCACGGCCTCGCCCTGCCCTGACGGGAATGGTCTATCCACGACGAGCCAAACGAAAAACGGGAGCCAAGGCTCCCGTTTCATCATCTATTCAACTGGCATATGGCAAGACTAACCCAGCAGCAGCTTCAACTCGTCCATGCTATCGACGACCGCAAGCGGATCATGTGTCTGCAAGCGCTTCTTGTCGTGCACACCCCAGCTTACGCCGATCCGCGGCATGGCGAGCGCTTCTGCCATCGCCATGTCGTGGATGGAGTCGCCAATCATCACCGCCTGGTGCGCAGCGAAACCTAGCTGATCCAGAATTTGCGTCAGCATCAGGGGATCTGGTTTGGAGTTGGCCTCGTCCGCGCCACGGGTAGCGGCAAACAGTGGCCGCAATCCGGTATCATCCAGCACCCGATCCAGGCCACGGCGAGACTTTCCGGTGGCCACCGCCAGTACAATCCCCTGCCCATGCCAATGGTGCAGCAGCTCGCTCGCCCCGACAAACAGCGGGCTGGGCGTGTCGTCATGCACATAATGGTGACGATAACGAGCAATCAGGGCGTTGGCCCGCTCGCCACCCGGCGCCAGCGCAAACAACTGTGGAATGCCGACCTCCAGGCTGAGCCCTATGATCTGATGTGTCTCTATCGCAGTGGGCACAGGCTCGCCGCAATCGCGAGCAGCCCCCGCGACGCAGGCGACAATCCGGCCCACCGAGTCCATCAGAGTACCGTCCCAGTCGAAAATGGCGAGTCGGACCTCTTTCATCAGCGAGCCAGCTTGTTCAGGAACTTGTCGAGTTCAGGCGCGAGCGGGGCTTCCACCTGCATCTCGCGGCCATCGACCGGATGGGTAAAGCTCAGCTTCCAGGCATGCAAAAACAGCCGTTTCAGCCCTTGGCTGCGCATTTTCTCGTCAAAGGCCGCTTCCCCATACTTGTCATCACAGGCGATGGGATGACCGGCATGCTGGGTATGCACCCGGATCTGGTGGGTACGGCCGGTGATCGGGCTGCACTCGACCAGGGTGGCCTCGGCAAATTGACGAGCGATGCGGAAACGGGTTTCGGATGGCTTGCCGTCACTGCTGACCCGCACCACACGTTCACCAGATTGCAGATCGTTCTTGCGCAGCGGCGCATTGACCACCTTTACGTGGGGCTGCCATTGACCGCGCACCAGCGCCAGATACTGTTTGCGCATGGTCTTGATCCGCAGTTGCTCGTGCAGGCTGCGCAGGGCGCTGCGCTTCTTGGCAACCAGCAGCACGCCTGAGGTGTCGCGATCGAGCCTGTGTACCAGCTCCAGGAAGCGGGCATCCGGGCGCAGGGCGCGCAGCCCCTCGATGACGCCGAAGCTCAAGCCGCTGCCACCGTGCACGGCCATGCCGGACGGTTTGTTGAGCACTATCATGGCGTCGTCTTCAAACAGGATCTGGCTCTCCAGACGCTGGATACTGCCGAGGTTGGCCGAGGGCAGTTCGTTTTTCTCGGCAACCCGCACGGGAGGAACCCGCACCTCGTCGCCTGGGCAGAGTTTGTATTCCGGTTTGATGCGCTTTTTGTTGACGCGCACTTCCCCTTTTCGAAGGATGCGATAGATCAGGCTCTTGGGGACGCCCTTTAGCTGAGTCTTGAGAAAATTGTCGATGCGCTGCCCTTCATGCTCAGCTTCGATGGTGAGCAGCCGCACTTGTTGTTGTATCTGTGTCATGGCGCGGATTTTAACACCGCCGGCGGCCCTTGGCTGCATGCTTTGTTGAAAAATGGCGCCTTGCTATAAAAGTGGTTTAAATGGGATAATAAACAAGGTTTTGTCATTGTGTTCAAGCCTTGTACTAAGTGGCCAAAATTTATGCCACCCAATCCCGAAACACCGTGTATATAAGAACATGACGGTTCCCGGGTGCGAGGTACAGCGCATGGAGAACACAAACAGAACCGATTATTTGTCTCCACACCGGCATCCTTAATTCATGCCTTCTCGAGAAGGCCGAACCAGAGCGCCCTTAGTTTGCGCCTCATGCATACCCCAGCCGGGAGGTTGCCCAAGTATGCTGAAGACCCGAGGCCGGCGCCGGCAGGATCCTGTGGAGGAAATCAAAATGACAAAATAACGAGAACTCAATGAAAAGAATGCTAATCAACGCGACTCAGGAAGAGGAGTTGCGCGTAGCGCTGGTTGACGGACAACAGCTCTACGATTTGGATATTGAAAGTCCGGGACACGAGCAGAAAAAAGCGAACATCTACAAGGGTAAAATCACCCGCGTAGAACCCAGTCTCGAAGCTGCTTTTGTCGACTATGGCGCCGAGCGTCACGGTTTCCTGCCGTTAAAGGAAATCGCCCGCAATTACTTCCCCTCCGGTTACTCCTATCAGGGTCGTCCCAACATCAAAGAAGTGGTCCGCGAAGGCCAGGAAGTGATCGTCCAGATCGATAAAGAAGAGCGTGGCACCAAGGGTGCAGCCCTCACCACCTTTATCAGCCTGGCCGGTAGCTACCTGGTGCTGATGCCGAACAACCCCCGTGCAGGCGGTATCTCCCGCCGCATTGAGGGCGATGAACGGACAGAACTGAAAGAAGCCCTGAGCGGCCTGACAGTGCCGGACGGCATGGGCCTCATCGTGCGTACCGCCGGTGTGGGCAAATCCCCGGAAGAGCTGGAATGGGATCTCAACGTTCTGCTCAACCACTGGGATTCCATCCACAAAGCGTCACAGGACCGTACCGCTCCCGTGCTTATCCACCAGGAAAGCAACGTGATCGTGCGCGCCATTCGTGACTACCTGCGTCGCGATGTCGGCGAGATCCTGATCGACGACCCGGTCATCTTTGAACGTGCCCGTGCTCACATCGAGCTGGTTCGTCCCGATTTCCTCAACCGCGTGAAGCTGTACAAGGGTGAAGTTGCCCTGTTCAACCACTTCCAGATTGAGAGCCAAATCGAGTCGGCCTTCCAGCGCGAAGTGCGTCTGCCCTCCGGCGGCAGCATAGTCATAGACCCGACCGAAGCACTGACCTCCATCGATATCAACTCCTCCCGCGCCACCAAGGGCGGCGATATCGAAGAGACGGCGCTGCAAACCAACCTGGAAGCGGCCGATGAGATTGCCCGTCAATTGCGTCTGCGCGACCTGGGGGGTCTGATCGTCATCGACTTCATCGACATGACGCCGGTTCGCCATCAACGCGAAGTGGAAAACCGTCTGCGTGAAGCGGTACATCAGGACCGCGCCCGCATCCAGCTGGGCCGGATCTCCCGTTTCGGTCTGCTGGAGATGTCCCGCCAGCGTCTGCGCCCCTCCCTCAACGAGTCAAGCAGCCACATCTGCCCCCGTTGCCAGGGTCAAGGGGTCATCCGTGACAACGAATCACTGGCCTTGTCCATCCTGCGTCTCATCGAAGAAGAGGCCATGAAGGACAACACAGAGCAGGTTCATGCTCAGGTGCCGGTCGATGTTGCCGCCTATCTGCTCAACGAGAAGCGCGCCTCCATCGCCAGTCTGGAACAGCGTAATGAAGTACGTCTGTACATCATTCCGAACCAGCATCTGGAAACCCCGCACTACGAAGTGACCCGCATTCGTCAGAACGAGATCCCGGAAGCGGCCAGCTACGAGCTGAAAACCGAGATTGCCAAGCCGGTCTACCAGCCGAAGCAGACTCAGGTGATCGAACGCGAGCAACCGCTGCTGCAAGGCTTCGTCCAGGCTCCTCAACCGGCCGCCCCTGCTGCTCCTGCGCCCGTCGCAGCACAGCCACAGGTTGCCGCCGAAGCGGGTCTGTTTGGCAAGCTGTTCAAGGCCATCTCGGGTCTGTTTGCCGGCGATGCCGCTCCAAGCGACGTCAAGGCCCCTGCCGAGAAACCGGCTGCGCCGCGGGAAGCGCGCAAGGATGAAGGTCATCGTCACCAGCGTGATGAAAACCGTGGCCGTGGCCAGCGTCCCCGTCGCGACGACAACCGCAGCAACCGCAACACGGCGGAAGCCGGCGAGAAGCGCGAAGGCGCGGCCAATCGCGAGGGTGGTGAGAACCGCAATCGTCGTCCGCGTAAAGAACGCGAACCGCGTCAAGAGCGTGAGCCCCGTCAGGAACGTGAAGCCCGCGGTGAAGTGCGCACTGAACAGCGCCTGGAACGTGAGCCCCGCGAACCGCGTCAGGAACGCGAACCGCGCGCCCCGCGTCCGGCTCGTGAGCCCCGTGCACCGCGTGAGCCCCGTGCCGAGCTGGTCGTTGAAGCGGTAGAAACCGTTGAAACTGCCGTCGTCAGTGCCGAGCCCCAGCAGGAAAAAGAGCAGAAAGTCGCCGAGCGCCGCGAACGTCGTCAACTGCGCAAGCAGATCCGTGCCGATGTACCGGCCAGCAACCCTGCTGCCCAGCCGACTGATGAACCGGTTGCTGCCGTGGCCGATGCCGCTGACACTGTTGAACAGAGTGACGAACAGGCCGACGGCCAGCGTCGCTCCCGTCGCACCCCGCGCACTCAGCGTATCGAGGGCCAACGCCGCAAGCGCATCAACGAAGATGCCCGTAGCCAGCGCGATGATGAAGAGCAGCAAGCAGACACCACTATCCTGACCACGGCAGCCCAGGCTGATGCGGCTCAGGTGAAAGTGGAAGAGCCGGCTGTGCCCGTCATCACAATCCCGAGCGCCGAAGCCATTGCCGCCGCCGTACAAGCCTCTGCTGCACTGACCGAGCATGTGGTGGTGGAAGCTGTTGCCGAGGAAGCACGTGAGCAAGCCGAAGCCGTGGCGATTGCCGCCCCTGTCGTGACCGAAGCCCAGGTTGAAGCTGCCCCTGTTGTGGCTGCCGAGCCGGTTGTTGCAGACGTGGTGGCCGAAGCGAGTGTCGTTGTCGCACCTGCTGACGATGTCGTTGCGACTGTGGCCCCTGTCATGGAGGCAGCTGCCGAGGTTGAGGTTGTTGCACCCGTTGTCGTGGAAGCTGAACCTGCGCCCCAGGTTGCTGAACCTGTTGCTGCCGTTGCCGCCGAGCCAGTCGCAGCCGTGGTTGTTGCCAAGGCAGAGCCGGTAGCACCCGCTGCCGTTGCTGCGCCCGTGGTCAACCAGGCCAAGAAAGGCTCCGGTTTGCTGGCTGGTGCCCGCAAGGCTTCTGCCCCGATGGCAACGCCGGCGGCGGCCCCAGCCCTGCCTGAGCAGGCACCTGTCGAGCAGGCACCGCTGGTGCGCAATGACGTGACAAGCTCTGGCCGTCATGGTGGCAGCACGGCTGCTGTCAACGTGGCAACCAGCCCTGCTGGTCGTCCTTGATTGCCAGCCAGCTAGCCTGATGGAAAAGAGCCACACACTGTGTGGCTCTTTTTTATCTTCCGTTTGGACTCTGGTGTTTAACCAGGTCACTGACCCCAGCCTTCACCCATAGCTTTTATCTTGTCGCGCCAAGCCCTCTGTCACACCAGAGCCGCTCCTTCTCCTCACACGTCCGCCAATGCAAGAAGAGAGTCGCCCTCTGTACGGCCCAATGAACTGTACCCCTCTCTCTGTCACATCCAAGCCACTGGCAACCGAAGCAAAGATCTCATCCTTTATCCACCCTGCTGCTAATGAGTTACCCTGTGTACCCCTCAGACTTGTTGTCCATGCCACTGTGATGAATAGCACCTTGGCCTGGAGAGATATCCTGGTCGCTCCATCACCTCTGCTTGCCCCAGGTGACAGCGCTCCCGCGTACAGAGCCAAGCAAAGGCAAGAATGACAGGTTGCCGCCTTCTCGCCCTCCTGGCTCCCTGCTTCAATCCCTATCAAACACGGAGTAAGACCTTATGCCTATCAACAGATGACAAACAGCACAGCATGGGCGCGTCCGGGTTTGGCGTCTTTATTGCTGTAGACAGTTGTTGAGTAGCTTGGGACGTTCAGGATGGCTCAACCTGTGTTGCTATGTGTTTAACATTATAAGTTTGATGGCATATGAAGAGTAAAAAACATCAGAAGCAAGTCATCGACTCTCTTCCTGCCCATCCGCCCGGGCAGATGCTTTGTATTCTCCAAGCCAAAGAACGGGGCTGTGCGAGATCTGCTGACATGAAAAAAGGGCCCGTAGGCCCTTGGTCAATGTCTGAGGTTGCGCTGTTATCAGCCGCCAAACAGGTGGTGGCTGATGAGGAACAGGCCACCAGAGAGCAGCATGGTGAGCGGCAGGGTCAGCACCCAGGCCATCAGTATGGTCTTGATGGTCTGGCTCTGCAGGCCTGACTTGTTCGCCACCATGGTCCCCGCTACCGCAGAGGAGAGGATATGGGTGGTGGAGACGGGCATACCGGTCAAACTGGCAACACCGATGGAGGCAGCCGCCGTGATCTGGGCGGCAATGCCCTGGCTGTAAGTCATGCCAGTGGAGCCAATCTTCTCGCCGACCGTGTAGACGATGCGACGCCAGCCCACCATGGTACCGCAACCCAGCGCCAGCGCGATGGAGACGATAACCCAGGTCGGTGCATATTCGGCGGTCGCCGTCAGATCCTTGCGCCATTTGGCCAGATCGGTCAGCTCCTTGGCCGGCAACGGCAGCTTGGAGACCTTGCGCGCGGTGTCATCGATACACAGCAGCAGACGACGCACTTCACGACGGTCGGTCAGATCCAGCTCTTCATAGGTCCGTACCTGGCCGAGACGATTGTCCAGTGTTGCCATGGCTTGCAGTGCGCCATTCGCCGCACAATGGGTCATCAGCTCTTCCTGGGCCTGAGCAGGCACCTTGAAGTCCACCACATGAGCAACCTGCTCATGGTTGCGCTGATAGATTTCCATGATGCGCTGGTTGGCATCCTGGGTGCGATCCAGATCGTAGGAGCGGCTGTTCATGTCCAGCGCGAAATAGGCCGGCGCCATGCAGATCAGCACCAGCATCACCAGACCTATGCCCTTCTGGCCATCGTTGGAGCCGTGCACGAAGCTCACCCCCATGGCGGAGGCAACCAGAGTAAGGCGAGCCCAGAACGGCGGATGCTTCTTGCCGTCCACCAGCAGGCGCTCTTCCGGGGTCTTGTGGATCTTGCTGCCCAACCAGACTCGCTTCATGGCAAACAGCAACAGGGCTGCCACGACAAAACCAACGGTCGGGGAGATGATCAGGGAAAGCATGATGTCGATCGCTTTGGCGACGTTGATACCCTGAGTCAGCGGCTGATGGTTGAGCCAGGCATAGGCACCGCCTACCCCCAGGATGGAACCGATCAACGTGTGAGAACTGGAGGCCGGAATGCCCAGGAACCAGGTCCCCAGATTCCAGACAATGGCGGAAAACAGCAGGGAGAACACCATGATCAAACCCTGGGTGGAATCCATGCCCAACAGCAAATCAATCGGCAGCAAATGGACAATGGCATAGGCTACGCCCAGACCGCCGAACATGACGCCAAAAAAGTTGAAGATCCCGGATGCGACTACCGCCAGGTGAGCCGGCATCGCCTTGGTGTAGATAACCGTTGCTACCGCGTTGGCGGTATCGTGAAAGCCATTGATGAATTCATAGGCCAACACAAAAAAAACGGCCAATACCAAACCGATTGACCATAACAAACCCAAACCACTAAACATTTCAAACATAAAAACGAACCTGTTTATGAGTTGCGGCGGATTATGCCAGAAGGCTGGTTGCGCCATACCCGTTGTTGAAATATTTCAGTAAGAAAAAAAAAGAGCATTCTCTCAAAAAATAGCTTAGAGCCAGCAGTCATGCGGCTTGTCGATGATTAATTAAACAGACCCAGGCTGACAAAAACAGTCCCCAAACGGGGACAATTCATCGCAATCCCGCACGGCGACACCGGATTTAGCTCGGCTTTACCGTCAAATTTCGACCGACAGAATCGCGACATCTGTACAAAGGACAATCGAAAACAAGCCACTCCCCTGCCCATTCACACCCGCCCCATCTTGCCTTGTCGCCTAAATCCGTGCCAAACCCGATAACAAGGGGCGCCAGTGGCGCCCTCTTGTTTAACATATTGCAACCGGATCCGCTGTCGACCGGATCACGCACGCCGATATCAATCCTGATTCATACGGCTGGCAACGGCGCCCTGCTGGCTCTTGTACTTGGCATTTTCCCGCTTGTTGTAAGGGCGGGCAGCTGGGCCGGAGAGCATCTCGAAGTTGAGTGCGCCTATCTTCATCTTGGGACGCAGCGCCAGCGGCAACTTGCCGCCGTTGTAGAACTCCAGCACGATGCGACCGGACCAGCCCGGATCGATCCTGTGTGCGGTCACGTGCACCATCAGCCCGAGACGAGCCAGAGAGGAGCGGCCATCCAGCCAGCCGACGATATCGGCAGGCAGGGTTACGGATTCGTAGGTCACCGCCAGCGCCAGTTGGCCCGGGTGCAGATAGAAGGCTTCCCCATCCGCGATGTGGATCTCGTCGCTCATCACCCGATCGATGGCGTCGGCCATCTCGCTGCTCGGGCCGCTCAGGTCGATATAGGGGGCCGTGTGATCGCGAAACACTCTAAACTCGTTGCCCAGCAGCACATCGACGCTGACGCCGCTGATCCGCTCAACACCGGGTCTTGGCTCAATGACGATCTTGCCTTCATCCAGATGACGTTCAATATCGGTATCACAAAGACGCATTGGGCGACTCTCCTGACAAAATGTTCATTTAAAAAAGCCGGGCATCACCCGGCTTGTTTCATCTTAACCAATCAACATGTGGCGAATGCGCGCCTTGAGCATGTCGATGGCGATGCGGTTCTTGCCACCGCGGGGCACGATCACGTCCGCGTACTGCTTGGAAGGCTCGATAAACTGCAGGAACATGGGACGTACCGTCTTCTGATACTGCTTGAGCACGGAATCCATGGTACGACCGCGCTCTTGCACATCACGCACCAGACGGCGCAGCAGGCAGATATCCAGCGGGGTATCCATGAAGATGGAGGCATCCATCAGATCCCGCAAGCGGCTGTCGGTCAGCAGCAGGATCCCTTCCAGAATGATCACCCGGCGCGGGGCGAAGGGGGTCACCTCGCTCATGCGGGTGTGCTCTGTGTAGGAGTACTGGGGAATATTGACCGCGTCGCCTTTCACCAGCTGGCTCAGGTGCTGTACCAGCAGATCGTGATCCAGGGCATTGGGGTGGTCATAGTTGGTCTTGACCCGCTCTTCCATGGTCAGGTGGGTCTGATCACGGTAGTAGCAATCTTCGGTGATCACACCAATCTGACCCGCGCCCAGTTCGGCCACCAGCTCTTCATAAATGGTTTGGGCTATAAGGCTCTTGCCGGACGCGGATGCGCCAGCAATACCGATGATCACACACGAATGTTGAGTATCAGACATTGAAAATACCTAAAGAGAAGAGCAGTGGGGATTGTTTAAACCGATCCATTATATAAAAAAGGGTGAGCCATGCCCACCCTCAAATCCACCTCAACCACACGACAGCCGATTATTCATCCACCGCCATCGTATAAAGGGGGGTCGCAATCGGTTTACCGCTGAAATAGAGCTCGGCACCCACTCGACGAGCCAGTTTCATATAGGCCTGAGCCAGGCTTCCTTCCGGTGCACCGAACACGGTCGGGCAGCCATCATCCATGTGCTGACGGATATCTATGTGCAGCGGCAGCTGACCAAGCAGTGCCACATGATACTGCTCTGCCATCTTCTGGCCGCCGCCGGTACCGAACAGGGGCTCGTGATGACCGCAGGCACTGCAGACGTGATAACTCATGTTTTCTATGATGCCGAGCACGGGCACATTGACCTTGTTGAACATGGCAACCCCCTTGCGAGCATCCGTCAGCGCCACGTCCTGCGGCGTGGTCACGATCACCGCCGCAGAGGTGGGCACCTGCTGGGCCAGGGTGAGCTGGATGTCACCCGTGCCTGGCGGCATGTCCACCACCAGATAATCCACCTCGCCCCAGCGGGTCTCGTGCAGGATCTGGGCCAGCGCCTTGCTCGCCATGGGGCCGCGCCAGATGGTGGCATCCTGCTCGTCCACCAGATAACCGATACTGTTGCTCTTGAGGCCGCAGGCCATCACAGGCTCCATCAGCTTGCCGTCATGGCTGACGGGGCGCTCCTTGACCGTGCCCATCATGGTCGGAATGGAGGGACCATAGATGTCCGCATCCAGAATGGCGACTCGCGCCCCCTCCGTTTGCAGCGCCAGCGCCAGGTTGACGGCCGTGGTGGACTTGCCCACCCCGCCCTTGCCAGAGGCGACCACCAGGATGTTGCGAATACCCTGCACCGCCGCCAGCCCTTGCGCCCGCGGCAGGCTGGCCACCTCGATGTCACACACCCAGTCGATGCGAGTAGCGCCGGTGGCGCTGCGCAACCGGGCGTCGAACTCCTGCTTGATCTGCTCAAACAGGGAACGCCCAGCAAAGGGCAACACCAGCCTGATGGTCAGGCTTTGCCCCTGCTGCGCTGCGCTGCGCACAAACCCGGCCGCAACCAGATCCTTGCCCCACCCTGTCGGCTTAAATTCGGCCAGGATCTGTTTTACTGAATCAATCACCATTAACTCCTCATTATCTTGTCATTATCTTGAGGTGAACGGTTACCGCACACAAATCAGTGGCTTGCCTGCTTGCCAACCAGCGCGAGCACCAGGGCGGACAGCGCCACAACCCTAGGCAGGCTACCCCCAATTCGGGTAACATGCACGGCACTGTATCATCCCAACAAGCACATCAAGAACGACTATATGGCAACTGATCCTCGTACAATGCTGGTAACCTGCGCCCTCCCCTATGCCAATGGCTCCATCCATCTTGGCCACATGCTGGAACACATCCAGGCCGATATCTGGGTTCGTTATCAGCGAATGCGCGGCCATCAGGTGCACTTCATCTGTGCCGATGATGCCCACGGCACCCCGATCATGCTCAAAGCGCAACAGCTGGGGATCACCCCGGAAGAGATGATTGCGGCCGTCTCCAAAGAGCACCAGACCGACTTCGCCGGGTTCAACATCAGCTTTGACAACTATCACTCCACCCACAGCGACGAGAACCGCGAGCTGGCGGAGCTGATCTACGGTCGTCTGAAAGCCGGTGACTTCATCAAGGGTCGCACCATCACTCAGCTGTTCGATCCGGAAAAATCCATGTTCCTGCCGGACCGCTTCGTCAAGGGCACTTGCCCCAAGTGCAAGTCTCCGGAGCAATACGGCGACAACTGCGACAGCTGCGGCGCCACCTACAGCCCGACCGAGCTTATCGATCCGAAATCCGCCGTCTCGGGCGCCACCCCGGTGATGAAAGACTCCGAGCACTTCTTCTTCGACCTGCCGCAGTTTGAAACCTGGCTGGCCGGCTGGGTACGCGGCTCCGGCGCCATTCAGGAAGAGATGGCCAACAAGATGCAGGAGTGGTTCGAGAGCGGCCTGCAGCAGTGGGACATCACCCGTGACGCTCCCTATTTCGGTTTCGAGATCCCTGGCGCACCCGGCAAGTACTTCTACGTCTGGCTGGATGCCCCCATCGGCTACATGGCGTCGTTCAAGAACCTGTGCAACAAGCGCGGCGACATCGATTTTGACAGCTACTGGAAAGCGGACTCCGAGGCAGAGCTCTATCACTTCATCGGCAAGGACATCGCCTATTTCCACTGCCTGTTCTGGCCATCCATGCTGGAAGGCGCGGGTTTCCGCAAGCCGACCAAGGTCAACGTACACGGCTATGTGACCGTCAACGGCGCCAAGATGTCCAAGTCCAAGGGCACCTTCATCAAGGCCTCCACCTACCTGAACCACCTGGATCCTGAGTGCCTGCGCTACTACTACGCCGCCAAGCTCAACAGCCGCATCGACGATCTGGATCTCAACCTGGATGACTTCGTGGCGCGGGTCAACGCCGACGTGGTCAACAAGCTGGTCAACCTCGCCTCCCGCAACGCCGGCTTCATCGCCAAGCGTTTCGACGGCAAGCTGGCCGCTACCTGCGCCGAGCCCGAGCTCTATGCCGAGTTCGCCAACGCCAGCGCCTCCATCAGCGAGGCCTATGAAGCACGCGAGTTCAGCCGCGCCATCCGCGAGATCATGGCACTGGCCGACAAGGCCAACCGCTATGTGGACGAGAAGGCGCCCTGGGTGCTGGCCAAGCAGGAAGGCGCAGACGCCGAGCTGCGGGCGGTCTGCTCCGTGGGCATCAACCTGTTCCGCGTGCTGATGGCCTACCTCAAGCCGGTCATGCCGCTCCTGGCCGAGCGCGCCGAACTCTTCCTGGGTGAGACCCTCACCTGGGATGGCGTCGCCCTGCCGCTGACCAACCATCAGCTGACCCCCTTCAAGGCGCTCTTCTCCCGCATCGAACCCGCCAAGATTGAAGCCATGATCGAGGCCTCCAAGGAGGATCTTGCCAAGGAGCAGGCACCGAAAGTGACAGGCCCGCTGGCAGACGACCCCATCAGTGAAACCATCTCCTATGAGGATTTCGCCAAGCTTGACCTGCGCGTGGCGCTGATCAAAAAGGCGGAAGCGGTACCGGAAGCGGACAAGCTGCTCAAGCTGCAACTGGATCTGGGCGGTGAAACCCGTCAGGTATTCGCCGGCATCAAGTCCGCCTACAACCCCGAAGATCTGGAAGGCAAGCTGACCGTGATGGTGGCCAACCTGGCGCCGCGCAAGATGCGCTTTGGCATGTCCGAAGGCATGGTGCTGGCCGCAGGCCCGGGCGGCAAGGATCTCTGGATCCTGGAGCCGCAGGAAGGCGCCCAGCCAGGCATGCGCGTCAAGTAAGCGCGCTGGCTGCAACCCCCATGAAAAGAGAGGCCATCCGGCCTCTCTTTTTTATCCCCCTTTTCCCAGGGCATGGCAGCTGCACCCCATCGTCAGCACTCCCATATGGGCTTGTTGCCACCGCGCAATTTGCCTAGACTGCCTGTTCACCTCGGGTCGCACATGGGCCCACCTCCATCAGGCAAGGAGCAAGCATGATCACCTTATACGGAACCCCAGTCAGTCGAGCCCTGCGCATATCCTGGTTACTGGAAGAGCTGGGCGTGGCGTGGCAGTTTCAGTTTCTCGACTTCGCCAAGGGCGAGAATCGCAGCGACTGGTTTCTGGCCCTGAACCCGAGCGGCAAGATGCCGGTGCTCAAAGACGGGGACTTCGTGCTGACCGAATCCGCCGCCATCATGCAGTACCTGGCCGAAGTCTATGGCCCGGATTGGCTGCCAGCCAGAGGGACGCAGGCATCCGCGCTGCACGCCAGGTGGGTCAGCTTCATCACCTGCGAGCTGGAGCAACCCTTGTGGACCATAGGCAAGCACAAGTTTGCACTGCCGGAGCCCCAGCGCCTGCCAGCCATCTTTCCCACCGCCAAGTGGGAGTTCGACAAGGCGGCGGCCATCGCCGAGTCCTGGGTGCCCGAGCAGGGCTACCTGCTGGGGGAGCAGATCACCATAGCGGACCTGCTGCTGGCCCATACCCTGATGTGGGCCACCCGCTTCGAGCAGACCATTCCATCCAAGCTGGCCGCCTATCGGGATCGTCTGGCCAAACGCCCCGCCCTGCAGGCCGTGCTGGCCAAAACCCAGGCCATCGCCGACGCCGTCCAGGCCGGCTGACGCCAACATAGGCAAACGGGAGCCCCGATGGCTCCCGTTTTTATGCGTGGCATGGCGGTTTCCCTCCGCTCAATTGGTGTGAAATCCCCCCTTCTGTGGTGGCGGTACCTCTTCATACTCCATCCGGGTCACCTCGGCGGTACGCGGGCCTCGCTCCAGCCAGCCCAGCATCATCTGCACCCCCTGCTCAGGCCCGCAGATCAGGATCTCAACCGACCCGTCCTCCAGGTTGTAGGCGTAGCCGCGCAGCCCCAGTTGCAACGCCCGCTCACGGGTAAAGTAGCGAAATCCCACCCCTTGCACCTGACCCCAGACGCGCACGATAAACGATTGCTCTCCCATTTCTCACACCTTTCCCTTAAGAAATTTCTCTCCAAGGCGATAATGAGCGCGACACTCTCTTCCCCCTTGCAGGACGCAATACCATTATGAAAGAAGTAAAATTCCGGTGGGTTGACCGCTATCTCATTCATCTCACGATCAGTGAAAAATTTCTCATTACCTTCTGGTGCCCTCTGCTGTTTATCGCCTTTCTCACCTGGTATCTGCTGGCTGACAGCCATAGTCAGCAAATACAAATGCGGCTGAGTCAGTTGCAACTGAGGGTCGAGACCAGCGCCCAGCTGGTGAGCCAGCAACCGACCCTCACTCTGCCTGCGGATCTCACCCTGAGCCCGACCGGCAGTGCCGGCCTGACCCAACAGGGCGACCACTACCGCTTCAGTGCCAGCGCAGGCCAGACCGGTTTCGTGACCGGCAGCCTGGATGCCGGCCGCTACTCCATGTGGGACGGCCAGGGCACCACCCTCACCATCATTGCCGTGCTGGCGGCCTTGCTGGCCCTCATCACCCACTACCTGATGACCTTTGTCTCCGGTGCCCTCTACTCCACCAACAAGGCGCTGCAAACCGTGGCAGACGGAGACCTCACCTTCCGTCTCAACTTCTTCCCGGTGCGGGACGAGTTCTCCATCCTGGCGGGCAGCATAGACAGATTCACCGACCGCCAGCACAAGATAGTGCAGCTGGTGGAAGAGTCTGCCGAGGCGCTGACCATGGCCGCCGACGAATTTCGTGACCACGCCAGCGAAGGGGAAACCATGGCCCGCTCCCAGCGCCAGCACATGGACTCCCTGGCCGCCGCCATGGAGCAGATGTCGGCCGCCATCCGGGAAGTGGCGCGCAATGCCAACGACACTCTGCAACAGACTCGCCAATCCAGCGAAGAGGCGGCCAACGGCGCCGCCCGGGTATCGCGCACCATAGCCGCCATCCGCACCCTGGCCGACGAAATAGGCAATGCCTCAGGCGCGGTAGAGCGGCTGACCCATAACGCCAATCGCATCAACGAGGTGGTCAACGTCATCAATGCCATCTCCCAGCAGACCAATCTGCTGGCCCTCAACGCCGCCATCGAGGCGGCCCGCGCGGGTGAGCAGGGACGCGGCTTTGCGGTGGTGGCGGATGAGGTGCGCACCCTCGCCAGTCGCACCCAGCAGGCCACTGTGGAGATCCAGCAGATGATCGAAGAGCTGCAGGCCGGCACAGGAGCCCTCAATGACATCATGGAGAAGACAGTCGGGCGCGCCGCCAGCAGCCAGGCGCTGATCAGCGAGGTGGGGCTCGACATCGACAAGCTCAGCAACCACAGCGATGCCGTGCTGGAGATGAGCACCCAGATAGCCACCTCCAGCGAGGAGCAGAGCTCGGTCGCCGAGGAGATCACCCGCAACCTGGACCAGGTGCGCCACGAAGCGGGTCAGGTAGAGGAATCCGCCAGCGCTTCTGTGGCCGGCACTGCCGGTCTCAAAGGCACGGCAACCGAGCTGGCCCAGGCATTGAAGGGGCTCAAGATCTGATCTGAAGCGGATGCCAGATCAGACAAGCCGGGCTCTCTTGCCAAGGTTGTTTGAGTTTTACCAGCGGGCCACATAGAATGTGGCCCCTTTTCTTTTTACCATCGGCAAACACCCATGAGCGTTTTCATCTATCTCGTCAAAGGCCGCGAAAAATCCCTGCTGCGCCGTCACCCCTGGATCTTCTCCAAAGGGATTGAGCGGGTTGAAGGCAACCCCGTTGACGGCGATACCGTCGAGATCTACGCCAACGATGGCCGGTGGCTCGCCCGTGGTGCCTGGTCAGGCAGCTCCCAGATCCGTGCCCGGGTCTGGACCTTCGATAAAGAGGAGACAGTCGATCTTGATTTCTTCCTGCGTCGCCTCAAATATGCCCAGGAGTCCCGCGATCCGCTGATCAAGCGTCAGGGCCTCACCGGTTATCGCCTGTGCGCCGCCGAATCCGACGGCCTGCCGGGTCTGACCATAGACCGTTATGCCGATTTCCTGGTGTGCCAGATCCTCTCCGCCGGTGCCGAGTTCCAGCGCGATCTGATAACGCAAGCGCTACGTACCCTCTACCCAGAGTGCAGCATCTATGAACGCTCCGACGTGGCAGTGCGCAAGAAGGAAGGGCTGAAAGAGCGTACCGGCGTCATCCATGGCGAGACCCCGACCGAGCCTGTGGTGATCGAAGAGAACGGTGTCAAGATCCTGGTGGACATCCGCAACGGCCACAAGACCGGCTTCTATCTGGATCAGCGCGACAACCGTCAGGCTGTCTCCAAGTACACCTCGGCTAAGCGGGTGCTCAACTGCTTCAGCTACACCGGTGGCTTTGGCATCTATGCCCTCAAGGGCGGCGCCAAGGAAGTGGTCAACGTGGATCTCTCCCAGACTGCGCTGGACATCGCCCGCCAGAACGCCGAGCTGAACGGGCTGGATATCTCCAACACCCAGTTCATCCGTCACGATGTGTTCAAGCTGCTGCGCGAATACCGCGAGAAGGGTGAGAAGTTCGACGTTATCGTGCTGGATCCGCCCAAGTTTGCCGAGAGCAAGGCCCAGCTGCTGGGTGCCTGCCGCGGCTACAAAGACATCAACATGCTGGCGTTCCAGCTGCTGGCGCCGGGTGGCGTACTGCTGACCTACTCCTGCTCCGGCCTGATGGAGCAGAGCCTGTTCCAGAAGATAGTCGCCGATGCGGCGCTCGACGCCGGTCGCGATGCCCAGATCCTGGAGCTGTTGTCACAAGCCTCCGATCACCCCATTGGCACCGCCTATCCGGAAGGCTTCTACCTCAAGGGTCTGGTGGTGCGCGCCCGCTAAGAGCCGCCGACCAGAGTTGGCCGCCCCTTGCCCCCGGTTCCAGACCTGGGCTTGGTCCGGTAAGCCAGTCATCAAAAGGCCCGCTATCGCTAGCGGGCCTTTTTTGCGCTGTACTCCAAAGATATAACGCCGCTCACTCCCTCTCCTCGGCTTGCCGCTGCCATCCCTCTACCGTGCGTTTCCAGTCTTTTAACCACAGCATCCACCCAGGGAATGGCACTCAGCCCACCGACGGGAACCTGATCTAACTTTTATTTATGCAAAAATGTGAAAATAAAATCGCCAACATTGGAAATTTCTCGGGGAAATATCGGCACAAAATGCATCGGAAATCATTCCTCTGCATAAATCAGTTTTTCCCTCTCTTCGGAACCCGGCCATTCCCCCATTTCGACTTGCAACATCATCTCTGGGTCGGCAACAGGCCTGTCGTCGGGCTCAAGCGCCCGGCTCAGTCACGGGCCGGCGCCCCCAGCGGGAAGTAGTGCCGAAATGGCCTGGCCTCATCCACCACGCGCACCACCGAGGGCCGACTCAGCAGGCGAGCACGGTAGGCCCTCAGTCTGGCGTGGGAGTGCGGTATCTCATGGGCCCAGTCGGCATAGAAGAGCGAGGGGGCGGCTGCGCAATCGGCCAGAGTGAAGTCAGCACCAGCAATCCAGTGACGTCCTTCCAGTCGCTGATCGAGCCAGGAGTAGATCTGGTCGAGCAGCTCGCGGGCCTCCAATACGCCATAGCTGTCGCGCTCAGCGACCGGGCGCAGCGCATCCAGCACCACTTTTTGCATCGGCGTCATGACATAGTTGTCGAAGACGCGATCCAGCATGTGAACCTCAAGACCCGCATCACCAGCCGGGATCAGGCTGATGGGGCCCGGATGGTGCGCCTGCAGATGCGCGACTATGGTGCTGCTCTCGAGGATGCAGCGCCCGTCATCCAGCAGCACAGGGAAGCGCTTGAGCGGCCAGAGTGCGGCAAGCTCGGCGTTGGCCGCCGGGTCTTCAAGATTTTGATAGTCGAACGGAGTGGCATTCTCGTAGAGGGCGATTAGCACCTTCTGGCTGTAGGATGAGAAGGGATGGGCATAGAGTTTCATCGGGCGTGCTCCTTACGCTCAGATGGACGACATCCCTAGTCTAGATCCCCACGCCAGCCCCTGATCTTGCCCCCATACAGCTGGCTGTTTTTGCGTAAGGAACGCATATTTATGACGAAAATCACACCCGTATGACTCTCTTTTAGATAGGGTGATCCCGCCTGTGGCCAGCATGAGTCCAGGCTGCTGGAGCATCAGGCTTGATGCCCCAGCACAACAACAAAATCGATGTCAGGCCAAGCTGAACATCGCAAGGGATCCCGATATGAATCAATCATTGCCGCTGTTGACGCCGCTGCGGGGCATAGCTGCCCTGATGGTGGTGCTGTTCCATGCCCGCTTGCTGCTCTTTCCCCAGTGGATGGAGTCAATCGCCGGCCACACCCAACTCATCGAGAACGGCTACCTCTGGGTCGATCTCTTCTTTATTTTGAGCGGCCTGGTGCTGGCCCACGTCTACGGTGAGGCCTTCAGCCGCACGCCCCGCACCCTGGGCTATGGCCGCTTCCTCTGGCTGCGGATGACCCGCGTCTACCCCCTCTATTTCGTGACACTGGTGCTGCTGGTTGGCTGGGAGCTTTACAAGGCCCGCCACGGGTTAGGCTTCTATGCTGGTCCCCTGTTCAAGATGTGGGAGTGGGAAGGGATGCCGCCCTTCGGCTCACCCTTCACCCCGGCCGAGGCCCTGCCAAGCGCCTTCCTGCTGCTGCAGGTGGTGACCGATCACGGATTGACCTGGAACTTCGCAGCCTGGTCGCTCAGCGTGGAGTGGATAAGCTACCTGCTGTTCCCGCTGCTCATTCCGCTCGCGGTGACCCGCAGTCGCTGGAGCCATCTCGCCCCCCTCCCCCCTGTTGGCGCTGACGGTGCTGGCCTTTATCCTGCACAGTCGCGGCACCCTGGATGTCACCAGCGGCGCGCTGGCGGTGGGTCGCGGGGTGAGTGAATTCGTACTCGGCCTCTGGCTGCTGCCCAGGGTCAAGGCCGCGCACCCCTTGCCCATGATGAAACATGATCTGCCGCTGCTGGTTGCCTTTGTGCTGCCCTTCGCGATGATGCAGTTCACCATGACGCCGCAGCTGACTCTGCTGCTGATCGGCTCCTACGTGCTGCTAATCTGGATTTCAGCCGCGCAAGGAGAGCGCCAGAGCCCGCTGCTGCGCCTGCTGGACAACCGCTTCACCAACTGGCTGGGGGATCTCTCCTACTCCATCTACCTGCTCCATGCGCTGGTGCTGCTCACAGGTTGTGAGCTTGCCCACTATCTGGCGCCGGGGCTCACCGACTGGTGGTATGGCCAGACCAACCCGCTGCTGGGGGTAGTGGCCACCTTACTGACGATGGCTGTGCTGATCGGGCTATCTTCTTTAAGTTACAACCTGCTGGAACGACCACTGCAACGGCGCCTGCGCCGCTGGGGCAAGGCTCGCCTGCCGGTGATGGAGCAAGCCGGGTAAGGTCCGCCGCCCAAACATGGCCCCGAAGTGAGACAGGCTCGGCCTCATCGGGACAACACAGGGGGATATGTCTCACGGCCAGCGCATGGCGAAGGCTGTCCCCTCTCTCATTTTTCCCGCCAATCCCCTGCGCTTTGTGTGAATTCCAGTTCGAACCAGAGAGGGCATTTGTGGCATAATGGCCCGTCCTGTGGCCCTTGGCGGGGCTGCTCTGGCGCACCATGTCGCCCCTCCTCCCCGTCCGGCTTGGTGGCCTTCCCATGGCTGCCTGAAATCGCTGCCCCCGTTGGCACCGAGGCCACCCATTTTTTGCGGTATCTTGTCTGCCTGTCTACAAGGCGGCGGATGACCGCCCATTGACCAAGACGGCTCCACAGAGCCTCTGCATAAGGGGTAAGTATGTCTTCCATTCGTCTGACCCAATACAGCCACGGCGCTGGCTGCGGCTGCAAAATTTCTCCCAAGGTGCTCGACACCATTCTCAAGAGCCAGATCCCGGGCTTTGACGACCCGACGTTGGTGGTGGGCAACAGCAGCAAGGATGACGCGGCCGTGGTCGATATCGGCAACGGTCAGGGTATCGTCTCCACCACCGACTTCTTCATGCCCATCGTCGACGATCCCTTTACCTTTGGCCGCATCGCCGCCACCAACGCCATCAGCGACATCTACGCCATGGGCGGCAAGCCCATCGTCGCCATCGCCATCCTCGGCTGGCCCATCAACACGCTCGCTCCCGAGATTGCGCAGCAGGTGATCGACGGCGGCCGCCAGGTGTGCCATGAAGCGGGCATATCTTTGGCTGGCGGCCACAGCATCGACGCCCCCGAGCCCATCTTCGGCCTCGCGGTGACCGGCATAGTGCCGCTCGATGCCATCAAGCAGAATGACACCGCCCAGGTGGGCGACATCCTCTATCTGACCAAGCCCCTTGGCATCGGCATACTCACCACTGCCCAGAAGAAGGGCAAGCTCAAGCCCGAACACGAACAGCTGGCCCCCAACGCCATGTGCACCCTCAACAAGATTGGCCAGCGTTTTGCCGAACTGCCGGGCGTACACGCCATGACGGACGTGACCGGATTTGGTCTGGCGGGCCATCTGCTGGAGATGTGCGAAGGCTCAGGGGTGCGCGCTACCCTCGACTTCAAGGCACTGCCGCTGCTGGACGAGGTGGATTACTACCTCTCTGAGGGCTGCGTACCGGGCGGTACCCTGCGCAACCACGACTCCTACGGCCACAAGCTGGATGCCATGGATGATCGCACCCGCAACATCATGTGTGATCCGCAGACCAGCGGCGGCCTGCTGGTCGCCGTGGGTAAAGAGAGCGAAGCCGAGCTGCTCGCCATCGCGCGGGAAGCGGGCCTCGAGCTCTCGCCCGTCGGCCAGATAAAGCCCCTCGAGGGCACCCGCTTTATCGAGATTGTCCAATGAGTGAATTGCCACTGGCCACCGACTACGCCCAGATATTTTTAGGCGATGTGCCCTTGATTGATGTGCGCGCCCCCATCGAGTTCAAGGAGGGGGCCTTCCCCTGCTCGACCAATCTGCCCTTGATGACAGACGATGAACGCGCCCAGGTGGGGACCTGCTTCAAGAAGCAGGGTCAGGCCGCCGCCATTGAGCTTGGTCACAAGCTGGTGGGGGGAGCGGTAAGGGCCGAGCGCCTCGAAGGCTGGCTGGCGCAGCTGCGCCAGCAGCCCGATGCTCTGCTCTACTGCTTTCGCGGCGGCCTGCGCTCGCAAACCGTTCAACAGTGGCTGGCTGATGCCGGGATCACCCGCCCCCGGGTCGCCGGTGGCTACAAGGAGCTGCGCCGCTTTTTGATCGACACTCAGGACAAGGCCTCTGCCGAGTGCCACTGGACTGTGCTGACCGGCATGACCGGCTCCGGCAAGACCCATATGCTGGGCCATGTTGCCCAGGCACTCGATCTGGAAGGGCACGCCCGCCACAGAGGCTCATCGTTTGGCCAGCTGCCCGGCGGCCAGCCCAGCAACATCAACTTTGAAAACAACATGGCCATCGAGTTGCTCAAGCGCCGCCATCGGGGTGAACAGGCCTTCGTGGTGGAAGACGAGAGCCGGCTTATCGGCCGCTGCTGCCTGCCGATCTCCCTCCATGATGCCATGAGTCAGGCACCGCTGGTGGTGGTGGATGTGCCGCAGTGCGATCGCGCCGAGCAGATCCGCGAGGACTACGTGCACGATCTCTGGCTGCGCTATCAGGCCATGTATGGCAATGAAGCCGGTTGGCCGCTGTTTGCCGCCTATCTCACCGATGCGCTGGCCCGCCTCAAGCGCCGCCTCGGGGATCAGGCTCACCGCGAGCTGGATGCGCTGATGCAGACAGCCCTCGTCGAGCAGGCCAGCAGTGGCGCGACCGAGCCGCATCTAGCCTGGATCACTTTGCTGCTGACGCGCTACTACGACCCCATGTATCTCTATCAGCTTGGCAACAAGCAGGAACGCATCGTGTTCCGGGGTGACAAGCAGGCCTGTCTCGACTACTTCGCCGAGCAGCACGCCAGAGCGCAACAGGGCTGACCCCATCGCCTTTACAAGAGGACCCCACATGTTGAAATTCGAGGTGATCCCGGTCACCCAGTTCGCCCAGAACTGCTCCCTCATCTGGTGTGACGAGACCCATCAGGCGGCGCTGATCGACCCGGGTGGTGAAGCGGACAAACTGCTGGCCGCCATCGCCAAGCGCGGGCTGACCCTGACCCATATCCTGCTGACCCACGGTCATCTGGATCACGTGGGCGCAGCGGCCGAGCTGCGGGAAAAAACCGGCGTGACCATTACCGGCCCCCACAAGGAAGACGCCTTCTGGCTCGACATGCTGCCCCAACAGAGCCAGATGTTCGGCTTCGCCCATACCCCCGCCTTCGCCCCCGACCAGTGGCTGGCGCAGGGCGACAAGGTGCAACTTGGCCAGTGCGAGCTGGAGGTCCATTTCTGCCCCGGCCACACCCCTGGCCATATCGTGCTGCTGAGCCAGGCCGAAAAACTCGCCTGGGTTGGCGACGTGCTCTTTGCCGGCAGCATCGGCCGCACCGACTTCCCGCGCGGCGATCACGGGACGCTTATCAAGTCGATCACCGAGACCCTGCTGCCGCTGGGCGACGAGATTGTCTTCATTCCTGGCCACGGCCCCAGCTCCACCTTCGGTCGCGAGAAGGCAAGCAACCCTTACCTGACCCAGCCCATCTGGTAACAGGCAAAGAGCGCCTCAACGCAGAGAGGGCGACCCTGGGGTTGCCCTCTTTTTCATGGCTTGCTGCCCGTGGCATCAAACGCCAGACAGCAAAAAGCCACTCCTGAGAGTGGCTTTTTTCAACTGGATGGCTCGCGATTAAACGCGAACGAAGTCCAGGTGAACCAGCTTCGGCTTAACCGGGTGACGCTGGATAGCCTTCACTTTAACGCTGACTTCTTCACCGTTGATGACCAGGGTCAGCACGGATTCGTAGAATTCCGGCTTCTCTTGGGCAATGATGAATTTCTTGTGGTCAACAGTGATCGACTGGGCTTCTTTACCTGCACCGTAGATGATGGCAGGAACTTGGTCAGCGTGACGCAGGCGGCGGCTCGCACCTTTCCCCAGGTCAGAACGGACTTCAGCTTGGAATACGAAAGACATAGTGGTTATCTCATATAGATGAATTTATGGTGCTGACTGCGACCGGTCAGCACCTCGCAAAACGAGGGCGCATACTAGCACGGGCCCAGTACAGTGACAAGAGACCTTAACGCCCCTGCTCCAGCCGGGCAAACCGCTGCTGCCGCTCTGCCGCACTCAGGGCATCGAAGCGTGCCAGCGTCTGGGGCGCCGGACAGTAGAGGGTATCCCCCGCCTTGACCCGGATGCTGTTGCCCATCAGCGGGCGATTGTCATCGACGATGGCCAGCAGATAGCTGTAAGTGTCTCCCGCCGCCCCAGTGACAGTGCCATTCTGGGCCAGGGTGGCGGCGATGCGCCACAGTGTCTCCCCGGATGCCACCTGATGACAGACCCGCTTGCCATTGCCGGCCGCCGGCGCTGTGAGCGTCAGCGTCTCACCGCCGGGGGATGCGTTCATCGTCGGTGGCGTCTCACCATTAGCAACACGGGCCAGCAGGGTATCCGGCGCTCGCCAGGCCGTATTCAGAACCAGGCTCACCGCCAGCCGTTCGCTGTCCAGGCTGGTGGCGCGCGGCTGACCCGGCATCACCGGCGGAGTGAATTCGGCCATGAAAGGTACCCCCAGACCGGCCACCTCCTGCTCGCCGTAATGCGGCGACGTGACGGGCGCAACGGGTGCCAGACCATAGGCGGCCTCATCGATGCGCCTGAGCCTGGCCAGATACGCCTTGGAGAGCTGTGCCTCCCCTTCGAACAGATCGAAGGGCGGCACCAGCCGGGCCGGAAACAGCACCTGCCAACGCCCCTTCTTCTGCTTGAGTTCGAGGGGGGGAAACTGATTACCCCGCCAGGCCACGAACATGGCCGGCGGGGAGCGGTGCAGCGGGTAATATTCCGGGTTCAACTGCACCCAGGTTTGCTCTGCAATAGGCTGGTAACCGCTGATCACCACCTGCGCCACACTCAACCAGATCCCCAGCATCCTTGCCTCCCTGAATTGTGGTTTGAAGGGGGCCACCTGACTGGCAGCGCCTCCTCATAAAGCTATATCATGCAGTTAAAACAGACAGATAGCAGCTTAGCACTGGGCGATGGCGTTAAGCACCCGTTTATCTGACACCGGATAGGGGGTCCCCAGATTCTGGGCGAAGAAGGAGACCCTCAGCTCCTCGATCATCCAGCGGATATTGGCCACCTCGGCAGGGATCAGCTGGGATTTGGGGATCTTGGCCAGCAGCGCCTTGTAATCGGACTCCACGCTCTGCACCTTGAGCATGTAGACCCGATCCCGGTTGGGATCGATGGCCAGCTTCTCCATCCTGCGCTCGATGGCGCGCAGGTAGCGCAGCAAGTCCGGCAGCCGCTGCCAACCGGTCTCGGTGACGAAGCCCTTGTGAATGAGGTTGCCCAGCTGCAACTGGATATCCGACATGGCAAAGGCGGTATCGAGCTGCATCTTGCCCTTGAGCTGCTTCTTGATCTCGTGAGACAGGGTCAGCACGGCTTCCACCTGGCTGGCCACCTCCACCACCGCATCGTTGAGCTCGGCGCGCACGAACTCCTTGAGCGCCTCGAACCCCGCCTCGTCCCAGGCCAGGCCGCCGTGGCGCTCGATAAGCTTGTCGCAGCCGCAGGCGATGCAGTCATCGATAAGCTCCGCCACCTTGCCAAACGGGTTGAAGTAAAGACCCAGCTTCGCCTTGTTCGGCAGCTTCTCCTGCAGGTACTTGATGGGGGATGGCACGTTGAGCAGCACCAGCCGGCGCTGGCCCGCCCACATCAGCTGCTGCTGGGCCACCGGGCTCTCCACCAGCTGGATGGAGACAGAGTCCTTCTCATCCACCAGCGCCGGATAAGCTTTCACCTCGAAGCCACCGCGCTTCTGGCTGTACTCCTGAGGCAGCTCGCCAAAGCTCCACAGGGTGAGGCCGGACTGCTCGATATCGTCGTCCGCCACTTGCGACAGCGTCTCCTGCACCTTGCCGCGCAGGGATTCCTTCAGCGCTTCCAGGTCTTTCCCTTCCGCCACTTTCTTCTGCTTGTCGTCCACCACCCGGAAGGTGAGTTTCAGGTGATCGGGCACAGATGCCCAATCCCAGGACTCGCGGGGCACAGTGACGCCAGTCATACGGCGCAGCTGGCGCTCCATCTCGTCCAGCAGCGGCCCCTGCTCGGGGTTGAGACTGGCGAGCAGCGCATCTGCGTAGTTGGGGGCCGGTACGAAGTTCTTGCGCATCGGCTTTGGCATCGACTTGATGAGGGCCACCAGCAGTTCATGACGCAAGCCGGGGATCAACCACTCGAACCCCTTCACCTCCACCTGGTTGAGCAGCGGCAACGGAATATGCAGGGTGACGCCGTCCGCCGCCTCCCCCGGTTCGAATTGGTAGCTCAACTTGAGCTTGAGGCGCCCCTGCTGCCAGAAGTTGGGGTAGTCGAGATCGCTGATGTGGGCCGCATCCCCCTTCATCAGCATCTCTTTCTCGAAGTTGAGCTGTTCGGGATCCTGCTTTTGCGCCTCCTTCCACCACTTGTCGAAGTGGCGGGCGGAGATGATCTCCTCCGGCAAACGGGCGTCGTAGAAGCGGAACAAGTCCTCGTCATCCACCAGAATGTCGCGGCGGCGGGATTTGTGCTCCAGCGCTTCCACCTCGGCGAGCAGCTTGCGGTTCTCGCCAAAGAAGCGGTGACGGGTCTCGAAATCCCCCTCCACCAGGGCGCGGCGAATAAACAGCTCACGACACAGCGCCGGATCGAGGCGGCTGAAGTTGATGGTGCGCTCGTTGACCAGGGTCAGGCCGTAGAGGGTCACCTTCTCCTTGGCCATGACGGCACCATTTTTCTTCGACCAGTGCGGGTCGCTGTGGTGCAGTTTAATGAGGTGCGCCGCCAGCGGCTCCACCCATTCCGGCTCAATCTTGGCATTGACCCGCGCATAGAGACGCGAGGTCTCCACCAGTTCGGCGGCCATCACCCACTTGGGCGGCTTCTTGAACAGGCCCGAGGCCGGGAACAGGTGGAAACGGCCATTGCGAGCACCAAGGAACTCGGGCTTTTCCAGATCCTTGTTGCCGATATGGCTCAAGAGGCCGGTCAGCAGGGCGCAGTGTACCGTCTTGAAATCCGCCGGCTCATGGTTGGTCTTGAAGCCAAGCTCCTTCACCGTCTGGCGCAGCTGGAAGTGGATATCCTGCCACTCGCGCACCCGCAGGTAGGAGAGAAACTCCTTCTGGCACATGCGGCGGAACGGGTTGCTGCCGAGCGCATCCTGCTGCTCTTTCAGGTAGTTCCACAGATTGACGAAGGCGAGGAAGTCAGAGTCCTTGTCTTCAAAACGTCTGTGCTGCTCGTCGGCGGCCTGCTTCTTCTCCATGGGCCGCTCGCGGGGATCCTGGATACTGAGGCCAGCGGTGATCACCATGACTTCGCTCAGGCAGCCGGTTTGCGCCGCCGTGATCACCATCTTTGCCAGACGTGGATCAAGGGGAATGCGCGACAGCTGGCGACCTATGTCGGTCAGCTGCAACTTGGGTTCGAGATCCTGCTCCTGGCCGGCTTGCTGGGCAGCGGCGTAACGGGCAGGCAGTTCGCGTACCGCCTCCAGCTCCTTGAGCAGGCTCAGGCCATCCTTGATGTGGCGTGATTCTGGCGGCTCGACGAAGGGGAAGGCCTCCATGTTGCCAAGCCCCAGCGCCAGCATCTGCAAGATGACGGATGCCAGGTTGGTGCGCAGGATCTCCGGATCGGTAAAGGCGGGACGGTTGTTGAAATCCTCTTCCGAGTAGAGACGGATACAGATACCGTCCGCGACCCGGCCGCAACGCCCCTTGCGCTGGTTGGCACTGGCCTGGGAGACGGGCTCGATGGGCAGGCGCTGCACCTTGGTACGCCAGGAGTAGCGGCTGATGCGGGCGGTACCCGGGTCTATCACATAGCGGATGCCCGGCACCGTCAACGAGGTTTCCGCCACGTTGGTGGCCAGCACTATGCGCCGGCCGGCGTGTTGCTGGAACACCTTGTTCTGCTCGGCGTTGGAGAGGCGGGCATAGAGCGGCAGCACCTCGGTATCGCGCAGGTTGAGCTTGCGCAGAGCCTCGGTGGTATCGCGAATTTCTCGCTCGCCGTTCATGAAGATGAGGATGTCCCCCAGCCCTTCGCGGGCCAGCTCCTCCACCGCATCGAAGATCCCCTGCAGCTCGTCGCGCTCCTCCAGCCCCTCACTCTTGTCGCTGACAAGCGGGCGATAGCGCACATCCACAGGATAGGTGCGACCGGAGACCTCGATCACCGGCGCCTTGTTGAAATGGCGGGAGAAACGCTGGGGATCTATGGTGGCCGAGGTGATGATCACCTTGAGATCCGGGCGCCGTGGCAGCAGCTGCTTGAGATAGCCCAGGATGAAGTCGATGTTGAGGCTGCGCTCGTGGGCCTCATCGATGATGATGGTGTCGTACTGGGTGAGCATGCGGTCGTTCTGGATTTCTGCCAGCAGGATACCGTCTGTCATCAGCTTGATGTGGGTCTGCTCGCTCACCTGATCGGTAAAGCGCACCTTGTAGCCCACGTAGTTGCCCAGTTCGGATTGCATCTCTTCGGCGATGCGTGCCGCTACTGTGCGGGCCGCGAGGCGCCGCGGCTGGGTGTGGCCTATATAGCCTTTCACCCCGCGCCCGAGCGAGAGACAAATCTTGGGGATCTGGGTGGTCTTGCCCGAGCCGGTTTCGCCGGCGATGATCACCACCTGATGTTCGCTGATCGCCTTGGCGATCTCCGCCTGCTTCTGGCTGACCGGCAGGTTGGCCGGGTAGGTCACCTTGGGTACACCCGCCAGACGGGACTGGTAGCGAGCCAGGGCGACATCCAGATCCGCGGCCAGGGTCTCAAGCACGGCCACCAGCTTGCCCTCAGGCAGCTTCTTGACCCCGTGCAGACGACTGGAAAGGCGACGGGCATCAAGATTCATGCAAGCAGAAAGACGGCGGCGCAGCGCCTCGATAGAGAGAGACAAGGTACGAATTCCTTAAATGAGTGCCCAGAGGGGCCATATCGACAAGCTTCGGGAGATCCTAAAGAGCGAGGAAGAGAGGTGCAAGCCTTAAAGCGATTGGGGTGGCGATGAAAACCGGAATAACGGGCGTCTGGGCAGAAGTCTCTGAATGGCGCGTCTGAATAAAAAGAGCAGGCACCCGGCCTGCTCCCGATGACGCATGGCGCTCAATCCGATCAGGCCCGGGCCTTGTGTACGAAACAGGTGCCCAGCTGGGCTTGGATCGCCAGCATCACATCGTGACGGCTGATCACCCCGAGCAGGTGTCCCTCCTCCACCACAGGATAGATCTTGGGCTTTTGCCCCATCATCATCTCGGCCAGCTCCAGAATGCTGGTGTCGGGTCCGACCGCCAGCACCTCCTTGCGCATCACATCCTTGACCTGGGCCACCTGCTCGCAGTGATAGGCCTCCTTGAGCATGACGGAGATGCAGTCCTGTTCGGAAACCCAGCCGATCAGATGACCCAGTGCATCCACCACGGGGCCACCCAGTTGGTGGCTGTTGAGAAACTTTTCGACCGCAGACTGCACCATCATGTCAGCGCTGAACGTGATGGGCCGGGTCTGCATGTAATCCTTTGCCTTGAGTGATTCCATTGTGCGTTCCCCCAACCGGCCTCCCGGGCGGGAGGCGCAAGCCGGGCACTATGTCCGGCTCACTCCAAGCATAGCTCGCACCGGATCAGGAGATGGATTGCAGCAACAGCAGCAGCTCGTTCTGACTATGGCAGTCGGTCTTCTTGAAGACCCCCTTGAGGGTCGAGCGGACGGTTTCCACCTTGACACCGCGCAGCTCGGCGATGTCGTTGCTGCTGTAACCCTTGCTCATCAGCACCAGCAGCTCCTTCTCGCCTATGGTGAGCGGATAGAGGCTGGCCAGCGCTTCTATGTCGGGATTGAAGGAGTGCTCGGGATCCCGCAGCACCAGCTCCACATAGCGCTCGAACCGGCTGAGACCGCTCATCAGGGTACACTGGATCAGCAATGGCCTTAAATTGGCCTGACGGGGAATCGACATATAAGCACTCGCCCCCGGCAACAAGTAGGCAAAGCCATTCAGGATCTCCTTGAACTGGCGTTGTTGCTCCTTATTTTGCAGCGAGAAAATACCATTGATCGCCCGCAGTTCCACATTCTCGTCGGAGATACGATTGAAGGCCACATTGGAATAATGGATATGGCCTTTGTCATCGACGATGGCACTGGGCTTATTATGGTTTTTAACCAGTTGCTGCAGCTGATAGTTCTGTGTTTCCAGGGCCAGCAAGTTCCAATAATGGTGGCTCCAGGCCGCAAGACCAGAATAAACTTCTGCCAACGAGGAGATATCCTGAGCGCTGAAGTCATCTTGACTGGCACCGCGATAGCTGCACAGGCTGCTAAGGCCCCGCCCCTTCACCCGGCAGACGCCCCCGGCCGCAAACTGGGCACCGAAACTGGCCAGCAGCCCGGTCGAATTGGACAGTGTCGTGGCATTGACTATGCCCTGGCAGCCCTTGTCCAGATAGTGATTGAACCACACATCCTGGCGATGATGCTGCACATAGAACTGCTGCTGGGCCTCAGTCAGCCCGCTGGAGAAAAGTTTTATCCCGTCGCTCTTGTCATCATCCCGCAACAGGAACAACGAGGAACTCCCCGACACATCGGAGCGGAACTGATCCACCACCAACTTAATGTCAGAATCATTAATACCGCACTCATATAACTGGCTTATATAGGGCGATACCCTTTCTTTTGTTAATACCTTCACACCCGAACTCCTAATTCTTATTTTTATTGAAGTGGCATCTTACTCTGCAATGAGAAACCCGAAAAGTAGTCAAATGAACAAAGGTTTTATAACTGATCCATAAATAGTAATGATGAAAGTACATAAGGATGAGCGAAAGCGAAAATCTGAAATCCAAGTTAATGTTTTATATGATTTTTGTCGCTATGGGTCTTTTTATCGCCATCAGGGTTCCCGCCATGGCGAGATCCGTATCCCACGACAAACCTCGCATTTTTCCCCCTTCGGCCCCGACGACTGGCCCGATTCCAATAAAAGTCCCGCATCCTGCTTCTCCTGGCCTAGTTATTCTTGGTCTGGTGATGCCCGCACGATAGCGCCACATCTTGTCTAACCGTGCCCATCTACCCATGCCACGCCCTTTGCCTCCCATGCGCCCAGCTCGCCATCGACGTTGCCATCTGCTCGCCCTCTCATGTCAGACTCAAGGCACCAATGTTTCATATTGGTTAATTTTGTGTTTAATTTGTGAGCTGACAACAGCAATGTATATACAAATAGCCCAGTCAGATGTCGGGCTGGTGTCATACCACAAGGAGAAATGACGATATGGAACAGGATAATGTACTCATAGCCCCCACAAAATCAGGTGCCGGCATCAAGCTGTTACTGACCAGCCTGCTTGGCATCGCCATCTTTTTCATCCCGTTCGAGCTGGCGGGACACAGCACCATACTGGTGGATCATCTGGCTGGCTTGCTGATGGCACAGCGGCCATTGGCGGTGGGATTGATCCTGCTGCTGATCGCTTATGGGGCCGTGACTCCGCTGTTGGATGGCCGCTGGCGCGCGCGCCCCATAGACCGGCTCCTGAGCCTGTTCAAGCTGCTCGGTCTTGGGCTGGCATTGATGTATGTTGCTGAACTGGGACCGGCCTGGCTGATGACGCCGGATCGCCTGCCCTTTCTGTTCGACAAGCTGGCCATGTCAGTCGGCCTCATCGTCCCCATAGGTGCCATGGCCCTCACCTTCCTGCTCGGCTTCGGTCTGCTGGAACTGATCGGAGTACTGATGCAGCCCGTGATGCGCCCGCTATGGCGCACACCGGGACACTCCGCCATCGATGCGGTGGCCTCCTTCGTCGGTAGCTATTCGGTTGGGCTGCTCATCACCAACCGGGTCTTCCTCGCGGGCAAATACACGGTGCGGGAAGCCGTCATCATAGCCACCGGGTTTTCCACCGTGTCCGCCGCCTTCATGATCATTGTGGCCAAGACCCTCAACCTGATGGAACACTGGAACTTCTATTTCTGGTCCACCCTGGTGATCACCTTTGTCATCACCGCCATTCTGGCGCGTGTGCCCCCCATCTCCAACATGGCCCATCACGGGGAGACCGATGAGCCACTGCCAGCCGGCATGCGCCGCTGGCAAGCCGCACTGGCATCCGGGCTGGCTCAATCCCGTCAGGCGGACCCAGTGCTGCGCCAGTTGCAGGACAACCTCAAAGATGGCCTCAGCATGGCGGCCGCCGTGGTGCCCACCATATTGTCGGTCGGCCTGCTCGGCCTGTTGCTGGCACAGCACACCCCCTTGTTCGATCTGCTGGGCTGGCTGCTGTGGCCCCTGACCTGGTTGCTTGATCTGGGCGAGCCACTGGAGACCGCCAGATCGCTCTCGGCCGGCTTGGCGGAAATGTTCCTGCCCGCCATCCTGCTCAAGGATGCGGATCTGCTGGTGCGCTATGTCACCGCCGTGGTCTCGGTCAGCTCGGTCCTCTTTTTCTCCGCCTCCATTCCCTGCATCCTGGCCACCAAGATCCCGGTGAGCGTGAGCCAGCTGGTAGTGATCTGGTTCCTGCGCACCCTGCTCGGCATAGTGCTGGCTGCACTCTGCGGCAAGCTGGCCATAGCGGCAGGCTGGCTGAGTTAAGCGAAGGGGCAACGCCCTAGTGAGGAAGCGCAAACACGTACACAAACCAAGAAGGCGCCCTAGGGCGCCTTCACTTTTTGCACAGCAGCCATGGCTCCTGCCGCAACAGGGGCTGAATTGGCACGCACACCATAAAAAACGCAGCTGATACAGAGTGCCTGCATCAACTGCGTTCTGGTCATGCTTGATGGGGTTTGCCATGCCAGATGGGGAACGTATGAAACACCCACCCTGCGCCACATCGCGGAAGCATCAGACCGATCTGGTCTTTAGCCCGCGCCCCTGTCGAAGCATTGGATTTACATCCTTAGAAGGGCAGCTTCATGCCCGGGGGCAGTTGCATGCCGCCGGTCAGTTCGCCCATCTTGGTCTTGTTCTGCTCTTCCACACGACGAACGGCATCGTTGACGGCGGCAGCGACCAAATCTTCGATCATCTCTTTGTCATCTTCCATCAGGCTCGGGTCGATCTCGATGCGACGCACGCTGTGGCTACCGGCCATGGTGACCTTGACCATGCCAGCACCGGCTTCGCCGACCACTTCCATCTGGGCAAGCTGCTCTTGCATCTTCTGCATGCGCTCTTGCATCTGTTGGGCCTGCTTCATCAGGTTCCCCATTCCACCTTTACCAAACATATGTCGTCTCTCGTCTTGAAATCCGGCATCCAGCGCCGGGCTGTGGGCTTGTTCTGTCCTAGATGGGGACAGGCAAACCCCTTTTCAACCGGGCACCGGGCCCGGCATAGGTGTTAAACATCGAATTCAATTGCTTAGCGGCTCTATGCTCTCGTGGTGGAGCACGGCGCCGAATCGCTGAACTAAAAACTGCACGTTGGGATCCTGCTCCAGATCCCGGCTCACCTGCTCGCGCACTCCCAGGTAGAGGCGGTGTTCTATCTCCAGTGGCGTCTCCTTATCGGGCACCAGACCCAGGGTCACCTCCACCTGCACAGCCTGGCCCAGCTCGGGGCTTATGATCTCGGCCAGATCGGCGCGGGCCCGATCGCTGATGAGGTGGCGCTGCTCGGGCTTGAGGGTCAGCAGTACAGTGTTTCCCTGCTGGCTCATGACAGAGTTGATCGCCAGCTGACGCAACCGGCCGCCGATCCCGGTGCGGGCAATCAACTCAGCCCAGGGATCGCCGCAGTTGGCCAGCAAGGAGGACGGGATCAGTCTGGCGACCTCTTCCCCCTCCTCGGGTTGGCTGTCGCTCTCCAGCTCATCCCAGTCGATGGTCTCCATCACGGAGGCCGCCATCGGCTGTGGTTCGCTGGCAGCAGCAATCTGGGGCATCGCGGGTGCGGCACTTGACACGGCAGGCGCTACCTGCGCCCTCGCGGCCGGCGTACCGTCCAGATCCCAGGGCGGCAGATCGTCCGGATTGGAACTAGCCCTGGCGGGAACCTGAACCGGGGCAGCCTGACCATAGGCAGGCCCGGCGCTGGCCGCCGGAGCCCGGTGTGGCATGGGTGCACTGGCAGCGGCATCGCTAAAACCCTGGCTCAGGTACTCCTCGTAATCGCTGCCACTGTCGTCATAGGCATCGAGCGGCGGCAGCTCCTCATAACCCGCTACAGCTGAACTCTGGGTCGGCGCCACGGTGGCAGCTTGCCAACCGGTAGAGGCTGGTGCAGCAACTGGCGGCGCAATAAGGCTGGCCTCGGGGGCCGCCACCGGCCGGGTGGGCGCAACGCGAGGGGGGGCAGACGCAACGGCGGTGGCCCCAGGCTCACCACGCA
>NZ_CDBL01000017.1 GCF_000820005.1 Aeromonas piscicola | reverse complement strand
ATCAAGAGCTTTTTCTTGTGACATTATGAATTCCTTAATTTTTAGTTAGACATCACCCCTTTATTTAGAGATATGAAAAAGGCTCCCAAAGGAGCCAGTTGATTAATGGTTCTTACTTGAAGAAATAATTGAATTTATCTAGAACAATCCCATTCACTTCGATCAAGAACTCAGTATGAAACTCATGGTTATATGAATCAGTTTCCCAGTACGCGACAAGCTCCCCAGAATCGTTCTCACGAATTCCATACTCAACTAAAGGGTGTGGGTGCCTAGTCGGAAGGGATGGCTTATACATCGTTACAGGTGCCATGATGTGAGGGGCTGGAATATGGTTGATGGAATACTCTCCCCCAACCATCACTCCCCTTTCTCTCAATATTACTTTTCTATACATTAGATATTCCTTATAACCACAATTGGAATCCAGTTGGAACGGCTTTGAGTGTCACGGGATAAGCCTTGTCGGACGCTAGAACCAAAGAATCACCGAGAAAACTACCTGAGACAATTTCATCACGATATTGCTTAGTTTCGTCTCGCCAGCCTTGTGTGAGTGCATCTCCAATTGTCACATTCTCAAGAATATGAACTGACTGGCTGATGGGCTCTTGTTCAAACCCAGCGCCCGTAAAATTCATTGCTGTTTCTACAATTTTAATTTGAAGTGCCATTTATTGAGTCCTTGTAATGTCTTGACGAATTACGAAATTACCAAATATTGGCGTGAATGACGCTTGGGCATCGGTCTTGCTCCATAGCTGGATATCATAGACACCAGAGGTTTTACTAACGTCTGGGCTATAAGGAGCAGCTAAAGATTCAGCCATGTTTTTTGATAGATTAAAATATCCCTGCCCCGCTTTAGCGTTTAATGTTACCCATGGCAATTCGAATGCAATTCCAAGATCGTTGGCTGCATATCGCGCCTGTAATTTCACTGTTAGATTAGTTAGATCGACAGGGGTTGTTACCCCTGTTACATCGTCTACATTTACGAATGTCATCTGAATTCTTTTCGAGTCTCCACGATAGATATCCAAATCCCATTTAATTTGCTTGTTAGCCATTTTAATTCCTTAATCGTTATTGAAGGGGGAGATATTACCCTCCCCGATTTGATTGGTCCTGTCTTACTAGATGAGAAATAAGCTCTGCACTCTCTATTAATTGAGCTTGGAGTTTTGGTAATGAATCTTCTGATACGTCACCTTGAATAGTGACAGGCATAGAAACGGATACCGCTCCAGAATTACTCTTGTTGGATTCAAGATATGCAGTTAGATCCTTGTTCGCCTCTGCTTGAACAACACGTTCCCCACCCTTAAGTATATAAGAACCGGTATTGCTAATTTCGCCAGCATATGGAGCTGAATCAGTCCCTGAATGGAACTGTCCCATAGTCACAGCTACAGCTCCCGCTATCTGAGCCCCTGTAGATGCGATAGTTGTTGCCTTGGCGATGTTCTTACTTGCTAGGGTTGGCAGTGATGGGTCTTTGTCTATGGCTGCCAGTGCATCAAAGCCAGCAAGAGTTACATTCGCGACGGTAGATGCCTTCTCCAAACTAAAGGCTGCACGTTGCATTTTGCTCCCTTTCTCAAGGTTCTGGGCCATTCCACTAAACAACTCACTCATGTTCCCTAGCTGAACTTGAATCAGCGCACGTTTTGCCGCCGTAGTATTCCTATCAATCTCTAGGGATTTTTCAGCATATGCTTCCTCTGATAACAGACCGAGTTCGTATTGTTCATCTAAGAACTGACGCTTCATCTCCCATTTGATAATGTCCCTTTGTTCCGCACTTTGAATATCTACGAGTTCGCGCTCGATTTCCTTATCACGATGTTCCTGACGTAATTCAGAAATCTTGTCTTGCTTCATCTGTTCGGTGATTACTTCACTTCCTGCTTGCTCATTAACAACTTCCATTTGGCGTTGTGCAGCAGTCACAGCGATTTCAAGTTCAAGGTCTGCTTTATCCTGAGCCAGAACAGCAAACCCCAATTTACCTTGAAGAATTGCTTGTTGCTCATTGAAAGCCTTGGTCTCTAACTCCTTCTCTCTCTTAAGCTGATTATCCTTAATCTCTACCAATTTTTCAGATAAGGTCTTGGCTGCTATTAGCTTTGCTTCGTCAAATTCAGATTGAGTTAGGCTTCCCTCAGCAAGATATTTCTTCAAATTTTCTAACTGTTGTTGATGGGCATAATTTGCTGCATCCTCTTCAGTCTTATTTAGTACACCTAGAGCTGTGAAACGCTTCTGAGCGGCTTCAAGAGCAAACTTAGACTGAGCCTCAGTGATGGTATTACGTTGCTCACCATTGGCTTTCAGGAGGTCTTGCTGTTGAGTTAAACTAGATTGAAGGGCTTTAGTAGTTTCATCACCAATTGAATTTTGAAGTTGGGTTTCTATCTTACCCATTTCGGACATTATCTGAATACGTTGCTTCTCGTTCTCTTCAAGTGCTTTATTAGCATCCTTAGAACTACCATAAGAAACGGCAGCAGCGTTACCAGTAGTCCCTGATGATTGGGCATTAATCTGTTCGGAGTTCTTAAAGTCGGTTGCCTTTACTACATCTTGTCTAAGTTTCTCCATACCTTGAGAAATCAATTCATCTCTACGCTTCTTAAATTCGTCAGCATTGAAAATAGGATTAAACTCAATACTCGCCTTAGCCGCAGAATCCATCCTAATCTGTTCTTGAATCTTGCTTGCATTGTCTATCAGGTCTTGGCTATTACCACTACTAACTTTCCCGCCAGATATATAATCACCAACAACTTGTTGAGACTTTGCACTTTCGCTCATGTCATACAAGGAATCAGAAATTTTCTTAGTCATAGTGTCAGCAAGACGGATTAGTGAAGAAAATGAGTTCACCATTGCCGCATTGAAGTTATTACTAAGGGTATTCATATTGCTCTGAATGCGGTCTATATCTGTTATGGTTGATTGAGCAAGAGAAGCCCGCTTGGTCGCATATCCATCTAGCATGTCTGAAAGCTGTTGTTCATTCATTCTTAGAACACCAGATAGTTTACTGGCATCAGAAGAAAGGCTTTCCATTACAAATGTCTGTTGTGCTGTACTTGCTCCAACCAAATCTAGTTCTTGTTGAATGCGCTTCAATGCTTCAATACCACCAAGACCTTTTAGATCCTCAATGGTCATTGCAGACTTACCTTTCAGAGTGTCCCATAGATCTTGAAGGGCGCCGCCCCCCGTGCTGATGTTGTCTCCGATTCGGTCAATAACATCACGGGAGATATCACCAAGCTTTTCCAGGTCGATACCGACACCAGTTGCAGCAAGACCTATCTCATTCACCTGTTGTGCTGTAAGACCAGACTGTTTAGCCAGTAATTCAAGCTGTTTCTGATTCTTCCCTACTTCAGCGCCCATCTGAGCGAGTTTGACACCTGCTCCATATGCAGCGCCGCCGATGATACCTAATGCACCAGCAACGGGCCCCAGCCGCGCTAGAAAGCCTGTAACGGCATTGCTGGGGAGATTGAATGCTGACGTAACTTCATTCCCCATATTCGTTGCGTCTTTACTTATAGTATTGAAGCTTTTATTCCCTTCTTGTTGAGCTTTCTTGATGTCATTCACGTATTTCTGTGTCTGGGCTGACATCACCACATTTACACCAGCCATTGCTTACCTCTCTTATATGATTATCTTAATTCTCCTTGTATTTAGGGGTGCAGAAACAAAAAAGGCTCCCGAAGGAGCCATGATATGTTGGAATAGATTACTTATTCTTTAGCAACTCAACCAATTCAGCGTGCTGTCTATCCTTCTTAAAATTAGGATGGTAGAAGATATAGAGCAATGAGCCGATAGGTGATGTGAGAATCCCAATAGTCATACAAGTTACAAAGTTAGTCCCTCTGTTGTTCTCTCCTGCTTGTGCAATCGCAAATGCAATGAAGATATACACGACCAGTAAGACAAAAAGGATCAGTTCTACAGGTATCATTTTTTAGTTTCCTTATGAGTGTTTTATATATACTAACAGATCCAAACGGAGATCTGTAGTTCTGTTTATTCCTCGTCAGCCTTCTTAGGTGTGATATCTCTCTTGATCTCCATAAGTCTATGAATTAGATAGGAATCCTTCTTATCACCCTTCTGTAACTCGTCCTGTATGGTTTCATCAATATGACCTATTAGATCAAAGATGGCGTACTCGGTTCTAGCAACAGCAGACAACCGGCGAGCCTTGATTATCAGTTCGTGTTCGAGGTATTCAGGCAACTTCCTCTCAAGCCATGGAACAAGGTCTGTCATGTTCTTAATATTAGATTTCTTAGTCACGTTCTGATTGCGCAGAAGGGCTATCATGTAACCTAGTAAAGTGTGGTCAGCTTCCTTTGTGAATGGTGCTATAGCGTTGAATGCCCTATATTCATTGATTGTTTCATAAGGCCATTCTTTTATCTCATGAATAGGTACACCAAGAGCTATGGATAGTTCAAACATGAATCTCAAGGTGTCATCGACAATCAACGCTCGGGCTTTCCCGCAATTTCATCTTTTATGCTTTTGTTCAGACCACTATCGTTAACAATATGGGTACTCATAAGACTGATTACATGATATTCGAATGCATCACCAATGACAGATAGATCAACGTTAGGATCGAATACTGGATCACCATTAATCTCCATAAGGCAGTGGCGAATGATTAGCAAGGTACGGATCACCTCATCAAATTGATTACATACTTCATAAACGAGATTGTATGACATTGGTTTGTAGAAGAACTCTAGAGTTTCATCCTCAACTTTTATTGTTCCTTTCTTTGGTTTCAGACCAAAACGGTCAAGCATTTTCATTTTAAATCCCCTAATTGGTAGTTGTTATATAATTTATTTAGGGAACAAAAAAGCCACCCAAGTAGGATGGCTTTTTATTAAGCACCAGTAACGTCAGATTCAACAGGCTCACCATCAACGGTGATCTGATATGACACTGTACGCTGGGTATCAAACTCTGAGCTAATAGACTTAGAACCAATGAAGGCACTAAATTTAACTTGATAACCACCAGTCTTTTTTGGGCCATCATGATAGATAATAGTGAATTCATGTTTAGCTTGATCATCAGCAGCAGCTTTAAGCGCCTTATATGAAGGACTACCAGGAATGAACGTACACACCAGTTCATAAGCATCGACAGAACTGGAACCTGTCATCTTACGACTAAAGCGTTTGTTGAAGTTGAAGAACTCGATGATATTGGTATTGATACCACCACCAGAGGTTTGTTCGATATCTGTAATCTCTACAGTATCCATTTTGACCGTCATATAGTTAGCAACGGTTGCATCGGTTAGAGCCATTTTAATTTTCCTTTTGTTAAGTTAAGTCGGTGACATGAGTGACACCTATTTGAAATTCGCGGACAAACTGTCCCTGATTCGCTTTAAAATCATCAAACGAACGAACAGCGACACCCATCACGATTTCGTCTTGATACTTCAAGATACTTTTATTTAGGGCCTTCCAGATTTCGACAAGCTTCGGATATTCACTAGAACTAATAGAACAGGCGAAGAGACTCTCATCAATCTGCTTGTCCATTGAATAATACTTCGTAGTAGTCTTATTCCCGATTCTCATATAAGTGATAAAACTTTCAGATTCACCTATATTGTCAGGAGCTTGGAATGGAAACGTTTTTAATCCGGAAGGAGCCAGCATTGCATGGACTGATTTTTCTACCATTATTTTTTCCTATTGTTTCGTTTGTCTTGTTTCTTAATCTCTTTTTCAACTTCATCAAGAAGACGTTTACCAAAATCTTCAGCTATCTTATTTTCGTTTTGGAATCTCACTTTTTCGACAAAATGAAGCCCTTGGGTCACGCCTATATAGCGATGACTTTCTTCTGTAGGTTTACCGAAGGAGTGGAACTTAGAATCACCACGGACACGCGCTAGAGGGTTATTTCTGCCATAGTTAAGGATGGTTGCCATTCCATATGCACTCTCTTCTCCATACTCTCCCCGCTTGGTCTTAAAGGTTACTTCTGAATAAAGTTCATTGAACTTGTCAGATTTGATGAACCCTTGCTTTGAACCATTCTTTTCAGCCTTGCCTGTATTCACCTTCGTCTTGATAACCACATCTGAATCTTTAATAGAGTCTGGTTTCGCCGATATCATGTCTTGTTTAACTTCTTCCATGACTGGTTTGACTGCATTCCTTAAAGTTCTTGCCCGAAATTTGGGGTCAATAAGTGAATCTAATAACTTATTAAGATCGTCTAATCCTTCTAGTTTTGTCTTAGCCACGGTCTTGCTCCAAATAAAGAGTGATGTACTTGTTGAGGTTGTTCCAATTGTCCATGGTTATGATCTTGTAGAACTTGCCTTGCCAAGCGACTCGATAAGAGTCTCTGCTATTCATAACATCCATGATTTTGGAGATATAACGAGTTTTCAAGACCACTCTGAATGCCCATTTAGAATCGTATTTGCTATCTGAATCTACTTGGTTGTCATACGTCATTTGGGCTTTTAGCTTAATGAATACTTTATCTTGGTATTTTGGACTGCCATAATCATCTTGTGTCATTTCTCGATTAAGGATATCTACCGAATGCCTCATTGATCCTATACGCATTAGTAGACACCCCCAGCCGGTAAACTATAAAGGTCAAGAATGCGAGATGCCGAGTTAGGGATTTCCGCAACGGATGCACCAACAATACTACTTTCTCTATACTCGTATTCGGTCGCCACGATTTTAAGAATCGCTAATTTGATAGCAGCAGGAAGAGGGATATCCTCTTTCACAAAATCAATAGAAATAGTTACTGGAAGTTGTACCAGTCTATCAATTTTAACTTTGTTAGTTACCTTGTCCCATGAGTAACCAGTTACCGGCTTATCAGATGAGTCTGTAATCGATTTAATGGCGATAGAACCAGTGATAGGTGTGTAGGGTATGCGGAACTCATGGGCGTTCGCATAGACCCATCCAGACTGCTTAGTGAGGGGTCGATTCATATAACGTTCTGCCATTCGTATTGCAGCTTCTCGGAGAATTGGAATTTCTTGGTCTGAATCAGGTAATCTCAGGAAATTCTGTATTTCATCATCTGATATAAGGGTTTCTAGATTTGTCGATTCATAACCATCTATTTTGTATTCAACTTGTTTCATTTATATCTCCTGTAGTATTTATATTATTTAGGGGCACAAAAAAGCCCCAGTTAAGGGGCTTAATTGACTATTCAGCTTGTTACTTTTCGTTTTCTGGTTGTCGTCTTTACGGTGATCTCGGGAGATGTAATATTCTCCCCACTCTCAACAACATTTAGAGAATCAGGAGAATCGATTACAAACATACGAGCTGACATAGGGGAGATATTACCCTCCCCTAAACCGGTGATCTCTCAAGCGGCAGCAGCTACCGGAAGAACCAGACCCGCGATAGCATCGTTAGTACCAGCGATGATTGAGGAGCGCATGGTAATGTCATAAACCATATTGCCAGGGATACGGTAGATGTTGCTTACAACGTCCAGAGTATTAGGCAGGTTCACAACTTTGATACCAGCATCGAAGTCACCAAACATTACCGGGTCGGTATCCTTCAGAGTTACATCGATAACCACATCAAAACCGAACATTTTCATGTTGAGCGGGTTTGTGGGATCCATTTGAAGCAGACCACGACCCATACCGTCCTTAACAGCATGAATGCGCTCATAAGCGTCTTGGCTCATACCCCAACGGGCATTACCGTGATAATCAGCAGGAACGGACAGAACCAACTTACGTAGGGCATCTTCAACCTTGGCGATATCTTCAAGTTGAGTGGTAGCGAAGATTTCCACATCACGTTCTTCAACCGGCTTGGCACCCTCTACAAGGTCAAAACGCTTGGTCAGTCCTTTAGGCTTCTTAACACCATCACCGGACAGCAGAGCCAGCGCAGATTGTGCAGCGATACGCTTCAGTGCATCGTTTTGCAGCCAGCTATAAGCGTCAAAGAAGCTGTCAGCCGCTACGTTTTTATCAACCATCGGGGAGCTGGTCAGAGTACCAGATGTGGCTTTAACATCGACCAGAACAGGAACGGTAGAGGAATATTCGCCTTCCCATGAAGCAACGGTGCCACCCTTAGCAATTTTCTTGCTGTAGTCACGACCACCGGCAGTTTCTTGACCGAAATGAGCTACCAGTGCGGATTGCTTCATTACACGCTCGGTAATGAACTTAGCAACTTCTGCAACGATGGTATCGCCACCGGCACCGAAAGCAGTACCAGCAGCAGATTTAACTTTCAGCTTACCGTCTTTGATAATTTCACCAGAGTGAGACTTCATAGCGGTCTTGAAGGATTTACGAGCGGCTTTAACTTCCTCCTCGTCTTCGTCTTCACTACCTTCAGCTTTCCGGCGTTTCATTTCTTCAACTTCGTCTTCAAGCGCCTTGGCTTTAATTTCTTGCTCTTCCAATGCAGCAACGATAGTTTCATTTTGTTCTACCAGTGCAGTGATTTGATCGAGTGCATCTACCAGAGCTTGTTCATCGATTACTTCAACTTCTTCTTTTACAGACTTACGGGATTTCAGTTTTGCCAATGCAGACATTTTATATTTCCTTTTATTATTAAAAATAGGATAGAGAGGAAAGAACCATTTCTTCCCAATCTCTAAAGTTATTTAGGGTGCTAAAATTAGCGGTTTATGATTTGCTTGAGGCGCTTGGAGAATGCGGAGATATCTGACTTGGAGAAAATAGATTCTTCTTCAACTTCTTCTTTAACTACTTCAACCGGTTCTTCTTGGTTCTTCTTCTTGTATCGGGATTTGATATCAATCAGAAGGCTTGCTTCATTACATGGGAAGGTCACTACAGATACTTCAACCACATGAACAGCGATGAGATAATTAACACCATCACGGTCTTCTTCTTCCAAGGTTTCGTACTGAATACTGAAGCTATCCAAATCACCAGCTATCAAATTCTGATAAATTCGTTGACCCAATTCAGTTTCGAGGTTGATTTTCCCTTTAAGCAATAGACCGGTATCGTCTGCTTCCATCGAAATCCATTTACCCACAACCTGATTATCTTCATGGTTGAATAGGTAGCGCGGCATAGTTCCATGTTCTTTGTGATATTCGATACTTAAATCAAAACATCCAGGGACTGTTATATCTCCTGCATGGTCCAGATAATTGTAAATATTCCCATAACAGGTAAATTCACCAGTTTCAGAAATGGCGAATTGGCTTAGGTCAATCCGATTACCTACGCTTTTAATCTTACGTTTTTCACTCATTTGTTATTTCTCTCTGTTGTTCCTCTTGTTGACCAAAGGAGTTATTGTTGGATTGGATTACAAACCGTTCTTCAAGTCCCTCTGATTCCATATCAGCGGTTGCCCGTGTTTCAATATTAGAAACCAGACCAAGCTTGAACATTTCCATTCCAAGCCTTACGCGAGTTTCATAGTTGGAATTCAGGAAATCTTTCTCTTGATAGTCGATGATGTATTCATAATTCAGTTTGTTATGAATAGCGTCTTCGATTGCCTTGATGATTGGATTGATAGTGATAGACAGAAAGCCTTGGCGGATCTCATTCATATCTTTAAATGAGCTATCACCAGTTCCGCCCAGTAATTGCAGAGGGACACCCATCAGCATTGCTATTTGTTCAACGCTAAGTTCCATGCTTTCGGCAAGCTGGGTATCTTTCATCGAGAATGGATTTGGAGTGAACGTAGCACCCTTATCCAATATGACAATATCCCCTGTTGAGTCATCATTAGCCAATGAGTTAAGGCGAGCATCTAGGCGGTTATAGGTTTCGTCTTTCAGCTTATCTTCATATTGAATGAAGCCAGCGTTTTTAGGGCCTCGCTTATGATTGTTCGATGCGGATTGAATACCGTTCAAACTTAAATCGAATATGTCAGAAGAGTTCTGAAGGATATTAACCACTCGTTCATCAAGAGCAACGCCAGTTAGACGTACCATTTCATCAGAGATAATCTGATTGTTCTGGTTGTCGATACCACCATAAGTCCATTTACCTTTTCCATCTTTGGTTCGAGTGACATTCTTGGTAGGGATACATTCAATCGAGCGGAGAATTCCACCTTTGCCTTTCTTAGCACCCATTGTTTTAATTTGAAGATAGGCTTCACTGTGACAAACCAAGTTAGCCGCTACTTTAGAGCTAAGTTGACTAATGGTTTCATCATCATTTGGTTTGCGTACTAGGACCGCTACACTCTCAGGAAGATTTTCTGAATACTCGTTATATTTCTTTCCAGCAAATTTACATTCGATTGGAAGTGAACTAACGGTGTTACAGATTATCTTTAAGCAAGCAAGGGCAGTTGGCTCTTGCAAGTAGTTTGGTTTGTGATCACCAAAGCTAGGAATATTGAACGGTCCCGATGTTCCGACATACGGCGATGAATCAGCACTCTTTTTATTAAAGTGCTGACTCAAGTTTTTATTTAACATTTAGGGAGTCTCCATAGTAGAATATTTATTCTCTATGGTATTTAGGGCACCTTAAAAATTAACGTATTGTCGGAGTGCTATCGACTATAGGAACGAGGCTAAACGCGATCATGGTTGCAATAAGCGGGTCGATTTTTAGAGCGTTATTAGTGGTTGGTTTATGAACCCACATATCCCCCTTCAATCCCTCTTTAACCCGTCCATTTTGCAGCGCCCAAGCTAACAGGACGTCATCCTTGTGGAACTTGAACCCACCTATAAAGGTAGAACGTAGAAGACGACTAGCGGCGTTTGAGAGATCATAGCCTTGAGAGACAGCAATCAACTCATCCGAATATTGGTCATAGTGCTTTTTGCCAAAGTCGATGCCGCCAGCAGCTGGGTCAATACCGCATTTGTCCAGGTCAAAATGACGACTCAGAGATTCAATATAATTATGAATATTATCCAAATTTGTATGATTCCCTTCTGTCAATTCTAAGTGTCCAGTGCTAACCGCCTTAGCGTATATCGCCTTGACACTATCCACGGTCTTATCGAAGGTAGCTCTTGGCAAGAAACTCTTAGTGAAAGCGTGGAACTCTCCATCTTGCGGGATCAGAGTGGATACCGTGCAGAGATCATTAGTTTGTGCCAGATCGATTCCCAGGAATGCTTCTGTTCCTTCTTCATAATCTTCAAGAGTCTTGGTGAAACCAATAGGACACTTCTCTATGAGCGCGGAATCAATGAATCCATTCTCGTTGTATGCGTGCCAACGGTTAAGGCGTTTAGTCTCGAAAGCAGCCATAGCAGATGGTGACATTTGAGCGCCTAGATAATCTGTCTTTAGAAGAGTTGGAACGACCGCATGACCATATGAAGGGCTCGCTTGTTCCCATGCAATTGGATCATCTGCATTTCTGTTTTCATCAGCTTCAAAAATATGGACAAAATACCGGTCGTTCTTCTTGATACCATCCATTAACTCACAGCAGTAATCATAAGTTTGACGACAATATGAGAATACGTCTGTACCGGCTGTGGTTATCATGTAGAGCATTGGTTCGGCAGTTCCTGAGCCCTGACTCGATTCGATTACATCATGGACTGTTGAATCTGGATGAGAATGGATCTCATCTAAAATTCCACATAGGATCCTCTTACCATCCAGGTTTTTTGCTACTGAGGATGTAGCCATGATGCGACCCTTGGTAGGCTTGTACTCTATGTGACGAGCCATCACCTTAAACCGCTTCTTAATGCTCTTAGAGCCCGTTTGTATCTGGTGCTTGATATCCTCAAAGACGATACTCGCCTGTTCTCTGGTAGCGGCTGATGATGTACAGAGGGGTGAACCATCATCATTCAGGAACAACATACAGATCGTTATGATTGCCGCCATTTGACTCTTGCCGTTACCCCTCGCCAGAAAGCTGAATGCTTTTTTATATTTCCTCAATCCATGGAGTTCTGGATCCTCGTGCTTATCGTTATACTTGAGCGCAAACAGATTCATGAAATGCCAGATCTGCCACGGGAGAAGATATATAGGAGAGCCGGATATAGGGCCGATACGGTGCTTTAGAGAGTTGGCAACCATGATAACAACTTCAAGGTCATCATAATCAATGTATAAATCTGGTCGCTTTAGGTCCTCTATAAATCTCTCTACTGCTTGTCTTTCACGTTTGCTCGAATGACGAATACCAGTTAGAACTTGGTGAACATATACAAAAGCAGATTGCCAACCTTGAAAATAAGGACTGTTGATCGGGGTGCCTCTATAGTCCTTCAAATTAGGTTCATTCTCTATAAAGTTGAATTGTTCCACCCCCTTTGATTCGTCATACTTAAACATTACTTCTTGCCTCGTTTCTTCATTAGGTTTGATAGTGGGTCATCTTCTTCATCCTCTTTTTCATCAGGTGCTGATATATCGTTCTTTGCCTTAGCGGATAAACCGAGAATGTCGGCGTATTTAGCTATCTGAATGGTTGTCTGGTTGAATACCTTACATTGTGGATTCTCTTTATGGACTTCTCCATGTTGAGTTACAGATACAATTACAACGCCATCATCTACCATACTCATCATTGCGCGTTGGTTTAAGAACACCTGATTTGAGTAGGTAGCTATGATAGGCAATTCAGAGTCGTTAACTTGGCGATGTTTCTTAAGAACGTTTAATACCTTTTTATATATAGGTACTACATCTGGATGGAGACTAAAGAGCATGACAGGAACGTTAGTTGTTTTCCTTGCTGCCATGTTTGACCTCTCTTAGGATATCGACAAGAAGCACCTGATCCTCTACCGGACGACCGGTAATATCGATAACGTTGATTGATGATTCATCTATGATGACTCGATAAATTTTCTCTTCCAGGACTACTACATGGTTAATAACCTTTGAGTATTCCAGATTGAATTTAACTGATTGCTTGCGCAATGCTTCGCGCTTTGATTTCCTTGATTGTTTCCAGCGTGTCACGGCGAGGCGCATTGACTTCCAACCAGAGGAAAGTTTCCCTAGTGGGTTTATCATTTCTTAATCTCCTTTGTAATTCTGCGGTTTTCTTGTTGTGGCAACTATGGCAACAACAAATTAAATTGGATGGTTCGAGAGCGTAATCTTCACCAAATGGATAACGGATCTCCCAATAGTGATCAACTAAACTGCTTGTGTCGTTATGACAAACTTCACAAATAGGTTTCTCAGCTCGTAGATATTTAGACATACGAACCCATTTACCGGTCTTGTAAAACTTATTACTTTCGAAAACTCTTTTGATTTTCTGGGGCTTGTCAAATGAGTGGAGAGCGCAATACGTCTGGCCCTCCGTGATGTTGCTGCACCAAGAGTGTTTACATTTTCTCTTCATTTTAAATTCTCGGGATGGGCTCGAACTATAGTTTGAAAAAAACTATTTCAAAACTCCATTTGCGCACAAATGCCTTCGATGGGGGTCTCATTACCTTGATTTAATTGGATATTTACGCCCCCCTATCGATTTCTTTTCTAATTTGGTATCAGGGTATTGCTTAGAGAGCGTTACAGGAAGCTTATACACCGATTAGATTTTACTTCTTTTACCAAGCGTTGGATTAGATCACGATGTTGTTCCAACTGACGGGTAAACTGTTCGGTATAAGTTTCATCTTTATCCTTCAATACGAACTCGCCACGTTCCATCCAGATTTCTTTACCCATACGGGATGCTTCCTTAACGATATTCCAAGTTGTTATAGGTGATCCTTTCATCTCTTCAAGAGTTTTAACTAAAGAATTTATGAGCGGGTTCGATTCATCCCCACGTATGTACATAGAAATCACCTTCTTAGCTTTCTCAGCTTCTTTCTTCTCTGCTTCTGCTTGCTTGATAAAAGCCTTGGTAAGGAACATGGTAAGTTCACCTTCAATCAATACTTTCTGTTCATCTGTGAGATACTGGCAGCGGTCATACATGTAAGATTTTACTTCTTTAACTGCATTGATAAAGTTGTCTTGGGTATTCATTTTCTTTTCTCTCTATATGGTGGATTAGTTGTTTACTTTATCGACGAGGTTTAATAGATCGCCTAGCATATGTTCATAATCAAATTCGTCTATATATCCATCAAGGCGTTCTGTCATGAAGGTAATGTTTACGCAATATCCTTTCTTCTCACCAACAATTTGATAAGCTACATAATGTTGTTTCAAATTTGACATGAAATCACTTTCTTTTACCTCATATCCGGGTTCGATATCAAAATGCTTGGATACTTCGGAATGGAGCTTAGTGAACTTTTCATGTCTAAGGTCTTTGATAATAATATCTAAATGCACTTTTAGTCGTTCTTGGATACGCTCATATACTTCTTCACTATCATCGTAATCAATAGTAATTACACTTGATGTTGGAGTACCAAGGAATTCAGTTAGTTCTTTATTGGTATTAGTCATTTTTCTTTTCTCTCTCTATGGTGGTTGATTAGGTAAAGGACTTATTCCCTTACCCTCTTATTTACCAGTGTCCGATTTTTCTTAGTTGCTCGGTCATCTGCTTCTTATGTTCTGCTATGATGGCAGCGACTATGCTCTTACTTAGAATTATCTCTTCTACTTCATCACTCAGTTTTTCTAGTGGGTCATCATCTACAATTGTTATCTGATAGTTCATTAGATATATCCATGCTTGCTTAATACTTCATATACGACCTTCTGGCGCATTGCTTCTGGGATATGGCTCATGGTCAATATTTCTTCTAAGAGTTCCTTGTAGTTCTCTACACGCTTCTTATCGAGGTAGTTATCTAGTTGCTCTAGGCGGTCGATGAATTTAGACATTTTGATTTCCTTAATGTGGTGGATTAGAGGGATAAAGTTTTCTCTATCCCTTCTATATCTATTTAGGTTCAATTTTTCTTACGATTACCAATAGCCTTAATGACTTCGATAATCAGGCTGAACCAGTTACCGGAGTTCCATGATGTTTTCACAGCGGGATCCCCATAATGGTTGCATACCCAAACGCACCGGCAATCAGAGCTAATGCAGGGTATTTTAGCCAAGGGTTAATAGGGCTATCCTTAATTTTCATAAAGACAGACCGCAATACTTGTCCTAGCGGCATTTTTCATTTTCCTTAGTCTTTCTTATGAGACAGAAATATTTCTATCTCTTCATCCTTATTTACCTGCTTGGATAATGAGCGGTTGAACCAGTTCTAAGCGTCTGTAGCACTCTCTCAGCTCGATTCTTTGTCTGGCGATACCATCGACTATCCTTCCCGTTCCCATACGCTAATCCCCATTCCTGGGCACGGATGGCAGCCCACATGTTTTTGAACTGACTTACTCCGGTTGCACCCATTTGGAATACCATATTTTCAATTGCAGATTTCCTTACCGGATCTAAACCCACATAGGAGTCATAGAACGAGCTGTGACGAATAGAACGATGAACATTAGCCAAGTCATAGCCGAACAGTAGGGAGCACTCAGAATCGCTTATGGTGCCTTTGGTGGAGCGTCCGAGTTCTGAATCGAGTAACTTGATTGCCATATCACGGGATATCTTCTGGCGCTTGATTAAGTGACCTATTCCGATTGTGGGATAACCCTCGGTGTCAAAATAGATAGTGAGTTCTTTACCCTCATCTATGGAGAGCTGTTTCTCTATGGAGAGATTCATTTCTTTTATTCCTTTCTAAATACATTCATGGCGTTGTTGCCGTATTTATTTAGAAGGAACATGAAATGTGGATTGGATTAGAAGATTTTGAACCTAAGAAAGAGAACGTAGGATTCATTTACTTGATAACTAATAAAGTTACTGGAATGAAATATATTGGATGTAAGCAATATTGGAGTCGGATCACAGACCCTCGGAAGACGAGCCCTACCTATGGCAAGAAGATAACGAAAGAATCGAAATGGCGAGAGTATCAGAGTAGCAATAAGGAAGTTCAGAGTTGGGCACAAGAGGATATTGAGAAGAAAATGATATGTCAGTGTTACTCAAAATTTGAATTGAGTTACCGAGAGGTGGAAGCGTTGATTAAGACTCAGGCTTTGCTAAGAGATGATTTCCTTAACTACATGTTGGGATCGAACACGATTGGGCGACCGTCTGAGTTTATGCTGATAAAGAAGCTACCCTAAATACATGTATAAGAGACGGTTACTAGACATTTCCTTTTCTTTTGGTCAAAAAGCCCCTTCCGTAATGGTTGGGGCTTTTTGTATTTTATCAAAATGAAAAAGTAAAAATGTCTAGGATTTACTCTTCCTCATCATCCATATCAGCATAAGACACAAAATCAAGAGTATCTTCTATGATAGACACGCGAACTGGATTATGGTTCTTATCCATAACATTTGTAAGTTTTATTGCATTACTACTTACAGATGTCTCAACTTCTACAATGTAACCATCTTCATGATTTTCAGAGCGTAACAAGTATGGTGATCTTTCACCATTTGAGAATACATCGCCGCCCTCTTCATGACCGAACGATTTACCATCTATGGTAATGATACCATTTTCAGTTTTAAGAACTAAATTACCAGTTAGTGATGTAAAGCTAAAATCAGGAAGAAACATATAAATCTCCATAAGATTAAGTAGGTATGGCATTCTATTGAATCCCATATGATTTGTCTATAAAAAGAACCTTCTGAATAATTAAGAGCGAGAGTTAATTTTAAAAATAGGCATATTGTAAGAGTGAAGCCAATCAATTCTAGTGGGTTGCAGCCCATTGACCTAGTTATCGGTGGTACGAGTTAGGAAATGAAAACCTCTTCATCACTCATATGTATTTAGGAAGGTTAAGAAACCGCCGTATAAGTTGATTATACCATGATGCGGAATTGGCTATGAACAGATATCTAAAGATTAAAAATGACGTTTTGGAATGTTTTTGATATCTAAAAAATGACGTTATGAGTCGAAAATCTCTTTATAATCAATAGGATATTACCAATAAAACATAGTAACAATAAAAGAATACACGCCCGCTTCGCTCCCCGCGATAATCTGAATATCATCTAAGAAAATTTTAAAAGAAGAAACGGAGCGTAAGCGACCGCCGTCAGGCGCTTGATCAATCATTCAGATTTTCTAATTATAAAGTTCTATAAAATACTATATAGAAACTTTACACTTAGAATAGGATTTGTAGATTAATAGCAATTCAAGAAATCGATTAGAATAGTTTTTACAAGACGGGCTATCGCCCTGTTCGCTTCGCTCACTCTTTCTTATTTCAAGATGAATTTTATAACTCACTTTAAAGTCTCTACAAAGCTCTATAATCAATTCTAAGGGTTTCAGGCTATCATGGTATTAAATCCTTCAAGGAATCTCTTAGAACTTCATACAGGAATGATTTTAAGGGTTTCAATACACTGAATGATCTGAACAGGAAAAGATTGGCTATCGCCGTTTCAATTCTACTTTGATTCTAGGCATTAGGGTTTTCAGATAAAAGTATTCAGATCACCTAATTTCAGGTTACACTAAATATAGTAGTAAGGAACTTGATTTGTTTTGAAGGTTCGAACCAGTTTCGATTAAGATATTCGTATCCCCGCTTTTCATCACTCCGCAATAATCTATCAAAAACACTCTATAAATTCATCATACAATCTATTAAAAATAACCATCTATTATTGAAATCCCTTCGAGCCTCCCGTTTTATACACTTTCAAAATTGAGCCCAGATCTGATGCGGGTTTGCGGGCTACACGCCCTCCCATAATATTAGTTAATGTTTTGGGTCTTTTACCATGAGTTTACTATTACTTATACGGTTTCCGTATTCTTTTCATATCCAAATCAATAAATGACGTTTTTATCCTTCATTTTAACGTGCCTAAATAAAGGTACATCAACGGGATTGCAGTCCCCCTCTCTAATAGGAAATACAAAATGCAAATTTACATGAACACCAATTTCACCTCCGACAAGCAATGGGATATCACTTCCGTTAAGTTGAAGGATGGTAAAACCAATACTACCACTTTATTGGTATCAAACATCAAGGCTGTTAATAAAATGCTGAATGGCTACGGTCTTCAAGCTGCTACAACAGAAGGTAAAGCTTTCAAACGCGCTATCAAGAACGTGTGTGAGTTCAGTTTCATCAATGCTGATCAATCTGTATATGCTGATTACAATGAATCCAAAAAGCATTTAACCCTTATTCAAATTCGTTACTCTGCAATCAATAATGAAATCCTGCACGATGTAGCAACCATTACTAAAGACTCTCGGGGCGTTGTTGTAATGACCTCTAACGATTCCCAATTCCGTAATATATCCTGTGAGAAAAAATCTATGACTATCGATACTCAATTCAAAAAACTTGAACTCCGTGGCACTGGTTCCCTGAAACGTGCTGATACCGCTAAATTTAAAAATGCAGAAGATAAGTTTAAGCACCTGGAAGAGGTTGCAAACTACAACGCTGCTAAAACTGAGTTGATGATTAAAGAACTTAATGATCAACGTACATCCGATAAAGCCGCCCTTGATAAGCTGACCAATCTGATGGCTCAAGTTCAATCTGAAATCTCTAAGCGTAGTCGTTCTATCGCTGATACTGAACTAGATATCATGGTTGCCGGTGGTGAAATCATTCACCTTGATGATGTTATCTCTTCTATTCAATAAGGAACCCTGATGAAACTCAATCTAAAGCAAGCCCTGATTATCCTCGCTCTGTGTGTTCTTATAGGGTTCGTAATAATTCCACTCGTGTTCTGAGGTGGGCTCAGTTTTGAGCTGTCCTAAACAGGCAGATTTCGCCTGTTATAGCTTTAAAACTGGAAAAAGAGCATCGAATCTAAAGGAGTAAATTTCACTCCTTTAAACGTTAAAGGTGTAAAGTTAGCCAAGAATCTAAAGTAGGGAAATTCCCTACTTTAAAAATTAAAGGTAAACATGGCGGAACATACTTGACCAAGCGTCAAATCTTCATGTTTTTTACTACCCTAAATAATTATGTAGAGAGAAAGAAATGATTCTGACTCCTATCAGGGCACTCCCTGCCCACAAATTCATAATCTCGGTTATCTGAGTTGAATAGTTCCTAATCCGTTTGATTGTAGACCTTGAGGGGTTTTACTGATAACCGAGATTGACCTCAAGTGTTCTTGTGGAGCTTTCAAACAGATAACCAAATTATTCAACTCAGATAACTAGGATTTTTTAAAATGAAAACTAAAGTAAACGCAATCACCCTTTCCCTTTCCGATAAGTCTATCACCCTGACAACACATATGATCGCAGAACAAGAGCTGTATAAAGCTCAGGATTTGCTCATTGGTTCTGGGATGACTTCTAAAGAATCATCAAAAACTCTTGAGAACTGGAAAAACAGTCCAGACACCCGATCCCTAGATTTCAGGGATCGCTCAATTAAAGGAGGTAAGACACAGGGAACTTACCTGACCGAAAATGAAATCTACATGTTGGCTATGTATGTTGATACATCCTTCATGCTCGACGTTGTAGCAGCGTTTAAAGCTCTTGCTCATGGTGATATTGGAACTGCTCTTAACGTCTCGATGAACAGGGTTAAGATTCATAAGGTAATGCTTCAACCTCGCCCAACCCTAACCCTGAAAAGTATGTTTATTGAATCGGGAATGAAGATTGACGAATTCGTTAATCATATTCTTAAGAATAGTATGTGGAACAATAAGGCGGACGTTGATAACCGTAAAAGGCTGGCAAACTCTCTTCTTAAACTGGTTGAAGGAATAAACGTAAGTGGTAAGAATGTGGCGGACCATGCTATCCGTGTATTGAATGCAGAAAAAGAGATTCACAAATATCGAGCTAAGAAGTTTTCCCAAGCGGCTAACATGAAAAAGACTCTTGCAATTAAGGCGAACCGGAAACTTTCACGTAAAGCCGAAGCCCTGGAAATCTTGATTGAAGAAACCGAGCTTGAACTTGAAGATGTGCGTAACCGTGCCAAGAAGATTGGTTCTATCGCCATTACAGACCGGAAACAGAAGAATGAGCTTGAAGGTAAGATCATCGAGCTTGAAGAAAAACT
>NZ_CDBL01000016.1:35807-36140 GCF_000820005.1 Aeromonas piscicola | reverse complement strand
GGCGGGGGCGGCGCCGCCCGCCACAGTGATCGCCGGCATGGAGGCCATGGGGATCGCCGTGACCCATGTCTATGGCCTCACCGAAACCTATGGTCCCTGTGTGCTGTGCGAGCCGCAGCGACGGTGGGAAGGGCAGGACTCCACGGCACTCTCCCGCCTCAAGGCGCGCCAGGGGGTGGCATCCCCGCTGCAGGGTGAGATGCGAGTCATCAACCCGGTCAGCGGCGATCCTGTGCCTCAGGATGGCAAAACCCTGGGGGAGATAGTGCTGCGCGGCAATGTGGTGATGAAGGGCTATCTCAAGAACCCGGATGCCAGTGCCGAGGCGATGGC
>NZ_CDBL01000016.1:0-35673 GCF_000820005.1 Aeromonas piscicola | reverse complement strand
GCCAGTGCCGAGGCGATGGCGGAGGGCTGGTTTCGCAGCGGCGATCTGGCGGTGTGGCACCCTGATGGCTATGTGGAGATCAAGGACAGATCCAAGGACATCATCATCTCGGGCGGGGAGAACATCTCCAGCCTGGAGGTGGAGGACGTGCTCTATCGCCATCCCGATGTGGACGAGGTGGCGGTGATCGCCATGCCGGACGAAAAGTGGGGGGAGGTGCCCTGTGCCTTCGTGAAACTCAAGGAGGGCAGAGAGCTGAGCCAGGCCGAGCTGATTGCGTTTTGCCGCGAGCAGATGGCCCACTTCAAGGCCCCCAAGCGGATCATCTTCACCCCCCTGCCCAAGACCTCCACCGGCAAGGTGCAGAAGTTCATGTTGCGCCAGCAGTTCGGGTAATGGCTGGCGGTCACTGTCATGTGAACGTTTAAGTTGGCGTCATATTGCCCTGTGGGTGATATGGCGCCAAATTTGTATGTTCATCAAACTCTTTCGGAACTCACTCTGGTAATATCCTGCTCAATATCGAGATAGGGAAGCATTATGACGCTTGCAGCATTTAATTGGGGTGAGCCACTCCCATGGGATGGCCCGGGAGCCATTGACGGTGTAGTGGAAGAGTTGGCAGGTGACAGGTTGGACCGTGCTCGTTACGCCGATTTTCTTACCAACTATCTGGCGGCCGAGGGCACACAGCGCAACTATGTGCTGAACCTCAATGCCGAATGGGGGGCGGGCAAGACCTGGTTTATCAAGCGTTGGTATATGGAGCTGAAACAGCACTATCCCACCGTCTATATCGATGCCTGGCAGCAGGACTTTTCTGATGATCCCTTGTTGACGGTGATCTCGTCGATTATTGACCAGCTAAAGCATATTGCAGGTAAAGAGAACCCTATTCCCGATGGCATGCGCCAGCGTTTGTTGGGATTATTCAAGGTCGGCGGCAAACTGGCGTTGAAAGCGGCCATCAAGAAAGCTGGACTGGAAGAGGACGATTTTTCTCTGGAAAAGGAGGATGCCAATCAATTGGTTGATGCCCTCTGCAGCAACCAAAAAGAGCGTTATGAATCTATTCAGTATCTTAAAAAGGAGATACGGCAATGGGTCGAGGGGGCCGTTGGTTTAAGTGATGGAAAACTAGATTACCCAGCTTTTATCTTGATCGATGAGCTGGATCGCTGTCGTCCCTCCTATGCGGTAGAAATGCTGGAAACCATCAAGCATATATTCGATATCCCCGGTGTGGTCTTTGTCTTGGCAACGGATACCGAACAGTTACAACATGCCATAAAGGTAATATATGGCGAAGGATTTGATGCATCTGCTTATCTAAGACGTTTTTTCAGGCGACAATTTTCCTTAAAGGAAATATCAAAAGCGTCATTCATTGAAAGCAATATGACTCTTGATGGTGCATCATGCGAGCATCTTTTCCCAAGATTTAAAACAATAAGCGAATTTTCATGGTTGCTATCTGTAATCGCAGATGTTTTCGGTCTAAAGCTTAGAAATATTGAGCAATACATAGACAAAATAAAGGCTGCGATATCAAACGTTAGTGATGATTTTGATTTGGTGGTTTTTTCCATACTTCTTTTATCCAAGGAGTATGTGCCTGATTTATATAGGCAGATAGTTAGTTTAGAACTATCACTTAGAAATGATAGTTCTAAACCAGTCTCCAATATTGGGTTCTACGAACGATTTAAATTCAATAAAGAATTGAGTTTTCATTTGCCTTTGGAGAACAATGGCTCCGAGTTTTTAAAAGCTGAAGTAAGCATATCAAAATACATAGGTTGTTTCTTTTACTCCATCAAAAACAAAGCTCAATTAGTTGCGGCAAAGGAAGCCATTTCGATAGGGGGGGTATTAGGTAAACATTCAATAGATTCATTTTCCGAGGCTAGACATGAAGAGGCGCTATTAGCATATCATTTGGCAAATCAGAGTATAAATATTAATGAGTACCAAGATCTTGTTGAGCTAGCATGTAATTTAAAATAGAAATGGGCATGCGCCCATTTCTACACAGGAATATTATTTCTGATGGCGCTTATAAAGCCGCTGCACCACATCCTTCAATCCCAGCCCCTCGTTTTGCAGCAGGACTGTGAGGTGGTAGAGCAGGTCGGCGGATTCATTGATAAGCTCCTCCCGATCCTTGGCCATGGCGGCCAGTGCCACTTCAACACCTTCTTCACCCACCTTCTGGGCGATACGCTTGGTGCCTTTGGCGTACAGGCTGGCGGTGTAGCTGGTGGCGGGGTCTGCGCCCTTGCGCGATGCCAGGATCTGCTCAAGCTCGGCCAGGAAGCCAAGCGGCGGCACAGGGTGACCGTCGAAGCAGGATGGCGTGCCCAGATGGCAGGTGGGGCCGACCGGATTGGCGGCGATCAGCAGAGAGTCCTGATCGCAGTCGGTGCTGATGGCGACCAGCTTGAGCACATGGCCCGAGCTTTCGCCCTTGGTCCAGAGGCGCTGCTTGCTGCGGCTGAAGAAGGTGACCTGACCTGTGGTTTGGGTTTTTTCCAGCGCTTCGCGGGTCATGAAGCCTTGCATCAACACCTCGCCGCTGGCGGCATGCTGGACGATGGCGGGGATCATGCCATCACACTTTGCCCAGTCCAGGCGTTCAATCAGCGGTGCCTGGTTTACAACATCTTGATTACTCACGGATGGCGACTCCTTCATTTTTCAGCCAGCGTTTCAATTCGGGAATGGGGATAAGGCCCTTGTGGAAAACAGAGGCGGCCAGGGCCCCGTCCACGTCTGCGAGGGTAAAGGCATCGCGAAAGTGTTCCATGGCACCCGCGCCGCCGGAGGCGATGAGGGGCACCTTGCAGACGGCACGGACCAGCTTGAGCTGCTCGAGGTCGTAGCCCTGACGCATGCCATCCTGGTTCATCACGTTCAGCACGATTTCACCGGCGCCGCGTTTTTGCGCCTCCTGCACCCAATCGAGAGTGTGCCAGGCCGTGGTGCGGGTGCGGCTCTCGTCACCGGTGAACTGCTTGACCTGATAGTGACCTGTGTCGGCATCGAAGTAGGAGTCGATCCCCACCACCACACACTGCACGCCAAAGCGCTCCGCCAGCCGGGTGATGAGGCCGGGATCCGCCAGTGCCGGTGAGTTGATGGAGACCTTGTCGGCGCCAAATTCCAGGATCTGGCGGGCATCCTCAACGCTTTTGATGCCACCGGCGACGCAGAAGGGGATGTCGATGACTTCCGCCACCCGGCTCACCCAGCTCTTGTCTACCACCCGGGCATCGCTTGAGGCGGTGATGTCATAGAACACCAGCTCGTCGGCCCCTTCTTCTGCGTAGCGGCGGGCGAGCTCGACGATACCGCCCATCACTTCATGATTTCGAAATTGCACTCCCTTGACCACGACGCCATCTTTGACGTCCAGACAGGGGATAATACGCTTTGACAACATGCTCGTTGCTCCATGTAACGCACGGTTAAAAACATCGTTATTGCCGGATGACGCGGGCGTCAGACGGCCAATGAGTGAAGATCGTCGGCATGCTTCAACAGGTGGTGCCCAGCCGGGCGAAAACGTGGCCGCAAGGGAACGTGTTCGACAGGGGAACCAACACTATATGCATGACTTTATTCAGTGATTCAACCCTTTATCTCTCTTTGTCGCCGCAGGATGCAGGGTTGGCGCATCCGGGCTGGCCGGTTCAAATCCGGTGGTATCTTCCTGCGCCACCTGCAGGCTGCGCAGGGTGAGCAGGGCGCTGTCGAAGTCGAACACTTTCAACTGGCGGGCCAGTGTCTCCCCTTTGGGCCCGAGGCTGAGAAGCAGGGGACCTGCGTACTGCTCGAACAGCGGAATGACGGCTGTGTCGCTTTGCAGCAGCAGGCCTTCAATCTGGCGCAGCAACTGCTGCTGCCAGTGGCCGTTGATGGGGGCCGATACGCAGGTGGGCTCAGGCTCTTCCTGACCCAGCAGTTCAAGCAGGGCACCGAGTCCGTTCGCTATCTCCGCCATTTGATCGGTCAGCTCGCTGCCATCGCGGGACAGGTCGTGTTCCAGCCGCTGGCTCTGGTCGGCCAGGGACACCCAGCCCAAAGTCGCGGCGACGCCGCGCAAGGTGTGGGCGAGGCGTGTGGCGGCCGGTTTATCGCCCGCTTGCAGATGGCTGCTGAGCAGTGGCATGTCCTGACTGTGCTCACTGGCGAAGTGGCGCAGCAAGGCGGCGTATTTCACCTGATTGCCCTGCAGTGCCGCCAGCCCCTGTTGCAGATCCAGACCGGGGAAGGATTGCAGCCGGGCGAGTGGAGCTATCAGGGTATCACTGGCCCGGCGCTGGTATTGAGGCTGCAACGGCGTGCTGGCGGGCAACCACTGTTGCAGCGCCTCAAACAACTTGGCGGGGGTCACTGGCTTGGCGATGAAATCGTTCATGCCTGCTGCCTCACAGGCTTTTTTGTCCTCTTCAAAGGCACTGGCGGTCAGTGCCAGAATGGGGGTCTTCTCCCAGCCCGGCAAGATACGGATGGCGCGAGTGGCCGTGTAGCCATCCATCAGGGGCATTTGTATGTCCATCAGGATCAGATCGAAGGCGTGCTGGCTGACCCTCTCCAGCGCTTCCTGGCCATTGACGGCGGTCTCGATGACGAGGCCGCTGTTGTTGAGCAGCTCCAGCACCACCTCGCGGTTGATGGCATTGTCCTCCACCAGCAGCACCCGGGCATGGTTGGAGAAAAAGAGCGCCTGCTGCACCGTCTGCTCGAGTCGCGCGGCTTGCTGCGGCTCCCCCTGACCCAGGGAGAGCAGGGCGGTGAACCAGAAGCAGCTGCCTTTGCCCGGTACGCTGCTCAGACCGACCTCGCCCCCCATCAGGGTGGCGAGGCGGCTGGTGATCGCCAGGCCAAGGCCGGTGCCGCCGTACTTGCGGGTGGTGGAGACGTCGGCCTGCTCGAATGCCTGGAACAGCTTCTCGCTCTGTTCCGCACTGATGCCGATGCCGGTGTCTTCCACCTCGAAGCGCAGCAGGTAACCCGTGGGCAGCGGGCGTTCTATCCGTACCCGCAGGGTGACCGAGCCCTGTTCGGTGAACTTGATGGCATTGGCCGCGTAGTTGAGCAGCGCCTGGCGCAAACGGGTGATGTCGCCATGGACCCAGGCGGGTGTATCCCCTATGTCGACTATGATGGTGAGCCCCTTGGCGCGTGCTTGCTCGCTCATCAGGGCGCTGACGTTGTCCAGCATGGCGGTGAGGGAGAAGTCACTCTGCTCCAGCACCATCTTGCCCGCATCGATTTTGGAGAGATCCAGAATGTCGTTGATGATGGTGAGCAGGTGCTGGGCTGCGTTGTCTATCTTCTCCAGCCGATCGTGCTGGGTGTGATCCGGAGTATCGCGCTTGAGCAGATAGGTGAGCCCCAAAATGGCGTTCATGGGGGTACGGATCTCGTGGCTCATGTTGGCCAGGAAGGCGCTCTTGGCACGGTTGGCGCTCTCCGCCCGTTGGTGAGCCTGGGCCAGTTGCAGGGTGCGCTCGTTGACCATCTCTTCCAGGTGGTAGCGGTATTGATCCAGCTCCTCGCCGAGCTGTTTCTTCTCCGTGATGTCCGCCTGCACGGTCACATAGTGGGTTACCACCCCGTTCTCCTGCCGAATGGGGGAGACGGTGGCCAGCACCTGATAGTGGGAGCCATCCTTGCGGCGGTTGATGAACTCGCCATGCCAGCGCTGCCCCTGATGGATAGCGTCCCACAGGGCAACATAGGTCGCCTTGGGAGTGAGGCCGGAGCGCAGCAGGGAAGGGGTCTGGCCTATCACTTCACTCTGCTGGTATCCGCTGGCGGCCAGGAAGGCAACGTTGACGTATTCGATGCGGGCATGGGTATCCGTGATGAAGACGCCATCCGGGCTCTGCTCCAGGGCCAGCGACAGTTGCCGCAACTGCTGTTCGGCCTGCTTGCGCTCCGTGATATCCAGATTGATGCCAAGCAGGCGCAGCGGGCGCTGTTGGGCATCCCGATAGACGCTGCCCTTGCTCACCAGCCAGCGGATATCGCCATTGGGCTGCTGGATGCGAAATTCTATCTCGAGCGGTTTGCCCGCTGCGGGCAATTCGGAGAGCAGCTTGTCGATGCGGGCCTTGTCGTCCGGATGCACGCAACTTTGCCAGGCGTGAAACTTGCTGAGCTGCTCCACACTGCGGCCATAGAGGCGGGCACATTCGGGAGAGAAGAACAGCTGGCCGCTCGGGATGTCCCACTCCCAGATGCCGACGTGTGCCCCTTCCTGGGCCATCAGCAGGCGCTGTTCGCTATTGCGCAGGGCTGTGCTGGTGGTCTCTGCACGGATGCGGGCGCTGATGGCATCGTCCATCAGATTCAGTGCCGCCAGGCGGGCGCGGCGCTGGGTATCGAGTGCCACCTGCTGGTTTTGCAACAGCTGCTGCTCGGCCAGTTTTCGCTCGGTGATGTCCTGCACAGTGCCGTACAGCTCGACGATGGCGCCACTGCCATCACGCAAGGCAGCGCCCCGGGCAATGATCCAGATGGGATCCCCCTGTTCGTGGATCACCTCGGCATCGCACTCGTAGGGATAGCCGGTCTGCAGGCAATGCTCGACGGACTGGGCGATGGCGCGCCACCCCTCCTGGGTGAAATATTTCCTCACCTCGGGGTAGACGGCGGGAGGGAGGGACTGGTCGCGGCCATAGATACGGTAGATCTCGGGTGACCAGTAGTGGCTGTTGTCGGCAATGTGCCAGCGCCAGTTGCCTATCTTGGCCAGATGCTGAGATTCGCGCAGGATCACCTCATTGCGGCGCAGGGCCTCCTCGGTCTCCTTGCGTTGCTGGTTGTCCTCGATGATCGAGATGAAATAGTCGGGCTCCCCCTTGAGATCCCGGACCAGCGCCACTGTGAGGGTGATCCAGAGGATGTCGCCCCCCTTTCGCAGGTAGCGTTTTTCCAGGGTGTAGTGAGGTCGCTCGCCCGCCAGCATCTGGCCAACGTAGGCCTGATCGATAAAGAGATCGTCCGGGTGCGTGATCTGCTGGAAGGTCATGCCCATCAACTCATCGGCTTGGTAGCCCACCATGTCGCACAGCCGCTGGTTGACCCGCAGCCACTTGCCGTCCGGGGCGACCAGGGCAATGCCCACCGCCGCCTGCTCAAAGGTGGCCTGAAAGCGGGTTTCGCTCTGTTGCAGACGGGACTGGATGTTCATCAGCTCCTGCCAGCGCTGGCTCTCCCGGGCGCGGGATCTATGCATGGCGGCGCTGAGCAGGCTGATGAGGATGCCATTGGCAAGCAGTATCCCCCATTGCACCAGATCCTGGCCGGCGGCAATGGTCAGCGAATGGAGCGGGGGCAGCAGGAAGTAGGTGGTGACCAGGGCGCTCACCAAGGTGCTGAGCAAACCAGGCAGCAGGCCACCTAGCAGGGCGCAGAGGATGATGGGCAGCATGAAGAGCACCAGCAGCGGCCGTTCGCCAAAGGCGATGGGCAGCTGTACCCGGATCTGCAACATGAGAATGGGCAGCAGAATGGCCAACAGGCACACCCCCCACCGTTGCCAGGGCTGACGGATATGCCACAGCTGGGACCCGCTTATCATAGGGACACCTCCGGCGGCGTGGGGGCTTGAGGGTAGGGTGGCTGCTGTCCGAGCTGAAGTGACAGCGCATTGATCTGGTGTTTGAGGGTCAGCATGGCCAGTTCCCTGTCCACCATCACCTTGTTGAACCGCTCCAGCTCGCTGTTTTGCTGGCGCAATTCCGCAGCCTGGCGGGTCAGGGCCTGCTCGACCTGCTCCCGCTCGGTGACATCCAGCAACAGGCCGAGGACGGCGGGCTGGCCACGATAGTCGACGCGTCGTCCATACAGCTCCACCTCAATGTTCTGATGGTCGTGGTGCAAGGCGGTGAAACGGGTGTGGATCTCGGTATCTTCCTGCTCGCAGCGCAGCAATTGCTCCGCCACCCTGTCGCTGTCTTTCGGGTTGGCCAAGGCATGCAGTGTGCCGACTTTCAGCAGGGCGTTGGTCGAGCCGTAGCCAAACAGGCGGGCGAAGCCCGGGTTGATGTAGCAGAGCTGGCCCTGCTGGAGTATGTAGATACCGGCCAGAGACTGTTCCACCAGGGCGCGAAACAACCCTTCCCGTTCCTTGAGGCCTGCCTCGGCCCGCTTGAAATCCGTGATGTCGCGGGAGATGCCAAAGATGCCGATCACCTGACCTTCGTTGTCTTGCAGCGGTCCCTTGGTGGCAAGGAACACCCGATCGCCGCTGGGCAGGGTGAGATACTCCTCCTGTGTCTGTACCTTGTTGCGGGCGATGACCTGCTGGCCCAGATCCATCAACATCCGGGCCTGGTCGGGCGGGAAGATGGCCATGTCATCCTGACCCAGCATCTCGGCGGCCGGCTTGCCGACGAACTGGCTGGCGGCGCGGTTGAACAAGATGTATTTGCCTTCCATGTCTTTGGCGAAGATGGCGTCTTCCGAGCTGTCGGCAATGGCGGAGAGCAGTTGCAGCGCCTGCAGACGCCCCGCCTGGGATTGGCGGATCTGCTCGGCCATAAATAGCTGGGTATGCTGGCGCAGCAATATGATGCCGGCGTTGGCGATGAAGAGCACCAGCAGGCCTATGAGCCCAATCCAGATGCTCTCCCTGAAGGCGGCGTGGTTGAGCTCCGCCTTGTCTATCTTGGCTACCAGATACCAGTCGGTGCCGATGACGGAGTGGATGGTGCCAAAGACCTCGACCCCCCGGTAATCCTGGCCCAAGAAAACCTGTCTGAGCTCTTCTTTGGCGCCGCCGTTGAGAAACTGGGCCGCCAGCAGCGCCTTGTTGTCGATGGGGATCTGCAGGGTGAGGGCCGAGTGGGGGCGATAGCGCACGTCATTGAGAAACTGCATCTGATTGCCGTGTTTGCGAAACAGCAGGGCTTCCCCGCTGCTGGCCGGAATGGGCCATTGCTTGAGAATGTGGTTGAGCCAGTCGCTGGAGCTGATTTGCAGTACAACAAGAGGAGAGGCGCTGCCAGGCATGGACAGCGGGGCTATGAAGTCGAGCCTGGGCTGGCCCTGCTCATCGAGATAGGGCCCCACCCGCATGACGTTGTCCGTTTCCGCATGAGCCAAGGCCTCGCGCAGCGGTGCGCCAAGACCGCTGGCCCCGGGGGTCTGCCACAGGGCGGTGCCGGTCGGGCTGAATACGGTCGCCGCGCTGAATCCCCTGATGGAGATGAACTCGGCCAGCCGGGTCATCAGGGGGGGATGTGCATCCGCCTGATGTGTGACTTGCCCCTGGCGATAGAGGTTGGCATAGAGCGGTTTTTCGATCAGCAGGCGGGCATCGCGCTCACGGGCATTGAGCCACTCGGTGATCTGCTTGCTCTTGAGATCGGCGATGGCCTCGATCCGGGCTATCTCCTTGTCCTGAGTGTGACCCAGGCTCTGGGCGATGGCCATGCCGGTGAGCCCCAGGATCAGGCCGTTGGTCAGGATAAGGGGCAAAAGCTGGCGCCGGGAGGGGCGACGGGTGACCACTGGCATGTCGATGCGACGGCGCAGCATGGTATAGAGCATGAGCGACGTGATGAGGATGAACAGCCAACCCTTGATGGTGCTGGCCAGGGCGAACTGGGCCTGGCTGCTGAACAACCACTCAACCGCCTTGTCGGAAAGCAGGATCCACAGGCTGGCCACGGCGGCATAGGTCAGTACGACGTTGAGGATGTGAGCGCGGGTGAGCGGGGGCTGGTCAGCCATGCTGTGCCTCATTGTCATCCTTGTAGCGTTCGGCAATGGCGATGAACTGTTCGAAATGGCTGTCAAATGCCGCCACTACATCCGGATCAAAATGCTGGCTGCTGCCAGTGAGGATCAGGGTTCTCGCCTCGTCATAGGGCATGGCGGCCTTGTAAACCCTTACGCTGATGAGGGCGTCAAACACATCGGCCAGTGCCATCAGCCGAGCCGACAGGGGAATATCATCGCCGCGCAAACCGTCAGGGTAACCGCTGCCGTCCCACTTCTCGTGGTGCCAGTGGGCGATCTCCTTGGCCAGGGTGAGGAATGCCAAGGGTTGTTCTATGTCTTGTTCCGCTTGCTCGATGGCATCGCTGCCGAGCTTGGCATGGGTGCGCATGGTTGCCCACTCTTCCACCGTCAACTTGGCCGGTTTGAGCAGTATGTGATCGGGAATGCCCACCTTGCCGATGTCATGCAGGGGGGCCGAGCGGCTCAGCAGGTCGATGTAACGAGGGGTCAGGGTCTCGGCAAAGCGGGGATGCGTGGCGAGGGCGCTGGCCAGTTGCCGCACATAGCCTTGAGTGCGCAAGATGTGGTTGCCGGTTTCGGGGTCGCGGATCTCCGCCAGGTGAGCAAGAGCACGGATGGAGACTTGCTGGATCAGGTCGTTCTCCGTCATGCGGCGGGCCACCTCGGCCTCCAGCGCCGTGTTCTGGGTCTGCAAGCCATCACGGGCCTGCTTGGCTTCCAGCTGGGTGCGCACCCGGGCCTGAACGATGGCCGGTTTGATTGGCTTGGTGATGTAATCGGCCGCCCCGAGCGACAATCCATACTCTTCACTCTGGGGATCGGCGAGGGCGGTTAGCAGCACCACGGGAATACGGGTGGTCTCGGGGGCGATACGCAACTGTTTGAGCACCTCATAGCCATCCATGCCCGGCATCATCACATCCAGCAGGATGAGATCCGGCGCCGTCTTGCCAGTGGCGATCCGCAGGCACTTCTCCCCGCTCTGGGCGGCCAGCACACGATAGGTGGGAGAGAGCAAGTCTGTCAGCACCATCAGATTTTCGGGCGAGTCATCAACGATCAGTATGGTGGCGGCGTGAGATGTGAACATAAGTCCTCCGTGACCTTGTCTCGATGAGTTCGAGTATAGAGTCAATTGTTACCAGGCAATAAGGACTTACCCCGACTTATCTCTGGATCGAGAGATCTCTGCCCGGCTCCTCTGGCCAGGCAGGCTCTCATGTCACGGCGGGTGCTCAAGCCGTCAATCTGGCGTGCCGTTGGCCCAGCATGCGATGGCGTCACCCACCGAGAACTTGCCCTCCAGCAGGGCGCGGCCGAGGATGATCCCTTTGACCCCGGAGCCCTTGAGCGCCTCTATGTCCTGGATCCCGCCAATACCGCCTGAGGCCTGGAAGGCCACGCTCGGGTAGCGGGCGCAGAGATCCTGATAGAGCTCGACGTTGGTGCCAGCCAGGGTGCCGTCACGGCTGATGTCGGTGCAGAGCACATGTTTGAGCCCGGCGGGGAGGAAGCGCTCGATCAGCGCTTCGATGGTCACGCCGCTGTTCTCCTGCCAGCCTGCCACTGCGATATGGCGATTGCCCAGCGCATCGATATTGACGTCCAGCGCCAGCACGATCTGCTCTGGGCCATATTTCTCCATCCAGCTGGCCACCAGATCCGGGGATTTGACGGCGGTGGAGCCGATCACCACCCGGCTGGCACCGGCGGCCAAGAGGTCTGCTACATCCTGCTCCGTGCGCACGCCGCCACCGACCTGCACCGGTGCTTCGGTGGCCGACAGCAGTTGGGTCAGCAGGGGCAACTGGCGGGCCTTTGCATCCTTGGCACCGTCCAGATCCACCAGATGGAGCTGCACCGCCCCCTGGGAGACATACTCGTCGAAGCGGGCCTGCGGGCTGCTGCTGTATTCGGTCTTCTGGTCGTAGTCCCCCTGATAGAGACGGACTACCTGACCATTGATAAGGTCAATTGCGGGAATGATCATTCAAAGCTCCAGAAAATTTTGCAGCAAACGGGCACCGGCTGCGCCTGAGCGCTCCGGGTGGAATTGGGCGCCGAAGAAGTTGTCCCGACCGACGATGGCGGTAAAGGGCGTGCCGTAGTCACAGGTGGCGAGCGTCGCATTTGTCACCTCCAGCGCGTAGGAGTGGACGAAATAGAAGTAGCTGCCGCTCGGGATCCCCTTGAGCAACGGGTGCGTTTCATCATGCTCTATCTGGTTCCAGCCCATATGGGGCAGGCGCAGCGTGCCGACCTCCATCAGCCGGATCTTGCCCGGTACTATGCCAAGGCAGTCGATAAGCCGCTCTGACGACCCCTCCGTGCCCATGCTCTCTTCGGAGGCCTCCGCCAGCATCTGCATGCCGAGGCAAAAGCCCAGCAGCGGCTGTTTGGCGGCGCGAATAAGCGGCACCAACCCCCGTTCGTTGAGGTTGTTCATGGCGGCCACGGCTGTGCCTACACCGGGCAGGATCAGCTTGTTGGCCTGCTCGATATCGGCCGCCTGGCTTGAGACCAGTGGCTGCACGCCGAGACGCTCGAACGCCATTCTGACCGAGGCCAGGTTAGCGCAGCCAGTGTCGATGATGACCAGCTTTTGATTGTTCATCGTGCCTTACCCATGTCGATTGGCGAAATCCGCACTATCAATGCGGTGTCGATGATGGTCGGTGTCTGCTTGCCCGCATCCATCACAGCACTCCCTTGCTGGAGGGAAGCTCGCTCCCTTCCACCCGAATGGCTTGACGCAGGGCGCGGCCAAAGCCTTTGAACAGCGCCTCCACCTGATGGTGGGTGTTGCCGCTGCCCACCTTCATCTGCAAGGTGATGGCCATGGCATCCGACAGCGAGCGGAAGAAGTGGGGCACCATCTCGGTGGCCATCTCGCCCACGTTGTCACGGCCAAAGCCGCTCGGGCAGTCGAACACGAAGTAGGGGCGGCCGCTCAGATCCAGCGCGGTGCTCACCTCCTGCTCGGTCAGCGGGCGCGCATCGATCACCGCCTGCACCTCGTCCATCGCCAGCACAAAGCCGAAGCGGCCGATACCGCGCTTGTTGCCAAGGGCCTGGCGCAGCGCCTGACCGAGAGCCAGCCCGACGTCTTCCACCGTGTGGTGATCGTCGATATGCAGATCACCGCTGACGCTCAACTTGAGCCGGAAACCGGCGTGGGTGGCGATCTGATCCAGCATGTGATCAAAGAAACCGATGCCGGTGGCGATCTGGTTGCCGCCGCTGTTGTCGAGATCCACAGCTACCTGAATGCGGGTCTCTTTGGTGTAGCGTTCCACTTCGGCAACTCGTCCTTTGGAGAGCAGCTGATCACGGATGGCAAGCCAGTCGTGATCCTGCGGGTGGTAGCGAATACCGCCAATGCCCATGTTCTCGGCAAGTTGCAGATCGGTCTGGCGATCGCCAATCACGAAGGAGTTGGCGAAGTCGATGCGACCCGAGGCGAGGTACGCCTTCACCAGCCCAAGGTGGGGCTTGCGGCAGCTGCAACCGTCGGTGGGGAAGTGCGGGCAGATCAGCACCTGCTCCCACTTCACCCCTTGCGATTCAAACAGGTGCATCATCAGGTCGTGTGGCGGCTGGAAGTTCTCTAGCGGCAGGCTGGCGGTGCCCAGCCCATCCTGATTGGTCACCATCACCAGCACATAGCCTGCGGCCTGCAACTCGCGCAGTACCGGAATGACCATGGGTTCGAAGCGCAGCTTGGCGAGGCTGTCGACCTGCTTGTCGGTCACCGGCTCTTCAATCAGGGTGCCGTCGCGGTCGATAAACAAAAACGGGGTCTTCATCAATGACATCCTTATACACTGGCGGCAGACGGGTTATTGAGTGGCATCCGGTTGGCTGAGACGTCTCGCAATACCTTGATAACGGCGTCCATTTCTCCCTGATAGCCGATGGTGATGCGAATGCTGTTGTCCAGCCCTGGCTTGGTGGAGAAATCCCGCAATATGATGCCGGCGGCCTTCATGGCGGCAAACACGCTGGCGCCGTCAACGAAGCGCACCAGTATGAAGTTGCCCTTGTCCTCGAAAAGCTCCCGCACGCAGGCCAGGCTGGCCAGCTCGGCCTTGATCATCGCCTTCTGCTTGTTGAGCTCGGTGACCCGCTCCTGCATCAGCTCCAGTCCGATGGGGGAGAGGGCCTGCGCCGCGATCTGGGCGATGGGCTCGGGGATGGGATAGGGGGCGATCACCTTGGCCAGCATGGCGATCACCTCGGGATGGCCTAAGGTAAAGCCGCAGCGGATCCCCGCCAGCGCAAAAGCCTTGGAGAGGGTGCGGGTCACCACCAGATTGGGGAAGCGGGCCAGCAGGTCCACCACGCTCGCTTCTGGGCAGAACTCGATATAGGCCTCGTCAACCACCACGATGGCGCGATCCCGGGCTTTCTCCAGCAGGGCGATCAGGCCATCGCGACCCACCAGATCCCCGGTGGGGTTGTTGGGGGAGCAGAGAAACACCAGTTTCACGTCGCCGAGGCGATCGGCGATGGCGGGCCAGTCCGGCTGGCGGCTGGCGGTGAGCGGCTGCTCGACGATACCCACGCCACAGGTCTCGGCGCTAATGGCGTACATGCCGTAGGTGGGGGGGCAGATCAGGATCTGATCTTCACCCGCTTCGCAGAAGGTGCGAATAAGCAGCTCGATGGCCTCGTCGGCCCCGCGACTGACAAGCACCTGATCGGGGTTGACCCCGGCGTAGGCGGCATAGCCGCTCACCACCTCGGCCGGTTGGCACTCGGGGTAGCGGTTGAGGCGACTGCCTTCGATGGTAAAGGGATAGGCCTGCGGCGCCTCGTTGGCGTTGAGCCAGACGTGGCCCTTGCCGCCGATGCGGCGGGCGGATTGATAAGGGGTGAGGGCCCGCACCACGCGGCGCGCCAGATTGGCAATGCTCATGACAAATCCTTCTGCTGCTGGTTGGAAAGGGCGTTCAACCTGAGGGTGACGGCATTCTTGTGGCCATCGAGCCCCTCGGCTTGTGCGATGCGCTGGACTATGGGGCCAAGGCCCTGAATGCCCTCGGCGCTCAGCTCCTGCACCGTGTAGCGGCGCTGGTAATCGGCCAGCCCCAGGCTGGAGCAGGTGCGGGCATAGCCATAGGTGGGCAGGGTGTGGTTGGTGCCGCTGGCGTAATCGCCGACCGACTCGGGCGTCCATGCCCCGAGGAAGATGGAACCGGCGTTCTCGAGTTTATCCAGCAGATCGCGGGGGGCTTGGGTCTGCACAATCAGGTGCTCCGGCGCGTAGGCGTTGGAGATGGCACACGCCTCGGCCAGATCGTCACAGAGGATCACCAGGCTTGCACCCAGCGCCTTGGCTGCGATCTCGCGGCGGCTCAGCTTGGCCAGCTGGCGCTTGATCTCCCCTGCGATGGCATCAGCCAGCAGGGGCGAGGTGGTGACCAGCACCACCTGACTGTCGGGGCCGTGTTCGGCCTGGGAGAGCAGATCCGCCGCCACGAAGGCGGGGTTGGCGCTCTCGTCGGCAATCACCAGCACCTCGGAGGGGCCAGCTGGCATGTCGATGGCAGCGCCGCGCCAATCGCGCGAGACCTGCCCCTTTGCTTCGGTAACAAAGGCGTTGCCCGGGCCGAAGATCTTGTCGACCTTGGGAATGCTCTCGGTGCCGTAAGCCATGGCGGCGATGGCCTGCGCGCCGCCGATGGCGAACACCTTCTCGACCCCGCAGGCGCGGGCGGCAAACAGGATCTCGTCGCTGGCGGGTGACGGGGTGCAGAGCACCACTTCACGGCAACCGGCGATGGCGGCCGGAATGGCCAGCATCATCACGGTGGAGGGGAGCGGCGCGCTGCCCCCCGGCACATAGAGGCCGACCCGGCTGATGGGCTGGGTGCGCAGCTCGCACACCACGCCAGGCTGGGTCTCGACCCGCACCACCGGCTGCACCTGGGCGGCGTGGAAGGTGCGAATATTGGTAATTGCCGCTTCGATGGCACTCTTGATGTCATCGTCCAGCCGCGCGCAGGCGGCCTCGATTTCGGCCTCGCTGACGCGCAACTGCTGACGGGGAGCGCGCTCGAAGCGCAGACTCAGCTCGCGCAGGGCCTCGTCGCCACGGCTGCGCACCGCGGCGATGATCTCTTTGACCACGGCGCCGATATCGGCCTCGTCATTGAGGGCGGGCCGGGTCAGCACGTCGGTTTGCTGGGCGGAGGAGAGGGTCTTCCAGATCAGGGTCTGCATGATGTCCCTTCCTTATTCCATCATTTTTTCGATGGGCAGCACCAGAATGGAGCTAGCGCCGAGGGCCTTGAGCTGCTCCATGGTTTCCCAGAACAGGGTCTCGCTGGAGACGACGTGCAGCGCCACCTGATTGGTGTCACCGGCCAGCTGCATGATGGTGGGGCGCTCGGCACCCGGCAGCAGATCGGTGATGGCATCGAGCTTGTCTTTGGGGGCGTGCAGCATGATGTACTTGCTCTCGCGCGCTTGCTGCATCCCCTGAATGCGGGGCAGCAGTTTGTCGATCAGCTTCTGCTTGGCCTCATTCAAGGGGTTGGGAGCCTGTATCAGCACCGCTTTGGAGCGGTAGATCACCTCCACCTCTTTCAGGCCGTTGGCCTCCAGGGTCGCGCCGGTGGAGACCAGATCGCAGATGGCATCGGCCAGGCCCGCACGGGGAGCCACTTCCACCGAGCCGCCCAGCATCACGCTCTTGAAATTGAGCCCCTTCTCATCGAAGAAGCGTTTGAGCAGACCCGGGTAAGAGGTGGCAATGCGTTTGCCGGCAAGGCTCTCTGGCCCTGTGTAGGTCACATCTTCCGGCACCGCCAGCGAGAGACGGCAGCCGCCGAAATCGAGCTGCTTGAGGGTTTTGACCTGTGCAGGCAATCCTTGGGAAGCGCGAATAAGCTGTGCCTCTTCCAGCACGTTCTCACCTATGATGCCAAGGTCGACCACCCCTTCCATCACCAGACCGGGAATGTCGTCATCACGCACCCGCAGGATATCTATGGGCATGTTCTCGACATGGGCGATGAGACGCTGCTCGCGCAGGTTTATCTTGAGGCCGCAGCTCTTGAACAGGGCTTGGGAGTCCTGGCTCAGACGACCGGACTTTTGCATGGCGATACGCAGACGTTGTGTTTCCATTTGCTCGATTTCCTTCTAGTCAAAAACGAAAAAACCCTCGGAAGTATGTGCTTCCGAGGGTTTATGAATCTTGCGGTCCTTTTGGAAGTCACCAGTTAAGTGTCTTCCAGCAGTCAACCTCCTGAAAGACTAGTCGGGATGATGATGGTGGTGATGAGTCTTCAGCAGGGTGAACTTCATGATGTAACTAATCCTTTACAAATAAGATGTCGTAGTTGACGCCCGATTTAAACTACCTTCCTTGACGGAAAATGCAACTCGAAAATGTGATTTGATCGATTAAAGTTGAGAAAACGGTTTTCTGGTCGATAACTAGACAATAACCCCTGCAGGAGTCGCCATCATGCCCAGCCAGGACCTGTTGTTCCCCATTTTGCCCCGGGCTCCCGCTGCGCCCGGCAGCGAAGAGATCAAGCGGGAAGTGAACCAGATCAGCAAGAAGCACCAGCTGCGCAAGACCAGCACTGACAACAGTGACTCCCAGCAGCGCCAGCAGGCGTATACCACCCCCGCCAAGCGTGATCAGACCAAGCCTGAAGAGGACGATCACAAACCGGATCCTGATCATCAGATCGATCTCTTCGTCTGAACGCATTATCAGTCCCGCTTTCACCGCATTTTTGGCATAATGCCTGCTTTTGCTGCGGGACGCCCTTTTGACCATCCAGACCCTGTTCAAGCCAGATGGCCCTCTGGCCAGCCATATCGACGGCTTTGTTGCCCGCGCCCCGCAACTGGCCATGGCCGAGGCCGTCTCCAGCGCCATCAAGAGTGGTGGCCGTCTGCTGGTGGAGGCGGGGACCGGTACCGGCAAGACCTACGCCTATCTGGTCCCTGCGCTGGAGTCCGGCAAGCGGGTGGTGATCAGCACAGGCTCCAAGAACCTGCAGGAGCAGCTCTTCTATCGCGATCTGCCCACCATCACGGGGGCGCTCTCTTACACCCCGCCAGTGGCCCTGCTCAAGGGGCGCAGCAACTACCTGTGCATAGAGCGCATGAACCGCCTCTTGAGCGAATCCCATCTGCAAAAGCCGGAAGTGCTCAACGATTTGGTGAAGGTCAAATCCTGGTCTACCGCCACCGACAATGGCGATGTGGGTGACATTCCGGGGTTGCAGGAAAACGCCGAGATCCTGGCTCACGTCACCAGTACCAACGACAACTGCCTCGGCCGCGACTGTCCCTATTACGACGACTGCCATCTGGTGGTGGCCCGTCGCCGCGCCATGGATGCCCAGGTGGTGGTGATCAATCATCACCTCTTCTTCGCCGATATGGCAGTGAAAGACACGGGATTTGGCGAGCTGGTGCCCGAAGCCCAAGTTTATGTGTTCGACGAGGCGCACCAGTTGGCGGAGATCGCTACCAACTACTTTGGCAAGTCGGTGGGCAGCCGCACCATCCAGGATCTGGCGCAGGATATCCAGCTCGCCTATCGGGCTGAGGCGCACGATATGGCCCAGCTCGGCAAGGCGGCGGACCGGCTCTCCATCGCCAGTCAGGATCTGCGCCTCGCCTTCGGGGTGGATGGCGGCCGTGGCAATACCCGCGACATGTTGCGCCAGCCGCTCTGGGCCCAGGCGCTGGCCCGCCTCAATGATGCCCTCGGGCTCTGTTACGAGGTGCTGAAACTCGCGCTGGGACGCGGTGAGCAGCTTGATCACGCCTTCGAGCGGATCTGCGAGCTGCGCACTCGCCTTGGTGAGGTGTTGACCATCAACCAGACCGGTTTCTCCTACTGGTATGACTGCTCGCGGCTTCACTTTTCCCTCAATATCACCCCGCTGTCGGTGGCCGAGCGCTTTGGCGCCGAGGTGCTGCGCCCCGAGGTGGCCTGGATCTTTACCTCTGCCACCTTGACGGTGGACATGCGCTTCGACCACTTTGTGGCCGAACTGGGGCTGGCGGGCAGCGCCGAGCTTATCCTCGACAGCCCGTTTGATTACGCCGAGCAGGCGCGGCTCTGTGTGCCCCGCTATCTGCCAGAGCCCAATGCCTTTGGCCGTGGCGAGCAGCTGGCCCAGCTGATGATCCCTCTTATCAACAAGACGCCGGGGGGCTGTTTTTTCCTTTGCACCAGCCATCAGGTGATGCGTCAGGTGGCCGAGGTGCTGCGCCGGGAGATTGGCCGCACAGTGCTGCTGCAGGGGGAGGACAACAAGCAGCGGCTGCTCAAGGAGTTCGTGGAGAATGGCCGTGCCGTGCTGGTGGCCACCAGCAGCTTCTGGGAGGGGATAGACGTGCGGGGGGCCGCGTTGTCGTGTGTTATCATCGACAAGCTACCGTTTGCCAGCCCCGACGACCCGCTGCTCAAGGCGCGAGTCGATGATTGCAAGCTCAAGGGAGGCGATCCCTTCGCCGAGCTGCAGCTTCCCAAGGCGGTGATCGCGCTCAAGCAGGGGGTGGGGCGGCTCATTCGTGATCGCAGTGATCACGGCGTACTGGTCATCTGTGATCCACGCATGGTCAACAAACCCTACGGCGCCACCTTTATCAAGAGTCTGCCTGCTATTCCCCGTACCCGGGAGCTAGGGACGCTGGGGAGTTTCTTCGATCGCGGCGAATAAGTTTGCCGCTGATGGGCATCCAGTGACCTGTTGATGGCAGTTAAGGTTATTTTCTCAAGAGATGCGGCTGCCAAGCAGCCCGCTTCAAGGTTTTTTACGCGAGCCGCTTGCAGATAGATGACAGAATTGAACAACGGGCGAGTGCAACTTGCTTGCCGGTTATGTAATTGACTGATTTTATAGAGATTGTAAAGCATGAACGAGTTGAAGATCCTGGCCGTTGATACCGCCACCGAAGCCTGCTCCGCCGCCCTGCTGGTGGGCGACAAGCTGTTCTCCCGCTGGGAAGAGGCGCCGCGGGATCACACCCGTAAAATCTTGCCCATGGTTCAGGCTGTGTTGGACGATGCCGGGATAGCCTTGAGCGAGCTCGATGCCATCGCGTTCGGGCGTGGTCCGGGTTCTTTCACCGGCGTGCGGATTGGGATCAGCGTGGCCCAGGGGTTGGCGTTTGGGGTTGGTGTGCCGCTCATCGGCATCTCCACGCTGGCTGCCATGGCGCAGGGGGCTCACCGGTTGGAAGGCGCCGAGCGGGTGCTGACCGCCATCGATGCACGCATGGGGGAGGTCTACTTTGGTCAGTACGCGCTGAAGGAGGGCCGCATGCAGCTGGTGGGTGAGGAGGTCGTGAGCGATCCGGCGGCGCTGGTGGCGTCTGGCACGCTGGCGGGTCGCTGGACCCGTGTCGGCACCGGTTTTGAGACCTATGGCGAGATCCTGAGTGGTCTGGCCGAGGAGGTTGTCATGAGTCAGGTGCGCTTCCCGGCGGCCATCGACATGCTGCCGCTGGCACGTGCCGCCTTGCTAGCGGGGGAGGCAGTACCTGTGGAGCAGGCCACCCCGGTATACTTGCGAGACAAGGTGACCTGGAAAAAATTGCCGGGTCGTGAATAAGGGCAGGAAAAGGCGTGGCATGCCTGTCGCTCCTGCCGTAAACCAGCATCCCCATGCCGGACAGGGTCTGGTAACAGGTTCGGTATCCGGCAAAAAGGAGAGTGACATGATGAAACGTGCGATTGTGATAGGGGTGGCGGGCTTGCTGCTCGGCGCGTGCAGCTCCGTGCCCAAGGAGCTGGCCTATGAGCCGGCAAATCAGCTGGTGGCTTATCAGCCAGCCCTGACGGGCCAGGAAGGCAAGCCTGCGCGCTGGAGCGGGGTCATCTCGGCGGTACACAACAAGGCGGATCAGAGCGTCGTCGAGGTGGTCTATCTGCCGCTCAAATCCAACGGTGTGCCGGAGCAGACCGAGCAGAGCCCGGGCCGCTTTCTGGCCATCATGCAGGGCTTTGTCGACCCGACACTTTACGCCAAGGGGCGCAGCCTGACGGTGCTCGGCACCATAGCGCAGCCCGTGGATAGCCAGATCGGCGAGCACAAGTATCGCTTCTCCGTGCTCAATGCCAGCTCCAGCAAGCTGTGGCCGCCGGTGAAGGAGGTGGAGATCCGCTACATGGATCCCTATTTTTACGACCCTTTCTATGATCCCTTCTGGCCGAGACGGCCGCTGCGTCGCTAAGGTTGCCCATGACAGTCATCATGCAGGAGAAAATCGTCGCCCTGACCGATGGTCGCCGGGTGGCCTTGCTTGACAACGAGCAGCAGGGCAAGCCGCTGCTGATCGCCTTGCACGGCTGGCTCGACAACGGCGCCAGCTTTCTGCCCCTTGCTCCCCATCTGCAGGATGTTCATCTGATCTGCGTCGATCTGCCGGGCCATGGTCACTCGGATCACAAAACCACCCCCTATGTCTTTGTCGATTGGCTGGACGATCTCTACCAGATCGTTCAGGCGGCAGGCTGGCCGCGTTTCAGTCTGCTCGGCCACTCCCTCGGGGCGCTGATCGCCTCTGCCTATGCCGGGGTGTTTCCCGAGCAGGTGGAGCGGCTCATCATGCTGGAGGGGTTGGGCCCCTTGAGCCAGCCCGATGAGGAGGTGCCGGCCCAGCTGCGGCGGGCGATTTTAAATCGCAGCCGCACCCGTGAGCGGGTCTCCAATGGTTTTGCCTCCATCGAGGAAGCGGTAATAGCCCGTTGCAAGGTGGCGGACATTGCCCCGCACGCGGCGCGGCTTATCTGCGAGCGACAACTGGTGGAGCGGGCAGGGCGCTGGCATTGGCGCAGCGATCCCCGTTTGCGGGATCTGTCGCCACTGCGCATGAGCGAAGACCAGGCCCAGGCATTGATCCGGGCCATCCGCTGCCCTGTGCTGTTTATTCGGGGCGAGCAGGGCTTTGCCAGCCTGCTGGCGCAGTGGCAGTTGCGTCATGGCGCATTCGAGCGAATAGAAATGGTCGTTTTGGCGGGAAACCATCATTTTCATATGGAAAATTCGGTCGACACCGCCGTTTGTATCGAAAAATTTTGTCAAATTCGGTAGAATCACCGGCTTTCAATAATTCCAGGTTTGTCTTCCCCCTCACACTTTTCCGTTGTTAATTTGCTGTTAATTGATGTTGCCCTATGTAAATATGTGCGGCATTAGAGCATGAGCTTAAAACAACCGATTTAAATGGATGTGAACAGGGCCGGAGGCAACACAGTGAGCGCACAGGTGCTAGTTATGCAGGAGAAGTTCGTGGAAAAAGTCTGGCTGAAGCGTTATCCGGAAGGGGTCCCCGCCGAGATCAACCCAGACCAATACAGCTCCCTGGTCGACATGTTTGAGGCATCGGTGACCGAGTTCGCCGATCAGCCTGCCTTCGTCAACATGGGGCAGACCATCACCTACCGCCGACTGGAAGAGCAGTCCCGCGCTTTTTCCGCCTACCTGCAAAACGAGCTCAAGCTCAGCCAGGGTGATCGGGTGGCCGTGATGATGCCGAACCTGTTGCAATACCCCATCGCCGTGTTTGGCATACTACGTGCTGGCATGATAGTGGTGAACGTCAACCCGCTTTATACCCCGCGCGAGCTGGAGCATCAGCTCAAAGACTCGGGTGCCAAGGCCATCGTCATCGTCTCCAATTTTGCCCATACCCTGGAAAAAGTGGTTTACGACACCCCGATCAAGCACGTCATCCTGACCCGCATGGGCGACAATCTGGGGCTGGCCAAGGGCACGCTCGTCAACTTCGTGGTGAAATACGTCAAGAAGCTGGTGCCCAAATACAACCTGCCCCACGCCAGCACCATGCGTCAGGCCCTTTCCAAGGGGCGTTACCTGCAGTACATCAAGCCCGAGATCACCAACGACGATCTCGCCTTCCTGCAGTACACGGGCGGCACCACCGGCCTCTCCAAGGGGGCCATGCTGACCCATCGCAACATGATTGCCAACGTTGAGCAGTGCCTCGGCGTCTATGGTCCCATGCTGGAGCGGGGCAAGGAATTCGTGGTCACGGCACTGCCGCTCTACCACGTCTTCGCCCTGACGGTGAACTGCCTGCTGTTCATGCGCCTGGGGGGCTACAACCTGCTCATCAGCAACCCGCGCGACATCCCGGGCTTTGTCAAAGAGATCAGAAAATACCCCTTTACCTGCATCACAGGGGTCAACACCCTGTTCAATGCCCTGGTCAACAACGGCGAATTCCAGTCGATGGATTTCAGCAAGCTGAAGCTGACCATAGGGGGTGGCATGGCGGTGCAACGGGCGGTCGCCGAACAGTGGAAGGGGCTGACCGATACCCCGCTGCTGGAAGGTTATGGGCTGACCGAGTGTTCGCCGCTGGTGAGCGTCTGCCCCTACGATCTGCTCGATTACAACGGCTCCATCGGTCTGCCGGTCTGCTCCACCGACATCCGGCTGGTGGATGACGCCGGTCAGGTGATCACCGAATTTGGCAAGCCCGGCGAGATGCAGGTGCTCGGTCCCCAGGTGATGGTGGGTTACTGGCAGCGTCCAGAGGCCACTGCCGAGGTGATGCAGGATGGTTGGCTCTGTACCGGCGACATCGCAGTGTGCGACGAGCAGGGCTTCTTCAAGATCGTCGATCGCAAGAAGGACATGATCCTGGTCTCGGGTTTCAACGTCTATCCGAACGAGATCGAGGACGTGGTGGCGCTTCACCCCAAGGTGCTGGAAGTGGCTGCGGTCGGCGTGCCGCACAAGGTTTCCGGCGAGCTGGTGAAGATCTTCGTGGTCAAGAAAGATGCAAAACTGCAGGAGGACGAGATTATTGCCCACTGCCGCACACATCTGACTGCCTATAAGGTGCCGAAACTGGTAGAATTTCGCGACGAACTTCCCAAGACCAATGTGGGCAAGATCCTTCGCCGCGTGCTGCGCGACGAGGAGATTGCCAAGCAATAACGGGCGATCCGCCGCTGTCATGCAAAACCGTGGGTCATGCCACGGTTTTTTCTTTTGGCCCTGATCAACGCGCAGGCAAAGATGCACTATCAACTCATTTCACAGCAAGCCGAACTGGAACAGTATCTCGCTTCCCTGGCCGACGTTCCCCTGGCCATCGATACTGAATTCGTCCGCACCCGCACTTATTACCCCCAGCTGGGCCTGTTCCAGATCTATGATGGCGAGCATCTGGCTCTGCTGGATCCCCTGGCCCTGGATCTCGCTCCCCTCTGGCAACGGCTTGGCCGGGCAGGGCAGATCGCCATACTGCACGCCTCCGGCGAAGATCTGGAGCTGATCCAGCACGAGGCCGGCCATCTGCCCAATCAGATGCACGACACCCAGCTGGCGACGGCCTTCCTGGGGCATGGCGTCTCGGTGGGCTTCGGCGCCCTGGTCAAGGAGTTCCTCGGGGTGGAGTTGGAGAAGGATCAGGCCCGTACCGACTGGCTCGCGCGTCCGCTCACCGAGCGTCAGCTTGAATACGCGGCGGCCGATGTGTTCTACCTGATGCCGCTCTACGAGAAGGTAATGGCCCGGCTGCACGAGAGCGGCAAGTTTGCCTGGTTCGAGCAGGAGTGTCAGAACCACTCGGCCCGCAAAACCCAGGGCAGCGATCCCCGTCAGGCCTATCTCGAGATAATCAATGCCTGGCAACTGGGGCGCCGTGAACTGGCCATACTGCGCGAGCTGGCCGCCTGGCGTCAGCAAGAGGCGGTACGGCGGGATCTGGCCCTCAACTTCGTGGTCAAGGAGCTGCACCTGTTCAAGGTGGCGGAGCGCAAACCCACGTCGCTGCGCGATCTCAACGAGCTGGGACTGGCTCCCATCGAGATCAAGATCCACGGCAAGCGGATGCTGGACATAGTCGCGACGGCCCAGCAGAGCGACCCTGCGGGCTGGCCAGAGCCTATTCGCCGGCTGGTGGATTATCCCCAGTACAAGGCCGAGCTCAAGCGCATCAAGGGGATGGTGGAAGAGAAGGCCAAGGCCAGCAACATTCCGCCGGAACTGGTGGCGAGCAAGAAGATCATTCACCAGTACTTCACCTGGAGCTGGCGCATGAGCGATGAAGAGCGCGCTCGCGCCGACAAGCCCATGCTGCTGCAAGGGTGGCGTCATGAGCTGGTGGGTCACCTGCTGGCACAATAAGCGACACAGTCAACAATGGGCCGATGGGCCCATTTTTTTATCTGTCTCACTATGCCTCACTGCAGCGGGTAGCGGTAGCGTGCGAGGATCTGCCCATATTCAGGGCTCTGCAACAGCGCCCGGATGGCCTCATCGAGCCGCTGCAACTGCTGGGGCGTGGTGGTGCGCCGGCTTAGCATCAAATGCACGGGTGTCTGCTGGATCGTGAGCAGTGTGGTCAGCTCATCGAGTGGCATGCCAATGAGGCTCAGCTCCTGCAGTCCCATGGGATCCATGACCACACCCTGGATGCGGCCTGCCAGCAGCAATTTCACCAGCTGATCCAGCCGCAGCCTGACGAGCAGGCGATCCTTCAGCTGGGGAGATTGCATGAAGGCACGAAAATCCACGCCATAGTCAAAGTCGCGCAGCATGCCTATGGTGAATTCGGTGCGAGGCAGCAGATCGGAAAGCTGGGCGATCCCCGGCCAGCGTGACGTGTCCTGGCGCCGGATGAGCAGCACCGTCTCTTCATTGCGATAGGGAATGGAAAAGCGGGCGAACTGTTCGCGCTGGGCGGTTTGACTGGCGGACATGGCCAACTGTATGGAGCCGAACTCCAGCTCGCGCAGCACGCGGGCCCAGGGCATCTCGCTGTAACTGGCGTCAAAACCGGCCCGGCTGAAGATGGCCTCCAGCAAGTCGATGTCCAGCCCCTGCAACTGCTGCTGTTCATCGCGAAAGCTGAACGGATGCCAGCTTGACCAGCCCACGACCAGTGACTCCTGTGCCCAGGCGGTGCAACACAGACACCATAACAACAAGACTCTGTACACGGATCTGTCCCTGTTCAGCGTGGTTGTTGTTGATTATTGGATAGAAACGGCAGGCTGACCAGCCCGGAAGCGAGGATGCACGAATGTGCATCCCTCAGAGTTCGTGGGCGTGGAATCCCTTACTCTGACACTTAAAAGCACACGCACATTGATGGAGCTAATGCCAAGAATCGCTGAATGTTCCGACCTAGCCTCGAAAGAGGCTAGGTCGGAACATAACACACTAATAAAGTTTTTAATTTACCTTGGCTGTAGCCAAACGCAAATTTACAGCTTCGACAATAGCATTGTTAACCATACGTTTTCCTGCAACTTGAGCACATATAATTACAACGGCAAGCGAAACTAGATGAATTAATATACACTTATAGTCAAGGCTTCGGGATAGTTCAACACCAATCATAGGTAGTACATAGTATATAATTACAGCTATTGTTGCTATAAATATTCCTGCTGTGCTATCTCGATAAAGTAAGAAGTTTTCATGAGCACTTTCGACTTGAGGTGAATCACGTACCTCCCTATATATTTCTTTATACCAGATACTATTTCTAATTTTTCCATCTAAGTTATTATCTAATAGTTTAGGCCATATTCTTTTAATGTCATCAATATCAATCCTCATATCGTGATGTATAAATTTATGGCAACGACAGGCAGGCAATTCATTTTTAAATCGTAAAAATACAAGCTTGTGTTTTATGTCTTGAGGCAAGATTGACGAAATCATGACCAATGCGCACATGACAACAAATGCAAGTCCAAGGTCAGATGCTAAGACCATAATCCCTTTCGTTTGGTCAAAACCGAATTGAGTCAAAGCCCCGATAAATAGCGGTAGTGAGATCACTGCCGCTACATATTTTTTATTTTTTTGTTTTATATTAGCCATTTTTAAGCCTCATCCTCATAATTGTAGTGATAAGGCTCTGCATCTCTTGATGACCATCCTTCACGAGCGAGGGTTCCTGAGTAATGACAAACACCATTTCCTCTTGTAGATAAAACCTTAGCGCCTCTATGAGTGAAGGCATTGAGCACTGCTTTGTGAGCATGCTTCGGCTCCCCTTGCTTAGCTGATGAGGCGACAGCTGTAATGGACCTGGTCTCGCCTTCTGCGACAGGTTCACCAAGTAAACGATCTAGCACACTAGGCCCTACATTTCGTTTACTACCATGATGAGGAATTTGTATGAATTTCAGTTCAGCGCCAGAAACGCATACATCAATTTCGTCAGCAGCGGCATCAAGAGCTGTAATTCCTGCATCCCCAGTAAACACGAGACGTTTATTATCAACAAGAATCTGCGTAATTACGCTAGTATTGTTCTTTGCTGAAGTGGTGTCATTATCGTCTAATTTATCTTCACCCCATTTAGAGACTATCCACTCCATTGCTCTTTTCGCAAATCCCTCAAGACCAGAAAACGCCTCGAAAAATAATGAGTCCTCAGCTTGTTTGACTTTAGGCATACCCTCAAGATCTTTTAGAAGAGATTTATAATAATCCTCTGTAGGACCCAGAACCTTTACGTTACCGAGGCTAAGGCCAGTAAACGGTTGCTGCACTGGTATGTTTTTTTTCTCAGCCAACTTTACAAGTTCATAAGCTGCTTCCAAGCTGACTTTTAGCCGCTCACCTATACTATTATCCGTAACTCGACCATCTTCAAAAAAGTCGGCTAGACCATATGGCTCATCCCATGGTTTGTGAATCCAGAGATTTTTAATGTCTAACTGCTCGATAACAGCAAACAAGCCATTAATGTGATCTTGGTCTGGGTGCGTAGATATAACCAAGTCAACAACGCTCGTTCCATAATATTTTTGAATGTGCTTCACTAAAGAATCGCCATCTTTAGTAAAACCACCGTCTATAACAACAACAGTTTGTTCATCCCGAGAACCTTGTAGGTTGCCAAAACGAATCGCAATAGCATCCCCGCTCTTGGACTCTTCACCGACACCAAGAATATCAACTTCGTAAGCCATTTTTGCCCCCCAAAGCAATCGTTTACCTTTTAGTGGTTTTTGCTGCTCTGAGCAACAATTGAACCAGCCAGTGTTTTAGTCTTGTCGTTGTACTTGTCACTTTGTAGTGCAGCACCTGCTTTTGCTTCCATTGCTGCGCTAGGCTGCTTACCAGTGTTCGCTTGAGCGAGCGCAGAGCCAGCGAGTGATCGCTGGATTTTTGAAGCATTCGGATCTTTCAGTACCTGAGCCGCTTGGCTGGCTACAGAGGGTGAGGTTTGTTTCTTGTTTGTCATAATCAATAAACCTTGTGTTGGGTTTGCAATGAACACTACATGTAGTGCCAGTCGTGAGACTAGATACAATATATTGTGCAAATCAGACCATTACAAGTCCTTCTGTTTAAAATCTCAACAACGCTTGAACTTGCTCCAAATGATCCCAATGTAGTTTGGTTATCTATCAAAGCGTCACAAATTGCCGCTTCCAGAAAACGTCTTTATGGTCTCGATTGGTGCATTGATGATAAAGTGCGCCTTTTAACCCAGTAATCGAACGTATACCAATGCAGAAACCAGACCTCAGAGACATCAACCAGCTAACCAAAGACGAGTTCAAACGCATTCTAGGCCCGATAGCAGGAAGTCTTGAGGATGGGTCTAAGGTCGTGCTGGGGATGCAATCTGATGTGTTTGCGTGCTGTACTATCCAAGGCGATCAGATCTCAGTGAGTGGGACGCCCAAGTTTGAGCAGGCTATCAAAGCGGCTTATGCCAAAGCCAAGCCGACTATGTGGTTTGGGTCTGCGGAAAAAGAGCGTCCACCAGTAGAGCGCCCATCCCCTACCTTACAGCCCAAGACTGATACCAAGTCAGCTACTACATATCGTGTACCTGTACTGATATACAAGAGTCCGCGCGAACGAGAGAAGAAGCTAGACGGCAGCAAGGCCGATGATATGCAGTTTGGAACTATGACTGCACAACAGATCAAATCTATGCCGTTCTTCCTGGGCAAGCTTGGTGATGATCTGAATATCAAAGACCTTGAGACAATGAGCCCCAAGCCACTGTTTGAGACGTTCAGACAAATGGCCGTTGGGTACTTCTCAAGTGGCGATTTGAAGATGAACACCTTGGCGATGATCCAGCACTTCGAGAAGAGTACCGGAGCTGATTATCGCAATCCGACACTAACTAAAGCAGTTCGGATCCATCCCAAAACACAAGCCTTTTCAAAGACCATCATTGATGAAGTCGTTGCACAGAACACACAACTTAAGGGTGAGATCAACAAGTTGGATCTATCCATGCTGATGAATGGATACAAGGCCAGACAGCAAGGTTTTAGACTGCCTAATTTTAGTTCTGGAGCTGACATTATCGGAGGGACAACTATCGCTATCAATGATGTGTGGGCAGGGAAGGCCGAGATCACTAAGTACAATAAGTTCGGTAACTTCTTCAAGGGGACGATTCGAATTACTCTGTTTGACCATTTCGGATTAGATGCCCCAGACATTGGACCAGATCCAACAACAGGCCATATCAAACCGTATGGGTTATTGCCGGGATTTCGTGCTTGGTTCATCCTCCAACATTACAAACGTTTTGCCTTCAAACCCTTTGTTACAGTCATGGAAATGGACTATCCATTCAGTGGTGAGATTAAATGATAGGATTACTGTTTATTGTACTGGCAATCAACTACGTCATGATGCCGATCTTGTTTATGATGCCGGATCTAAGTGATTGGGCTGCACTGTATGTGGTTCTTATGCCTAGAGTGCTCTGGTTCTTTGCTGTTTTAGCTGGCGGGGTGTTCTGGTATTACAAGAGAATGGTTCTGTTCTGGTTGAACTTTGTAGGGTTTATCTGTTTCTATGTTCCATTATTAAAATTCTATATGTAGGTTCGATTGAAATGAGTTCAGAAATAATTGTTTTAATAAAAATATTCGATAAAGAAGAGTATGCCGATGCATTCATTAATAATGGTGAAATGTATTGCAGAACACTAGGTTCATTTAAAGGTATTAATGATGATGTAAGAGGGGATAGATTTGAAGCTGCGTCTAGTTGGTATCAATCAGATCAGATAACTATGAATCTTAGTTATGTTGATGATAATGGTGTAAATAAATCAATTGAATTATCAGGAGCAAACTTAGCTGGACCAGTAGTAATGCAACCAGCGGTATATAACAATTTCAATTTATATTGTATGTATGCAGTAAAAAAGCCTGAATACAATGAGTCTTATGAGACAGAGGAAGAAAAGGTTCTAGTTGTTGAAAAAATAAATGCAATGCTTAGGGAAGCTAAAACGCTTGATGATAGTGTCCTTTCTTTAGGAGAATTTGCAGTTATTATTTTTAAAGTTAAAGACTTTACTAATAAAGTCAAAGAAACATTAGTTAATCATGGATATAGATGTGCTCACGACATTGTTCGATACTTTGATCCTGAGACGTTCCATGGTGATTTTAATGAAATAGAAACACTGTTCAGGAAGAGGACAGACTACGAATATCAAAGTGAATATAGGTTTGTGATTCAATTCCCTGAACCTGCTGAACATAAGACCATGCATTTAGGATCACTAGAAGGGATTGCAATCAAAGTTCCCACAAGAAGCATAAACAATGCTTTCCATTTAAAATTGGCTGAACCAACCACCAACGTTTGAATGGTAAAAGGGCCCACTAGGGGCCCTTATGTTCACTTGGGTTTCGTTGTGTTATCCCACCCAGAGCTGATACTACAACAAATTAGCCAGTCGTTACACTCATTCCTACTTGCTCGAACTTCATGGTTTCAATAACTCCCCCTATTGCTTGTGCCCGTTCCCAAGTTATCTTGTTATGTGGAACACAAAAGAAACGGATCCAAGTTGCATTCGGTGGCATCTGAACGGAGAAATTTACCAAGTCCGGTATACGAGCCCCTGAAGGACCATCAATCTTGCTGTACCATATCGGACCTTGCCCCTCTATTTGATAATAGAAATCTGCGGTTCCGGGGTTATCATACATCCTCACTGGGGCGTTAATATTACTCAGAACCAAACGTTGATTAAAAGGTTGTACACCAATGTTAGCTCTAAAGAACTCTCGTTCGCCGCTGCCACCAGAAATAATCTGAGGCTCTATAACACGTTGATAGTAGTATGATTTCCGGTATACATCGCCAACCAACTGTTCAACAGAGACGCGACCGAAAAATTCTCCTGAGTGGATGACGGCATGTTGACATATCATATTTCCTGATCGGTCTACGGTAAATTTAGAACCTGGGCCCTGCAAAAAATTATGGTCTGGATGACCAGAAATATAAGCTGTGTTGTTAGAGCCACAAAACAAAGCTTCGTCAACTCGACCACCTTTTGCGATTAAATTCCCAGTAAAGGAACCTGAATCAGCATATACAGCACCTCTCACCACTGCTTTGTCCATCCATACTTCGCCAGTACTAGCGACTCGGAACGGGGCATAGTCGGGAGTAGCATGACCAGAATATATGCGCCATGTTGGATTAGAACCATCCAAGGTTGCTGAAGTATTACCAGAGCCAGCGCGAATGATACTATTCGAATTGATCTCATTACCCGTTATACTTGATCCGCGAATATTACTTGCGGTCAAATCTTCTATATAAGCATTCTTCATGATTGTCTTGCCATCTATCACAGCAAACACAGGTGATTTACTACCACCAGTACCTTGCTCAATCTGGAAACTATCTACTTTGAAGCTCACATAACTTGTCTGGCTAGAACCCGGTTCACCATTGACGCCGATTTGCATACCTTCTGTATTACCGTTGCTATCGACAGCAAGAGTATGGAGTTTTGCAAATTTAGCATTCTGGTCTTCTTGCCACTGACTCTCCCCAAGCATTTCGTCAATATTGCTTGTCTTGAAGTAGATAGGAGCAGAACCAATTACAGGAATCGCACCACCATACAGATCTACATCTTCGACAACTACCCAACCTTCATCCTTATCAATGTTCTTGGTAAAGCTACCGTTTGAACTTTGACCTATGTAATGAGTCACAGGATTAAGGTCTTCCGCCATAGTTGGTTTGATATAAATATTGGTATGAGAGTAATCAGAAACCTGTGAACTACGGTTAGTCCAAGATACTGTAAACGTAAGCAATTCACTAAGAATACTTACTCCACCGGCTTGATCCATCGGACTATTGTAAGCAGATGTCTTAGCAACTCCACCAACATCACCATATATCGAGATTGGGGTCACTGTGACGTTCAGGCGGCGATCTAAGCCATTCTTTCCGTTCTCATCATAGCTATAGACGAATCTACCGTTGGATGTCGTATACGTCTTTGTAGAGCCTGTGTTGTGCTGTACATCTACCTTGTAATAAGCAACTAGCTGGCTAAGGTCTGTGATCCCATCACCCACAACAGAGTTGTTAGATATCGCACCTGATACAGGGTCAAAGGTGATGATGCAATCAGCACCAGTGAAATCAGATTTAAGATTCTTCACCGCAGGGAGGTTAACAGTTCGATTAACTTGTTGATCAGTTATAACTGTCCAGGCACTTCCACCAATCGAACATATAGTCTGAACCCGAAAGTCGTATTTCTTAGTTTGGAGACCTTGAATCATTATAGATTCAAACGGGTATTCACCATATTGGGTCCAGGCTGTTTCAGAACTGAGTTTATACTGAACAATAAATCTACGGTCGCCATAGTATTGACCTTGCCAACTAAGAACACCGCTACCAACAGCGAGCGTATCATTTTGAACGAACTTCAAGTTGGTTACTGGTAGAATAGTAAAGTCTGGTCGAGGGAGATTACCGGAGATGATCCCGTCATCATATGCAGTCGTATCATATACAAGATCGCTATACTCTTCAGCACTGACCTTAGTCACTAACACACTTTTATCAAGACTTGATTCGAGTTTGGTTATTCGCCACTTGGTTTTTGTATCAAGCTTATAAAGAGCATGTGTTACCGTGAAGACTCTACCCATTTTCAAATCAAATTGAGTATTGGTCAAACTTAGGTTAATCGACTTTCGGCACAACTTAGCTCGTTTTAGTTCGCGATTTGCAAACATCCGAATATATTCTGAGTTCGTACTCATTGGACAATCAATGGTGTCTTCAAAAATACGACCATCAGCTTGGATTGTCGGATCTTCTTTTGCATCGGCTGGTAAAACGAAAGTGTCTTTGCAGTATCTGGATTCGCTATTCTGGAAATCTACCTTTATTGTATTGTAATATTCAGCAGCATTGTTGGAGACCGTGATGCTATCAACAATGTCTTCTTCGTTTACGTTGAACATGACAGGGCTGATAGTGTCAGGTTTAGCGGTAATCATCCCGTTCTGAAGGAAGATAGAGCCTCCAAATGCAGAAGTGAAAGCATCTAGAATCTTTCCGTATGTCTGACCTTGATCTACATATCCGTCTAAGGTGATTTTGTTCTGGTCACACCAATTCGCAAGTAATACGAATGAAGATAGATCAACCATATCCATACGAGCGCCAAAGCCCCACTCATTATCGGCGAGATAGGTTAACAGGCAGCAAGCAGGGTTGTTATAAGAGCTACCCCATACACGCTTAGATTTGTCATTCCATCCTTCCAGGGAAACCCGTGGATCGACTACAGCAACACCTTGAACAAGGGCTGTTACATTGAAATTATTAGACATGATCCTGTATGGATTGTCTGACTTACCTTTCATGTCCGGTCTTTCAATCAAGAAGCTCAGAGTCCCGATCCCATCTCCACGGTGGTCCTTTGTCCACTGACCATCCCCGTTATCTATGATCTTCTGCCATGTAGTATTGTGAGGCAATCCAGCTCGAACGCCAAGTTGAACGTTTTCGAAGCCGGGTTTGAAATGAACGTTGTTGAACCACTGTTCAGATTTATCAGTATCCTCTACGTTGAATAATGGCTGTTCATCTACATAGACTTGTTCGATTTTCGCAAACGGTCCATGACCCAAACTGAAATTCTGAACCATCCATTTTTGATTATTGTTGTTTACATTCGTCCAGACCCTTGCGGCTGGAACAATACAATTCCCAAATGGAACAATGGAAGGGTTATCTTGTCCGCGTCTTGAGATTGCAAGTCCGTGATCTTGGAAGTCCCCAGCACCTTTACCACGAGCTGACAATGCAATTGCCATTGAAGCCACAGCCGCTGCGGCAGAAATTGCGGTAATTACGGCCATTGCGGTAGCTGAAATTGCCATATTTAAAATCCTCTAGTTAGTTAATATCTAGAGGTATTTAGAGATATGAAAAAGGCTCCGTTTTAAGGGAGCCTGTAGATAGTAGAATTTTCGATTTGTAAGGGTAGTTCTATAGGTCGGAATCCAAAGGTATCTGCATCCCATACGCCAAATAGGCTTCCGCTGAAGTAGATATAGCAATGTCGTCCTTCTGAAATGACTAGATCGCCGTCTTGAACAAAGTAACCATTCTCAATTACTTCACAATCACCCAAGAGTTCACGAATCGACTTAATGCCAGTTACTTTTGGTAGTGACCGTAGAGCTCCGAGAATCGTTGTATAGCGTCCTTTGGTACTCTCCAATAGGTCAGCCCTGCCCAATACCTCAAAGAGCATTGTGAGGCAATCCAGATGCCCTAAATCGAGAGTCTGCCCCATATATTTGTTTATTGCGTTTATAGTCTTCATCGGATCCAGATTTCATCTTCAAGATTTTGTTGGTTCGCGAATTCGAACCAACGATCTCCGTTATGCCATAATTGATGTGTGCTATTGAGGGCTCGCGAAAGTGAAGGGGTTGCGCTCAAATCGAATACAGATTTGCAAACAACTTGAAGAGTAACCGAGTTCTTCTTGTAATCTACGTTCATCTCGGGAACATCGGTTATCCCCCGATAATAGATACTTGCTGATTCAACGATGTTCGTCTCATCTTTAGTTATCGCCTTGTATATCGTCACTGGCTTCTTAACGAAGAATGAACTGTTGACCAGCTCGACAGTGTTCATATCTAAGCCGCTCAATGTTACCTTGACCCCCTTGTTGTTCATTGAATTTTCTTCAGTCACTTTGTCGATAGCCAAAAGGCTACCAAATGAACGATATGTGATGTTGTTATAGGTAACGTCCATCCCCGCATCGGTTAATGCGACTACGGTATTCACACCTGGAACATCAGTTAGGTCCAGATGAAATAGTGTACAAATGGTTTTCATAGAATTGCCTCACTTGCTTTAAAATTAACCTCATTACCTCTACTCCCGTAGATTACCTTGAAATTATCCTCATCAAACCTAAGTAAGGGTTTAACATCGAATTTCAATGGTGTGCCTTGTGGCATTGCATAGGGCAGGGGAGGGAAGATAGTTATCTGGCTATTTTGTTGTTGAATGTCTGTAATAACATGTATTTTTAAATTATCACCAAACTGAACAAGAGCACCTAAGCGCATTTGGTTCACCTGGCTAACGGTAAGTTTTGTGTTCCCAATGCCCCCAGAAGTCGATAAGGTCACTCCACGAACGGGTAGATAGAAAGGGTTATGCCAGCTACTATCCGCTCCTGTATCGAGCTTCCAGGGCATTGCGCGACCTAGTACACCCAAGATGAATGCTTGCCACTTCCTGACCTGATCCTGATTCTCAAGCATGATAGAACCGCTCACCTCTAATCGGTGGATGCCACGGCTCATGGCAACGGTTTTATACGATACTGTCTCACTGATAAGGGTAGGTGCGAGATTTGTTATCTCTAACTCGCCTATGTTGAAATCATCGACACTTAAAACTTTGTAGTCCATTAATAAATCCTCTAGTAAATGGTATCTAGAGGTATTTAGGGGGAATCAGAAATAAAAAAGGGCAACCCGAAGGCTGCCCAGTTTTCCCACCACAGGAAAATTAGTTAGAATGGAATCGCTTCCAGTTCTTCTTTCATATTGGTTAGTTTTTCTTCAAGCTCGAT
>NZ_CDBL01000015.1 GCF_000820005.1 Aeromonas piscicola | reverse complement strand
CAGGCTTTCGTCCACGCTGGTACTCAGGCGCGGCGCTTCCTCCGCCAACCCGGCACTCGGGCCGTCATCTTCAAACCGGAATACCCCGCCAGTCCCCACGTCAATGGCGGCACTGGCGCTGTCGCCATCGGCATCCGTCACGGTTTGCACCAGGGTCAGTACCCCGCTGCCCAGGCTCAGCGCCACGCTGTCATCCGCATTGTTGGTATCGCCGTGCCAGACGTTATCCAGCAGGGCAAGCGTCACTTCCCCGGTACCCGGGTTGATGGTCAGCGTGAAGTAATCCACCCCACCGGCACTGCCGGTGATGACGTTACCCACCTGGTTCAGCACGATGGCCTCACCTTGCCCAGCGGGAGCTTGCGGATCCACCGCAAACAGGCCGCTGACCACGTTGCTGCCCGTGAGCGCCAGGCTATAACCAATCGTGCCCGCCCCATCGGCCCCGAAGGCCGGATTGAACTGGGCCTGCACGGTGGCGGCACTCAGGCTGGCGCTGGCGACGCCATCACTGCCCGCACCGCCCAGCGCTGCCAGGCTTTCGTCCACGCTGGCACTCAGGCGCGGCGCTTCCTCCGCCAACCCGGCACTCGGGCCGTCATCTTCAAACCGGAATACCCCGCCAGTCCCCACGTCAATGGCGGCACTGGCGCTGTCGCCATCGGCATCCGTCACGGTTTGCACCAGGGTCAGTACCCCGCTGCCCAGGCTCAGCGCCACGCTGTCATCCGCATTGTTGGTATCGCCGTGCCAGACGTTATCCAGCAGGGCAAGCGTCACTTCCCCGGTACTCGGGTTGATGGTCAGCGTGAAGTAATCCACCCCACCGGCACTGCCGGTGATGACGTTACCCACCTGGTTCAGCACGATGGCCTCACCTTGCCCAGCGGGAGCTTGCGGATCCACCGCAAACAGGCCGCTGACCACGTTGCTGCCCGTGAGCGCCAGACTATAACCAATCGTGCCCGCCCCATCGGCCCCGAAGGCCGGATTGAACTGGGCCTGCACGGTGGCAGCACTCAGGCTGGCACTGGCGACGCCATCACTGCCCGCACCGCCCAGCGCTGCCAGGCTTTCATCCACAAACACACTGCCCACACCTTCCGATCCAGAGGTAAGCGTGACGCTCGGTACATCATCCAGGATCACCACATCCAGACTGCCACTGGTACTATCGCCATCGGTATCCACCAATACCACACCGAAACTCTCACCCAGAGCCGCATCATTGACAGGCTTGGTATGATTTTCATTGTCGCTCAGGGTGTAGCTGTAATTAACGCTGCCTAACCCGGTGACAGGGTTGTAATTAATGCCGGTCACGACCAGCTGATTACCCAGTGGACTGGTAATCGCCTGAGGGAACGCAGTAATAGCTTGCCCATTACTGATCAGAGTGACACCGCCCAGAGTCAAACTCTGTACACCATCTGCCGCATTAAAGGTGAACACACCACTTTGAGTGAGAGCAGTTGCATTCGGGTTACTGCCATCTGTCAACGCAGCTTCACCTAGCGTCAGTTCACCGCCTTCCAGCTGTAAGCCAGCCAGATCAACAGGCTCATCAACCGGGGTGATAGCAATAGAGAGAGTGGACTGAACCGTGTCTGTGCCGTCTGTGACGGTATAGTTCACCGCAGGAACCGGTCCATCGTAATTAGGTGCCGGCGTGAACAGATAGCTGCCATCGGCATTGACCAACAGGGTTCCCACCCCAGTCAGAGTTACGGGTGTGCCCAATGCAGGATTGGTGATGGAACCCCAGCTAAAACCGGTAACAGACGGAGCCTGTGGCCCATCATTGTCGATGGTATTGGTCAACAAGTTACCTGATATGGTGGTGTCTTCTGTCACAACAACACTCTCATTCTGATCGGAGATATCATTGGCAGGAGTAATTGTCAGTTCCAGTGTGGACTGAACCGTGTCAGTGCCATCGGTGACGGTATAAGTAGCAGGAGGTACAGCGCCATCATAGTTGGGGGCTGGTGTGAAGGTGAAACTGCCGTCAGCGTTAATGACGAGGCTGCCGACACCATCAATTGTGATGCTGGTACCTGCAGCAATGTTGACGTTATCCCCCCAGCTGAAGAGCAGCACAGACGCCGCATCAGGGCCATCCGTGTTGACCGTGTTGGTGAGAACATTGCCGTTCAGTACCCCATCTTCGGGCACGGTCAACTGCTCACCTTGATCCGCCAGCTCGTTGGCCAGTAGTGGTTCTGCCAGCTGCTGAGCATCGACGACAGGCTCGGTCTGGTAAGTGGTGTCGAACCCGGCGGCAGCAATCGTTGCATCACCGATTCTATCTATGGTGACAAAACCGCCATTACCACTGGCACCGGCGACCCCACCAATTCCACCGCCACCACCACCTGCGGCAGGTGCCCCACCGGCGGCAGAAGCCTCAAAGTTTTGCGTCGGGTCTACCCCTTGCAAAATCGATTTTTGCAATGCGGCAATATCGGGAGAGGTCGCACTCCCTGCATCCGGAGTTTGTGGTTGTCCCGGTACCGGAGCATCCGGAGCTACGGCGTCCGGGGTGGCAGATGTAGGAGAATCGTCGTAGGGTGCCAGAGCCAGCTTGGCGTCGTCTGCAATATTGAGTTTGGCGCCTGGCTGAAGGATTTCACCTTTCTGCAGAGGGCGACTGCTACCATCGGCCAGCAATATTTGAACATTGCCTTCAACAGAAGAAACCACCACGGTTTTGTCGATTATTTGGGTACGCATATCCATTGCTCCAACATGACAGATCTTGATGCCTACACCATAGATGCCTGTCAGGTTCGATTCCGTTGCAAAAATGTACAAGATGGGTTCAAACCGGGAGCAATGCTTCGCATTAAATCGAAGGGTCTTTTTTTATATTGTTTAATCAGTCACTTATTTGGGATTCGAGTAAAGCCTTACGCGATCCATCAGCTAAAAGCCTTAATACTTATTTTTAATTCGCATAAAAAAAGGGCCCTCATGGGGCCCATTTTTAGTGCTAATGGCTCAGGACAAAGGAAATGCAGGGTGTACGAAGCCCTGATAACCATCGATATGCAACCTGGATAGCAACTCGACCTGATGCTGATCCTCGACACGGGTTGCAATGGTTGTCACACCCGCATTGTGAGCGGCGCGGCAAACTGCGGCCAAGAAGGAGGTATCGGCACCTGGCTCCATGACCTGACTGGTATAACCATGGTCAACCTTGACATAGGCTGGCGCCAGCTCCTCCAGATAACCCAGAGACTGGAAGTGGCGACCATAATGATCAACACCCCACTGGAACCCGTATTCCTGCAACGTGTTCACCAAGGCGGTCACATGTTCCTTGTGCTTCATGATGGCGGCCTCCGGTATCTCAAACAACAATCTGTCCTTCAATTCGGCGTGAGTCGACAGATACCCTGTCAGCCAGCTCAGAAACTCGTCAGAACAGAGGGAACCTGCCGTGATATTGATGGCCAGCACCAGATCTGATTGCCGCTCAAGCAAGGGCACGCAGGCCTCCAGCACCGCCTGATCAAACTCGCTGCCCAGCTTGAACTGCTCGATGGCTGGCAAGAATTGACCGGCAAAGTAATCAGTACCATCACGTGAAATAGAGGCAAACAACTCGGCATGCAGTCGTACCCCATTGTCGAAGCGGCAAGCCGGCTGAGCCTTGAAGCGCCACAAGTGCTGAGCAATGGCATCTTGCACCAGATCGCGCCAGGCCAGACGCCCCATCAAACCCTGATCGGTACCGCCTTCCATCACAACGGCACCACGGCGCTCATTGCGCGCCTTGCCCAAGGCATTATCGGCCTTGGTCAGCAGGGCAGACAGGTCGTCATTACCGTCACGTCCCGCAATACCGATGACAGAGAGGGCATCCCCTTCCCCCATGGGATTCACGACCAGGTCGGCAATACGACCGTTGATGACTTCGGCCAGCTCCTTAAGCTGAGCCAGATCATCGGTAGGGCACAGCAGCGCATATTCAGTCGCAGAGATCCGCGCCAAAGCCGCACCATCCCACCCCTTCAACTGATCTTTCAAGGTCTGGGCGATGGACTTGACCATGTTGTCCCGCGCGGCAAACCCCTCTTCACGGTACAGGTCATCCAGCATATCGACAGCCACCAGCATGACACCACCTTGTCCTGCCTCGGCAATCCATGCATTGACCTGCCCGACAAAATAGGCACGGTTACCCAAGCCGGAAACGGCGTCCACATAGACACGCTCCCGCAATTTTATGGCCTCTTCTGCTTGCTCTTTAAACTGCAGAGCCAGCTTGCTGGAGAGGGTGTTGATGGCCTGTACCACCTGTTTCAACTCGTGGGTCTTGGGTTCTGGAATGGCGTGACCAAAGTGATGCAGTTCAATCTCCACCGCCTGCTCACAGATCTGCTTGAGCGGCTTGAGCAGATAATTCAATGCTCTCATCAATAGAATGATGGTGATCAAAAAACCGATAAGGAACCAGCTTGCCAGTTCACTCATCCCTCGCCACAGCTCGTAATAGGCCTGACCCGGGTGACCGACTACTTTCAATTTGCCCAGTTGCAGCCAGCCTGATGTCAGAATTGACTCGTTGGATACCTCGGGAAACAGGCCCAGGCCAATAAACCATTGCGGCACACCCTGGATATTGCTGGTGTTCTCCTGCTCGATGACATCCTTGGAAGCCAGCAGATCCAGCCGGATCAACTGGTAATAACCACCATCAAAAATGGCCTGGATCACTGATTCAGCCCCCACCTTGTCACCGTTTTCCAAATACGGGGTAAGTGCCAGCCCCAGCGAAGTGGCGGTATTGATGACGGTGGTTTCCTGTTGCTGCGCCAGGTAGGTTCGAGTCGAATTGAATTGCACCCAATAAGTGGCCGCAAACAACAATCCGAACAGGATCAACATGGTTGCCAATAATTGTCTGTAGAGCGTCATAGGTTAATCATCCAAATTCACCACAGGCTGAGCCAATCGCCCTGAAGTCATGCGATTGCGTAAATCACTCCATAATCCCAAGCGTGACGACCGCCCGGCCAGTTCCCCTTGGCCACGCGCCTTCATCAACCACAAGTGACTACCGTTAAAGCTGTATATCGGCACCAGATCCCTGCGCTGACTGGCAGGGCGGATCGAGCCGATTAAATTATCCAAAATCACAGGCACTGAGGAAGGCGTGTCATAGTAGGCAACAACCATATGAAACTGGTTATAATCCAATGCCTTGACATATACCATCCGCATCTTTTCATCCGGAATGCCAAGCTCCAGCAGGGTGAAATACTTGGAAATGCTGAAGTCTTCGCAATCACCGCCTGCCGCCCCCAAAAACTCCAGCGGGGTGGCCCAGTAATCTTTTTTGCGCCACAACTTGATGTCATCGATGAAGCGCATCTGGTTGAAAAACTGGTTTACCTTCTCCAGCTTCTGGCGCTCGTTCAGCCCTGCAGCACGATTTTGCATGACCAGCGTACGCCAGGTTGTCACACGCTTGCCCGCCCTGACCCCATAGGTTTCCTGGGCGCGCTGGACCAATTTGAGATCTTCGGGTGTCAAAGGCTGACTGGCAGAGAGCAGCAGCGGAAGTGAAACCAGCAGTAACCACAGCGAGTAACGCAACCAGCGAGCGCGTAAAAGCGGGCCCAACCCTGAGACTGACACCCTGCTGCAACCGCTTGCCTTCCACCACACAGTCACGCTCATCCTCTGGCATCCAATGACAGTCACTGCATCGGTCTAGGCTGACCGTGAGAGACAAAGGATGGCGGCAGCACGGCTGCAACCATCCCTTTCAATCGCATCAAGCCTGATGCGATCCCCATTACTGCTTAGCTTGCCAGTCGGCAGGCTGCTGGACGTTAAACGCGTTGAGCAGACTGCCTGTGGCGTTGAGGATGCGATAGTCAGCCAGCAGAGCGTCATACTCGGCGGTAATGTAGCTGCGGCGCGCCTCAAACAGTTCGTTCTCGGTGTTCAACACGTCCAGCAAGGTACGCTGGCCCAGGCCAAACTGCTTCTTGTACGCCTGTACAGTGTCATAGCTGGCGTCAACGTGCTCTTTCAGGAAGGTCTTCTGCTTGGTCAGCGACTCCTTGGCGTTCCAGGCCAGGCGAGTCCCCTCCTCAACCTGACGGAAGGCATTCATGTGAATGTCTTTCGCCTGGGAGTAAAGGGCTGACGTTGCCTTGCTTTCGGCCAGATCAGAACCGCCGCGGAACAGGTTGTAACGCATCCGCACCATGGCGGTCAGATCGTCGTTACGTCCCTTGACTGCATCTATATCCTCGTTCCAGTTCTGATCCACTTCAAATGACACATTCGGATAGAAACCGGATTTGGAACCCTCATGCTGATACTTGGCCGCTTCGATATCCTGCAGGGAGGAGAGCAGAGTCGGATGCACTTCGGTGGCCGTTTTCAATGCAGCATCCAGACTGGCGGGAACAAGTTCTCCATTGGGAACGGGTTGTACCAGATCCTTTGGCATCTCGTTGACGACGCGAATGAACTCACTCTCGGCATCGCGGTAGTTGTTCTCGGCAGCAGCCTGGTTGGCATAAGCCCGGGCAACACGACCATCGATCTGGGTCTGGTCGGCGGTAGAGCCAAGACCCGAATCGGTCCGCTTGCTGATGTCGCTGCGGATCTGCTCATGGGTTTCCAGGTTCTGCTTGGACAGCTCCAGGAGCTCCTGCTGGCGCAGCATGTTGAGGTACACCTCTGACACACGCAACGCCGTGTTCTCCGCTTCGGAGATCATGGCCAGACGCTGGGCGTTGGCTTCTGCATCGGTACGGGCCACGTTGCTGCTGACATTGAAACCGTCAAACAGCATCTGACGCAGGCTGATCCCGGCCTCTTTGCGGGTCATCGAGTCATCGATGGTGGTCGAGTTGGCAGCAGCTGCACGGGTGGACGGGCTGTCGGTCTTTTCATAACCGACACCACCGCGCAGATCTATGGTGGGGTAATAACCGCCTTTGGCACCATCATGCTGATACAGTCGAGCCTGATAGAGGTCAAAAGCTTCCTTGATTTTCGGATGGGTAGCCAGTGACTGTGCCACTGACTGTTCCAGCGTTTGGGCCTGGGTAAGGCCCGGGAACAGCACGGCGCCACTTACTAACATGGCAACAATCGTCTTCTTCATGGTATCTCCAGTCATGTTGTTTTTAGATTGTTGGCTTATCGTTCTCTCAGTGCCGACTGCCTAGCCCGTAATATCGGCTTAAGCAAATAGTCTAGGACACTTTTTTTACCAGTAATAATATCTGCACTGGCTAACATACCGGGGATGATGGGAAGTGCGTTAAGCTCATCGCCCAAGTAACTTTTCTCGGTGCGAACTCGCACCAGGTAGAAGGAGTTTCCCTCCTCATCCTGGATTGAGTCGGCACTTATCTGTTCAACCTTTCCATGTAATCCTCCATAGATAGTGAAGTCATAGGCAGTGATCTTGACCACGGCTTCGAGCCCTGGCCGCAAGAATGCAATGTCTTTCGGGGAGACCTTGGCCTCGACCAGCAGGGTGTCTTCCAGCGGCACTATCTCCATCAGGTCCATCCCAGGTTGCACCACACCACCCAGGGTATTGATCTTGAGCTTCTTGATGGTGCCCTTGAGCGGCGCAATCACGCTGGTACGATCGACCCTGTCCCGCAGTCCTACCTGGCCCTCGGAGAGCTGGCTCAGTTTCCCCTGCCGCTCGTTGAGTTCGGTCTGTGAGTCGGCCCGAAACTTCAACGCTATGTCGTTGCGCTTGGAGATTGTCTCTCGCAGCACTGAGTTGAGTTTGGGGATCAGCAGCCGGTTGCTCTCCAGCTCCCCCCGCATCTCGTTGACCTGACGCTCCAGCTTGATGAGCTCGACCTGAGGAACTATCCCCTCCTTGGCCAGCGGACGGCTGATATCCAGCTCCTGACGAGCCAGATCCACACTGCGCCCGACGGTTCTGATCTTGGCGTTGAGCTCTATGGTCTCCTGCTCTTTTTGCTCGATCTGCTGACCAAGTATATAGAGCTGGTTGTTCAGGTTGTTGAGCCGCTCATCCTGTACCGACTTTTCACGCGCAACGTACTCGGCAAACACGTTCTCGAACCCATCTGGAAAATCGATCGGCTGCTTGTCGATGACCACCTGTTCACGCCAGCCAAGATTGGGGCCGGTCTTGACCACGACACTCTGGATCTCGGCCCTTAGCCGGGCGATATCGCCCTTGAGGATCACCAGCTCTTGCTCACGCTCCCGAAAATCGGAGCGGAAACGGGTGTCATCGATACGCAGCAACGGCTGCCCCTTCTCGACTATGTCCCCCTCCTTGACGAAAATCTCCTTGACGATCCCCCCCTCCAGGTTCTGGATCACCTGCAACTGACGGGACGGGATCACCTTGCCCTGCCCGACCGTCACCTCGTCCAGCTCGGCCCAGGCGGCCCAGATGATGGCGCTCATGAAGAACAGGAAGCAGGCCCACAGCAAGGCTCTTGCCCGGGTCGGGGTGGTCAGTAAGACGGCGGCGGCGCCATCGTCGACAAACTCCAGATGCTCGGGGGCAGGCAGCACAGTATCGGACGGCGACTTATTGAACAGGCCAAATCTAGCCATTGGACGCCTCCTGCACTCGCACCTTGCCTTCTTTCAACTGTTGCAACACCACCTCTTTGGGCCCATCTGCCACTATCTGTCCCTGCTCCACAACGATGACTCGCGACGCGACATCGAGCATGGAGGTCTTGTGAGTGATGAGGATCAGGGTCGTCTCCGGTCCCAGTCGTGCCAGCTCATGCTTGACCTGCATCTCTGACTGGTTATCCATGTTGGAAGTGGGTTCATCCATCACCAGAATGGGGGGATCGTTGAGCAGGGCCCGGGCCAGCAGGATTGCCTGACGCTGACCGCCGGAGAGCTGTCGCCCCCCTTCGCCTATCTGGCGGTCAAGACCGTTCGGGTCCCGGTTGGTGAAGTTGGTGACTCCGGCCCGCTTGGCCGCACGCATGACCCGCACATCGTCCACCAGCGGGTTGCCGAGCATGATGTTGTCACGCACCGAGCCAAAAAACAGGGTCACATCTTGCGGTACACAGCCTATGTTGCGCCGGATCACGGATGCGGGCAGTTGATCCAGCTCGAACCCATCGATGCGCACCGAACCATCGGTTGGCCGATACAGGCCCATCAGGATCTTCTCGAGCGTCGTCTTGCCCGCCCCGATCCGGCCTATGATGGCCACCTTTTCGCCCGGTTCGATCCGCAGATTGATGTTGTGCAGTGTGCTGCTTTCCATCCCGGGGTACTTGAACGACACATTGTCAAATTCGATCCTGCCAGCGATGACAGGGTGATGAATATACTGCTTGCCCTCCTCCTGCTCGCCCGGCGTCATCATGATCTTCTCCAGGATCTCCAGCGCAGATTTGGCCTGGTTGTAGCGGGTGGAGAGCACCGAGAGTTGCACCATGGGGGCGATGGCACGGCTCGACAGCATAACGGCGGCAATCATACCGCCCATGGTGACCAGCCCTTCCGATATCTGATAGACACCGACGATCACCAAGCCCACAGTCACCACTTGCTGGATGTAGCTGGCCAGGGACGACATGGAGTTGGTGATGCGGCGAGTCTGCACGCCCCAGGTCGATATATGGGATACCGCCTGCTCCCAGCGATGCTGGAACATACTCTCGGCACCAAAGATCTTGACGGTCTCCAGCCCGGAAATACTCTCGATCAGGTTGGCGTTTTTCTGGGAAGCGAGCCGCGAGCCCTCTTCGATGGACTGCTTGAGGGGCGCCTGGATATAGAAGCTGTAGGCCACCAGGATCAACATGGCGACGATGGGCACCACCACCATGACGCCGGCAAACATCCATATGATAAAGAGGAAAAAGACCGCAAAGGGCAGATCGATGAGGGTAGAGACAGTGGCGGAGGTGAAGAACTCCCGCACCGACTCGAACTCCTGCAGATGTTTGGCAAAGGCGCCGGTGGAGGCCGGTCTTGACTCCATCCGCATGCCCATTACCTTGGCGAAGATCTTGGCCGACAGCAGTACGTCCGACTTCTTGCCTGCGATATCGATAAAATAGCTGCGCAACTGACGCATCACGAAGTCGAAGGTAAACACCACCATGGCGCCCACCGCCAGCACCCAGAGCGACTCGAACGCCAGGTTGGGCACTATCTTGTCATAGACGTTCATGGTGAACAGCGGGCTGGCCACCGCAAACAGGTTGATCAAGACGGAGGCAATCAGTACATCCCGATAGATGCCTCGGGATTCAAACAAGGTGCTCCAGAACCAGTGTCCATCACGGGTCTCCAGCACCTTGGGGGAACGGTCATCAAACTTGAACTGCTTTTTGACAAAGAAGAGCCGACCCAGATATTCATCACCCATCTGGGCAATGCCGAGCCACTCGGCCGCATCCCCTGCCTGAGGAAAAATCACCTTGCCCTGGGTTCTGTCTTCGTTCCACTCCAGCAGAATGCAGGCACCGCCGTTGCGCATCTGCAGCACGCAAGGCAGCAACAGGGAGGAGATATCGGCAAGGGGCTGGATCACTTCCCGTGCAGACAGCCCGCCCCGCTCGGCGGCGCGACTGAACAGGTTCGGGGTCAGCAGGCCGGACACCAGCGGCAATCCAGTGGTCAGGGCATCCCTGCTGTTGGGTACACCATAAAAGCGGGTCAGGAAGACCAGGCACTCCAACAACTCATCAATACGGTTAGTTTCTGCTTGCATAGCATCCTGTCACTGCATGATTAGGCCGACTGTGGTGGTCACACATCGCTGTCCGTTGAACGCGATCTCATGGAATAAATAACCCGGACTCCACGGCAAGAGATCAACAGCCTGATTAATGTTAAAGCACAGGTAAATGACACTGGATCTCATCGTCAGACCTGAGAGGCATTATGCCCAAAGGCGGTACGGCATGATCGGCACTCGATAGCGACACAAGATGGCGCCACGTCCGATATATCCCACCTAAATTGGAAATAATACAAGCTTATTGATAATGATATCTTTTTCAAGCCCAGTACTATATCAAGACAATTTTACCGAAACTATACCGCAAAGACTGAATTTCATCTAATAACCCTCTGTTTTTTTGACGAAATTTGATCGCTCACTCAATACATCCGGCAAGGGAAAAAGGTCGTCCCAGGCTGTGCCCCTGAGCGCCGGAGCGAGCCAGTTCACTAGCAATACCGGCCATGGCTGTCCAGCGATTCTCGCACCAGACCGGCGCCAACAGGGTCGGACGGCGAGCCGAGGCCGAGATGCGGTGATAGACCACCTCGGGTGGCGTGTGCTGGATCATGGCCACCGCCGCCTCCACATATTGCTCCAGGGTCAGCACCTCAAGTCGACCCGCCTGCCAGGCCTTGCCGAGGGTACTCCCCTCCACCACGTGCAGCGGGTGCAGCTTTATCCCCTCCACGCCCGTCTCCACTATGCGGTGCAACGTATTCAGGCTGTCCATGGGCACTTCACCGGGCAGGCCGACGATCAGGTGGGCGCAAACCTTGATGCCACGCCGATGGGCCCGTTCGACCGCATCGGCATAGGCTGCATAGCCGTGCCCGCGATTGATACGCTGCAAGGTTTTGTCATTGGCGCTCTGCAGCCCCAGCTCCAGCCATACCTCATAGCCACGGGCCTGATAGCCGGCCAGCAAGTCCAGCACAGCATCCGGCACGCAATCGGGGCGAGTGCCGACACACAAGCCCACCATATCGCTGACCGATAGCGCCTCTTCATACATGCGCTGCAGATATTCAACCTCTGCATAGGTGCTGGTATAAGCCTGAAAGTAGGCGAGGTAGCGCTTGGCACGGGTCACTTCATCCCGGCGCGCCAGCAGTTGTTGCACCACGGAGAGCTGCTGGGCCGACTCGTCGGCAAAAGAGGAGACATTGCAGAAGGTACAGCCACCGCGGCCCAGGGTGCCGTCCCGATTGGGGCAGGTGAAGGCGCCGTGAATGGAGAGTTTGTGGATCTTCTGGCCGTGGCGTTGCTTGAGATCCTGACCGAATGTATTGACGAGTTCGTGTAACTGCATGACACCTCCGCTAAAGGAGCGCCATTGTACGAGCTTGCACAAACAGGGCGCTGAGCTGGATCAAGGGAGGCGAGGGTCAGAAAACATATAAATATTCACCAATATTTGGATAAATATCTGCAAGTGGGTAGTTATTGACGCTTTCGAAACCCGTCAGCTAAAAACAGCGCCTGGGCTACAACCGAATAACGGCCAGCTAACCACCTGTTGAGCAATGAAATTTGCCTCGTAGCCCCGTTGGCGACAAATGCAAGACTCGGGGTGCGTAATTGTGATCGCCACCTCTCACTGACCGGATAGATTGGTAAAATTACTACAAATCCCCGTCCCCACTGAGTCAACCAACAAACCCCAAGATATCAGTATTAAATACCGCAAAAACAAAAACAGCCAGAGCAATAGCCAATTCAAGCCCCATATACACCCGCACCCCGACATTTTGTTATGACTTTGTAATATTGAAAACAGCCGGGATGTCCAATTGACCTTGCCGAAAAATCCCATTAGTTTGGAGATTCGCCACGTCAGGCGGACGGAACCACAAGAGCCAATCGCAATTTATGCAATTTGCGATGCAAGGCCGAGCAAGGGAGAAATGCAATGTCACTATATGATCCAAAGCTGGAGAGGGATAACTGTGGCTTCGGCCTGTTGGCCCACATGGAAGGTGAAGCCAGCCACAAGCTTGTCCGTCTCGCGATGTCAGCATTGGCTCGCATGCAGCACCGCGGCGGCATCTCCGCCGACGGCAAGACCGGCGATGGCTGCGGTCTGCTGCTGCAAAAACCGGACAGCTTCTATCGCGCGATCGCCGAAGAGAAAGGATGGCATCTGGGCCGCAACTATGCGGTCGGCATGCTTTTCCTGAATCCGGACCCCCTGTTGGCCCAGGCCACTCGCGACATCATAGATGAGGAGCTGGAAAGAGAGACCTTGAGTCTGGTTGGTTGGCGCAAGGTGCCCATCGATACCAATGTGCTCGGTCCCATTGCCAAAGCCTCCCTGCCAAGCATCGAACAGGTCTTTGTCAACGCGCCCCCCGGCTGGGTCGACAAGGATCTCGAGCGCCGCCTTTATATAGTGCGTCGCCGCATCGAGAAACGCATCAGCGACGACTACTTCTACGTGGTCAGCCTCTCCAACCTGGTCACAGTCTACAAAGGACTGTGCATGCCAGTGGATTTGCCGCGCTTCTACCTGGATCTCGCCGACATTCGCATGCAGGCCGCCATCTGCGTGTTCCACCAACGTTTCTCCACCAACACCAGCCCGCGCTGGCCGCTGGCCCAGCCGTTCCGCTACCTGGCCCACAACGGCGAGATCAACACCATCGCCGGCAACCGCCAGTGGGCCAAGGCGCGCAGCTACAAGTTCGCCACCCCGCTCATTCCGGATCTGCAAGAGGCCGCCCCCTTCGTCAACACCACGGGCTCCGACTCCTCCAGCCTCGACAACATGCTGGACTTGTTCCTGGCCGGTGGCATGGACTTGTTCCGCGCCATGCGCCTGCTGATCCCGCCTGCATGGCAAAAACACCCGAACATGGATGACGACCTGCGCGCCTTCTATGACTTCAACTCCATGCACATGGAGCCCTGGGATGGCCCGGCAGGCATCGTCATGACAGATGGCCGCTACGCCACCTGCGCGCTGGACCGCAACGGCCTGCGCCCTGCACGCTATGTTATCACCAAGGACAAGTTCATCACGCTGGCCTCCGAAGTGGGCACCTGGGATTACACCCCGGACGAGGTGCTGGAGAAGGGCCGGGTCGGCCCGGGCGAGCTGTTTGTGGTGGATACCCGCAACGGCAAGGTGTGGACCAGCTTCGAGATCGATGACGATCTCAAGAGCCGTCACACCTACAAGCAGTGGATGGACAAGCATTGCAAACGACTGGTGCCGTTCGAGCAGATGGACGACGCCAGTACAGGCGCCCGCGAGTTCTCGGACGACCAGCTCAAGACTTATCAGAAGCTGTTTGGCTACTCCTACGAGGAGCTGGATCAAATCATCCGCGTACTCGGCGAGAACGGCCAGGAGGCGGTGGGCTCCATGGGGGACGACACCCCGATGGCGGTGCTCTCCTCCAGCCAGCGCACCCTGTATGACTACTTCCGTCAGATGTTCGCCCAGGTGACCAACCCGCCCATCGATCCGCTGCGTGAAAACCACGTCATGTCGCTGGCCACCTGTATCGGCCGCGAGCAGAACGTCTTCAACGAGACCTTCGGCCACGCCCACCGGGTGCTGTTCCAGTCGCCGATCCTGCTCTACTCCGACTTCCATCAGCTGCTGGCGCTGGAAGGGGAACACTATCGTCATGCGGTGCTGAGCCTCAACTACCAGCCAGAAGAGGGACTGCAAGGGGCGCTGGAGCGGCTGTGCAACGACGCTGCCGACAAGGCGCGCGGCGGTACCGTCCTGCTGATCCTGTCGGATCGGGACGTCAGCGCCAATACCCTGCCCATTCCAGCTGCCATGGCGGTGGGCGCGGTGCAACGCACCCTGGTCGACAACAACCTGCGCTGCGACGCCAACATACTGGTGGAGACCGCCAGCTGTCGCGATCCGCACCACTTCTCGGTGTTGCTGGGCTTTGGTGCCACCGCCATCTACCCCTATCTGGCCTATGAGACCCTCGCCAAACAGGTCGAGGAAGGCGTGCTCAAGATGAGCCTGCGCCAGGCCATGCTCAACTACCGCAACGGCATCAACAAGGGGCTCTACAAGGTGATGTCCAAGATGGGCATCAGCACGGTCGCCAGCTACCGCTGCTCCCAGCTGTTCGAAGCCGTGGGCCTCTCCAGCGCCGTGGTCGCCATGTGCTTCCGGGGCGTCTCCAGCCGCATTCAGGGCGCCGATTTTGCCGATATCCAGCAGGATCAGCTCAATCTGGCCCGTCAGGCCTGGCTGCAACGCAAATCCCTCACCCAGGGCGGCCTGCTCAAGTTTGTCCACGGCGGCGAGTACCACACCTACAACCCGGACGTGGTACAGACCCTGCAAACCGCGGTGCGCTCCGGCGACTACGCCGATTACAAGGAGTACGCCCGTCTGGTGAACGAGCGCCCAGTCTCCACTCTGCGTGATCTGCTCGCCCTGAAGAAGGTCGATAACCCGGTCCCGCTGGATCAAGTCGAGCCCGCGGCCAAGCTGTTCCCCCGCTTCGACTCCGCCGCCATGTCCATCGGCGCGCTGGGCCCTGAGGCCCATGAGGCGCTGGCGGTGGCCATGAACCGGCTCGGCGGCAAGAGCAACTCGGGCGAGGGTGGCGAAGATCCCAAGCGTTTCGGCACCGAAAAGAATTCGCGCATCAAGCAGGTGGCCTCGGGGCGCTTCGGCGTCACCCCCCACTACCTGATGAACGCCGACGTGGTGCAGATCAAGGTGGCTCAGGGCGCCAAGCCCGGTGAAGGCGGTCAGCTGCCCGGTGACAAGGTGACGGCCCAGATCGCCAAGCTGCGTTATTCCGTGCCCGGCGTGACTCTTATCTCGCCGCCGCCGCACCACGACATCTACTCCATCGAGGACTTGGCCCAGCTCATCTTCGACATCAAGCAGATCAACCCGGACTGTCTGGTGTCGGTGAAACTGGTCTCCGAGCCCGGCGTCGGTACCATCGCCTGCGGCGTGGCCAAGGCCTATGCCGACTTCATCACCGTCTCCGGTTATGACGGCGGTACCGGCGCCAGCCCGCTGAGTTCGGTCAAATATGCCGGCTCCCCCTGGGAGCTGGGTCTGGCTGAAACCCAGCAAGCGCTGGTGGCCAACGGCCTGCGCCACAAGGTGCGGCTGCAGGTGGATGGCGGCCTCAAGACGGGTCTGGACATCATCAAGGCAGCCATCCTCGGCGCCGAGAGCTTCGGTTTTGGCACAGGCCCCATGGTGGCGCTCGGTTGCAAATACCTGCGCATCTGCCACCTGAACAACTGCGCCACCGGCGTTGCCACCCAGGATGAGAAGCTGCGCCGCGAGCACTTCACCGGCCTGCCGGAGATGGTGATGAACTACTTCCAGTTCATCGCCGAGGAGACTCGCGAGCTGATGGCCCAGCTGGGGGTGACCCAGCTGACGGATCTCATCGGTCGCACCGATTTGCTGGAAGCCCTGCCAGGCCTTACCGCCCGTCAATCCAAGCTGGATCTCTCCGGCCTGCTGGCGAGCCCGGTGGCACCGGCAGGCTCCAGCCTGTTCAGCCAGCAGCACAACCCCACCTTCGACAAGGGTCCGCTCAACCTCAAGATGGTGGAAGACCTGCTGGAGGCGGTCGAGCACAAGTCTGGCGGCGAATTCCGCTATGACATCCGCAACACGGATCGCTCCGTGGGTGCGCGCCTGTCTGGCGAGATAGTCAAACGCCACGGCAACCAGGGCATGGCGGCCGATCCGGTGAAGGTGCACTTCAACGGCACCGCAGGCCAGAGCTTCGGCGTCTGGAACGCGGGTGGCCTCGAGATGATACTCACGGGTGACGCCAACGACTACGTGGGCAAGGGCATGACAGGCGGCAAGCTGGTGGTCAAACCCCACGTCGGCGTGGCGTTCAAGTCCCACGAGGCGGCCATCATAGGCAACACCTGCCTCTACGGCGCCACCGGCGGCAAGCTCTACGCCGCAGGCACGGCGGGCGAGCGCTTCGCGGTGCGCAACTCAGGCGCCCTGGCGGTGGTTGAGGGGATTGGCGACAACGGCTGTGAATACATGACAGGCGGCATAGTCACCATACTCGGCACCACGGGCGTCAACTTCGCGGCAGGCATGACGGGCGGTTTCGCCTACGTGCTGGACGAGTGCGGCAACTTTGCCAAGCGCACCAACCCCGAGCTGGTTGAACTGCTGGACGTGGCGGATCTCGCCATCCACCAGGAGCACCTGCGCGGCATCATAACGGCGCACCTCAATGAGACCGGCAGCTCGCGCGCCGAGGAGATCCTGGCCAACTTCGACTCTTATGTGCCCAAGTTCAGGCTGATCAAACCCAAGTCCAGCGACGTCAAGTCCCTGCTTGGCCACACCAGCCGTTCCAGTGCAGAACTCAGAATCCAGGCGCAATAAGGAGGGAACCCTATGAGCCAGAACGTATTCCAGTTTATCGATGTCCAGCGGGTCGACCCGCCCAAGAAGCCGCTCAAGATCCGCAAGATCCAGTTTGTAGAGATCTACGAGCCCTTCAATCAGGCCCAGGTCGGCATGCAGGCGGATCGCTGCCTCGACTGCGGCAACCCCTATTGCGAGTGGAAGTGCCCGGTGCACAACTACATCCCCAACTGGCTGAAACTGGCCAACGAGGGGCGCATCCTGGAGGCGGTGGAGCTCTCCCACCAGACCAACAGCCTGCCGGAAGTGTGTGGCCGCGTCTGCCCGCAAGACAGGCTGTGCGAAGGGGCTTGCACCCTGAACGATCGCTTTGGCGCCGTCACCATAGGCAACATCGAGAAATACATCACCGACAAGGCGTTCGAGATGGGCTGGCGCCCGGATCTCTCCAAGGTGATCAAGACAGACAAACGGGTCGCCGTCATAGGTGCGGGCCCGGCCGGACTGGCCTGCGCCGACGTGCTGGCGCGCAGCGGTGTCAGCGCCGTGGTGTTTGACAAGTATCCGGAGATCGGTGGCCTGCTCACCTTCGGCATCCCCTCCTTCAAGCTGGAAAAAGAGGTGATGCAGCGTCGGCGCGAGATCTTCGAGGGCATGGGAATCGAGTTCCGCCTCGAGACCGAGGTGGGCAAGGATGTCACCTTCGCCGACTTGCTCGGTGAGTTCGATGCCGTCTTCCTCGGGGTCGGCACCTACAAGTACATGAAAGGCGGCTTCGACAACGAGACGGCCCCCGGGGTGTATGACGCCCTGCCCTACCTCATCTCCAACGCCAACCGGCTGCTGGGCTTTGAGAAGGCACAGGCCGATTACATCGACTTCGCCGGCAAGCAGGTGGTGGTGCTCGGCGGCGGCGATACCGCCATGGACTGCGTCCGTACCGCCATCCGTCAGGGCGCCGACAAGGTGATCTGCGCCTACCGTCGCGATGCCGAGAACATGCCGGGCTCCAAGCGGGAAGTGAAGAACGCCCAGGAGGAAGGGGTGGAATTCATGTTCAACCTGCAGCCGGTCGGCGTCGAACTCGATGCCCATGGCCGCACCTGCGGCATCAAGGTGGTGAGCACCGAGCTCAGTGCGCCCGATGCCAATGGCCGTCGCAATCCGGTGGTGATCGCGGGTTCCGAGCAGGTGCTGGCTGCCGATGCTGTGGTGATGGCGTTTGGCTTCCAGCCCAACCCCCAGCCCTGGATGGCGGAGTACGGCATCGAGCTCGACAGCCGGGACAGGATCAAGGCCCCCGAGCAGGCCGAGCATGCCTTCCAGACCAGCAACCCCAAGGTGTTCGCCGGTGGCGATGCGGTGCGCGGCTCGGATCTGGTGGTGACCGCCATCTACGAGGGCCGCAAGGCCGCCGAAGGGATCATGGACTACCTGGCAGTTTAATCTGCCGTCCAAGGCTTCCCCAAGCAAACAGCCCCGCATCTGCGGGGCTGTTTCTTTATGTGGCTGCCGCCCTGGCAAGCGCCGCTAGATGCTCCAACTCTCCGGCAACCGCTCGGTCAGGGTGGAGATGTACTCAAAGGTACGTGCCCGCTTGGGAGTGGTGAACATCTGGCGCGCACTGCCCGCCTCCACCACCTCGCCGGATTCCAGAAAGATCACCTGTTGCGCTATCTGGGCTGCGAGGCGCAGGTCGTGGGTGGCGATCAGCATGGTGGTGCCTTCACGGGCCAGCTGGCGCAGCACGGCCACCACCTCGAGCGCAAGTTCGGGATCCAGCGCCGAGGTGGGCTCGTCACAGAGCAACACCTTGGGCGCCGGTGCCAGGGCTCTGGCGATGGCGACTCGCTGTTGCTGGCCGCCGGAGAGGGTAGCGGGCACCGCCTCGGCCTTGTGCCTGAGTCCCACCTTGTCGAGCAACGCCAAGCCACGCGCCTGCGCTTTCGCCTTGGGCCACTTCAGCACTGTCACCAGCCCCTCCATCACGTTTTCCAGCACCGTCATGTGCGGGAACAGCTGGAAGTTCTGAAACACCATGCCAGTCTGCTGACGCAGGCTCAGCACGCTCTGGCGGGACAGGTGGTGGGCAAAGTCGAGCTCGCTCCCTCCCAGCACCAGCTGCCCCGCATCCGGTCGCTCCAGCAGGTTCACGCAGCGCAGCAAGGTGCTCTTGCCGCTGCCGGAGGGGCCTATCAGGGCGGTGACGCTGCCTGCGGCCATGGCAAGGTCTATCCCCTTGAGCACCCGCTGCCCGCCAAACTGTTTCTCGATGCCGCTCAATCGGATCATAGGGCAAGCTCCCGGGTCTCTTTGTGGGTCAGTCTACGCTCCAGCCTGTTTTGCAGGGTGGAGAGTACAGAGCTGAACAGCAGGTAGATGATGGCCGTTTCTATGTAGAGAATGAGCGGCTCATAGGTGACGGAGGCAAGTCGCTGGGCCGCCTGAAACAGCTCGGGCACAGTCACCGCCGCCGCCAGCGAGGTGTCCTTGACCAGCGAGATGAAGGTGTTGGAGAGCGGCGGCACAGCGATACGTGCCGCCTGTGGCAGGATCACCCGCCACATCACCTGGGGCCAGTTCATGCCGATGGAGTAGGCCGCCTCCCACTGCCCTTTCGGGATCGCCGCCAGGGTGGCGCGGATGATCTCCGAGCTGTAGGCACCTATGTTGAGGGTGAAGCCGATGACGGCGGCGGTAAAGGCATCCAGCACAATGCCGGCGCTCGGCAGGCCGTAGAAAATCAGAAAGAGTTGCACCAGCAGCGGCGTACCCCGAATAAGCCAGACATAAAAACGGACCAGTACAACCAGCGGGGTGGGGCCATATAACCTTGCCAGTGCCACCAGGAAACCGAGCAATATTCCCAATACGAAGGTGATCAGGGTCAAGGGCACGGTAAAAATAAGCCCCGCACTGAGCAGGGGCCAAAAAGAGTCGATCATTAACTGTAACCAAGCCGGCACGTTAATTCCCTCGATTGTTATTATGTTGTCGCAATATTATTGCGAGACGTCGGTGCCAAAATATTTAACCGATATTTTTTGATAGCTGCCATCCTGTTTCGCGGTGCGCAGCGCCTGATTGATGGCGGCCAGCAATTCGGGTTGCCCCTTGGCGAGCAGCACGGCAGATTGATCCCCCTTCGCCTCGGTCGCCGCCACCTTCAACTTGGCATCCGGCTTCTGCTTCTTGAAGTCCAGGAAGGAGAGACTGTCGTTGATGGTCGCATCCACCCGCCCGGTCAACACCAGCGCCAGCGACTGGTTGAAACCCTCTGTAGCCACCACCTCGGCCCCCGACGCCTTGGCCAGCTGGGCGAAGTTGCTGGTCAAGGACTGGGAGGATTTTTTACCCTTCAGATCCGCAAAGCTGTTGATGCTTTTGTTGTCGCTGTGCACCACCACGACTGCCTTGGAGGTGATGTAGGGATCTGAAAAGTCATACTTTTTCAGCCGCTCCGGGGTGATAGCCACTTCGTTGAGCACCAGATCGTAGCGTTTGGCATCCACCCCGGCGATGAGCCCGTCCCACTTGCCTTCGACAAACTCCGGCTTCACTCCGAGACCGCTTGCAATCAGCTCGCCAATCTCAACATCAAAACCCACCAGCTTGCCGCTCTTGTCGTGATAGGTGAACGGAGGATAGGCCCCTTCCGTGCCGATCTTGATCACCCCGGCGCTATGGATGGCGGCGAGGCTGGATTGGGCCTCGGCCGATGTCATCAGAGCCAGCGGAAGCGCCGCCAGCAAAAACAGGGAGCGTACTTTTTTCATGATCCACCTCGTTATATTTATAAATATCCAGAACGCTTGCCAAATAAAAATATTGGCGCCATGCAATCATTATTTTCCAACCCTGAATCCATAGCCGGCTGATTAATTTCATTCGCTGCAATATCAAAGATTAATTCTGCGGGCTATCGGCATGGACAAAACATAACGCGGACCATTCCATTGCCAAACAATGAAATGTGGGGATATTTAGCGAAATAATGGATAACGAGGATGGATGAGAGTAAGGCAACAACACAAAATAATCATTTCCCCAGGGCGGCATGGCTCACCCTGGGGGCCGGGATCAGGCGAGTTGCGACTCCCGGGGGATCGGGGTCACCCAGGGACGACGCCAGTGGGGGGCCTCGTAGAGATCGGGCCAGAACTCGGTCTGGTGCAGGATGGCATTCCCGCTCACCGTGTGAAAGGTGATGGCGCGGGCATGCACCAGGCCATCGGTGATCAACACCTCGGTCACCACCTCCCGCCCCTGCTCCATCAGCCGGACCACCTCAAAATTCCAGGGGCCCGCCGCCGGATAGCGGCGGTTGACCTCGATGAAGTTGCAGCGCCCCGCAATCCGCTCACCGGACTGCGGCCAGTCACAGACATAATCCTCACACAACCACCTGGCAGCCTTGGCAAAATCGTTGCTCTGCATGGCCTGCCAATAGGCCTCTACCACAGCTCTTGGTTCCATGGTCTTGAATTCCATGCTCACTCTCCCTACAGACGCACCACCAGCCACTCCCCCTTGCCCACCGGCACCAACGTGCTCTGGAAGGCCGGATCGCGCTGCACCTCACTCATCCACTCGGCCATCTCGTCCCAATGGGAGATGGCGTTGTCCACCACCAGCAGGCCACGAGGGGCCAGCAGGCGCCGGATCTGCGGCCACCAGGCCCGATAGTGCTGACGATCTGAATCCAGGAAGACCAGCTGATAACCTTCCGTCGGCAGCTCGGCCAGCAGGGCCCCCGCCTCGCCCGCCAGCTGGGTGATCCAGGGGCCTAGGCCGGCGCGCTGGAAGTTGGCAGCAGCCATGACCCGCTTGCCCTCATCAAGCTCTATGGTGGTGACCCGGCCATCGAGCCTGCGTACCGCCTCGGCCAGCCAGAGGGTGGAGTAACCGTTGGAGGTGCCTATCTCCAACACGGCGTCTGCCCCCCTGGCCTGCACCAGTACAGCCAGCAGTTCGCCGGTATCGCGGGTGATGTTGAGCATCTTGCTGCCACGGGCCTGCTGCTGGCTGTCGTTGTATTCGCCAAACTGCTCCAACTCCCGTTTAAGCTGTTCCAGTGCCATGTCTCCTCCTTGATGGTTAAACGAGTCGGCCCTGTGCATGGCATGGTTGGGTCGACGCTCATGTTCATCATGTTGCTGATCACTCGTCGGACGGCGGCGCATCCCCCAGCAGATAGCGAGGGCCGGCGCCCTGTCTTGCGGCCTGATCATCCGGGTTGTAAAGGGCGCAGTGCTCGAGCGACAGGCAACCGCAGCCGATGCAGGAGGTGAGCTTGCCCTTGAGCTGCAGCAGAGCCTCGATGCGCTGATCGAGCAGCCCCTGCCACTGGCTGGCGATCTGCTCCCAGTCGCGACGATCCGGTGTGCGACCATCGGGCAAGCCGGCGAGGGCATCGGCAATGTCGCCAAGGCTCAGTCCCATCCCCTGCGCTACCCGGATGAAGGCGATCCGGCGCAGCGCATCCTGCGGATAGAGGCGCTGGCCGCCTTCGCTACGCACGCTGCGAAGCAGCCCCTTCTGCTCGTAAAAACGCAAGGCACTGGCGTTGACGCCGGAGCGCCTGGCTATCTGGCCTATGGCTAACCACTTGCGATCCGTATCCATCCTTGACCTCAAGTTAGCTTTAACTTGCACAATCCTGTCTCCCTTAATGAAAGGAGTCAAACGATTATGCATCATCTTCATCGCCTGCTCGATGCCAACCGTGCTTTTGCCCTCAATGGCCGGGGCACCACCAACCACTGCCCGATGGCGCTGCATGCCCTGCACGAGATGGGAGCCAGCCCCCGCCAGCTGCAGCATTTCTTCGATCACTGGCAGGCAACCCATGCGCTGCCGAGCGGGGAAACAAGTCAGGGGGAGGATGAAATCAGCTTCGTTAGGCTGCGTCAGCAACTGACAACGCGGCTTGCCACCCAAGGCTGGCAGCCCACCTTTGCGACACTGCTGACGCGCCGGCTTTCCCCTGCGGGAGGGGCCTTTCACCCCCTGATCCGCTTCGCCTGCGCCCTGGAAAATGGCCATCTGGGGGAGCAGGCCGCCGCGCTGGCTGCCTGGCAGTGCCGCCCCCTGATACTGCCCGCCGGAGAGGCCGCCCCCAGCCGAGATATCGTCAGTCTGCTGGCTGGGGTATCCGGACAGTGGGAGGGTGCGAGCTGGCAGGGCGAGTGGATAACGGGTCGATTGCAGCAGGTGGCAGAGGCGCCGCGCTGGCCGGGCACACTGCCCCGCTCACTCGTCGAGTCGTCGGCAGTATTCGCCCAGCTGGCAGAGATCGCCCGGCAGCTCTATTGGCAGACCGGCAATTTCACCGTGTTGCACATGGTGACCGGCAGTAGGGCCGCCGCCCTGGTCGCGCGGCAGTTGCCCGGCGAGTGGCAAGCGCCGTGGCAAACCCTGATGTGGCAGGCGGTGGCGGCGGCTTATATCACGGTCGGGGCGCCCGCGTTGCGTTCCCGGCGCTGGCCAGACGTTTCAGGGCTGGATTGGCAGAAGGTGTTGCCACTGGCGCTGGCCAGCTTGGACGATCATGTGATCAAGCTGGTGCACTGCTGCTGGCGGGAACGGGACATATCGCCTCGTTATCTGGCGGTAGCGGCGCGCGCTGTGGGGCTGCTGGATGCGAGCAACGGCAAGGCGTGTCAGCTCGCCTAGTGCGCAGCCAGGCGACTGAAGCTGATGGCTGGGCAACGCGGGGCAACCCCCTGAGTCAGGGTCAAGGGCTGAGTACGATAGCTGAGGTGATAGAGGCCTGGGCGCGACAGATCGTAGACCTGGGTCAGATCCGCATCCGCCTGGCTCTGCTGGCCCGGCCCCAATATGAAGAAATCCTCGGCCGCAGGAGCACCACGCTTGGCGAGCGGCCCCTTGTAGGCCAGCGGCTGGTTATCCAGGGTGAGTTCGATGGCATCGGCAAACCAGCCCTCGAACGGGGTAAACCAGCTCAGCACTTCGAGCGGCCCCTCCCCCTTGTTGGTCAAGGTCATCACCAGAGGCAAGGGCTCGTCCACCCGGCTGTGTGCCTTGACCGACAGCTCGCACTGCAGGGGGGCGAGTGCAAGGGTCGTGAGCAAGAGTGTCATCATGGTGCCTCCTTCAACATCAAACAGGGGCCTCGCGGCCCCTGTCAGCGGATCATTTTTCGCTCGGGGTATTCTCGGCGAAGTATTCGTGGTTGTCGGCGTTGTTGAGCGCCTTGACCGGATCCGTCTTCGCCAGATTGCGGGCATTGGCCTGACCGTAACCCAGATCGTCGGTGCCCGCCACCACGGTGAAGTGGCTCAACTCATGGACTATGGTGCCGGCACGGGAGTCGGTCCCGGTGACGGGCGCCGTCCAGAAGCTCTTGCACAGATAGACCTTGTAGGGCTGATCCGGGTAGACGTAGGCAAAGTAGCTCTGCTTGCAGCCGCAGTCGAAGGTGAGCGGCTTGTTGCCGATGGCATCCTTGATCTTGCTGAAGTGCCCCTCGGCCTGATCCCAGCGGGAGGCGTCATAGGCGCCAAACCAGCTGCGATAACGCTGGCCATCGGGCTTGTCCACCGCCAGGTAATTGCTGGAGTTGTTGCTGATGCCGCTGGCGGCATCGAGCGCGGCCAGAATGTCACTCTTCTGGGTGTTGCTGCAGCGGCCGCTGAAGCTGACCGAGGCGGTGACGGCCTGAGGGTCGGCGGCGGCTACCTTGGCCTGGACTCGCTCATCGTTCACCCCCTCCACCCACAGGGTGATGGCGTTGGACTCGCTCGCCTGGGCCTGTTTGGCCTTGGCGGCCTTCGCCTCCTGCGGTACGGTCGGCAGCTGATAGCGGATGCTGTACTGACCCTGGGCGCTCATGTCATAGAGACCCGACACCTCCGCCTGCACCGTCAGGCTCTGGCCGGCCTTGAGCAGCTGGAAGTCCTTGTCGGTCGGCGCCGCCCGCTTGATCAGGGCCCCCTCGTAGCTGACCGGCTGGCCATCCCGTTCCACCAGGAACAGGGGCGCATCTTCGCTGCCCGGCAATTGCCACTTGAGCAGTCGGATCGGCTTGTCACCCGTGTTGGTCAGCGTCAGGTAGACGCGCACATCGTCTGTGCTGCCATCCACCAGGGTGAGTTGGGCGTCGAGCCCTGCGGCGCAGAGCGGAGAGGCCAGCACACCGGCCAGCAGCAGGGCAATGGGAGTCGCTTTCATCATGTTTCCTCATTCATTGAGTATCGCCATCAGGCGGTTTGCTTCCTTAAGGCCCTCTTTGGGGCCAACTCACCCTAGAGCAGAAATTTTCCGCCACCATCCCACCATATGGGGGATGCCCCCCATCAGAGGGGAAAGAGGAGGGAATCGCCCGATGCGACAAATCGCCCGCGACAAGAACTGGGCACGCCAGCCCTCATCCCACTTGCTCCTGACCCTCCTCTTCTTGCCTCCCCGGCGTCCCCATCGCAGCTCGCCGCGCATAAAAAACCCCGGCGCCAGGCCGGGGTTTGGAAACTGCAGGGGAAGAGGCTCACCGTCAGGCTTTCGCCTCGGCCAGCAGCGCCAGCGCGGGCTGCAGGTTGGCCGGCACCAGACAATACGCCTTGTGGTGCTTGACCAGTGTGGTCTTCTTGTTGCCCTGGCTCAGCAGCAGACCGTGGCGAAAGGCCGCCTCGGCCAGCTGGGTTTCATCACAGCGCGCATAGAGGGTCAGCGGCTTGACAAGCTCCCCCTGGACCAGGTGCTCGCCATATTCGCGGCTGGAGATGACCAGGCTGGATTGGCCCTGCCCCTGCAGGCGCAGCTTGGCGCTCACCTCGCTGTCGGTAAACACTAACCAACCCGCACTTTCCAGCTCGGCCAGCATGGCGGCCAGCTTGGTGCCGAGCTGTTGGGAGTCGGCCTGCGTGCGAGCGTACTGGAAGGCGATGCGCTCCAGCAAGCCCTTGAGATCGGCGCCAGCCCCCAGGGTGCGGCCCTGCTGGATCCAGCCTTTCAGATCCTCCATCACCAGCCGGGAGAAACGCTTCTCCTTGAGGGAGTCCGCCATCCAGGTACAGAGAAAATGGCTCTCCTGGGCCGGGGTGCGCTTGCCCGCCTTCTGCTCGGCGGTACGCGCCAGCTCGGCAAGGCTCTGGGTGGCCATGTCGAGCAGGGCCTGATTGTAGTTGGGAAGGGTCATCACGGATCCTCAGAGAGACGGGCGGGCCAGAGGCCGGGTCATCAACAGCATAAAGGCGCCAGTGGCGCCTTTATATACAAAATCGCCCCTCCCGGTCTGCCCTGACAAGGGGAAGGCCCGGGCGGGGTTGGGCGCGCTTACTTCGGCTGACGCGGCTTCTTCATTGCCGCCAGACGCTTGAGGCGCTGGCCCTGCAGCTTGGCCTCGGCCATGGCCTGGGCGGCGGCGTTGTCATCGCGCTGGGGGCGCTTGCCGAAGCGACGACGCTCCTGCAACTGCTTGATCAGCTCGTCACGGTTGCCCACCTGGTAGCCCGGCACCATGACGCGACGGATCTTCTGGCCGATCAGCGCCTCGATCTCGAGCAGGGTGCGCTCTTCTTCGCGGCTGACGAAGGAGATGGCCATGCCGCTCTTGCCGGCGCGGCCGGTACGACCGATGCGGTGCACGTAATCTTCGGCTAGGAACGGCAGATCATAGTTGACCACGTACTGCAGATCCGGGATATCCAGACCACGGGCGGCCACTTCGGTGGCGACCAGCACCCGCACCTTGCCTTCGGTGAATTCGCGCAGGGCGCGGCGACGGCTGCCCTGGGCCTTGTCGCCATGTACCACGGCGGACTTGATGCCATCCAGGTTCAGTTCGGCCACCAGCTCGTCACAGCTTTCACGGGTACTGGCAAACACCAGTACCTGCGGCCAGTTCTGCTTGCCGATGAGCTCGGAGAGCAGCTCGCGCTTGCGCTTCTGCTCTACCGGATAGACGGTGTGAGTAACGGTATCGGCGGTGGAGTTCTGCTTGTTGACGCTGATGATCTGCGGCTTGTCCAGCATGACGTTGGCCAGCTTCTTCACCCCGTCGGAGAAAGTGGCGGAGAACAGCAGGTTCTGGCGCTCCTTGTTGACCGCTTGCAGGATCTGCTGCACATCGGCGCTAAAGCCCATGTCGAGGATGCGATCCGCTTCGTCCAGCACCAGACACTCGACGCCGGAGAGGCTGAGGTTGCAGGCGGTCAGGTGCTCCAGCAGACGACCCGGGGTCGCCACTATGATGTGAGCACCCGCTTTCAGCTTCTTGGCCTGCACATCCTGCTTGCCGCCGCCAACGAGCGTCAGTACGGTAACATCCAGGTACTTGGCAAAATCATTGATGTTGCTCGCCACCTGGGCTGCCAGCTCGCGAGTCGGGGTCAGGATCAGCACACGGGCGTTGGACGGTTGCAGCTCGGCCGGCTTGTCCACCAGGCGCTGCAGTATCGGCAGGGCGAAGGCGGCAGTCTTGCCGGTCCCCGTCTGGGCGCTGGCCAGCACATCGAGACCGCGACGGATAGTCGGGATCGCCTGGCGCTGCACAGGGGTCATCTCCTGATAACCGCAATCTGAGACAGCACGCAAAATCTCGGGGGCAAAATCGAACGATTCAAATCTCATAAATTGGGTTCCTGTGTTCCAGCTGGGCTGTGTTTGGCTTGCGGCTCGGCGTAGGCGAGGCGGAGGTTGATACCACCGGTGGCTGCGTCCGACATCAAGTCAGAAAGTGAGCCGGAAAATGGCGGGCGCGAAGTGTAACAGATAGGCATCACAAATTCTGCCTCAAATGACCTGAGTTTTTATCCTGCTGCCAAAACGCGCCGACCGGGGGAAAAGCCAGGCTGACACGGGCCGGCGCCGCCCTCCCCCCTGGGCACTCAGGCGTCAGGCAACCTTAGTCCCGGTTTGCATCATCTGCCTGAAAATCACGCTGAAACAGACACATGCGAATGGCGGTGCGATATTTGCCATCGATGAAAAACTCCTCTTTCAGCTCCCCCTCCGGCGCGAACCCCAGCCCCTGATAGACGTGGATCGCCTTGGCGTTATCCCGATCGACGATGAGATACAACTTGTGCAGGTTCAACACGTTGAAGGCGTACTTCATCCCCTTCAGGGTCGCCGTCTTGGCATAACCCAACCCCTGATAGGCGGGAGCTATGATGATCTGGAATTCGGCGCGGCGATGAATACTGCGAATATCCACCAATTCCACCAGCCCGACCTGGGTGCCGGCCACCTCCAGGATGAAACGGCGCTCGTGCTGATCGTGGATGTGCTTGTCATAGAGCTGGGCCAGCTCCATGTAAGCCTCGTAAGGCTCCTCGAACCAGTAGCGCATTATGCTGGCGTTGTTGTTGAGCTGATGCACGAATTTCAGATCCTCTCGCTCGAGGGGACGAAGGCTCAGGGTGTCATGACATGACATAAGGTACCTGCTTGAAGGTTGATGGGCGACCCTGGCGGCCCGCTCGGGGTCGTGCCAGGGTCAGGTGAACATTCACAAGCAACACGCGGGGCGGTCTTGGCCGCCCGCAGCCGATCAGCGGATGCGATTGGTCGGGCGCTTGAGCAGCCGGATGGCGATGGCCGCCATGGCGATGACGAACAGACCGAGGGAGGTCACCAGCAGACACTTGGTCATCAGCTCGTGATACTGGACAAACGCGGGGGCCGCCATCACGAACTTGCCCACCAGACTCAGCAGCAGGGCCCAGAGGAAGGCGCTGGCGAAGCTTGCCATCATCACCCGCGGCAGATGCAGGCGCGAGACCCCCATCAGCATGGGCGTCAGCACCCTGACGAAGGGCACGAAGCGGGAGGAGAACATGGCCCAGAAGCCATAGTTGTGCAGCAGACGCGAGGCCCGTGGCAGGCTGCCGTCCGGGATCATCCGCTCCACATGGCCCATGAAGGAGGTGCCGTGCAACGCATGGCCCTGCAGATAGGCGATCAGGCTGCCAAGGCCGGCAGCAAGCGGCATGTAAATCAGTGTAACTTCGGGGCCGAGCACCCCCATTCCCACCAGACCACCGGCCAGCAGCACCAGACTGTCACCGGGCAGGGGCAAAAAGACGAAGCTTGATTCGAGAAAGAGGATCACCACCAGGCAGGTGACGAGCAGGCCCACCGCCTGCATCTGGATCAATTGGTCAAAGTCCTGTTGCCATATGGCAAGCAGCATATCCTGCATCTGGTGACTCCCATCAACGTCAGTGAGTATCCATCCCGGGGGACCCGATGGCCCCCAGTGCGGCAGACCCTCCCTGTCGCCATGCCCCTTCTCTCCCTGAGGGATGCCCGTTATACACCCTGCCAAGTGAACAAGAAATTAATGCAGGTCACGGATAGTGGAGATAATCGGCCTGACGCGACGAAAGTTGCGCCTTGAGCCTTGAGCGCGTACGCCTTGAACCCAAGGGATTGCGCTCGAGGGAAGACGGCCATCAGCTGCGCTTGAGTTGCTGCAATTTGGTGAGGGTGAGCAGGGTCTGGGCGAAGAGATCGCACACCCAGAGCACGAAGACCGTCTCGTCCGGGTGCGACTCCTCCTTCAGACTGGATCGCTCGGCGATGATGAATGAAACCGAGCAGCTCATCCCCCTGCTTGAGGGGCGCCATCAGTATGGTGACCGAGAGGGCAAGCCCCGCTTGGTCCATCGTCAACCACCCGCCCCTTTGCCTCGGGATCACACACGCCAGAAGAGTGCCATCCGGCTCATTATCCGGGCTGCCAAGCCGGTAAAAGATCGCTACAGTGTAATCGTGCCTCACCCAACGAGGCTTCACGGGAACCCGGCATGCCCTCACACACCTCTCACACCAGCCTGCCCCTGCTGATCAGCCTGCTGCTCGGCGCCAACGCCATGGCCGACGAGGAGTCGCTGGTGCAACAGCGCGCCAATGCGGTGGTCTCGCTGATGACCTTCACAGTGGTGCCCGACATCACCGCCAGCAACATCAATATCGGCAGCGGCACCAACCAGTCGGCGGCGCTCAACATGACCCAGGTCGGCGGCGGCGCCACCATGAGCGAGAGCGTGCCCATCTATCTGGAGGGGACGCTGGGCTTTAGCCGCTACGATCCCCAGTTCGTGGTGAGCAACGGCAGCGAGACCCGCACCCTGCCCACCAAATGGAACAGCTTCACCGCCGCAGGGGGCATCGGCTGGGATCTGCATCTGCATCAGGATCGCCACGGCGGCAACTGGGTGCTGCGCCCCATTGGCAACGTCACCCTGGGCACAGTGGCCAGCGATTTGCGCGTCGGCAACTGGCTGCTGGGCCAATACACCGGCAAGAATCTCGATTTTCTCGACGGCGGCAGGCTCGATGTCTACGGCCTGGGCGGCGCCATGATGCTCGACTATGAACTCTTCTCCCCAACCCAGGACATAGACGCCGAGCTGCGCTACTCCTATCAGCATCTACAGAGCTTTGGCGGCACCTCCGCCAGCGTGACCGGCCAGGCCAATGCGGAGAACCTCGGCCTCTATCTGCGTCGCCGTGCCCCCATCGGCGAGCTGACACTACTGGATCGGCCGCTGCGCTACGTGGTGGAAGGGGCTCGCACCGAATATCTCGGCGAGCAACGGGGCCTGCTCGGTTTCAACTCCCTCAACTCGCTGGGGCTCGGGATCGAGCTCGACAGCAGCAAGTACGACATCATAGTGACCCGCACCCGGCTGGTGGCCCGCTATATGTTCAGCCACAACACCAGCGGCTACGGCGTCGGGCTGGCGATGAGTTTCTAGTGTCTTGGCATGGCGACATGACCCGCCTCGACAGCAAAATCTCTGACTGGGCGCACATTTGACTCAATTGCCACTATCAGGTCCCACCTGTATCTCCTAGCATGGGGGCATGGGGCAGCGATGGATACGGTGACGCTGTGCTGTGCCAAGGATGGAGGTCGGTCTTATAGACTACCGTGACCAGAGAACACATGACATTTCCAAGGACAGGGAGCTTGTTATGGCCAAATTTCTGAATACCAGTGCAACCAATTACTTTCTTGAAGAACTGATCAAGGACGCCAAAGAACGACTGATCCTGATCAGTCCTTTCCTCAAGCTCAATGTACGGAATGCAGATCTGGCGCCGGCTTGCCACAACACGGTACTGAGGACCAGCAAATGGGGAGATACCAAGGGCAATAGTTTCTGTGGCTGTCCTAGCTATCAACAATACCGCAACCTTCTCCCTATTAAGAACTAAACATCGAACTAAAAGACGCTTACTCCTGAGCGGATAACCAAATTCACATATTTAAATAAGGATATTGTATGCCAGAGTTAGCTATCTCAGATTTCACTAATATTGCTGTTGCAACTGGCTCACCTAAACACACAAAACTTAAGCAGGTTGCACTAAGAGGGGATTATGCACACTATAAAGATTACTACTTGCAACTTAGAACAGCTATAAAGTCACTTTTTAGCCAAAAGAGACATGTTTCGTACCTGATCGAAATATCACGAAAGCAAAAGGACTCCAGTAAAAAAATAAAATTTGAACGCCTAGCCCATAATTTTATTAAGTGGCAGTCAGGTAAGAACATTGATGTGTATGCATCATTGCGAGAGTCCTTTGTTTTTAATAGCACTACTATCCATTGCAATCCCGAGCTGAGCGCATTGATAAATGGCGTCCGAACTCATGTTAAGCTCCATTTTACCGAGAAACAGAGAATGACAAGAGAGCGAGCTGACTATATCTGCTATTTAATGCATGAAGCAATTCAAGAGGCAGATGCGGAATATATAGTTCTTGATCTGCATTCCGGCCAAGAGTTCAGACTTACCTCTGACAGAGACAGAATGGAGGAGAAAGTGTGTCGGGAAATATTATGGATTGAGCAGAACTGGCCGATTTAACTTTTAGAGGATTATTCATGAAGTGCGCACTAATTTATGATTTTGATGGGACCTTAGCGGAAGGTGATTGTGCCCAGCATGGGGTTATGCCCGAATTAGAGATAACTGATATACCTGAATTTTGGGCCAGCGTGAAACGTAGAGCAATGTACGATGACGGCGATGAAATATTGACCTACCTTGGTATGCTAGCAGAAAGGGCTAACATGCTTCAATCTGATGTCCTTAGTACAGAAAAACTAATGATGCATGGACAATCAATCCCTTTATTCAGTGGCGTTGATTCATGGTTCGATAGAATTAACAGCTTTGCTGAAAGCATTGACCTAGAACTGGAGCATTACATCATATCAAGTGGCCTTGATGCAATGATTAGAGGAACATGTATTGGAGACAAATTTCGTGATATTTATGCTTGCAAATATCACTACTCTGAAAATCATCGCTACGCAACGTGGCCCGCACAAGCAATTAACTATACAACCAAAACACAATTCTTATTTAGAATAAACAAAGGAATTCATAATTCATGGGATAATAGGGAAGTAAATAAATTCATTGAACTTCAAGATAGAGACATACCATTTCAGAGAATGATATATCTTGGTGATGGCGACACCGATATTCCATCTATGAAAATGGTGAGGTATCAAGGTGGCAGGTCTATTGCTGTCTTTGACAACAAAAAATGGCCTCTAAAATCAACTCAAGACAAAGTAGAAAAGCTAATATCCGAAGAAAGAGCTGATTATGTCGTCCCTGCTCTGTATGATGAAGGCAGTCACCTAGACATCACAGTAAAAGGCTTATTGAGGTTATTTAAAAGAAAGGGATAGTTCTTAACTATAAACAAAGGCGGCCCATTGGCCGCCTTTGTTATTGCAGTTACAGCGACCCCAGCCGCTTCAGGCAGGTTTGCTGGCGCCACTGCACCCGTTTGGCAAACCAGGCGGTGGTGAGGTTGCGGGTGATCTTGGGGCTTTTGAGAGAGATGCCCGGCAGCACGGCGCGGGGTTGTCGCTTGCCGGCCTGCTTGTCGGCCAGGGTAAAGACCCTGTGGTAGAGATCGCTCTGGGCAAATTCGGCGGTATCCCCCAGTTTCAGGCTCTGGTGAATGGCCTGCTTGCTCATGCTGAGGCGGCTGGCGATGGAATGAACCGCGAGTTCTGTCTTGCCCGGCAGATCTGAGTCGTAGCGAATGAGATCCCCATCCAGTGCCAGCGGCTTGCCGCTCACGCGGCTGACCGCCGCCTGGAATGCGGCGTTGCGACTGGCATACCAGCCGGCGTTGAAGTCGGCGTAGCGGTAGAGGTGATCCGGATACTGGGCCGGGTAGTTGAGCAGATGACGGGTGCCAAACCAGATGCCACCGCGGCGGCTAAAGACTTCGTGGCGGATGGAATCCTTGACGGGATAAGGGTAGCCACGGGCGTTGGCCTCGGCGAAGGCGATACTGACCTGCATGGGACCACCGGTACGCACCGGGTTCATGTTGCCAAACAGGGTCTTGCCCATGGGCACCTCCCCTATCATGTCCTCGAAGATCTCGCTCATCTCCCGCTCGGTGCGCAACTTGTCGATGCGCTCGGCATAGCTCTTGCCGGTGGGTGAATTGATGCTGAGCGCTGTGCGCACCACGAACTCGGGGATCAGCAGCTTGCCGGCACGGGCGTTGATCTCCTGCCAGGCGATCTTGCCAAGCCCTGGCACCACGGGGTCTGCTTGAAAGGTGGACTCCTGCTCGGCCACCGCCAGCACAGAACAGACATTCTCGTCGGTCACGGCCAGATCCTGTTTGGCAAGGGCCGTGACTATGTCCTGCGCCCAGCCCTTGCGATCCACGGTACGGGCCGGCAACAACCGCACTATGCGCGACTGCATGCTGGCCGGGGCTCTGGGAGTCTGGGCCTTGGGCAGGGACGCGGGTTTGGTGATGGCCGGCCCCATGATGGCCGCACTGCCAGGTTTGCGGGTATCGCCCTGGCTGGCAGGTTCGCTGGCACAGGCAGCCAGCAGCAAAGCGGCCAACAGAGGCGCGACATGATGACGATAACGAGTGAGATGATGCATGAAAGCTTCCCGATGGATGAGGCGCCGCTGGCGTGGCCAGACAAGTCCGGCCCCCGGCAGCAAGGGCATTGTAGAGGATTGATCGGGGGATCTGAAGGCATGAGCATCGCCAGCCCGAGAGCATCCGCCGTTGACACGACAAGGCCCCCGCCGGTTGGACGGGGGCCTTGCAGGTGTATCGGGCCAGGGCCAGAGGCAAAAACAGCGCCCCGGCAGCTGAGCAGGGGGTGGATCAGGCCGTTTGGCGCAGCGCCTGAACCTGGGCGGCGCCATTGATCACCGCCTGCAAGGAGGCATTGACCACGTCACGGCCGATGGCGACCCCGCACATGCGCTGGCCATCGACGCTGAGCAGCACATAGGCGGCGGCGCGAGATTCGGTACCGGCACAGAGGGCATGTTCCGAGTAATCGAGCACGTCGATGTGCATCCCGGTCTGGCGCTCCCAGCCGTTGACCAGCGCTGTGATGGCCCCCTCCCCTTCGCCGCTCAGGTGCAAGGTGCCGTTCGGGGTCTGCAACTCGAGGCACAGACTCTCCTGACTGTCGTGACCAAGCTGGAAGCGACCAATGCGATAGCCGTGTACCGGCTCGAGGTAATGCTGCTCAAACAGGGCTCGGATCTGTTCCGGGCTGATTTCGCTGCTGCTTGCCTCGGCCTGTGCCTGGACCCGGCGGCTGAAGTCAATTTGCAGCCAGCGTGGCAGTTGCAGGCCAAGGTCGCGCTCCAGCAGATAGGTGACGCCGCCCTTGCCGGACTGGCTGTTGATGCGGATCACCGCCTCGTAGCTGCGGCCAAGGTCTGCGGGATCGATGGGCAGATAGGCCACGTCCCAGTAGGCATCGGGTTTCTCGGCCGCCAGAGATTTGCGAATCGCATCCTGGTGGCTGCCGGAAAACGCCGTGTAGACCAGCTCGCCCGCGTAGGGGTGGCGCGGGTGCAGGGCTATCTGGGTGCAGGCGCCCACGGTGGCGACTATGGCGTCCATGTCAGAGAGATCCAGCTCGGGATCAATCCCCTGGCTGTAGAGGTTCATGGCCATGGTGACTATGTCCATGTTGCCGGTGCGCTCGCCGTTGCCAAGCAGGGTACCCTCGATGCGATCGGCCCCCGCCAGCACCGCCAGCTCGGCGGCGGCCACGCCGCAGCCCCTGTCATTGTGGGTATGGATGGAGATGCTCACCTCGGGGCGCGCCTTGAGGTGGCGGCAGAACCACTCCACCTGATCTGCGAACACATTGGGAGTGCTCACCTCGACCGTGGCAGGGAGGTTGAGGATCATGGGGCGGCCAGCAGGGCGCCACTCGTCGATGACGGCGTCGCACACATCTACCGCGAACTCCACCTCTGTGCTGCTGAAACTCTCGGGGGAATATTGAAAACTCCACTCTGTGCCAGGGTTGCGCGCCGCATGGTCTCGCACCCAGCGCGCGCCTTGCACGGCGATGGCCTTGACCCCCTCCTTCCCTGAGTTGAACACATAGTTGCGCTGGGTCGGGTTGACCGAGTTGTAGACGTGGACGATGGCCCGTTTGGCCCCCTTTAGCGATTCAAAGGTGCGGGCGATCAGATCTTCGCGGGCCTGCACCAACACCTGTATGGTGACGTCATCGGGAATGAGATTGCGCTCAATAAGCTCGCGCACGAAGTCGAAATCAGGCTGGGAGGCGGCGGGGAACCCCACCTCTATATGCTTGAAACCGACATGGACCATGAGCGCCCACATTTGCAGCTTCTGGGCCACCGTCATGGGTTCGACCAGCGCCTGATTGCCGTCGCGCAAGTCCACGGCGCACCAGAGCGGCGCCCGCGTCATCACCTGGTTGGGCCATTGACGGTCCGCCAGTGCAATAACGGGGGCGGGGCGGTATTTGCGATGATCGAAGCTCATATTCAGATTCCCTTGGCTGATGTCCTTGAGGCGCGGCGCCGTTGCGGGCAATGAAGGTGAGCAACGACGCGACTGGGCAGGCAAGCTGACGGGGTAAGGAGGGGGAAGCGGGCTTGCGCGGTAACGCTGGCCCTGACGGTTGCGTGGGTGGTAACCCCACAACCGGTTTCCTGTGGTCCCTATGGATAAAGGGGCCGGCCTCGGCTGCCGGATAAGCAACTGGCCCTGATCCTCGCACCCCGCTGTTGCGGGCGCAGACGACCTTATGTGATGAGAAACAAGTATATAGAGGTGGGCAGGCGAGTGATTGCAAAGATTGCAAACCAGAGCCACCAATGCGCAATCATTATCACTTTTATGCCACCCATAGGGTGTATCTCACCCTCCGATGACCATATCCCCTCTCCCATGCGCACCTTTCCCCCATGACGGAGGCTGGTCAGAGCCGCCAAAAAACAGAAACCCCGCCATCGCTGGCGGGGTTTTTCAGGTTCGCGGGTGTTGTGCAAAGAAGGAGAGAAAGACTCCCCTGCCCTTGTTACGCAATCCTTAGCGGTTTTTCACCTTCTGATGCAGCTCCTGCACCGAGTTCACGTTGGCGGTGGCATCCATGCTGATGGCCATGCAGGTGGCAAACGCCTCATTCATGGTGGTGGTATAAGCCACCTTGTGCTGCAAGGCGGCGCGGCGCAACTGCTTGGAGTCCTGGATCGCCACTCGCCCTTCGGCGGTGTTGACGATGTAGGTGTACTCGCCATTTTTGATGCGGTCGAGAATGTGCGGACGCCCTTCGTGCACCTTGTTGACCAGGCGCGGGTTGATGCTCGCTTCACCCAGCGCCACTGCGGTGCCGTGAGTGGCATCCAGCTCGTAGCCCAGCTCCAGCAGCTTGGCAGCCAAATCGACCACCAGCGCCTTGTCGCTGTGACGCACCGACAAGAGAGCACGGCCCTCTTTCGGCACCGCATGGCTGGCACCCAGCTGGGCCTTGGCATAGGCCTCGGCAAAGCTGCTGCCCACCCCCATTACTTCACCGGTAGAGCGCATCTCTGGCCCCAGCAGCGGGTCAACCCCAGGGAACTTGGCGAAGGGCAGTACCACCTCTTTCACCGAGTAGTAAGGCGGGATTATCTCGGTGGTAAAGCCCTGATCTTTCAGGCTCTGGCCGGCCATGACGCGGGCGGCAATCTTGGCCAGCGGCGCACCGGTCGCCTTGGAGACAAACGGCACGGTACGGGCGGCACGCGGGTTCACTTCGATGAGGTAGATGTCATCGCCCTTGACCGCAAACTGCACGTTCATCAGGCCGACTACACCGAGTTCCAGTGCCAGCTTGCGCACCTGCTCGCGGATCTCGTCCTGAATTTTCTTGGACAAGGTATAAGGCGGCAGGGAGCAGCCGGAGTCACCGGAGTGGATACCGGCCTGCTCGATATGCTCCATGATGCCGCCGATGACCACATCGGTGCCGTCGCAGATGGCATCCACGTCCAGCTCGGTGGCATCGTCCAGGAAGCGGTCCAGCAGTACCGGCGATTCGTTGGAGACGCTCACCGCCTCGGCGAAGTAGCGACGCAGGTCGGTCTCGTCATAGACGATCTCCATGGCGCGGCCACCCAGCACGTAGGAGGGGCGCACCACCAGCGGGTAAGTGATCCGCTCGGCGGTCAGCACTGCCTGCTCCAACGCGGTGACTGTGCCGTTTTCCGGCTGCTTGAGGCCCAGACGCTCGACGGCGGACTGGAAGCGCTCGCGGTCTTCGGCGCGGTCGATGGCATCCGGGCTGGTACCGATGATCGGCACGCCGTTGGCTTCCAATGCCCGTGCCAGTTTGAGCGGGGTCTGGCCACCGTACTGGACGATGACGCCCTTGGGCTTCTCGATGCGCACGATTTCCAGCACGTCTTCCAGGGTCACTGGCTCGAAGTAGAGGCGATCCGAGGTGTCGTAATCGGTGGAGACGGTCTCCGGGTTGCAGTTGACCATGATGGTCTCGTAACCGTCTTCGCGCAGGGCCAGTGCCGCGTGCACGCAGCAGTAGTCAAACTCGATGCCCTGACCGATACGGTTCGGGCCGCCGCCGATGATCATGATCTTGTCACGATTGGTCGGGTTGGCCTCGCACTCTTCGTCATAGCTCGAATACATGTAGGCGGTGTTGGTGGCGAACTCGGCCGCGCAGGTATCGACCCGCTTGTAGATCGGGAAGATGTTGTGGCGGGCACGCAACTTGCGCACCTCGCCCTCGGCCACGCCGAGGATCTTGGCCAAGCGCGCGTCGGCGAAGCCCTTGCGCTTCAAGGCGCGCAAGAAGTCGGCGTCAAGACCGGCCATGCCGCGCTCTTTCACCTGCTCTTCCAGCTTGATGAGATCTTCTATCTGCACCAGGAACCAGGGGTCAATCTTGGTCAGCTTGAAGATGCCGTCCATGGAGAGACCGGCGCGGAACGCATCGGCGATGTACCAGATGCGGTCGCAGCCAGCGTCCTGCAGCTCGTGGCGGATGCGGGTCAGGGAGTCCGGAGCATTGAGGTCAACCATGGGGTCGAAGCCGGTCTTGCCGGTCTCGAGACTGCGCAGCGCCTTGTGCAGGGACTCCTGGAAGTTGCGGCCAATGGCCATCACTTCGCCGACGGATTTCATCTGGGTAGTCAGGCGGTCGTTGGCACCGGCGAACTTTTCAAAGTTGAAGCGCGGTACCTTGGTGACCACATAGTCGATGGCCGGCTCGAAGGAGGCCGGAGTGCGACCGCCGGTGATGTCGTTCATCAGCTCGTCCAGGGTGTAACCGATGGCGAGCTTGGCGGCAATCTTGGCGATGGGGAAACCGGTCGCCTTGGAGGCCAGCGCAGAGGAGCGGGACACCCGCGGGTTCATCTCGATGATGACCATGCGGCCATCTTTCGGGTTGATACCGAACTGGACGTTGGAGCCGCCGGTCTCGACGCCGATCTCGCGCAGTATCGCCATGGAGGCGTTGCGCATGATCTGGAACTCCTTGTCGGTCAGCGTCTGGGCTGGCGCGACCGTGATGGAGTCACCGGTGTGGATGCCCATGGGGTCGAAGTTTTCGATGGTGCAGACGATGATGCAGTTGTCGTTGCGATCCCGCACCACTTCCATCTCGTACTCTTTCCAGCCGATCAGCGACTCATCGATCAGCAGCTCTTTGGTCGGCGACAAGTCCAGACCGCGCTCGCAGATCTCGACGAACTCTTCGGTGTTGTAGGCGATGCCGCCGCCCGAGCCGCCCATGGTAAAGGAGGGACGTATGATGCAGGGGAAGCCGACCATCTGCTGCACGCCCCACGCCTCTTCCATGTTGTGGGCGATACCGGCGCGCGGACACTCCAGACCAATGCTCTTCATGGCGATGTCAAAGCGGCGGCGATCTTCGGCCTTGTCGATGGCGTCGGCGGTGGCACCTATCATCTCGACACCGAACTCGGCCAGCACCCCGTGTTTTTCAAGATCCAGCGCGCAGTTCAGTGCTGTCTGGCCACCCATGGTAGGCAGTACGGCATCCGGGCGCTCTTTCTTGATGATCTCGCGCACCACTTCCCAGGTGATGGGCTCTATGTAGGTGGCGTCGGCCATCTCCGGGTCGGTCATGATGGTGGCCGGGTTGGAGTTCACCAGGATGACGCGGTAGCCCTCCTCGCGCAGGGCTTTGCAGGCCTGGGCGCCGGAGTAGTCAAATTCGCAGGCCTGACCGATGACGATGGGGCCGGCGCCGAGGATCAGGATGCTCTGTAGGTCGTTACGTTTTGGCATGGCTTCTCTTTTCCTCTTAAGCGCGATACTGCTTGATCAATTCAATAAAGTGGTCGAACAGACCGGCACAGTCGTGCGGGCCCGGGCTCGCCTCGGGGTGACCCTGGAAGCTGAAGGCCGGACGGTCGGTGCGGTGGATACCTTGCAAGGAACCGTCAAACAGGGAGACGTGGGTGGCACGCAGGCAAGCCGGCAAATTGTGCTCATCGACCGCGAAACCGTGGTTCTGGGCGGTGATCATCACAGTGTTGTCATCGAGACTCTTCACCGGGTGGTTGGCTCCGTGGTGGCCAAACTTCATCTTCATCGTCTTGGCACCGGAGGCCAGACCCAGCAGCTGGTGACCCAGGCAGATGCCAAACACCGGGGTGTTGGTATTGAGGAAAGCCTTGATGGCCGCGATGGCGTAGTCGCAGGGCTCGGGGTCACCCGGGCCGTTTGAGAGGAAGATGCCATCGGGATTCATCGCCAGCACTTCGGCGGCCGGGGTCTTGGCCGGCACCACCGTCAGGCGGCAGCCACGATCCACCAGCATGCGCAAAATGTTGCGCTTGACGCCAAAGTCGTAGGCCACCACGTGGTATTTGAGTTCATCGGCCGCCGGGGTGACATGCCCCTTGCCAAGCTGCCAGCTGCCTTCGGTCCAGGCGTAGGGCTGCTCAACCGTCACTTCCTTGGCCAAGTCCATCCCCTTGAGACCGGGGAAGGCGCGCGCCTGTTCGAGGGCATATGCCTCATCGACCTGTTTGCCCGCCACCTCTTTACCGGCATAAATGCAGCCAGCCTGGGCGCCTTTCTCGCGCAGGATGCGGGTCAGTTTTCGGGTGTCGATGTCGGCGATGCCAACGATGTTGTGAGACTTGAGGTAATCGGAGAGGGATTGCTGATTGCGGAAATTGGAGGCAAGTATCGGAAGGTCCCGGATGATCAATCCCTGCGCGTGGATTTGACTGGACTCTTCATCTTCGCTGTTGGTGCCGGTGTTGCCTATATGGGGGTAAGTGAGGGTGACTATCTGACGGGAATAAGAGGGATCGGTAAGGATTTCCTGATAGCCCGTCATCGACGTATTGAAAACCACTTCACCAACGGAACATCCCTCGGCGCCTATCGACACGCCTTTGAACACAGTTCCATCTTCCAGCACTAGCAATGCAGTGTGATTCAAGACAACCTCCAGTTATTTAGCTTTAAATTCAGCAATTTACCTGGGTGTTGCGGGTCCGGACGCTGTTTGAAACAGGGCTCAAACCCGGCAGATTTCTGGCAAATTGGGCGCATTCTACTTAAAAACGATCGCATTTCAACGTCTTTTCTCGTTTTAAATGCATCTAAATTCAATAAACAAGCAACATTACCCATTATCTATGCACTCGATCGCTTTGCAACCCCCGCCATCAAAAGAAAAGCCAAAACCCGACACAAAAGGGAGCACTCATGCCACTCAACTCACAAAAAATGACTTTTAAACCCTAAAAAACAATAAATTATAATTTAAAGAAAAAATTCAAAAAGGCTTAAACGAGCCTTTTATTGACAGATGAGTGCCAAACAAAAATAGAAAACGTTTTTCTTGTTTTGAATTTTTAGTCTTTTTCATGTCATGTAAAAAAATGCGGGTGCAGGGGGTGTTGAAGCTCAATCCCGTTACCCTTTGATGACATTTGAGCCATAGCCGGATGGGATGAATTGGGTAAAGAAGAGGTTTAGGCCATTTCACATAAAAAACAGGGTGTAAGCGCCATTTATACAAAAATATATGAAAAACCCCGGCGAACCGGGGTTTGGCAACATTGTCAGGAGGGGCCCATTACGGCCCGCCTGCCGCCACCTTGGCCGCTCACTTGAGGTCGAGCACATCCTGCATGTCGTAGAGACCGGCACCCTGCTGGCCAAGCCACTTGCCGGCCCGCACGGCACCATTGGCGAAAGTGAGGCGGCTGGAGGCCTTGTGGCTGATCTCCACCCGCTCGCCGATGTCGGCAAACATGACAGTGTGCTCCCCCACCAGATCGCCGGCACGAATGGTGGCAAAGCCGATGGTGTTGCGATCCCGCTCGCCGGTGATCCCCTCGCGGCCGTAGACGGCGCACTCTTTCAGATCGCGGCCCAGGGTTTTGGCCACCACTTCCCCCATGGAAAGCGCGGTGCCGGACGGTGCATCCACCTTGTGTCTGTGGTGCCCCTCGATGATCTCGATGTCGGTGTAATCCCCCATCACCTTGGCGGCCTGCTCCAGCAGCTTGAACACCAGGTTGACACCGACCGAGTAGTTGGAGGCGAACACGATGCCGATCTGCTTGCCCGCCTCTTTCAGCGCCGCCTTGCCAGCATCGTCAAAGCCGGTGGTGCCGATCACCATCTGCTTCTGATGAGCCAGTGCAAAGGCCAGATTGGCCAGGGTCACCTCGGGACGGGTGAAGTCGATGATGAGATCAAACTTATCCCGAACCTTGTCCAGGCTGTCGCTGATCATCACACCCAGCTTGCCCAGACCGTTGAGCTCACCGGCATCCAGCCCGATCACGGCAGAGCCCGGTCGCTCCAGCGCCGCCCCGACCACCACGCCCTCGGCATTGGTGATGGCTTCCAGCAGCACCTTGCCCATACGACCATTACAGCCCATCACGGCCACACGGATCGGATTGTCCATCTCCACCCTCTCATCTGTTTTATGGAAAGAGACCGTTTTACCAGCCTGCGCCGGCTTTGAAAAGCCGTGAGACACCCTCTTCGGTTCGGGTGCGACGGTGAACCACTCAAAATGGCTGATGCACCCATTGCCATTCCAGCCCCGCAGACTGGAGGTTTGGCAGAGACGGCGCCATCTGATAGGTTTCCCTTGATGGACACAAGGCTCAACCCCACGCCGCTGCCGCCAGGAGATAAACATATGAATACGGGATTGCTGCTTGTGCTGGGTCTGCTGTCGCTCGGCCTTGTCACCCTGGTGGCGGCGCTGCGCTTTGGCGGGCCAAGTCCGGCGCCGGAGATGGCCAGTATCAACACCCCCTTCAAAACCCTTGACTGGAGCGGCCTGCCGCCGCTCTCAAGATACCCGGCCCGTGACGGCGCGCAGTTGGGCTATCGACACTATGCCCCCGCAGGCAAGGATGTCAGGGGTAGCGTTGTGCTGGTTCATGGCTCTTCTGCCAGCAGCCAGAGCATGCACATACTGGCGAGCGCCTTCTCGCAAGCCGGTTATGGTGCCTATACCCTCGATATCCGTGGCCATGGCGAGTCGGGCCAAAGAGGCACGATAGCCTACATAGGGCAACTGGAAGACGATCTGGAAGATTTCGCCGCAGCAGTGGCTCCGAGCAAACCTGCCACCCTCGCAGGCTTCTCATCCGGCGGTGGCTTCGTGCTGCGTGTTGCTGGCAGCTCACGCCAAACCCTGTTTGAAAACTACCTGCTCCTCTCCCCGTATCTGGGCCCCACTGCCGCCAACTACCGACCCAACAGTGGTGGCTGGGTGCGTGTCGGCATTCCTCGCCTCATTGCCCTGAGCATCCTCAACGGTTTCCATATTTCAGCACTCAACCATCTGACCGTGCTGAACTTTGCGCTCAATGAAGAAGCGAAAGCTCTCCTGACCCCCTCCTACTCATTCAACCTCGCCTCGAACTTCCAGCCAGAGCGCGACTACCGGCAGAATTTGCGCAATGCAAAGCGCCCCTGCGCCGTGATTGCGGGCACCGATGACGAGGCGTTTAAAACCGACCAACTGGAACCCGAGTTAAGAGCGCTCGGCATTCAATGGCCCGTCACCCTGGTGCCGGATATCGGTCACATTGCCCTGACTCTCGATAAGCACGCCCTGGCTGCAGCCGTTCAGGCCGTGGAGAAAATGACGCAGTAACAGCGCCGCCCTCACCGACTATCAAGGCCGCCTCATTGCCTGCAGATGCGAGTGCCATATCCAGCACGTGCAAGGCGGCGTTGGTGGCCTACTCCAAACACAGATAGCCCGTATATTCAGTGTCATTAGCCCGTCAGCCCCGTCCGCCAAATGACATGTCTGTGAAAAGTGCCCTGTATGTCCCAAGACAATGCCGAACAATAAACAGTATTGATTAATATTTCCGAACATACTTTTGATATTTCAATCACATCAGAATTGGCTGATAAAAATCCTTATCCATCTGGACGTCTATCTTGACCGAATGGCCCTGACTCACTACTGTAGGCGCCCCATAGCGGCAGGATGCCCGCCAGGCTCACTCCCCTATCTGGGCTGGCTGCGACAGGGAGGTCATGTTCAACCACAGAGGAACACATGATCCAGACCCAACCCAGTGCCAGAGCCCTGCTGCCTCTTCTGGTCTTTCTCGCTCTCTTTATCGGTACCGGCACCTGGCTTACCCTGCAGGGGGTGGAATTCGCCTTCTATCAGCTGCCCACCCCCGTGGCTGCACTGCCCGCCGTCATGCTGGCACTGACGCTGGGGAAAGAGGGGTTCAACAAGAACCTTGAAACCTTCTTCAAGGGGGTGGGTGACAGCAGCATAATGGCGATGTGCATCATCTATCTGCTGGCTGGCGCCTTCGCCACCGTGGCCAAAGCCACCGGTGGAGTCGATGCCACTGTTGCACTCGGTCTGTCGCTGATCCCGGGCTGGTTCCTGCTGCCGGGGCTGTTCCTCATCTCTGCCTTTATTGCCACTGCCATGGGCACCTCCATGGGCACGATCGGTGCCGTGGCCCCCGTGGCTCTTGGCGTGGCCCAGGCAGCCGGTATCGATCCGGTACTGATGGCCGGCACCATTCTCTCCGGCGCCATGTTCGGCGATAACCTCTCCATCATCTCCGACACCACCATAGCCGCGACCCGCAGCCAGGGCTGCGAGATGAAGGACAAGTTTCGCGAGAACTTCAAGATTGCCGCCCCCGCCGCCATCGCAGTGATCCTGCTCTATCTGACCCTGGGATCCGTAGGGGAAGCCCCCGCCACGACAGCCCATGCGGATCTGTTCAAGGTGATGCCCTACCTGCTGATCCTGGTGCTGGCCCTGTCCGGCATGAACGTCTTCATGGTACTGGGCATTGGCATACTGGCCGCCGGCGCCGTGGGCATGGTCAGCGATTATCCGCTGGGCCAGTTCAGCAAGGACATCTATCAAGGCTTCACCGGCATGCAGGAGATCTTCCTGCTCTCCATGCTGATCGGCGGTCTCGGCGCCCTGATGGAGCGCCAGGGCGGGCTGGCCTGGATCAGCGAGCGGATCAGCGCCCTGATCGCCCGCTTTACCCGCCAGCACGATGGCGAGCAGAACGAGAAGGCGGCCGAGCTCGGCATCGCCGGCGTGGTGGGGCTGACCAACCTCTGCACCGCCAACAATACGGTGGCCATCATAGTGGCCAGCAAGGTAGCGCGCGAGCTGGCGGAGCATCACGGCGTCACCCCGCGCCGCGCCGCCTCCATGCTGGATATCTTCTCCTGCGTGGTACAAGGACTCATCCCCTGGGGCGCACAGGCGCTGCTGCTGGGCTCCATCTTCGCATTGTCGCCACTGGCGGTGGTGAGCATGAGCTTCTATCCCATGGCCCTGGCGCTGGCAGCGCTGGTGGCAGTGTTCGTCAAGCATCAGATGGGCAAGACTTCTGACAAGTAACCAAATCCGCTGCCGGACGGGGCATTGAGTCCTGCCCGGCGGCCCATTCAAGCAGGGCTGGTCGCGCTGTTCATCCCTCGCCAGCCTTGTTAAGGTAACCCCAACCCGTTACGGCAACCCATCTGCACCACACGGGTGCACACCAGAGGAGCCCCCATGCCGGATGATACCCAGCCTGAAAGACAATCCCTGCGCCAGCTCATCCGCCAGCGCAGAAAGAGCCTGAGCCAGGCCGAGCAGCAGGAAGCCGCCCAGCGGCTGGTTGCCCAGTTCAAGCAACATCCGGAGATACTGGCGGCCAGACGCATCGCCCTCTATCTGGCCAACGATGGCGAACTCAATCCCCTGCCCGCCATCCACTGGCTCTGGGCCCAGCAAAAAGAGGTCTACCTGCCGGTGCTGCACCCCTTCACTCCGGGTCACCTGCTCTTCTTGCGCTATACCGCCACCAGCCCCATGACCCGCAATCGCTATGGCATCGCCGAGCCTGAGCTGGACATGTCCCAGGTGGTGCCTCACAGCACCCTGGACCTTATTTGCACTCCGCTGGTGGCGTTCGATGCCGAGGGCAACCGGCTAGGCATGGGCGGCGGCTATTACGATCGCACCCTCGCCTGCTGGCATGAACACAGGCTGGGCCCCAAACCGCTGGGGATCGCCCACGACTGCCAACAGGTGGATGCCGTGCCACAGGAGCAGTGGGACGTGCCGCTGCCGCAGATCATCACCCCCAGCCGCTGCTGGCAATTTCCATGACCATCAGGCATCGGCCCGTACTGACTGCCTGCCCCTCTCTGTCTTGGGCTTGGCCTGCTCCGTTTTGCGCGCGATACCGCCACTTTTGCACATAGCTCTGCCCCGTCCGGGTGACAGGGCTCAATAAACAGGCAAACGATTTACATCTTGGGGGTTTTTGGGCCGGAACGTGAGCGCTGTGGTCGCTCTGAGGGGGATGCTTGGATATAATGCGCCCGCTTTTTCCCCAAAGGATCCATCATGACTCAAGATGAAATGAAGAAGGCGGCCGGTTGGGCTGCGCTCAAGTACGTGGTTCCCGGCACCATAGTCGGGGTCGGCACAGGCTCTACCGTCAACCACTTCATCGACGCGCTGGCGACCATGAAGGACGAGATCAAGGGGGCCGTATCCAGCTCAGTGGCCTCCACCGAGCGCCTCAAGGGCTTTGGCATCCAGGTGTTTGACCTCAACGACATTGATGCCCTCTCCGTCTACGTGGATGGTGCCGACGAGATCAATGCGACCCGCGACATGATCAAGGGCGGTGGCGCGGCCCTGACCCGCGAGAAGATAGTGGCGGCCGTGGCCGACAAGTTCATCTGCATCATAGACAACACCAAAACCGTGGACGTGCTGGGCCAGTTCCCGCTGCCAGTGGAAGTGATCCCCATGGCCCGCGAATACGTGGCCCGCGAGATCCGCAAGCTGGGCGGCAATCCGGTGTGGCGTGAAGGTGTGGTCACCGACAACGGCAACATCATACTGGACGTCAAGGGCATGGCCATCGAGGATGCCAAAGGGCTGGAAGTGCAGCTCAACGCCATCGTCGGTGTGGTCACCAACGGCCTGTTCGCCCACCGCGGTGCGGACGTTGTGCTGATCGGCACGCCGGAGGGCGTGGTTACCCAGTAATACCTATGGATGGGGGCAGCTCAGTTCCGCAGCCACCGCAGGCTGATGCCCCAAGATAGCCCCCTGAATGGATGACGGCGCCTGATGGCGCCGTTTTCATTTATCCCTCAATGAGTTGCAAACTATGGTTTACAACTATCGTTGAAAACTTCAAAGAATTTGACTTTCGTCACAAATATTCCCTCTCCCAACCGTTTTTGTTACTTTACGGTTTTCTTCACACGCCATATCTGCACTCATTCTTTGCATACATAGAGGGATCGTCATGACTGCCAAGTTTTCGCTGGACAAGGATAAGATCAAGGTGCTGCTGCTGGAGGGAGTCCATCCCAACACGGTGGAAACCTTTCGTGCCGCCGGTTACACCAGCGTGGAGTACCTCAAGACCTCCCTGTCGGAAGAGGATCTGATCGAACGCATTCGTGACGTGCATTTCGTGGGTCTGCGCTCCCGTACCCAGCTCACCGAGAAGGTGCTGGATGCCGCCGGCAAGCTGGTTGCCATCGGCTGCTTCTGCATCGGCACCAACCAGGTCGACCTCGATGCCGCCCACCTGCGTGGTATCCCCGTCTTCAACGCCCCCTTCTCCAACACCCGTTCGGTGGCCGAACTGGTGCTGGGAGAGATACTGCTGCTGCTGCGTGGCATCCCGGAGAAGAACGCCAAGTGCCATCGCGGCGTGTGGGAAAAACTGGCCAACCGCTCGGTCGAAGCCCGTGGCAAGAAGCTTGGCATCATAGGCTACGGCCATATCGGCACCCAGCTCGGCATCATAGCCGAGAGCATAGGCCTGAAGGTCTACTACTACGACATCGAGAACAAGCTGTCGCTCGGCAACGCCATTCAGGTGCCGAGCATGGTCGAGCTGCTCAACATGTCTGACATCATCAGCCTGCACGTCCCCGAAACCGCCTCCACCAAGGATCTGATCGGTGCCGAGCAGCTGCGCATGATGAAACCGGGCGCCATCTTCATCAACGCCTCCCGCGGTACCGTGGTAGACATAGATGCGCTGGCCGACGTCATCAAGAGCGGCCACCTCTCGGGCGCCGCCATCGACGTCTTCCCGAGCGAGCCCAAGTCCAACGACGAGGAGTTCCTGACCCCGTTGCGCGGCCTGGACAACGTGATCCTGACCCCGCACATAGGTGGCTCCACCCAGGAAGCCCAGGAGAACATAGGGTTGGAAGTGGCCAACAAGTTGGTCAAGTATTCCGACAACGGCTCCACCCTCTCCGCCGTCAATTTCCCGGAAGTCTCACTGCCGGGCCACAAGGGTTCCAGCCGCCTGCTGCACATTCACCGCAACCAGCCGGGCGTCATGAACCAGATCAACCAGATCTTCGCCGAAGAGGGGATCAACATCGCCGGTCAATACCTGCAGACCAGCAGCCATATTGGTTACGTGGTGATCGACGTGGAGACGGAGCACAGCGAGAAGGCCCTCGCCAAGCTCAAGGAGATCAACGGCACCATACGTGCCCGGATCCTGCATTGATGCCCTGAGCCCCAGCGCTCGGCCAGCAAAAAGCCCGTCTCGATGACGGGCTTTTTTATGCTAGAAGTGCCAGGAGGAAGGTTGATCTCGCAACCTACCACCAGCTCAGCTGGGTTATGCCCCGTCGGGCTTTTCTTGGTACCGAAAGATCTACCACCAGCCCAGCAGATTGCGTCCCACCAGGGCGCCCCATACCAGCGCATTGAGGGCCAGCGCGATAAACACCGCAGCAGAGCCGAGATCCTTGGCGCGGCCCGACAGCTCGTGATGCTCCGAGCCCACCCTGTCCACCACAGCCTCTATGGCGGAGTTGAGCACCTCGACGATCACCACCAGCCAGCTGATGCTCACCAGCAGCAGGATTTGGTTGAGGGAATCCCCGAGCCAGAAGGCCAGTGGCATCAGCAGCAGGATCAACATCAGCTCCTGTCGGAAGGCCGCCTCGTTGATCCAGGCTGACTTGAGCCCCTTCATGCTGTAACCGGTTGCGTTGATGATGCGGGTAACCCCGGTTGCTCCTGGCTTTGCCACGCTATCTACCTCATTTGGCGTCGTTTTGGGGTTCACATCCTATCAGAGCCCCTCAAGGTTTCAATCAGGGGGTTTTTGCTTTATTTTATCCCCTTGCATTTTCGGCACGCCGTCGAGCAACAGCCCACGCCACCCACTCGAGAATTGAGTCGTATGTCCATTCACACCGATGAATTGCGCACCCGTCGCCTGGAGTCTCTGATCACTCCAAGCGAGCTCGCGCACGCCTTCCCTATCAACGACACCATTGCCCAGAATCTGCTGGATGCCCGCCGCGAAGTGGAAGCCATTCTGGCCGGTGAGGATCAGCGCCTGCTGGTCATCGTCGGCCCCTGCTCCATCCATGATCCGGCCGCCGCCCATGAATACGCCCGCCGTCTCAACGCCCTGCGCGAGCAGTACAAAGAGAGCCTCTGCATCGTCATGCGTACCTACTTCGAGAAGCCGCGCACCATAGTCGGCTGGAAGGGGCTCATCAATGATCCGCGCCTCGATGGCAGCTTCGACGTCAACGAAGGGCTGAAACTGGCCCGCAAGCTGCTGGTCGACATCAACGAGATCGGCATGCCCACCGCCACCGAGTTCCTCGACATGGTGACCGGCCAGTACATCAGCGATCTCATCACCTGGGGCGCCATCGGCGCGCGCACCACAGAATCCCAGGTGCACCGCGAGATGGCTTCGGCCCTCTCCTGCCCGGTTGGCTTCAAGAACGGCACCGACGGCAACACCCGCATCGCCATCGATGCGGTGCGCGCCGCCCGTCACAGCCACATCTTCTACTCCCCGGACAAGGACGGCAAGATGACCATCTACCGCACCGCCGGCAACCCCTTTGGCCATGTGATCCTGCGTGGCGGCCACAGGCCCAACTACGACACCGCCAGTGTCGACGAGGCGTGCGAGGCCCTGGCCGATGTGGGCATGCCCGAGCGGCTGGTGGTGGATTTCAGCCACGGCAACAGCATGAAGGATCACCGCCGCCAGCTGCTGGTGGCGCAGGACATCTGCGATCAGCTGCGCCGTGGCCGTACCGGCATCGCCGGCATCATGGCCGAGAGCTTCCTGGTGGAAGGGCGTCAGGATGTGGAGAACGGCTGCGCCGCTACCTTCGGCCAGAGCATCACGGATGCCTGCCTGTCGTGGAGCGACACCGAAACGCTGCTGGCCATGCTGGCCGAGGCCGCGCAGGCACGCCTTGCCAAGCGGCAGGGCTGAGCCCGGCATGACAGAGACTGGCTGGCGAATAGTGCCCCTCGATGAGGCCCGGCTGGCGCAATGGGCGGCCCTGCGCCAGCAACTGTGGCCGCACCACGGGATCGCTGCCCATCTGCAGGAGGGGGGCGAGTTGCTGACCAATGCCGGCCTGAACGCCTTTCTGGCGCTGGATGAGCAGGATCAGACGGTGGGCTTTGCCGATGCCGCCCTGCGCCACGATTACGTAAATGGCTGCGAAAGCAGCCCGGTGGTCTATCTGGAAGGAGTCTATGTCCAACCGGCGTCGCGCCGGCGAGGGCTGGCGCGCGCCCTGATCGCCCAAGTGGCGCATTGGGGCCGCGAGCTGGGTTGCCGCGAGCTTGCCTCCGATGCCGCCATCGACAATCTTGCCTCACAGCGCATGCACGAGCGACTCGGCTTTGCCGAAACGGAGCGAGTCGTCTTCTTCAAAAAGGCCCTCGGCTGACGCCAAGGGCCTTTCTTGTTTCTCACAGGCTCGGCATAAACCAGACCCGACCGGCCGCCTCAATGCGATCCGTCTTTATCTGGAACACCCGCTCCAGCAAAGCCTCGTCGATAAGCGCGGTCCCACCCTCGCTCACCACCCGCCCCTGTTGCAGACAGAGGATCCGATCCGCCCAATCGATAGCCAGGTTGATGTCGTGGATGGCGAGCACCACCAGCAGTCCCTGCCGGGCCAGCGTCTTCAGCAGCCGCAACAACGCCAGCTGATGGTGCAGATCCAGCCCTGCCAGCGGCTCATCCAGCAGCAGTACCCGGCCTGCCGGATTGAGGCTGGGCCATAGCTGCAGCAGGGTGCGGGCGATCAGCACCCGCTGCTGCTCCCCGCCGGAGAGTCGACTGAAATCGCGTGCCAGCAGGGTGCTCAGCTCCAGTGCATCACACAGGGCGTCAATGGCCTCGCTCTGGACCCGCTTCACATCGCTCTGCGTGCCGGCTTCCACCCCGTCGTCCAGCCCTATGGCCAGCACCTGAAACACCGGAATATGAAACAGCTGGGGCTGGCGCTGAGGCAGCATGGCGCGGCGCCGGGCCAGCTCGGGCCAGCTCAGCTCGCTGACCGCCTCCCCGCACAGCCGCACCATACCCGTGGCGGGCAGAATGCCGGCCAGGGCGCCGAGCAAGGTAGATTTGCCGCTGCCGTTGGGGCCGAGCAGGGCCACCAGCTGGCCCCCCTGCCAGCACAGATCGAGCGGGGCCAATCGCTCGGGGATGGCGAGGGCGCGTGCCTCGATCAGGGGAGCCGGTTCAAGCGAAGAGGGATCAGCGGGCGACATCGGCATCTTGCCTCAACAGCAGGTAAATGAAGAGCGGCGCCCCCACAGAAGCAGTGATGACACCGATGGGCAACTCGCCTGCGCTCAAGGCAGAACGTGCCACCAGATCGGCCCCCAGCAACAAAGCACCGCCCCCCAGCGCCGAGGCGGGCAACAGGAAGCGCTGGTCGCTGCCGCCGCACAGGCGCAGCAGATGGGGCACCACCAATCCGACGAAACCGATGACACCGCACAGGGATACCGCCAGGCCGGTGAGCAGACAGACCGCCAGCACCAGCCGCACCCGCATCCTGTCCACATCCAGCCCCATCAGGCGAGCCTGGGTCTCCCCCAGCAACAGTTGCTGCAAGGCCTTGCCCTGCCAGCAAAGCCAGCCGAGCGTCAGCGGCAGCACCAGCCACCACCAGCCGAGCTGCTGACTACCGTAGGCGAGACTGCCCATCATCCAAAACATGTACTCGCGCAGGGAGCCATCGTCGGCAAAGTACATCAGCCAGGTCATGGCCGCATTGGTGAGAATGCCGATGGCCACCCCGAACAGCAGCAGACGGGCATGGCCGAGCCGGGCCCGGCGCGCCAGCCGTATGAGCAGCATGGTCACCAGCAGGGCGCCACCGAAGGCCGCCAGCGACAGTCCCCAGCCCGGCAGATAGACGCCGAGGGATTTGGCCACCGCCATCGCCACCATGGCAGCCAATCCCGCCCCGCTCGACACGCCGAGCAGGCCGGGCTCGGCCACCGGGTTGTGCAGCATCACCTGCAGCACGGCGCCACCACAGGCGAGCGCGGCCCCTGCCAGCAGGGCCAGCAGGGCGCGCGGCAGCCGCAGCTCCAGCAGGATGCGCTGTTCGAGCTCTCCCATGGGTTGCCAGGGTAGCAGCACGAATTCGCCCCAGGCGAGGGAGAAGAGAAACAGCGTGAGGGTCAGCAGCGCCAGACCGAGCAACCAGCCCCGCTGCCAGCGGCGCTGGCGGGCGAGCAGAGAGAGATACACAGAGGATCCCCGAACGTGAACAAGGCCCGGCGCCGATGAGGAATTGACCCGCCCGGCGCACAAGGACGAAAAACGCATGATAACAGCGTGTTACCACCCGAGGTCAAGGCTGGTAAGGCTTGGCCAAGGCTGGTAAGGCTTGGCCAAGGCCTGGATTTCGCCGCTGGCCACCAGCTCCTGCAACGCCAGCACCAACGGCTGTCTGAGCGCCTGGTGGGGTGACTGCTTGCTCATGCCCAGATAGAGCACCACAGGCAGGGGCGGCTGGTAGGCCGCCTTGATGAGACCGGCCTCGTTGTGCTGGCTCAGGGCATAATCCACCTGGCAGTCGGTGCCTATCATCAGCGGCAGATGGCCACGCTGCACCATGCGCAGCAGTTGATCCTCGGTGGGTACGCCGTGCTTGTCGAGCCGGTTGTCGGTATCAAACTGCTCAAAATAAACGGAATTGAGCACATAGCCCACCTTCTGCCCCTGCAGATCGGCGTAGGTGCGCAGGGTTGATACCGCCGCAGCCTTGCCATAAAACGCAGGTCGGCACTGGTAATAGGCCGGTTGCAGATAATCGATGAATTGTGCCCGCTCCGGCGTCATGGCCAGGCCTATCATGAGGTCGACCTGACCGGTCTGCATCTGCTTGAGCGCCCGTCCCCAGGGGACCCGCTTCACCTCGAACGGTATGCCGCTGCGGCGTTGCAGCCGTTGCAGAATGTCCATGTCCAGCCCGCGGAACTGACCGTCCGGTTGCGAAATCCGAAAGGGTGGCCAGACATCGGTGGCCACCGTCAGGGTCGGCGACCCGTGCGCCAGGCAGGCAAACAGCAGACCAAGCACACCCCAGCTTGTCTTGCCCATCCCGTTGAACCTCGTGTTACCCAATCCTTGATGGGTTAAAAATACCCTGCTGCCCCACTTATGGAAACCCGTGCTTCAGAGATAAAATGCGATTGATTTTAAAGGAGAACCTAATGAACCCTATCATTGCCAGTATTGGTCTGTTGGTGTGCAGCAACGTCTTCATGACCTTCGCCTGGTATGCCCATCTCAAGAGCATGAACCACAAGCCCTGGATCATTGCCGCCCTGGTGAGCTGGGGCATAGCCCTGTTCGAATACCTGTTGCAGGTGCCCGCCAACCGAATCGGCCACACGGTGCTGAGCGTGGGCCAGCTCAAGATATTGCAGGAAGTAATCACCCTCACAGTGTTCGTCCCCTTCTCCGTCTTCTATCTGAAAGAGGATCTGAAGTGGGATTACCTCTGGGCTGGTCTCTGTATCATGGGTGCGGTGTTTTTTGTGTTTCGCGAGAAACTCACCGGTGCCTGAAGCTGTACACTCTATGACATTCAATGCAATGGCATCTGCTTGATAGACGAGGCAAAACCATGGAATTGCGAGACATGCTACAAATCCTGGCCCAACAGGACGGCTCCGACCTCTATCTGTCGACCGGCGCCCCCCCCTGCGCCAAGTTCAACGGTGGGCTGCGCCCCCTGTCCGAGACGTCGCTCGAGCCGGGCGAGGTGGCAAAGATTGCCGCCGACATCATGGACGGCGAGCAGAAGCAGCAGTTCGAGCGGGAGCTGGAGATGAATCTCGCCATCTCGTTGCCCCAGATAGGGCGCTTTCGGATCAACATCTTCAAGCAGCGCAACGAAGTCTCCCTGGTGGCCCGCAACATCAAGACCGAGATCCCGCGCTTCGAGGACCTGAAACTGCCCCCCGTGCTGCTCGACACCATCATGGAGAAACGCGGCCTGGTGCTGTTTGTAGGCGGTACCGGCTCGGGCAAGTCCACGTCGCTCGCGGCCCTCATCGACCATCGCAACCGCAACAGCGGCGGCCACATCATCACCATCGAGGATCCGGTGGAGTTCGTGCACCGCCACCGCAAGAGCATCATCAACCAGCGGGAGGTGGGGGTGGATACCCGCAGCTTCCACGCCGCACTCAAGAATACCCTGCGCCAGGCGCCGGACGTGATCCTTATCGGCGAAATTCGCGACCGCGAAACCATGGAGCATGCGCTGGCCTTCTCCGAAACCGGGCACCTCGCCATCTCCACCCTGCACGCCAACAACGCCAACCAGGCGCTGGATCGCATCATCAACTTCTTCCCGGAGGAGCGCCGCCCGCAGCTGCTCAACGATCTGGGCAACAACCTCAAGGCGTTTGTCTCCCAGCGGCTGGTGAAAACCACGGATGGCGGCCGCCGGGCGGCGGTGGAGATCATGCTGGGCACCCACACCATTCGCGACATGATCAAGCGCGGTGAATTTGGCGGTCTCAAGGAGGTGATGGAGAAATCCAAGGCCCTCGGCATGGTCACCTTCGACAGCGCCCTGTTCGATCTGGTGGTGGAAGGGGTGATCGAAGAGGAAGAGGCGGTGAAAAACGCCGACTCGGCCAACAACCTGCGCCTCAAGATCAAGCTGTGGAAGGAGAAGGGCCAGATAGCCAGCAGCAGCGATGCCACGGGTTGGAGTCTGGAGCCCACCAAGGATGAAAGTAACGATCCCTTCTAGTGCAAGTCACCCCCTCCCCCGTTAAACAGACACCCGCTTCGGCGGGTGTCTGTTTTAAAAAATGCTGTTTATTCAAAATCATCCCTGCCCTCTCGGCCCGCTGACAACCTGACATCTGGTGAACTATCGCGCTCCCTGCGACAATTTCTGTCATCACAAATGATAAAATCATCACTTCGTCGAAAAACCATGTGAGAAGTGTGACTGAAAGCACTTTCAAACCAGCTTCAAAGGAGGCACTATCGAAGAGATATATCAATAAAGGGGTATTCAATGTTGTTACAACCTGCCAATACAGCAAAATCCAGACAGTTGCTGAACGAGACCATGGCCTTGGTTCTCGCAGGAGGGCGGGGCAGTCGCCTCAAGCAGTTGACGGACAACAGGGCGAAACCGGCAGTGCATTTCGGCGGCAAGTTCCGCATCATCGACTTCGTACTCTCCAATTGCATCAACTCGGGGATCCGCCGGGTCGGCGTGGTCACCCAATACAAGTCTCACAGCCTGCTGCGCCACCTGCAATCGGGCTGGTCATTCCTTCGCTACCAGATGAACGAGTTCATCGACTTGCTGCCAGCCCAGCAACGGGTGGACGAGGTCAACTGGTATCGCGGCACTGCCGATGCCGTCTATCAGAATCTGGATATCATTCGCGATCACGGCCCCAAATATGTGGTGGTGCTGGCGGGGGATCACATCTACAAGATGGATTACGCCGCCATGCTGCTTGACCACGTCAACATGGGCGCCAAAGTCACGGTGGCCTGCATCGAGGTACCACGTACCGAAGCGAGCGCCTTTGGCGTGATGGCGGTGGATGAGGATCGCAAGATCAACGCCTTCGTCGAAAAACCGGCCAATCCGCCGGCCATGCCGGGCAAGGCCGATATGGCACTGGCCTCCATGGGGGTCTATATCTTCGAGGCCGAGTATCTCTACCAGTTGCTGGAAGAGGATCTGGCCAACCAGGAATCCCACCACGATTTTGGCATGGACGTGATCCCGCGAGTGGTCAAGGAGGGCACAGCCTACGCCCATCCGTTCAGCATGTCCTGCGTCGGCTGCTGCCCGCAAAAGCGCCCCTACTGGCGCGATGTGGGGACTGTGGATTCGTTCTGGGAAGCCAACATGGATCTGGCCTCAGTGACGCCCGAACTCGACATCTATGATCAGGAGTGGCCAATCTGGACCAGCCAGAACATGACGCCCCCCGCCAAGTTCGTGCAGGACAGAAACAGTCAGCACGGCATGACCATC
>NZ_CDBL01000014.1 GCF_000820005.1 Aeromonas piscicola | reverse complement strand
ATTCAAGTGCTTGGCTGCAATGGCCAGGTGATGCTTTCCTTCTGCCCCCTTATCCGTTCATTTTTCCGCGCTCTATTCCGGATGGCTGCGCCATCCAGCGTTATATATCTCGGTCCAAGTCGCTTGCTGGGGCTAACGAAAGCCAGGATGTGGACTCTGCTCAATACCATCTCAGCCCGGGTTCCAATTCACACTAATGTGCACCTGGCTTCTCTGCTATTCCCTCCATTGATAATCACTATTGCTGCTACGGGGGATGACAAGAGGCATGGGATCCATAGACTGTCTCTTTCACGAGCAAGGAGCTGTGTATGTTGGGGATCCACGATCTGGCGTTGTTTATCGTATCTGGTTTGCTGTTGAACATGATGCCCGGGCCTGATTCTCTGCTCATCATGCTGCGCAGCGGCTCTCAGGGCTGGCGGGCTGGTTCCGTGGCTGCGCTGGGGATTGGGACGGGCACCATGGTGCATGTGCTGGCGGCTGCTCTGGGGTTGTCGGCTGTGCTGAGCGCCTCTGCCGAGCTGTTCGCCGTCATCAAATTGATGGGGGCGCTTTATCTGGTCTATCTGGGGCTTTCCATGCTTTGGCAAGGTACCAAGGCTCCTTCTGCCACCAATGCTGCTGTGGCGTTGCCTGTGCTCTCTTATGGCCGGATCTATCGGCAGGGGTTGCTGACCAATGTGCTCAATCCCAAGGTCGCGCTCTTCTTCCTCGCCTTTGTGCCCCAGTTCATCGCCCCTGATGCGCCGCAGAAGGCGCTGGCCTTCATCCTGCTGGGCTGTATCTTCAATTTCAATGGCATGATCTGGTGTCACCTGCTGGCCTTCTCAACCGCTTATGCAAGTCGCAAGGTACGTTTGCCGGCTCGGCTGGGCCTTTGGCTCAACCGCCTGATGGGGGCACTGTTCGTGGGGCTGGGTATCAAGCTGGCTACGGAGTGAGGCTCTGCCATTAGAGACAACTAGGAATAGAAAAAGGCGTATCCCATTGCTGGAATACGCCTTCGTCTGCACTGCAGCAGGTCTGATCGAGATCAGTTCATGCCGTATTATCAAATGTCATGTCTAAGGCTATTTGATGCCGTCTATGGTCTAAGTCTATCTTATTGATTTATATCTTTTAACTATCCTTCCTTGTCTAAAGCTATCTTAGGGGATATAAGACGGGTGTGGGTTCATTTGTGGGTTCAAAATGGCGATTTCAGATTCAAAACTCAAAGCAATGCTGCGTGGTCACGATGATGATACGCCCAGAAAGGTTGCGGACAGGGATGGGCTATCGGTTCTGTGGAGGAATAGTGGAAAAGTTAGCTTCGTGTACCGCTATCGAATATTAGGTAAGGCAAAAAACCTGACTCTGGGCTCCTATACCGGCCAGGAGGGGAGCCTGTCGCTTTCCGAAGCAAGGAAAAAGGCGGCGCAATGTCGAGCTTGGTTGGAAGAGGGCAATGATCCAGCCTTGATGACGCGGATCGGGAAAGATGAAAGGCTTAAGCCTGTCACGGTTAAAGATACACTCGAGTATTGGCTCTGCCATCACGCCGATAAGAAAAGGTCAAACAGTGAGAAGCATCGCCAGCAATTTGCGAAGTGGGTTTATCCCCGTATCGGGGATCTTCCGCTGTCAGATTGTGATACTCGTCACTGGTTGAGTGTCTTTGACGAGTACTCGAAGTTGGCACCTGTGGCTAGTGGTTATTGCTTCCAAAACTGTAAGCATGCTCTGAAGTTTTGCCGGGTCAGACAGTTTGCAGTGAGTAATGCGTTGGATGACTTGACCGTCGCTGATGTTGGGCAAAAAGCGAGTAAGCGAGATAGGGTTCTGACGCTAGAAGAACTGCGAACACTATGGGATTGGGCTGAAAAGCTAGGTCCATATTGCTACTACGGAAATTTGGCCAAGATTCTGTTGTCGTTCGGTGCAAGAACTCAAGAAGCTCGGCTATCAGCACCCGAAGAATGGAATCTAGTCGAAGGTACATGGACAGTACCTGCGTCCAACTCAAAAACAGGTAATAAAATCGTGAGACCAATACCTGATTTTATTCGGCCGACGATAGACGCTTTGCTGAAAGCAGCAGCCGAACAGTCATCCTCATACTTGCTAGGAGAGCTCAAGCGACCAGAAGCGGTAAGTCAGTGGGGAAGGGGGATTTGGAAACGGATCGGGCATAGCGCCCCTTGGACATGGCACGATCTGCGAAGGAGCTTGGCGACCCGCCTAAACGAGGCAGGGATTGCCCCTCATGTCGTGGAGCAAATATTAGGTCATGCTCTGCCAGGTGTGATGGCTCACTATGTTCATACGGTTCGGTTACCGGAACAAAAAATGGCTTTGGCGCTGTGGGGAGGGATTTTAAAGCCATCACTACAACAGGAAGATAATATCGTGCATCTACAAGTGAGGTAGGGGAGCAACTGCACTTTTCATCAGTTAGATTCGTTTTGCAAGCTATGCGTCAGGAGGTTACACCAAGTGTAACCTCCATTTATTTTTTACCCATTCCGTACCGCTGAGGCCATTTTACTAAACCAGTGCTCCGACAGCTTTTGAGCCTGTTTGACTTCCGGTTTGGTCATCGCAGCCTCCAGCTCGTCACGAGCTTGCACAGCTTCGGTCATCCCTTCGGTGGCGGCCAGTGACAACCAGGCGTAGGCATGTACCCGGTTGCGTGGTGCGCCCAAGCCTTCCTCACGCAGTGTTCCCATTCGGTATTGGGCCATGCGGTCACCTTGCTGGGCCGCCAAGCGATATTGCTTGAGAGCTTGTGCGTAATCCTCTTTGCCACCTTTGCCCAAACGCAGCATTTCGCCGTAGGCGTACTGCGCTGCCGTGTGTCCTTGTTCAGCGGCTTTGGCATAACTGGCTCTGGCTTGATCCTGCGCCCCTTGGTTTTGCTGCAATTGCGCCAACTCAAACCACGCCTTGGTTACACCGCCATCAGCGGCCAGCGTTAGCCAGTGGAGCTGCTGCTCCTGGTCTACCTGCTGCAAGCTCAGCTGGTACTCAGCCTCGTGGGAGCCGTGACCAGCAGCCAAATCCAACCAGTAACGACCCAAGGCAAGGTCTGTGGGGACCTTTTCTCCCGCCAGATAAGCCATGCCGAGCCAGAGTTCAGCCTCGGCAGAACCAGCATTAGCTGCTCGTTCATAGGCAGCAAAAGCATCAGCAGGTGCTGCTTGTTTAGCTTGCCGTAGCAAGGCATCTGGTTGCTCCTGAGCCGCAGCCTTGTCATTCCAGCGTTGAGCCAGGTCTTGCCGTTTGGCTACCCCTCGCCCTTGCTCATAACGTTCGCCCAGCAGGTACTGGGCATCGCGGTTACCAAGCTCCGCAGCCTTCTCGAGCCACTTGATGGCATCCGCATCTGCGCCCGGTTGTTTGCCGTACCACTTGGCCAGGATCAACTGAGCTTCGGCATGATCCCGCTTGGCAGCCTGCTCGAACCAGTCGAGACATTCGCTCGCCAGTTTGCCCTGATGCTGCTCCTGGCACATCAGCCCCAACCGATAACTGGCATTCGTGTTGCCAAGGCGAGCCGAGCGTTGCCACCACTGTGTAGCAAGCTCCGGATTTTTGGGCTCCCCGAGCCCTGCTTGGTACCAGTCACCTACTTGCCACGCGGCGCTGGCGCGGATCTGCTGATCGGCGGCCAAAGGGCCCGACTGCTCAGCAGCCTGTTGCATCCAGTGCATGGCGTTGGGGTAATCGGGCTGACTAGCCAGACGTTTAGCCAGCTCATACTGGGCTCGTCCATCCCCTTGCTTTGTTGCCTGAGATAACTCGGCGTCAGTGAGTGACGCAGTAGGAGAACAGGCGGCAAGCATGCTGGCTGTCAGTGCCAGCCATAAGGCTCGGTGTGTCATGGAGAAAATTCTTCTTAGAGTGAAAAAGTGACGGGTGAGGTACTGCTGTCTTTCTGGCTGATCCGTTATGCTACGCAGCCACCTGATGGGCACAAAGCTGATGCGGCGCCTTCCCTGGCCTTTAGCCTTGCCTGTCAGGTGGTTTTCTGTCGGTGATCCTGATAAATCTTCTGCCACTTGGAATGCTCGGCTTTATCACCTCTGGCCTGCCAAAAATCACAGATGCTCTCTGCCAATTCGGTGGCCATGGCATGGTCGTTATCACGACGACATATCAGATACTGGGCCAACCAGTTTTGGTACTGCTTCATTGGTACCTCTTCAGATCAATTGACCGGATTGGTATCCGTCTTGGGCTGAGCAGCACGGTAAGCGTCCATGATAGGGGCCCAGTCCATACCCATCGGGATTGGGTACTTCTGGTAAGCTACGCTGAAATCTTTGTCAAACGCGGCCCAGCGTTCTTGGTACTGCCTAGCAAGCGGAACTTTTAGGTCATAGTAATCATCGGTGACTTCATGGGCTAACCCCCTAACAAGCAAAATGTCTGGCTTGACGTTGTATTGTGTCAGGAACACCTCGACATAACCGCCTGGTGCAGTCCCTAGGGCAATGACATTACGCTGAGTTTCTTCGCGTTTTTTGCCATTTGAGATGAGGTAGCGCTGGGCCATCTGAGTACCAATGTTTGCTGGTAGATTCAGGGTAATGCCATACCGCTTTTTATCATGGTACGAGACCCACTCTATTTGTACTTCATTGGGTATCGGTTGATTTTCAGCACTCCTTCCCTTGCCGATGGTCCAACTGTAATCTTTGTCCCTCAATGACTCCTTGCTAACCGATGATACCGCCCCATTTGATGAGCCATGAATAGGTTTGCCATCTCGATAAAAATTGGCTTTGCTGCTCCAAATTTCATCCGCATTGGTACCCACCATATAGCGCCAATCCATAGTATTTTGGTTGTTGGCCATTCCCTTGCTGCTGTACCCAAGGAGAGTAAAAATCAGCAGTGACAAACTTATCCAACGGAATCTCATTATCCCCCCTCCTGGTTAGTGTAAATATGACGAGCTTCTTTGCCTCGGTGGTGATGTGGCCTATTCACCAACCCAGTATCCGCACTGTGATGAAGGTATTCAAAACGCAGTTGGCGGTAGAACTCGTCTTTTAGTGTTTGAGCTAAATTTTTGACCACCCCCCGTTCCTTTGCGGCATCGAGCCAGAGTGAATCTATCTTGGTCAAATTGACTAGAGGAGGCTTGCTAGCACCACTATCGAGCATTAACGCTCTATCAGCTTGGTCCCATTCGCGGAATGGCACACCAACATCCTGAGCTGCCACGACCATCATGTGAAGTGGAATGCGTGAGTATTCACCTTCGATTACGCGATTGAGCAGCACTTCAACCTCGACATTCATTTTATCTGTCTTGGGATGTCGGCTGCTCCTCACTCGCAAGCTGATTTTATTCCTCACCGGAGCACTCGCCACATTAGGTAAGTCAACGACCTCGTTACCCCACCCCTTTACCACCTGTTCTTCGGCATACTGCTTAGCTCGTCGATAGGCACTGCTATCTTTAGGGTCATATATCGTAGCAGATGCTTCACTTCTACAGACCTTGATGGAAACTTGCTCTGTAATCGCGGGATCGCTATTGGGGTTACTCAAACTCCATCGGCTGTAATAACCGCCGCCCACATCAGAGTGAGAGCCTGGAATGATGACCTCAGTAAAGTTGGGTGCAATTTGGGTACCCGCAACATCATCAGTAATCCGGGTCAAGGCAAAAAAATAGCGCCACTCATCGGCTGCAACAAGATGGACGACCCGTTCGGCACAGTCGGGAGCCAAGGTTACGTTTCGCTTATTGAACATTGCAGTGCAGACGGTATCGAACAAGCCGACAAATTTAATGCGGCAATCCTCACGACTAGCCCAGTCAAAGCCTGCTTTTAGCTTGATGGCATTCTCACTTCCGATTGCGTCAGCCAAGAGATGGTTTGCTTGTTGATCGAGCATGTTGACAAATTGCCTCGCAGCCGAGGCTCCTCGGCTAAAACCAAATACATCAAAGTTGATCTTGTGAATACAGTCGAGGGTGTTGAGCGTTGAGCCTAATTGTAGTTTGAGTTCCTCGACAATCTTGGTTTTACAGGCCTTCTCAACTTTGGCCAGACTTGAGGTGCTCCCAGTATCGGCACCTTGTCCAGCTCCGGTGTCACCATCCCCATCCTCAGTGCCGATGCCATCAATATAAACCGCAACACTAAGAGCACCTTTATTGCGGCGAATGTATAAATCATGGGCCTTACCAATATTGGTAATGTCATTTGCTTGGCTTGCAACCTTTAGAGGAACATCCCCCGCCTCGCACTGTTTGCGCAGTGCTTCACGTTCTTCAGGAGCGGCGCATTGCTCCAAAAATGTCTCGATCCCATCCTTGCCAATCAAATGGTTAAAGGTGTTGTTCGAGGTACCATCGAAGAAGACGCCAATCCGCAAGATATTAAGCTGATAGCCTTTGATCTCGATCACGTAGGACTCGTCAGTGAGCAGACGAGCTGGTTGCGCGTGACCACGCTTGTGACCTTCCGGCAACGGCTGTTCTGGATCGATTTGGCACAGATCCCCAGTAGTCAGCTTGACGTGTTTACGTTTCACATCCTTATGGCCAATAAATTTATCGGTGTAGGCTGGAACCTTGCTTGCTTCTCCCTCCTTTAGCTTTTCCCGGTTCTGGGCCGTTTTAAGCCAAGGCTGGTTCTCAATGGTCAGAGTAACCTCACCAACGGCAAAGCCTTGTACCAAAGTAGGGCCATCCTTGAGAGTGACGGTTTTCACCTTGCCGGTTTCATCTTTCAGCGTGGCTTTAAGGCCCTTAAACGATTGGTTCTGTTCATCACGAACATCAATCTCAATCCACCGATCATATTTTTCGCAGAGTAAACAATGTGCACTTACAGACATCAGTGAGTTCCTATCAAATCGGTGTGTTTGCCGAGCCAATGGGCGACTTGCATGAATTCATCGTCGGTGAGCATCAAGGGGACACGTATGCTGTCCAGCGTAAAATCGGCTTGCAGCGCCAGGGCTCCAGCGATGACGCCCTCGCGCACATCCTCAACCAACCCATCTCGATTAGCTTGCTGCAACGTGTACAGGATCACCGGTTTAGGATTGGGGTGGGCTCTCATCACCTTCTCTATTCGTTGCCAGAAATGGCGGCGCAGTATGTCGGCATGACGGGACTCGTCATACAGGCCCGCCAGCTGGTGCTCCCGAATATGGAACCACGGCGTTTCACTCGCAGGTATCCAGGTGAAATCTTGGCTTTGCGTGACACACTGCCCTTCGATCATTAACTGCTCGCAGGGGCCAAGCAGTGCATCGCGTTCTCCTGGCGTCATTGCGGTGAGCATTGGTAGCAAGATGCGATGATCGGCGTAACGAAGCCACACAGCCTCGCCGTCATGAATGGCGCTGTCCAGGCTCTGCCAGTGACGCTGCATTACTTCTTTCGAGGCGCGACTACGACAGTAAAAGCCGCTGAGTGTGGGGTGTGCCTCAACAAAAGCCTGCGAGGGAGTAGGTAGCAGCCAAGGACCGTGTTCGGCTTGCGCTGAAAAGTCTGTCCCGGCAAACAGTGGGTAGGCATCATTTCCGCCCAGCTCATAGAAATGCGCAACCAAGGAGGGGTCTGCTGCCGCATCAATGACGGCATACAGCAACCCTTCTTCGCGCCATTGTTGCAATACCATCAGTTACCCCCTTGGTCTGCTAGCGGACAAAGTTTGGCCATCGGCATCATGGACTCCATGGTTTTCTGAATACCAAGCGCAGTTATCATGGCCGGTGGTGCCACAGGCACTTCAACTCCGCCCGGCAAGCCCGGCATCTGTCCGGCCCACCCAGAGCCTGAACCTGCGCTCCCTCCGGAGTTCATCTTGATGGTGGGACCGACTAGGGTGACACCACTGGGGTCAACTTTCACAAAGCTACCGCCGACTTTGAGGGTTAACTCTGAGCCTGCTTCCAGCACAACCTTGTTACCGGCCTTGATGTGGACCTCTTGGCCTGCTTCCACCAGTAGCGCCTGTGCGATTTTCTGGTGCAGGGAGGCATCCACCGTGAGGGAGTAATCGCCCTTGATGTGGTCGCGCTTCTCGCCCTCGACCGTCAGATGGTCGTTGGCCTTGATGCGGGTGACCCGCTCATTGTCGATGTCGGTGTGTTGGTCGTGCTTGATGTGCCACGCCGCATCATTCTCAATCGCTACGTTCAGGTCTTTTTGACCATGGATGTAAATCTCTTCCTGTCCGGCCTGGTCTTCAAAACGCAGTTCGTTGAAACCCTCACCCTGGTGGGTCTCGGTGCGCAACACGGTGCGGGTCTTGTTGGCTGGCAGGTCGTAGGGTGGCCGGTTGGTGGCATGGAAGGTGCGACCTGTCACGATGGGCTGGTCGGGGTCCCCTTCCAGAAATGAGACGATGACTTCGTGGCCGATACGCGGAATGGCCATCATGCCGTATTGGCCGCCAGCCCATCCTTGGGATACCCGCACCCAGCAGGAGCTCTGGTCGTTGGAACTGCCGTAGCGGTCCCATGGGAACTGCAGCTTCACCCGGCCATGTTCGTCGCAATAAATCTCTTCGCCCTCGGGGCCCACCACGATGGCGATTTGCGGGCCATCTACCATCGGCTTGTGGGGCGCCTCGGGGCTACCGATACGCGCTCGCCAGGTAGTGCTGGCTTTGACCACGCCAAATTCGTTGTGGTAGACGGTCGGGCCGCTGCCTCCTTCCTCTTCCAGCGCCTGCGGTTGTTCGCCGGTATGACGGATATGAACGATTTGCCAGTCGGTGTTGAGGCTGCCGTTCGGATGCTCGGTCAGGGAGAAGCTTTGTCCCGGCAGCAGTGCTGCGCTGTTGGACTTGCCACTGCCTGCCACTGCGTCATTGCGCAGCGCATCCAGCCGGTGCTGGGTGAATGCCTTACCGCTCGGGTCCTGCTTGTAGCGGCCTGGATAGTCAAAATGCTGATAGGTGTCGCGTTGATGCGAAAGCTCAGCCCCCATCTTCTTCTGGGAGAGGCCGTAAGCCGGGGTCTTGAAGCTGTAGTCCTTGAGCTCTACCTCTGCGGGGCGCACTGATTCGCGGTAGTGGAACTGGCGGACATAGGGGCCTTGTTCCAGCGAGCGGTTGCCGAGGTTGAAGAACAGCTCTGGACCAGCGGTCAGCGCAGCTGCATCGTCGGCAAACACGATACGATGCTTGCCTTGCTCGAATTCGTGGAAGTAGAACAGCCCCTCTTCGGCAGCGAGCCGGTTAACAAACTCGAGGTCAGTCTCCCGGTATTGGACGCAATACTCTCGCTGGGCGTGCTCGTTTTTCAGGGCAAAGGCGTAATCGGTGATGCCATGTTCTTGCAGCAAAATGGAGAGGATTTCGTCTGGTTTCTGTGCCTGGAAGATGCGGGAGTTTTGGCGAAGGCTCAATCGCCACAGGGCCGGTTTGACCTCCAAGTTGTAGCGGGTGCGGCGAAAGCCACTGTCCCCTTGAGCAAACTCGCTCACCACTCCGCATACCCGACGTTGCAGCTCGCCGTTGTACCACACCAGCAGCTCACATGGCTGGTCCAGCACAGCACCGAAGTCAATGTCCGGTTGATGGCTGGCCACCTCCAGCTTGAGACTAAACGGACTGTTTAAGCCCTCATCGAGCTTGAAGCTCGCTACCGCAAAGGTGTTGTCAGCCAGTGCGCCAACTTTGACGGTGAATTGTAATCCTGTGCTCTGTGCCATGACTCTGTTCCTTATCCTGCCTGCCCACTGCCCGAACCAATGACCACGCCACCACAATCCACTGCGGTGCCTGTGACGGCGATGGGCTTGCCGTTCACCAATACCGACCCCACACCACCGGCAATACTGCGCAGATGGGGAGGATTGTTGGGCTTGTCGTGCGGTGCGAGCGGGTCACCCTGACGAGCCACCGGCTTGCCATCGAGAAAGACATCAGGGCTGGCGGCTATCACCGGCGTCGGCGGGAAGCCATCGTGGTCGGTGCCAATGTCACCGAGCAATGCAATGGAGGGACACATAACGTAAAACCTCTTGTGTGCTTTGCCATCCCCCCGCACTCGCTACCACGGTAATCCCCATTACATCAGCAGCCAGACAGGGGGATGGCAAAACATAAAAGCTCCGGCAGCCAAAGACTGACCGGAGAAACACGGGATAAAGGCCGGAGCACACCGGCCACAAGATACGAAACGTAATACAAGGAATAGCGAAATCAGAAAGTGAGGCTTACGCCTCGATAGGAGCGCGCCAGTCGTCAGAACCAGAGGTACCGGCAACGGTGTGCTCCCAGTCAATCTTGCGGTAAGCAAGGGAGACCTGGATTAGCTGGGTGAAGTCAGACTTGGTAGGGTCTTGGCAGTGCGGCATCTGGCAGTCGATATCAACGATGGTGGCATCGGTCAGCACGGTAGAGAAGAAGTGCTCTTGCTTGCCTTCCACAGAAGTGCGGTACCACTTCAGGGTCACTTTCGGCAGCATTTCACCGGACGCCAGGGAGTTGTACATCAGCGGCACGGCTTTGTTCAGGGCCACAGTGAACTTGAACGGCTTGTGGACACGCTGACCAGCAGGCTGGCCGGATTGCGGGTCAGTCGGTACGGTGACCTGGTGATTGAACTCTTGTACCAGCATCTCGTCTTCGTGGCCTTGCACGAAGATGTTGCCGACGGAGTCGGAAGTGAAGGCACTCGCGGTGATGTTGCCCTGGGTTTTACCTTCGATGCTGATATAACATGGAGTTGGCATGGGTATGCTCCTAGATAGATTGGTTAAATGAGATAGCACTCGACCAACCTCAAGCAGTGACCATGCCACCTTATTGAGCTGTTAATTATCAACAATTTACAAACACCTACCACGACACAGCCCCAACCAGCAGCAAGATGTTGCACCAGGCAGAGTATCAAGCCTGCAATAATCGCATTGTCAGCGTTAAATTCCACACATTGCGCAATGCATTGCGCAATGCAGAACTACTGACCACCCTCGTCAACATTTCCCACTAACGCAGCATCAATATTCAGCCGCACCAGCCCTTGCTTAAGCGCCCAGGATATCGCCTGACTTTTACTGCTCGCCCCCAGCTTCTCGACAACCCGATTGAGGTGAAAGGTCACGGTTCTTGGAGTGATACCTAATATCTGGGCGATGTCACTGACTTGCTTGCCCTCCGCCGACCACTGGCACACCTCCAGCTCCCGTAGACTCAGCGCATCCCGAGGAGGCATATCAGACAAGCAGACCCGAACGACCGCCTCAAAGATATGCATCGATAACCAGCTCAAAAAGGGCGTGGCCGTCAGCCACTGGTGTTCCGGGCGGGGTGTTCGGGTAATGAATGACAGCAACCCCACATGACCGTTGGCCCCATGCCAGGGGAAAGTGATGCCATCGCACAAGCCCGCATCATGGGCCTGCAGCATGACCTCTACACCGGCGGTATCCTGTTGCTCGCAACACTCGTTGATGAGACTGGCCCATAGAAACGGCATGCTCTGAGTCATTCCTTTGCGCACCACCGGGTCTACCGCAAAGAAGTGCTGCGCATCATAGGCCTGCACCCACTGGGCAGGACAACCATTGAAGATACGCACCTCGGGGCGCTGGATAGAGCTTGGAAAAATGAATCCCAGCCGAAAGTGGTCAAAGCCCATCTGCTGGCTGAGGGTGCGCAACAGCGTGACGATGGTGTGCTCGTCCGTTGCCGTATCGAACTGGGTGATGAGCGTCAGTGCGTCGGCAGTATTGAGGAAATGAAGCGGGGTGGTGGTCAAGCATTCAACTTAAAAGAAATAAAACAGTGCTCACATTATCAACAACTTGTCGAATAGCACAATCTATCAACAACCGATTAAGAAAAAGGCCGCATCAATATTCGATGCGGCCCATACGTTCAGATGAGGAACTCGTCTAATTGACGGCCCTGCTCAAGCTGCTCAGCCAGGAATTTGGGCGTGCGGCCCTGACCAGTCCAGGTTTTCTCTACGCCATTATCGACATAGCGATATCTCGGAGGACGAGGAGCCCGTTTCACTTTAACCGTACCGGTTGACGTCGCAGGAGCACTACCGACCAACTCAGCCGGATCAATCCCGGCATCAGCCAACATCGCTTGGAACTCGGCCAGCTTATTCAAATGTTCAGCATTGGCAGCTTGCTCTTTTTCTGCCTGCTCCAATCGCTCCAGATAAATCAGTTCGATCTTCTCATGAGCTTCTTTCACTTGTTCCAGAGACAGCTCGCGCATTGCTGCCCGCAGACTGCGGATGTTCAACAGTACTTTCAGAAATTCATTCATTGAAGGCCTCATTTTTTTATCTATCATTAAATTGGTTTAAACAAAGCGAGGAAGTATGGCACGGCTAAATGTGCCAATAAAGTTAACGGAGATCATTTTCATCAGCATTTTCTATTAGACTTGCGATCAATGCAGACTTTGTCATTTTAAGATTCTTCACCATGACGTTCAACTTTTTCTTAACATCGTCATCAAGATAGAATGTTGATGGCTTTATCGTCTCCCTTTTCATTCTAGTTTTTTGCTGTGATGCCGCCTTTTTAAATCTCATCATAAACAATGCTTGTCGGTCTGGGTTGGAAAACATTAGATCCCATGCGATTACAAGCTGACGACCAATGAATTCGTTGGAACCATCCTTAGTTGCCCATAGTGGCACTTGGTTATTGAATGCATTTTCTAATGTGTACTCCCACGCCCACTTGTACATATTCTGGTTCAGCTTAACCCACTTGACCATATCAATGTGATTTTTTTGGATTTCCCAAATTTTTTCCATGGAGGCTAGATGTTTTGATTTCTCTGAAATACTGCAATTCCAACGGTCAAAAAATCTAACGATATCGTTAAACCTATCTTTATCATTGATGGCTTGAGTTGAAATAAGTAACTTGTGAGATAATAAAGATCGCTCGTAATAACTATTTATTCGTGGAGTATACATGTCATGAGACATAACTGGATTGAGCTTAGCAAGAGGTGAAACTTTTAATTCTGACGAACGGCGTTCACGATAAGCAGTCAGATCAATTGAATACATATGAAATAGACTCCAAAAAAAGTCTATCGCTCGACCATCCCTCTCTATAAATGCAAGTTTTTCTCGGTCAAGCATAAAGGATGCTGAAACATCGAGCAAGGTCTTGTAAAGGATGTCAGGATTGTTTTTAGACTGTAAAACATCACCGCCATTACACTTAATATAACTGGTTAGCTTTTTCAAGCTGCTTTCATTCTTTACCGCCCGTGCGATATCCTGCCGAAGAAAGTCCTCTTTAGAGCCCGCATTTTCAAATGCGTAAAAATCGGCATCCTTGTTAACCTTGTGACAATAATAAAAGTACGCTATGTCAATTGACCTTTCAGTATGAGCAGCATCCCACTTAACCCCATTAACAAAAAAACTAGTCATAATCTACCTCGTAGAAATCAGGCGCTTTTATTGCGTCAATCTAGCAAAAAACAGGCTAACTACAAGCATTTTTCATGCGCTTTGTTAGTGATGTCCGTTCCTAGTTTACAAGGCTTGCATGTCGAGATTGACCTGGTGAGGCTAGATGTTACCGCCCCCTTTAGATTGCTTAGCTTAAAGATACAGAGGGTGGCATATCAAAGAGGCTCAAGGCGTCTTCACACTGGTGGATGTGATAAATAAATTTTGGTTAGGGGTACATCTATCTGTGTGCCTAGATGTGCATGTAGTGAATAGCCTATGAGGCACTGAAACCAAATCAAAACATTTAAAAATTACTACGTGGATTATCTACTGAACAAAACCCAATCCTCAGGAGTACATCCATGAACAACACCATCAACATTCTACGTATTAAAGACCTCATGAACAAAATTGGCATGGCCCGCTCGACCATATACGACCGCATCAACCCAAAGTCGCCACGCTATGACAGCTCCTTCCCCAAACCCATCAAACTGGGGTTATCTGCTGTCGGTTGGCTAGAGCATGAAATTGATGCTTGGGTCGAAAACTTGATAAACCAAAGAGAAGGCTAATTTACCCCTTCATTACCTCCATAACTTACAACCTTCAAAAAGAGCACATTAATACCTATAAGGGAAGTGAGAAAGCATTTTCTGCTTATATATGGAAATCCATGTTTCAAGCCCTACTTCGGGATACAGAGCATTAAGGTATATTTATTATTGGTCATTACACTCTGTTGAATACTACACCAGTATCATTACACCCTAGTCATTACTACATATCCATCCCATTAGTTAATGCAACCATCTAATACATCGTTATGATTTCACTACCTCAGTGAAACTAGTCATGTAAGCAATCCAATAGCCATCTCATCATCCACCATTAGGTGGTAATGTTAATGCTCACTATTTACTCCCTTCCCCTGATATACGCGTGTATCTATCACATCGCGCAGGGGTAATCTTAACTAAAAGAGAAGTTCTATGTTTAATAAAACCAGACTAACGTCCATCATCGCTGTTGTGAACAGCTTGAGTAGTAAAATGGTGCCAATGGTATCCTTGATAAACACAGTTCCAAACAAACTGTGTTTTACCAGCGAAACAAAGGGGTTGCTCGACGCGCTGGAGGATGCTGGTGGTTATTTCTATTGCCATACTGAGATCTCATCTTCACATCCTACGGTGGAATTGTTTTTAAGCCACATGCAGCATGTGCATGGGTTAGCACAAATCAAGCTACAGGAATTAGATGAAGATACTGCAAATGTAATAGCACGTGACATTAATCAGGCGTTGAGCGCATTTCACCAAGCACTGTATAGCAAAGAGCACCAGAAGCGGCTGGACAACAGATTAAGGGCAGCTCCCCGTAACAGTCAAAGTCTTGAGAAATATATCCCGACGCTATTCCTCAAACATGCCAAGCTACTGTTCATTCGCTTGGACCTCGCCTACAAGGAGAAGGTTTACTGTCGGCTAACGCCCGAGACGGCGATGGAAGATCGCAGGCGCTATCTGGCCATCATCAAGCGACAATTCCCTGGATTGGTTGGGTATATCTGGAAGATGGAATATGGCCAAGACCGGCGCTTTCACATGCACACAGTGTTCATTTTTAACGGCGCACGCCATCAACGAGATCGCTCGCTAGGCCGATTACTGGGGGAACATTGGGAAGAGTACACTAATGATCTCGGTACCTATTTCAACTGTGCTCACCTTCGCAAGCAGTACCAAGAATGGGGCAATGATGGGATAGGTATGGTGCACTGCGATGATGAGCAGAAGCAGGAGAAGCTGTTCAAGGCGCTCGAGTATCTGACCAAGCATGATGAGTTGATGTTGGCCACGCTCCCCTCCGGGCGTCGTACCTTCGGTCGTATGGAGATCCCCGAAGCGAGTCGCCGTCGAGGCCGCCCACGCATCCGCCGTTCAGGGTTGCCGGTGCTGATCTAGTTCGATCGAAAAGGAACTCAGATAGATATTATCAGGGGAGAGTAAACAGATATCGCTGTGAAGCTGCTTGGGAGCGCCATTGCGGCCTCCCAAGTCATCGGCCCTAGCATCGGTGTCAGTAAGTCACTAATGCTCGCAGAGAGGGATTAAGGCGCTAATCGCGCCACCAGCTTATCAACCACCTCCAGCACCAGCTCCCTGTCGGCAGCCTTGAGTTTGGCTAACTGCTGGCTGAGCACAATGCCTTGTTCGGTAGGGCGGTTGCTGGTTTCACGCAAGAAGTCTGCCAGCTCACACTCAAACAGCTGGGCGAGCTCTGCCAACCGCACCACGGTCGGCACTACTTTTCCCCGCTCCATCCGGGAAACCGCTTCCATCCCGATATCCAGGTGCTCTGCGACTTGATCCTGGGTCAGCCCCGCTTGTTGGCGTTGCCGTCCAATCGCTTTACCGACGCTCTTGGCCAGTTCTTCAAAGTTGACGTCTGTCATAAGTCCTCCAGTCAGCACGTATGCTTGACCATGGACTCGTTGACATTAAGGGCGATTTGAGTTGAGACTGGGCGCCAGAGGTTGAGTTTGTTTGAATATATAGATTGAAATTGGAAAGGAGAGTCTTCTACACGGCATAAATTCCAACCCACTTTCTTCAGTGGCGCTTGGCTAACTGCCAGCGCACTCGCTGACATTACCTGTATGACCCCGCTGATCCGAGAGGCCTGCCTCATCGGTCAGGCACCCTTTTGTCCTTTTCATGTTACAGGAGATCACGCATGAAACGCTACCTTATCGCTACCGCAGTCCTTGCTGCCTCAGCGGTTATCTACACCAGCGCCTCTGACGGCACCAAGACGTCAGCGCCAGAATTCAAGCTCGACCTGTTCTACAACTCACTGGGCCGTCCCCAGTTACAGGTCACCTCCCTCAATGATGCAGTCACCATCAAGAAGATCCTTATCAACCGTGGGAAGTGTGCGGCAGTCGGCCCCTACGGGGTAGACCGCACGTTCCCGGTATCACTCAAATACAGCCAGCGTTCCCAATTCTCCCTGATTCCGGGCACCTGCAACTTGCTCGAAGCCACCGTGTTCACCGACCAGGGTGAAGCGGCTTACACATTCCAATAGGAGAAGCATCCATGCCATTAATTCTGCTGTGGGTAGGGCTGGCGTTACTGCTGGGGTTTGTTGCTGCTGGTAACGGCCGCTCTTTTTGGGGCTGGTTCATTCTCGGGTTAATTATCGACCCCATTCTGGCCGGACTGCTGTACTGGCTTATTAGTAAAGACTGATGGAGAGACACATGACGACACTATTCACCCAGGCATTACGAGCAGCCACGCTGGGGCTGCTGCTCAGCTGTTCGATGGCAACCTTCGCTGCCGATGGCGCGCTGGAGATTGAGACAAAGGTGCCTACCAGCCTGAGCGGGAAGCTTAGCTACGCCAGCATGAAGTACTGGGTCGAGGTGCCTGGACAAGGGGATGTTGAGATATGGACCGATGATGAGGCTTACGCCGCCTTGATTGACCTGGTAGGAACACAAGTGTCGCTTGAGGGATCCATGGTGACCTTCACCGATGGCAGTGTCTATTTTCAGCCCAAGCTGGCGAAGCCCTCGACCGGATTCACTGTGCGAAAAAATGACGAGGTGAACTTCGATGTGCTGCTCAATGGTGAGCCACTGACTCATCACGACAGTTATGCCGGTGTTGATGTGGCCCACCAGTTCGCAATCCCCGATGGTCAGGTTGCGCTGATTGAGCTGTTCAGCGGGGGAGTGGGTTGCCCGGTGCTCTACCAGTTGGTCGTAGCCAGACAAGATTCACCCACCATGATATCGACCGAATTTGGGACCTGTAGCGACCTGGGCAAGCTGAGCCCCGAACCCAACGGCTTTACCCTCAATCTACCCGGCAACCCCAGCGAGCGCTGGTTATGGGATACCAGTAGCTTGACGCTGCGCAAGCAATCCTGACCACCAGCCACCACACACTCACCATCACAATCAGGGCACCTCGGGTGCCCTGTGTTTTATGCCGCATCTCGTTTAAGGAACTGTCCATGCCATTACCACAACCGGGGGACCACCTCGTTTCCCCCCGCACCGGCTACCAGCACCACGGCCTCTACCTGGGAGACCATCAGGTCATCCACTATCTAGGCTTCAGTGCCGGTGAACAGTCTGGCCAGATAACCATCACCTCTTTGCCTGAGTTTTGCCAAGAGCGCGATTACTACATCCAGCATCATGGGACACGCGCCTACAACCGGGAGGAGAGTATCGACCGTGCCTATTCTCGCCTCGGGGAGGCGCACTACAGCACCCTTTTTAACAACTGCGAACACTTCGTGCTTTGGTGTATCGAGGGCTTTCACTACAGCAAGCAGATTAACCAGCTGATTGCGACCGGGTGGATAGCTCATCAGGCGCTGCGCACCGTGGCGAGTCAGCCCACCACCTCAGCACTCGCAGGGCTATCCACCAGCAGTGCTCTGAGCGTATCGACCAGCAGCGTTGCGACCGCAGTCGCCGGTTCACTGCTCAGTACGACAGCAGCCCCCATCACGCTCTCCCTCGTCGCCACTTATGGCCTTTATCGCGCCTGGCGTTGGTTCAGGGATTAACGGTTCTCACATTCGATACCAAAAGGACACTCCATGATGACCATGCCATTTCACCTAGCAGGGATGGCCCTGCCGATTTCACCAGCGTTGCCTGACTTGCTGCGCAAAGTCGTGCGAGAACAACAGCTCGACCTTACCCACCTCTCGACCCTGACCTTCAACTTTCGCAGCCCCGCCTACAGTGCTGAAACGGGTGGAGTTCATCCAGTAGAGCTGCGGCTTATTCGGGGATTACACGGCTGGGTCTTCGATTACATCACCGACTTCAGTTACCAGGGGCTAGGCCAGGATGCTGAGCTCTGTAAGGAGCTCGACTTCAACCTCTCCTGCGACGAGCACTATCTGCAGAGCTGGGGACCTCTGCCCGGCGTGGAAGCACGCGAACTGTTCGCCCTGTGGCAGAGCAATTTCATTAGCTACGCCCAGTTGGGGTATTTCACCGTCACGGTCAGCGGGGATTAGGAGGTGTGTGATGACTAACGAACTACCGCTCTCCCACTATTCACGCCAGTGGCTGGGATTAGTCGCCGCCAAGGCCAAGATACAACCGCGCCACCGTGGCGAGCGCTGGTTGCTGCACCTGACCCCCAGTAGCCCAAACGCCCGCACCGTCACGCTGCACTTACGTTGGTCTGGCGTGCAGTGGCAACTGCTCTCCCTCACCAATGCCGAGGACTGGCACACCATGAGCCAGCCCGTGGATGAAATCTGTGTGGACCCCACGCTGGCGCAGTCAGGCAGGACCGGTGCCGCTCTCTGAGCAGCCCCGTGAGCTGGGGCGCTTTCTGAGTGACCTCCAGCGTACCTGCATTCATCACGGCTATCGTGTGGAGAGTGACCCCTTACCCCAAGAGGAGGCGCACGATGCCCAAACAACCGATAGCCGTTGAGCTCGAAGCGATTAACCGAGAGGGGGAAACGCAAGTGGTGCGTGATAGTGGCCTGACCGTGCAAGGCTACAGCGTTTATCTGCGGGCCGTGGAAGCCAGCGGACTGGCGCTGGCCACTTGGGTAGCTGACTACGACACTATCGGCCAAGCCTATGAGCTGGCGGAACGGCTGAGTGTGGCTCTGACTATCCCACTCACTGTGCTGGTCCCCGGATTGCTGATGCCGGTGAAGCGTGACCCCGCTGCCACGGCAAGCCCCATCACGATGGCCAACTGAACTTCCCTCAACGTGAGCCAACAACACCTCTGCATTTAGCCCCGGTATGCCTCGCGCTGCGGGGGTCTTTCTTTTTCAGGAGACCACCATGCGTTACCACAAACTGAAAGCCGGGGAATGCCCCGGTACTTATGTCGTTACCGAGCCGGTGACAGAGCAAGACCTGCTGCGTATTGCCAACCAGATTGCTCGCAAGCGCTTGGCCAAAGGCACTGCCATCACCAGTACCACAGAGGCCGCTGAGCGGCTGCAAACCCTGCTGCAGGACCGGGAACACGAGGTGTTTGGTGCTCTGTTTCTCGACGCCCAACATCGCGTGCTGGCCTTTGAGGAGCTGTTTCGCGGTACCCTCGACAGTGCCAGCATCTACCTACGGGAAGTGGTCAAACGGGCCCTGCTACTCAACTGTGGGGCCATCATCGCGGTGCATAATCACCCCAGCGGTGACCCGGAACCCAGCCACTCTGACCGGGTCTTTACCCAAGCCCTCAAAGAGGCCTTGGCCTTGGTCGATGTGCGACTGCTCGACCATCTGGTGGTCGGCGCCGAAGGCGTGGTATCGCTGGCTGAGCGAGGTCGGCTATGAACCTTCCTTCAGGCAAAGCACACCTCACCGCCCTCGATATCCTCATCGAACTGCGCGGCTGGCTTGCTGACAACGTCGAGATGCAGGCTGAGCCCGCCATCGTGGCCCACCTCCCTAACGGTTATCTGCTCACCCAGGCTGACTGTATCGAGGCCATTGATGCACTGCTCCATCAACTACGCCATTAGCCAACCCAAGAAGGGGTGAGCACCATGCGATTACCCAATCCCTATTCCCTTGAGGAAACCCTCGAGAAGCTGTGCCATAGCCTGGCAGCCGCCAGCAACGAAGGGGCCTTGGTGTTGTTGGAGCAAGCCGTCACCAAGGCTCGTGACGACGAGGGTTATGCCAAGCAGCTTGAAGAGACCTTGCTGCAAGGATCCACCATCAAGATCCGTGAATGCCTCAGTTGCTTTGGCGACTACTTCGAGCGCTCCCGAGACAAACCGCCCTATTACCCGCACCACGACGCCGTTAACGGCATTGATTGTGCGCTCTACGCCATCCTGTTCGATGCTGCGCATCCCGACACACTCCAGGATCACCAATAACGAACCGTCGATCGCCCAATAACATTCATGCCGATCACGTTTCCACCCGATCACCCGGATCATCCGCGCCAACACCATGATCCGGATATTCCGATCCCCCCAGCAAGGCCACCTCACTACAGGTGGCCTTTTGCATTTCAAGGAGCTATTCCCATGTCTGCCTTCATGATCGATCGCAAGGATTACCTTGTCTTTGCCGTGCAGTTACACCGCTTTTGCAATGCCCCGATGCCACCGCACTACACCCTTGAGTTGCTGCGCAACCTCTGGTGGCTGCCGCCAGCAGACACGACCAGTACCTGGACGTGGCGGGTTGACCGGTTAGTGCGACTGATGATGCTCGCCAACCGCCGTGCAGTCTGGCATCGCTATCAGCTGGGGCGTCAGCAGGACCACAAGGAACCACGCCAGCACCGATCTACCAAGCGGAGTCCGCTTAAACCTGTCCATCGTTACCATCAAGCACCACTCACCGATGCCGAACTGGTAGCCCTCTACAAATTCACCTGCTGCGCCCTATACCAATCGAGCGAATGGACCGGGAGCCCTGAGCAAGCTCCCCGGTTGGTGAAGGTGATACAGCAGTTGCAACAGGCTCTCGCACAAGACGTGCTAACCCGGCTGTCACTGTGGGAACAAGCCCCTTGGGGAGAGATGTGATGGCTCTCTCCATCACTCTGACAGTGACAAACTCGCCACCGAGCTCAACCGCCCAGATAGCCCAACGCATTGCCGATGACATGGCACACCTGCATCACCGTCTGGGTGATGGGGTCAGTGATGAACTGGGCATCAGCATCAGTTACCTGGTCGAGCAATTTGCGCTGCTGGCTGCGGCTTACCGCGCACCTGCAGAAATGGAGAAACATCAATGATTGAGTTCAATGACAGCTTTAGCCAAGCCGCCGTGGCAGAGGCCATGTGCGCCCATCCAGCACTCGCCAAGCTTATCAGTCAGCAGTTGATGCTGCCGAGCTTTGCCTATGCTCACGATGTGGAGGGGCGGCGTATTGGTGGTCCACTGGTGGCCCCCAACCCAGTGCTACACAAGACCGCACTTTTTGTCAGTCCACGGGATATGCGTGAACACCTGCCGCGAGAGATTAACTTCGCCCGCTTTCGCTGCGCCTGTAATGCAGCGGGTCAGCCGGTTGGTGAGTGGCAACGGGTGATTGTCGGGGCCTACGTCAACCACGGTAGTAATGACAAGCCGGATTGGAGTAGTCACACCTGAGCCACGGCCACCAGCACAAACAAGACCTCTAACAGCCCCTCACACCGAGGGGCTGTTTGCATTTGAAGGAACCCACCCATGCATGACTTACGTGATTACAACACCCTAACACCGAAGCAGATGACCACTGCCATCGGTCAGCTGAACCACAACACCGCGCCGAAGATAATGAGCCACCTGGCATTGCGGGCCAGGCAGCCCCATCCGCTCGGTAATGGCCGTAGCAGAGCCAAGGTCCTCAAGCTGCTGCGTCGGGTAAAGCAAGCTCTCACGGCGGGACGTATCCCGCTTGAGCTCACGGTGACAGGCTGCCGTATCGACCGGGGCAGCCATCAGGCTGACCGCTACTACTACGACCGGACACTGCTGGCTCAAGGTTGGCAGCAATACGATACCGAGGAAGATGCGTGGTATTTCGGCATCTGGATTAACACAGAGAAGCTGGAGACCTTTACCTATGCCGAGGGGGATACCAGTCATGTAATTGCGCCAAACGTCGACGCGTTTCGCGCTGAATTGGCGCGGCTCTACCACTACCACCCACAAGCCCCGGCATTTATCAGCATCGACCCAGAAGCAGGCGTTGTGACCCGACATTTTGAAGCCAAGCCGGAGGTGTGAAATGGCCAAACACATCACCATCAAGGTGCCTGGCAAACATCCGCAAACCGGCGAGCTCACCACCTTTGAGCTCAAGGGTCAGCGCATGGATATCGACATCGGCGGCCAGACCGTGCCTTTCCTTATTCACGGGAGGGGCATCGGCACCTCACTCACCCACATCCCGAGTGGCTACCGGATAGCACTGCTCGGTGGCTGGCTCACAGCTCGTTACGCCATACCTGAGAATAAGCCCAGTAGAACGGCCTGCGCCCAGATGGCCATAGACCGGCTGGTGGCTCAATACGGCTCGCAGCACCTGCTGGACCGACTCAATTGCAAGCCGGTTATCAACGAGATTGCTGACTGCGCTCGTTGACGCCCCACCGTCTCGCTCGTCCACCGACAGCATAAAGGGCCAGCCCTCTCAGGCTGGCCCTTTGCATCACTGGACTCACCGAACATGACCCGTCTTATCACCGCGCTCGAGGTGCATCGCTATGCCCCGAGCTGAACAAACTGCATCTGCTGGAGTGATTAACACCACGACAAAAACACTGTTTTTCTTTACAGTGAAACTATGCCTCTGGGTCAAATGAGTGATAGACTCCCCACAATTACTGAAGACTGGATTCGACTATGAACATTGCATTGCAGCCCAACTCCCTGGATGAAATCCAGAACTATCAAAATCCTAGCCTTAAAGAAGACCGCCATCTCATGGAAATGGTCCTTGAAATCTATGATCAGAAACAAATCGCTGAGAAGCTGCGTGAAATGGGCGACAGCGAATGGACCCGCGAGGCACTCAATCGCTGGCTCAACGGAAAAGTTGAACAAAAACCACTGACGCATAACGAAACCGAGATGCTGAAAGGACTACTGCCTTCACCACCTAAGCATCATGGAAATTATGATTTCAAGTTTATCGATCTATTTGCCGGCATTGGTGGTATCCGCAAAGGATTCGAGGATATTGGCGGCCAGTGTGTATTTACCAGTGAGTGGAACGAGCAGGCAGTCAGGACCTACAAGGCTAACTGGTATTGTGACAAAGATCATCACAAGTTCAACTCCGATATACGTGAAATCACTATGCCGGATAATGAAAACCGTGACTTTGTTTATGCTCATATTGACAAGGAGATCCCGGATCATGATGTGCTGCTGGCTGGTTTTCCATGCCAGCCATTCTCCTTGGCCGGTGTATCCAAAAAGAACTCGCTTGGCCGTGCCCATGGTTTCGAGTGCGAGGCTCAAGGGACCCTGTTCTTTGATGTCGCACGGATCATCGATGCCAAGCGGCCAACTGCGTTCGTCTTAGAAAACGTCAAGAACCTTAAAAGTCATGATAAGGGCAATACTTTTAGAGTAATCAAGGAGGCTCTGACTGAACTGGGTTATTGGATTGCTGATCTTGATGTAAATGGCCCAAATGATCCCAAGATCATCGATGGAAAACATTTTATTCCACAACATCGAGAGCGAATTGTTCTCGTGGGGTTCAGAAAGGATTTGAATCTGCACGAAGGCTTCTCACTGAAGGAGATATCCAAGCTATTTCCTGCAAAGAGAATTACTTTTTCCGACGTGCTCGAACCAGTTGAGCGGCTTGACCCTAAATACATCCTGACACCTAAGCTGTGGTCGTATCTTTATCAATACGCTAAGAAGCACCAAGCAAAAGGTAATGGCTTTGGCTATGGACTCGTCAATCCATGGAATCCTGCCACCGTTGCTAGAACTCTATCTGCCCGCTATCACAAGGATGGTTCAGAAATCCTGATTGATCGTGGCTGGGACATGCAGCTGGCAGAGGTAGACTTTAATAATGAGCAAAACCAAAAAAATCGTCCACGTCGTCTGACACCTAGGGAATGTGCCAGATTAATGGGATTTGAACAGCCGGGAGAATACAACTTTAGGATACCAGTCTCCGATACACAAGCATATCGGCAATTCGGCAATTCGGTAGTTGTCCCTGTGTTTGCTGCTGTGGCCAAGATGATGAAACCACTTTTATTAAAGTCTAAAGACAAGGCCTAATGCAAGTCGTTATTTTACTATCGAGGTGCCCGTCAACGTGAAGATGGGCATTTCCTTTACTTTTATTAAACGTTTAGAGATGATACCTGTTTGGTATTTGTTTGCTATTAGCTATAGTAATGGAGGGGATTATGGAAGAGTCAAAAACACTCAATATTTTAAATGCTCGTTTTCGTATGATCGGATTGTCAGCAGATTGGATTTATCAAGCGTGGCTAATAAAAGGTTCTCTAACTAAAGGGACTGTTATTTTTGAAAACGAAGATAATGCTACATACGAGCTTGTTGATTTTTATTATGAAGACGAACAGCGTGTAGAGAGCGTTTTATGCTCTGGCTCGCTAAGAGACGTTATAGAGTTTTCTTCTTGTTTAAAAGAAACAAGATGATAGGCGAGCTCAACTCTGAAATACTACGCCGTTCAAAAATCAGGCAGCCTAGAGTGGCTCATCAAATACCACATAGGGCTGCCGAAATCCCAAGCATACGCGTAGCCTGAAACTTAACTACCGTTCGAAGCCAAATAGGACGTTGAGCAGCACTAAGCTTTGCTCTCCGACATACTGTCGCGTCAAGCCATCAACGCAATCGTTCCCATGGGCAATATGGATGCACACTGCCTTGCCATGGGTTGGCATGCTGAAAATGACAGTCAGCAAGCTGACCAGTATGGTCACATCCCCCGAAAAACCCAAATTGATTGGATGAACCCTTTTGGGGCCTTGGTGGGTCAGTAAAACTAGGATTAAACCTAGGCAAAACCAAGCCAAAAAAAACAAAATCAATAAAATCAATGATTTGATTTTTTGCGTGAATCTTTTTGTTGATGTGTTTCGATTTCTCGATCTACGATACTCCTACTTTTCCAACGTAGGAGCTCGGTCATGTCTGCCAAAACTCACTTTCCATCAGCATTCGAACACTTCTTCACATCAGTGAACGATTTGACTCTTATGTTGAAAAGCCTCGGCATCCAAAAAGCTATCCTTAAACCACTGCCGAAAAACGCAAATGACAAGAATCAGATTTATTTCGCTAGTGACTTCAGCGTGCTGTACAACCTTTTTGACATTACGCTGGCCGAACGCGGACCCAGTTTCAGCAGCACCAAGGATTCGTCTACTCCGGGTAGTCTGATCCCGGAAGGGGTATTCAACGACTTCGCATGGTGCAAGCGTGATGGAACTTTGGTTAAGGCCAAGAACGTCAAGGTTATTATCTACACGCAATATCCCGAGGCGCGCCTGTCAGGGTTCATCAGTGTAGAAAACGACATGCCCCAATCGCTGTCAGTTAGTTTCATGAAGGGCAATCCGGAATGTAAACGCATTCTTGTTCTTGGCAGCCTGCCAGGGGGTGCATGTATTGCACTTGTGATCATAAACTACACTGATAGTTTTGCTGCTGATGTGGCAGCCCTGCCGGGGATGGAAGGGTCACGTATATGCAAACAGATAACAATCGAGCAGGACCACAGAAGTAACCTACTCAAGCAATTATCCGGTGTAGTAAAAACGCCACGGAAGGGATGTCGACTAGATGCATACGGGAACACTCTCCCGTTCACTGGTACCCAAGTGTGTGGATATACTCTGGAACATGCCTTGGGCATCGTCCCCAACTCGGACAAAGATGGTGATATTAACGGGATAGAACTGAAAACCCATACTCAAGAAAAAGTAACGCTCTTCACACCAGAACCGGATTTCGGTCCGTACACAGATGATTTTGCAAAGTTCATGGTGATGTATGGCTATCAGTCGGCGGGGAAGAACGAATACCGTCTGACAGGTGTTCATCGTGCAAATGAGCGCAATAAAAAGACCGGTCTGACACTAAAAATTCGTGAATATCGCCCAGCCAACCCAGACGATAAAAAGTCTGACTGGGTGCGTGATGCCAATGGAGATAAAGTAGCATTTCCATATGACAGCTCTACTTCATTGACATCCAAACTGAACGCCGTTGAAGTAGTTCTTGAAGATGATGCCGGAAAGGTTGCAGCAGGCTGGAGTCTGACTCGTCTGATGAATACTTGGGGGGTAAAACACAATGATGTGGTGTATCTCTCGGCAAGCAAGATGGTGAATGAAGATCAAGCTGAGCGAGAACAGGGATATGCATTCAAGGTTAGCTTTGAGCCCAAGGTAATCTTGTGTCAGCAGACATCGGCAGAGCATCTTCTGAAAGCTATCAATGATGGTGTTATCTTCCTAGATCCTGCACCCAAATATGTACCTGATGATGTGTCAAAAAACAAAAGGCGTTCGCAGTGGCGGGTTAATGACATCAGCAAGGCTGTTTATTCTCTGTATGATGATGTCCAAGTGTTTGATCTTGGTAATATATAGGGTAGTGGATGCTAAATAAAGAGATTATTCCTTGCATATATAGTCTAAGCCTAGATATAGAAATCTATGAAAAGCATTGTTTGTGATGGGTGTTACTTTTTTAAATATACAATTGTGTATGATGGCATTAGGTGCGAATTGTGTGATGCCTATGTAAATACATACAGTGTCTCATATATCATGATACAACGTATTTAATAACGGGAGCAGGTAGTGGAAGCACGATGGGAAGTTCAGGGGCGGTCGTTAGTTTATATTGATGACCTTGGTGTTGTTTATATACCATCAACAAGTGAAATCTTCTCTGCTCTTGTGGAACACAACCCCTTATTTAACGGTATGCCGTCATGCTTTGACGGGGTTAAAGTGACAAAATATCCCCTTATCCCCACTCTCGTTGTGAAGCCAGATTGTGCTGGCTTGCCGCATTACTCAATTAAAGCTGGTTTCCGTGATATCCAAGTACTACTGGATCAGATTGACCTAGAACGCGGGCATATTGTAGTTGATTCAATCTGGTATCCCCTAGAACCAAAAGTCACCTCTGACTTACTAGAGCTTCTGAATGAAAATGGAATCACTCCCGGCCCCGCATCTTCTTTGAAAACATTCTTGGCAGTCTGCAAGGCTGATTTAAGTGATGGACCAGTCACAGATTTAACAGCTGGAGGCCGGTTTCTTCCAAATGCCTTTACTCCTGATGGCTCTGAGGTGCCTCATGGGGTCAATGGGACCTTATATCCATACCAGCTTTCTGGGTGGCGTTGGCTTAAATTTCTGATTGCAGAAGGATGTGGGGGGCTATTAGCTGATGAGATGGGGCTAGGCAAGACTCTGCAAATCATTGCTGCTCTTACTGATTCTGGTCGTGGCCCCCTTAGTCCTGCATTAATTGTTGCTCCTGGCTCTTTGTTGGAGAACTGGAGCCGTGAAATTACCAAGTTTGCACCAAGTCTTTCTGTACTCAAACATCATGGTCCACTGAGGACTGGCCGTCCCACAGTTTTGGCTAACCATGATGTTGTTGTGACGTCTTACGACATGGTTATCGGTGATAACAGCCTATTGAACATGGTCAGGTGGAAAGTTGTCGTTCTAGACGAAGCTCAATTTATTCGCAATCCTGATGCAAAACGAACAAAGGCTGTAAAACGGCTTAATCGTGATGCAGGTTTGGCTGTGACTGGTACTCCTATTGAAAACAGGTTGCAAGATGTATGGTCAATTATTGATTTTGTAAATCCTAACTATCTTGGTGATCAGCAAGCCTTTGCTAGCCAGTTCCAAAATGATCCTGAGGGGGCGCAGAAGCTGGAACCACTAATATCTCCACTTATGTTACGAAGACGTGTGGTGGACGTGGCGACTGACCTACCACCGCGCATTTATATCCCACAAATGCTTGTACTGGAAGATACAGAAGCTGCTGCATATGACGCAGAGCGCGAGCGCATTTATGCTGAGTATGGGGCTGCTGCAACGCTGGTCGCATTGACTTCCTTGAGGCGGTTTTGTGCTCATCCCTCACTAATGAGCGGAACACATGGCGTATCAGATCCATTGTCCTTTACCAAAATGCGCCGGCTTGATGAAATTGTGGAAGAGATTTTTTCCCGACAAGAAAAAGTGCTTATATTTACTTCCTTCACCTCCATGGCGGATATGATTGCCTGCCATATCGAAAAGCGATTTGGTAGCTTTGCTGGAGTCATTGATGGCCGCTTGCCTATTGATGAACGTCAGCCATTGATTGATCGGTTTAGTGGTATCCAAGGTGGTGCAGCTTTGATCCTTAATCCCCGAGCCGGTGGGGCCGGCTTGAATATCGTTGCTGCCAACCATGTAATCCACTACAACCCAGAATGGAACCCAGCGCTTGAAGATCAAGCATCTGCTCGAGCTCATCGCCGCGGACAGCAATTACCGGTCACAGTTCATCGCCTGCTTATTGCGGGCACGGTAGAAGATGTGGTCAACGATAGGCTTTCTCGCAAAAGGGATTTGTCTGATGCTGCAATCATCGGCATTGAGGGAAAGGATGAAGACTACAACGACATTGTGGCTGCTCTGACTCGTTCACCTACTCGATAATTTGGGATTATTCATGACACAACAAATAGCAAAAGTATTGAGCGCAAATGATACTGGAGAAACCGGTGGGCACCAAGCTGGCATTCTTGTTCCACGAGAACCGTCAATCCTTGTTTTTTTTCCTGAACTAGATATTAAACAGTTGAATCCGCGTGTTCATCTTAAATTTATCGATTCATCTGGGAAATTTTGGGAGTTTGCATTTATTTATTACAATAACAAGTTTTTTGGCGGAACTCGAAATGAATACAGATTGACGCGTATGACAAAGTATATCCGTCAAGCAAATCTTATCACAGGTGACGAGATTCGCCTTTCTAGAGAAGGAGATCGCTTTCATATCTCACATATTAAATCTCAAGTACCTGAATTCAAGGGGAACGTAATTAAATTGAGCACTGCATGGCGTACAGTATCCATCTAAAAAAGAGGGCTAAAGAATGGCTGCTTATGAAAATTTTGAAGAAATAGAATTAAACCCTGACCCTGAGCGCGTAATCGTTGGTTTACGGGACACTGGGTATGAATTTAATACTGCGGTTGCTGATATTGTTGATAACTCTATTGCAGCTAATGCTAGAAATATTGTGCTCGATCTAGCTGCTGACTTCCGCGGTAATATCCGTCTGATAATCGCAGATGACGGAGATGGCATGGATGTTGAGGGTTTGAAAAAAGCAATGCAATATGGTTCTCCTTCTCGCCCTAACCCGGCTAGTCTAGGAAAATATGGTCTTGGCCTAAAAACTGCCTCTACCGCATTTTGTAAAAGACTCTCCGTTATTTCCCGCCCTGATGGAAACACACCACCGTGTATGGCAACGTGGGATCTTGACCACGTTGCTGACGTTAAAAAGTGGGCACTACTGATGACGCGAGAATGCGATGACGATGCAATTGATGTGTTAGAACGTGTTGCATCAAAAAATTCTGGTACTGTTGTTTTGTGGGAAAAAGTAGATCGCTTAATCAAGGATTATGCTAGCCCAACAGGAAAATATGCAAATAAAGCACTGGATACGAAAGAGGCTGAGCTTAGGCAGCACCTTGCGATGATTTATCAACGCTTCCTTGATCCGGAAGACAATAGAGCATCCAATGTTTCTATTACCTTGAATGGCCATCCTGTTAAAGCATGGGATCCTTTCCAGACAACCTATTCGGAGCTACTGGCGAATGAGACCATTGAAGTGGAGATGGGAGAGGATCGAAAAGCCTCATTTACGATTAAAGCCTACGTCTTGCCGCGAAAGGAAGAGTTTCCTAATGAGGACGCAGCAAAAAATGCGATGCTTGCTAACTCGCGGCAAGGAATGTACATCTACCGGGAAAACCGGCTGATCCATGACGCAGACTGGTTAGGCATCTACCAGAAAGAACCCCATCTTACCTTGCTTCGGGTTGAATTTTCATTTGATCATCAGTTAGATGACGCTTTCCATTTGGATATCAAAAAATCCCAAATAATTCTGAATGAAAGCTTGGCTGATTGGCTAGAAAAATCTTTTTTACCATCGCCAAGGCGTGAGGCAAATCGTCGTTCCCGTGAGGGGCAACAAAAGTTGATCTCCCAAAAGGGAGGGGGAGCACACGATATATCGAACAACAATATTCGCAATCGTGAGGCTATCGCTGGAGGGCCGAAGATTGGATCAATCAATCGGGAAACTGGTTTTACCGAGGTTAATAACAAGCACGGAAGGACACTGCTAAAGTTGACGATTGCATCGGCCAAGCGGCCGGGAGAGGTCTTCATTCAACCTGTTGATGGGATCAATAATGGTTTACTTTTTCAACCAGCCATTATAGAACAGCACCGAGCAGTCCAGATCAATACTAGCCATCCGTATTATCATAAAGTTTACGTACCCAACTTGAATCGTAGTGTAACTATGCAAGGCTTGGATTCCCTGATGTGGGCGCTGGCAGTAGCTGAGTTGTCTACTGTACAGGATGACACTGCATCCCTGTTCCAAGATATGCGCTTCGAGATTTCTCGCATTCTGGAAAAATTGGTTGAAACGTTGCCGGACACGCTCGATAGCGAGGGCGAATGAACGTGCTTGATCATCAAGTTTTGGCCCAAATCCTGTCACACAAGTCAGGTCTTGAGTTCGTTTGCAAGGCCGGTCAGACAGGTGATGGCATCAGTTGGTATGAATTATCACCAGCAGGTCATGTGCCAAGTCAAACTTTTACCGTTCGCTTAGAGGTCGGCTGGCGTAGACTAACCTCCCGATTTCGTCCAGGTGCATTTGGCGCTGAACTGATTTCCCTGATGCATGCGGCTGAACCTGTGGGGCGCAATACATTTCTAACTATTCTGGATGAGTGTGTGCAGCTTGGTGCTGAAGTTGATGTGAAAGTGAATGGTGTTTCCATTAGGTTTTCGGAGAAATGTATTTGGGATGAGTCTTGGAGACATTTCGAATTCACTATCAGTAAAGGTATGCTTGCCATTAATGATGGAAATATTTTAACCGATGCTCAGCTAATTGAAGAATGGGCTACTAGAACTGTTGCAGCTACTCTTGTTCTACTCCCAGTTGAAGATAATGAGAGTCACAGTGATGTGCTAGGTTTACCAGAAGGTGCATTACTACGCGTGGAGGTAAACCGTTATGAGCGGGATAGACGAAATCGCGCTGCTGCACTGGTCATTCACGGGTACTCTTGTGCTGCATGTGGTTTAAAAATGGCAGATAAATACGGCCCGAACGCAACTGAGATAATAGAGGTTCATCATACGACTCCTATCTCATTGTTGGGCCCTAGCTATCTCATAGACCCGAGAGCTGACCTGATCCCATTGTGTCCGAACTGCCATGCAGTAGCCCACAGCCGGGAACCACCTTTTTCGGTAAAAGAAATCCAAGATATGCTTTGTCGCTGACATATGCGCCACATTGTGTGGAAACGTTTGTTTCATTTGATGTAAAGGTGATGTATAGCAGCAATATTAAAAATGCGAGTTCATGGCTTCTGGATAAATCATGTTGTATGAAAGTATTGGCTATCTTGAGCTCGCATCTACTGTCGTTTGTAACGTAGTCAATTACTTGTCAACTAGAGTCACTGCTTGAATCGCAGATGAACATGTTTAGACGGACAGGGCTATAGATGAATAGGGGAGGGTTGCGAGGTGAAATAGGTGAGTCAAGTTAGCTGTTTTGTGATCATCAACAAAGGTATCTGTCCCTGTAACTGTGGGTTCAAATGTGGGTTCAAAACTAAAAAAGCACTTTCATAAAGATGAAAGTGCTTTTATTTTCAATAGCTTAGTCGTTGAGGCTTAGTTCATGCCGTAGCGCTTGAGTTTCTTGCGCAGGGTGCCACGGTTGATGCCCATCATCACAGCGGCGCGGGTTTGGTTACCGCGGGTGTATTGCATGATCACGTCCAGCATGGGAGCTTCGACTTCGGAGAGGACCATATCGTACAGATCAATCACTTCCTGACCGTTCAACTGGGCCAGGTAGTTACGCAGGGCCTGTTGCACAGAGTCACGCAGGGGGCGCTGGGTCGGCTCGGCAGCGTGATTGTGAGTAGTTGTTACCAATGCATCAGAAGTCAGGGTTTGTTCGAACATATTCGGTCGGCTCTTTAGTTATGCGTTAACCTAATCCATCGAAATACGCTTCGAGTGCCTCTAGTTGTGCGTCTGCACAATCCAGGGCATTGAAGTGCTTACGGAATTCTCGGCCCGTCTCTTCTTCATCCAGATACCAGCCCACGTGTTTACGAGCAATGCGCGCTCCCAGATATGCACCATAAAACTGGTGCAGGTTGGTTACATGCTCGTTCATCAGGGTGCGAACCTCTTCCCTTTCGGGAGGCGGCAGCTTGGTGCCCGTCTCAAGAAAATGACGGATTTCCCGGAAAATCCAGGGTCGTCCTTGCGCTGCACGGCCGATCATCACGGCATCAACGCCGGTATAGTCGAGGACATACCGGGCCTTCTCCGGGCTGTCTATGTCGCCATTGGCGACAACAGGAATCGATACGGCCTGCTTAATCGCCTTAATCGTGTCGTACTCAGCGTGACCCCGGTAGAGGCAGGCACGGGTACGACCATGCACGGCGAGGGCCGCGATACCGCAATCTTCGGCGATTCGGGCGATCTCCTCGCCATTGCGGTTATCCGGATCCCATCCTGTGCGGATCTTCAAGGTAACAGGCACATCCACTGCATCCACTACGGCCCGGCAGATGGTTCTGACCAGATCGGGATGGCGCAGCAGGGCGGAACCTGCCAACTTCTTGTTCACTTTTTTTGCTGGACAACCCATGTTGATGTCGACGATCTGAGCGCCCTGCTCCACGTTGTAGCGGGCGGCAAACGCCATCATCTCGGGGTCGGCTCCGGCAATCTGGACCGATCGCAAGCCACCTTCTGCAGAGTGATCCATTCTCATCCTGGTTTTCTGGGTATCCCAGACATCCGGGTTGGCCAGCAGCATCTCGGAAACGGCCATGCCAGCGCCCAATCGCAAACAAAGTTCACGAAATGGTCGGTCTGTTACACCGGCCATGGGAGCCACAATCAAGGGAGTTTCAAGCGTGTGGGGACCTATCTGCATTCCACGGTTACCATCGGCTTAGGGCGGCGTATATTACGCATTTTTTAGTCAGGAGAAAAGGTTAGTATTTGAGCGTCAGCCATTTTTTTCTGAAAAAAACGTCGCGCCAAGGCTTGCAAATTCAGGAGTGCTTGAAAATCAGGCATATTGTCGGGGTGAGTTTACGGGGTCAAATGAGCGAGGGACTCGACTATTTGCCTGTCCCCATCCGGTTGGGGTTTGCGCTATGATAGCGGGCTTGAATCGAGCAAAGGCTCCAAACAATTTCATTACAAACAGATTGGGGATGTATGACGTCAAGGTTCATCAAATCTCTCTGCCCGTGTCTGCTGGGGGCCGTGCTGGGTTCTGCCCAGGCGCAGACGGTCAGTTTCGGCGAAGCCTGGAGCCGGGTCATCCAGCAGGATGACGGGCTGGCGGCGGAACAGGCCGGTGTGGATAGAGCCAAGCAACTGCGCGAGGCGGCCAAGGCCATGTATCTGCCCAAGGTGGACGTGGGGGCCAGCTATACCCATCTCGATCAGCCGATGGAACTGGACATGATGGATCTCAACCCCATCGCCAACCATCCGGAATTTGGCAAGGTGCTTGCGCCCGTCATGCAGGCGCTCAATCTCTCCGCCAGTGATTTCGTGACTCCCCTGACCAAGCAGAACGTGGTAACCAGCTCGGTCAAGATGCTGTGGCCGCTGTTTACCGGTGGTCGCATCGATGCCGCGCAGGACATTCGCCAGGCGCAGGTGAGCGAGGCGCAGCAGCTGCTGGTGCTCAAACAGCAATCCACCTTCGAGAGCCTCTCCCAGACCTATTTCGGGGTGGTGCTGGCGGCACAGGTGGTGCAGACCAAGCAGGAGATAGAGCAGGGGCTGGCTCATCATCTGGATCATGCCAGGAAGCTGGAGGCCCAGGGGCAGATCGCCAAGGTTGAGCGGCTGTCGGCCCAGTCGGCCTATGACAGGGCGCGCATCGATACCCAGAAGTCCCGCCGAAGCCTGGAGATTGCCCAGTTGGCACTCGGCCACATGCTCAAGCTCAAGCAGGCTGAACCCAATACCCAGCTCTTCATCAACGACAGCATGCCGCAACTCGATGCCTTCGTGCAGGAAACCCTGGCGGTGCATCCCGGCCTCAAGCTGCTGGCTGCCAAGAAGGAGCAGGCTCAGGGCATGATCAAGCTGGAGAAAGGCAAATATGCCCCCGAGCTGTTCCTGTTTGGTAACTACAACCTCTATGAGGATGATTCGCTGGCCTCCAAGACCACGCCGGACTGGTTGGTCGGGGTCGGCGTCAGCATGCCGCTGGTGAGCCGCGACGGTCGCTCCGAGACGGTACAAGCGGCCAAGAGCGCGGAGCTGCAAGTCAATCTGCTGCAAGCCAAAACCCGCCAGGATCTGGAGCTGCTGGTCGAGAAGACCTGGCGCGAGGCGGCGCAGGGGCTGGAAGAGTACCAGTCTCTCTCCTCCACTCAGGCGCTGGCCGAGGAGAACGTGCTGCTGCGGGACAAGGCATTCGGGCAGGGGCTCTCCACCTCGCTGGATGTGGTGGATGCCCAGAACCAGCTGGCCGGGGTCAAGACCCAGCGTGCCGCTGCGGCCTATCAATATGTGATCTCGCTGGCACGCCTGTTGGCGCTCTCCGGTCAGATGAACAGTTTCAATCAATATCAGCATGGTCAGGCGATCGAGGTGAATTCATGATCGAGGCCCTGTCTGTCCCGTTTTCCATGTCTGTTTCGACCGCCAAGGGTCGCCCGTTTGTCGAGGTGAATGCATGAGTCATCCCCCCATCAAGAAGAAGATGAGCCAGGCCAAGCCGCTGCTGCTGCCACTGGCGCTGGTCCTGCTGGTGATCTGGCTGGGCTGGCGTTTCTGGCTCGCCTATCAGCCCGAGCCGGTGCGCCTGCAGGGCCAGGTTGAGGCGCAGCAGTATTCGGTCTCCTCCAAGGTGGCGGGCCGCATCGACGAGGTGCTGGTGAAGAAGGGTGACCAGCTGGCCCGGGATCAGCTGGTGTTTACTCTAGCCAGCCCCGAGATCGAGGCCAAGCTGAGCCAGGCCAAGGCGGGTCAGGCCGCAGCCGGGGCCATGGCCGAGGAAGCGGAGAAGGGCGCGCGTGCCCAGCAGATCGCAGGCGCCAAGGATCAGTGGCAAAAGGCCAAGGCGGCAGCCCTGCTGCGGGCCAAGACCTATGAGCGCATTGCCAGCCTGCACCGGGATGGCGTGATGCCGTTGCAGAAACGGGATGAAGCCTGGACCGCCTGGCAGGCAGCCAAGTACAGTGAAGGCATGGCCTGGCAGCAATACCAGATGACCCTGGAAGGGGCACGGGAAGAGACCAAGGTGGCGGCGCGCGAGCAGGCCAACATGGCGGCGGGCTCGGTGGCGGAAGTGGAGGCCTATCTGGCCGATACCCGCATCGCCAGCCCGCACGCGGGGGAGGTGTCCCAGGTGCTGCTGCGCAGCGGCGAACTGGCGCCGCAGGGCTTCCCGGTGGTGACTCTGCTCGACATGAGCGATGCCTGGGCCCAGTTCCATGTGCGTGAAGATCTGCTGCCCCGCTTCTCGCTGGGCACTGAGTTCGATGCCACCATTCCGGGCCTGGGTGAGCAGACGGTGCGCTTCAAGGTGACCCACGTGGCCGTGATGGGGGATTTTGCCACCTGGCGTGCCACGGATACCCGTCAGGGCTTCGACATGAAGAGCTTCCAGGTGGAGGCGCGCCCCTTGCAACCGGTTGACGGTCTGCGAGTCGGCATGAGTGTGCTGGTCGAACTCTGATGAGACGTGAATGGCGGCTGTTGTGGCAGGATCCGTTCGGTCGTGCCCTGATGAGCTGGGTTCCCTTGCTGTTGATGGGAACCCTCTGCTGGATCTTCTCGGCCGGGCTGGCCCGGGATCTCAACGTCGGTCTGGTGGATCTGGATCAGAGCGTCCTCTCCCGTCAGCTGGCGTTCTCGCTGGACGGTTCCGCCGGCCTGCGCCTTGCCGGCCAGTTCGACTCCATCGACGAGGGGGCACGCGCCCTGCGCGGGGGAGACATCTATGCCCTGGTGGTGATCCCTCACCATCTGGAGCGGGATGCCCGTCAGGGTACCCAGCCCAAGGTGACAGTGTTCAACAACAGCCAGTTCATCCTGATCGCCAAGCTGGTCAACTCGGCCTTGTCCCAGGTGGTGGGGACCCTCAACGGCCAGGTGGGCGTACTGGCCGCCATGGCCGATGGCAAGGTCATGTCCGGCGCCCTGGGGCAATCCGTGCCCATCAGCAATCAGGTGACTGCGCTCTACAACATCAACTCCAGCTATGCCCAGTTCCTGCTGAGTGCCCTGTTGCCGGCGGTGTGGCAGATCCTGGTGGTGCTCTATGGGATCAACGCCCTGGCCCGTACCGATCGGCTGGGGCTGGACTGGACCAGCCAAGGGGTCTGGTTCGGCCTCTGGCGCACTTTGCTGCCCCATGTGCTGATTGGGTGGGCCTGGGGTCTGGCGTGGAGCCTGATGCTGTTCAAGGCGTTTGGCTATCCGATGCAAGGTAGCTGGCTGGTGCTGACACTGGGACTGGGGCTGGCTTCGGCCGCCTGCGTCAGCATGGGGGCCTTCTTCTACGGCGTCATCCGGGATCCGGCCCGCGCCCTGTCGCTGGCGGGCGCCTATACGGCACCGGGCTTTGCCTTCATGGGCGTGACCTTTCCGGTCAGTGCCATGGGGGACTTCGCCCAGTTCTGGCGCAGCCTGCTGCCCATCTCCCATTATGTGGAGCTGCAGATAGGGCAGACCAACTACGGCCAGCCGTTCGCTGCGGCCTTGCCCCAGTTCGGCGCCTTGCTGCTGTTCCTGCTGCCCCTGTTGCTGGTTGTTCGTCGTTACCAGCAGCAGGCCGAGCTGGCGCGCCAAGCTGCCGATAAGGAGCCTGCCTCATGCTAGATTTTTGGGGTTTGATACGGCTCGAACCGTGCTCTGCTGCCGGGCAGTGGAAGGAGTGGATGTCATGCTAGGTTTTTGGGATCTGCTGCGGCTGGAGCTGCGCACCCTGCTGGCCGATCGGGCCATCATGCTGACCCTGTTTGGTGGTGTCTTCTTCTACTCCTTCCTCTACCCGCAGCCCTACCTGCAGCAACTGCCAAGGGAAGAGCCTGTGGTGGTGGTCAATGAGGATGGCAGTCAGCTCTCCCGTCAGCTGGAGTTCATGGCCGATGCCACCCCGCAGGTGAAACTGGTGGCACGGGCCAACAGCCTGGAAGAGGCGCGCCAGCTGCTGATGGCGGGGAAGGGGAGCGGCATACTGCACATTCCCCGTCACTTCTACCGGGATCTGATGCAGGGCAGGAGCGTCACCCTGAGCTATGCCGGTGATGCCTCCTACTTCCTGGTCTACGGCACCATAGCCGAGGGGCTGGCGCTGGCGGGTGGCAGCCTGGCGGCCCAGATCAAGGTCACGCGTTTGCTCAGTCAGGGCGAGGCGCTGCCGCAGGCGGCCATGGGCTGGAATGCGGTCGGGCTCAATGTGCTGCCGGTGTTCAACCCCACCATGGGTTATGTGAACTACGTGGTGCCAGCCGTGTTCGTGCTGATCCTGCATCAGGTGCTGCTGATGGGCACCGGGATCCTGGGAGCGACCCAGAATCAGCGCAGTGCTCGCGGAGAGCATGGCTATTGGCAAAGCGCCCCCGTGCTTGCCCTGCTGCTGGCCAGAACCCTGGTGGTGGGCGGGCTGTTCGTGCTGCCGGTGACCTACTTCTTCGGCTTCTGCTTCGATCACTACAACATAGTGCGCACCGCCGAGCCGGCAGAGTTGTGGCTGTTCACCCTGCCGTTCCTGCTGGCGACCACCTGGCTTGGCATAGTGCTGGGGGCCCTGTTTACCCGGCGGGATCTGCCGACCCAGGTGGTATTGCTCTCCTCCATGCCGCTGGTCTTCCTGGCGGGCTTCATCTGGCCGCTGGAGCTGATCCCGCCCCCCCTCAACTGGCTGGCCCAGTGGGTGCCGAGCACTCCGGCCATCGAGGGCTTCTTGCGCCTCAACCAGATGGGGGCCGAGTTCGCCCAGGTTTCCCGCTACTGGTGGCAGTTGTGGGGGCTGGCACTGCTTTACGGTGGTCTGGCTTGTCTGCTGCTGCGCTGGCGCCAGCGGTCGCTTGTGGGCGAGGTGGCTGCGGAGACGGCAACTGAGCCTGGCCCCTCTGCCAGCTAGACGACATCAGACAGTAAAACGGTCAGCCTTGGGGCTGACCGTTTTGTTATCCGGATTGCTCACCCCCGGCTGAGGGTGGGATCGCCGATGGCGTAGATCTGTCCCACTGCCTGCTCATCGCTCAGCAGCTGCAACCCATGGTCCGCCACATCGGCGCGGCGCACCAGACCGTGCACCTCGCTCCCCTGGCTCAACACGGCCTGCCCGGTGGCCTCGCCATCCTGCAAGCCGGCCGGGCGAACTATGGTCCAGCTCAGTGCGCTGGTCTGCAGCCAGCTCTCCGCCAGGCTTTTCAAGCGCACCTCATGACCGAAGGCGGCCCGTGCCCGCTCGGGCAGGTATTGCCAGCTGTTGCCGCAACCCAGCGAGGTGACCAGCAGCAGGCGTTTGAGCCCGGCCAGCTCCATCTGATCGATCACCAGGCGGTTGCCTTGATAATCGACGGGGGCCGGCTGGCGGAAGCTGCCGAGGGTCGAGATCACCCCGGCCTCGTCACCTGCGAGTGAGCAAGCCTGCGCGACGGCCTGAGGGGCGAGGGCATCTCCCTCAGCCACCTCGACTCCCAATGCGCGCAGCTCGGCGGCCATCTCCGGGTTACGGACCAGGGCCACGACCCTGTGGCCCTGGCGCAGGGCGTGCTCGGTGAAGGCGCGGCCCAGCCCGCGGCTGGCTCCGAAGATGAGTGTGGTTGGCATTGTGCTGCTCCCTGTGGTGAAAGGATTAGCCTAGAGGGTTGGCGCAGCGCTGTAAATGAGAGTTGTTTTTATTTGAGGGGATGAGCAGGGGAAATGCGGCGAGCCGCGGGCAGGTGGCCCGGGCTCGCACAGGATCAGCCGTTGTAGTGGCCTATGTTGGGGCGCCGGCTGGGACCGCTCAGGTGGATATCCACCGGATTGAATGCCTTGATCGCCTCGAAGCTGAAGTCGCCGATGGCCTGATGCAGGCTCTGGGGGCTGTGGTTGGTGATGATGATGACGCTTTTTGACAGGTTGCGTCGGCGGCGCAGCAGGTGGCCGAGGAAGCTGGACTGGCTCTCCGCCATCTTGGCGCGGTTGGCCGACACCTCGTCGATGATCAGCAGGTCGACCTCTTCCAGTGCACGGCGGTACTGGTTGCGTTCCTCCTGATCCTGGATCACGTTGAAGAAGAGGCGGTCCACAATGGACGCCCACTGCTGGAAGATCACCGATTTTTGATGGCGCTCGATAAGCTCATGGGCCACGGCGCCCGCCAGGGTCGACTTGCCGGTGCCGTAGTCGCCATAGATCAGCATGCAGCCGCCGCCGCTCTTCTCCCAGTGCTCGAAGCCGCTGATGAAGTAGCGAGCCGTCTCCATGGGGTATTGCAGCGCCGGATCGGTGGCATCCATCTTCTCGAATACCCAGTCCGGGTTGAGGTCGGCCTGGGCGATCAGCTTCTGGATCCGCTCCTGGCGAGCCGCCTTCTGCAGCTCGCGCACCTCGGCGTTGGCCTTGGCGTCGTACTCCTTGCGCAGGGTCTCGTAGTCATACTGGCTGCCACCAGTCTGGGCCTGCAGACGACGAATGCGTTCAAGCAGGCCGCCCACGTGCTGGCTCAGCTCGGTATCGTGCACCCTGTGGTCCTGTTTGGCCTTGGCGATTCTTTTGCGCTTGGCTTCGATCTCTTCCAGCTCCTGGCGCAGGGGATCTTGCGGGTCAGTCATGGAATGCTCCTTCTGCTGTGTCAGGGATGGGGGGACAAGGCACTGATTTTGCCTGCAGGCGGGGGCCGCTATCAATCATTATCCGGTTCCTGCTGCGGCGCCTGTTCCTGGGGCTGCACTTGGGCCAGCCGTTTGGCCTCTTCTATCATCTGCTGCGCCCGCTTGCTCGGGCCTGAATCTGCTGGGGCTGACGTGACCTGCTGGTAACCTTTCGCCTCCATCGGCTGGCGACGGACGTAGCGGCGGGTCTTGAGCGCACGAATGAACTTGAGCATCCATTGATGCTGGGAGTCGAACACCTCGGGGCGGCCCAGCCAGTAGGCGATGAACTCCCCCAGATCCTCTTCGTTGTAGCTGGCATCTATCACCCCGCACAGGCGGGCGAGGGCGGGCAGCTCCTCATCCGGGCGCCACTGCAGGTGCATCTGGAAGGGGCGCTCCGGCAGCGGGCTGCGCACCTTCTGGGTCAGCAGCGGCAGCAGGAACGGACACTGATGGTAGTGCTCACTGTCGGCCTGCGCCTCGACCTGCAACAACCCGGCCTCCATCAGCTCGTCGAACAGCTCGGTCAGCTGGCGGGCATTGACCTGAAAACAAAAGCCGCTGGGATCGCCGGGATCGACCACCGCCAAGGCTCGCCCAAGTTCGGGATAGTTGAGCCGGGCCAGCTGATTTTCCTGTACCAGTCTGCGCAGCTGCAGGGTATAGAGGCTGCGAGCCGGATGGGACAATCTGGGATGGGCGAGGGCGCTGTATTCGGCTGGTGTCATGGTGCTCTTCACGATCTGGAGTGGAGGGCATTATCCCCCATGGCGGGGTCTCATACAATTCGTGCCGCTCGGGCAGGGGGCCGGCAGGCCAGTTTGTGGCCCGGGAATGAAGTTGGGTTCCACCCTGGTGGCAATAGCGGGCGTGAAATGAGCTCGGCATGCGTACTTGTATGGCGCTTTTTGCGGGTGGCTGGCTGGCCGAAAGGCCAGCATTCTCACCGGACTCATTGCACCGCGCTGGCGTCATTACCTGCTCTTTTTCAAACAGTTGGCTGCCAGGATAGCCATATTGCATACCCGCAATTGCGATTATGCAATCATCTGATTGGTCAAGCCCGTCCCTTATGGTCTAGGCTTAATGCTTAAATAACTAATTGACTAATAAGAGCTTTATCAAGATGTCAAAAGCCGGACTACGGATCCTGGTGGTGGAAGATGAAGCAGTTTTTCGCCACTCGCTGGTAACTTATCTCGAGCATGACGGGGCGTGCGTGTTCCAGGCCGAGGACGGGATTGAAGGCCTCTCTGCCGCCGCGCTCTACCACCCCGATATAGTGCTGTGCGACCTGAACATGCCCAACATGGATGGGCATGAGGTCATCGCCTGCCTGTCTGCCCGCTATCCCCATATCCCCGTCATCGTCATCTCCGGGCAGAGCAAGATGGAGGCGGTCGAGCGTGCGTTGCGCGCCGGTGCCCGCGATTTTCTGATCAAGCCGGTCTCGGACTTCGGTCAGGTGCGCCGCAGCATAGATCAGTGTCTGGCGGCCAACTATGGTCACGGGCAGCAACTGGAGTTGATGGATCACATCGACTTCTTTCGCGATCACGACAAGGCGGCCACCCGTCTGCTGGCCTGGTTGAGGCCACCCGGCTTGCAGGAGTGGGGCCCCTGGCAGGTGACGTTCGAGGGGATGGGCAACCTGTTCATTCCGGACACCTTCAAGCTGGACGACAAGCTGCTGGTGCTGGTGATGGAGCTGCCGGTCCTCGGTGTGGATGCCGCCTTCTGCGGCGCCCTGGTGCGTTCCCTGATGAATGCTCCCTATCGCCAGTTTCAGCACAAGGAGAGCCTGCTGCTGACCCAGCCGCACCGGCTGCTCGACTACCTCAACCTGCAGCTCGTCGAATCCGGCCTGCGCCACTCCTTCGCCATGGCCGCCCTGCTGTTCGATCAGGAAGATGGTCTGGTGTTTGCCAATGCCGGGCTCACCTCACCGCACTGGTTGATGCGCTCTGGCGGCCTGCCACTCGGTTTGCTGCGCAGCAGCCACTACGCGCTGCACAAGCGCAGCTGGCACGAGCCGTTTGACCTGCAGTTTCGCAGTGACAGCGGCAGCGCCCTCCATGTGCAGGTACGTCACCACTGAGGCAGATCTGTCGCGGACAGGAACAAACAGGGCGCCCATCGGGCGCCCTGTTTGTTCATCACAATCCGAACCGGTTAGACGGTGGCAGACTGCAGTTTCTTGTCGTGCTCTTCTGGCTCTTTGGCCGGACCTTCGGCACCGTGCATCCAGTAGACCAGGCGGTTGGCCATGGTCAGCAGGATCAGGGCACTGATCACGGCGGCGATGGCGATGCCGCCGAAGATGGCAATGGCACCGGACTCGCCGACGAAGGAGCCGACGAAGCCGGCGATGTAGTTGGCCAAGGCAACGAAGCCGAACCAGGCACCCATCATCAGGGAGGCCAGACGCAGCGGAGCCAGCTTGGTCACCATGGAGAGACCGATCGGAGAGAGGCAGAGCTCACCCAGGGTGTGGAACAGATAGGCACCGACCAGCCAGAACATGGAGGTCTTGACGGCCTGATCGCCACCCTGCTCCAGCACTGCACCGATCATGAACAGGAAGCCCACGGCCAGGAACAGCAGACCCATGGCGAACTTCACAGGGGAGTTCGGCTCTTTGCTGCCGAGCTTGATCCAGATGGCCGCGACTATAGGGGCGAGCGTGATGATGAAGAAGGGGTTCAGGGACTGGAACCAGGCGGTCGGCACTTCGAAGCTGCCGATCATGCGATCGGTATATTCCTGTGCGTACAGGTTCATCAGACCACCGGCCTGCTCGAAGCCAGCCCAGAAGATGATGGTGAACAGACCCAGTACCAGGATGACCTTGATGCGATCCACTTCCTGCTTGGTCAGCGGCGCCTTCTGCTCCTTGGAGCGCTGTTCGGCGGCGCGCTGGGCGGCCGGCACACGACCTATGTCACCCAGGAAACGCTGGGCCATGGTGGCCTGCACCACCAGGGAGAGCAGCATGCCGATACCGGCGCTGACGAAGGCAGCTTGCCAGCCGTAGGCAGTCGCGGCGGCGCCACAGATCACGCCGGCCAGCAGGGAACCCAGGTTGATGCCCATGTAGAAGATGGTGAAGGCACCGTCACGACGGTGGTCACCTTCTTTGTACAGGTCACCCACCATGGTGGAGATGTTCGGTTTGAACAGGCCGTTACCCAGGATCAACAGGGCCAGGCCCGCGTAGAAGACGTTGTTGACCATCTCCGGGAACATGGCGTGCGGCAGGGCCAGGGTGAATTGACCCGCGGCCATGAAGATGGCACCGATCAGGATCGCACGGCGTTGGCCGAGGAAGGTATCCGCCAGCCAGCCACCTATGATGGGGGTGATGTAGACCAGACCGGTATAGATGCCGTACAGCTTGAGGGCGTCGGCCTGAGTCCAGCCCATGCCGCCGTTGGCAGTCATGTCAGTCAGATAGAGGACGAGCACGGCACGCATGCCGTAATAGGAGAATCTCTCCCACAGTTCGGTACTAAAGAGCAAAAAAAGCCCTTTAGGGTGACCTAAAAAGGTCCCTTTGGACGGATTATTCATTGGAACTTCCACCTGTGTCTTATATTTTTTTAGGAATTTTATGCAAGGGCTAGGAACAAGCCTTAATCCTTATAGAACAAGCGTGATTAAATTACAATATTATGATTTAGCGATATTTTATCTATCAATGGTTGAATATTTGTTTATAAAATGAAAAAGGGCATCGAATGATGCCCAGTATATAATTCTATTAACAGGTTAAATATTCAGCTATTACAACTGTTTGACGAACTGTTTCAGCCACGCAATGAATTCACCGTTCAGTTCCGGGTGGCGCACGGCATATTCCACGTTGGCTTTCATATAACCCATCTTGCTGCCGCAGTCGTGACTGCGACCCTTCATGAAGTAGGCGTTGACCTGCTCCTGCTCCATCAGCATGGCGATGGCGTCGGTCAGCTGGATCTCGTCGCCGGCACCGGCAGGCGTCTTCTCCAGCAGCGGCCAGATGTTGGAGGAGAGCACGTAGCGGCCGACCACGGCCAGGTTGGAAGGCGCTTCGTCACGGGGCGGCTTCTCGACGATGGCCTGCATCGGCAGGGACATGCCTTCGCTCAGGGCCTCGCCCTTGATGTCGGCGATGCCATACTTGTCCACCTCACTTTCGGGGACGGCTTCTACCATGATCTGGCTGATCTGATCCCCCTCGAACATGTGCACCATTTCGGCCAGGTTGTCCTGCTTGAGGTTGCTGGCCACTTCATCGATCAGCACGTCAGGCAGCAGGACCGCAAACGGGTTGTCGCCGATCAGCGGGCGTGCACACAGCACGGCATGACCCAGGCCTTTGGCTTCGCCCTGACGGACGTGCATTATGGTGACGTCTTTGGGGCAGATGTGTTGTACCTCTTCCAGCAGCTGCCGCTTGACCCGTTTTTCCAGTGTCGCTTCCAGTTCGAAGCTCTTGTCGAAGTGGTTCTCGATGGAGTTCTTGCTCGAGTGCGTCACCAGGATGATCTCCTTGATGCCGGCGGCGATGGCTTCGCGCACCACATACTGGATCAGCGGCTTGTCGACTACCGGCAGCATCTCTTTCGGGATGGCCTTGGTGGCAGGCAGCATACGGGTGCCCAAACCGGCGACAGGAAGAACGGCCTTGCGTACAACGAGCGGTGTCTTTTTCATGGAGAGAGTCCAGAGATACAAAGTGGGCTCATGATACCCGAAGAAAAATAGGGCAGCCACAGGCTGCCCTCATGATGGGGAGGTCCAAAGCGGTTACTTGACGATGATCATGTCCCGATTTGCTTCCAGGGTTGCCGGCCCTATGCCGCTGACATCGGCCAGTTGTTCGACCGTGGTGAACTTGCCCTGCTTCTCGCGAAAGTCGACGATGGCCTGGGCCTTCTTCTCGCCGATCCCCTTGAGAGCAGTTAACTCATTGATATTCGCCGTATTCAGGTTCACCTTGCCGCTCTCTTTCGCGGTGGTGACTGTGGTGGCTGGCTTGGCAGCCGGCTTGTCGGCGGCCAGCAGAGGCTGGCTCAACAGGGGCAGGCAGCTCAGCAGCAGGGTGGCGGTCAGGGTCTTGTAGTTCATGGCTTCACGTCCTTGTGTTGTGCGGGATAGCTATTGAGAATTAGCCGAGTTACGCCATTTTTTGTCTGTCATTTATGACACTTTATAAGTCAGAGCAAACGGCTATAAGCCTCCCTCATTCAAAATGGGTACACTGTGCTAACCAATTGACCAGGATGTCTTTTCTATGTTTTTTCCTGCAATTTCCGAGCTGGAGCCCATAGCCCGCGCCGCCGGTGACACCATCATGGCCCTCTACAGCCAGCCCTTTACGGTGGAGTACAAGGGTGACGAGAGCCCGCTGACCGCCGCCGACAAGGGGGCGCATGAGGTGATAGTGCAGGCGCTGACAGGGCTCACCCCCGATATTCCTGTATTGTCGGAGGAGTCCGGTCCCGAGGTGATGGAGTTACGCCATGGCTGGTCACGCTACTGGCTGGTGGACCCGCTCGATGGCACCAAGGAGTTTGTCTCCCGCAACGGCGAGTTCACTGTCAATATCGCGCTGATCGAGGATGGCAAGCCGCTGTGGGGGCTGGTCTATGCCCCTGTGCTGGACCGGCTCTGGTATGGCGGCAAGGGGATGGGGGCCTGGCGTGTGGCCGATGACAAGCGCGAAGCCATTCAGACCTTGCCTCATCAGGAGGGGGCGCCTTGGCGGGTGGTGGGCAGCCGCAATCATCTGTCCCAGGCCACCCTGGATTACCTGGCGCGCTTTGGTGACATAGCGCGGGGCGAGATTGAGCTGGTTTCCATGGGCAGCTCTCTCAAGTTCTGCGTCATTGCCGAAGGGGGAGCCGAGCTCTATCCGCGCCTCGCACCTACCTGCGAGTGGGATACAGCTGCGGCGCAGGCGGTGCTGGAAGGGGCCGGAGGCAGCGTGACCCAGCTCGATGGGTCGCCCCTGGTCTACAACAAGCCTGACATCCTCAATCCCTGGTTTGTCGCTAGGGCGTGAGCCCGTTTGTGATGCCGCTGAATAAAAAGAGGCCGGACTTGGTTGAACACCAGCATCCGGCCTCTTTGTATTTTGGGAATGGCGTTCTGTCAGAACACTTTCTTGAACGGCTTGATGGCCACCCTGGCGTAGACACCGGCCGCCACATAGGGGTCGGCATCGGCCCAGGCTTTGGCATCGGCCTGGCTGGCAAACTCGGCGATGACGGTGCTGCCGGTGAAGCCGGCATCGGCGGGATCGTCGGCATCGATGGCCGGGTTGGGGCCGGCGGTCAGCAACCGGCCTTCATCCTGCAAGGCCTGCAACCTGGCCAGATGAGCGGGGCGCACCTGCTTGCGCAGCGGCAGGCTGTTGGGAACATCTTCGGAGTAGATGAGATACCACATGAGAGGATCCTTTTCTGATGGCGGTTATTTTTTCAGCTCGCCTTTCTGCTCGGCGGGTAGGTGGCGGTAGAGATAGACACCGCTCAGCAGGGTAAACACCAGCGTCATGCCAAGCAGGCCGAACACCTTGAAGTTGACCCACATCTCCTGCGGCAGGTTAAAGGCTACGTAGAGGTTGAGCAGGCCACAGGCGGTAAAGAAGCCGACCCAGGCCAGATTGACTCTATCCCAGATGGCATCCGGCGCTTGCAGCTCTTTGCCCAGCATCTGCTTGATCAGGTTCTTGCCAAAACCGTAGCGGCTGATGAGCAGGCCCAGTGCAAACAGCACATTGATCACGGTCACTTTCCACTTGATGAAGGTATCGTCGTGGAAGAAGACGGTGAGGCCGCCGAAGAAACCGACCAGCAGGAAGGTAAACAGCTGCATCTTCTCGACCTTGCGATAACGCACCCAGCTGTAGATGAGCTGCAGACCGGTCACGACCACCAGGGCGCCGGTGGCCGTGTAGATGTCGTAGAACTTGTAGACCGCAAAGAAAACGATAAGTGGAATAAATTCAATAAATTGCTTCATGTCTGGCTCATAGCCCTCAAAAATTAGACCGCAAAATTTTGTCCAGTCTACCTGCAAGGTAGACAACGGCAAATGAATAAGACCGCCCATTTGGCGTCCAGTTCCCTGCCGCCTGCCTAGCCGAATAGCTGGCGGGAAATCTGGTCACCCAACCGCTTTTGGTCCGCCAGCAGCTCACGAATATGCTGCTCTTCGATGAGCGGGTTGAGCAGCACGGCGCGCAGCAGGGTGAGCGGCTGGGCACCGTAGCGCCCCACCGCCCGCTGGGTACGGGAGACAAAGCTGTGCCCCTCGGCCCGCTGGGCTTTCTGCAATGCGACGTTGAATGCGTTGATCTGGTCGTTGGCCAGCTCGTCCGGCGCCTTGCCCTGCAGATGAGGGGGGATGCAGCGGTAGGAGAGCAGGTTCATCACAGGGGCCGACATCAGTTCGAAGGCGGGGTCGGCATTGATGAGCGCGGCCATCAGGCGGGCTCTGTCGTAGTTGGCCTCGATAAGCCGGGCGTAACCCTGCTGGCCAAACAGCTGGAAGGCGGCATCCAGATAGAGTGCATTGGCGGGGCGGGTGCCCTCCAGGGTGAAGCGGCCCTGATCAAAGGAGCTGGCACGGATGGCGTAGGGTGCCTCCCGCTTGACCGTCATCATGAGGTCCGGTTGGCGGCAGAGCAGCATGCCGGTACCGAGCGGTACCAGCAGTTGCTTGTGACCATCCAGGGTCACGGTATCGGCCAGTTCAATTCCTGCAAGCAGTCCCTGATAGCGGGGCGAAAACAGGGTCGGGCCGCCCCAGGCGGCGTCCACGTGGAAGTGGATCTGCTCGTGGGCCGCGATGGCCGCCAGCTCGGGCAGGGGATCGATGGAGCCAAAATCGGTACTGCCGGCCACCCCGATCAGCGCCAGCACCTTGAGTTTCTGCTCCTTGCACTGGATGAGTGCCTGCTCCAGTGCCGCCATGTCAAGCCGGTTCTGGTCGTCGGTCGCGAGGCGCCAGACGCTATGCGCGCCCAGTCCCAGCAGATCCATCCCCTTGTCGAAGGAGTAGTGCATCAGGCGCGAGCCCAAGATCACGGCGCCGCGATAGCCCTGCTCATAGAGGGCGAACAGGTTGTCGCCACAGGCACGGTTGCGCGCCAGCCAGAGGGCGGTGACGTTGGCTATGGTGCCGCCGCTGGTCATGACGCCGAGGGCGGCATCCTTGGCATGCATCTGCTCGTCATAGAAGGCGTCGTCGGCGCGATAGATGAGGCGGTGCAGCTTGGCCAGCACCTCCCGCTCCAGAAAGCTGAGCAGGCGGGAGGACTCCATCTTCATCGGATTCTGGTTGAGCATCACCAGCAGGCGCGACAGCTCGGCGGTAAAGGCCGGCAGTGGCGCCGTCATGTGGCCCATGTAGCGTGGTGAGGTGAGATGGGAAGCACCGGGCACCAGACTGGCCAGCCGGGCCAGGTAGTCATCCATGGAGATGCCGACGGCCGGCATGCAGGATTGATCGAGCTGGTGGGTGAAGTGGTCGCGCTGGTAGGGGGCCTGACTGTCATCCGAGTGGTGGAAGGTCTCCAGCAGGGCCGTCACGGCCTGGCCGAAGGCCGGATCCGGTAGTGCAAACAGTTCAGTCAACTTCATCAGGTTCTCCAGACCGGGTTGCCAGGGAGTCACTGGGTGGTGAGCAGCCGTGGCGGCAACAGCTACGTGGGCATCGGCCGCAGAGCATACACCAAAGGCAAACGGGTGACAGCCATGAGCGCTGGCCAAATCAGATGCCATCCTCTTTAAGCTAACACTTGTACTCTGAAATGGCGGCGGCTAGAGTGAGCCCAGTTTGGGCAGGAGTATGCAATGAGCAGTGTGACGGATTATTCTCCCCGCGAGGAGTTGGCCAATCGCCTCAGCCACGGCTTGGGGTTGGTGTTCGGGATCCTGGGATTGATCCTGTTGTTGAACAAGGGCTGGGAACAGGGCACCCAGGCGCTCATCAGCTACAGCCTCTATGGCGGCAGCCTGGTGCTGCTCTATCTCGCCTCGACCCTCTATCACAGCATGGCGGAAGGGGCCGCCAGGTGCTGGTGCAAGGTATTTGATCACTGCGCCATCTATCTGCTGATCGCCGGCACCTATACCCCCTTCCTGCTGGTGGCGCTCGATACCCCGCTGGCCCAGGGATTGATGGTGGTGATCTGGGGACTGGCACTGGCGGGGGTGGTGTTCAAGCTGCTCTTCATCAACCGCTTCAAGAAGTTGTCGCTGTTTACCTACCTGATGCTGGGCTGGTTGTCGCTGGTGGTCATCTATCAGCTTTACATCCATCTGGAGGGGGAAGGCTTGCTGCTGCTCGGGCTCGGTGGTCTCATCTACAGCCTGGGGGTCATCTTCTATGTGGCCAAGCGAATCCCCTACAACCACGCCATCTGGCATCTGTTTGTACTGGGCGGCAGTGTTTGTCACTTTATGGCCATTTATGGTTATGTCGCCTGACTAGCCCTTAATTGGTATTTATTGCCGCTCAAAAGGATAAATTCGTGCGGTATCACACAGTTGGCGTCGGCGTTTGCTGACAAGCTAGGGACAGTTCAATTCGCAAAGGATGCACGAAATGAGTGATATCGCGCTTTCCATCAGCATGTTGTCGCTGGTGGCAGTGCTGGGGCTCTGGCTGGGAAACTGGCGAGTCTATGGCGTTGGTTTGGGGATCGGAGGTGTGCTGTTCGGTGGCATCATAGTGGGCCACTTCGCCGGCCTCTCGGGTCTCGCATTGGATGAGCAGACCCTGCACTTCATTCAGGAGTTCGGTCTGATCCTGTTTGTCTACACCATCGGCATCCAGGTCGGTCCCGGCTTTTTCTCCTCCCTGCGCAGTTCCGGCCTCAAACTGAATGGTTTCGCCGCCCTGCTGGTGTTGCTTGGCTGCGCGGTCGCGGCGGCGCTGCATCAACTGTTTGACGTGCCGCTGCCGGTGATCCTGGGGGTCTTCTCCGGCGCCGTGACCAACACGCCTTCCCTCGGTGCGGGTCAGCAGATCCTGGCTGAGCTGGGGGCTGTGCCCGGTTCGACCGGTTTGATGGGCATGGGGTATGCCGTCGCCTATCCGTTCGGCATCTGTGGCATCCTGCTCACCATGTGGCTCATTCGCATGTTTTTTCGCATCAAGATCGACGAAGAAGCAGCCCAGTTCGAGCAACAGGCCGGCAAGACCAAGGAGAGCCTGCAGACCATCAACATAGCGGTGCGCAACCCCAACATGCACGGCCTGATGCTGGGGGAGATCCCGAGCCTGGACGAAGCCGATGTCATCTGCTCCCGCCTCAAGCGTGGCGAGGAGCTGATGGTGCCACGGCCGGACTCGCGCATTGAACTCGGCGACCTGTTGCACCTAGTGGGTGAGCGGCATGCGCTGCGCAAGGTGTTGCTGGTGCTGGGGGAGGAGGTGGAAACTTCGCTCTCGACCCGAGGCACAGATCTGCGGGTGGAGCGGGTGGTGGTGACCAACGAGCAGGTGCTCGGCAAGAAGATCCGCGATCTCGACATCAAGCAGAAGTACGATGTGGTCATCTCGCGCCTCAACCGGGCCGGTATCGAGCTGGTGCCGACCAGCCAGACCAGCCTGCAGTTTGGTGACATCCTCAACCTGGTGGGTCGACTCGACGCCATAGAGGCGGTGACCAATGTGGTGGGCAACGTACAGCAGAAGCTGCAGCAGGTGCAGATGCTGCCGGTGTTCATCGGCATCGGCCTTGGCGTGCTGCTCGGCTCCATCCCCTTCTATCTGCCCGGGTTCCCGGCGGCACTCAAATTGGGTCTGGCGGGCGGCCCCCTAGTGGTGGCGTTGATCCTGTCGCGGATCGGCAGCATCGGCAAGCTCTACTGGTTCATGCCGCCGAGCGCCAACCTGGCGCTGCGGGAGATCGGCATAGTGCTGTTTCTGGCCGTGGTAGGCTTCAAGTCAGGTGCCGGTTTCATCGACACCCTGATCAACGGCGACGGCCCGGCCTGGATGATGTACGGCATGGCGATCACCCTGATCCCGCTGCTGGTGGTCGGTGTGCTGGCACGCCTGTATGGCAAGATGAACTATCTCACCCTGTGCGGATTGCTGGCCGGTTCCATGACGGATCCTCCCGCCTTGGCATTTGCCAACGGCATGCATCCCACCAGTGGCGCCAGTGCCTTGTCATACGCCACCGTCTACCCTCTGGTGATGTTCCTGCGGATCATCTCCCCCCAGTTGCTCGCCATTCTATTGTGGGCGGGCGCCTGATCATGACCCGGATGGGAGCACAGCCATGTGCTCCCATCATAAAAATGCAACGCATTGATCATCTTGATTTTATTAATTCCTACCTCCGTCATTGACCCTTCTGTTTAACCGGCCGATCCAGCTTCAAATCAGTCTATCCATTCGAATTTTCTAACTGGTTTCTGGCGCCGTTCACGGGCACATTAGACGGTGGAATATTGCATGCCAATAGAGATTCAGGAGAGAACATGAACAGCCACAATATCGCATTGGATCAGGACGTCGTCGTTACCCAGTTGAAAGGCAAGATTTACCTGGTCGCCGCAGATGGCAGCCAGAAGCAGCTCGCCGAAGGCGATATCCTGCCCAAGGATGCGGTGCTGATCACTCCTGAAGGCGCCAGCTTCAAGGGTGGCAACCAGACTTTCACCCTGAGCCCGACCAACGAGCAGCAGGTTGAGGATGAAACGTCTCAAGAGCCGCAGCTTGCCCAGAATGTGCCTGCCGGCAATCCCGATGACATAGCAGCCCTGCAACAAGCCATCCTGGGTGGCGCCGATCCGACCAAGGCGTTTGAAGCGGCGGCTGCCGGCGGTGCTCCTGCCGCAGGTGGCGGCAATATCGGCGGTGTGGCGGGCGCCAGCGGCAACGGTGGTTTCGTCACCATAGATCGTACCGGCGATGCCACCATAGCGGCGGCTGGGTTTGATACCGCCAACCAGGCCGACACGGGAGTGATTGGCGATGCGTTCGCGGGTGAGGAAGATCAGCTGATCGATCTGGTGCCACCGGTGATCACAGTCTCCGCCCCGGACAATACCAATGACACGACCCCGACTCTGACCGGTGCCACTGATGCCCCCGCAGGCAGCACAGTGACCCTGCTGATCACGGATGCCAATGGCAATCAACAGACCCTGACCACGACCGTCAATCCGGATGGCTCCTTCAGCGTGGATGTCACCACACCGCTGGCGGACGGCTCCTATACGGTCACTGCCAATGTCACCGATCCTGCCGGCAACACAGGCACAGCCACCGATGATGGCAGCGTGGACGGCACGGCCCCTTCTGCTCCGCTGGTGGAGATCCAGGATGGTGCGGACAACGTCATCTCAGCCAATGAGCGCGAGAACGGTGTGGATGTCATCATACGTTTGCCAGCCGATGCCAAAGTCGGTGATCGCCTCGATGTGGACTGGAATGGGGACGGGGTGCCTGACTCCAGCTCCATTCTGACCGCTGATGACATCGGCAAGACCCAGGTTACCCTGACCATTCCAACCACAGATCTGCCGGTCAATGGCCCCATCACAGTGGATGCCACCCTGACCGATCCTGCTGGCAACACCTCGCCCAAGGGCACTGACAACAGCGTGGTGAATGCCGCGCCTGTGCCAGGGGACGACCAGTTTACCGTGGAAGAGGACGGGACAGTCACCATCAACGTGCTTGGCAACGACTCCGACCTGGATGGCGATCGCCTCAGCATCACCGCCGTCAATGGCCAGGCCATTGCCGAAGGTGGCTCGGTGGCGATTGGCAATGGTTCCGTCACCCTGACCAACGGCCAGCTGGTATTTACGCCATCCCCTGATTTCAATGGCAATATTTCGTTCGAATACACAATCACAGATGGTTTGCACAGTGCCACTGGTGGCGTGACCGGGACTGTCACGCCGGTCAATGATGCCGCCATCATTGCCGGTGCTGACACTGGCGCGGTGACCGAAGATGCCAGCCCGGATGTGCTGACTGACAGCGGCGTGCTGACTGTGACCGACGTGGACGGGGCCGACGAGGCCAAGTTCGTGGCCGGCAACGGTACCCCGAGCGCCGATGCACT
>NZ_CDBL01000013.1:75258-77642 GCF_000820005.1 Aeromonas piscicola | reverse complement strand
GGCATCATGATATCGAGCAGCACAAGGTCGGGGGGCGTGTCGGAACGGGCTATCTCCAGCGCCTTGCGACCCGTGGTCGCCAGCTTGATGCTGTAGCGTCCACTCAGCAGCGCATTCATCAAATTGAGGGTACCGGTGTCATCATCAACCACCAGCACCACAGGACGAGCTGCGTCCAGGGCAAGATGTTCCATATCTCGTGACTCTCCCTGCCATAATGAAGAAGGCGGCGACCCTTTCCCGCCCTTCTCACACCATAACGGATCCCCCGACAGGCAGCCATGACAACCAGATTGAAATGTGCTTACTACCATGCAGGCGGCAGCAAGTTGCCAAGGGGAAAGCGGCAGTTCAGCGCATCACTACGCCATCACAGATGGTCTGAGCCAACTGCCGTGGTCACATCAAATTGAGCCTTTATCCAGTTGATGAGTCGCGCTCGGTTGCGGATAGATATGTCCAGTGCAAGGCAGCAGAGGTATCGGTTGACCAAGGCCATGCACCCTATATTATCATGCTCAAAACGAGCTGGCAGGATACAGCGACAGATGGGCACATCAGATAGCCATATGGACATAGCAAAGATAATTTCCGGGCCCACTCTGGTGCTGGAAAAAGATAATGTGCACAGCGATGCACTCTGCCATCAGTTACGCGCCATTGGCATAACCCAGATTAATGCGGTGGAAAGTGTCGAAGCCCTGGAAAATTGCGTGGCTGATGGCTCCGTCGCCATGATCATCTGCAATATCGATATCGAGTCGGAACACCTGCTCACACTGCTGAAAAATATCCGCAGCACAGCACGCAATCACACATTACCTTTTTTGACTCTGACCTCAGGGACCGATCGCCCATTGATCGAAAAATTTGTCTAGGCGAAAGTCTCTGACATTATTTTGACCCCGCTCAAACCCGACACTCTTAAACCTAGGATCACCCGGCTGCTGTTGGCAATCAATCAGTCGCAACCCCAGCTCTCTCAATTCGACTTCGGTCGTTTACACCGTTTTTCCAACAGCGATCTGGTCGCCAGCAATCAGGACAGCCCCACCATTCTGGTGGTTGACGATATTCCAGATAATTTGATGCTGATCACCTCGGTATTTCGCAAGGAATTTCATCTCAAGCTGGTCAAGGATGGCGAAAAGGCGATCAGGATCTGCCAATCGGATAATCCCCCTGATCTGGTGCTGCTCGATATCATGATGCCCAACCTGAACGGATTTGATGTCGCCAGAATTTTGCGTGAACACCCCCACTCAGAACACATCCCCATCGTCTTTATGACGGCACTGGATGATATCTATTCACGTAAACGGGCGATGAAACTGGGGGCAGTCGATTTTATCACCAAGCCGATAGACATCGAGATGCTGCGTTTTCGCATTGCCAATCTGATGCGGCTGGTACATGCCAGAAGAGACCTGCAAAAAGAGTTCGATCAGATGCTTGAGCTCAACGCGCTCAAAGAGAGCCTCGAGTTCAATATCCGCTATGAAATCCGGGAGCCCCTGCTCAATGCGGTACACCTGCTGGAAGAACTGGCCGCCGACCCGTCGCTCAATATGATCCAAAAAACCCAGCTATCCATCACCAGAAAATCAGTAGGAGATGCGCTGGAATTGACCCGTCTGGCCACCGAGATCTACCAGATTGAAACCGGCAACTTTCTCTTGAAAGCGGGTAAAGTCCAGCTCTTTGATATTTTCAACCGACTCTTGGTGCAGTTCAAAAATCTCTATGCCGCGAAAAATCTCGATATCAAGCTGACCAAACCCAAAAATTATCTCTATGACGAGCTGTTCATCGCAGGTGACGAATTTCTCTGTTATTCCGCGTTTCAAATATTGATACGGCTCGCCTGCGAACATGCAGCGCCCTCCTCCTGCGTGGAAATTCTCTGTCTGAAAAACCCTGACAGCATTATCTTGAATATTGCTAGTTCGACCTTGCTGGATATCAGCCGCGTCATGTCTCTGTTCGATAAATTCCCCTCCTCGGATAACAAAGAAGAGCGTAGTCGCAATGGTTATCATGGCAAAATCATGCTAGAAGCCCATGGCGCCACCGTCACTGTGTCGCTGGATGAAGAGACCCAGCGACTGAATATCGCTACCGTGCTTCCTCAAAAAGAGGATTTCGACCTATATCCACAATGAGCATCCGCAAATGTGTTTATCCGTTATCACAGTACGATAACCATGATTAAACTCCGCGCGGGTTCAATAACAAGTGTGATAAGTCATATGTTCAGCCGATTGAACATCGTCGACTGGATTAACTCAAACGGGCCTCCCCAAGACGTAAAGTAAACAAGGCTAGCACCATGAACTCATTCATCATCTTACTTTTCTTATTATATTTCTGCCCCCCCCCCCCCC
>NZ_CDBL01000013.1:0-74992 GCF_000820005.1 Aeromonas piscicola | reverse complement strand
CCCCCCCCCCCCGACATTCAGGTGATAACATGAATCTCTTTCGCCGCGTTATCCCCTTGTATGTCCATATTGCCCATCTATTTCTGGGCTTGTTGCTGGTATTCGCCCTGATCACCCTCAGCCACCAATACCGACAAACCAAAGTCATGCTGATGAAAGAGGCGGAAGATCGATTCAGCCTGATCGGTCAACTAACGACTCAGGAGCTGGAAGGACTGTTTCGCCCAGCGGCACTGAGCGTCAATATGCTCGCGCAGCAGCACCTGACCGACGCCAATACCCTGAGCGAGCGCATGGCCAACCTCCCGTATATGGCGAGTCTGCTAAAAGGGCAGCCCTCTGCCAATGGGGTTTATGCCGGTTACCACAACGGCGACATGTTTTGGCTTATGCGCTGGCCTGCCGACACCGATGTGCAGCACCTAGCCCCCCCAGTCAATACACGCTGGATTGTGAAAAGCATTCGGCACCAGAATGCAACCACCCTCACTGATATCTTCGCACTGACCGACGATCTCGCCATCATTGAGCACAAACAAGTATCAGGGCTGGCATTTGATGCCAGAGAGCGTCCCTGGTTTATTCAGGCCGAGCAGGCAAGACGTCTGGTGCAAACGCCCCCCTATATCTCGATAGATACCCAGGAGATAAACCTGAGTTTTGCCAAACCGATGCAAAACGGGGCTGGCGTCGTCGGGGTGGATTTGAGCCTGCGATCCATCGAACGTTTACTCAAATCAGCCATGATCACTCCCAATATGCGGCTGGCTATTGTCAATGAGCAGGGGGAGTTGGTGACCAGTCATCGAGGGGGGATGATCATACACGGTGAGAATGCCACCTATCGCCTGGCCAAGGTCACAGAAGCTGATCTGCCCATGCTTCAGCACCTGATGGACGCCAGCAGAATACAGCATACCGACCGGCTGACATTTCAATCAAAAGAGCGTGATTGGCAGGGTATGCGAGTTGATCTTCCGGAATCGGATGGAACCAAACTATCGCTGTGGATCACTGCCCCTGTCGATGAACTGCTGGTCACAGCTATCACCATGCGCAATGAAACCTTCCTCTTGTCGGGGATCTTCCTGATCCTTGCCATCATCTCCGCTATTTTTCTGGCAAGAACCGCTGCTAGGCCCATTGATGCACTGACGCAAGAGGCCAGAAAAATTGCCCACTTTGACTTCGATGAACCGGTCAGAGTCAACACATATATTGCTGAAATCATCGATCTCTCCCATGCCATGGGTAACATGAAATCGACGATTCAACGTTTTCTGCATCTTTCCACATCACTCTCAAGCGAGACCAGCTTCCCGCGCTTACTGGTGCGACTGCTCACCGAAATGCAGCAACTCACCGGGGCGACGGGCTGTATGATCTATCTCTCCGATAGCAACAACAAGACGCTGGAGCTGGCTGGGTTGTGCTGGAATGGCGAGGTTCTGGAACAGTTGCCCACCCATAGCATTGGTCCCCTCAATCAGCCAAAGCATCCGCTGTTCCAGACCCTGCAAGGGCTGGATCTGAAACCCGCTGCATTAATCGCCAGCGAACTGCAGATCCTGTTCCCTTACATTGATGAGACCGGCATACCACTGACCTTCTGGCCGATTGCGCTGAAAAACCGCGATGGGCAGTTGCTCGGCGCCATGGTGCTGCTTATCGATGAGCGCAATAAAGCGCTAACCCCGCAGCGCATGGCGTTTGTGAAAGCGATCTCCTCTACCGCAGCAGTTGCCCTGACGACCCAACGCCTGCTGGAAGAGCAACGCAACCTGCTGGAAGCCTTTATCCAGCTGATCGCAGGGGCAATTGACGCAAAAAGCCCCTATACCGGTGGTCACTGCCAACGAGTACCCGAGCTGACCAAGATGCTGGCGGAGGCCGCATGCCAAGCACAAGAAGGGCCATTCCAGCACTTCTCGCTCAATGAGAAACAGTGGGAAGCCATCCATATCGCGGCCTGGCTGCACGATTGCGGCAAAGTCACCACCCCGGAGTTTGTTGTCGACAAAGCCACCAAACTCGAGACCTTGTGCGATCGTATTCACGAGGTCCGTATGCGCGTTGAGGTGCTGAAACGTGATGCCGAGATCGCCTACTGGCAGGATCGTTTCAATGGAGGTGACGAGCCCACATTGAGCGCGGCGCTAGAAAAACAGTGGCAGCAGCTGGATGAGGAGTTTGCCTTCATCGCACGCTGCAATGAGGGCGGGGAATTCATGGCCACAGAAGATATTGCGCGACTGCAACAGATCGCGGGCCGTACTTGGCAGCGCACGCTCTCCGATCGGCTAGGCATATCCCAGGATGAACTGGCGCGTAAACGGCGTGAAGCAGACTCACCCTTGCCGGTCACCGAACCCCTGCTGGCAGATCGCCAGGATCACCTTTTCACCCGCAGCAACCGTGAGCGCTTTGCCCCCGACAACCCCTGGGGATTTCAGGTCAATACCCCCGAATACCTCTATAACCGGGGCGAGCTCTACAACCTCTCCATCCGCCGGGGCACCCTCACCGAAGAGGAGCGCTACAAGATCAATGAGCACATGATCCAGACCATCATCATGCTCGAAAAACTCCCCTTCCCCGCCAACCTGAAACAGGTTCCGGAAATAGCAGGGGGACACCACGAGAAGATGGATGGCACTGGTTATCCCAAGCGGCTGAAACGGGACGAGATGAGTATCCCCGCTCGCATGATGGCCATCGCCGATATCTTCGAAGCACTGACTGCCGGCGATCGCCCCTACAAGAAAGCCAAGCCTCTCTCGGAAGCGATCCGCATCATGGGATTCATGCAAAAGGATCGCCATATTGATCCCGAACTGTTTGCCCTCTTTCTCAGCTCCGGGGTCTATCTGCACTATGCCGAGAGGTATATGAACCCTGAGCTTATCGACGAGGTAGATATAAGTCCCTATCTTGACAACGCCACCCCGGATTACGTGTAAAACAAACGCTGCCTGAAGAAGAGACAGCTAGTGCAGCTTCAGACTGATTACAAACCCCTGAACGCCGATTCAGGGGTTTTATCTAATACCTGCATGGTCAATTAATGCATAGAAGCCGGTTCAAATAACCAACTCCCAAGCAACGTGAAATCGAAATGGTCACGAACTATGAGCTCTTTCCCCAAGACTACCAATCGATAAGTGCATCTCCTTTGACTTGATTCGCAACGAAGTCCGCCACTGCTATTGCCAGACAATACTAGCCCCGCCATCGCCCGCATCATCCTCTTCAAGATGCTCTTCGTCGGCTATCTGTTCGGTATGCCACCTCGCAAGAACGCTGGGCTATGGAAGAAGGGACACCCAAGAAATGAAGCGGTGTTGGTGATGCGAAAGGAAGGGCTGACATACCGGAAGAAAATATCGGGGTATCACAGTCGTTCGCTGGCGCAGACGGCTATGTCCCGGTTCAAACAGTTGATGGCAGGCAAAATTACTCTGCGAACATACAACGGTCAGGTTAGGGGACCTGATGGGACATGTCAGCACGATAAACAAACTGAACGCCCTTGGTCTGCCGGTAAGAGCCAACAAATGTAACTGTTACCTGGAACGGGGAAAGTTGTGCCCTGATGTCTGATTTAGGAAACCACCTCCCTTTCAACAGGTTGGTCCGGACGCCACTTACACGGATTTTTACACTCTCACGTTTTACACTCTCACGAGAAGAATGGGACTGGAGCTTGTCCAACGCTGTGCGATTGATGAGAAGTGCAGCCAATAGGCGATGGCGTACTCAGTGATATGCCAAAAATTACGGATACAAAAAAGCCCATCTCAATCCATGAGATGGGCTATATAGATGGCGGAGGAGGTGCCCGCCGCAATCCAGTCCAATCCATTCTGAAGCAGCAAGATAAATCGCTATCTATCAGTATCTTGCACCCAACACCTGTCCAATCCATCCCAATCACATATTACCACTGCGCATGCTTGGTGGCATACTGCGTGGCATATTCAATTCCCAAGGAGGTTACCTGATGGCAATCCTCACCGATACCAAAGCTCGTAGCATCAAGCCTGAAGATAAACCCCTTGCCCACGGTGGTGTTACAGGGTTGACGCTACACCCCTCAACCGTCAAAGGAAGAGGTAAGTGGGTATTCCGCTATGTCAGCCCACTGACGAAGAAACGACGTAATGCTGGCCTAGGAACTTACCCCGAGATCTCCATCGCTGACGCAGCTCGAGACGCACAGGCAATGCGGGAACAACTGGCGAATAATCTGGATCCGCTAGAGGTTCGGCTGCAGGAGCAGAACAAGCCGAAAATCCCGACGTTGGAAGCATCTGCCAGATTGGTCTACGAAAGCTTGCTACCAGGCTGGAAGAACCCCAAGCACGGGAAACAATGGATCACCACATTGGAGCAATATGCCTTTCCTGCCATTGGTGCTATCTCCATTGATACGATAACCCCAGCTCATATCGCTTCAGTCCTGCAACCGATATGGCTGACGATCCCAGAAACGGCAAGCCGTGTTAAACAGCGTTTACACGCAGTCATGGCTTGGGCATGGGCCCATGGCTATACCTCCGCAAACCCAGTAGATGTGGTGGGTCACTTACTACCGGCACAACCCAGCAAGTCTGTACGGGTAGAACACCAGCCTGCAATGCCTTGGCGTGATATCCCTGCATTTGTGCAAAAGCACCTAAGAACGGAGCAACAATACGATGTAACCCGCTCAATGCTGGAGTTCTTGATCCTGACCGCTTGCCGCTCAGGTGAAGTCAGAGCCATGAGGTGGTCAGAAGTAGACTTGGAAGCAAAGATCTGGACCCTACCGGCCGAGCGCATGAAAGCCAAGCAACAACATCGTGTTCCGTTATCTCTTCGTGCTGTCGAGCTCCTGAAGGGGTTAAGGGGATTACATGACGAATTGGTATTCCCTTCTCCCAGAGACCAAGTACCACTCTCAGACACAGTGCTGACGATGTTTCTGAGAAGAGCTAAAGCGGAGAGCTGTACTCCTGGCAGAATGGCAACTGCCCATGGCTTTCGTTCCAGCTTTCGGGACTGGTGCAGCGAGCAAGGCTATGCGCGAGATCTCGCTGAACGAGCGTTAGCCCACACAGTGCAGAACAAGGTCGAAGCTGCATACCACCGCACAGACTTGCTGGATCAGCGACGTCCGATGATGGATGCCTGGGCAGAGTTTGTGGCTGATAATTTACCAACAGAATAAGAAGAAAGCGGCCCTGATGGGCCGCTTCCTTCTATGTTCTTTTTTTAGCTTGCTCTGACTGATGATGCCAACTTGCCAGGGTAGAGCTCAGACAGCCTGACCATATCGTTACTGTAGTCCATCAGGCATGACAAAAAATGGGCATGCGTAGTATTACAAACCCCTCTTCATTCCTTATGCCATATGACAAACCAGTATTACGCCAGTATCTACATCCATTCTCTTCTTTGCCACAGCCTGTAATCGATATCAAGTCACCAAACAGAACATCACCGTCCGTGCTCAGCTTTGGTAGTTTTAAATTTTTATGTAAAATAAGTGAACTTTCGAATAGGGGCATTAATGATGAGTTCTAATAGGCCGTTACTAAAAATAAGAGAAGAACTAACCCACCTATCTGCAGCACAGATAGATGAACTATCAGCCCGATATGAGGCGGGGGAGAAGTGTGCTCAACTGATAAGTGATTACAATATCAAAACCACACCAAACAAGCTCTCGAAAATTTTACCATTATGTATAGCGAGTACTTTTACTTGCCCTCACTGTAAAGAACAGATGTATCGTGAGGTAAGAAGAAAGAATACACACTACTATAATCAGCCTTCTGCAATATGCATAGAATGTCAACATGTAGAGTACGCAGATAAAGATAACAACAGAAATGAATTATGCACATGCACCCAATGCAATAACTTAAAAAAGCACAAAGCAGAAATAAAGCAACTATGAATAGAGCTATTATCTCTGAAAAATATTCAACTAATTCATATCCTGCTTATCCTTACTCACAGTTAAGCTTTTCGGAGAAACTGTTTATCCTTGCCCTTATTGAAGCTGGGCACATTGATACCGAGCAAACTTTTCACCCACTGAATAAAACATCTAATAGCAAGCCATTTATGCCAAGTCGTAGTATGGGAGTTGAATGCTTGACATCACTTTTTCATAGGAAGATATTACTGGTTAATCCTGATACACCAACCTGCTTCTTCCATGAGCTAGACAACTTCAACACTTTCAATTTTGAGAGTGTATCTTGGGTGGTAAACGTCACCTTAGATACAATTAAAAAAGCTAATTTAACAGTATTGCGAGACCAAATCGTTCAAGATGTCATATATGGTAGAATCAAGCCAGAGTGGTCTATAGAGATACATGACTTGATCTTCAAAATAGCCACTGAAGAGGCCATGATGAATATAAGTGCGGCGATAGAAAAACATGACCAACTTACTGAACCACCTAGCACCAGCACGAGAAAGGGTATTGTTGCCATGCTAAATGACTTTTCAGTAAGTGAGATTCGTCATCTTGCAAAGCTAGCAATAGACAATGCTATTGAGTTTTACAATAGTGGACTCTCGAAGGGTAGAAGACATGCTACAAACAGCATCCCTGGTGAAATGCTTAAAAAAGCAGAGAGAGCCAAGATAAAATCATGGTCAATATCCAATCCCCCAAGAAATCCCATCCTACCTCGCTCAGCATTAAGTATTATCCTTTACGAGCAAATACTTAATGCTAAGGATGCTGGATTTTACAAGCCACTAACCCCATACTGGGAAGAAGATATCAAGAAGAAATATTTTACTGCACACGAGCCTAACTTGTTGCATTGTACAGCATGTAACTCTCATGAAATCATTCCCGTAATGACTGGAAATAACATACATATCGCCTGCAAGGAATGTGGCGAATTGAGGTTTTTCAGTGAGTGTTAATACAAGAACAGACAGGGGATATATAGTCATCCCCTTTCTCTTTTGTTTTTTGATGACTGAAACCAATGCTCCGACAGTTTTTGAGCCTGCTGTACTTCTGGCTTGGTCATTACAGCCTCCAGCTCGTCACGAGCCCGTACTGCTTCAGGCATCCCCTCTGTTGCCGCCAGTGACAGCCAAGCATAGGCATGAACTCGGTTACGCGGGGCCCCCAAGCCTTCCTCACGCAATGCCCCCATTCGGTATTGGGCCTGGCGGTCACCCTGCTGGGCCGCTAGGCGATACTGTTTGAGTGCCTGTGCGTAATCCTCTTTGCCACCCTGTCCCAGACGCAGCATTTCACCGTAGGTGTACTGCGCTGCAGTGTGTCCTTGTTGGGCAGCCTTGGCATAGCTGGCTCTCGCTTGTTCCAGTGTCCCTTGCTTATGCTGTAGCTCCGCCAGCTCAAACCATGCTTTGGTGACACCACCGTCGGCAGCCCGCGTTAACCAGTGGAGCTGCTGCTCCTGGTCTACCTGCTGCAAGCTCAGTTGGTACTCGGCTTCATGGGAGCCGTGTCCGGCTGCCAGTTCCAGCCAGTAACGCCCCAAAGCGGGGTCTGTGGGAACCTGTTTCCCTGCCAGATAAGCCATACCTAGCCAGAGTTCAGCTTCGGCAGAGCCCGCATTGGCTGCTCGTTGATAGGCCGCGAAAGCATTGGCGAGGGCGGCCTGTTTGGCTTGTAGTAACAAAGCGTCCGGTTGCTGCTGGGCAGCAGCCTTGTCATTCCAGCGTTGGGCAAGATCTGGTCGTTTAGCAACCCCTTTACCTTGCGCATATCGCTCACCCAGCAGGTACTGGGCATCACGGTTACCCTGCTCGGCAGCACGTTCTAGCCATTTGATGGCATCCGCATCAGCCCCCGGTTGTTGACTGTACCAGCTGGCCAGCACCAATTGAGCGTCGGCATGATCTCGCTTGGCGGCCTGCTCGAACCAGTCGAGACATTCGCTCGCCAGTTTGCCCTGATGCTGCTCCTGGCACATCAGCCCCAACCGATAGCTGGCATTGGTGTTGCCAAGGCGAGCCGAGCGCTGCCACCACTGTGTAGCAAGCACCGGACTTTTGGGCTCACCGAGCCCTGCTTGGTACCAGTCACCCACTTGCCACGCGGCGCTGGCACGGATCTGCTGATCGGCGGCCAAAGGGCCCGGCTGCTCTGCCGCTTGCTGCATCCAGTGCATGGCGTTGGGGTAATCGGGCTGGTTTGCCAGACGTTTAGCCAGCTCATATTGAGCTCGGCCATCCCCTTGCTTTGCTGCTTGAGATAACTCAGCGTCAGTGAGTGACGTAGTGGAAGTACAGGCTGCAAGTATGCTGGTTGCCAGCGCCAGCCATAAGGCTCGGTGTGTCATGGAGAAAATCTTCGCAGAGTGAAAAAGTTACGGGTGAGGTACTGCTGTCTTGCGGGTTGATCCGTTATGCTACGCAGCCACCTGATGGGCACAAAGCTGATGCGGCGCCTTCCCTGGCCATTAGCCTTGCCTGTCAGGTGGTTAAATTACTAAACGATGAGATCAGCCTCGTATAAAGTTAATCATCCTTGTCAACGTGTCAGAGTTAGGGCTAGTAACCTTTCATACCAACCTATATATATCAAGCTATATAAATGATGTTTCCGCAGGTCCAACATCAATAACAACACCATCGTTTCTTACTCTCACGCCAATGCCATGCTCTGTGTCCCCATCCCAGCTAAATAACAACCCGAACACTCTCTCAACGTCGTGAGATGTATAGATTTTCATTAACTTGAAGTTATTATTATCAGACTTATACTTTTTACGCACATACTTAATAACACCGGCAATCACACTTCGATATATATCTAATTGATTCTCATAAATGCACCTAACCTCTTCTTTGAACTTCTCATCAAGCTCGTAGCACTCAAGGTTGATAATTTGAATTGGTTCACTTCCGAAACATTCTAGGAGAACATCACAGCAGATCCCCTCATCATCCTCATAAAACCCTATAGCATCCATAAATACCTCCCAAAGGTCCTAGCTGCATGCTTTTTTAGGTTGCTTGTCATTTAATCCTTTAGCAACGCCCTTTGCTTCTTTCGATTCATATTTCACACCATGCTCTTTTTCAAACTGACTAACAGAGCCTGAGTGAGGGAATGATGCTTCATGTGCATCTGTCTTAACAAGCTGCATTGTTGATGTGTTGGTAGCTGGATCATAGTCATCTAAATGATGCCAAGTATATCCATCTGGATGAGACTTACCGGTTGCATTTCCAGCGGAACTTTTAAAACCTGCAATATCATTGGCAGCTTTAAAATCACCATATCTACCGCCAGACATTTGTATTTTAACAGTGTTTGTACCACCTTGATAAAGAGCATCAGAACCAGAAAAATCAACACCAGAATACTTTGATAACCCATAAGGATCCACCCATTCTAGCGGGTTATGCACATACCCTTGTGGCCTCAGCCCCCCAGCAAATCCTATCGGATCTGATGAGATATACTGCCCCAACTCCGGGTCAAAGTAACGATGACGGTTGTAGTAGAGACCCGTCTCCTGGTCATATAGCTGACCCTGATAGCGCAGCTCGCAGTAGATTTCTTCGTTCGCCGCATCTCCCAGGAAACGTCTAAGCTGTTGTGGTATCGCATCAGCGCGATGGTTACCCCACAGCAGCTGTTCACCCCGCCAGACAATATTTCCCTCTTCACTGCACAGCTCTCTAGCAGTGCCCGCTACGTCAGTCACGATATAGTGCAGACGCCCATCCTGTTCACCGGCTTCCCACTGGGCCAGTGGCCTGAAGCTCCCCGGCTCATACACCCACTGCACCTGCCGGGCGGCGTTGCCATCAGCTTGGTAACTTTGTTGCTGTACCAACTGGTCACCGTCCCAGCGGTAATGGACACGGGTGATAGCGGTGAGTTGGCTTACCTGACCTTCCCTCTCCTTGCCGATACGCCGACCAAAGGGGTCGTAGCGGTAACGCCAGCGACTGCCATCAGGCAGCATTACCCGCTGCAAGCGGTCGTGGGCATCCCATTGAAATTGCGAGGTCTGGGGCCGAAAGCCGGGCCGTGATACCACTTTTTCACTGAGGCGACCGCATTTGTCATAGCGGTACTGATTTTGCCCAACCTGGCTGACTCGGCCCGCTTCGTCATACTGACGCAGCGGCTCGGCCTGTGCTTGCTTGCTGGATAACGGCTGCTCATCACTTGGCAGGATATGGGAGAGCTCGCAGAGGTTCAGCTCGCTATCATAGCCAAATAGCCGGGCCTGACGCTCGTGGCCGCGCTTGCTGCGCTCGGCCACCACCTGGCCATTGCCATTTAACTTCCAGCCCTGTTCGCCCCAGTGGCTGTCCTTGATCCCAACCAGGCGGTCAAGGGCATCATATTGATAGTGGCGCGACAAGGTATCGGGCACTGTGCCTGTGGCAGGTACCAAGGACTGAGAGAGCAAGAGCCCGGTGGCGCTCCACCCTTGTGTCAGGGCAAAGCCGGCCTCGCTCTGGCGCACCTGTTCACGTCCTTGCTGGTCGTGTGCAAAGTGCAGGGGTTGTTTGCTACCCACGGTGAGCTGGGCCAGCCGCCCTTGCTCCCAATCCAGACCTAGTGGTACCAGCAAGCCGGTTATAGCCTCACGCTGTCCAGCCTCACCATAACGGCTCTCTATCGTCTCGCCATTGACGCGCTCGCACACCACCCGCCCCAGCGCATCCCACTCGTATTCCACCACCGCATCGGCGTTGCTGGCCCGCAGCAAACGACCGGCAGCGTCATAGGCAAAATGAGTCTCTCCCTCGCGCTCGCCATGCTCACGCAACGCTTCAACTCGGCTCAATCGCCCCAACGCATCGTAGTGATAGTGCAGCTCGGCGCTATCCGGCGCACGACGCAAGACAAACTGTCCAGCCATATCGTAACGGTAGTCATAGCTGCGACCATCGTAATGCACCTCTCTGGACACTCGGCCGCAGTGGTCAAATTCATACCGCCAGTTGCGCCCTTGGCTGTTGGTGACGCCGGCAAACTCGCTCTCGGCATTGTAGTGATAGCGGGTGGTAGCACCCAGTGGGTCGGTCACGCTTTGGAGGTTGTCAAAGGCACTATAGGCAAGTTGATGTTGCTGACCCAAGGCATCGGTCAGTCGCACCAGATTGCCCTCGATATCGTAATCGAAGCGGCTCTCTGTGCCATCTTCATAAATGACCTTGCTGGGCTGTTGCTCGTTATGGCGATATTCCCAACGGCGTACCAAGGGCTGTTGGTCGCTCTGCTGATAACGGGCAACCAAACGGTCCTGCGGGTCGTAGTCAAAGCGCCAGGGCGCACCCACTGCTGGCTCGTAGCGGGCCAGCAAGCCACGTGGGCTATATTGCCACTGGCTGCGCAGCCCGCTCGGGTCAGTTATGGCCGCAAGCAGTCCCTGAGGGGTGTATTCATGACCCCAGGTTTGCCCCAAAGGATTAGTCACCGTCTCAAGCTGACCCAAAGAGTTATAGCTGTATTGCCAAGGTTGGCCGAGCGGGTCGATATAGGCCTGCAGCCTGCCCGCCTCATCGTAACCATAACGGTGAGTTGTGCCATCGGGCAGAATAACCTGGGTGACTTGCCCCCATTCGTTACGCTCAAACTCGGTACGCTGGTCCAGCGGATTGACTAGTGCCGCCAACTGATTGTTCACCCACTCAAAGCGAGTCTCACCACCATCCGGCTCACGGCGCAGCAGGATGTTGTTACGCTCATCCCTCACATAGGCGGTAACGCCACCAAAACCACTGTGGTAGTAACTGGTCAGGTTGGCATCGTCATAACGGAAGTGGCCATTCCAATAGTTGTCGGCGCAGCGGTTGGCCAGACAGCGCCCCTGCGCATCGTATTCGTGCTCGACCCAAGTCTGGGCCAGGTCGCTCCAGCGAGTAAGCCACCCTTGCGGTGAATATTGATAATCAAAGCTGCGCCCGGCACCGGCCCGCACCTCAAGCAGCTCGCCATTGGCACCGTACTCATAACGTGAGAGCAGGCGCGGAGGGTCAACTTCCGACGTCACCAGGGTGAGCGCCCTGACATTGCGCCCCTGATGGCTGACTCGAATGTAGCGGCCATCGGCTAGCAGTACGCGTACCAACCGTCCCCGTTCCCATACCCAGCGCATGGTGTTGCCACAGGCATCGCTCATGGACGTCAGGTAGAGGTGGGGACCACGGGCATGCTCGAACCCATAACGACGACCATCCAAATGATGCAGTTGCAACAGACCTTCGGTACGGGTCAGCCGCCACTCAGGGTTAGAGAGGCTTTGCGCCCACTCCCCCTCATCAGGCAGGGTAAAGAAGGCTTGGTTAAATTCACCATCGGTGAAGACAACCATGCCCTCTTGTAGCTCCAGCGACATGTCCCATTCCGTGCGCCAGAGGGTACCCAGGATGCCGGGACGGCGCTGCCCGCCCGAGCGGTAGTAACGAGTCAATCCGACAGGCAACAGGCTGACCAGGCGCCAATCCTCCCTGCGTTCGAACACGAAACCGGTGGCCATATCAACCGGCTCACCTTTCCCTTGGCACGTTTTTGTGGAGGCGCAGTTATTGCCATCTGCCTGCCCAGCTTGAGTTGTTTCGGTGGGTGGTTTATCGAGATCACCATCCCCCTTGTTGCGACCAGCATTAACGCCCTCTGGCAGTTCAGCACGCCCTTTAGCCCGTGGTGAGCCGGTAACACGGGTGACCACCTTGCCAATAAATTCATCAAATTTTGCAGCTATATAGGCAAGTGCTGAGTCGTATTTTGCAGAGAGTTTCTCCAGCGCGTGGATAATCCCGGTAATTTGCTCCTTCATCATGGCAATCAGCCAGCGGTTGCTTGCCGGGTCTATCAGCATTTTCTTCAACGCCGCAATCACCTGCAGCAAGATGGCTTTGGCTTTTTGACCATATGTCGTTATCTGGGAACGTAGCTCCGTCAGCCCTTTAATCAAGTTGCCATTAGACAGACTGCGAATAGTCTTGATGGCAAACTGAATTGACTTCCTATCGCCCAGTTTCAATGCCTTTATAATGGCCTTGCCACTGACCTTGATGGCATCACCAAAGCCGGGGATAACCCCTATCAAACACAGGACTCCTCCCGCCAAGTGCAGATTGTCATCCAGCTTTGCCGGCTCCTTGTAGGAGACGTAACCCCACTCACCAATCGCATACAAGTCGATGACCTGGCCGACCACAGGAACAAAACCCAGCAGTACTTCACACACCAAGAGTACCGCTTCATTGCTGCTGGCCTTATCACCCAGCTCGGCAGCGAGACTGTGGTGTATCTTGTTGACCGCCACTTTTAGCTCGCGGCTGCCCTTGTTAATTTTTTTATCCAGCGCCCAAAAACGCTTGTAAGCCTGGTTGTACTTATCCGGGACACTATTGAAAATTCCACCGAGCATGCCGACATCATCAACATCCACCTCATCTGCGTCACTGTCAGAGGCATCATACTCAATCAATCCTTGCTGACGCAGAATAAGAAACAGCGTGAAATATTCAGCGGCCAATGCTGCATGGGCGGGATTGGATTGAAAGACTGGGTTGTTTTGCAAGGTTTCTTGGGGTTTGAATTCATCACTCCCCTCTTCCATTAGCAACTCAAAAGGACCACAGCCCATGTCTTTTATCTTACAGAGCCCATTTTTATCCGTCTTGCCACTGATCTCTTTCTTATTACTGTCTGTCAGTACAAAAGGGGCATTAGGGACCGGCTTTCCATCGTCATAATGATAATGGATGATGACTTCACAGCCACACTTTACGCAACCGCCAGAAATGATGTTATCGGTCGAAAAGTTGTTTTTGGCAGCCTCATCGCTGGACATCAGGCTTGCTGTTTTATTCTTACTCATGAGTCCCTCAACCTATCCTTTATCCAATTCGTGAAGCGCCTGTTCAAACAACCTATCCATGCGATTCTGTTGTCCTACCAATTCGGTTGGGTCATCCATTATTTTTTTTGCCCAAGGAAGCGCCATAAAGCCCGCTGGCATTTCCAGTTTTAAACTCAAGAAGCGAATAACATCCTGCTGGTTTTTGAATCCATTGGAGATAGCCTCTCGCTCACCCTCTTTGACGAAAGAGAACAATTGCTCTGGTTGCCACCCCTTAACCACTTGATGATGTGCCTGGATATGCGCGACATACTCATCGTGTGCAACTCGATCTGACAGCGAGTTCAATGCAGTCCACTGTGCGGGTGATAACTGTTGCGGAGCACGCCCAGCGAGGTCATGTTCAACCCGTTCAATGAGCTGGAGATATTCACAACCGTCCTCCGGTAACACATCGATAAACTTGGCGATAGGGCCAAACAGTGCAGTGGCTTCGGCAGGAGAGCTTGCCATCAAGAGGGGCTTGGCCACCTGCCAGTCACTGAGCCGCAATATGGCGGTCTCATGTTCAGGTGTATCTATCCAGGACCACTGCCGCAGATGTGCCAGCAATGCTTGCAACTGCTGAAACGGCGTATACGCCAGCATGAACCAGTCGAGCTGAAACATCAGGCCCCATCCGGGTTGATGGGTGACAAGGCGCTGAAGCTCTGGCCAATTTTGTCGATGAACAGGGATGAGATAGGGGGAGATAGTGCTATGCAGCTTTCCCGTCGCCCCCCAATACAGTCTGGTTTGCTCAAGGCTACCGCCCCATTTTTCTGCCAGGCTAGGCACAGCCTCGTTGATGGCCGCTTCGGCAAACATAAACAGGCCTTGCCCATCGAGCAGCTGTTGCCAGTCATCATCCTGATGCTTGCCAGATATCATCACCTTGCTTGCGTTCACGCCTTACGCTCCTTTATCGTCTACCAGACCAAACAGCCATTCACGTCGATGGAAATGGGCCCGTGAATCACTGACCAGCGCTGCATCCATCTTGAATTTTTTAATGGCCATCGATAACGAATAGTGAGAAACCAATTTAATAAACTGAGGGTGCCGATAATAATCTGAACCTATAATCCAGCGATGCGCCGACCAGGACTCCCTCTCATCCTCCGATGCAGAGGGATATAACTTCCTTGCCAACGCAATACCGCTGATAAAGCGTCGTTCCAGCCACTCAATACTCAACTCAAAGGGATAATACTCGCTGGCTCGGATAAACAGGGTCCTGGCCAAATATTGATAGCGAGCCTGATTTGTCAGCACTCGATAACTCTCGGCACTCAGTCTGTTCTCATACCCTTTTGAAGGCAGGTTGGTATACGAGGTTGACTCTCCGAGACATTCAAATTGCAACGTTGAATAACTTGCATCGACCACCTCAGGTACATACATCGCCAGAAATGGCGATTCAAACTGCTGCCTTGTTGGCAAGTCAGCCATTGCTAGCCATGTCTTTAGCAGGGTGGGTTCGTGAAAGGGGAAAAAGACATGTCGTCCATCCGGGTAAATACAGGCATGGCGAGCAATGCAAGCTTGCCGAACCTCATCGATGCCGGCTGTTGTCGTCAGCAGCACAATACCCACCTCAGGGTAACGTTCATGAGACAACAGCCACAACAGCAGACTTTCCGTTGCTGCACCTTCTTCGATAAAGAGCAGCAGTAACTCAGAACCTGGATAGCACTGTAAATTATATTCATTGGACAATAGGCGACAATCCTCAGAACATCTATGATGAAACGACTTCCAGTAATCAACGCCACCATCAAACCGACTTATATCAATGACGACATATAGATTGGATGTCTCATCCCTGACTATATCGAATATAGGTAACGACATCGAAATGCCTATCTAATTTTTGCATTAACAGGACGTATTAAGCTTATTAGCACACGCCTACAGTATTGCGTTAAAAGTGCCGACTAGCGTGACAGCAGAGCACGATGGACGTGATTAACAGAGCAACATGTTGTTATGGTGAGGCAGTGGTCTAGTATTCCCAGACCACTGCCTCACATCACTACACTTTTTCTCCGCGAGCCCAACGCTCACGCACTTCTGCAGGTGTTAGTGGTGGAAATTTAACGCCTTTATCAACTAAAAACTGTTTTACCTTAATCGCCCAAGGGTATTGAGGGGAAGACTTATCCATTAATGACAGGCTATCTTCCACCGAGAAGGCCAAATCAGAACCACCGCTGTCCCTCATTTTATAATCTGCACCATGCTGCAACAGCCAATAAACAACTTCATACTGATTAATATATGCACCATACAGTGCACTATTACTGCCAGGACCATCGGTTAAGTTTAGGTCTGCACCACGTTCAACTAATAACTTGATATTGTCCCAATGAGCCTCTCCAATTGCATTGAATATGGCTGGTTGCTCATCAGCGTTCAAGGAGTTAGGATCCCCTCCTGCGTCCAGCATCATTTTTAACCATACCGAATTTTTGAACCCTGTAACCCGAGAAACACCATTGCCCCCCATACCATCCTTAAAATTAGGGTCGGCGCCCAATTTCAAGGCCAGTTGAACGGCTTTTTCATTTTTAGTCTCATAGACTAGCCACAGCAATGGGGTTGCTCCCGGAGGCTCTGTATCTCGAATATTGAGGTCAACATCTTGTTCAATTAACCTACGTGCAGTCGTTTCATCACCACGCAGGATAGCTTCCAGCACACTGACCACAGGGGCAGGGAAAAATTCACTGGCCTGCATTTTACTTCCCCCTACATGACATGCCGATACTAACCCTAGTATTCCTACGCAAAGTACTTTCAAACGAGATAACCATATCATTTTGCTCCTCCAAGCTTGCTGGTAATGGTACCAATATCCTCACTCTTCTGTGCTTCAATACCGGCAATCACTTGCTCCATGCCGTGGCGAGCGACGGGGTTTCCACCTTGCGAGGGCAAGGGTAACATCTTACCTGCAGCGGAAGGCAGCGCGCCCCCAGCTAACACCATGCCCCCCAAGGCCCCACCAATTGCCGCACCACTAGAGCCTCCGAATGCACCACCGATCCCGGCAAACAGGGTGGGGACCGCCAGTTTTCCCGCCCCCTGTAACAGAGTAAGTATTTCACCGTCGACAGCTTGAGTTGTGATCAATTCACTTATCTTATCCAGTGGCAGACCACCTTTGCGGCTGACTGTATTGGCATGTAGTCCGGCAGCATTGAAGGTATAACCAGGCAAACCAGTGACGCCAACCCCCGCAGAAGCCTCTCCACCAGCCAGCGAGTGACCCACCACAACCAGTGGTGAGGAGGGAGAAGCGACTGTACGTTTCACTTGCTGTGCCAGATACATTGCCTGATTATATTGGGTCGTTTCAGCCCCTCCCCCCTGAGCAATGTTTGTCATCCAGTCCATTTTACCGGTCACTTTATTATTCGTGCCCCGATAGGTAAGCATGGTCTCGTTGTTAATGGACGACTTAAACAAAGCCGCCCCAAATCCGCTCTCTTTACTGGTAAAGACAGCCTTTTCCAAGCCTGGTATTTTTTTAGCATCAACCAGCTGGAGTCCCACCGGGGATGCAGATAATTTATCTTTTACACCACGATTGAATTCATCAACCTCGTAGACGTACTTAGCAGCCTCTGCCCGCAAAATACTGTCATTGTTAAAACCAAGCCGTTTACCAGCATCCGCAAGCCCTGGCACCTTGCCGGCACGCTCAGATAATTGCTTACGCGCCTGATAGCGCAGCTTGCGCTGTGCTTCTGTTAATGTTTTTTCCACCTCTGGCAGGGCAACAGGAGCAGCCCACTCAAGCAGCGTTTGCCATGGCACAAGCATGGGAGAGAGCGCCAACAGTGGCAGCCGCTTTTTGGCGGCTTGCTCGGCGCAGCTCTTGGCAGGGGATTGATAGGGGCTATCCCCAATGATCACATTGCCACTGCCTGCTGCAACAGAACCGCCACAGCCGATGGCATCCCCCACCCTTGCCGCCGCCTTACCGTTGATAAACACATTGCCGGAGCCACCGGAGATGGCGCGACTGTGAATTCCATGGGGCATGTTGGGACAGGGGCAGGCATGGAGCAACACAGCATCACCTTTACGTGCAGCAGGCTTGCCATTAATGATGACATCACCACTACCTGCAATGATGGGGGTCGCTGGGAAACAACCATGACCGGCGCAGCTATCACCTAATCGAGCAGCACTTGGCATATCGGCTCCTTAGCGACGATCCGGCGCGTCCGGCAGGGTGGGCTTGTTGGGTGCTTCTGGTTCTATTGCGACCGGCGCAGTGCCGGCGCCAGGTGAGCCACCATCGTTGATCTTGACCACATTACCCGAGATGGTTACCCCAGAGCCATCAAGCTTGATAAAACCACCGGGCCCTTTGATGGTCAGTGCTTGCCCCGCCTCCAGCACAATATCGGTGGCTTTGAGATAGCTGTCTGTGCCAACCACCACTCGCTGATGTGCCCCTACGACCAACTCTTCTCCACCAGAAATAGAGGTCTGGCGGCTACCATCCAGATGAGTGATCTCTCCCCCACCAATGAAGCGCTTGAATGAGGCCATGACTTTTTGCACAAAATGGCGGCCAATCAGTTGGTGATGATCCTGCCCAATTTGCTCAAAATCATCTTGAGCTACCGTGCGATGACTGTGACGGTCTACTCGCTGGAACTGATCCTGATTGACCGTCAGGTGCTGATCCAGTCCCACACTTTGACGATGAATGTGGTTGATGACGACGTCCATGTCCTTTTGGGCATGAATGTAAATCTGCTCTCTCGATGCTTCATCTTCAAAACGCAGCTCGTTGAAGCCTTGGCCCTTATGTGTGTCGGTTCGCAGCAGTGTTCGTGTTTTATGTTCGGGCAAGACATAGGGGGTTTGGTTGGTGGCGTGATAAGTACGACCTGTCACGATAGGCTGATCCGGATCCCCCTCGAGGAAGCTAACAATCACTTCGTGACCGATACGCGGTACCGCCATCATGCCATATTGGCCACCCGCCCAACCTTGGCTAACACGCACCCAACAGGAGCTCTGGTCGTTGCTGGCACCATAGCGATCCCATGGGAACTGCAGCTTAATCCGGCCATATTTGTCGCAATAAATCTCTTCACCAGAAGGTCCCACGACAGTGGCAATTTGAGGCCCATCAACCATGGGTTTATGTGGTAAGAGCGGTCGCCAGGTTTGCAGCGCTTTAACAACCGAGAACTCATTGGTCACCGTTGTCGCACCATCGCCGCCTTCTTCTTCCAGTGCTTGAGGCTGCTTGCCGGTATGAACAATGCTGACGATTTGCCAATCGGTATTCAACGCTGCATTTGGGTGCTCACTCAATGCAAAAGTCTGGCCCGGCAACAGCGCCGCACAGTTTGATTGGCCTCGGCTTGCCATGGCATCCCTGCGCAGTGCATCAAGCCGGTATTGGGTGAAGGATTTACCACTGGGGTCTTGCTTGAAGCGCCCAGGGTAGTCGAAGTGCTGGTAGGTATCGCGCTGATGTTCCAGCTCGGCCCCCATCTTCTTGTGGGACAAGGCATAGGCCGGGGTCTTGAAGCTGTAATCCTTGAGTTCAACTTCAGCCTGACGCACTGCTTCTCGATAGTGGAACTGACGAATGTAAGGCCCTTGCTCTAGTGAGCGATTGCCCAAATTGAAGAAGAGCGCAGGCCCATTGGTGAGCGCAGCAGCATCATCTGCGAACACGAGACGATGCTTGCCAGCTTCAAACTCATGAAAGTAGAACATCCCCTCTTCTGCGGCGAGGCGATTAATGAATTCAAGGTCAGATTCCCGGTACTGTACGCAGTACTCCCGCTGCACATGAGTATGCTTGAGTGCAAAGGCGTAGTCGGTAATGCCGTGCTCTTGTAGCAGGGCGCCGATGATCTCTTCCGGCTTTTGGGCCTGGAAAATACGGGCATTATGACGCAGACCCAATCGCCACAGCGCAGGTTTGACTTCCATGCTGTAGCGCGTTCGGCGAAAACCGCTGTCGCCTTGTTCGAACTGACTCACCACACCGTTCACACGCCGCTGCAACTCACCCTCGTACCACACCAGCAACTCACAAGGTTGATCCAGTACCGCACCGAAGTCGATATCCGGCTGACTACTAGCCAATTGCAGTGAAAGGATGAACGGATCGCTTAACGCCTCATTCAGCGTAAAACTTGCCACAACAAAAGTGGTAGCAGGCAGCGCACCCACCTTAACGGTGAATTGCAATCCGGTTTGATTAGCCATGATATCTCCCTATCACCTTTCGAAACTGCACCAGAAACCTGTCAAAACGCCACGCTACCGCCCTCTCCGGTACACAAGCAGTCACCAAAGATAAGTAACATGACGGGTAATACGTTGTTTGTGTCTGCATAACAGAACACCCCTTATTGCTTTGCCATCACTCCGCATTCACCAACTGGACGCCGACTTATTAGGCAGAGGGATGGCAAAACATAAAGACTCCGGCAGCCCAAGACTGTCTGGAGAAATATGGGATAAAAGGCCGGTGTAGACCGGCCACAACATACGAGATTACTTACAAGGAATAGCAAGATAAGAAAGCGAAGCTTAGGCCTCGATCGGCGCACGCCAGTCATCTGCACCAGAAGTGCCGGCAACGGTGTGCTCCCAATCGATTTTGCGGTAGGCCAGAGAGACCTGGATCAGCTGGGTGAAGTCAGACTTTGCCGGATCCTGGCAGTGCGGCATCTGGCAGTCGATGTCGACGATGGTGGCATCGGTCAGCACGGTAGAGAAGAAGTGCTCCTGCTTGCCCTCGACGGAGGTACGGTACCACTTAAGGGTCACTTTCGGCAGCATTTCACCGGAGGCCAGCGAGTTGTACATCAGCGGCACGGCTTTGTTCAGCGCAACGGTGAACTTGAACGGCTTGTGGACACGCTGACCGGCAGGCTGACCGGATTGCGGGTCAGTCGGCACGGTCACTACGTGTTGGAACTCTTGTACCAGCATCTCGTCTTCGTGACCTTGTACGAAGATGTTGCCGACGGAGTCGGAGGTGAAGGCACCGGCAGTGATATTGCCCTGAGTTTTTCCTTCGATGCTGATATAACATGGAGTTGGCATGTGTATGCTCCTAAATTAGGTTGGTTAAATGAGTTAGCACTCGACCAAACCCTTTAGCAGTGACCATGCCACTTTTTCGATCTGTTATTTATCAGTCACTTACCTCCCAGCTCGCATGCCAGTCACTCAGTCACGAGCGAGTCTTTGCTCAAGCTTTGTGTATTCACTGGCAAAAATATCACCAGCAGTGGTTTCCACTGGAAGGTGGGCAGTAAATTGCGCATCGCAGGATTATTCACCAACATCACTAGTGCTCCACACACACCCTCATTGAGTCAAAGCCTCGGCTACATTCCAGCAACGACTTGCCTGCATGTCTTGCTGCAATCCGCCTAGGGGGTCTCTTGGATTCATCGACTTTGGTTGATTACTCCTCCAGAGTGCACATATGCTACAAGCGATATGACCTCATCATCCTTTTCTGAGGGCTTTCGGGATCAGTCTTATATTTCATGTAGCATCGCGAAAGGAACAAGTAGTCAAAGGCATCAACGATAGGTGCTAACTTCTCTTGTTCGAGCTTCAATGCTTCGTTGCCATGATGCTCCGATGCATTAGCGCTGAAAAAATAGAGCCCGCTATTCTGGCTATTAATGACAGGTAGATGGGGACAGGTAAAGGCGGTGGTATGTATTAATGCATAGGGGTAGACAGGATTGCTATCTTGGCCTTCCGTTACATTAACTTCTGTGCGCCAGATGTCCAATGCTGCATCTACATCTAAATTTGCGCACTCAAAAGAGTTATTGGTGTATTTATCTGGGTAGTTAAACAACAGCATGGCACTGCCATACCACCCCTTCATTTCGGAATATTTAAAGGAGACTACGACACCCCCAATACTTCCGAGACTCTTACGATGCTTCAGTTTTGCTATCCATTGTTCAACTGCCTGCGTGATTTGAGAAAATTGAGTTTTTTGTGATTGGCTGTAACAGACTTTGCTGAGGGCATTACTATCTAAATCGGACTCAGAGAGGAAAAACAGGTCGACCAAGCTAAGGTATGATTGCGTATCAGGAAGGTTAGTGTAACGTCGGAGTTTAGCTACACGGGTATCAACTACGTCCCGTACAGATGCGTAAAATGACTGCTCTGCTTCGATAAATTCTGGTGTGGAGATAGTGGATTGATAACTATGAATTGCTAAATTCCACTGTTCTATGTTTATAAAACGCAGTACAACCCCAACGGAGTGGCCATTTATACGAGTCATATCAAATTCGACATCTGCAAAGTTTTGCTCCACGTCAAGTAGCGCTTGAATAAGTGGGGTAAACTGATGTTGCTGTCGACATGTTTTCAGTTGAGGCAAAAGCTTAATAAAAACTTCAAAAAAAAGCATCCCATGCCGTCTGACCTCAATTTCCTGTTTGATACATCTTAGTGGATAATTTTTGGAGTCGCTAGCAAATCTATGCTTGACACCAGGCTTGTACGGGTGGCGAATAATTGCAGGTCCATCGACGTTAGCAGATAGCTCTCTAAATCTATTCAGCAGCCTAATTGATATCCCCAACACTGCCATGGTCGTATTATTATCTGTTCTGTAACGCTCCACGCAAGAGTCATTCAACTGTACTTGCGAGATAGCTTTTTTCTGATTCTCTCGCGCTACGACGTCCGGGTTAAACTTTTCCTTCGCCACTTCTTTCTTGCCTCATTTTTTGTTGTTTTCCCTCATGATGCTTAGTTCTGGGGCGACCGGGTTTTAGTGCCCTTTTGGGAGGCCCCCCTCGTCCAAAAGTCCTGACCCTTCCCTTAAGCAAACTCCCCACCTTCGCAAACAACTGAGGCTTGGTCAGATAGGCCAGGGCTTTACGCAAATTCTCCCGTTTGATTTCGTCATGATAATCCACCGCACCGATACCACAAAGTCGATACATGTTCTTGTGGGTATTACACACATAAACACGCCCCTTGCCTTGTGTGACAGCTTTCCACTGCTCACCAATACCGAGCCCAATGGTCATGTCTTCACGGTGCTTAGAACCATCGTATAAGCACACCAGATGGTAGTGGTATCCCGTTTTTTCGGCGTACTCGAGACTCCACGCATAACCAACAGCATCTTTAAGAAAAGGGCTGTTGCGCCGGTCCCCGAGTAATTTCGTGTGATAGTGCACTACGTCTTTCAAGGGAACATTACCACGCTCGGCCTCAAGAAAGGCCAAATCGACTCGAATAACCAACAGCCTGGCATAACGAGCAAACAATTCATCAACGTACTTTTCCAACTCCTTATAGTTCTTGTCTGGGCCGCGTTTAAAGTTCTTGATAGCCTTACGCAGGTCCGCGCTATTCAAGTCCTCATGCAAGTGACGGAGATGTCCCAGCAACAAAGACTCACGCTCAGGGGCACTCTGCAGGACTTTCAGTTCATCATCAAGCTGATGAAGAGCAATGAAATCAATAAACAGGTGAACCACAGGGTTATAGATAAAGACCTGATGCGCTATGTCGACCGTAGCGATCAGATCAACACAGTGCTTCAACTCCCGGAAAAATGCATTGGGCTTCCTGCGATTGTTCAGCAGGGCTGTAGGTTGTGTCTGCTGAGAAAAGGTATCAAGGAAGAGAATGCACTCACGTACTGCATTAAAATCAGAACTGCTTTTCCAGATACCAATCGTACCATCATCCATTATATCAATATTGCGTTCGCGGATGGCCTGATAGGATTCCATATCAACGCTACAAATCGAATTCATACGTGCGCCTTGTAATTTTAATCCTTGAGAATTTATCGTTGTGCACAGCTAAATAAGAGGGTTATTTAAAGCAATACAGCCCAGAGGGCTGTATCTAAACTGGATGTCTAATGTATTACTAGTCGATATAGGCTCCTTGCCAAGGACGGTTAGTTAAGTGCAACCCACTAAGGCTGCACTATTCTTAATATGAGTTGATTGAGTTGCAATTGAACTCCTGTATATAGTTCTGATTGCATTGGATTATTCTAATAACAATAACTACAGAAGTCAGACGTTAAAAGTCTGATGTTAGAACACCTCATCTATCATTACGTAAAGAAAAATTATACGGAATAACTTTGTATTTGCATTTGAGCCAAGCAAATCAAAGTTAGTGTACACGACGCCCAAGCAACCACTGGTCGATTTCATGCTCGAACCAGCCAACTGAATTGGCGCCCAAGCGAATTGCCTTGGGAAAGCTGCTATCAAACCGGGGCGAAGAGGGGTTCATCCGGTCGTAGAGTGAAGAGCGGGACAGCTCCAACTTTTTCACAAGGTCATTGCAGCGCAAAATCTTGATGGTTGATGCCATTACAACCTCCTCTGTGTTGACGGGAGGGACTATAAGCTGAAGCCGCATTCTATGCCGAGATATGAAGCTACCAAGTTAGCCTTACCTTGAATTGCGCAAGGTGAGTCACAATTGGGTTGCTTTGTTTTCACGCAAGATACCGCTTTCCATTGTCCTTATTTTTGCGGGCCCTTTGGCTAAAGCCAACAGCTCGTCCCTTGTAGCGAATCGATTGCTCAGCTCACTATCGCCTCCAAGATAGGCTGCTAACGACATCCATTACAAAAGCGACCAGAGTTAGTTCATCACTATCTCAAAGTTAGTTCATTCCTTTAACTATCAATATGTTGCGGAGTCACACCAAACATTTTTCAAACCTATATTCCTTGCTTGAACACCTATCGGATATGCCTGCTTGACCGTGATGACTTCTTGTCGAACGGCGAGATTGCTCACCCGAAAAGGGCGTGAGCTTCATGACCTTATGAAGGGGATGTTTTTTCTTACTTCTCAGATTAAAGGGAGGCTCTACTGCTTCGCTCATCACGACTTAAGCGGTCAACTAAACCCCCAAGGGTATCCAGCAATAGGGTGCGGTCAGCTTCGTTCAGTCGAGATAATTGCTGACTCAAAAGGACGGCTTGTTCAGCGGGGCGGTTACTGGTCTCACGCAACAAATCTGTCAGCTCACAGCCGAATAACTCGGCAAGCTCCGCTAGTCGAACAATAGTCGGAACAACGAGTCCACGTTCCATTCGTGAGATAGCCGCCATCCCAATGTCTAGATGTTCAGCCACCTGTTCTTGGGTCAGTCCGGCAAGTTGCCGCTGACGAGCAATCGCCTTGCCTACACGCTTGGCTAACAGTTCGAAGTTGATATTGGTCATAAGTCCTCCACTGGACCTATATGGTCTAGCTTGGACCCATTGACATGAAGAACCTACAAAGGCGAACATAAACCCAAAAGGTCCACAAAAGACCTTTTGAGATGAGTGCTTGCACACCCTAATTTTGTCACCCCCTCTCGCCCCTCCTTTGCTTGTGCTGACCCGATGCATGCAAGGAACCCTTTTATCCCAAGGAGAACTTATGAAACGTTATTTACTTGTCTCATTGTTGCTGGCAAATGGCAGCGCCATGGCATTTGGAGAGCCTGGTCGCTGGAGCGAAGGCTGGGGGCAGGGCCAAACCGAGTATACCGCTGTGGTTGATGAGCAAAACTCGCTCTACATCAGTTGTAGCGAAGACACAAAGGTCTTCATGATGGCGACCGTAGATGGTGTTGAATATGGCGAGTCTGCTGGCGCCAAAGGCGGCTTTACGTTGATGGTTTCTGGCAACGACTTCTTCCGCCCTTACGATATAAGTACTCAGTCACTCGCCAGTGACTTTTACTTTATGTGGAACAGATTGCGGGATGCTGACACCATCATTATCAAGACGGAAGATGGGAAACGGCTGATATTGCCCACCGAGGATGCCGATAAGGTACTTCCCAAAGCTGATTCGCCCAAATTCACCTGTCTGAAGAAAGTTGAGCGTGACCTGCAAGCCGCAGCTCAGGCCAAGAAGCCCAAAGCACCCCCTGCGCCAGTGCTGGTGACCACACCACTTTCCTCCTCTACCTTTGACGTGAGCTGGAACTGGGATGAATTTATGCCCAATGTGCCAATGAAAGTCCTGCAGGTCGTATCACGCAGTGACAACATCACTATTCACAAGGCGGTGGTTAACCGGGGTCAGTGCACCAGTACCCCACATGGTCGTTTACCATTCGCCCTTAAATTTGGTGGCGCGGCCAAATTTATCATTCCCGAAAACTGCAACATTCTGGAGCTGAGCCTGTTCACGGACCAAGGGCAGGCATCCTATCAATTCAACACCCATTAATCGGGTATTTTCCCCCATCAGCCGGAGCTTCATGCTCCGGCTTTTTTATTCCCATGGAGATTGCTTATGTTACCTATAGTGCCCCCCAAAGATGAACCATTCGACCATCCCGGCTTCTGGCGCAAACTCTGGATGTTTGCCAAGCGAGCAGGGCGTCCCTTTATCGAAGTCTGTCTGCTGCTTTACTACGCCAGTCAGAAAGACAACCTGCCACGTTGGGCCAAGTTCGTTATCTATGGTGCCTTGGCGTACTTCGTATCACCCATTGATGCCATCCCAGATGTGTTACCGATGGGGCTCGCCGATGACATTGCGGTACTAAGTGCCGCGCTCGCCAGCATTACTGCCTTTATTGATGACCAAATCCGTGCCCGCGTTGTGAGAAAAATGCACGACCTGTTCGGCAACGATTAACCTGTTCAAGGAGTTCCTCAATGACCATTCCCTTTTTTCGGGGCGGCTTTGCCCTGCCCGTTGCCCAAGCGCTGCTCGCGTTACTCAATCAGGAGGTCGCTCATAACGACCTCAACCTCGAGCGCCTGACCCAGCTCACCTTCAACTTTCGCAGCTCCACCTACAGCCCCGAGCAAGGAGGGGCTCACCCCGTTGAGATACGCCTGATACGTGGTCTTGATGGCTGGCTGTTCGATTACGTCACCGACTTCAGTTATCAGGGACTGGGCCAGGATGCCGAGCTTTGCAAAGAACTCGATTTCAACTTCCTGGATGACGAGCACTATTTACAAGGGTGGGGGCCAATCCAGCGCTCAGAGGCCCATGAGTTATTTACCCTGTGGCAGACCAACTTTGTTGCCTACTGCCGGATGGCGTACTTCACCGTTGAGGTCAGCGGGGATTAGGAGGTGTGTGATGACTGACGAACTGCCGCTCTCCCTCACCTCGCGCAAGTGGCTGGGACTGGTTACGGCCAAGGCCAAACTGCAGCCGACTCGCCAGGGTGAGCGCTGGTTGCTGCACCTGACTCCTGATTGCCCACATGCCCGCACCGTCACGCTGCATCTGCGCTGGTCTGGCGTGCAGTGGCAACTGCTCTCCCTCACCAATGCCGAGGACTGGCGCACCATGAGCCAGCCCGTGGATGAAATCTGTGTGGACCCCAAGCGTCGCTGTTTCTGGCGCCGTCAGGCTGGCCCCGTCCCGCTCTCTGACCAACCCCGTGTGCTGGGAAGCTTTCTGAGCGACCTGCAGCAAACCTGTATCCATCATGGCTATCGTGTGGAGAGTGACCCTTTACCCCAAGAGGAGGCACACGATGCCCAAACAACCGATAGCCCTTGAGCTGGAAGCGATTAATCGGGATGGCGAGACGCAGGTGGTACGTGACAGTGGCCTGACCGTACAGGGCTACAGTGTCTACCTGCGAGCGGTAGAGGCCAGTGACCTTGCCATCTGGGTAAGCAGACTACAACACCATAGGACCGGCCTACCAACTAGCGGAACGGCTGAGTGTGGCGCCCCATGCCGGTCCCCGAATCGCTGGTGCCTGTGAAGAGTGAATCCGCCGCCACGACCAGCTGAACATCCCTCAAAGTGAACCGACAACCTCTCTGCATTTAGCCCCGGTATGCCTCGCGCTGCCGGGGTTTTCTTTTTCAGGAGACCACCATGCGTTACCACAAACTCAAAGCCGGGGAATGCCCCGGCACCTATGTCATCACTGAACCGGTGACCGAGCAAGACCTGCTGCGTATCGCCAACCAGATTGCCCGTAAACGCCTGGCCAAAGGTTCTGCCATAACCAGCACCACAGACGCCGCCGACCGCCTGCAGACCTTGCTGCAAGACAGAGAGCACGAGGTGTTCGGCGCACTGTTCCTTGACTCTCAGCACCGCGTACTAGCGTTTGAGGAGCTGTTTCGTGGCACCCTTGACAGTGCCAGCATCTACCCACGGGAAGTGGTCAAAAGGGCCTTGTTACTCAATTCCGGGGCCATCATTGCGGTCCACAATCACCCCAGTGGTGACCCAGAACCCAGTCACTCTGACCGGGTCTTTACCCAGGCCCTCAAAGAGGCCTTGGCGCTGGTCGATGTGCGATTGCTCGACCATCTGGTGGTTGGTGCCGAAGGCGTGGCCTCGCTGGCTGAGCGAGGTCAGCTATGACTCTAACCCCAGGTAAGTCACACCTCACAGCACTCGACATCCTCATAGAACTGCGCTGCTGGCTTGCAGACAACGTCGAGATGCAGGCAGCGCCGGCTATCGTGGCTCACCTGCCGAGCGGCTACCAACTCACCCAGGCCGATTGTATCGAGGCCATTGATGCGCTGCTGCAACGGCTACGCCATTAGCCACAAGTACAATTCGATTACCCAACCCCTCGAGCAAACCTTCAACGAGTCGCTAGATGTCTTGCCAACCACTACCACTCAGCTGCTCTGAGTCTTATCAATTCACTCAGCCCTGATAGGTGACTGTTTCTGCAACGAGAGCTTAATCTGGAACAGCAGGGGCTCAGCACTACGTCCCTGCTGTTGCCATTAAAGTGATTTGCTGAAATCACGATTTGAGCAGACTTCTTGGCATAGGGTGCCATGTGAGATTGGCAGTAGACAACAAATCAACCTATATTCTTATACATGTCAGTAGCGTCGCTGATTGTTGAGCTTTTATTCTCTGCTGGGTTGAGGGTCAAGGATAATAATGAAACGTATTTCTATGCATAGCATTACAAACCCGACCAGTACTCATGTAAAGAGCCTAACTCGATACCTGTTGGCATCTTTGCTCTTTATTGGGTTGGTACCACTTATATCGGTGGGATTCTTGGCATATCAGCGCAGTAGCCAAAGTCTGAATGATAAAACGGGTAGTTTTCTCGCCGCTCAGGCACGAGAAGCGATAGACAAGATTGATCGCAACCTGTTTGAGCGCTATAGCGACGTGCAGATGATGGCCCTCAACCCCAAGGCATTGGGGGATCCCGCAAGCGTCAGTAATACCACTGACATTTACACCCAAGCATATGGTTTTTATGACTTGATGGTGATTGCCGACTCAGCGGGGAACATCATCGCCAACAGCACGTCGACAGGAGATGGTCGGCAGATCAACAGCGATGCATTACGAAGTACATCGGTCGCAGATACGGAGTGGTTCCGACGTGCAATGAGTGGTTACCTCGGTCATGGTCAAAGCTATTACCGTGATGCTACGTATGACCCCCTGCTTAAATTGGCGACCGGCACTGAAGCGCAGACACTCCTGTTTGTTGCACCTATTTATGGCGCGGATGGCAAGATAGCGCGTATATGGGCTAACTGGGTTTCGTTTGATCGTGTTGTTGGCGAAATAATGAGAAGCGTTCGGCAGCAATTATTGGATGGCGGTAATGCGGGCATAGGTACCCAGGTACTGTCTCATGATGGTTTGATACTCGAGCCGAGACCGGATGATGGCGCTGCACCATCACAATTACTGAAAATTGGTTCGCTAGGTACCATGGACCTGCATCAACGCTCTGCTGGCTTTATCACAGTAGACGCCGACGATGCAGGTGGAAAAGCCCAAATCATTGGCTATTCCAGCTCCAAAGGCATTCTTGGCTTCAAGGGTTATCACTGGGGAGTACTGGTTCAGCAAGATCTTGCGGCAGCATCCATTGCAGCACGTGATTTGGGTCATTTTGTCGTGATTGTCTCACTGATCGCATTTCCACTGATCCTGTGGCTGGCCCTTACCATCAGCCGTTCAGTCAGAAGAACAACTGAAGGACGAGAGCAGGCACTGTTTAAAGAAGCTGAGCGTCAAGATTTTGAAGCTAAGTTGCACCGGGCGCTGGATGCCAGTGAGTCGGAGGAGGAGGCATTTGCAGTGGTGGGTGAAGCACTATCACTTGCCATCAAAGAAACACCAGGGGAAATGTTATTGGCAGACTCGAGTCAGATGCATTTTCGCCAGGTTGTAACTGCCGAACCGGCTGGAGCTCCCGGATGCATGGCTCAGACTCCTCGCCAATGCTTGGCATTCAGACGAGGGACAACCTTGATATTCCCAGATTCAGAGTTGATGGATGCATGCCGCAAATTGAGAGGGCGCCCAAGTGGCACTTGCTCTGCCGTGTGTATTCCAATGACAAGCATGGGCAAGCAAGCCGGTGTTTTACACGTATCGGGAGCTCAGGGACAAGTCTTTGACAGTGAAACTGTTTCACGCTTGCAGTCTATCGCATCACGTGCGAGCACCCGGATCGCCATGTTACGAGCCATGCAAGAAACACAGTTACAAGCCGAAACCGATGGTCTCACTGGGTTATTGAATCGGCGCAGCCTTGAAAACCAAGCGAGAGCGTTGCTGTCTCGCAAAGGGCCCATATCTGTGGCTTTTTGTGATTTGGATCACTTCAAACGACTCAACGATAGTTTTGGCCATGAAGCTGGCGATCGTGCTCTACGGGTCTTTGCGCGCGTATTGAGCGATGTGGTACGCAATACCGATATCGTCGGACGCTATGGTGGCGAAGAATTTGTCGTGATACTGCCTGATGCTCCCGTAACCGTTGCGGTGGATGTTATGAATAGAGTGCGAGAACAACTCGACCTCGCCTGCATGTCAGGGGCCATGCCAGCAGTCACGGCCAGTTTCGGGGTTGCCTACGGCGAAGGCCCCATAGATTTCGATGAAATCGTGCATTCTGCTGATGTAGCCTTGCTGGTTGCAAAGCAGACAGGGAGGAATCGTGTCGTGGTGGCAGGAGCAGTCATTGATACCAATGTCGCTGTCGAGTCGCATCACGATAAAAGCATCATGGAAGCCAGTGAAACTACTTGAACTGATAGGTAATCGAGTACTTTGCTTGGCGGCCACTTCAAAACGGGGTGGCAGACTGCGCTAGTCTGCAGCTCTTTTGCGGGCTTTGCTGCAAACGTTCAACCGTATTCTGACAACGGCGCAGCTGTATGTTGGCGTCGTTAAACGGCTGACAAGGCGGAGCATTGCTGGTCATGCTGTGGCCTAACGATGGAAAGCTTTTTGTTACATAAACAAATAATGCGCCGAGTGCCCACCCAGTAGCCGCACTGGTTATCAGAATTGCAAACACTAGCAATACATCCACAACATAAGACCTCATCACACACCTCATCCCGGGTAGTCAGTTTGCCTTCGGCTGCAACCTCACTTCCTACACCTGGCGTACTTCTAAACGATGCGCTGGATCTCACCAAAACTCAATGTGAATCACCCCGATTTTCCTAGACACCTCAAGAGCCTCAAACTGAGGTCATTCAGGAGGTGTCATGATCAAGCAGCAACGTTACACGGAAGAATTCAAACTGGCCGCAGTCAAGCTGGTAACTGAGCGCCATTACCCTGTGGCAGAGATAGTCAATGCAATACAAGAAAAGCAAGATTGGAAACGCGGGTGTTTCATTTACTTTATATTATATTTCGATACTTTTTATTAATTTCGGCCAATCGGCAATCGCTTAGACGTATTTCGGCCAAAATAAATATTCCAAAAAAATTTAAGGAAACAATGAAGATGATAGAGGATCACTCACCGCCGTTAAGCCTGCTAACCCGATTTCTGCATTGGTCGGTCGCCTTGCTGATGATTGGCCTGACCCTGCTGGGTTATCTGATGGTGAAACTTGAGATATGGGCTCTCTATCCCCTGCATAAATCACTGGGCGTGGTGGCATTGCTGCTTGTGGTGCCACGGGCCATTGTCCGACTTGGCGAAGGGTGGCCTACGCCGGTTCGCCAATACTCCCGCTACGAGGCACTGGCAGCCAAAATAATCCACTGGGGATTGCTTATTTCAACCCTACTTATTCCTATTTCTGGTATTTGTTATTCCGGTGTCGCGGGCCGTGGTGTTGCCCTGTTTGGCTGGTTTATTATCCCAATGAATCCAGATAGCAATGATCCAGAGAATGTCATTCCATATAGTGAATCATTGAGTGATATCACTCATTCCGCTCATGTATATCTACCTTATATCATGCTGGCATTCGTGCTGATTCATATTGTCGGCGCGGTAAAACATCACTTGCTGGATAAAGATAAGACTCTGATGCGTATGCTTGGCAGGACGTCACCTGAGAGATGAACGTAGTGGAGAGATAAAAATCTCTCGACCGAAAGCGTCCATTTCTTTAGGGGACATAGAGTTGTCTGGCAGAAAAGATAGTGAAGATGAGTGAGTGACCAGAGCAAACGGGTTCGACAACGGCAGAGGGCTCTGATTAAATCCGACTCTGACGCCCACTTTTGCTGGCTGGCAAGGAGTCCGTTCTGGATTATCGCAAACCTGTGTTCAAGGCGATGGACTACATCAGCCACCATCTGGATGACAATCCGAGTCTGGATGAGGTCGCAGCGGCAGCGGCCATCTCCACCTTTCACTTCCACCGTATTTTCAAGACGATGGTCGGCGAGACCATTGCCGGATTTACCCGGCGCCTGCGCATGGAGCGTGCCGCCCGTCGCCTGCTCGCCTCCCACCAGAGCGACATCACCACCCTCGCGCTGGCCGCCGGGTTCTCCAGCTCCCAGAATTTCGCCAAGGCCTTTCGCCTGCACTTCGCCATGAGCCCCTCGGAATACCGCCAGCAGCAGGGGGGAAACTGGAAAAGCAAGATTGGAAACGATCCCCTTCCCTTTGACACCTATGATGGCCTAGTCATGCACCCGGTCACCGAACACCCGGGTCTGCTGCAGGGGGCAAGCGTCAAGCAGATGCCCGCCCGGCGTGTGGCATACATGCGCCGCCTGGGCCCCTATGGCAAGGAGACCTGCGAGCAAGCCCATCGGGATTTGCTCGCGCAGTTCGCCTCAGACGAGGCGATGACACCGGCGGGTACCCTGAGTCTTTATTGGGATATCCCCGATATCACCGATGAGACGCGCTGCCGTACTGACGTTTGCATTGAGCTGGGGCCAAAGATCCCCGTTGGGCGCCAGTTAACCACCCAAACCATAGCCGCGGGCCCCTATGCGGTATGCCAGTTTATCGCTCGCGGCGATCAACTGGTCGCCTGCTGGGAGACGGCGTTTCGCTGGGTAGTGGGCCAAGGGCTGAACTGCGACGATCGCCCGTGTTACGAGCAATACCACGCGGGCACGGATCCCGACCGGGATCATTACGTGTTTGATATCGGTATCCCGCTGATCAACCGATAAGCCGATACCCCATTTCCACTTACCCACTTCGGTGCCTTCGGGCGCCGAAGCGACGGAGTCATGCCCATGAATATCAAAACGCTGTTTCTCGCCAGCCTGCTGGTGACGCTTCCCGCTGCCGCGAATGCCCAGCCACAGAGCCAGACCCTGATCTTTGGCGGCACCATCTACAGCGGTGATCCGGCGAATCCTCATCCAGAGGCGGTCGGCATTGAAGGTAAAAAGATCGTGGCGGTCGGCAGCTATCAGGAGGTCAGCGCCCGACTCGGCAACCATGCCAAGCGCCTTGACCTGAAAGGAAAGTACCTGATGCCAGGGCTCATCGACAGCCATGTTCACGCGGCATTTGCCGGCTTTCAAGGGATGACGGTTAACTTTCCAGATGCCATGAACCAGGTTGAGCAGGTGCAGCAATTTCTGACCCGCAGCAAGGGTGATCCTCGCCTGACACTGGGGGATGTGCAGCTATACAGCAATGTCTCCCTCGACTACTGGCATCAGCTACCCCTGCTCGATCAGGTGTTCAATGGCCCGCAATACCAGCAGACCCCGGTGGTGCTGGCCGGTTCGGATGCCCACACTGGTTGGGCCAATCAGGCCATGCTGCGCAAGGCTGGCATTGATGCCGAGTCCCTTGCCAGTCGTTATGCCCCGCTGAAAGGCAATTTTGGCCTCACCCCATCCGGCGAGCTGAATGGCTTTGCCTCGGAAGGCGGGTGGGATGCAATCCTCAAGGCGCTGCCCCCCGTCAGCGACGAGACGATTGCCAATGCCATCCTGACCGCAGCCAATCAGCTTAATCAGGTGGGCATTACCGCCTGGATGGACCCTATCAGCAACATTCGTCCCCTCGCCCCCATCTTCAACGCCGAACCGGATCGCCGTGACACTGGCCTGTTACCGGCGTACAGCATGCTCTCCCGGGAAGGCAAGCTGACCGGGCATGTATCCGCACTGGCACTGGTGGGGATCCACGCATCGCCCGCCATCATTGATGACGTATTGGCGCTGCAACAGCAGTTTCAAGACGCCCCGGACGTCAAACTGGTGGGGATCAAGATCCTGCAAGATGGTGTCATCGAGTTTCCATCCCAGACCGCCAAGTTGAGCGAGCCCTACCTCAATCACCCCGGTTACAGCGGCAAAGACGATCTGGATAAGCAGCGTTTCAACGAGCTGATCCGCACTGCGGATGCCCATCAGCTCATCGCTCATTTTCATGCCATCGGGGATCGGGCTGTCCGTGAATCACTGGATGCCATCGCCTATGCACGGGCCCACAATCAGGATCACCGCCTGCTGCACAGCATCACCCATCTGGAGGTGGTGAGCCCGGCCAGCATTGCCCGCTTCAAACCACTCAATGTGGCCGCGTCGATGCAGCTGTTGTGGGCCGGGAAAAACGTGGCAACCACCATGCTGCTGGAGGGGAAAGTTCCCCCGGCCCTGCTGGCCCGCCTCTACCCGGCTGGAAGCCTGCTACAAAACGGGGTAATTATCGCGGGAGCCAGTGACTGGCCGGTCTCCAGCCCCAACCCCTTCCTCGCCATGTATACCGCAATCACCCGACAAGGAGAGCTTGGCTTGCTGCCCCCCGCCAGCGAACAGATCAGCCGTCAGGCGATCTTGCAGGCATATACGCTCAACGCCGCCAAGGTGATTGGGCAGGAAAAAGAGATTGGCTCTATCAGCGTAGGCAAGAGTGCTGACCTAGCCTTGCTGGATCGCAATCTGGAGCAGGTGGCGAGCGAGCAAATCAAGGAGACCAAGGTGCTCTGGACCATGTTCAAGGGCAAGCTGGTCTATCAGGCCCTCTAATACTAAGCGGGCTGAGCTGGGTCGGGGGTTATTAAACCACTGCATAGGGAGACCTCAGGCAGTGGTGATCACCGGTTCAAACCTAAAATACCGTCAATGATGGCTACTTGCTCATGGAAGGCAGGGAGTTGAGGAGTTAGCAAAAAAGATTCCCATTGTAAGAACATATTGACTGGTGGATGTCTGCCCCATATCAGCCCAATTCGATAAGCACCCTACACATCCACCCGGATCATCTGCAGCAACGGACATGATCCTGGTATCACAGCCCCCCTCACGCATGCCGATAACAAAATAACATCGCTAGTCGATCACATTTTTCCATCCGATAACGCGGCACATTCAGAGCAATTCTAATAAGCCCACTACCCCACAAGGCCACCTCACTGCAGGTGGCCTTTGTCATTTCAAGGAACCACCGACATGTCTGCTTTTATGATTGACCGCAACGACTACCTTGCCTTTTCCGTGCAGTTACACCGTTTCTGCAATGCCCCGATGCCACCCCATTACACCCTGGAACTTCTGCGCACCCTCTGGTGGATACCACCAGCAGACACGACCAGTACCTGGACGTGGCGGGTAGACCGGTTGGTACGACTGATGATGCTCGCCAACCGGCGGGCGGTCTGGCATCGCTATCAGTTGGGGCGTCAGCAGGAGCACAAGGAACCACGTCAGCACCGCTCGACCAAGCTGAGTCCGCTTAAACCTGCCCATCGTTACCACCAGGCACCACTCACCGATAGCGAACTGGTGACGCTGTACAAATTCACCTGCTGCGCCCTGTACCAATCGAGCGAATGGACCGGCAGCCCTGAACAGGCCCCCCGGCTAGTGAAGGTGATACAGCAGTTGCTACAAGCTCTCGCCCAAGATGTGCTGACCCGAATGTCACTGTGGGAGCAAGCCCCTTGGGGAGAGATGTGATGGTCAGAACAGTCACTCACACCCTTCTTCATCAGGAGCAATACCATGATCGAATTCAGCGATAGCTTTAGCCAGGCCGCCGTGGCGGAGGCTATGTGTGCCCATTCAGGGCTTGCCAAGCTCATCAGCCAGCAGTTGATGTTGCCGGGCTTTGCCTATGCCCACGATGTGAAGGGGCTGCGTATTGGTGGTCCACTGGTGGCCCCCAACCCGGTACTGCACAAGACCACGATCTTTGTCAGTCCACGGGATATGCGTGAAAACCTGCCACGTGAGATTAACTTCGCCCGCTTTCGCTGCCCCTATAATGCAGCGGGTCAGCCGGTCGGCGAGTGGCAACGGGTGATTGTCGGGGCCTACGTCAACCACGGCAGCAATGACGCACCAAATTGGAGTAGCCATACATGACAGCGCCCACGGCATTACCAATGGCGCCAGAGAGTGCTATCGCCAGCCTCCAAGCTCATATCGAGGAGTTCATCGCACTGGAGCTGACCCACAAACTCGATACGCAGTTGGCCAGTCTGATGCGCTCCGGCGTACTGAACCTGAATAACTGGGACGGGGCAAATCTGGTCCTGCCTCGCACCGTGACCACCGCGCAGCTAGAGGCTGCCGCCGAGCGGGTGATTTGGCACAGCCACCGCTGTCGCTATCAGGGAGACATCAACCGCCTCAAGCAATCGCTTTAGACAATCCTCCCCACAACCTCATACAGCCCCTCACACCGAGGGGCTGTTTGCATTTTAAGGAACCCACCCATGCAAGATCTGCGTGATTACAAAACCCTGTCCGCCCGACAGATAACCGCTGCCATCGGCCAGCTCAACCACAACACTACGCCAAAGATAATGACCCACCTGGCATTGCGTGCTTGGCAGCCGCATCCGCTTGGTAATCACCGCAGCAGAGCCAAGGCTCTCAAGCTGCTGCGCCGAGTCAAGAAAGCCCACAAGGCGGGGCGTATCCCGTTTGAACTTACAGTGACCGGCTGCCGCATCGACCGGGGTAGCCATCAGGTAGATCGTTACTACTACGACCGAACGCTGCTGGCCCAAGGCTGGCAGCAATACGATACCGAGGAGGATGCCTGGTATTTTGGTATCTGGATTAACACACAGACGCTCGAGACCTTTACCTACGCCGAGGGGGATACCAATCATGTGATTGCGCCAAACGTCGAAGTATTTCGGGCAGAGCTGGCGCAGCTCTACCAGTACCATCCGCAAGCCCCGGCGTTTATCAGCATCGACCCGGAGGCGGGCGTTGTGACCCACCACTTTGAAGCCAAACCGGAGGTGTGAGATGGCTAAAAACATCACCATAAGAGTCCCATGAAAGCATCCGAAAACCGGCCAGATCACCACCTTCGAGCTCAAGGGCCAGCGCATCGATATCGACATCGGTGGACAAGCCGTGCCTTTCCTCATTCACGGGAGGGGGATAGGAACGTCGCTCACCCACATCCCGAGCGGCTATCGCATCGCACTGCTCGGTGGCTGGCTCACCGCTCGTTACGCAATACCTGAGAATAAGCCCAGCAGAACGGCCTGCGCCCAGATGGCAATAGACCGGCTAGTGGCTCAATACGGCTCGCTGCACCTGCTGGACCGGCTCAATTGCAAACAGGTTATCAATCAGCTGTAACAACGCACAGACGCTCATCAATTCCCAGAGGGCGCGACAGCCCAGATAACAAGGAACGATGCAATGACCAACACCCTACCTGCAACAACGAACCCACTGGCAGGCCATCCGGTGATGCAAATGTTGGATGTCGCTATGAGTTCAATCGTTGGCGATTACGATAACGCAGACCGGGTACCAGAATGGCAATGGGTCAAACGCATGGCCTCCCATGAACATGTTGGCGTGAAGGAGGGGGCGGCCTACGAGTACACCCTGAACTTGGCCAGAGAGCTCGATGCCATCCCGCCAGCGCTGCAGCCCTTGCTCACTGCCGCCCAGCAGGCTCGCGTGAACTACATCCTGTTTTACAACGGCTAGCTCCACCGCAACCTGGTAGCGGTCAACAGCCACAAAAAACCTCCTCCGCTCATCCACAAACAACATAAAGGGCCAGCCTATGAGGGCTGGCCCTTTGCATTATTAGAGTCACCGAACATGACCCGTCTTATCACAGGGCTCGAGGTGCATCGCTATGCCCCCGAACTAAACAAGCTGCACCTGCGCAACCGGCAGATGTTACCTGCTCCCGGTATCACCACCATCAAAGAGGCCAAAGCCCGCCTGTTTGGTCGCTGGCAGCCAGGGCATCAGGTGACCATCACCGTGAGCCATCCCGACTACGTCAATCTCTCCCGGCGCTACCGAGGGCGACTGGCAAACCTGACCGAACTCCCAGAACACCTGGCCAGACTACGCCAGCGCCACAACGTGCCCGGCACCCGCATTAACATTCAACTGAGGTATTGCTAATCATGACCACGACAACCACCCACACCCAGGACCAACAACTCGCAGCACCAGATCAGCCCACCCGGATTTTTGCGCAGTGGGGCTTGCCCCATAAGGTGACGCCGCGCTTTGGTGCTCGTCTTATCCAGAAACATCACCGCCTGCACTTTTTGTCAGATCGGGCCTCACTGGTAGGCGAATGGGCCGAGGAGGCAATAAACCAGCTGGAAGCCGCCTTCCCGACCATCATCAAGGAATTAGAAGTAAAGCTCTTGAGAGGGGAATTGGATCCCCGCCGCCAGCAGTGCATTACCATCCAGCATGGTGGGTTCATCTGCGAAGCAGATACTCTTGGCAGCCACGGCTATGTCTATATAGCGCTTTACTGAACAACGACTTAAAACATCAAATTTTGTTTAGAACTATGATTCTTCACAAAAAATATGAAGTAACGAAATGAAATAAGTGCATTCTATTTGTACCGCAGCTCATATTACAAATCAGCTACACCATTGATAAACCAACTATTTTAACCGTTTAAACATCCCATTCAATAACATTAACACTGGACAGATAACATGCTATCCAGTAGCAATGATAATGCTTCATGTCATGTGATTTAGGGCCACTTGAAGGAACAAACCCAGTAATAAATAGCCACCGACAAGCCCTCCTGCATTCCATTTGTAACATTGAAGGTATCTGAATGAAAAAATCCACATGTTGTCAGGGACTCTCCATAGCCGCCATGCTGGTCCTGTCCTCAGCCGTCACCCCGGGGGCGGAGGCAAAAGAGAGCCAGCAAGCTCTGGTCAATCCTCTCTCCAGTCAGTTGCTAACTCGGATCAACGAAACCGTTGCGGGTGACAGCGAGCGTCTGATCGCCCTTTTCAAGGATTTTCATCGGCATCCCGAGATTGGCTACACGGAGGTGCGTACTGCTGGCATCGTCAGTCAGCAGTTGCGTGAGCTTGGTTTCGAGGTAACCGAGGGGATCGCCAAGACCGGTGTAGTCGGGGTGCTCAGGAACGGTGCTGGCCCGACGGTCTGGTATCGGGCCGACATGGATGCACTACAGGTGCGGGAGGCGACCGGGTTTGATTATGCCGCCACGGCCAAACAGCGCTTGGCGGATGGCAGCGAGACCGATGTGATGCATGCCTGTGGCCACGATGCCCATGTCACCTGGTTGCTTGGCATGGCCAAAGCCATGGTCGCGCTCAAGTCAGCTTGGTCAGGCACCCTGGTGGTGTATGCCCAGCCTGCGGAGGAACTAGGTACTGGGGCTAAGGGCATGGTAGATGACGGTCTGTGGCAACGCGGATTTCCCAAACCGGATTACGCCTTTGGTGCCCACGTGGTGCCAGGTCCCACCGGACTGGTGGCCAGCGCTGCGGGTGTGAGGATGGCGGGGGTCGATCAACTTGACATAACCTTCCACGGCGTTGGCGGTCATGGTTCGACCCCAGAGTTGACACTAGATCCCGTGGTGATGGCTGCGCAGGCGGTACTGGCCTATCAAACCATCATCAGCCGTAATCTCGATCCCCAAAAACCAGCAGTATTGACGGTGGGGGCTATTGAAGCGGGACGTGACAACAATGTGATCCCGGCCAGTGCCGTGCTCAAACTCAACCTGCGCTGGTTCGACCACGAAGTACGCGATCTGCTGCTACGCCGTATCGACGAGGTCAACCGCGGTATCGCCATCGCCGCAGGTGTATCGGATGACAAGTTGCCGACCCGGATGATGAAGGGCAACGCCGATGCTGTGGTCAACGATCCCGCACTGGTAGCCAGGGTCATCCCGGCGCTGCGCCAACTGCTGGGGGAGAAGAACGTGATTAGCGACTTCCCTTCTGCCATGGGCTCTGAAGACTTTGCCGAAGCCTTCAAGGGAATGAATGTCCCTTATGCCTATCAATTCATTGGGGTGGCGCCGCCCGAGGTGTTTGCCAAAGCAAGGGCGGAAGGGAAAACCTTCCCGTATGGATTGCACAACCCCGACTTCTTCGTGGACCTGGCCGCCATCCCGGTCGGGGCCCGGGTCAATACGGCGACCGCACTTAGCGTGCTGGCCAAGTAACTTGCGCCATGTGGTGCACTGACCGCAAGAGAGGGCTATTAGCCCTCTCTAACTGCATTAGACTAAATGAGGAAAACCAGCCAACAAATGTGTCCAAGGCTGTGCAGCGAGATAGCATGCCAGCCGACATCCAATGGCATACTCACTGGCATACTAAAAAATGTAGATACAAAAAAGCCCAACCGAATCAATCAGTTGGGCTATATAGATGGCGGAGGAGGTGGGATTTGAACCCACGGATGGTCGCCCATCGCCGGTTTTCAAGACCGGTGCATTCAGCCGCTCTGCCACCCCTCCGAACGGCGTGCATACTACGCCAAGCCCTTGTTCATATGCAATACATATTTGTTCTGGGATAGTGGGGGGCAACAGGCTGGGGTAGCGCTTGAAATCAGCGCTCGTCATCCCCACATTCAGTGCATACAATGCGATAACGAAGCGGAATCTGCCGCCTCAACCGGAAATCAAGAGGACACCCAAGATGGATACCCGTTCTATCTACACCGGCACCCAGAGTGCCGCGCGCGATACCAACAAGGTGCTGCGCAACACCTATATGCTGCTCTCTCTCACTCTTGGCTTCTCTGCCGTTGTGGCCGGGGTCGCCACCGTGATGAACATGCCGCCCCTGCACTGGGCCGTGTTCCTTATCGGTGTGTATGGTCTGATGTTCCTGACCCAGAAGAACCGCGAAAACGGCATGGGGCTGGTGTTCACCTTCGCCCTGACCGGCCTGCTCGGCTACAGCCTGGGCCCCATCATCAACATGTACATGAACAATGGTGGTGGCGAGATAGTGATGACGGCCCTGGGCGGCACGGCGCTGACCTTCTTCGGTCTGTCCGCCTATGCCCTGACCACCAAGCGTGACCTCTCCTTCATCGGTGGCATGCTGTTCGTCGGTTTCTGGGTGCTGCTGGTGGCCATGGTCGCCAACATCTTCCTGCAGATGAGCGCCCTGAGCCTGGCCCTGTCCGCCATGTTCATGCTGTTCTCCTCCGGTGCCATACTGCTGACCACCCAGCAGATCATCCGGGGCGGCGAGACCAACTACATCTCCGCCACCGTGACCCTGTATGTCTCCATCTACAACATCTTCCTGAGCCTGCTGAGCCTGCTTGGCGGCAACCGCAACTGATGAACAACCCCGCTTCGGCGGGGTTTTTATTGATGCCGGTTTCTGTCAGGATAAGTTGTAAATCAAGGATATGAAGCTAAGCGGCCCTGATCCAAATCAGGGCCGCTTCGCGCTTGGCGGGTTAGTATCCCGTTCTCGTTTCGTTCAAGGGTTGCTCTTGTCTCATGCCGATGGATTTCTCTGGCCTGCTGCGCCGACTGCTGACTGACAGTTACATCGATTTTGCTTCGCTCAAGGGTGGTGCCTAGCATGCCCATGGACTTCTCTGGTTTGTTACGCCGACTGCTGACTGACAGTCATATCTATTTCGCCCTCAAGGTGTTGCTGGCCATGGTGGGGCTGCTCGCCTTCACCCTGGCGACGGGCGACATCCAGCTCACAGTGCTGCTCTCCCTCGGGGTGGTGGCCGGCGCCATCGCCGAAACCGACGACAGCCTGTGGGGCCGGGTCAAGAACCTCGGTATGACGCTACTCTGCTTCCTGTTTGCCTCCCTCTGCGTGCAGTACCTCTTCCCGACGCCCTGGCTGTTTGCCCTCGGGCTCGCGGGGTCGACCTTCATCTTCGTGATGGTGGGGGCGCTGGGCCAGCGTTACGCCACCATCAGCTTCGGCTCCCTGCTTATCGCCATCTACACCATGCTGGGGGCCGCCAAGGCGCCGGATCTCTTCTACCAGCCGCTGGCGCTCGGTGCGGGCGCACTCTGGTACGGCCTGGTCTCCCTCATCTGGCTCTGGCTGCTGCCCTACAAGACGTTGCACGAGCAGCTGGCCCAGAGCTACTTTGCCCTCGGCCGCTATCTGCTGGAGAAATCCCGCTTCTTTCCGGCGGACGAACACGGCGCCCAGGCCATTCGCCACAATCTAGCCCAGCTCAACATCAATCTGGTCAATGCGCTGACCCTCACCAAGTCGGCACTCAACGCCCGCCTCAGCACCCGCCATCAGGCGGCGCCCGAGCTTGCCAGCCTGCTGCGCCTCTATCTGCTGGCACTGGAGATCCACGAGCGGGCCACCTCCAGCCACTACCCCTACAGCAAGCTGGAAGAAGAACTCAAGCAGGGCATCGTCCTCGACGGCTTCCAGGAGGTGTTCCTGCAACTGTCGGAGGCGTGCCAGCGGCTAGGTTACGCCATCCTGGTGCACAAGCCCTATGCCCACAACAAGCGCATCCACTGGACGCTGGAGGCCCTCGGCGATCAGCTGGAGTTCACCCACCTCAAGCAGCACTATCCCAAGACACTGCTGACGCCGATGAAGTTCCTGCGCCGCAACCTGGCCAGCATCAACCAGCTGCTGGGCAGTGCAGAGGAGCTGCAAAACCCGACCCAGGCACAGGCAAGCCTGCCGGCCCTGGCGCGCCCGCCCCGCCTGCCGCTGCTGACCCAGCTCAAGCAGCATCTGACCCCGAACTCCATGGTGTTTCGCCACGCCCTGCGCCTGTCGCTCGGGTTGGTGGTGGGCTACGGCATACTGCAGGCCTTCAATCTGGACAAGGGTTACTGGATCCTGCTGACAGTGCTGTTCGTCTGCCAGCCGAGCTACAGCGCCACCCGTCGCCGGCTGGTGCAGCGCATGCTCGGCACCTTCGCCGGCCTGCTGGTGGGGATCCCCGTGCTCTGGCTGTTCCCCGAGCTGCATGTCCAGCTGGTAGTGATGGGGCTGGCCGCCTTCCTGTTTTTCACCCAGGTACGCAGCAACTACAGCGCCGCCGTCTGCTTCATCACCCTCTATGTGCTGATGGCATTCAACCTGCTGGACGGCATAGGTTTTGCCATCCTGGGACCGCGCATGCTAGATACCTTCCTCGGCTGCCTGCTCTCCTATGCCCTGGTGGCCTGGCTCTGGCCGGACTGGCAGTACAAGCGGCTGCCGACGCTCATCGCCAATTCACTGTCAGCCAACGCCCGCTATCTGGCGGCCGTGCTCGCCAGCCTGCAACAGCAACGGGATGAATCCATCGACTACCGGGTAGCCCGCAAGAGCGCCCATCTGGCCGACAGCGAGCTGGCCATGGCTTGGCAAAGCATGCTGGTGGAGCCACAGAAGCGTCGCCGCTTCCTCGATCTCTGCTTCACCCTCACTTGGCGCAACCACGCCCTGCTCTCCTACATCTCGGCGCTGGGCGCCCATCGCGACAAGCTGGAAGCCATCGGCGAGCTCGACGAGATCAGCCGCCACCTGAGCCATACCCTGGAACGCGCCGCCGGTCACCTGGCGGGGGAGATGCCAGCGCAGATCGAAGGCCAGTGCCCTGTCATCACGCCGGACAGCAGCGAGGAGCAGCTGATGCTGACCCAGCAGCTCACCCTCATCAGCCAGCTGGCGGACGAATTGCTTACCCTGGCCAACGAGAGCCGGTTGCTCACCGGGGAGCAAGGCGCTACCATGCCCGCCCAATCCTGATAGCCCCCTTTGCGAGGAGCCCCTTATGTCTGAAAAACATCAGCTGGCATTCAACGGCCGCAGCATCGAAACCGATGCCAAGGGCTACCTGCTCAACAGCAGCGACTGGAGCGAGGAACTGGCGCAGGTGCTGGCCGAGCAGGAAGGCATAGTGCTGGAGGAGCCCCACTGGGAAGTGGTGCGTTTCGTGCGAGCCTTCTACCTGGAGTTCAACACCTCCCCCGCCATTCGCGCCCTGGTCAAGGCGATGGAGAAGCAGTATGGCCCCGATAAGGGCAACAGCCGCTATCTCTACAAGCTGTTCCCGGAAGGGCCCGCCAAGCAGGCCACCAAGATAGGCGGCCTGCCAAAACCGGTGAAATGCATCTAAAAACCGGCCTGCCTCTCGCTGAGAGACCATGAGCAGGTTCTAAAAAAATACCGCGCCAAGGCGCGGTATTTTTTATTCAGCGTTCGTCAAACCCGCATCAGGGGTTGTAAGCCACCACTGAACCACTGAGCCCCGTCATCTGGCCGATGCGACCCTGCATGCCCTGCAGCTTGGCCTTGGAGACATCCGGCCCGATGAAGACCCGGTTGAGCTGACCCTGCACCGGCGTTCTTGGCGAGGTGTGAGCCGAGTAGCCCGCCGCCCGCAACTTGCCCACCAGGGCATTGACGCTGTCGACATTCTTGAAGGCGCCGAGCTGCAGGATCCAGCTGCCCTGAGCCGGGGCGGCAGCAGGTGCCGGCGTGGTCGGCTGCACCATCTTGCTGGCGATGAGATCATCCATCGACTTGATCTGACCCGCCTGCGACTTGGTCTCCACCGGTTTTTTCACTTCCACCGGCTTGGGCGGTACCGGCTTTGGCTTGGGTGGCTCGACCGGCTTCTTGGCGATCACCTCGGGCTTGGGCTTGACGACTGGCTGAGTCACCGGCTTGGTGGCAGGCGGCTGGGTCTGCGTCGCTGGAGTCTTGTTGGCAGCGAGTGTGACCGGATCCGACACTTCCTCGACCTGCCACTGCTCGGCAGCAGAGGCCTGTTGCTGGCTGGCCAGATGTTCCGCCGGCAAGGCGCTGGCGGCAGAGACCTGCAGCGCCGGTTTGGCAGGTTCAAGCTCGGGGCGCAGCGGTATCTTGGCAAACGCCTCTTCCTTTTGCTCCAGCTTGTGGCCGTCCATCAGATCCGGCAGAAAAATGACAACCAGGGCCACCAGGATGACGGTCCCCACCAATCTGTTCTGAAACTTCGAAGCCAAGTTAATTCCCACCCATGTTACTTAGAATTAATTGCAATTTTGCGGACAACAATAACGGACGGTCCCCTCAAGCCATGCTGTTTTGCAACCTCGAAGCCAAGTTGATTCCCACCCATGTTGCTTGAAACCCACTGCATTTTTACGGACAACCATGCTGAGCGGTCCCTTCCGACCATGCTGTTTTGCAACCTCGAAGCCAGGTTGATTCCTGCCCATGTTGATTGGCTTATGGCGCGCCGAACCGAGGGCACGGCCCGGGCAAACAGCCCTAGGCCGTGCCGCTCAACCTGCCAGTGCCGATCAGGACGCAGTGCCCGCCAGAATGTCGGCGACAGTGTAAAACGAACCAAACACAATGACCATATCATCAGGACTCGATGCGGCCAACGCTGCCTGGTAGGCGGTGCGGACGTCATCAAACTCCCTGGCTGGCCCCTTGCCCTCCCCCAGCGCGGCAGCGAGCTGCTCGGCAGTGGCGGCGCGCGGGCCGGTGAGACTGGCCAGATACCACTCGCCAATCAGGCCGTCGAGTTCGGCGAGCGAGCCCGCCATGTCCTTGTCTTTGAGCATGCCGACCACGGCGCGGCGCTCGCCTGCGCAGGGGATCTGGTGCAGCTGGCTGGCAAGGTAGGCCGCCGAATGGGGATTGTGCGCCACATCGACGATGACCAGGGGCTCGCTTTGCAGTCGTTGCATCCGCCCCGCCAGCCGGGCATTTTCCAGCCCGTCACGAATGGCAGACTCCGGCAACGGCAAGCCCAGCGACTCCAGCGCCGCCAGTACGGTCACCGCATTCATCAGCGGCAGGGCTGGTTTGGGCAGATCCCGCCACTGGTTGAGGCCGTGGTAATCCCAGCCAGTGTCGTGCTCATCGCCGTGGAAGTCGCGACCGACCTGACGCAGGCAGGCGCCGAGGCGCTGCGCCTCTGAGGCTATGGTCACCGGCGGGTTGGGCTCACCGCTGATGGCGGGTTTGCCAGCGCGATACACTCCGGCCTTCTCCACTGCCACGGCCTCACGGGTATCCCCGAGCCAGTCGCAGTGATCCAGCGCGATGGAGGTGATCATGGCCACATCGGACTCCACCACATTGGTGGCGTCGAGCCGGCCGCCCAGCCCCACTTCCAGCAGCAGCACATCGGGCGCGGCGCGGCAGAAGAGCCACAAGCCCGCCAGGGTGGCGAACTCGAAGAAGGTGAGCGCTATCTCGCCGCGAGCGGCCTCCACCTCGGCAAACGCCGTGCAGTGATCGCTATCGGGCAGCTCTTGCCCGTTGACCCGCACCCGCTCGGTAAAGCGCAGCAGATGGGGAGAGGAGTAGACGCCGACCTTGTAGCCAGCCGCCATCAGTATGCTGGCCGCCATGGCGCAGCTGGAGCCCTTGCCGTTGGTCCCCGCCACCGTGATCACCTTGAACGGCAATCGGGTGAGACCCATGCGCCGGGCGACGGCACCGACCCGATCCAGCCCCATGTCGATGTTGACCGGGTGGATCTGCTCCAAATAAGAAAGCCAGTCGACCAGCGACCGGCTTTGGGATTGTTGCATGTTTGAACTCATCTTCACTCTTCGATGACGTGAGTATTCAGCATTTTGGCGAGCAGGCTGGCCAGACGGTTGCGCATCTCGCGGCGATCTATGATGAGATCGATGGCGCCCTTCTCCAGCAGGAACTCGGAGCGCTGGAAGCCTTCCGGCAGTTTCTCGCGCACCGTCTGCTCGATGACGCGCGGGCCGGCAAAGCCGATCAGCGCCTTGGGCTCGCCCACGTTGATGTCACCCAGCATCGCCAGACTGGCGGAAACGCCCCCCATGGTGGGGTCGGTCAGCACTGAGATATAGGGCAGGCCCGCTTTGGTGAGTCTGTCCAGCGCCGCACTGGTCTTGGCCATCTGCATCAGGGAGAACAGCGCTTCCTGCATGCGGGCGCCGCCAGAGGCGGAGAAGCAGACCAGACCACGACCTTCCTTGATGCTCTCCTCGACGGCGCGCACGAAACGGGCGCCCACTACGGAGGACATGGAGCCACCGATGAAGGAGAACTCGAATGAACAGGCGACGACCGGCACCCCCTTGAGGGTCCCCTTCATCACCACCAGCGCATCTTTTTCTCCCGTCTCTTTCTGAGCGGCAGACAAACGATCCTTGTAGCGCTTGGAATCCTTGAATTTCAAGACATCCTGCGGCTCCAGCTCGGCACCGATCTCGGTGCGGCCCTGCTCATCGAGAAAACTCTCGAGACGGGCACGAGCGCTGATGCGCATATGATGATCACACTTGGGGCACACTTCGAGATTGCGCTCCAACTCTGCCCGGTAGAGCACCTGTTCACAAGCACTGCACTTGGTCCACACCCCTTCCGGAATGTTGTGACGACGAGGTGTAGTGATCTTGCTCTTGGGAAGGATCTTCTCAAGCCAGCTCATGGAATTCCTTAATGCTTTTGTGCCTGACAAAACGCATCGAGCCTAGATTGTTCAATGACTTAATAGCTCGATGGCAATAAATGACGGATCATTAAACCACAAATTTTCGGGGCCAGTTACTAAAAACTGGTCGTACCCGGTGCCGAGTCCGGCAGCCAGAGCGGGCCGAGCGGCAACTGCGGCAGGGCGAATTCAGCCGGGTAATCCACGTCTACCAGATAGAGGCCACCGGCCTTGGCGGTGGGCCCGGCCAGGTTGCGATCCTTTGCCGCCAGCACCTCGGCAATCCACTCCACCGGTTTGAGGCCCTGCCCCACCAGCAACAGGGAGCCGGTGATGTTGCGCACCATGTGGTGCAAGAAGGCGTTGGCGCGAATATCCAGCACGATATAGGGCCCCTGACGGCTGACGCACAGATGGGTCACATTGCGCCACGGGGTGTTGGACTGGCAGGCAACGGCGCGGAAGGTGCTGAAGTCATGCTCCCCCAGCAGGCTCTGGCCCGCCTGGTGCATCAGCTCGGCATCTATGGTCTCGTGGTAGTGGCTGACGCCGCTGCCGAGGATCGCCGGACGGTAGTTGTGGTTGTAGATGACATAGCGGTAGCGACGGGCGGTGGCGCTGAAGCGGGCGTGGAAGGTCTCGTCCACCTCCTTGACCCAGCGCACGGCGATATCCGGCGGCAAGTTGGAGTTCAGGCCCAGGGTCCAGGCCCCTTCGGCACGGTTCGCCTCGGTATCGAAGTGGATCACCTGACCTGTGGCATGGACACCGGCATCGGTGCGACCGGCGCACTGGATGGAGACAGGGTGGTTGGCAATCCGGCTGAGGGCCTTCTCCAGCTCGGCCTGCACGCTGATCACTTCTCGCTGACGCTGCCAGCCGAAATACCGGCTGCCGTCATATTCAATACCTAGGGCAATTCGCATGGATAACACTTGTCTTATGGTGAAAGGAGGGCGGTAAAAGAAACGGGGCGGATTATACGCGCTCAGGCTGAAAAGTCCCAAAAACCGCATCCCGCTCGACAAGGGGTCCCAATAGAGAAGGGCAGCCTGCCGGCTGCCCTTCGTTATTTTGTCACACCATGCAAAGTGTCATCCCAGCCGCTTGAGCAACTTCTCGGCCTCGGCACGCTGGTGATCACTTCCCTGCTCCGCCGCCTCTTGCAGCAGTTCGCGGGCGCTATCCTTGTCATCGATCTCGAGGTAGGCACGGGCCAGATCCAGCTTGGCCCCCACGCCGCCATCGTCGGCATCGACATCGAACCCGGTGGATTCCGGCAGCACTTCGGGGAAACCATCCAACCCCACGTCCAGCGAGAAGCCCTGATAAGGCTCCTGCTCAGTAGTGCTGGCATCGGCATCGGCCAGCAGCTTGTCGATTTCGACATAGCCGCTCTCCTGCGCCTGCTCCCGTGGCTTCACGTCACCCTGATGGGATTCCACCTCGGCAAAGGCATCCTCAAAATCGGAAAGCGCCAGCTCGTTGGGATCCCACTCAAGATCCACCTCGGCCGCCTTGTCCGTAGTCGGCGCCAACCCCAATTCTGCCAACATTTCGTCGGCGCTGGTATCGGCGGCACTCTGCTGTGCACTGCCCTTGCCAGAGGCGGGCTCGGTAAAGGCGCTTTCAAAGTCACTCAGGTCAAAGGAGGCCAGCTCCTCGTCGTTGACCACTGGCTCGGCATCCGGCTGGCCGTCATCGTCGGCATCCAGCTCCAGATCAGCAGTAAGGTCGGCGTCCAGCTCGGCAAACAGCGCGGCCTGCAACTCCTCTTCACTCATGATCTCATGACCGCCCTTGGGCGGATTGAACTCGCTGGCGAGATCGAGATCCGGCCCGGCATCAAGCTCGATGGACTCGTCATGGGCGAGATCCAGCTCGGGCACCAGATCCGGGTCACGGATGGCCATCTTGGGCGCAGGTTCCGGTTCGAAACTGGCCAGATCCATCTCGCCATCGTCGCTGAACACCAGATCAGCCGGCGCCTCTGGCTCTGCCACCGCCATATAACCATCAGGCGTGTTGAGATCCGGCCTCGGCCGCATCGGCTCCTCGTCCGTGATGCCGACCGTCATCAGTTCGTCAAATTCGCCGCTCTCCTGATCCATGACCATGGCGGTAGATTCGGACAGGCTCTTCTCCTGCTCTTCCAGCTCGCGGCGGGCACGGGAACGCAGCCAGAGCGTGACCAGCGCCAGCACCAGCAGCACGGGTAGCAGTATGATCATCGCAAGGTTGAGCGGCGAGGCGAGCAGGTCCATCAGCCAGTTCTGCTTGGGCTCGGGAGCCGCCGCCACCGGTGGTACCGGCTTGGCTTTCAGCTCGGCAATCTCTTTTTGCAGCGCAGTCTGATCCAGCAGTTGGGCCTTGAGAGTCTCCACCTCTTCGGTCAGGGATTGCAGACGCAGTTTGAGCCTGTGGTTCATCTCTGTGACCTGGCCGAGCTGGGCATTGGCATCTTCCAGCGCCAGCGCCATCTCGGTGGAGGGCTTGCCGACCGGTTTGCCCACATCGGCCGGCAGCGGAGCCGGCGCGCTCGCACTGGCGGCGCTGGTTGCTGCTGCCTGGCTTGGCACGGGTTCGGCCGCCTTGGCAATCTCTTTGACCTCGGTGGCCGGTTGCGGCGTGGTCACCTTGGGCACGGGTGCCGGAATGGGCGCGGCCTTGGGCGCAGTCGCCTTGGCAGGCGCGGCGGCAACCTTGGTCTCGGCCGGCTTGGCCGGCTGGGCATGCTTGTTGGCCAGGTATTTCGGGCTCAGCCCTTTCCAGCTGGCGTTGTCGCTGTTGAAACGCTGGCGAGCCTGCGCATCCGTGATGACGCTGGCCTCGGCGGCGCTTGGCAGCTGAATGCGGGATCCCACCAGTATGTGGTTGATGTTGCCATCGGCAAAGCTGCGGGGATTCTTCTCGTAGATCGCCACCATGGTCTGGTAGACGCTCACCTTGTTGGAGGGGCGGTGCTTGCTCGCCAGGCTCCAGAGGGTATCGGTGGGACGGATCGGGCCATAACTGCCGGCATTGCTGGTCGCAACCTGCCGCACTATGGGCTGTGCCCTTGCTGGGCTGGGTTGGGACGTGGCGCGGGGAGCGGCGACGGGTTGTGCCAGCGGCTGGGAATTGACGGCAGGCGGAGCCGGTTCGTCCGGGCCCTTGAGCTCAACAAAAAAAGGCTCCCGCGCCGAGTCTTCAGCCTGAGCGGTGCCCAGCAGACCCAATGCGAGTAGCGTTGCCAATGTTATGCGGGAATGTCCCATATTCGTTCCTTCGTATGACGGCCCTATCGCATTGAAAAATCTGGATAGTTACCCCAAAACAGTCGGTTCAATATAAATCAGGCTCAGGTTGCAAGCCAGCAGTCCGACACATTTAGCACCCAACTTGTTTCTGAGTGTAGGAAAAAACTTAATCAGTTGATATCGCGAAAAATTCTCGGGGCCATAGAGTGCGGCCCCGGTCACATCCACACCGCATGCGGGTGGCAAGTTTCACGCCCGATAGGGATCCTTCCCCATCGGGCCAGCCGATCCGCGGATCAGAGGTAGTCCCGCACCAGCAGCTCGGCAATCTGCACGCTGTTGGTCGCGGCACCCTTACGAACGTTATCGGCAACGATCCACATATTGATACCACTCGGATGAGAAATATCTTGGCGGACCCGGCCGACCAGCACCTCATCCTTGCCGGTGGCGTCGCGCACCGGGGTCGGATAGTCAGCTTCGTCATCGAACAGGGTGACGCCGGGGGCATTGCGCAGCAGCTCCTTGACCTGATCCGCATCCAGCGGCTGGTGCAGCTCGACGTGGACCGCCTCGGCGTGACCGTAGAACACGGGCACCCGCACGCAGGTGGGGTTCACGGCTATGCTGGCATCCCCCAGGATCTTCTGGGTTTCCCACACCATCTTCATCTCTTCACGGGTGTAGCCGTTGTCGGTGAAGCTGTCGATCTGCGGAATAAGGTTGAAGGCGATCTGCTGCGGGTAGAGGGTCGGCTCCACCGGACGGCCGTTGAGCAGCTGCGCGGTCTGGCCAGCCAGCTCGCTCACCCCCTCCTTGCCAGAGCCGGAGACGGACTGATAGGTCGCCACGTTGATACGGGCAATACCCACCTCATCGTGCAACGGCTTGAGCGCAACCAGCATCTGGATGGTGGAGCAGTTCGGGTTGGCGATGATGTTGCGGTTGCGAAAATCGGCCAGCGCGTCCGGGTTCACTTCCGGGATCACCAGCGGGATGTCTGCGTCGTAACGGAAGCAGGAGGTGTTGTCGATGACGATGCAGCCGTGCTCGGCGGCGATGGGTGCCCACTTGGCAGAGACCTCGGCCCCGGCGGAGAAGAGCGCTATCTGCACCTGGCTCCAGTCAAACTCTTCCACGTCCTTGATCTCGAGGTTCTTGCCACCAAAGCGCACCGTATCACCGGCGCTGCGGCTGGAGGCCAGCGGATAGAGAGTGCCGACCGGGAAGGCGCGCTCCTCCAGAATTTCGATCATGGCCTGACCCACGGCGCCGCTGGCGCCCAATACCGCTACGTTGAATTGCTGACTCACTGATGTTCTCTCCTGTGGGATTACCCATTGATGGCGGCGGTTAACCGCCGCTATCCATGGTGTCGCTGACGCACGCTGGCATCACAGTTGGCAGGCTGACCTGCCCGATAGGGGATTTGGCATCATGCCAAACCGGACAAGGGTGGAACCGGGTGTGGTACCGGATCCGCCCATTTTCTGGTGTTGAATTCGGGATTGAGTCGGCTCACTCGCCCTGGGTGCCAAAGCCGAGCCGGGCCAGAGTATCGCCGGCGAAGGGGCCGCAGACATGCAACGAGGATAGCTCGCGCCGCTCCGGGTAGTGTTTGCGCTGTTCATCGAAACTGCCGGGCAGCTCAATCCGGTTGCGAAAACGGGCATCGTCGCGACGCACGTCATAAATAAGGTGCACCAGCTGTTTGATAAGCGCCTGATCCGCCGGTTGACCCGGTGTCAGTGCGCGTACCTCGGGGGCTGGCAGCAAGGATTGCAGATCCTGGCGTGCCGCGCGGCCCAGCTGCTGGCACAACGCCTGATAGAGCATCCAGGTGCCACGCGCCTTGCCCTCAAGGCTGTAGCCTGCAATGTGAGGGGTCGCTATCTCGGTATGGGGCACCAGGGCTCGCAGTGGCTCGGGCTCCCCTTCCCACACATCCATCACCAGCCGCAGGGGCTCAAGCCCCTGCTGACGAGCGAGCAGCGCCCGGTTGTCCCACACCTCGCCGCGAGAGGCGTTGACGAGGATCTGTCCGGCAGGTCGCGCGGCGATCACCTGCTCATCCAGCAGGTGGAAAGTGGCATCCGGCCCCTCGTGGGTGATGGGCACGTGGAAACTGACGATGTCGGCGCCAAGGGCGCTCTGGTAGTCGACAAACGCCCCCGCCTGCGCGGCGGCCCGGGCGCGCGGCGGATCGCAGCGCAGTACCCGCATGCCGAGGGCCTCGGCCTTGCCCGCCACGCATTCCCCCGTGTTGCCGGCGCCGATGACGGCGAGGCTCATCTCGCTCAAATTGAGCTCATGACGCTCGGCCAGCACCAGCAAGGCACTCAGCACATAGTCGCCGACCGAATACTTGTTGCAACCGGGCGCACTGAAGAAGGGAATGCCCCGCTCGGCCAGCAGCGCCTTGTCTACGTGGTCCGTGCCTATGGTGGCGGTGCCGACGAACCCGAGCCGCGGGCTGGTGGCGAGGAGTTCGGCATCGACCCGGGTCACGGAGCGCACCAGCAGCACGTCGGCATCTTGCAGATCCGCCGCCTGCATCTGTCGTCCTGGCAGGGGGATCACCTCGCCAAATTCGGCAAACAACTCGAGGGCGTGGGGCATATTTTCATCAACGACGATCTTCATCGGGCTATCTCACTTCGCAACCGGCCACAGGCGCGCCATTCTAGCCCAAACCAACCGAATTTTCAGATGCTTATTCACCCATGTCCTTTCACCACAATCGATCCGCCCAGCCTGCCCAAAACGGCCAAATGCCCAGATGCTGGTTCACCCATGCCCTTTCACCACAATCGATCCGCCCGGCCAGCCCAAACCGCCAAGATATTCAGATCCTGACGGCCCCATGCCCATATCACCATGTCGGCCCGGGCCACACTCATTTGTAACCCCATGTTACAGTCAGGCCGGTGCGACTTGACCGACAAGCCGAGGCTGGCACAATGGCGCCTCTTTTTTATCTGCCCCTGTTACACGCACCCGTTACGAGCCCTGTTATGCCGACTCATGCCTCTTCGTTGCCGCGCCGCCAGGTGCTGGGTTTCAGCACCGCCCTGATCCTGCCGCTGCTGCTGCTGACCTGCCTCTCCTGGCAACCCTTTATGAGCAACGCCCTGCAATCGGGCTGGCTGTGGTGGCCCTACGCCCTCACCCGCATGGTGGATCTGCCCGGCCTCGCCGTCAGCATCGCCGCCCTCTTGCTGCTGACCCGACACAAGCTGGCGCTGAGCCTGCCCGCCACGCTCGCCCTCGGTGGCGCACTGTTTGCCGTGCTGGCGGGAGACTGGGCCATCAAGAGCCTGGTCAAACACCTGACCCAGGAGCCGCGCCCCTATCTGCTCTGGCTGGAGAGCCAGAACCTGATCCCCGCCATCCAGCAGTTCTACGCCAGCAAGGTGGAGGTACGCAGCGAGCAGGTGCATGCGGCCAGCCTCTTGCTGGCCCTGCCCGAGTGGCTCGGCAATCACTGGCAGGCGGAGGTGAACTACGCCTTCCCCTCCGGCCACAGTATCGCCGCCATGAGCCTGGCCCAGTTCTTCGGCCTGATCTGGCTGGCCCGCGCCCCCGCCGGGGTCTGGTTGCTGCCGCTGTGGGCGTTGGGCATAGGCCTGTCGCGCATGCTGATCGGCATGCACTGGCCGCTGGACGTGCTGGCGAGCGCCCTGCTTGGCAGCCTCACCGCACTCGTTGCCGCCCGCTGGTGGCTGCGTCGCTACTGACGCCTGTGACGACGTCAACAAAAACGGGCACCTTCTGGTGCCCGTTTTTGTTGATGCGATAGCGTCACATACCGCTGGCCATGCTCAGTTGCTGGCGCTCTGCCCCTGCCAGCCCTCGGGATACTTGTAACCCACGAAGCGCTTGGCGGCATAGGCCTTGAATTCGGGGGAGTTGTAGGCCGCCGCCACGTCCTTGGCAAACGGCTGTTCGGCATCGGCGCTTTTCACCACCACCCAGTTGATGAAGTTGTAGCTGCGCTCGAGGAACAGACCCTCGCTGAACGCAATGCCGCTGGAAGCGGCGAAGTTGCCGTTGATGACGGAGAAGTCCACATCCTCCCGCGAACGCGGCAGTTGCGCAGCTTCCAGCTGGATCAGCTTGATATTGTGCGGATTTTTCGCCACATCAAACTCGCTCGCCTTGAGCGGATTGATCCCCTCCTTGAGGGTGAGCCAGCCCAGATCCTGCAGCATCAGCAGAGCCCGCGCCTGATTGGTCGGATCGTTGGGGATGGCGACCGTGCTCCCCTCTTTCAACGCCTTCAGCTCGCCCAGCTTGCCGGCGTAGAGGCCCATGGGACCGGTCGGCACCTGAGTGATGGGAGCCAGCGACAGGCCCCTGTCTTTTGAGAAACTCTCCAGATAGGGCTTGTGCTGGAAGCAGTTCACGTCGAGCGAGCCATCGGCCAGCGCGATATTGGGGGTCACGTAATCGGTGAACTCCACCAGTTTGACCTTGTAGCCCTTGGCCTCCAGCTGCGGCTTGATGGAGTCGGTCACCATGTCGGCGAAGTCTCCGACTGTCGTGCCAATCACTATCTCTTTCTTGGCCGGATCGGCGGCAAGAACGGAAAACGGCAGGCTGCTGGCCAGCAGTGCCAGCGCGGAGAGGGTGAAGAAGGAACGACGCTGCATAAGATACTCCCTGTCAACATGATCAAAACGGTGGCCTATGATGGCGCTTGCCACTATGGATATATTCGCCACAACCATCTAGCCATCCAAATGGCTAATTAATGCCACCATAACAGAGCCTCTTCCCGTCGCCAAGCAACAAAACAGGGCAAGCTTAACCGAGCGGCAGCTAAGCCCGGCTTTCAACCCTGTTGGGTGCCCAAACCGAAAATATTTGATAAACCACATAGTTATTGCTTTTGCCCCCTCCCCGAACCGGCCTCAACTGGCTTATTGTGGCCAATTATCACCATCTCGCGCAGGCCCTGATTGCTGGCGGGCTAGCTCATTGGCGGACTATCTCTCTTTATGGCGAGGCAGCCCCTCATCAACCAGCAAAGGAGTTGCGGTGATCGAGCACATTGAAATCAAGAGAGTCCACGTTGACAGCGGCAGGCATTGCTATGAGAAAGCCCCTCCAGCCATATCGTTTTCAATGCAGCCCGCCAAGAGCAGGCCAATGCGTTTCATCAGGCAGAGACAGAAGCCGTCTTTCGCTGCAACGGGCGACCTGGACTTGGCGCACTCTATCCCTCCAATTATTGCACCACATGTTTGCTTGATCCGGATGGGAGCAATATCTGAGCAGTTGCATACCTTGCGGATAATGAATTTTAAAAATAGCATCTACATTCAGAGAGCCGATGTAACAGGTGACGTTAAATGACAGGAGGTCATTTGAAGGACAAAGAAAAAATTGCTGTATTTATCGATGCAGACAATGCACCGGCCAGCAAGATTGACAGGGTTTTGTCCGAGCTAGCTCGCTATGGCGTAGTCAATATCCGCAAAGCTTATGGTAACTGGAAGAATCCGACCCTCAAATCATGGGAGGAAATATTGCATGAATTTGCCATCCAACCGGTGCAGCAATTTGATTTGGCCAAAGGAAAAAATGCGACCGACATGGCGTTGGTGATTGATGTGATGGATGTGCTCTATACCACGGATGTAGACGTCATCTGTCTCGTCTCTTCGGACTGTGACTTTACCCCTCTTGTTACTCGCTGCCTGGCAGACGGTAAATTTGTGATCGGATTTGGCGAACGTAAGGCCTCAATGCCATTCGTCAATAGTTGCTCCCGCTTTCTCTATCTGGATGCTGAGATCCAAGATATTCAAGAAGAACAACCTATTGCAAAGCAAACGAAGAATCTCAAAAGTGATACACGCCTCATCAATCTGCTAAGACAAGCTATTGAGGCTGTAGAGGAAGGTGGAGGTTGGGCAAGGTTAAGCCCTATTGGTAGTCATATATCAAATCATGCTTCATTCGATCAACGGAACTACGGCTTTAAAAAACTCAGTGATTTATTCATGGCGATCGACCTGTTCGAGATGAAGAAAACTGACAACTCAGTATTATGGGTCAGAGATAAAAAGCGGGCATCCCAGCTGAACAAACCCAAATAAACATGAAGATATGTCCCATAAAAAAAGAAACTATTAACATAGTCTATGCGTATATCATATATATATTGTTGCTCGGTCTGGTCCACAGGAAAGCGTCGACAAGATTGCCTGTTTAAAGCTAATCATGTATTTTCATCGTAATATTTACATCACTACATTTACAATTTGAATTACTTTATTTTTGACCGGTGCTGGCATTGCAGGTAGTTTTATGAGCCTTGTCGACAGGGTGCCGTGACTCATATTTTATACGCCACCATGTCAATGGCGAACGGCATGGAAGGCACGCCAGATCACGAGCAGGGAGCAAGACCACACCCTATTCAAGGAGTATTCATGAGCCCCAAACAACAGCTGATCGCCAAAGGCATCTTCATCGCTTCGACGCTTTTTTCTTTAGCCATGACAGCGTTTGTTACATGGTCGGTCGTCACGGTCAGCCCGCTGCACCCGGCCGGATCAGCCCCGTCACAGGGGGTCAGCATTGGCCTCGCACTGGCCATTGGGCTGTTTGTCATGGCATTCAACTATGTGGCCTATCGCGGGCTCAGCGAGCCGGTAAAGGGCTTCAAGCTTGTCTTCTGGTGCTTTATCGCGCTGCATCTGTTCGCCTTGCCGATCGGTACCGCCATCGCGCTGACCCTCATCTATTTGTGGAACCAGTCGCGTACATCTGTCATCCGTCCACTGGGCGCCACACTCTGATCCAGGGAGCCATCATGCTGACCGCCTCTACCACAGGCCTGCTGGTCGTCGATATTCAGGGCAAGCTGGCACGGCTCGTCGAGGAGAGCCCGGCCCTGATTGCCAATAGCGCACGGCTGGTACAAGGGGCCCAGGCACTGGGCTTGCCGGTTGTCTGGCTGGAACAGAATCCGGACAAGCTGGGGCCAACGGTGCCCGAGTTGCTGCCGCTGCAGAGCGGTGCCCCCGTGCTGACCAAATTCAGCTTCGGCGCGCTGGGGGAGCCGGCAGTGGCAGCCGCCCTCGCCCGGACCGGCAGATGCCACTGGCTGGTGTGCGGCATAGAGGCCCATATCTGCGTCTACCAGACTGTGCTGGGACTGCTCGACAGCGGCGCAGATGTCTCCCTGGTGGTGGATGCGGTGTCGTCCCGCAGCGCCACCAACCGCGACTTGGCCATCGCTCAGCTGGCCACTCGTGGCGCGCGGCTCACCTCGGTGGAAATGTGCCTCTATGAGCTGCTGGAGGATTGCCGCCATCCGGCGTTTCGCCCGATCCTGGCCTTGATCAAATAGCGGCTGACCACGCTCGGCCAACTCCTCACATAAACACGGCGCCACTGGCGCCGTTTTCATTGCCGCCTGGGTGCAAAACCCGCCTCCCGGCATGGCAGGCTTGCCGGCCACATAACGCTAGATTGGGTATGTGTCATATCTGGTCAGGGCTAGCCCAACGCGCCTGCCTCGGCACTGCCGCAGCCAGGGTTAATGACGAGTTAATAACATGTTTATCTATAAAGGCAAACATCAACAGCCAGCAACTGAGAAAAGTTCTCAATACAGCACATAAAGGGATTCGCCGGAACCCCCGTATGGTTTGAAACAGATTTGTAATGGGATTTTTTTGAGCCTTATCCCAGAACTGAAATGAGCGCTTTTTGGCTCTGTTTTTCCCGTGTATAGATGCCAGTCGCACCCAGGACGGTGCGATATAAGATGGAGTTTATAAATGAGAAAAACATCGTTGGCGTTGGCAATCTCGGCCCTGCTCTCGGCCCTGCCTATCGCTTCAGTTCAGGCTAATGAGAGTTGCACCCCACTCACCGGCAAAGAGGCCGGACTCGATACCGGCCGCAGCAGCGCAGTCCGTTGTCTGCCCGGCATCAATCCCCTGCAGGACCAGCAGTGGCACCTGCTCAACAGCGGGCAGAATGCCTTCAGCACCCGCGGCGGCGTGGCGGGCAATGACCTCAACCTCTGGTGGGCACACCGCACCGACGTATTGGGTCAGGGCATCAATGTGGCCGTGGTGGACGATGGCATGGCCATAGCGCACCCGGATCTGGCCGACAATGTGCGCCCCGGCTCCAAAAACGTGGTGACCGGCGGCAGCGATCCTACCCCGACCGATCCGGACAGTGCCCACGGCACTTCGGTATCCGGCATCATAGCCGCGGTGGACAACAGCATAGGCACCCTGGGGGTAGCCCCTCGCGCCCAATTGCAGGGCTTCAACCTGCTCGATGACAACAGCCAGCAGTTGCAAAAAGATTGGCTCTACGCCCTTGGCGGCAACGCCGTCACCGCAGACAACAGGGTCTTCAACCAGAGCTACGGCATGAGTTTGGTCGATCCTGAAGGGGCCAACGGGCTGGACCAGGTGCAGCTCGATCGCCTGTTCGAGCAGCGGACCCAGCAGGCGCAGGGGGCGGCCTATATCAAGGCGGCGGGCAACGGCTTCAACCGGATTGCCTCCGGCAACTATGTGCTCAACCGCACCGGTAACCAGCCCAAGCTGCCGTTCGAGAACAGCAATATAGATCCCTCCAACAGCAACTTCTGGAACCTGGTGGTGAGCGCCATCAACGCGGACGGGGTACGTTCTTCCTACTCCAGCGTCGGCAGCAACGTCTTCCTGAGCGCCCCCGGCGGGGAATACGGCACGGATGCGCCCGCCATGGTGACCACGGATCTGCCCGGCTGCGACATGGGTTACAACCGGGTGGACGATCCCAGCACCAACCGGCTGCACAACAACCCGCAACTGGATGCCAGCTGCGACTACAACGGCGTGATGAACGGCACCTCCTCGGCGACTCCGAACACCACAGGCGCCATGGCGCTGCTGATGTCCGCCTACCCGGACTTGTCGGTGCGAGATCTGCGCGATCTGCTGGCCCGCAACGCCACCCGGCTCGACGCCAATCAGGGGCCCGTGCAGATAAGCTATACGGCCGCCAACGGCCAGCGCCGCCAGGTGACGGGTCTGGAGGGGTGGGAGCGCAACGCGGCCGGCCTCTGGTACAGCCCGACCTATGGTTTCGGCCTGGTGGATGTGAACAAGACCCTGGCCCGCGCCGCCAGCCACGAACCGCTGCCGCCACTGGTACAGTTGCCCTGGCAGAAGGTGACGGTCCGGGATCGCGCCGTCGGTGCCATCCCGGACGTGGGCAGCAGCCCGACCCGCTCCAGCACGCAGGTCGATCAACCATTGACGGTCGAGGCCGTGCAGGTGATGGTGAGCCTGGATCACCAGCGGCTGCCCGACTTGCTGATCGAACTGGTCTCGCCATCCGGCACCCGCAGCGTGCTGCTCAACCCTAACAACAGCCTGGTGGGACAATCCCTCGACCGGCAGCAGCTGGGCTATGTGCGCACCAAGGGGCTACGTGACATGCGCATGCTCTCCCACAAGTTCTACGGCGAACCGGCTCAGGGCGAGTGGCGCCTGGAGGTGACCGACGTGGCCAATGGCAGCCGCCAGGTCTCGCTGCTCGATCGCAGAACCAACACCCGCAGCACCCTGACCGAGCGCAACAACAGCCAGCCGGGTCAACTGCTCGACTGGTCCCTGCGGGTACTCGGTCACGACGCAGCCCGTTCCTGATCACAGAGGAGTCATAACATGAAACACAGCTTACTCAGCCTTGCCCTGGCAAGCCTGCTGGCCTCGGTCTGCGTGCACGCAACGGCCGACGAATCGGTGGTGATCGATGGCAAGCAGTACAACACCGTAGAGGTGAATGGAAAGACCTACCTGACGCCGGATAACGGCAACAAGAAACGGGTCGCCCGCAGTCTGGATGGCAAGGTGCCACAACAGACCCTGCGCAGCGGCGACGTCCTGCTGCAAGGGGTCGCCAGCCCCGAGCTGACCGTCAGCGGTACCCTGCTGGTCGAGGCCGATGACAATCAGGCCAAGGCGCTGGCGGGCCGCCACGGCCTGCAGTTCAAGCAGAGCAGCGGCGGCATCGCCCTGCTGGAAGCCAAACCCGGCACGGATCTGAACGCCATCGCCACCCAGCTCAAGCAGCAAGGGGTCAGGGTGCAGATCGAACTGGCCGGTGCACTGAAACAGCCAAAGTGAGCAAGCCCTTGCGCTGACAAGCGCGAGGTATCTTGCACACGCCGAGGGGGCCGCTGGCCCCCTCTCTTCTGCCCGATCGTCTGCGCCCCACACCTCGCGGCAAATCACAACCCAAGCCGGACCGCCCTGTTGCCACCATCCTCAATGGTGGGTCATCCAGCCTCCCCTTTCCCCTCCCTGCCGCGCAGCCTGTGATGCGACCCCTGTCACAACTTGGCACCCTTGCTCCCAACTGCACATTTCTCGCTCCGCCAAGGCAAGGCGCAGCCAGCCCGACTTGCTAACCTGCCTGCGGCTCCGGCCATGGCTGCACCCTTGCACATGCACCCTGGCCCACCCTGAGACGTCATCGATATCCATGGGAACCCGCCATCAGAGCGGCCGCCCGGCCCGATCACTTGCCGGTGTCGATATCGCACTTGCCTTTTTATTCAGACAGTTACGAGGAAGTCTTCATGCCTATCACGACAAAAATGAAAGCGGTTTCACTCGGCGTCAGCCTGGCCCTCGCCGGGCTACTGGTTGGCTGCAACCAGAACGACTCGGATCCCCTGGTAAAAGACGATGCCTACTACCGCGGTCAGGCCGAAGCCATGGTGGCCAAGCTCACCCTGGACGAGAAGCTGAGCCTGCTCTCCGGCCCAGGGTATGGCAGCGCCAACGGCGCCATCAACGTAAAGCAGGATGTCGCCGGGGTAGCGGGCTACATCAACGGGGTGGCACGCAGTGCCGACGGTATCGACATTCCGGCCCTGAAACTGGCCGATGGCCCGGCGGGCCTGCGGATCAGCGCCAACCGCGACGGCGACAGCGCCACCTATTACGCCACCGCCTGGCCCATCGGCTCCCTGCTCGCCTCCAGCTGGGACGTCAACCTAGTCAAATCCGTTGGGGAAGCCATGGGGGACGAGGTGCGCCAGTACGGGGTCGACATCCTGCTGGCACCCGGCATGAACATCCAGCGCAACCCGCTCAATGGCCGCAACTTCGAATACTACTCGGAAGACCCGCTGCTCACTGGCAAAATCGGTGCCGCCATGGTCAATGGGGTGGAAAGCAACGGGGTGGGCACCACCATCAAACACTACTTTGGCAACAACTCGGAGACCAACCGGAATCAAATCAACGACATCGGCGAGCCGAGAACCTTCCGTGAAATTTATCTGCGTGGCTTCCAGATCGCGGTGGACGAGGCACAGCCATGGGCAGTCATGACCTCCTACAACAAGTTCAACGGCACTTATGTCAACGAGCGCAAGGATGCCATAACCGATGTGCTGCGCGGTGAGTGGCAATTCGACGGCCTGGTGATGTCAGACTGGTTCGCAGGCGACGTAGCCAACAACGCCTACAAGCAGGTGCTGGCAGGGCAAGATTTGATTGAACCCGGCAACGTCAAGGAGCAGTTGCAGCAATCCATCGAGCAGGGCGATCTGAACGAGGCCAAAGTGACCGAGGCCGCCATCCATATCCTGACCCAGGCGATGAAGAGTCCCTCCTACAACCAGCTGGCCGTCAGCAACAGCCCGGATCTGGCCGCCCACGCAAGGCTGGCTCGCCAGGCCGGTGCCGAAAGCATGGTGCTGCTGCGCAACGACGCTGCCGCCCTGCCCATCGCCGTGACCAGCAAGGTGGCCAGCTTTGGCATCAACCAGATCAACACCTACAAGGGTGGCACCGGCAGCGGGGACGTGAACGCCGCCAGCACCACCACCATAGCCCGGGGGCTGGCCAGCCGTTTCCCGGTCAACGGGGCGCTGCAGGCTTACTACGGCGATTTTTATGAGGCCAACAAGGTCTATCACGAGGGGCAATTCGGCGCCAAGGGCTACTACACCTGTGATGAGGCCGCCGTCAGCCCGGCGCTCGCCAGCCTGATCACCACCGCCGCCAGCGAGCAGGAGGTCGCTGTCATCAGCCTGGGTCGTCAGGCCGGTGAGGGGGCCGATCGCACCGACAGCAAGGGCGACTACCTGCTCGGCGATGACGAAATCGCCCTCATCGATGCGGTGAGCAGCGCCTTCCACACCCAGGGCAAGAAAGTGGTGGTGGTGCTCAACGTCAACGGCGTCATCGACACAGCCCAGTGGAGCCACAAGGTAGACGCCATACTGCTGGCCTACATGGCCGGTCAGGAAACCGGTCATGCGGTCGCGGACGTGCTGTCGGGGGCGGTCAACCCGAGTGGCAAACTGGCCCAGAGCTTCCCGCTCAGCTACGCCAGCGTGCCCTCCGCCGGCACCTTCCCGGGTGAGGATACCGACGGTGACGGCGAGCCGGACGATCTCTACTACAACGAAGGGATCTATGTGGGCTACCGCTACTACAGCACCTTCGACAAGGCGGTTTCCTACCCGTTTGGCTTTGGCCTCTCCTACACCAGCTTCGGTTACACCAGCCCCGCCATCGCCAGCAATACCCTGGCCAAGGGCGCGGCCGGCAGCCTGGTGCTGACGGCAACCATCACCAACACGGGCGCAGTGTCAGGCAAGGAGGCAGCCCAGGTCTATGTCACCGCCCCCGAGGTCAAACTGCAAAAACCGACCATAGAGCTCAAGGCCTTTGCCAAGACCAAGCAGCTGGCACCGGGCGCTGCCGAGCAGCTGAGCTTCACCATTCCGGCCAGCATACTCGCCAGCTTCGATGAGGCCAGCAACCAGTGGATAGTGGAGCCGGGCAGTTACAGCGCCTACATCAGCCCCTCTTCCGATGTCTCCGCCACCACGCCGGTCACCTTCACGGTGAGCAAGGAGATAGTGGTGAGCAGCACGACCCCTGGCGCCCTGGCCCTGCCCAGCGGCGTGGATGCCGCCACCGTCACCACTGTGACAAAATAAGCGAGCCCAGGTAAGAAATGAAGGTGATGGGGGGCGCACCAGGGTACGCCCCCTTGTTGCCTTCAGCCTTGACGGGATCAGGCGCAGTCCTAGTCCCGTTATTATTGGCGGGTATTACGATAGGCCAGCGGAGTCATATTGGTATTGGCCTTGAAGAAACGATTGAAGGCACTCTGGGAGGAAAAACCCACCAGATCACTGATATTTTGCAGCGGTTGCTCTCCCTCTCCCAATAAACGGCAGGCCTCCATCATCTTGACCCGTTTCAAGATAGCGGAGAAGCTGCTGCCCTCCCCCTGCAATTTTCGGTTCAAGGTCCAGCGGCTGATATTCATGGCCGAACAAACATCCTTGAGTAAATGGTCATCGCTCTCCATGACGCCGCCGCGGATTTTATGGCGGATCATGTCCGCCACCAGATTGGCAAAGGGCACCCGCTCATCGATGTCGCTGCAAATATGCGCGAGCTGGCTTGTCTGCAGGCGGCAAAGCGGCTCGTTGTAGCTATCGGCGCGGCTATCCAGCAGGGCATTGTCTATGGTCAGGGTGTTGCCCGGCTGATCCCAGCGGCAGTGGGTACCAAAGAAGTGATCCAGCTGGCGGTGATGGGCCGGCGGCTTGCCGACGAACCCCACAGAGACGCCAAGGCCGGGAGCATAGACCCGCAGGATCCGGTAGAGGATGACGAAATTGGGGATGGCCTGACTCGCGCCCAGGGCGGCAGGCCCTTGATTGATATACTCATATTGGCTAAACAGCGCACCTCTTCGCACCACCAAGTCGTCACAGTTGCCGATGACGGTGCGATAGGCCAGCAGAGCTTCGATGGCGGCGCGAGGGGACGGCTGGTTCAGGCAGAGGCTGATGAGCGCCGGATAGTGCTGGTAAAGCTCGGCGATATCGTAAGACAGTATGCCCTCGTGAAAGCCGCTCAGATGCCGCTGCATCAGGCTCAGCATGCGGTAATGGCTATGGGCCAGGATCCGGCCATGCTCACGGTGAATATCGAATGGCGTCAGACCGGCAGCCATCAGGATGGCATCCGTATCTCCCCCTTGCTGCTGACATGCCGTCAGCATTCTTCTGATCACTTGATTTGATACGCTCTGTGACATCTGCCTGCCCTGGCCATATTAATAACAAACAACATATTTATTGATAAGTAGAACGCGAGCGGAACCTGTTTATCCCGCCTTGCTCTACATGACGTGAATATAGTGATCCGCCCACTTCGTCATGACATGGCAGGCTTATTATGGGGTGGTGATGAAGTGAACAGATGTAACGGAGTGTAAAACCAAGATCTGGCGCGCTTATTTTGAGCAGGAATAAAAATATCCCGGACAAATAATGCCATCGGGTTTATTGCACGATAAAAATGGCGCCCTCAGGGGGCGCCATTTTTATTATTCGCAGGCAGGAGCCGACGAGGATCAGCCAGCCTTGTGCTGCTCGGCCAGATAGAGCCAGGTATCGACCACGGTATCCGGGTTGAGGGACACAGAGTCTATGCCCTGCTCGACCAGCCAGGCGGCGAAGTCCGGGTGATCGGATGGCCCCTGGCCACAGATGCCGACATACTTGCCCGCCTTGCGCGCGGCCTGGATAGCCATCGACAGCAGCGCCTTGACCGCCTCGTTGCGCTCGTCGAACAGGTGGGCTATGAGGCCCGAGTCCCGGTCCAGTCCGAGTGCGAGCTGGGTCATGTCGTTGGAACCGATGGAGAAGCCATCCACGTGCTCGAGGAACTTGTCTGCCAGGAGGGCGTTGCTCGGGATCTCGCACATCATGATCACCTTGAGCCCCCGCTCGCCACGGCGCAGCCCGTTCTCGGCTAGGATGTCGATCACCTGCTCCACTTCACCCACGGTGCGCACGAAGGGGATCATCACCTCGACGTTGGTCAACCCCATGACGTCACGCACCCGCTTGATGGCCTCGCATTCGAGAGCAAAGCAGGGACGGAAGCTGTCGGCTATGTAGCGGGATGCGCCACGAAAGCCGATCATGGGGTTCTCTTCGTGAGGCTCGTAGCCACGGCCGCCCACCAGGTTGGCGTACTCGTTGGACTTGAAGTCCGACATCCGCACTATCACCCGCTCCGGCCAGAAGGCGGCGCCCAGGGTGGCGATCCCTTCAGTCAGCTTGGCCACGTAGAACTCACGGGGACTGTCGTAACCCGCGATCATCTTGCGGATGGTGGCCTGCAGTTCAGGGTTCTGCTGGTCGAACTCCAGCAGGGCCTTGGGGTGCACGCCAATCATGCGGTTGATGATGAATTCGAGCCGCGCCAGACCCACACCGGCATTGGGCAACTGGGCAAAATCAAACGCCCGGTCCGGATTGCCGACGTTCATCATGATCTTGATGGGCAGGTGCGGCATGTTGCCCACCTCGGTGACCGCCACATCGAAATCGAGCTCGCCGTCATAGATGAAGCCGGTATCCCCTTCCGCGCAGGAGACGGTAATGAGCTGACCCGGGGCAATATGATCGGTGGCGTTGCCGCAACCTACCACCGCCGGAATACCCAGCTCGCGGGCTATGATGGCGGCGTGACAGGTGCGCCCGCCACGGTTGGTGACGATGGCGGAGGCCCGCTTCATGATGGGCTCCCAGTCCGGATCCGTCATGTCGGTGACCAGCACATCACCGGGCTGTACCTCGTCCATCTGGCTGATGGAGGAGATGACCCGCGCCGGGCCCGCGCCAATCTTGTGGCCGATGGCACGCCCCTCGATCAGCACCTTGCCCGCCTGTTTGAGGGCAAAACGTTCGAGCGTGTTGGCCTCCTGGCGGCTGCGCACCGTCTCGGGACGAGCCTGCACTATGTAGAGCTGACCATCCTGTCCATCCTTGGCCCACTCGATATCCATGGGGCGACCATAGTGCTGCTCTATGATGAGCGCTTGTTTCGCCAACGCCATCACTTCCTCATCCGTGATGCAGAAGCGGCTGCGCTCGGCCTCATCGGTGTCGACTATCTTCACCTGACGGCCGTGACCTGCATCGCCTGAGTAGGTCATCTTGATCAGTTTGGAGCCGAGGGTCTTGCGCACCACGGCAGGACGCCCGCCCCTGAGGGTTGGCTTGTGCACATAAAACTCGTCCGGGTTGACGGCGCCCTGCACCACCATCTCGCCCAGGCCCTGGGCACCCGTGATGAAGACCACATCGTTGAAACCCGACTCGGTATCCAGGGTGAACATGACACCGGAGGCGGCCAAGTCCGAGCGCACCATGCGCTGCACCCCGGCCGAGAGCGCCACGCCCTTGTGGTCATACCCCTGATGCACCCGGTAGGAGATGGCGCGATCGTTGAACAGTGAAGCAAACACATGCTTGACGGCAATCATGACAGAGTCTATGCCGCGTACGTTGAGGAAGGTCTCCTGCTGACCGGCAAAGGAAGCGTCCGGCATATCCTCGGCGGTGGCAGAAGAGCGCACCGCGAAAGAAGCATCCAGACCCGCACTCAGCTTGTCGTAGGCGGCGCAGATCGCCTGCTCCAGTGCAGGCTGGAACGGGGCATCGATCACCCAGTCACGGATCTGCTGACCGGCCCGGTTGAGGGCGGCTATGTCGTCCACATCCAGGGTATCGAGCAGATCATGGATCTTGCCGTTGAGGCCGCTTAACTCCAGAAACTCATTAAACGCAAAGGCCGTGGTCGCAAAGCCACCCGGCACGGATACACCGGCACCAGAGAGGTTGCTGATCATCTCGCCAAGGGATGCGTTCTTGCCGCCAACTCGTTCTACATCTTGCATACCGAGTTGTTCGTACCAGAGTACGTACTGTTGCACTTGCATGTCTCCAGGTTGGTGGGCTCGGGTGCCGTGGCACCTTCTGCGCCAAATTAGGTGCGTGAGTTATATGCGTTATTGTCTGTTTCTACTGTTGCCAACGACCATGAAAACGTTTTCTACTTGTTATCAAAAAAATCCCCGAGCAAGATTTGGGGATGGCCGAATGACACAGACATTCTACAATGCCAACACAAAAAGGTAACGACTCAGGTTTGCAAGCCACTTCACAACTTGGGCACAGCAGATCGGTTGACAAAATCGGTATGGTTTCGAGAGATACTGACTGCTCGCAACCTCGCCAACCAGTACCACAGGAGCGCATCGTGCACACCGTATTCTATGTATCCGACGGCACCGCCATCACGGCCGAGGTGTTCGGCCACGCCGTCTTGAGCCAGTTTCCACTGGTGTTTGAGCAAGTCACCATCCCCTTCGTGGAGAGCCAGGAAAAAGCCAGGCAGGTGCGGGCGCGCATCGACGAGCAATTCCGCCAGACCGGGATACGCCCCATATTGTTTCACACCATAGTCGACCCCCTGGTACGGGAAGAGGTGCTCAAGGCCCAGGCCAGCAGCCACGACTTTCTCAACACCTTCGTCAGCCCGCTGGAACAGGAACTGGGGGTCAAGGCCGAACCCAGACTGCATCGCACTCACGGCATGGAGAATCGCAAGCTCTATGACGATCGCATCGAGGCAGTGAACTTCGCGCTGGCCAATGACGACGGCATCACCACCAAGGAGTATGAGGAGGCGGACATCATCCTCATCGGGGTCTCCCGCTGCGGCAAGACCCCGACCAGCCTCTATCTGGCGCTGCAATTTGGCATCCGGGCCGCCAACTACCCCTTCATCGAGCAGGACATGGGCACGCTGGACTTGCCGAGCGCCCTCAAGGCCAACCGCCACAAACTGTTCGGCCTCACCATAGCGCCGCAGCGGTTGCACGAGATCCGCAACCAGCGCCGCGCCAACAGCCGCTATTCATCGCTGGAGCAGTGCGAGCAGGAGCTGGCGAGCGTGGAGCGGCTGTTTCGCCAAGAGGCGATCCGCTTCCTCGATACCAGCTCTCATTCGGTGGAGGAGATAAGCGCGAAAATTCTGGAGGCAACCGGCATGCGCCGTCAGCTCTATTGAACCGGGCTGGGGTCCGGAGCTGAGCCCGGCATGGTCCATGGGCGACAGACGAGCAGGAGTGACAGGCAGAAATGAAAACCGAGCCAGATGCGGCCGCATCTGGCTCGGTTTTTTATGATTGGCGGGAACGGGAGGCTGTGCTGTTCAACTCCTTGTTGTTCATCAGCATGGCATAGAAGTTGAGCACGCCATGACGCCGGCGCACCCGTTCGGTCAACCAGAGCGCTGGCAGCAAACCAACTGCGCCAGCTGTCAGCAGCACGGTTCGAAAGTGCATCACCAGATAGTCATCACCCTGCACCGCCCAGACCAGCATGCATCCCGCCGCCATGGTCAGCAACAAGGGAGAGAGCCAGACAGTCAACCAAAGCACGACGGCCAGCAGGCTGCCAATAATACGTTGCATGAATCACATCCTTTTTACGGAGGAGGCTTCATAAAACAGGAATCCACCAAAGAGTCAACTGAACAGCATTCGATTGTTCACAATGTAGCCAGCCACTCCTCTTTTTGTATTTAGAGTCCTGAAAAACCTGCTTTATGCCGAAAAAACCGGCGAATGATGAGGAAAACAGGTGCGTGGACGACCGATTATCACTATTCTGCTTCCGTTGGTAGCCGCCACAAAAAACAACAAGCGGCCTGCCGTAACGAAATAAATACGGATTTCGTCACGTTTCAAGCACGCTTTGCCGTGCAAGGTCACATGGAGTGACTCGACGGGCGAGATGACAGACGAGTGACATCAGAGACGTAAGGAAGGAAGAATGGATCTTCAACAAGACGGCGAGGAGCTGAAGCGCGGCCTGAAAAACCGCCATATCCAGCTCATCGCATTGGGCGGTGCCATAGGTACCGGCCTGTTTCTCGGCATTGCCCAGACCATCAAGATGGCGGGTCCCTCAGTACTGCTCGGCTATGCCATCGGCGGCTTTATCGCCTTCCTCATCATGCGCCAGCTGGGCGAAATGGTGGTGGAAGAGCCGGTAGCAGGCTCGTTCAGCCACTTTGCCTACAAATACTGGGGTGACTTCGCCGGTTTCGCCTCCGGCTGGAACTACTGGGTACTCTACGTACTGGTGAGCATGGCCGAGCTGACGGCGGTCGGCATCTATGTCCAGTACTGGTGGCCCGAGATCCCGACCTGGATGTCGGCTGCCGTCTTCTTCGTGCTGATCAACGCCATCAACCTCTCCAACGTCAAGGCGTTCGGCGAGATGGAGTTCTGGTTTGCCATCATCAAGGTGGTCGCCATCGTCGGCATGATTGGTTTTGGCGGCTACCTGCTCGCCAGCGGCAACGGCGGACCGGATGCCAGCATCACCAACCTGTGGGACCAGGGCGGTTTCTTCCCCAACGGCATCAGTGGTCTGGTGATGGCGATGGCGGTGATCATGTTCTCGTTCGGCGGTCTTGAGCTGGTGGGGATCACGGCCGCAGAGGCGGATGACCCCGAGAAGAGCATTCCCAAGGCCACCAATCAGGTTATCTACCGCATCCTCATTTTCTACATTGGCGCCCTGGCCGTGCTGATGTCCCTCTACCCCTGGGGCAAGGTCGTGGAAGGCGGCAGCCCCTTCGTGATGATCTTCCACGCGCTGGACAGCAACCTGGTGGCGACCGTGCTCAACATGGTGGTGCTAACCGCCGCCTTGTCGGTCTACAACAGCTGCGTCTACTGCAACAGCCGCATGCTGTTCGGTCTGGCCAAGCAGGGCAACGGCCCGCGCAGCCTGCTCAAGACCAACAAGAGCGGTGTGCCCGTGGTAGCCATCTCCGTCTCCGCCGCAGCAACCCTCTTGTGCGTGCTGATCAACTACCTGATGCCGGGCAAGGCGTTCGAGCTGCTGATGGCGCTGGTGGTCTCGGCCCTGGTCATCAACTGGGCCATGATAAGCCTCGCGCATCTGAAGTTTCGCAAGAGCAAACAGGCCGAAGGGGTTGAGCCCAAGTTCAAGGCATTCTGGTACCCGTTCGGTAACTACCTCTGCCTTGCCTTCATGGCAGGTATTCTGGTCATCATGTACCTGACTCCGGGCATCCAGATCTCGGTGCTGCTCATTCCGGTCTGGATCGTCGTGCTGGCCATCGGCTATCAGCTCAAACAGAAGCGTCGTGCACGGGTTGCCGCCAACCTGGGTTGATCCGCGCCACCTCGTTACGCCATCAGATGCCGGTCACCGACCGGCATCTTTCTGTCCGTCATCTGCACTCGCGGGCACCAAAGCGTCGAGCCGGGCACAGCGCCACCCGTCTTTGCGTCATATAGATCCGGATCCGGCCAGCCACATTATCATCTGGTTGCCGCGCTCTCGCCTGCACACTCAAGTCCCGCTTGCCAGGTAGAAACGACAAGCCCGAGGGGATGAGCCTCGGGCATGGGATAGATCGACAAGGCCGGATGGCCAACGCCTTATTCCAGCAGGAAGACGGCTTCCACGTTGTCCGTGATGCTGATCTGCTGCTGTTGATAGCTGTTTTCCATCATGTCGGCGGCAGGCGCAGCCATGGCGGCCGCCTTGAGTGCACGGCTATAGATGGGCATGGGGGTGTTGTTGCGGTACTCGACACTGTAGACCTTGCCAAGCTTCATGCCGAACGCCTTGGCCAGGGATTCCGCCTTGGTCTTAGCATCTTCCACCGCACCGACACGCGCCTGCTCCTTGATGGTCTGCGGCGACTTGAGGCCGTACTCTATCTGGGATACAGACTCCAGACCCGCCTTGAGGGCGGTATCCATCAGCTCGCTCAGCTTGTCGAGCTGGTAGAGTTTGACCGCGAGTTGACGCTGGGCACGGTAGCCCACCAGTTCCGGCTTCTTGTTCTGCGGATACTGATACTCGGGGGAGATCACCAGGTTGCCCGCCTCCACGTCACTGCGCTTGATGCCCAACCCTTCCAGTTGGCCAAAAAAGGCTGCAACCTTGCCATCCACCTGCTGCTTGGCCTTGATGCCCTGTTTTTCCAGCGCAGTCACCGACACATTGAGGGTCAGCATATCGGGTTCGGCCTTCTGCTCGGCATAGCCACTCACCACCAGATGCGGGGCTTGTGGTACTTCAAGCGCGAATAACGGGGCACTGACGACCAGAGCAGAAAGGGTAAGAAGGGGACGCCACATAGAAAAAAACCTCAGTCAATTAGAGTGAGGTCATTATGCCCGTGGCCCAATGGGATTCATATATCGTGCAATGGCGGTATCTGATCCAGCACCTGATTGGTCATGTCGATGTTGATGCTGATCTCGTTGCCCATCAGCCCTTGATGGCTGGGCGCCATCGGTATGACGCTGCGGGAACCGAGCACGACGTCATCATCAAAATGGAAGGAATCCCACGACAGAACGTGTCCTTGCGGCGGGATCACCAGGTCTGCCAGCGTGGATGTTATGAGTGGAACACAGTCGATGCTGTCGGAGTGCATGAGCAGATCCTGCAGACAGGTATCGCTCAAACTCTGCAGCGAATACTCCTGCTCGCCCTGATCATGCCCAACCAGCACCACCATATGAGGTGGCTCTGCATCTACTGCCGGCGTGAAGGCAATGGTCGCGGCCGCGAAGTCCACATTGAGGGAACCCGCTACTTCGCCATCTTGGCTTTCAAGATCCAGTGCATCGATCCGATCACCTGCCATCGTGGCCTGATAGCCAAACTGGCCGGTGCAGGTAATGCTGCCCTGCCCATCCCAGCTATAGCGAATGCCATCGATATCGACCCAATTGAATGACTGCATGGTGACCCTCTCCTGTACTGCCGCTATCTTAGCCGCCCCCTCAGTCAAAAAACAGGGGCCAGGCATAGCCCGGCCCCATCACCCGATTACGGATCAACCTTGAGGTTGCCTTGATCCAGCAAGTCTTGAATGATCTGTTGATCTGTTCTTGTTCCTCCAAGGGTAAGGTCCACGTTATCAAAGAAGATAGTATGGGTTGTAGACCCACTGCTCGAGCCATCCAGGTCGATCGTCAGAGTAGACTTATTGCTACCTGGACCGGATGCAAAGTTGAAATACTGATCCAATGTTGCTGTATTTGTATGTTCCCCGCTCAGCAAATCGCTCAGATCCAGCACATCTCCATTAGCTCCCGTGGTGAAATCCTTGATGGTATCAATACCACCGGCATCACCCGACATCCACTTGAAGGTATCCTTACCTGCTCCCCCTGTCATGGTGTCACTGCCAGAGCCACCGATCAGCATGTCGTCACCGCCACCACCACTCAGGATATCATTGCCAGCAAGACCACTGAGGACGTTGGCACTGCCATCACCTGTCAGAGAGTCGTTAAACATGGAGCCAATCAGGTTTTCCATGTTGCTCAAGCTGTCCATTCCTGCACCACCGGTAGCCTGGTTGTTACCATTCACAATGACCGAGACTCCTGCAGAACTATCAAGGTAGCTCGCCGTATCATTGCCATTGCCACCATTCAGTGGTGTCATTACCCACGCCACCGACAAGAATGTCGTTGCCCTCCCCGCCATTCAGGCTATCGTTGCCTGCTCCCCCAAGCAGGGTATCGTTGCCAGCATTTCCGTTGAGCGTGTCATTCCCTGAACCACCAATCAGGATTTCGTCAAGATAACTCCCCGTGAGGGTAGAGCCATTCTGCACATCTACGAATACCTTGGCCGGATCAGCAGTCGTACTGTTGGTGTAGTTAAATGAACCATCATAGAGATTGGGTGTTGCACTACCAGAGGTGTCATCAAACACGACAGAACCCACACCATCTGTCACCGTGCCACCAACTGCACCAGATACACCTGTGATTGCCTGGGTGGCAGCCAGTGGCCCAGTGTCATTGGCAAGCAGTGCCCAATCAGGGATAGTCGAGGGGTCTTGATTGGTAATGACAAAATCATCACGCACCACAGTAGGTCCGATGGCTGGATTGATAATGAGAGACAGGGTACTTGAGGCTGTATCTCCATCATGATCAATCACGTTGTAGCCAAACACCTGACTTATCCCGCCCGACGGAATTACCGATGGGGGAGTAAAGGTATAGACACCATTGTCCATATCAACCTTCAGGGTGCCGCCAGCAACCGAGATAGACCATTCGTTGGTCGTCGTGTTGAATGTTCCCGCTGAGGTACCACCAGTAACACTAGAACTGTCTATTTTCTGGTCGTAATGATAGGTAACACCTGCGACAGTAATAGAACCAATCCATCCTCCATCACCACCGGCACTTGCGGTTAACCCCCCGTTGAGCAATACCCCGGATAATGGCGGAGCCACAACAGTGCTCAGCAACGTGGCAGCCAGCTGACTGAAGTCCGTCACAATAATCGACGTTGTGTTCACCTCACTGACTCCGTTATAGGCTATGGGATCCAATGCCGAGGCGGTTGAGCCACTTCCCATACCGAGAGCAAACGAGTTGATGTCATTCGCCTTCAGGAAATCAGCCCAGTCTTTTGCTTCTCCGGTGAGAGTGGTTCCGTCACCATCAATACCATCCCCGCCACCCAAGCTATTGTTGCCATCGGGTACTGTGGCGGAGCTACCGCTCAGAGCATTGTCATTAGGCTCGCCATCAGACATGAAGTAAGAGACATTCTGAGCATTCGAGAGCTTGCCTGTGTCACCGAATGCTTTGATCGCCTCGTTAAGTGCGTCGTCATAGTTTGTTGAATCTGTCGATACCAGACCAAGGATAATTGCCTTGGCTGTATCCACATTGACCCACACACCAGTCGGGTTGGTTGCTGAAGTAGCAAATGTAATGATATTGACCATGACATTGCCATAAGCACTGTACTTGTCGAGCAACTCCAATGCTGATTTCTGCATGACTTGCATTCGAGTCATACCTTGATAACCGGATTCATAATCCATGCTGCCGGAAATATCGAGGATCAACATCAGGTTGGTATTTTGAGCCTGAGTTGCTTGACCCGCATTAGTTGCAGGGCTTGCTGTCGGCACGTCGTCTTCGAAGCGGATGTTGCCACCCAGATCCGCACTCACCGTGCCGGTCGCGGTGTCGTTGTCGCCATCCACCACCGTCACCGTTGCACTCAGCAGCACCTTGCCACTGGCCAGGCTGATGAGGTTGTTGTCGTTGCTGTTGTCC
>NZ_CDBL01000012.1 GCF_000820005.1 Aeromonas piscicola | reverse complement strand
CAAGCCTATCTGGCCCGGCTCGCACCACTCGAACATCACCTCCTGGCTCTTGCCGCAGCAGCTGCCGCCGCACACCTGGGTCTCCCGCTTGGCGACCCGGCCCTTGCGCATCCAGACGCCGAGCATGGCCTCCACCGCATCTTCCGAGGTGTGGAAATGGCGCGCCAGATCCCGCCTGCTCACCTTCTGTTGTGCGGCGAGATAGGCGCCGAGCTCCCGCAGGATCACAGGGCCACCACCTTGCGGGCGACTATGTCGCCGTGACGCCGGCCCAGCCACCAGAGCAGCAGCAGGGAGAGGCCATAGCTGCCGATCCAGAGCAGGCTCTGCTCGGGGTGGGCGGCAAAGGTAGCCGCCTGATAGAAGACGGTGGCACACAGGAAGGCCGTGTAGTTGCACCAGGCGGCGGTCAGCAGCGCCCACTGGCGACCTGTTTCCCGTACCAAGGCACCCATGGCGGCGGCGCACGGCATGTAGAGCAGCACGAACAGCAGGTAGGCAAAGGCACCGGCGGCACCGTCGAAGTGGGTCTGCATGTTGCCGTAGGTGGAGACATCTACCTCCTGCGCCTCGGCGGCGGCCTGCTGGTCATCCAGATTGCCGACCTGGATCCCCATGGGATCGGACGGGTCTATGTCGGCCAGGTTGGTGGCAACGGCGGCGATGGCCTCATTGAAGCTGGCAAGCAGGGAGTATTCACTCTCCTCCTCATCCCCGTTGCTGCCGGCGTAGAGGCTGTTGAGGGTACCCACTACCGCCTCCTTGGCGAAGATACCGGTGACGATACCGACCGTGGCCTGCCAGTTGTCATCGCGCACACCTATGGGGTGCAGCACAGGGGTCACGGCCTGGCTGATCTTGCTCAGCACCGAGCTCTCCTGATCCTGGTGGCCGAAGCTGCCATCCGTGCCAAGGGAGTTGAGCACGCTCAGCACGGCGACCACCAGCACTATGGTTTTACCGGCGCCGAACACGAAGGATTTGAGCTTCTGCCAGGTCTTGATCCCCACGTTGATGGGGCGCGGCCACTCGTAATCGGGCATCTCCATCAGCATGGAGTCGCTCTTGCCCGGCAGCAGTGTGCTGCGCAGCAGCAGGCCGGTGAGCACGGCCACCAGAATGCCGATGAGGTAGAGACCGAACACCAGGTTCTGACCCGATTCGGGGAAGAAGGCCACCGCAAACAGGGCGTAGACCGGCAGGCGGGCACCGCACGACATGAAGGGCGCCATGGCCGAGGTCATCAGCCGCTCCCGCTCAGAGTTGAGGGTGCGGGTCGCCATCACCGACGGCACGGTACAGCCAAAGCCCATCAGCATGGGTACGAATGCCTTGCCCGGCAGACCGAGGCGACGCATCAGGGCATCCACCACGAAGGCGGCGCGGGCCAGATAGCCGGAACTCTCCAGCACCGCCAGGAACAGGTAGAGGCAGCCGATCACCGGGATAAAGGTGGCAACGGTCTGCAAGCCGACCCCGAAGCCGTCCGCCAGTATGGCCCCCAGCCAGTCCGGGGCATGGATCAGCCCCAGCAGGTGGTGCACGCCATCCACGAACAGGGCGCCGCCCATGATGTCGAAGAAGTCGATGAAGGCGCTGCCCACCTTGATGGCGAACATGAACATCAGGTACATCACCAGCAGGAAGAAGGGGATGCCGACCCAGCGGTTGAGCAGCACCCGATCCAGCCATTCGCTCTGGGCTATGGTGAGCTTGCCCTTCTGCTGACACGCCTGGCTGGCCCACTGGTGAATGTGGCCATAGCGGATATCCGCCAGCTGCAGATCTATGTCCTGGGCATGATGGGCGCGAGCCACCACGTTGGCAGCGGCGGCCTGCTGGCCGGGCAGCAGGGTCTCCTGCATCACGGCATCCTCTTCCAGCAGGCGCAGGGCGCGGCCACGGGCGGTGAGGTGGTGCGGGGCGAGCAGGGTTTCGAGCTCCGCCAGATCTTTTTCAAGGTCAGTGCCGTAATCGAGCAGCAGCGCGGGCTGGGGCTGGCCGATGAACTGCTGGATCTGGAGCTTGAAGGCGGCGACCTGCTGACGGTTGTGGGCAGACAGGGCCACCACCGGGCAGCCGAGCGCCTTCGCCAGCAGGGCTTCATCTATGACCAGTCGCCGCTTTTGCAATATGTCCATTTTGTTGAGCACCACCACCATGGGCAATCCCAGCTCGCGCAGTTGCAGCGTGAGGTAGAGGGAGCGTTCCAGGTTGGCGGCATCGATGACGTTGAGCAGCAGATCAGGCTGCTGACCCTGGACGAAGCGGCTGGCGATCTGCTCGTCCAGGCTCCCTTCCTGATTGGCCAGGCTATAGATGCCGGGCAGGTCCATCAGCTTGTAGTCGTGCCCCTGGGCGGAGAACTCACCCATTTTCTTGTCGACCGTGACGCCACTCCAGTTGCCCACCTGCTGGCGGGCACCGGTCAGGGCGTTGAAGAGTGAGGTCTTGCCGCTATTGGGGTTGCCGACGGTTACCAGGGAATAATTCATACCGGTTCGACCTCGATTTGCAGGGCAAGGCTTTTTTGCATGGAGAGGCAGATCCCCTGACACTGGATCTGGAGCGGGTCACCCAGCGGTGCCGCGCGCAGGAAGATGACTTCGGTCTGAGGCAGCAAGCCCATCACCATCAGCTTGCGCCGCAGGGGACGGGTCAACTGATTCATGTTCTTGATGCGAGCACTCTGTCCCGGTGACAACTGCGCGAGTACCATGACTGACTCCTGAAGTTAAACAATAATAATTCGCTTTCACTCGGGGCATTATAATCCGTGTTTCCCGCGCTGATTTGAGTAAAATCAAACTCCGCTTAGCTAACTCACAAATAACTGCCATGAGTCACGACAACAACAGCCGCCTGGTTTACAGCACGGATGGCGGCATCATCAAGGAACAGACCCAGTCCCAATCCGCCTCTCCCTTCCCGCAGGATGGTACTGTGCGCATCCGGCGCGAGACCAAGGGGCGCAAGGGCGCCGGCGTCATCAGCATCCACGGCGTCCCGGCCGAACAACAGAAGGCCATCGCCACCCTGCTCAAGAAAAAGTGCGGTACCGGCGGCGGCCTGAAAGAGGGGATCATCGAGATCCAAGGGGATAAACGGGACCTGATCAAGGCCGAACTGGAGAAGGCCGGTTTCAGCGTCAAGCTGGTGGGTGGCTAACCCACTTGTCTGGTGGATGATTTTTCCCTAGAATGCCCGCTCCCATCGAGGGGGAGTAGTCTCGCAGCCGGACCCCAAACCGGTTTGCGACCCTGATCAACATGCTTGGTGCCAACTCACCATGGTCAGGGTGATCCATCTAATCCGTGGATTTGACAAGACCTTTGACGGGCCAGTGCCAATACCGGGGACGGATGGCGCAGGCTTGTCTCAGGTATAACAATTCCGTCCCCCGGTCATTTTTATGGAAGCCTTGTTAACCTCAACCCTGAGCGTGGCTATCGCCGAGATCGGCGACAAGACCCAGCTACTGGCGTTGCTGCTCATCTGCCGTTTTCGCAAGCCCTGGCCCATCATAGCCGGCATGCTGGCGGCGACCCTGCTCAACCATGCCGGCGCCGCCTGGCTTGGCGAGTTCATCAGCCGCTGGCTGGATCCCAAGGTGATGACCTATCTGGTCGCCGGCTCCTTCATTGCCATGGCGGCCTGGATCCTGGTGCCGGACAAGATGGACGATGAGGAGAGCCCGCTCGACAAGTACGGCCCCTTCATGGCCACCTTCGTGCTGTTCTTCATCGCCGAGATAGGCGACAAGACCCAGATCGCCACCGTGCTGCTGGCAGCCAAATATGACTCGCTGGTGCAAGTCATCACAGGCACCACCCTCGGCATGATGCTGGCCAACGTGCCCGTGGTGCTGCTCGGCAAGCTGGGCGCCGACAAGTTGCCGCTCAAGGGGATCCGCATCGCCTGCGCCATCCTGTTTGTCGGCCTCGGGGTCAGCACCCTGATCTTCGCCTGACACCGGCCGGCCCGGAAGGCGGCGAGGCAAGCGTGAGCACTTGCCTACCCCGCCCCGAGCCGGTATCCCTGTCGTGTCACCCCAAACCAGCCCCGCCTCTATTCAAACAGGCGGGGCTTTTTGTTGCCCGTGTGCGGCCGATGCCTGCGCCTCCCCCTGCCGGCTGTCGCATGCCCGCACACGGGGAGTGTCCCGCAGTGCCATGACAGTGGCATAATGCGGCAAACCTCATGGAGCATCCCATGCACTTCACCTCAAGACAGACGCTGCTCGACTGGGTCAGACGCGGACGCCTCGCCCAGGCACAACTGCCCGCCGCCCTCGCCCTGTGCGAGCTGCCACCCGGCCCCGCCCGCTGGCAATGGTTGTTCGATCGCCTGCTGCTCTGGCTCGGCAGCCTCTGCCTGGGCGCCGGTCTGGTGTTCTTCGTCGCCTTCAACTGGCAGGAGCTGGGTCGGATCGAACGCCTCGCCCTGCTGGAGCTGCCCCTGCTCGCCATGCTGGTGCTGCTGTGGCGCAAGCCCCTGGCCGACACGCCCCGCCAGGCGCTGCTGCTGGCCGCCGCGCTCAATATCGGTGCCCTGCTGGCCCTGGTGGGCCAGACCTACCAGACGGGCGCCGACCCCTGGCAGCTGTTCGCCACCTGGGCCCTGATGCTGCTGCCGCTGGCGGCGCTAGGCATGAGCCCCTTGCTGTGGACCCTGAGCTGGCTGCTCGGCCAGCTGGCGCTGGTGCTCTACTGGCGACTCGGGCTGTTCAACTTCTTCTTTGCCTTTGATGAAGAGGGGCTGGGCTGGTGTCTGACCCTGCTCAATGCCGCCCTCTGGGGCCTGCTGTTGCTGGCACCGGCCCGCTGGCGCTTGATGCCAAGCTGGCTGCCGGGTCTGGCCGCTGGCCTCGGCGTCACCCTGCTGGCGTTGCTGGCGCTGTTTGATGCCGCCTCACCCTGGGTCTGGCCCGCCTGGATCGCATGGCTTGGCGCCGCCTATCTGCGCTGGCACCACAGATTTATCGCCGGGCTCGCCATGGGCTGCCTGAGCCTGATTGCCGTGATCCTGGCGGCCCTTGGCAAGTGGATGGATCCCGACGTGGACGGCTTCCTGCTGCTGAGCCTGATTGCCATCGGCCTGTCGGTCGCGGCCAGCCGCTGGCTGCAACAGCAACGGAGGTCCCATGTATAAGCAAGGCATCTGGCAAGCCCGCCACGAGGAGGCAACATGGCTGATCTGACCCCCTGGCAGCGGCTGCAACAGGCAGATCTGGTGGAAGGGGACGTCCCCAATGATACCCAGCCCCACTGGTCGAGCCGCTTCCTGCTCGGCATGGTGGGCTGGATCGCCGCCCTCTTCCTGCTGTTCTTCCTGTTCATGTCGTTCTCGCAGCTCACCCGGGATGCCAACAGCGCCCTGGTGATGGGCAGCGTGCTGATGGCCATCGCCTATGGCCTCAACCGCTTCGCCCAGCGCAGCGATCTGTGGGACCAGTTCGTGCTGGCACTGGCGCTGGCCGCCGATGCCTGGCTGCTCTATGGCCTCATCGATCAGATTGACCCGCACTCGGCGCCGCTCTGGCTGGGGCTGGCACTGCTGTCGCTGGCCATCGCCGCCCTGTTCGAGCACTGGCTGATCCGGCTGTTCCACAGCTTCGCCGCCGCCATACTGCTCGCCCTTGGACTGGCTTGTCTCGGCCTGCAACTGCTGGCCCTGCCGCTGGTGATGGCGGCCGTCACCCTCTGCTGGCTGCAGGCGGAGCGTCAGCCCGTCCACCATCAACTCTACGAATCCCTCACCCTGGGGCTGACGCTCTCCCTGCTGGTGCTGGGGCGCCTGCACCATCCGCTGTGGGACGGGGGCGCCAACATGCTCGACGAGCTGGGCTACTCCCGCCTGCCGCTCTGGCTCAATCCCCTGCTCTGCGCCGCCCTGCTGCTCGGGGTCATGGTCCGGCTCAAGCTGCCACTGCTGTATGGGCTGCCGCTGGTGCTGATCAGCGCCCTCATCCCCGGCATGGGGGCTGGCGCCCTGGTGCTGGTGCTCGGCTTTTACGCCGGAAGCCTGGGGCTGATGACGCTGGCGGGCCTGCTGCTGCTCGGCTTTGGCTCCCTCTATTACTACGATCTGGGGCTGACCCTGATGACCAAATCCTGGCTGCTGCTGGGCTCGGGCGCCCTGCTGCTCGGCACCCGCCAGCTACTGAAAATGCTCAATGGGAGGACACCATCATGAGACGGCTTGGACTCCTGCTGACCGGCCTCGCCATACTGGCGGGCATCAACTTCACCGTCTGGCGTTACGAGCACGCCATCAGCAGCGGCGAGGTGGTGCTGCTCAGGCTGGCGCCGGTCGACCCCCGTTCCCTGATGCAGGGGGATTACATGCGGCTGAACTACGACATTGCCCGCCAGCTCGGCGCCCGTCCCGACAGCGAGCGCACCAATGGTAGCGATACCCTGGTGATCCGCCTCGACGGGCAGCAGGTGGCCAGCTGGGTGGCCGATGGCAAGCCCGCGCAACTGGCGCCGGATGAGCGGCTGTTGCAGGTGCGCCGAAGCGACAACCAGTGGCTGATCGGGCCCGATGCCTTCTTCTTCGAAGAGGGCACGGGGGAGCAGTATGATGCGGCGCGCTACGGCGAGTTTCGGCTGCAAGCGGATGGCAAGGCGCTGCTGGTCGGGCTGCGTGATGAGCAGTTCAAGCTGATGGGAACCAGCAGGGATCGTTGGTAAGTACTGGCAATCTCAGGCTTTTTTACCCACACTTGCACAAGAGGAACGCCGGTTTCACGCCAAGGATGGGCTCATGAGGATAAGGTTGTGCTGTTATCTGCTGCTGATGTCGTGCCTGGGTTCGGCGCAGGCAGATCTCGCCAGGCTGGAGTACCTGACCGAGGAGTACCCCCCCTACAACTTCAGTGATGAGGCCGGTCAGCCCAGCGGGCTGGCAGTCGAGTTGCTGCGGATGGTCTGGCAGCGCAGCGGCACGCCTGCCCAGCCCATCCGTATCCTGCCCTGGGCGCGAGGCTACTACCTGCTGACCCAGAAACCCAATGTGGTGCTCTTCTCCACCGCCCGCACCGACACCCGCGATCCCCTGTTCAAATGGGCCTGCCCCATCGGCTACTCCGAATACATATTGCTGGCCCACAAGCAGCGCCACATCAGCCTGAACGCCCCCGAGCAGATGAACGCCTACCGGATCAGCGCAGTACGGGCCGATGCCTCCGAGCAGTTGCTGCTCAACCGGGGCATGGATGAAACCCGCATCATACCCGCCAACCGGTTGAGCCAGGCCTTGCGGATGCTGGTGTCTGGCCGCGCCGATCTGCTGGCCACCAGCAAGCTGGCGGGCTATGACGCCATCAAGGCGCTGCAGCTCAAGGCCGACGACTTCAATGTGGCCCTGGTGCTGGATGCCGAAGAGCTCTGCTACGCCTTCAGCCGTCAGGTGGATGACGACGTGCTCAAACAGTTCCAGCACGCCCTGACCCAGGCGCTGGCTTCGCCGGAGTTTCAGCGCCTGCGACTCAAATACCTGCCCGCCCCCTGAGCCTAAAGCGGCCTGGATTCGCATCCCCTTGATTTAAGCGCCGATCTGATTGGCGAATTACCATGATTTGGTAACACTTGAGGATGAAGGAACACCCCATCAGGATGGCCAAGATGAAAAAATGGATTGGAATAGCCGCGCTCATGTTTACCGCCATCACCCAGGCCAGCCCTGAACTTGGCAAGCTGCACTACCTTACCGAAGAGTACAAACCCTACAACTTCTCCAACGAAGCCGGCACCCCCACCGGCCTCGCCGTCGAGCTGCTGCATCAGGTGTGGCAGAAAACCAACACCCCGCCCCAGACCATCACCATCATGCCCTGGGCACGGGGCTACTACCTGCTGACCCAGAAACCCAATGTGGTGCTCTTTTCCACCGCCCGCACCGAGGCGCGGGATCCGCTGTTCAAGTGGGCCTGTCCCATCGGCTATGCCGAGATAGTGCTGATGGGGCTGGCCAAGAACCCGCTCCCCCTCACCAAGCTGGAAGATGCCCAGCAGTACAACATAGGGGCGGTGCGCGCCGACGTGGGGGAGCAGCTGCTGCTCAACAACGGTTTTGACGAGCAGAAGATCATGACCGCCAACCGCCTGCCCCAGGCACTCAAGATGCTCACCTCCGGCCGGGTCGACCTCATCTCCACCAACAAGACCACCCTGATGGATCTCATCGCCACCCAGCAGCTGGATCCCGCCCAGTTCAAGGTGGCCTGGATGCTGAGCTCGGAGCAATTCTGCTTCGCCTTCAGTCACCCGGTCAGCGACGAGCTGGTCAAGGAGTTCCAGAACGGCCTGACCCAGGTGCTGGCCAGCAGCGAATTTCAGCAGATCCAGGGCAAGTACTTCCCCGCCCGCTAGGCGAACCCATCACGCGGGGCCCCATGGGCCCCGCGTGATGTCTGGTGTCGCCATGGCATAACGCAAGCCCTTTACCCAGCCCCGCACAACTCGACAGCATTCAGGCAAGCCCCGCCTAACGCCCACCGGCCTTGCTCCTGATGGCTTGCGCCCAGATCTGCATGGCGGGGCGCACCTGCCAAGGTCATGCGGCCCGCCGCTGCCACTCGTCCCCTTCCAAATCGCCACCGAAACCTTGCGCGGGCGCAAAAAACCATTCAATTCTGACACTTGCATCACTAATTCAATGGAATTCCATGGATCGGGCCGAGACGGCTCCGTAAGATAACCACGGTGCCTGTTGGCCCCCTTGTTCCCTCTGATGGTCAACAGCGCATTGTGGTAGCGACAGCCAGGGGCGGTAGCAACTGTCGCGGATAGAAAGGGAGTGTGTGCCTGCAAGCCGCCCCGTTTTGCCCAACGCCCGATACGACTCGGGGCTATCAAGTTATTTGACCCGCATCAGGCGATGACGGATGTCACCCAGCTCGAACTGGATCACCTGAGCGCGCTGCATGGCATCGACCCGCTGCAGCATGTCGGCGTCGTATTGCTTGCGCCGCATCCACTGCATGGGCTCCTCGAAGCTGCCTTCATTGACGATAAAGGTATCCGTGTAGGTGTCGTTCACTATGCTGACCACCCAGATGCGCTGCTGAAACTCCGAGAGTTCGGCAAAGAGCGCGGCCCCGCGGGTCGCGAGCCAGCGCCCTGCCCGAGTGAACCTGTTTTTACTGTCGACGAGCCGGTTTGCCATAACTGATAAGGGTTGGATAAGAAAACGGTTGGACATCCTAGCATCCAGGGGGATGGGGCACCAAGCAACGGGAGGGTCGCCCCCTCCCAGTCGGGCAAGACCTTGGGGGCAATATGCACGTAGGGTGCAATAAGCGGAGCGCATTGCACCGCGGTAACAATCCCCTCGCCCTCTGCGGGTGAGGCGCATGGCGGAATCCGCAAAGCCTGTTTCCGCAATAAAACCTACGTCGAATAGAGGTGCAATTCACTTCGTTCATTGCACCCTACGGCTCCGGGAAAACGGGCTCACCTCGGCGAACAACAGGGGGGCAACCCCAAACCCGCAGCCCCGAGGACAAATGGTGGTTCTTATACAACAAGTGAAATCAGCTTGGTTACATAGGTAAAATACGAACCTGAATAAACTCGAAGGCTGTATAACTTCTATCGGAGAGTAATATTATATTGAAAACCCCAGGCTAAACATTCATCCATAAATACATGTCATTTTCATTGTTGAAAAAAATAATATACTTTTAAAATAGGTCACCAACCATGTCAGACACAATATCAATTCATGCCCAAAAAATGCAAAAACAGCTTAAAACGACTGCATACGCAAGGTTTTTTTCTGCAAGAAGATATGAGAAGTTAAATAACTGCGCCCTATTTTCACTAACATCTTTCTCCCTACTTCTAATTTTTACAACATTACTTCAAAAATACTCAGCCATGCCCGAGCCTGGAAACTCACCGCTTTTCAAAGCAAATATATTAGAGCTCGGACAGTTAATTTCATCGATAATAATCGCTATATTATCAATTACTGTTTCTTTCGGAAACTATGCGACAAAATCAGAAAAAATGAGACAAAGCGCTGAATTAATAAACAATCTATCATCATCAATTGCTGATGACCTCATTTATGGTGAAGCGGATAAAGACAAACTTAAAGAAATAAGAGCCTCTTATAATGAGATAAAACAAAACTCAATGAATCATCTTCATTATGAATATGTATATGGTCGGGCAGAGCGAAAAAAAGAGTCTGGCGAAATTACAAGGATTTGCTCTGAGGTCGATTGTTGTTCTAAAATAAAATACTTCTCTCCATTCATAATATTCTATTCGATCTCTATCGCTTCGACATTCATATTTGTTTTTTCTACCATTCTTTTCTATCAACATCCATAGAACATTTCCATCTAAACGAATGGTTTTCTAAATGCTAAATCAAACTTTTGAATACAAAACACTATTAAGGCTAACTAGAAAGCAGGAGATCATAAAATTTTCTCTAGGACGAGAAAATGCACAGTATGAAGAATCATTAAAATTAATAGCTAAAAATATAAATGCCCCTAGCTTTTCATTTTCAAGTTTGAGTTTCATTTTATACAATGGTAAAACTGTTTTTACAGTAACACGTTCAGAAGAGTATTATGCAATAAAGAAAATTGCACATGATTTAAAAATATTATATAGAGTGAGGTTCAGTGGGAGAGACGAAATCACAGAACAAATAACATCTATCTTTCATGACACCTCAAGTTTTTCAACAATTAAAATAGATATATCATCATTTTTTGAAAGCATTAATTTTAAAGATTTAATCGTTAGGTTAAAAAATGACAACATTCTCTCGTACAAATCAATAAAAATCCTAGAGGATTTAAGTCACTCAACAGCACAAGTTCATACAGGATTACCAAGAGGGCTTGGTATAAGCTCTATACTTTCCGAAATTTACATGGAGGATATTGACCTCGGTATTAAAAAAACAGACGGCACCTATTATTATGCGCGTTACGTCGATGACATTATAATTATCACTCACAGTAAAACTATTTCTTTAGATACATATAAAAATTTAATTGATAAAAACGGCTTATCTTCAAATAAAAAATCTACATCATTCACCATTCCAACAATAGATGATGGGCATCATAACAAATGTTCAAGTCGCTTGGAGTTTCTTGGCTATGAATATAATATATCAAATACTAAAAATACCCTAGGCATGAGAAATGTTCATATCTACTTGTCGAGAAAAAAGATTAATAAAATAAAGTCACGTATCATTCAAGCGATTCAAGACTTTAAGCTATCTGGCGATATAGCCACTTTAGAACTAAGACTTCAATTTCTTTCTAGCAACTATCCAATTGATACATCAACTTCTAGAAGACATTATTTTTCAGATGATGAAATAGATGAATTAAGGGGAGGGATATTCTACAACAACAAATATGTTAATACTCCAGAACGCTTGTTAGAATTGAATGATTTTCTCACACGACTAATGTTCTCTAAAAAAACAAATAGTATTGGCAGAACCATACAATCCATACCGATACAAAAGCGGAGAAGGTTAGCATCAATGGATTTTAAAAACGGATTTATAAAAAAACATTATCACAACTTTGATAAGTCAGAGTTGAATTTAATCTGCAGTTGCTGGAATTAGCATGTCAAAATTTATTACACTAAAGAAGAGTGACTACAATCGAGTTGTTTTAACTGATGTTTTACCATATGAGCTCCCATTCATATTTACAAATGAAGGGTTCTACCATCACATAAAATGCAGGAAAATCAATAAGTTCCTTATAGACCTGATATTTAGCAAAAAAGATAAAAAACCATATGAATATCTAGTGAAAAAAGATAAGGATTCAAATAGACGGTTGTATTTAATTCACCCGCAATCACAAGTAGCATTTGTTGAACTTTACAGAAAATATTCAAATCTAATTTCACATTTGTGCGCTAGAAGTAGTTACTCACTACGGGCTGCAAGCTCAATTGCAAGTGTATATTATGAAAGAGATAACAACTCTAGCTTTTCATCCTATAAGGATGAAGGAGTTGAAGTACATGAAAAATTGCAACCAAAATATGCAAGCTCATTCTTTACATATAAAAAATACAATTTTCTATACAAATTTTATGATAGTTATGAGTTCCATAAGATAGAGAAAGGTTTTCACTCATTATTTAAATTCGATATATCAAAATGCTTTGATTCCATATCTACCGATATGCTGTTAAAAGCACTGAGAACTGAAGATGTATCAAAGATTGCAAGCAATCATTATAACTTTGAAAGCGAATTTATTAATGCCATACAAGATGCAAACTATGGGCGAAAGCATGGTATTGTCATTGGCCCAGAGTTCTCGAGGATTTTTGCAGAGATAATTCTGCAATCTATTGACATAAAAATACACGATCGCCTTCAAAAGAAGGGAATAATATCAGGGAAGGACTACCAACTTCGTAGATATGTTGATGATTATTTTCTTTTCTTCAACTCAACTGTAACTAAAGATGAAATATTCAATATAGTAAAAGATGAGTTATCAGAATTCAAACTATACTGTAACGAATCAAAGTCACATATTATTTCCGCCCCATTAATAACACCTGTCACATCAGCAAAAATCGAAATACAAAGTGAGCTAGCGTCACTTTTTGAATTAATTGAAATACAAAAAGAGGCCTCTAGTGAGATAGAAGATGATGATGTGCCTGCCCACACCATCAGTTTTATAAAAACATTAAAAAAATTTGACTTGATTGCTAATAGGCACATTCGAAATATTAAGTGTATAGTAAAAAATGCTGCTGTTGACTACAGCAGCATCACTGGTTATTTTTTTACTCTAATTAAAATAAAACTAGTGGATATAAAAAATAAAACAAACAATGTGTCTTTAGATGAAACTAAAGAATCCCTCTGTAGATTCCTATTAATTGTTCTTGAGCTTTCCTTCTTTATTTATGCAATGGATATGCGTGTCAGAAGTACTTTTTTGATTAGTCAAATCATGCTTGTTATACATGATATATCAACCTCTCACTTCACCGGTGAGCAGATTGAACGAATTTCAAAAAAAATTAATGATGAAGCAAGGTCAACAATCAATTATTTTTTGAAAAACAGACCTGCGTTTAATCTAGAGATCTTGAATCTCATTATTGCATTAAAACACATAGATCCCCATGGATTTATACTTAAACATTGCTTTGACGACCTAATTGGTCTATCAGATAACCTATCAAATAACAAAGCCAGTTATTTTGAATTGATGATTGGCTTATATTATGTAAATAACAACAAAGAATATGCGCCATCGAAAAGAAAAATAAAGAAAGCTATATTAGCCTTATTGGAAAATGGTGACATATCTACAGAATCAGAAACAGCACATCTATTTTTAGATTCTATCGCCTGCCCCTATCTAACGAATAAATTTAAAGATACTCTTATAAAAACTGTTTGTTTAAAACATAACTATTTCACCGTAGACAGGACAGCATTGCTGAACGACATAAGTTCTCATAACTGGTTTATTGATTGGGAAGATAGTCCAAGGATTATAGAGCGATTACTACACAAAAAAGAGTTGCGCACTCCCTATGGGAATTGATATTATCCACAAGACACCTGAATACTAGCCAACAAGGCTATGCTACCACACACGATTTTTGCTGGTGTCAGAACGGCGCATTGCGCCGTTTTTTTTTCACCAAAATCATATTGAAAGTACAACTCAATTTTTAAGCCAATTGTTCGCATCACAGGACAATAGCTACTTTCCGCTTCATATAACCAATCAGATGGTATGGCACCAGTTAATTTCCTTTCTACTGCCCGTTACGGTGAACGGTTACAAGAGTACATGCCTATATTTTAAAGCCAACTCCTTGCACTACTTGTTGGCACTTGCGACGGAATAGACCGCAGTCAGGCTGCCAGATCATAACGATTAGGCCCCCCCTCACCCTAGCCCTAGCCCTGGCCCTCTCCCGCAAGGGGAGAGGGGTTCAGAGCGCAGGCAACCGAGGCTTAAGAGGTGTCGAGGGAAAAGGCATAAACAAAAACCGCAGCCTAGGGCTGCGGTTTTTTTATTGAGTCAACCTGTTGGCACCAACAGGGCCACCGGCCTTAGGCACGGCGCCAGCTGGTTTTGCCGGCGCTGTCTTCCAGCACGATACCCATCTCGGTAAGACGGTTGCGGGCGGCATCGGCGGCGGCCCAGTTCTTGTCGGCGCGGGCCTGGTTGCGCTGGGCGATCAGTTGCTCGATCTCGGCTACTTCGTCATCGGCCTCATTGCCCTTGAGGAAAGCGTCCGGATCCTGTTGCAGGATACCGAGCACGGCGCCCAGTTCGCGCAGACGGGCACCCAGACCTGCGGCCACGCTCATGTCTTCCGCTTTCTGGCGATTGATCTCGCGCACCAGATCGAACAGGGCCGAGTAGGCTTCCGGGGTGTTGAAGTCATCGTCCATGGCATCAACAAAGCGGGCCACCTGCTCGTCACCACCGGCGGCGGCAGCCACCGGCAGGTCGCGCAGGGCGGTGTACATGCGCTCCAGCGCGGCGCGGGCTTGCTTCAAGTTATCTTCCGAGTAGTTGAGCTGGCTGCGGTAGTGGCCGGACATCAGGAAGTAACGCACGCTCTCGGCATCGTAGTGAGCCAGGACGTCGCGGATGGTGAAGAAGTTGCCAAGGGATTTGGACATCTTCTCTTTATCCACCATCACCATGCCGCTGTGCATCCAGGTGTTGACGTAGTCGCCACCGTGGGCGCAGCAGGACTGGGCAATTTCGTTCTCGTGGTGCGGGAACTGCAGATCCGAGCCGCCGCCATGGATGTCGAAGTGGTTGCCAAGGTGCTTGGAGTTCATGGCGGAGCACTCTATGTGCCAGCCAGGACGGCCCGGGCCCCAGGGGCTTTCCCAGGTCGGCTCGCCGGGCTTGGACATCTTCCACAGCACGAAGTCCAGCGGGTTGCGCTTGGCATCCACCACGCCGACCCGGGCACCGGCTTGCAGCTGCTCCAGATCCTGGCCCGAGAGCTTGCCGTAGTCGGCGTAGGAGTCGACGATGAACATGACGTCACCGTTGTCGGCCACGTAGGCGTGATCCTGCGCGATCAGGCTCTCAACCAGCTCGATGATCTCTTCGATGTGCTGGGTGGCGCGGGGCTCGACATCCGGGCGCACCATGCCGAGGGCATCAAAATCCTGGTGCATGTCGCCGATCAGGCGCTCGGTCAGATCGTCACAGGTGACGCCGGTCTCGGCGGCGCGCTTGATGATCTTGTCATCCACGTCGGTGACGTTGCGCACATAGTTGAGCTGATAACCGCAGTAACGCAGGTAACGGGCCACCACGTCGAAGGCGACGAAGGTGCGACCGTGGCCGATATGACAGTGATCGTAGATAGTGACGCCACACACATACATGCCCACCTTGCCCGGGTGGATAGGTTTGAATTCTTCTTTTTGACGAGTGAGTGTGTTGTATATCTTCAGCATCTTATGACCACTGCCTGTGAGTAAAATGGCCTGCCATTCTACCCGCATCCGGTAGAGAAAACGAGGCAGAAAACAGGGCGGATCCGGCCTCACAGCCATGTCAGCGCTATGCCAGACGACCACTATGGGCTAGAATTGCCACCACTTTATGCCATAGCCCATGCAACAAGCTGCGAGCCGCTTATCTGCCCGCGCAACTTTTGCCCAAAGAATGAAAGGACATATCATGGTTACTCTGCACACCAATCACGGCGACATCACTCTGACCCTGAACGCGGAAAAAGCCCCGGAAACCGTGGCCAACTTCCTGCAATACTGCCGTGACGGTCACTACGACAACACCATCTTCCACCGCGTCATCGACGGCTTCATGATCCAGGGCGGCGGCTATGCCCCTGGCTTTGAAGAGAAAGAGACCCGCGCCTCCATCAAGAACGAAGCGGCCAACGGTCTGTCCAACAAGATTGGTACCGTCGCCATGGCCCGCACCATGGAGCCGCACTCTGCCAGCGCCCAGTTCTTCATCAACGTGAACAACAACGACTTCCTCGATTTCAAATCCGCCACCACCCAGGGCTTCGGCTACTGCGTATTCGGTGAAGTGACCGCTGGCATGGACGTGGTCAACAAGATCAAGGGCGTCAAGACCGGCAACGCCGGCCGCATGCACCAGGATGTACCGGTAGAGGACGTGGTGATCACCAAGGTGACCCTTGCTGACTGATCTCTGCCTTCTGCGAGATGAACTGACTGCGGCCCCGGCCGCAGTTTTTCCATCTGCACTTGCCACGGGCCCGAACTGGCGCCGCCTCGACTATCTGGCCCACGGCAATGGGCGCCAGCGCGCGGCCCACGCCCTGCTCACCGGCACGCCCCTGTGGCGCGAGTTGCAAAGCCAGTGTCTGGATGTGGCGCTGGTGAGCACCCTGGCCATCGGGCTCGACCGGCCCGGCAGCGATCTCGACATCCTCTGCCAGCATGCAACGCCCGCCATATTGGCCGCCCAATTTGCCGAACTGGGCTGGCAACGCCGCGCCCTGGGCAGCGACATCTGGCTGCTGGAGCAGACCCTGACCGACGCCGATGGCCGCAGCTGGCCCATCGAGCTCTATGTCACCCCGGCGCGGGTCGAGACCCTCAACGGCTGGCGCCACCTCAGCCTGATGGCCGCCCTGATCGAGCACTTTGGTCACCCCTTTTACCGCACCCTGCTCGCCCTGCGCCTGCAGCAAGGGCTGAAGGGAGAAGCGGCCATCTGCCGCCTGCTGAAATTGTCCGGCGATCCCTATCAGGCGCTGTTGACCCTGGAAGGCCGCAACCTTGACCAGTTTGACTGGCACCCTCACCCTATGACCCATACAGCCATAATCGGGGCACCTCGCACGCCATCATGAGCACCCTCTTTATCAGTGACATTCACCTGTGCAGCGATCGGCCCGACATGACGGCCGCGCTGGTGCACTTTCTGGAGCACGACGCACCCGGTGCCGACGCCCTCTATGTGTTGGGAGATCTGTTTGAATTCTGGATTGGTGACGACGATCCCAATCCGCTCCACCAGCAGATCGCAGAGGCCTTTGCGGCCCTGAGCCAGCAGGGGGTGCCCCTCTATTTCATTCACGGCAACCGTGACTTTATGTTGGGCCAGCAGTTTGCCAAGCGAGCTGGCATGACCCTGCTCGGCGACCCTTGTGTCATCGAGCTCTATGGGGAGCGGGTGCTGCTGAGCCACGGCGATCTGCTCTGCACCCGGGATGAGGGATATCAGAAGTATCGCCGCATCACCCAGTTCAAGTGGCTGCGCTGGCTGTTCTTGCGGTTGCCGCTGAGCCGCCGTCAGGCCATCGCCCACAAGATCCGTGGCCAAAGCCGGATGGAGAAAACCGTCAAACGCCAGACCATCATGGATGTCACCCCGGCCGCCGTCGACGAGATGCTGCGCCAGCACGGCTGCCGAACCATGATCCACGGCCACACCCACAGGCCCGCCATCCACGACTTCACGCTCGACGGTCAACCCGCCCGCCGCATCGTGCTGGGGGACTGGTTCGAGCAGGGATCCGTGCTGGTGTGCCGCCCCGGCGAGCAACGCCTCGAAGTGCGGGCCCTGCAAGGGGCTGATGCCTGAGCGACCGTTGGCGAACAACAGCGGCAAACGACCATGAAAAAGGCGGGATCATCCCGCCTTTTTGCTTTTTCTCTGCGGCCAGCCAAGCGCCTTTCAAACGCCGTGCACGTTACATCACCGTCATCTGACCGGCATAGAGGATGAAGTAACGCAGCAGCAATATACCCACCAGACTCAGGCTGCAGACCAGCGCCAACCGGGCAGGCTGGTGTGCCTGCGCCTTGTCGCCAAGCAACCCCAGCGACTGGGGCAGCACTATGCCAAGGCCTATCACCCCGAACCAGAACACCTGGGACCAGAAACCGCCGCCAAGCGCCGCCCACATGGCCGCCTCTCGCTGACCGCCACCGAAGTAGAGGCCGGTGAAGAAGCAAACCAGCAGGAAGATCTCAATGGCGACGATGGGCCGCTCGAACCTGTGCACCCAGCTCACCCCCTGGCTGTGGCCATCCTCCCGAAACAGGGTCACCGCCAGCAAGATGGTGGAGGCCACCCCAGAGCTGATGCCGGACACCAGAAACAGTGCGGGCAGCACGGGGTTGTTGAGCATGGGATAGGTCTTGAGGGCGGAGAGCAGAAAGCCGGTGTAGGCCCCGAGCAATACCGCCAGCAGCAACAGCAAGGGGCCGAGCAGCCGTTCGAGCTGCGCAATCTTGCCAATCAGGGTGTCGACAAAGGCGAACTTGTCCGCCAGCCACTGCCGACGCAGCGCCGCGATCTCGGCTCTGAACACCACCGCCAGCCAGGCGAACAGCACCGCCATGTAGATCTGGAACAGCATGACCCCCATCGACATCACTGAGTCGAACTGGTAGTGGAACATCAGCTTCCAGAAGGTCCAGGGCCGGGCCAGGTGGAAGATAAGGATCAGGAGCCCCAGGATCACCGAGAGCGGCGCCAGTATGGCGGTGGCTCTGATGATGCCGCTCTCGCTGCCAACGCCTTGACGCCGCAGCAGCACCGACAAGGTGGTCGACCCCGCCGAGATGCCGAGCAGGAACAGGTAGACGGCGATGGGACCGTCCCACACCAGGGAGTCGAAGTGGAATGCGTCATGCCACATGGTGCCGACCTCCCATCAGACAAAGACCATCAGGCCGATGTGCGCTCATGATGCCACCTCCCCTTTCGGCACCCGGTACATCTTGGGCGAGGTGCCGAGGAACCGTTTGTAGCGATAAGTGGTCTCCTGCACCAACCGCCTGGCGATGGGGCTTTGGGGATCGTCCAGATTGCCGAACACCAGCGCCTTGGTGGGGCATGACTCCACGCAGGCGGGTTGCTTGCCATTGGCCAGATTGGTCTTGCGGCAAAAATCGCACTTGTCGGCAATGCGGGTCACCGGGTTGATGAAACGCACCTGATAGGGGCAGGCCGCGAGGCAATAGCGACAGCCGACACAGAGATCGGGATTGATGTCGACTATGCCATCCTCGGCCCGGATGTGGGAGGCGCCGGTCGGACAGACATGTACGCAGGGGGCATTGTCACAGTGCTGGCAGGATTTGCGAAAGAAACGGTACGCCTGATCCGGATACTCCCCCACCGGGCCGCTGCGCAGGATCTGCAGCCGGGCGACCCCTGCTGGCACCTGATTGACCTCGCGGCAAGCATCCATGCAGGCGGTGCAGCCGATGCAGGCCGTCTCGTCGTGGATCATGCCGTAGCGTACGCCCTCTATGGTCATGCTGTTGGCAAGGGCACGGGGCGAACCTGTCATCAGGATCAAGGCGCCGGCACTCATCCCTACCATGAATTCGCGACGGGTCGTGCTCATGCGCCCTCCTTGACAGCGGCTTGCTGCTTGGCCTCATGCTGCTTGCTGTGGCAGTCGACGCACAGCTTGATGCGGGACTTCTCGGGGATGCCGACCATGGGCTCCTTGGCCGGGTGCAACTGGTGGCAACTGGTACAAGTCACCCGGGTGGCGTGCACGTCGTGAGCCCACAGCGCCTTGCGCAGATCGTCAGGTTCGTGGCAACTCATGCAGACACCGTTTTGCTGGCTGAGGGGAAACGCCTCGTCGCCAAAGCGCATCACATCGACCATGCCGCCGCGCTGTTTGCGGTGATCGGCCGACGCATTGCCGTGACAGTTGGTGCAGGTGACCGCTTCATTGGTGTTGGGGTTGGTGACGCTGCCGTGCTTGCCGTGCATCCCCTCCTCCCCGTCATGACACTTGTCACACTTGGCAAAACGGGCAGCTGCTTTCCTGGCGGCGGCCTTTTTCTTCTCCGCCTTGGCCTGACGTTCGGCCAGCGTCGGCTGATCGGCCGGCGCGGCCTGAGTATTGGTGGCCTGTGTGTTGGTGGTCGGGGTGTCGGTCGCCGGGGCCACCTCGGCCCTGGCAAACTGGGTGGTGCCCAGGCAGAGGCAGCCGAGCAGCAGCCACTTGATGACATCTTTCATAGGAAACTCCGGATCAGGGACACCCGGCGGGTGTCATCTCCCCCAATGCGCAAAAAAGGAGCTGATAACAGCTCCTTTGACGGTCATGACCGGGTAGCAGGAGCACGCCCCGCCGGCGTATGGCAGGGTGGCTGCGTCAATGGGAGTGGGTGCAGCGACGGTTACTGCTGGCTCGCGTAGTACTCGGCCAGGGCCTTGAGGTCCGCATCGCTCATGGCGATGATGGCCTTGTTCATCTTCTCGTCGTTGCTGCGCTTGCCGGCCTTGAACTCCTGCAGTGAGGTCAGCAGGTAGCCCTTGGGCTGACCGGAGAGGATGGAGGCTTCATCTTCCACCACTGAGCCCCCTTCCGAGTGGCACTTCTTGCAGCCGGACTCTTCGTGCAGCTTCTGCCCGGCCTTGGCCAGCGCCGCATCGAACGGCTGCTTCATCGGCTGGTAGGGCAGCTCGGCATAGTGGGCAGCCAGCTCGTCGATCTGCTCGTCGCTAAGGCCCTTAACTATGTCGGTCATGTTCCCCTGTTTGCTGGTGTCACCGGTGACATGATTAACGGTCTTGGCAGGGCGCCCATCCAGATAAGTGCGCAGCTGCTCACTGATGTTGGCCTCTGCCAGTCCGGCGATGGTCGGGATGTCGTTATGGGTGCTGATGCCCTGACTTCCATGACATGAATTACATGTCTCCACCAAGGAATCCATGCTGGCATGTGCGGTGCCAATGGAGCCCAACAGTAACGACAATCCCAGCATTTCCAGTTTCATACTGCGTTTCATTTCTCATCCCTCGTGCAGAAAAGACTTAAAAATCTCAATCGAAACAGACATTTTTTTCTCTCAGCTTACTTTGAGATCCGTTTTTGAGACTTCGGTCAACGCCGGTTAATATATAAACCTTACAATTAAGATGGAAATTATTTATACCGTATTAAGTCCTCGTTTGACCCTTAAGTAGTATGTTTTTGGGAATTTTTTGACTTGGCTCATACATGGAACAATAAGTCCGATAAAAAAGGATAAAACAATGAAATACTGGAAAGTATTGGTGGCTGCAGCAATGGTGTTCGCCCTGTCGTCCTGTGATGGCGGTGGCGACGGAAACGACAAGACAGATCCACCGCCCCCCCCGCCCGGTACCCCGGACTCGCTGATCATCTCGGCATCCACCCCCCAGTTAAACGAGAGCGGCCAACTCTCGGTGCAGTTCAGCGTCACCGACAAGCAAGGCAAGGGCTATGCGCTGGGAACCACACTCCCCTCCTTCACCCTGGCCAAGGTGATCCCCGGCCGTAACGCCGCGCGGCAAGACCCTGTCGTCTGGAAGAGCTTCATCTACAGCACCAAGAACAACCGGCCAACCGGTGAAAACAGCGGCAAGCTGGAACCCCTTGGCAATGGCCAGTACCGCTACACCTTCTCCTTCAATGCCACCACGGTGCGCGACCCTTATCCGAGCGATTCGCTGGACAACAACGGCTTGATCCGCTGGGATGAGGCTGCGACTCACCGCCTCGGTATCTACTTCGGTGGCAGCAATGACATTCCGGTCACCGACTATGTGCTGGACTGGGTGCCCGCCGGCACGGCGCCACTGCTGACCCGCGACATCCTGGAGCAGCAAAGCTGCGACAGCTGCCACATGAAGCAGCCGATCCACCACGGCAACCGCGCCGATCCCAAGCTCTGCGTCACCTGCCACAACGAGAGCGTGCCCGGCAGCGGGCGCGGCGACTTGACGACCCTGGTGCACAAGCTGCACGGCAATCTGGACCCGACCGCCACCAAGCTGGTGAGCCACTTCCCGCAGGATCCGCGCAACTGTGACACCTGCCACAAGGACGTTACCCCGACCACGCCGAACGCCAACAACTGGCAACACGCCCAGGAGAAACCCTGCGGCGCCTGCCATGCGGACTCCACCACGGCGACCGGTTTCGTCAGCCACATCAACGGCAAGATCAACAGCGGCACCCTCTGTACCCAGTGCCATGCGGAAGAGCCGGGCAATACCAAGTCCCCCAGCAGCGTGCACATGGGCTATCTCGCCAATGAAGCCGCCGGGCGCGACAAGCTGGTGTTCAAGTTTGACGACGTGCGCTATGCCGCGCCCAACATCGAGGTCGAACTGACAGTGACTGCCGATGGCAGCCCGGTCGAGACCATGGACGGCGTGCTCAAATACATCAAGTACGGCGATCTGGCCAAGGCCCCCTATATCCTGGTCAACTGGGATCAGGGCAATGGCTATGAGCTGGCTTACACCAACCCGCAAACCTTCGCCGCCGGCAACAAGATTGACTTCACCAAGTGCGAAAGCCAGGGTGGCGGCAGCTTCCTGTGCCGCAAAGAGGTAGGCAACGAGGTCACCGGCACCCTGGCGGCCACGGTCGCCGAGTTGCAGGTCTGCGTGGCCCGCAAGGCGGATCGCAACGGCGCCTTTGCCGCCGGGGATCTGCTCCCCTGCAGCAGCACCGCCAGCGCCCTCTCCTACGTGGCCATCAATCCGGCCAAGGCCTACTTCCGGGTCGAGGGCGGAGTCGACAGCAGCTATGTGCTGAAGGCGGGCGCGGATCTGACCTCCTGCAACGGTTGTCACAAGGATCTGGCCATCCACACCGAGGGGAACGCGGGCTCGGCCCACGCCTCCAAGGACTTTGCCCAGTGCACCAGCTGTCACAACGCCACCCGCAGTTCCTTCTACGCGGGCGTGCCGGGCGACCTCAAGTACCACGTGCACTCCTTCCACGCCTACGGTTCCCACCGCAGCGGGGATGCCACCTTCCCGGGCAAGCTGAACAACTGCGAGTCCTGCCACACCAAGGCGCAATACAACCTGCCCAACCAGCAGAACGAGCGCCCCTCTCTGGTGAGCACCACGGCAGACAACAAGCAGCCCAAGTTCTTCAGCCCGACCCTGGTGGTTTGTGCCAGCTGCCACCTCAAGTCGCCGCTGGGTCTGGTCAAGCCGGACAGCCCGGTCGCCGGGGACGAGTGGGCAACCCATATGAAGAACAACGGCGCCATCTTTGGTGCAGAAACGATAGAGGCCGCCACCGGGGTTGAACAGTGCGCGTCTTGCCATGCCGTCGGGCAGGAGCAGGGCGTCGACAAGGTTCACAAGGTGTATGACTTCCGTTGAGACCACCAGGCCAGGGGACTTGCCCCTGGCCCTTTGCCGTTGAAGGACACGATATGAAAATAACCACCCCGCAGTGGCTCCTGGCGGGTTTGCTGGCACTCAGTTGCCTGCCTGTCTGGGCCAAGAGTGATGCCCGGCCGGCGGCGGCCGATGCCGATCCCCGCCTGCAGGTCGAGGCCACCCTAGACCAGAAATTCGATCAGGGAAAATACTCCCCCAAGGGCGCCGATACCTGCCTCAAGTGTCACGATGCCGACTCGCGCAAGCCCGCCACCGGCATTTTCCACAATGTGCACGGCAATCTTGGCAACCAGAATGGCCCCATGGCGGACAAGCAGTGCGAAGCCTGCCACGGCCCCGCCGGCAACCACCCGCGCAACCCCCGCAAGGGCCAGCAGCGGGAACCCATGATCACCTTCGGCCCCGATTCGCCGGTACCGGTGGAGAAGCAGAACAGCGTCTGCCTCTCCTGCCACACCGATGCCAAGCGGATGGGCTGGCATGCCAGCGCCCACGCGGTAGAGGATCTCTCCTGCACCAGTTGCCACAGCCTGCACCAGGCCAAGGATCCTGTGATGGACAGCAAGCAGCAGGTCGAGACCTGTACCAGCTGCCACGCCCAGCAGAAGGCCGATCTGCACAAGCGCACCAGCCACCCCATCCTCAATGGCGAACTGCCCTGCTCCAGCTGCCACAACCCGCACCAGTCGCAGAACGAGGCCAGCCTGAAGCAGCCCAGCCTCAACGAGAGCTGCTACGAGTGCCATGCCGAGAAACGGGGCCCCTTCCTGTGGGAACACGAACCGGTGACCGAGGATTGCTCCCTCTGCCACAGCCCGCACGGTTCCATCAACCAGGCGCTGCTCAACAAGCGGGTACCGCAACTGTGTCAGGAGTGCCACAGCGTGCCCCATGCCAACGTCTCCATCCCCGAGGGGGATCTCAAGGTGCGTGGCGGCAGTTGCCTGAATTGTCATAACCAGATCCACGGGACCAACCACCCCAATGGTCAATCCCTGCAACGCTGAGGAGAGAAGTCATGAAATATTCAACACTTTGGCTCTCCCTGCTGGCGGTCTGTTCGGCCCAGGCGGCCGAACAGCCGCTGGCGGTCGGGGACTATTCCCTGCAGCAGGCCAAACCGGCCAAGACAGAGCGCTGGAGTTGCAAGTCATGCGAGGGCGACAGCGGCTGGTTTGGCGAGGTGGGGCTGGGGGCCGGCTATGCCAACGATGACGGCGCCACCCGCTTTCGCAACTGGGTGCCCAGCCAGCAGGACAGCGGCATGCTCGGCATCTTCAACGCCGATCTGCAATACCGGGGGGAAGGCTCCCGCTACGGCTCCCTCGAAGCGAAAAACCTCGGCATGGAGCGCTTCAGCCTGGCGCTGGAGCAGGGCCACTATGATGGCGTTCGCGCCAAGATGGGCTACTCGGAGTCCCCCTTCTACTGGAATTCCCATGGCCGCAGCGTCTATCAACCGGGAGAGAGCCCGCTGACCCAGGGCCAGCTGGCCGAATTTGACAAGGAGGTGGTGCGCAAGAAGCTGACCGCCGGGCTCGCCTATACGCCGAAGAGCCCGTGGCGCCCCTATGCCGATTTTTCTCACGAGAAAAAAGAGGCCACCCTCGCCTACTACCAGCCGACCGTGCCCGGGGTCGGCGGCGTACCTGGCCTCTTGCCCAAGCCCGTCGACGGCACCTCGACCACCCTGGTCAAGAGCGGCGTCAGTTATCTGGGCAAGGGCTGGCTGGTCGATCTCGCCTACAACGGCTCTCTCTACCGCACCGATGATACGGCCCTCTATTACGGCAGCGTCACCGACCCTTACGCCAATGAACGCGCCTATGAGCCGGACAACAACTTCCACCAGCTGAGCCTCTCCGGCCAGTACAACTGGGACAGGCAGAGCCTGACCGGCCGCGTCCTCAGCAGCCAGGCCAGCTCCAACGGTAGCCTGACCGCCTTTCGCAATGCCCCCGTCGCCCAGGATGACTTCCACGGCGAGGTAAGCACTTTCCAGGCTGACGCCAAGTGGGTGGGCCGCTTTGGCCGGGATCTCACCCTGCGGGCCGGTGGGGAATATCGGGATCGCAAGGACAAGTCGGACGAATACGCAGTGGTCGGCAAGCAGCGCAGCAAGAGTGATCGCACCCGCAGCAAGGCGGATCTGGAGGCCGACTACCGGCTCAGTCGCTCCGTCAAGCTCACCACCGGCTACCAGTACAAGGCCGATCAGCGGGAACAGGCCGATCGGCGCGACACCGACGAACACACCCTGTTTCTCAAGGGGCGCTATCGCCCGGTCGGAGCCTTGCAACTGGGCGGCAAGCTCGCCTGGAGCACCCGCAACGGCTCTGACTGGCGCCATGACAGCGACGGTGGCAACGGTAGCCCGACCCTGCGCCAGTTCTACCTGGCCGATCGGGACCGGGTGGAGCTCAGAACCGATCTCGGCTACCAGTTCAGCGAGGGGCTGGATGCAAGCCTGGAAGGCTGGTGGGCCAAGGATGATTACAAGGAGCCGGACATAGGGCGCAGCGAGGGCAAGGACTATGGCCTCGATCTCACCCTCAACCAGCAGTTTGACGACAACCTGAGCGGACATCTGTTCAGCAACCTGCAGTGGATAAGCTCAGCCCAGAACCACGCCTACACAGGCGCACCGGACTGGGATCCCTACAGCACGGCGGTGCGCGACGAGATCACCACCCTGGGGCTGGGACTGACCCAGAAGAAGGCGTTTGACCGGGATCTGGAGCTGGGATTCGACTACAGCTTCGCCTTTGGTCGCGGCAAGACGGACGCCAGCAAGGGCTATGACTACCCCGACCTCACCAGCAAGCAGCACCGGCTGGAAGGCTATGCCCTCTATCAGCTCACCAAGCAGCACTCGCTGCGCTGGGACGTGCGCTACGAATACTTCCAGGATGTGGATTACCTCTACACAGGCGAAGAGCCCAACCTCGGCAACCTGAATCAGGACTACAACGGCTACTTCACCGCCGTCTCCTGGCTCTACAAGTTCTGACCGCTGGCAGAGCAAACCAAAGGGGAGCCTGGCTCCCCTTTTTTCTTGCTTGATGAAGGGGCCCATACTCACCGCCCCGGCCTGAGGCTCGCTGATCTGGCCATGGAGCTTGCGGGCTCAAGCCTACCGTGACCATCAAGATGCTTGGGGTATTCAGGATGCTCGGAATACTCGGAATGGATGACCCCGCCACGCACCTGATACGGCAACCTCTTTGCACACAATGCGCATCATCCGGGCACCACGTCCAATAGCTCGGGTAATAAGGGGGGCGTTGTTTTACCCGTTACCTGCGTTGTGTGAGCCCCATCACCACGCCCACGACTGATATAGAGGAACATGAGCACCGAGTCGGGACAGCTGTCTCGCCAACCATTTCAATAAGTTGAGGTTCCTATGCCTGACAATAACACCATCGCACATCCCCTCGATGCCAAGAGCATCAACGTCAACGACCCCTATGAGATGAAGCTGTGGATCAAGACTTTCGAGTGCACCGAAGTACAGCTGAAAAGAGCGGTGAAAGCCGTCGGCACCTCCGGCAAGGCCATCAGAAAGCACCTCAAGAAATAGATTTCCGGGCAAACATCATCTGACTACAAGCCTCACCCATGGGGCTTTTTCATCCACACATCCCACTGCATAAGATGGTGCACGACCTCACCAATCAGGGCTACACCAACCGTGTACAACTCGAAGTTAAGCTGGAAGAGCTACCGGAATAAATCTGTGTGGATCAAATGTGGACACTGG
>NZ_CDBL01000011.1:1296-1785 GCF_000820005.1 Aeromonas piscicola | reverse complement strand
CAGATCCTGGAGCGAACTTTACGGCTTGCTGCGCGTCAAAAGCGGGGAGACAGCGGCGCCATTGCCAGTTAACTCCTTGTATGTCAGCGCGAATCCGGTCGAGTCGAGTATAGTGAAAGGAGCATGGCCGCTGTATGGCGCAGTAACAAAAGAGGCCTTATGTCCCAGATATTGAAGTTGTTGGCTGTGTTGCTGATGGGTGCGCTGATCGGGTATTTCGTCGGTAATCGACAGGAACTGGCCCAGAGCAGCCTGTTGACGGTGCAGCAAGAGACCCTGGAGCGGCAGGGCAAGGCGATTGGCCAGCTAAAGAGTGACCTCGGCATCAAGGAGACGCTGCTGGCCACCCAGAGAGCCGCGTTCGAACAACTGCAGCAGACGCTCAAGGATCAGGAAGCCCAGGTGCAGGAACAGAAGCGGCAGCTGGCCTTCTTCGAACGTATCATGCGACCCACGGGTGAGCAGGTGGGGGTGGTGATCGATAACCTC
>NZ_CDBL01000011.1:0-1089 GCF_000820005.1 Aeromonas piscicola | reverse complement strand
CCCTGCAGGAGACCAGCATTCCCGGTCGTTACCACTATCGTCTCGCCCTGACCCAGCCCGCCAAGAAGCGCGAACTGTTTCGCGGTCTGGTACAGATAAAGGTAGAAGGGAGCCTGGGTGACAAGCCCAGAACCCTCGGCAGCCGTGAGCTCGGCATGAAAGTGGGCGAGGGGCGCTACGCCTTGCGCTACTTTCAGCTGCTGGAAGGCAACTGGCAGTTGCCGGAAGGCTTTGTACCGGACCGGGTGCGTGTCACTATTGGCAAAGAGGGTCGGCAACCCACCCAGGAGTTGCTTGCCGAATGGGGGGAGGTGATCAAACCACTGGTAGTTGCTCCGCCCGCGCCGGCACCTGCGGTGCAGTAAGAAGCTTGGTGAATACTTGAACTAAATGGTCGGGTATTGGATAATTTCGCGGTTTCCATGTTTGTGGATTTAACGGTTGTGAGGTCAGTAATGAGTGCAGTAGCAGAAGCCCCGTTGCCAATCCAGATGACGGATGCGGCAGCCAACAAGGTGAAGAACCTGATTACCGAAGAAGAAAATCCTGGGCTCAAGCTGCGGGTCTACATCACGGGCGGTGGCTGCTCCGGTTTCCAGTACGGTTTCACCTTCGATGAGAAGATCAATGAAGGGGACACAGTGGTTGAGAAGAGTGGTGTCACCATGGTGATCGATCCCATGAGCCTGCAATACCTGGTGGGCGGCAGTGTGGACTACACCGAAGGTCTGGAAGGCTCCCGCTTTACCGTGACCAACCCCAATGCCACCACAACCTGTGGCTGCGGTTCCAGTTTCTCCATCTGATGTGCCGTAACGGCACGATAGAAAAGGGCCCAGCAGGGCCCTTTTCTATTCATCCCTCTCTTTATCCCTATCTGTCTTCCTATATAAAGCGTCGCATCCTTATAAAGGCATCGTTAGGCACAGCGGGGTTTTTGGCCTGAACAAGAGGAATAGCGTCTCTTCTGAAGCACATAAATGGATGCTTATTGGGCGAACTGGTTGTTGATTAAACACTTGAACGTCTTCTTCAATAAAACACAGTGTTTTTACTTGCCAGAAAGATTCCGCTCCCTATAATGCGCCC
>NZ_CDBL01000010.1:35746-75026 GCF_000820005.1 Aeromonas piscicola | reverse complement strand
CCGTTGCCATCACCGCCACACCCCCAAAGCCCGGTAGACAGGCATACGGCGAGAGCACACAGATGTGTATTTCGTGTAGTTCGCATTATTGGTTCTCTAGATTGTCAGTTAGCGCCAGACAGTTAGGGGGTGCGGTTTGTAAGGAAGAGGGGACCGAATGGTCACCCTCCTCCCCCAGCACGAAGACAGATGAAAAGCGTGGTGTGCAGCATCAGTCGCCGCCGTTGCCGCTGCGCGTGAAGGATTTCAGAGTTGAAATTTTATCGTCACCTGGTGTGGTGAGTGGCAAGCCAAGTGATGCCAATTTATTCCCTTTAAATTCAATTAATAAAGTGGTTTTCACAAATTTATTGCGTGAAAATGAAGGGCAAAAAAGGTGGCAATAGAGGCGCCGCGAGGAAAGATTGCCGTTTGAGTTCACAGACAAAGTAAGAGTGAATCGCCCCTACATGAGTTGTAGATGCCCCAAAAGCGCCGTTGTTGCCCAAATCAACCATTAGGCCACAACTTCCCCTACCCTCGCATAGCTACACTTGGGGCTCTTTAACAGGGTAGAGGCGGTAGCCTCGATCGAAATCCGGATCTATGGCTGCAATCTCCACCTGACTCATTTTCATCGATTGAGGGCTTGGCAAACCGGGGCAACCATCTATGTAGTCGGGGGCACACAGCGGCACATTCATCAGCTCAAACAGCGAGTCGAGCAGGCCCTGTGTCGCCCGTAGGGAGAGGTTGAAAATGCCCTTGAGCATGAGAAAGGTACAGATGGTCTGGTCGGTGTAGAGGGAGCGTCGTCCCCGTCGGCCATGATGTTCTTGATGGAACCAGTTATGAACGACATGCTCATCAACCCAGAACGTTAGCGAGCCGCGTTGGACCAGGGAACGGTTGTACTGTGACCAGTTGGATATGGCGTGAAGCGACTTGCCCATGATGCTGATTTGAAGAGGGATTTGGTGATCAGATCACCGTCTCCACCATAAGTTCAATTCAAGTCACTCTGATTTGGGAAACAACGCCCCCAAAAGCCTAAAATGGAGTGACTCCCAGCTGCGGGGTACATGGCTTGTGGGAAACGTAGTGGGATATCAGTTTTTACTTAAGGGGTTACAACAACTGGCGATGTCCGCATCAATACAATGCAAGGATCCTCCGGCAGAGTAGAAAAACGGTCCAACAGCGCCATAAAAGGGGGGTGGCATTTGCCCCCCCTCTAAAATTGATCGCCGGCCAGAATCTCGCCGCCGAAATGAGCCCAAACAAGTCCCGTTGCACACCTTCCATGATGTAGGGTGGGTTCAATCATCGGTGTGTAGTTTATGTCGGGTGACTAATTGATACCAAGGACGGCACAGTAGGTCATGCCACGTGAGGGGAACGTCAGGGTCCCAACCTCCGACGTGCTGCTGATGGGGTTGCTGATGCTCGTCAAGCCAGTAGGGAAATATACGCAGGATCCGTAATAGGTATTGCTGTCCACCTTTACTCGGCACTTGCTGCTCATTGAACACAACGATGCCGTTCAATGCCCGGATCTTGGCAAAATCTCGTTCTATTGACCAAGACGATACGTCAAACACGTTAGCAGCCTCGCGAGCACTGATTGCTCGCTGTTGGTCGTATAGCCAGTGCGCCACTTGCAAATAACGCGGCAAAGAGGGACTAACTGGGATAGACATGCTTCTCCGGTCTTAATTTAGTGATATCAATCAATTAATTAATCATCGTCCCTGGACAACCTAAAGGGCGGTTTCCCTAGTCAAGAACAGCGTGCCCTTTGATTATGCATTCATCAGTATGGTTTACTCGAAGCGCACAATATTCCGGTGTGCGGAGCGAGCGTTTTTCAACAAGCCAACCACCATATTTAGTCAACCAACACCTTGGGCGACATAGGCCCGGTAATCAGGGCGTGTAGCTAATTGGACATCGATATCAGTGGTATGCTTGCTGCTAAGTCTTTTGTAGCTGGCATCGGGCATGTTGCAGGTGGGATGCAGTTGAGTAGTGCAGATAACAGGATTGAGCCGGCGACCTACTACACCAAGCCGGCCTCAAGCGTATGCTTGTGATAAGGTTCATGGCGGTATGGTCAGAACCGACACCACGTCATTTCGAGCGGTATAATCAACATTAATGCCAAATTTGTAAAAAGGCAAAAAGAGGTGTAAATAATCCATTTACAATCAATCAATTAAATTACTTCACAATGCAATTGTCCGATACCGTAGGTAAGGGTTCGACCTGATTTATTCAACCAACTCACCAAGCTCCGTAAGAAGCAGCATCTGACAAAATCCGCATGACCTCTACTTTTGAATGCCCCTAAAAATGGGGAGATTATCATGCGACAGAACATTACCGAATATTCCTATTTCGTAGCGACGAGGGCTGTCATTAATTGGGTCATAGAGTGTGTAAACAACAAGGCCATGCCGTGAGGGCATGGCCTTGTCTATTTAGATGAGGAAATCATCCAGCTGACGACCTTGCTCGAATTGCTCAGCGAGGAACTTGGGTGTACGGCCCTGACCGGTCCAGGTTTTCTCTACGCCATTTTCAACGTAACGGTATTTCGGTGGGCGAGGCGCTCGTTTAGTTTTAGCCACAGTCGCTGCTGCTGGAGTGCTGCCTACCAACTCAGTGGGGTCGATACCTGCTTGAGCCAACATCGCCTGAAACTCAGCCAGCTTTTGTCGGTGCTCAGCATTGGCCGCGTGCTCTTTTTCTGCCAACTCCAAACGCTCCAGATAAATCATTTCAATTTTCTCGTGCGCTTCTTTGAGTTGGTCCAGAGACAACTCGAACAGTACAGCTCGCAGGCTACGAATGTTCAACAGCACTTTCAAAAATTCACTCATAGATATCCTTTTTAAATACGCGGGGTTGTTCTATAGCATACTAATGAGCACTGGTGTGCTCAAGCGTCTTATCGTAATTGACTGCAACCGAAGTTGCGTTTCCCGTCGCCTACTAACTTAGTTTTCACCTTGCTAAAATAAGCGACTCGTTTTAAAAAAACCATGTATCCAGACGAGCGCAATAGCACTTCTTTTCTGTCGAAAATGTACTCACACTTCTTGGGGAAGTGAACTAAATAACTGATCATAATAGTGCTACACCTTGGCTGTGCCATAGCCATTCCCGGGGAAAGGAGACACGGTATCCATGAAGTGTTTCACTCGAGCCAGCAGGTTGGCCATCCCTCTGCATTGATGATTGCGTGTGATGGTTTCATGTAACTTGTGCCACAGCCGTTCGATGTGATTAACCCAAGGACTGTAAACTGGCTGGAATACCAGGCAGAACTTGGGGTTCTTCTTCAACCATCGCTCGGTCTGTTTGCTTTTGTGAATGATGTAGTTATCGAGGATCAGCGTGATGGTTTTGGCTCGTCGGTAGTGGTGACGCAGCTTTTCCAGCATGGCGATAAACAGCGATGAGTTTTTCTTTATCCCGCTGACGTAAAGCACTCTTCCGTTGCCTGCATGGAGAACGCCTGCCAGGTAATGTTTGGCGTTCTGTCCCGGTGTGACAACCCGCTTTTGCTGCGCTCTGAACATCCAGTCGGCCCCTAATTTGGGATTGAGGTCTATATCGACTTCATCCTCATAAAACACCGGATTAGCGGCATCACAGCGGGCCAGCGCAGCGTCGATATTCGCCATTTTCTCCTGATAAGCTGGGTCTTTTATCCGCAAGGTCGGCACGGGCCTGCGCCAGACAATGCCCATACGAGGTAGCCATCGACGAAGTGTGGAGGCTGCCACATTGAGCCCTGTTAACCGATTGATTTTGATAGCCAATAGCTCAGTACACCAACGGCTGCGCTGATAACCAAAATCTTGCGGAGAAAACTGCATGAGCAGCACCAGTAAGGTGACTATCTTGGCAACAGGCAAGACCGGTTCACGACCAGCCGGTAAGGCTTCTAGCGCATCTATGCCTTCATCTCGATACCACCGAAGCCAACGGCCGATGGTCGAGCGAGCAGCGCCGGTAAGGTGATGAACATCAGTGACCGTGTGTCCTTCATGTAACAGCAAGATGGCCATCAAGCGACGAGCATGTCCTTTATCATGTGTGACATGGATGATTTTGTGAATGCGGCGCCGTTGTGACCGTGGCAGGGGTGGTAGGATAGGCATCAACTCAGTCCTTTGGGTGTGGCTTGTTTTGTTTGGCGACTAATGAGATCGCACAAACTGGACTGAGTTCCCTTCCTCCGGTGATCTACTATTCGGAACAGCTATTTAGGTTGAAGCTGTTGTCGGAAGAAGCAGAATAACTCTTAGCCGGTTTCTTGATGGAGGTTAGGGAAAGAGCAAACAAATCCTTGGCATGAGATCAGTTAAATATTTGATATCAGGGATGAGGCTCAGCATTAGTTACCAACGCATTTTTACGTATGGCGATTGCAATGGTAGATGCTGGAAAGCCCACAACCACATAATACGAAGTAAGTCACGAAAAAGGGATACGCATGCGCTAAACCTTCGTATTTTGGAGGGAATGAGACTGATGCATGAAGTATTTAAAATTAAAATGTTGATATATCACATCATGATGTATCGGCACCCTGGTATATGAACTCATATAACGCTTTACCATTGGTCGCTGAGATATGAATCAGTGATGCATCGGCCTCACTGGAGATAATCAACATCAGAAACATCGGTAGGTCATGCTTCGAAGACTGAAACAGTGACCGGATTGTGGACCTATCTTGCGGCGATGGGGTTGGATGTCGCTCGTAGTGACTATGCCATTCGCCAATGAAATGCTGCCCTCTACGAAATCGACGTTCGATCTCTTTCTTACCCCGGGCTCGATCCGGGATAAAGCTGGTCGGAGTGGCTTGATCACCACAGCCAGGCAGAGATATTGCTGATACATCTACACTGTGCCCGGCTAGGGTGCGAGTAAAAAGCATCCCCCCAGCTTCCTTAGCTGCCGATGTAGTTTGTCTATATGCCCACAACTGAGCGAGAGTTGCTCCCGGTAAGTGCACTGTCAGCCCCAGAGCTGGGCAATAGTATTTATGCCATGGCCTGCCAGCCATCGTCACCCCCAAGGTATTCAAGCTCCACAACCCGATCGCCTGTGCCAGGATCCCCAAACGCTTCAATCCATGGCTCATTCCACTGCCCTCCCAATTTTTTCAGTTCCCGAGAACTACCAAGCCACACAAAGGCTTTGGGAGTAGCCTCATCCTCAATCAGTGAGAGAACCACCCGCGCGGCTAAGGCCTGTATGTGCGTCAGGGGGATAACTCCATAGGGCTGAAACACTCCGCCACAGGCTGGCACTTGGTGAGTAGTTTTGGCACCACGCCAATCAGTGATCGGCATGCGTAATGCCCCAACATGCTTACCAGAGCAATGATGCAAGCTGTTGAACGCGTTGGAACCACTTGGATTGATAATCACATGTCCTGCCATCGCATGAGCCTCGACCATCGTGAAAACGATGGGAGGAGGAGAAACGGTCAAGGACTGTGCTCGTAGCAGTTGCTGATCTGTCGTCCAATCGGCGGTGCAACTGACAACGATATCTGCGTCGTACATTGCAGTTAGGCATTGGCTCTCGGTAGATGTCCACTTGCTGACATTTGCGGTTATGGAGGCATTCGGAAATGCACCGGCGAGCATAGCTTGTAAGGCGGATACCTTTGCCTTTCCTGCTGAATTGAGACCCAGAACATGACGGGAGCAATTTTCCGTCCCCAACAGTTCATCATCCCAGAGGTCGATGGTGGTTATGCCGGACTGCAGTAGTAATTTGGCTATCGCTGCACCAACGGATCCGCATCCTACGATCGCCACTCGATGTTGAGATAGCATATTTATTGCAGGGTTTTTGTCTCGGCCATACACCCAGCTGTTATCCATCCTCCGGATCGGTTGCCCGTAGACCTTCATGGTGCTACATCGGTTCATCAATACCTGCAGCGGCAATGCATCCCTAAACCCCGCAAGAACAGTCTGGAATGTCCTATCGTTTTGCTTGGGATTGAACAGGTTTCGTTCAAATCGTAATCCTACCACACACGTGCCTGTCGACGTCCGCATCGATACCAACGCACCCGGCTGGCGAACCATATCGTTCATCAATACATTACACAACATCGTCGCCAACTGTTCTCGGGAGCGATGATCTGGAACCATCGCCAGTAGATCAGAAATGGTTGATGGGTAGTCGGTGGGGGTCCAAGCGCCATCAATTACCAATAGCATGGTCTTGCGGATCCCAGCCAGCATACGTTCCCGCAGCTTGGGTTTCTTTACTCTCCGGGCTTTTACCTTCTTCTGAGGCTTTTCTTCCTTAGGAGGCACTAAGACCTGCCGATTATCCAGCCATCTGATTAAATCTGTCTCACTGTCCGCATACACCAAGCCAGCCTTGGTATTGAAGCAGTAGATCTCTCTACTGGTCTGGTTATTCAAATCACATAGGCTTACGGCGTGATTGGTGAACTGTTTGCAGTGATAAGCCCAATAACTCAATATTTCAGCTTGGAAGTCATGATCGAGTTCGCCTATGACTGATTTGTGGAGAAGGTCTTCAGCTCGGGCAAGCAGGTACACGAGATAGTCATTGTTAGTTGTATCAATGATGGCGTTTGATGGCAGTATGCACAGCCGCCCGAGCACTTCGATATGGGGAAGATCAAGTGGCTTAATGTCCGGCGTGAACACGTAGATTTCCGGGATGCAGCCATCTATGGATTTATGAAACTGCAGGCGAAGCAGAACCTGCTGTCCTCGGTATCGGATATTAACCGGGATCACCCAGCCAAATGCTGGTCCCCCAGGACACACTGACAACTGATCCGCGGTTAGCCGAAAACCGCCGTATTGACGGAGCAGATCAGTGATCTGCTCCGCGGCTTGTGCGTCATCAAGCATACCCGCGTCCATCATCACTCAAATTCACCGAGTTCTTACCGGTGCCCGACAGGGATAGCTTTTTGGGCGAACTCCTCGTCAGGCCATCACTGGTGATCCAAAACTCTAGGGGGGTTTCTTCACCATCTTTTTGATGGTCCGCAACGCATACGAAGTTTGCTTTATCAGAGCCCAAGATCTTCCGATATTCCTTCATGGCAGCAAATGATGGGGGGTCTTTGTCATCGTCATGGATCGACTTACTACTTGAGACAATGAAGGCTCCATCTTTAGCCTGGCTCAGTGCGTTCCAAGCTGGTTCGGATATCTCAGCCGTTTCGTCGGCAGCCTTTTTTTCCTTCCAACTGTCATGGGAAAGCGATCGCCATGAGCAATGATGTGGTGCCTGCAGCAGGTCGTATTCAAGCCAGCACGTATGCCCATCGGCTTCTAGGTGTTCCCACAGAACATCCCAGCAGACCACTTTTGCATCTCCGCCGGTGAGAAAATGGATTGATCGCCCGTCGCCCGTGATTTGATAGTTCATGATGACGCTGCTTTCATTCGCACCAAGGGAAACTTCTTGCTCCTCAATATCAGATTTCGGTGCTGGCCCTAAGACTCGAGCGCGAAATCCTGAGGTCGATTGATTGTTGATACGGATAATCTCAGTATCTCGCTTACACAGAATCCGCTGGGTACTATCGAGATTGCCTTCTTCATCCTCGGTCAAGATCAGGACTTGGTTACCGATTTCCTGGATATATTGCTTATCTTGATACAACCGAATGCGGCGGCGGATTTCCGCGTGAAGAGCTCTCGCATCATCGGTAAGTTTGTGATACGTTTGATTGGCTCGTTTAAATACAATTGGACTTGCCCAGATCTCATTGATGAAAATCTTTTTACTTTTGTCTGCGTAGTCTTCCGGCTTACCGAGGTAAAAGTGTTCCTGGATCCCGCCACAATGGTCATCGTGAGGGTGGGTACAAACAAAGACATCCACATAGTGGCGCCCCTTATCATCCGTCAGTAATCGCTCGGTGAGCATTGATACGACATCCGGATAGTCAGCGCCAGCCCTGATGCGACAATCAATCAAAACCCGCTTATTGTCCTCAGTTTCAATCAGCGTCATATCTCCATTCCCAACCGGGAAGAAGGTTATTTTTGCTACCATGGCTCACTCCTCTGCTTTGGCTTTTTCCTGCGACGATTCTTTCGATGCTTTAGCTGTCCTGCTGAGCTCTATACCAAACAGGCTTTGGCCTAGGTCCTCCATTTTGGCCATGAACCGATCCACATTGATTCCGGCAAATAGAGCAAAGACTAGGTACCCATAATCACCAGCAGCACTGTCCTGCTGAGATGCATCCAAAACGATGAGCCCGGCACGAAGGCACAGGTATGCGGCCAGCCCGCAAACAGCGCTGGTGAGAGGACGTAGGTAATACCAAGGTAACCACCGGGGATCCCAGCTATTCCTAACGCAACGATTAAGATAGACAGCACGAAGACAGTAAAGAGTTCCTCCAAGGCATCCGGTCAATACGCATTTAATGCCCAGAAGATTATCGACGATCCATGAAGGAAGCCCAGAAGGCGTGTGCAGACTGCTATACACATACAGCAGGATACAGAGGATCAGGATCAGGTATAGGACCACCCTGACGGTCTCAGAGTGAACGGTATTTGTTGTTGGCGTATTATCAGGGTTGCCCATTTACTGCCTCATGACCAAAAATAAGTACGATTTAACCATGCTAAGACCATGGTTATTGGCCGTTAAACGTATTTGTTGAGGCCGATGGAGTCTTTGCAGTTTCTTATCAGGGCAAGTCTCAATTTTTGTGGAGAGAGTGTCAATCGTTTCCCAACCTGAGGGCTTGCTCTAGGTCACGTTATCGTAGATATACTCTCAGCATGGGAAGCTAATGAGGTTGTGACAAAATGATAGGAAGCTTGTTTTTATGCTAAAAAATCACCAGATAGCTAACGCAGTCAAAGAACATCCTAAACTGAATGTTTCTACGGGAGCTCAAATATGCGAACAGGTGCTTAGCCTGTCCACTTGGCTGACGGCAAAAGAGGTTGCAATTGACACCGGTTACAAGGGGGCTGATCCATCGGGACAGATGGATAAATGGAAAAAGGCCGGTAAAATTTTTGCCCTTTCCGTAAAGGGACAAGATCTGTTTCCTGCATATGCTTTGGGTGTGGATGGTAAGCCTTTACCTCAAATGAAAGAAGTTCTTGCTATTCTCTCGGTTAGTAGGAAACCGGTTGCTATTGCGAGTTGGTTTGCCAGTGCGAATAGTTGGCTTGCTTGTAAGGCTCCGATGGATGAGATAGCAGAACATCCATTAGAGGTATTAAAAGCCGCCCGCAGAGAGGTTGCCCCTATCGAGCATGGTTGAAGATGACGCTCTGCCTCGCTGTTCCGAATGTCCAACGACCCAATCGGGTGTGATGTGGCGACTGTGTTCTTCAAAATACAACCTAGTGGTGAGGGGAGAATACAGAGAGCATCGACGCATTGTTCATTATGGCAGAGAAAAAACGATTAACCCTCGATGAACTAACAGCAGGCTGGCACGATTGCGGCGCCATTTGTTTAGGTGCTTAGAATTGGCGGAGCCAGATGATCAAGCTCAACAGTAGTTCGCTATGTCCGCAGCTGGTGGGGGTAACAGGTTTGGGGCAAGACTCAAGCTCTAGACATTTCAGCTTATCCTCGGCAGCATTCATGATCCACATCCAACACGAGTTGTTATTAACGACAGGTACATCTGAATGACGGTCGTCCATACTAGGCAGAATTTTAGGATCAGTTCATCGAATTTTAAGACTTCATTGGCTCCAAGCGTTACAAGATTTTGACGGTCAGAATTGAGATGTTGAAGGTGAATTTTCACAAAATGAAACGTAGATAAATTGAGATTACTAGCCAAGCACCCACAGAGAGTATGCCGACTTAGATACGTACAGTCATAGTTATCGTAATGATGATCTTTTATCCTAGTACTGTCCTATAGAGGGGGGAATGGACCTCTATCTTTCTGGAGCCTAATAATCCTATCACACACAATATGTTATCGAGTCTCACCGTCAGAGCGCTCACGGTCAATCCTCGGCATCTGCTCATTGAGTTGATACTCTTTCATCCCATGTTTGTATGCATTGTATTGCCAGATCACAAACTGCTGTTTGTACCGTCGGTTTTCTTCTTTAAGTTCTTCGATTTCACTTTCAAGATTCGCGATTCTAGCTGCTGCAATGTTCAAACTGGCTGGGCGCGATTTTTTTGGACCTCGGCTTTTAAGCGCTTCCTTCTTTGCCTGATAGGCAGATACGATTGTCTCATGCAAATTAAGGGACTGTCTTGATGGCAACTTTCCGATCAATGATTCTGCCGCCTCACAGATAGCTAGCCAAGTCAGTTTTTCTTCTGGCCATCCCCGTATCAGGTTCACAATAGCTTTAATATCTCTATTTTCTAGATGCTTGGCCAAATCCCCCCCCTAGCATAGTTGTCAAATCCTCTAACATCGCAGCTTCTTCACGCTCTTTGCCTTTGTGTTCTATGGCTTCGATGGACTTCTTTTCTGCAACACGACGAAAGTGGCTGAAGTCGTTGCCCTTAAGCTTAATCTGAGCACCATTTTCAATGTCTGGGCTCTCTAAAATAGCTACTAGCTCCCGAAGTCGGGTGATAGTTTTCTTGTGATAATGAAACCAGCGATCCGCACCAATCTCGCCGCTCTCCACCGCCTTACTGGCAAAAGAAAAAAGTCGCTCCGATTTCACCAAACGTTTCTTAATCCGATCTAAAATTTCTATATCTTCGCCTTTGATACAAACTTGTTCGGTACAATTGACGCAATCTCGGAACTTCTCGCAGGGACTCATGGTGTAATCATGCACACAGTAACCATATTCTGTTGCATGGACAGCTGCATACTCTAATGTATTGAACTCCTGCACAGTTACGGGCAGATGTTTTGCCACCAAACCAACAGGCCCAAATAGCGACTTTGTGGGGTCTAAGCGTTCAGCCATGCCAACCAGTTCGTATTCGGTCATGTGGTTGTAGGTTCGATTCTGTTTCACGTCTGCCCGACCTGACCACTTGGCTATTTCCAAGTTTGACAGTCCGCCGCGCTGGGCAATAGTGTTGAGAAGGTGTCGTGCCTGATGCGAGTTCAATTTAATCCGTTCACCGTTTTCAGCACAGTAACCATGGCGATCAAAGATACTTTCGTGTTTTTCTTCCAGGACCTCACGGGGGGTCAGATCACGGTTAAAGAAGTTATTTGTTGGCTTATGTAATTCAATTGGTATGCTCCCCCGGTTTCCGTGGAACTGATTAGCATTCAGTGCAAACAAGGCATTGCTGTACTTAATTCCCTTGTTTTTATCAAACCATGGGAAGCCATCTGGCAAACGCGTCATAGTGTGTTGCCACAGGCTATTCAGCGTATGTACACCATCTTCTTTAGCTAAACCTCGACTACCAAGGCTAGATCTGCATGCTTTTTTGGTGCCATGTGCAAAGCCGAGCGCCATACAGGCCTGTTCCATCGTTAATGGTTCATCATCAGTAACATCAGGGCAGTTAGCATGGCGGTAAAACTTATCCGGATTTTTCTCAATCCACTTAGCTAGTTGTCGAGCATTCTTTGACAGGCATTGAGCTCTGGCGACAGCTGTTTTGGCGACAGAGTTCATCACCGTAGGTATCCATTTGATGTCACCGCCGTAGCCTTTACCAGCATAGAAGCGCCAGCCATAGCGTTCTATACCTTCACTATCTGTTTCGAATACCTCACAATCAACAGGCAGTGTTAACACTTCGGTAATGCGTGACGGTGCTGACATCAGCATGGCAAACACCGATGTTGTGAATATGTCTCGTTCATGAATGGGATCGTTGGAAAAAATTTCTGCTAGCGCATTGAGCGCGATAACACTCGGAAGTTTCTCTTCCCTATTTCTTTTCGCTTCTTTTCCTGTTTTGTTCTTGTCCTCAGCACGCTTAATGGGATTGCCCCAGTGGTTCACAGCGCATGATACAAGCTTGTTTTCGACTACAAACTTAGCTAGCCGCTCAATTTCTCGACCGCAATGATATGCTGAGCCATCGGAGTAGTGTTGCCTTGCCAATTCGGCGGCTTCATCAAGTACTGAAATTGACAAACCATCAATATTTGCGCTCCCGGTTACTTGCAGTAAAGCAGCCTCAATTGCTCTGAGAGCCTTACTTTCGTTCTTTGTCCCCGTTGGCGAATGCCCCTGCTGGTAACGAAAATAAGCTTTGGCGAAATCGATGAATGCCGGGTCTTGAACCTCTTGAGGTTTAGGTTTGCGAGTACTGACGCCCAATTTGGAAAACACAGTTATCTTTGGCCAAATAGGATCTCCCCACTTGAGGTTGGAACCGAATATAGTCAATTCATCTCGGCATTTGGCTATGAATGTTTCAAGGTTTTCTGCTGCTGTCAGCGTAGCCTTTGGCTTGAACTGTAATAAATCAGCCATTGGTAACTGCTCCATGTTCGCCGAGCTCTTCACGACGTTTCGCACAACGTATGATCACGTCTGCCACCGCTAAAATGCTGCGATCAAGCACCGCTGCAATCTGTATATCTCCAGTTATCTCTTTCACCCGTTCACGCTCGTCAAGCATGCTCTGATAGACATCATCATGCGGGCCATCCAGCCAGGGCTGAAAGTGTATGCAGGTGTAGCAAGGAATAGGGACATTAGCGCCACAAAAGCCATGTTCGCCACAAGTGCCAACTCCCTGTCCCATCTCGGTACGGATACGGCTGTTAGGGTCATTACCTCGCTGTGCATCCCTCTCTGAATCGACAAGTACCCCGGCGAACGCCTGAGCATATGCCGCCAGTTGAAACCCAACAGCTTCATCCAGCTTTTTCACATGCTCGGGGATATTCTTGACGTAAACACCTGCGTTCTGAGTATCTGTATGATCAAGCAGTTCCGCAATTACCAACTCGCCAAAACCTTCGCGGGCAGCTCGTGTACCCGTGGTATAACGAAAACGGCGCGCATTGATATTTAATAGTTCACCAGTACGTTCTGACCGGATATCTGATTTTTCTACGATTAACTGGAGCGTATCGGTTATCTCTGCGGAGGCGATGTGGAGTTTGTCGGTGGCCAGAAGTTGGTGGAATTCATAAGAGGATTGGATAGTCGTGACCACGGCGAGATCTGGAAACAGGGGGATCTGCGGCCAGTCAGCTTCCTGCAATTCAAACCCCAGAATCTTCTTAACCTGAACAATCGAATCTCTTGCTAGGGCGCTCAGTATTGCCCATAGTTCTTGGCTCATCGCATAAGACTTGAAACTTTCTCGAAAAAAATTACCGCGCTGCTTCGCTTTTGGCACATTCAATACATAAAATGGTTCACCCTTTTCATTTTCACCACAGAGAATATCAACTACGCGAAGCTGTGAGATCTGAATTGAACGACGTCCCGTATGACTGATGGCAAATGCCATCGCCAACTCTGTGATGGAAATTAGATTCCCTTCATAAGCCCGTACAGCCCCCTCATTAAATGCCTGAAGTTCATTATCCGTGAGCGGCCCATTTTGAGGATCCATGCGTTTAACCGCATCTCCCTTACGGCGCCCCTTTAGCCTCCATCCATTAAGTAATCGAACGACATCCTTGCTGACACCAGGGTAGCCCAGCCGATACCACTGTTTCAGAAAAACACTAACAGGGCCTAGCCGATGTTCATTTGCAGTATCCAAAGTAGATCTATAGCTAATCAACATGATATCGTCGATATGAGTAGCTCTAGTGGCTCGAATCATGTCTAAGAAGCACCAAAAAATACATCTAGTGTGGGCTGCAGACCAGCTCCTTGCATAAAATGATAATGTGTTAAGAGACCCACTCAGAGTTTCTGGCTCCAGAAGACCGTGTAATCTACCAACCGGGATCGCGTTATTTTTATCTAACCACCACCTTGTATCAAGCAACATAAAATAGTATCCGTTCGCCTTTGCAGGAATTCGCTCTTTTATTAATGTTGAAAGGGGGTTATTCGTCATCATCTTTCATGTCCACTGGTAAACGAGTTCCGTTATCTTTTTGTAATGCCAAGGCGGCCTCAAACCCTTTTTGCTGGATAAAACGCTTGTTGTATGTCGCGGCGGTTCCTGAACCATCTCTCCAGCCCATTAAGTACGAACGGATTTGCTCTTGGCGTTCCTCGCTGACTTTCTCATTCATAGAATCCATTCTTTCTGAAAACTTACGATTCCATGTGTGGCGGAGCGAGTGACCTGTTGCTGCATATAATTGTGGCAATATAGACTTGATCACGGAAAATATTTTATGATAACCCTCCTTGGATATAGGGTTTCCAACTGTTGGTCCACTCTTATAAGTCAGAAATAGGTAGTCATTTCTCTTTGCATTTCTGATTTTTCGGCGATCTTGAATGATATAACTATGCAGTTCTTGAACTAGGGTTTCAGACAACGGTAAGAGCCGTTCTCTAGTTTTAGCATTAGGTTCATTGGTTCTAGCATCAGCTAGTTCATCTGCTCGCCTAACGATACGAATTCTGTTAGTGCTAAAGTCGATATCCTGTATTCTGATGTTTAACAATTCACCACTTCGAATACCAAGATAAAATAGAAGTAAGATCATTAGCCGATTACGGCGCTGCACATCTACTGAGAAAGGATTCTGCGTTGAACCAAGCCGGATGACTTCAAATAATGCGTCCAATTGAATGTCACTCAACGACCTGTCTTGCAAGTTTCTGTTTCTGCCATTTTTAGATGGTCGGCGTGCTTTTATTTGTTCCACCATAGAATTTATCTGCTCGACAACTTCCAGCTCTGTTGTCTTTAAGATATTCATAGCATACCAGCGAAAATATATTGCAAATGTTGTCAGTCGAGAATGTAGAGTCCCATTATCAACGGTATCAGTTGTCGCATCTTTCAACCAACGGTGAGATAACGCCTTTGATGACCGAATTCCTTGCTTCCGCTGAGCAAAATCTCGCAGATCATCCAACTCATGTGGCTTGAAAAAGCTTTTGGTCAAAAGCCGCTGTTCAAGGTTAATGTCACGACTATCTAGAAAACGTAGCAGCAAAACTAGATTGTGAGCAGCTACCAGCATTGTTGAAAATGCAGCTCCTCTATTGCGGATTTGGGTTGTTAAAAACAGAAGCGGGTAATAGATGGGAATGCCAGTAGAGCGATCCATCACTATGCAGTAGCGCTCTCCTGTATCCATGACAAATTTTGTGACACCGTAGAACTTCTCCATACGTCTACGCTCCATAAATTTCACACTATTACAAAGTATAGGATATACCAAAATTTTTAATTCATATTTGTCATCTGTTTTCTACACATGAAATGAAAAACCCCTGTATTAACAGGGGTCTATATGTAAATTCTTTACAAATTATTCTTAGGTGATCTTCAAAACGGAAGGGCAGGAACTTTTCAGTGTAACTGCCACTGTGTGTGTGAGTTGGTTGAGTGCAAGCCTAGTAAACACTGTTTCCATCCATCTTGCTATCTCACCCACATGCTCTTAAATCGCATTAAACCTATCATTAATGCTGTTCGTGTCAACATCTGATACATTTACGATAAAAAAGTTTACACAACTTGTCGAACGTCTTCCTCTGCTTATAGAGGTCATACTACACCAGTTCTGATGTCTCGGGGCTGTGATGTTGAAAATCGAAGGTGGTTTTTGGCTTCATTGTTCGCCTCCCTATGGGGCGTTTCCTGAAAAAGGGTAACGGGTCTGATGTTGCCATCCTGAACGGTAACTACCCCGCCTTCAACTGCTTGTCACCCTATATCTTTGTCTGCTACCAGGAGCTGGTCGAAGACACCGAGCTGAACCGAATAGCAGGTGAACGTATGAGATAACGTCATCGGCTAGCGGAATGACCTATGACTGTATGGGCTGGAAAGTCACAGACTGGTGCCAGGGTTACAGCTCAAATAAGCCCCTACCGCATAACTGCCGCTGTAATCACCCCACTACATGGCTTCACCATCAGGCATACCTCCAGAATAAAGTCATGGCCTACGGGATTGGTACACACGATCGGAGCAATGTCGCCCCTGAGGTAAGACAGTGATAGTTCAAACAATAGTCAAGTGAAAAAATGAGTCCAGATGTTAGTTCTAATTGAATCTTGATGAAGATCAAAACCTGGAAACAGAAATATATATTTATTTACGAAAATATTGTAGTAGATCTTTTTCTATTCAGCCTTGCGAGAGATTTGCTAATGCTAGAAGGAAATCAAGAGTCCATCGAATTGATAAGGGCCTTATACCCAAATTTCGAAATAACGGGTGTACCTAAGGCATCTGGTCAAAGGGCTGTATACTTTGGCATTTTCACGGGTCGTTCAGATATTGAACCTGAAAATTGTGATAAGTGGGGAGCGGTTGTTCTTAAAATGTCGAGTGTGACATCAAGAACAACTATCTCATACATGGAAAAAGAAGTTGAGGTTCTTAATCAAATCCGAAGTCCATCATTTCCTCGATTATTTTTTCATGAAGCAATCACTCTCCATCCAGAAACTGAGGAACCACTGAATCCGATTAAGTTCGTGAGTATAGAGCAAAGAATGAATGCTCAGCCATTAACGAATTTAATGAGTGGCTATAATAATGAGCCAGCAGTTATCTCATTTTTAGAAAAAATACTTATTGCAATGGATTGCTTATGGGGCCATCCACAAAAATTAGTACATAGGGACTTAAAACCAGACAACATTTTAGTTAAAGATGATGGTTCTCTTGTCATTATAGATCTTGGTCTATTACGGCAAGAAGGTTCTGCTGGCGTAACGTATAGCTTCTGTGATTTTGGCCCCTGTACGCCTGCCTATGCGAGCCCTGAGCAAGCTAAAAATGCAAAGAGAGATATCTCATTCAAGAGTGATCTCTTTTCTATCGGCATTATTTGTTACCAGATGCTAACTGGACAGCACCCATTTATGGTTTCTGATGGCACAAACTATAATGATGAAATATTAGAGCGAGTATGCAGCCACACTCCTGATGCTTTACATACAAAGGGTATTGATAGAGATTTATCAAATATAATTGAGAAAATGATGAGCAAGGAGCCATATCTGAGATATCGTGTTCCAAGTAAAATCATCAATGAATTGAATGCAATTAAGGAGCGGATATGAGTTTACGTTTATTTCATCAATCTGGACACTGTGCTAACTGGAACAGAGATTCTTTCGAAAAGGATAAAATCGGTGATGGAATAATTTTTAGTCCAGTTCATGAGACATGTAAAAATGTTTCTGACTATAGTAAAAAACTAAAGTCAGTATCATTATTTGATCCACAATTTTACCTACCTAGCTCTCAAAAGCAAAAGTTACAATCATATAGCTTCTTCCCCAATACGATTATGGGGGAAAAAGGATTCTCAACAATTGATTTTATGGCTGTATCTTATGAAGCAGCAAAAAGATGTATTGAGTTCCAGTTGAAAAATGATTTTTTGGAACTCATCATACCTGCAAGATTTTATGAATACTTTGATGACAAGTATATCGATGGTCAATCACAGCAATTTGTACATCCATTTCTTGAGCAGATCAAGAAGCAAGACCCACTGGGTCGTAAAAAGGTATTGCTGACGGTTCCCATGACTTCATCAATGGTGAACAGTAATGAGTATCGAAGTAAGGTTCTAAACTGGATTACAAGCTACCCTGAAATTGATGGCGTTTATATGTTCTGCCAACATGATAGGGGTACAAAGCAAATAAATGACCTAACATTTCTTACCCAGTACATGGATGTCATTAAGGCATCTTATGATGCAGACTTAGAGGTTCTTGTTGGGTATTCAAATACTGAGTCATTGTTGTATACACTAGCTGGTGAAATTAGCCTAACTATAGGCGCTTTCGAAAATACCAGAATGTTCTCTCTAGATAAATTCATCGTAACGGATGGAGATAGAAGAGGGCCAAAAGCCAGGATTTATCTTCCCAAACTGTTGAACTGGATCAACTTTGATGAGGCTAAAATTCTAAAGGATAGATACCCTCATATTTGGAGTAAGATATATACCGCATCAGATGAATCTGATGAGGCATTTGAGCTAACAAAAGACCCTGCATTTAATTCAGCAATATTGTATAAGCACTATTTTAAAGCGTTTAGTGACCAAATTGGTGAGCTTTCATCCTTGAGCATTCAAGGGCGGTATAAAAGGCTGAACGAATGGATTGATGAAGCAATAGAACTACATGATGAGATTAGTAAACATGCATTGAGGCTTGATAAACACGGCAATGGCGATCATCTGAATACTTGGAGCAATGCAATTCGTATATTCGCACAATCCAATGGTTTAGTTTAATAAGGATTGCGCGATCATTGCGTTAGCTTTCCAGTAGGCGATTTCTGAAAAGTGCGTTTCTTCAATAGGGGAGAAATGCACTAAGTAATCACCTTCTATAGAGATGGTTGCCAGTCCAACATTATAGCGTTTAAATTCATCAATGTTTTTTATTGCAGGATTCGCATGCTTTTTGTCGAGTACAACCCAACTTTCATTAGCAAAAGTTTTATAACGACTTGCTTGCCAAAGAGCTCTCTTCCAATCTTTCAGCTTCGCTTCTACGGCCTTTATAGTATCTACAATATTTTCAGGCTCTTTTACTTTTACATAAATACCATTTTCCTTTTGCTTGCAGTAACCTGCATCAACAAATTCTTTGATCGCTTTTTTCGATAATGAGAGAGATGCACCTGAAATTTTAGAAATGTGCTCAGCATCAAAGTTGGTTTTTAATGGCAATTGTTTGAGCGTGTATGCCCAAGAAGGTGTGATCTGCCCTAAATTTAAGGCCGCTTTCCTTCTCTTATACTCGAAGATGACTGCATCAGCAATGCCAAAGCCACAGTCAAACTCTCTTTCAAAACCAATATTTTTCTTGAATTGCTTTCTCACGAGAGATTGCAAGCTGTTTACAAGAGCGAACTCTGAGTCGAACGCATCTTGCGAGCTACCAACGTTCGCCAATGAGGCTGATTTGATTGTAATTAGAGGACTCATATTCAACTCTTGCTCTTTATCATATACAATAAAACATTATAGAGTATTGTGTTTAAGTATTCCATATTTTTTTGGTGGCTACAATGAGCGGAATGAATATTACAACTCACAAGATACTCAAGAAAAATATATTAGGAACAGATTACTTTATTGGTGACTTACATGGGCAAATTACTTCTTTGAAGCGCATCCTGTCTGTGGCTAACTTTGATCCTGATATTGATAGGGTAATTTGCACGGGCGATTTGGTAGACCGTGGGGCATGTTCACTAGAGTGTTTGAGATTAACAGCACAAGGGTGGTTTTATTCTGTTGTAGGTAACCATGAGGAATTCATACTGGATGAAGATAATTCATCACCATATAAACGCTCTATTTGGGAAAGAAATGGTGGTGGGTGGTGGTTTTCTCTCACTGATGAGGAGCGCCAAGAGTGTCGAACCCTTATCATGAACAATATGAGCTTCACTTTATCGGTAGAGCTTGACGATTATCATGTTGGGGTTATTCACTCTGAGGTTCCAATGAAGACATGGCCTGTCTGTGATGCTGTTTTAAATGAATGTCGGCGTGAGATCCTATGGGGGCGAAATGTAATTTCATCTAAGGACGAAAACTTAATATCAGGAGTTGATTATATTATTTCTGGACACACCCCTGTCGACTACCCACGATTTGTAGGGAATCAACTATTTCTAGATACCGGCTCTGGTTACTCTCCAAGTGAGCGCATTAACAATCCACATCTCACTGCTTGTAAAATTAAAAAAGGAGAGTTTGAGTTCATGCATGCCACTGCATTCACATGTACCACTTCAAAAATAAACCTGACCTAAAAACAATATCATTATTAGGCTGTAATTCTTAATTGGCAGTTTAGTTAGTGGGTAGATATATATGGCAAGAATCCTGATGACTCGTGCTCTTGGCGACAACGGCCATATAGTTGATGTCAAAGACGTTGTGAGTGGAAAAGCATGCAATTGCACATGCATCGGTTGTCAGGGCGCTGTCTGGGCTATGAAAGGGCAAGTTAAAGCCCATTATTTTGCTCATGAGCCTAATTCAATCGAGCAGAATTCCTGTACCTGGAAGCCAGAAACCGAAATACATATCTTGGCTAAAGAGGTTTTAGTAACTGACAGGCAGTTATTGCTGCCTATTGGAACTATAAACCCAATCCATAAAAACATAGTTTTTGATGAGATGGTATGTGAGGTTTATGAGGGGCGAGTTATCCCAGATGTAATTGGGTTCATCGATGGAGAGAAGGTTCTCATCGAAGTTGCAGTTACGCACTTTTGTGATCGAGGAAAAATTAAAGAACTAAAAAGGGTGAATGCAACCTGCGTTGAACTTGACCTTAGTGGATTTCGTGTGAAAGGAGAGATAATCTCAAAAGAAGAAATTAGCGATTATCTAAAAAAATGCCCTAAAAAATGGATATCTGTGGCTCCTGTTGGCAACTTCTCCGAAATGATGTACTCCCATAATAGGCAGCAGTTAATATATTTACAGCATCAGTATTCATCATTGAGTTCAAAACATGATGCAGAGGTTAAAAGGCTTAATGCAGAATTCGAAGCGATCAAAAATACGCGCGAATCAGAACTAAGTGATATGCAAAGAGTGATTCAACAGGCTCGGAATGCAGAAAGGAATGCAAGTTCAATCCTTGAACAGTGGGATAGGATAAAAATTGATAAAGAGTCATCCATTTCAAAGATAGAGGACAAAATAATCCTACTGGAAGATCAATATAGAAGCTTTGAAATGGAATTAAAAGAACGTCTTTATCATGTGCAAGATGAGATTGATAAAAAACAAGGCTTACTAAACGACCTTCTTAATCTAGATGAACTTAAGTCTGAATTTTATTCACAAGTTGATGATATAAATAGAACTATTAAAGCCAAAGAGGCTCAGCTTGATGCTAGTGAAGTCGAAATACGCAGGCGTTCAACATCCTTAGACTTAATACAGAAAAATTTAAATGATAGCCTCATCTCACTACAAGAGCGAGAAGATGCTTTAACCGAAAAAGCCAAAGACTTGGCAAGCATCGTAGATATTAAATCAAGAGAGCAGGCTCAAAGAATGCTTTCACACTGGATAAAAGAAAAATCAAATGGGATAAAAGAGCTGGAGGAAAAAGAAAGGCAGACCATGAAGGCTATTGATAACCTAAGGAGAAAGTATGGTTCATTTATTAAAATTCCAGAGTGAATATCTTTACATACTGATACACATTAAAAGGCCTTCTGTTTCAGAAGGCCTTTTGTCATTTATGTAAACAGTAGTTGGGTCAAGTAACCCATCATGATGGCCATCCCCAGTATGACGGTCAGGAACGCCACAATCATAGGTGTTCTGAACATCGACTTGAGCAGGATCACCTCGGTCAGGCTGGCCCCCGCACTACCGATAATCAGTGCCATCACCGCACCCATGCCCATTCCTTTGCTCAGCAATACCGATGCCAGAGGGATAACGGCTTCTGCCCGGATATAGAGTGGAATACCCACAACTGCGCTGAATGGGATCGCCATCGGGTTGTCTGACCCTGCGTGGGCCGCTATCCACTCGGCGGGGATGAAACCATAGATAAATGACCCTATCAGCACCCCTAGCAACATGTAAGGAAGCACTTCTTTGAATTGCTGCCAGGCATCAATACGCGCTTTGGCGAAGGCAGTGGGAATGACTGGAACCTGAGTTAGTGCCGCAGTGCCATCTGCGCAGCAAGAGACTGTTGGTGCGGCCTCATCGGGTTGCGCAGTACAGCAAGATGCCTGAGCCTTTAGCGGTTTGATGGACTTGATAGCATTGCTTGAGCAGCAAGCGGTTGCACTCACACTGGCAGGTTCACTTGTCGTGTTGCTACAACCGGTGCCGCAGCTACTTTGCTTGGCCTCTTTGGAGTCAATGACATGACGCTCAAACCCCAGCATGTCGAGCAACATACTCGCCAGCACAGAAACGCCTGCTGCAATTACGGCATACAGTACCGTCACTTTCCAGCCGAAGGTGGCCCACATAAGGCCGACTATGATCGGGTTGAGCAGCGGTGAGACAAACAGGAAGGTCAGGGTTGGCCCAAAACCAGCTTTGGCAGACAAGAGTCCACGCAGCATAGGGATGGTTGAGCAACTGCAAAAAGGGGTCAATGCGCCAAGTGCTGCTGAAATAAAATAGCCTCTACCTTTTCGTGCCCCCAGCATGGCTTGGATCTTGGTGTCAGGTATCTTTTGGCGGATCAAGCTGACCCCAGCACTGATCACCAGGAACAGCACAGAAAGCTCGAAGGCTAGGAACAAAAACATCTGAGATGCATCTGCCAGCATGCTTAACCAATCATTCATCTTCATGTCCTCTTTGATTTTCTATATTTCTGGAATAATCGAAACATATGAGTGATCAAGATATTTCTGGTATTATCGAAATATGCGTCATCGAGAGGAGTGAGCTATGCAATTGGAAGAGGTTGCTAAGGCATTGAAAGAGCTGGGTCATCCGACTCGTTTGTTCATTTTCAAGCATTTGGTCAAAGCGGGAGAGCAAGGCCTCCCTGTTGGCGACTTGCAGAAGCAGCTCGCGATTCCCGCATCGACCCTAAGCCACCACATTGCCGCGCTGGTCTCAGTTGGCCTAGTCAAGCAGAACCGTGAGAGCCGTACCCTGCTGTGCGTCTCTCAATATGAAGTGCTGGAAGAGATCATCGCGTTTTTCCGTGATGAGTGCTGTGTAAACGGTAGCTCAACCTGAGCATATTCAAAGCAGCATCCAAGCTGACTTGATCATTTCAACTGTTCTTGTATAGTTGTAATTACGAAGCGATTGATTGAGGTTCCAATGAATAAAGATGTTGCTACTAAAGTCTTCGAATCTCTGTCGTCCGGCATCCGCCTCGATGTATGGCGCATGTTGGTCAAGGCTGGGCTGGAAGGGCAAGTCGCCGGACAGCTGGCCAGTGAGCTCGACATTGCTCCTAACACGCTTTCATTTCATCTGAAAGCCATGCTGCATGCTGGCTTGCTCTCGGTGGAGCAGGAGGGGCGCTTTTTACGCTATCGCGCCAATATTCCCCTGATGCTCGACTTAATCGGTTATCTCACCGAAGAGTGCTGCGCCGGTCATCCAGAAGCCTGCGGCGTGATGAGGGCCGAGTCTGGCTGCTCACCCCATGTATTGCCTGCGCAGCCATGCTGCAATAAGGAGTAGACCATGAGACTCATACAAGTTTTTGACCCTGCCTTGTGCTGCTCCAGTGGAGTGTGTGGAACAGATATTGACCAAAGCCTGGTGATCTTTGCTGGTGATGCCGAGTGGCTCAAACAGCAGGGTGGCTCTCTATACCGATTCAACCTGGCACAACAGCCCCTAGTCTTCGCTGAAACTCCGGCAGTAGCTTCCTTCTTGGAACTGACTGGGGAAGAAGGTTTACCGGTGACGCTGGTTGATGGCCAGGTGGTTCTCACCGGTCGTTATCCCAGCCGCGCTGAACTGAGCCGCTATGCAGGGCTGGAATTACTGAAAGCACCAGCAAGTGATGGTGCCGAAGTTGAACAGCCAGAAGCTGAGTCCAGCAAAGCCTATGCCATCAAAGGGATCGTTAAGAGTGGATGCTGCTCCGGTAGCAGTGGTTGCTGCTAAGCGACATCGCCTGGCTGGCAAGTTCTCTGTTCGGTCAATTGCCTCGTTATTCCTGACAGGAGTCTCTCATGTCACCGTTTCTGAACTACTCGTTTCTCAATGATGCCCCCCCATTTCTCTTCTTCACCGGTAAAGGTGGGGTGGGTAAAACATCGCTGGCCTGTGCCAGTGCGGTTGCCTTGTGCGACTGTGGCAAACGGGTACTGCTGGTCAGCACGGATCCGGCTTCAAACGTAGGCCAAGTGTTCGACACCCAGATAGGGAACCAGATCACCAGGATCCCGCAAGTCGATGGATTATCAGCACTGGAGATTGACCCGCAAGCCGCCGCGCAAACCTATCGCGAACGTATCGTTGGCCCAGTGCGCGGCAAGCTGCCCGAAAGCGTGTTACGCAGTATTGAAGAACAGCTCTCCGGTGCCTGCACTACAGAGATCGCCGCCTTTGACGAGTTCACTGCTCTCTTGACCGACAGCAGCCTAGTGGTGGAATACGACCACATCGTGTTCGATACGGCACCGACTGGCCACACTATCCGTCTATTGCAATTGCCAGGGGCATGGAGCGAGTTTTTGGAGCAGGGCAAGGGTGATGCTTCCTGTCTGGGGCCCTTGGCTGGACTGGAAAAACAGCGCAGCCAATACGCAGAAGCCGTTGCAGCTCTCTCTGATGCCGGAAAAACGCGACTGATTCTGGTCGCCCGAGCGCAAACATCAACATTGCGGGAAGTGGCGCGTACCCATGACGAACTGGCTGCTATCGGTCTTGCCAATCAGCAGTTGGTTATCAATGGCATCTTCCCGCAAAGCGAAATGGTGGATGACCCCTTGGCAACTGCCGTATGGCAACGTGAGCAGCAGGCTATGGCTGATATGCCAGCGTTGCTGGCAAGTTTGCCACAAGACAGAGTGCCGCTGCTGGCGACCAATTTAGTGGGCGTGGACAGCCTGCGCCAGTTACTTGGTGCGGATCCGGTTAAGGGGAGCGATAAGGTCGAACGCACAGCCACTGAACAACACCCCGTATTGAAGCAGCTGGTCGATGAATTGGCCTGCGATGGTCACGGGCTCCTCATGCTGATGGGCAAGGGTGGTGTGGGTAAAACTACCTTGGCGGCGGCTGTGGCGGTAGAGCTCGCCAGTCGAGGGCTACCAGTTCATCTCACTACCTCAGATCCCGCAGCTCACCTTGGTGAGACGCTGGCTGGTGTCTTGCCCAGCCTGGAGGTCAGTCGCATCGATCCCCATGCCGAGACCGAGCGTTATCGTGCCCAGGTGCTTGCCACCAAGGGGGTAAGTCTGGATGCACAGGGCCGCGCCCTGCTGGAAGAAGATTTGCGCTCCCCCTGTACCGAAGAGATTGCCGTGTTTCAGGCCTTCTCGCGGATCATTCGCGAGGCAGGCAAGCGATTCGTGGTGATGGATACAGCGCCCACTGGCCATACCCTGCTGCTGCTCGATGCGACCGGAGCCTATCATCGAGAGCTCGCCCGTCAGATGGGGGGCAAGGGGCTACACTTCACCACCCCCATGATGCAGTTGCAAGACCCGAAACAGACCAAGGTGGTGATCGTCACCCTGCCTGAGCCAACTCCTGTACAGGAGGCTACCAACTTGCAAGCCGACTTGCGCCGCGCCGGTATCGAACCCTGGGCTTGGGTAGTCAATCACATGCTGGCCCCGACCAGTGTCACCTCTCCATTGCTGGCCCAGCGAGCGTATCGCCAGCAGCCCCATATTGAAGCGGTCAAGGAGGAACATGCGAAGCGTTATGCTGTGGTGCCCTTGCAAGCTGTCGAGCCGGTGGGGGTGAAAGCGCTGCAAGATTTATGTCACCCCATCCACAAATCGGGGTGAGTGCATCAGCCCCCTCTAGCCTTACTTCTCATTTACCTCATATACGGAGTCTTTTGATGAATACCAGTATTTGCTGCGATTTGCACGTCAGCAAAAAAATGAGTTTTCTAGACCGCAATCTGACCCTCTGGATCTTTGTTGCCATGGGCATCGGGGTTGGGATTGGCTATCTGTTCCCTCAAGTTGCTCAGTGGAACGAGGCGATGTCGGTTGGGACTACCAATATACCTTTGGCTATTGGCCTTATCCTGATGATGTACCCGCCTCTAGCCAAGGTGAATTACGGCACCATGGGGGCCATGACCCGTGACCGCCGCGCCATCACCCTCTCATTGGTGATGAACTGGCTTGTTGGCCCTATCTTAATGTTCGCTATTGCCTTGGTGTTTTTGCATGACTACCCAGACTATATGGTGGGCCTCATCCTGATCGGTCTTGCGCGTTGCATTGCCATGGTTCTGGTGTGGAACGATCTGGGGGGGGGCAACAAGGAGTATGGTGCGGGTCTAGTGGCACTCAACAGCGGTTTTCAGATCCTAACCTACAGCTTTATGGCTTGGTTGTTTATTACCGTGCTGCCGCCACTGTTCGGCCTGCAAGGATTTGTGGTGGATATCACTATGCTGGATATCGCCGAAAGCGTGCTGATTTATCTGGGGATCCCCTTCCTCGCAGGGTTCTTGAGCCGCCACTATCTGGTCAAGGCTAAAGGGGAGAAGTGGTACACCGAGCGTTTTATTCCGGCAATTTCCCCCATCACACTGATCGCCTTGTTGGCTACGATAGTGCTGATGTTCAGCCTCAAGGGCGAGATGATCGTCGAATTGCCTATGGATGTACTGAGAGTTGCGGTGCCCTTGGTGGTCTACTTCGTGTTGATGTTTTTCACCAGCTTCTTAGTTGGTAAAAAGCTGGGCATCTCCTATGACAAAAACGCCTCCATCGCTTTTACTGCCACCGGTAATAACTTCGAGCTGGCGATTGCAGTTTCCATCGCAGTGTTCGGACTGAGCTCAGATCAAGCGTTCGCCGGAGTCATTGGCCCACTGGTGGAGGTTCCCGTACTCATCGCCCTAGTTAATGTCGCCTTGCGCATGAAGCGCAACTATGTCAAAGCGGAGTCCTAAAAATGAATAAAGCCCAGATCACCATTTATCATAACCCAGCGTGTGGCACCTCCCGAAATACGCTGGAGCTTATCCGCAACTCAGGCGTTGAGCCTACAGTTATCCACTATTTGGAGACACCACCGAGCCGCGAAACCCTAGTAGCCTTGATTGAGGCTATGGAGATGCCGGTACGCGACTTGCTGCGTAAAAACGTGCCGCCATTTGAGGGGCTTGGGCTGGCCGAGGATAGATTCAGCGATGATGAGTTGATTGACGCCATGCTGGCTCATCCCATTCTGATCAACCGTCCCATCGTGGTGACCCCGCTTGGCACCAAGTTGTGCCGTCCGTCAGAGGTTGTGTTGGATATTCTGCCGGCTCCTCAGCAAGGAGCCTTCACCAAGGAAGATGGAGAGCAGGTTGTGGATGCACAAGGAAAACGCATCAAGTAATCCAGCTAACGTCAGAAAATATGAAATTGTCAGGTTAGACGGCTGTTGCCTGAGTGCATGTAAGGACGTGTTAGTCTGACAGTAGTTCTCGATTTTTCAACATCTGATGGCAGAGCATAGTATGTACAGATCTAGTTATCACCTGACACCGGCCTCAAACCGGATTCTTATTTACGTTACTTTCGTGCGCCCTTCCTTTGGTATCAAGTAAGAACCTATACAACGTGCTGTAACGGCCTGCCCTTCCACCATCCTTCCTGTTGATCTACCTGTCCCTGCCCATCCTCTAAAGCCCAATGAGTTAACCTGGTGAGGGTGATACCTATTTGCAACCAAGCAACCTGTCGAACCAGGTATTGGTTGCATAGGTCTAATGAATGCAGAGGCGGCTATGACCGATGAAATTGAAGGCGTTGCTGACGTTATTGAGCACTTTGGTGGGGTCTAGCTGGCTGAGTCTACGACATGCGACTTTCTCGCTGGGTAGACATATGGCTTTACAATCCATTTTGAAGCCGTATCAACACCCCATTTTGTGGGCAACTGTCAGGTGAATACCATTTCCATACACATGGACTCTAGGCACCTATCAGAATTAAATACAAACCTCACCAGGCTGAACGTAGTTGAAATACTAAGATGGTGTCTCAATAAACTCATAAGGAATGTTTACAACTATACATTTCTTCATCGGCTAATCTAAGTAGCATGTTTAAATCCGGTGGAGTAGCTGGGTCATAGCTCACCATGCCTATTGAACAAGATAGAGTATAGGGCTTTCCGCTATGAACATTGAACTCTTCAAATGCAAAAACTATTCTACTGCGCATATATTTAAAATATTCACTGCTTTCCTCTGGCAATAAAACAACATACTCATCGCCTCCTAACCTAGCACAAACGTCTGAGCTTCTAAAAATCATATTTATTAATCTAGCGGCTTGGCACAATGCATCATCTCCAACATCATGACCAAAGCGATCGTTTATTGATTTGAAATTATTCAAGTCGATAAATAATAATGAGAGACTTCTCTTTGTTCTAAACGCATGTTGCAAGTATCTCTCAGCTAGAAGAATAAACCCTCGTCTATTTGTTATCCCTGTAAGTTCATCTATTGTAGCCATCTGTACAGCGCGTAACTCACTCTCAACTGTAGATGCTAAGTCAGTAAATAAAGCTCTCTCTTTGTCACCAAAAACCCTTGGCTTCCGATCTATAATGCACAAGGAACCAATGTGCAGTCCATTCGTTATGACTAATGAGTGTCCAGCATAGAAGCGAATATATGGCTCCCCAATAACCATCGGATTCTCAGCATATAGGGGATCTTGAGTTGCATCCTCTATAACAAGCATGCTCTTTGTGAGAAACCCATTTCTACAAAAGGAGATATTTGGAAGTGGTTCATGCATGTTTAGACCATAACAAGGTTTAGCCCACCCATGCTCATTATCTTCAAAAGATATTAGGGCAATAGGCACGTCAAAAATATTACGAGCCATCCTTGTTATACGAATGAAACGTTCCTCTGTAGGGGAATCAAGTGCTTGAAGACGGCGTAACGCATCTAGGCGTAGTAAGTCGGGATCTGAGGTTTCATGAAGAGGTTGCATCCTTGCTTCCTTTTTTCATATCGGTTTTAAACGCGAATAGTATGGCATTCTTTGAGATGCAACAGAATGGAATGTAGCATTACAGATGACGGATTTTATTTATAGTGTGATCGTTAACTCATTAGCTTCTCATATAGGATTTAACTCGACAGGAGGTAAGCCCTACACAACACCGTGGCTAGGCCCAATAGAGTCCTTGTTTGGGTTGTAATAATGGCTAATGAAAGTTGAAGGTTTAAGTCTATGTAGAGTGAAAAGATGCCTCTGCTTGAGGCATCTTTTTTCATGCAGTTATTCCGTTTCTGTCTTGGCTTTTGCCAACACACTAAGAATAGTTGCAGCATTCACTTTAACTCCGACAGGAATAGCATCCAGGTCAACGATGAAGTCTGGATTATGCAGGCCATAGGGAAACGATTTACCCTCTTTCCGAGCTTTTGCAAACAAGTCGGGTGGTGCAATACCGATAAACTGATATGCATAAGGAACATTCATTCCCTTAAATGCTTCAGCAAAATCTTCAGAGCCCATTGCTGAGGGGAAATTGCTAATGACCTTATCCTCACCCAGAAGCTGGCGTAGTGCGGGGGTGACCTTTTCCATCAATTTGGCGTCATTGACCACCGCATCGGCATTGCCCTTCATAACTCTTGTCGGCAGTCTGTCTTCCGGTACGCCAGACGCTATCGCGATCCCACGATTCACCTCATCAATGCGGCGAAGCAACAGGTCGCGCACCTCGTGACTGAACCAACGCAGATTAAGCCTCAGCACAGCACTCTCTGGTATCACATTGTTATCGCGGCCTGCCTCTATGGCACCTACAGTCAGCACAGCTGGTTTTTGCGGATCTATGTTGCGGCTGATTATTGTCTGATAGGCAAGAACAGCCTGAGCGGCCATCACCACTGGATCTAATGCCAGTTCAGGGGTAGAGCCATGCCCACCAATACCGTAGAAAGTGATGTCTAGTTGGTCAGTCCCAGCCATCCTCACCCCTGGGGCACTTGCTACCACACCTGTCGGCCCAGGGACAACGTGAGCGCCGAACGCATAATTCGGTTTGGGAAAGTCACGCAGCCAAAGCCCGTCATCCACCATACTCTGCGCCCCAGTGCCTGGCTCCTCGGCTGGTTGTGCATAGACAACAAGTGTCCCAGACCACATAGGCTTTATGGATGACATGACCTTAGCGACACCCAGTAACCAGGTTACATGGGCGTCATGACCACAAGCATGCATCACATCGATTTCACGACCATCAGCAAGTTTTTGCTTGGTGTTGGCAGCATATTCCAAGCCCGTTGCTTCGCGAACCTGTAATGCATCCATGTCAGCCCGATACCAAACTGTTGGCCCTTCACCGTTTTTCAGCACCCCGACAACACCTGTCTTGGCGATCCCCTCGGTTACTACAAACCCTAACTCACGCAACTGCTGGCTAACGATGCTGGCAGTTCGTACCTCTGTGTAGCCAATTTCGGGGTGTCTGTGTAAGTCCTTGTAAATCTCGATAAGTCTCGCACTATCACTAGCAACACTTTCGTTGATCTGTGCTATCAGCTCCTTTGAGAATGGTGCTGTATTTGCACTATTTTCTAGCTGGTTATCAGATGTGCTCATGGCCGTTGCAGTGGAGGATAGTGCGAGCATCGCTGCAATTGCAGCTACTTGACAACATGAAGACTGTTTCATTTACATACCCTGTGGTGGAAAGTTTGAATGGTACAACTGGTATATTGATGTGTCTGGAAACTATAACTGACGGTGACCGAATAGGTATTGTTGATGCTTACTAATAAACAATACCTAATTGCATCATCGCTGGCAAAAACTCTCATCGCTGCACTTTGCATGCATACATCTCCTCATCTGCTTGCCGGAGTAGTTTTTCTAAATCAGGTGGCATACTGGCATCGTAAATAACAATGCCTAGAGAGCATGAAAGCTGGTACGGCTTACCACTATGACTATTGAAATCATTTAGCGAATGATACAGTCGCTCTTTAATCCTATTGCAATGTTCATTACCAGTCCCAGGTAAAAGAACTACGAATTCATCCCCACCAAGACGCGCAAATATATCTGCGTCTCGAAATACGCGGCATAATAATTCTGCCATTTGTCGTAGTGCATCATCACCAATATCATGACCAAATTTATCGTTAATCAGCTTGAAGTGATTGAGGTCTAAAAACAGTAAGGCCGCATGATGTTTTACACGAAATGCATATTTCAAGCTTTTTTCGGCAAGCAGCATGAATCCTCTACGGTTAGTTATCCCCGTCAATTCATCTATTGTCGCCATCTGTACTGCTCGTAGCTCACTCTCAACCATAGATGCCAAGTCGGCTAACAGCGCTTGATCCCGTGAACTAAGCACTCTGGGCTTAGAGTCTATGACGCACAACGTGCCGAGCTTCAAGCCATTGCCTACTTGAAGTGGATGGCCAGCATAGAAGCGTATGTGTGGTGCTCCTGTAACTAAAGGGTTATCAGAAAATCGTGGATCTCTGGCGGCATCTTCAACTACGAACAGTTGATCACCAAGAATCGCGTGACCACAGAAAGAAATTTCTCTCGGTGTCTCCAAGACTGGCAAGCCACAACATGATTTGAACCACTGTCTATTTTCATCAACCAATGATACCAGAGCGATAGGCACCTCAAACATGTTGCGAGCCATCCTGGTAATCCGGTCGAAACGCTCCTCTGCGGGGCTATCAAGAATCGCTAAACGGCGCAATGCATCTAAGCGGAGCCGTTCGTTATCTGGTACTACAGAGCTTTGCATCAACATCTCCTTGTTATTTAGGGCACTGGTTCTACCGCCAACATGTGTTCTCACATCTGATTTACTAGCGATCTATTACAGTAGGCACCGAATCGCCATCAGTGATCTACACACCTCCTAGTCGTTCTCGCTAGGCTCTCGAACCCTACTGGTCTCAACAGATCATTGAAACCATGCTTTTGTTGGCTGTTGTAAAACAACTCGATATAGTCGAATAGATCACTCCTAGCTTTATCCATTATCGCTTAAATCTTCTTTTTGACTCGCTCTCACTTAAGCGGTTGAAAAAACGCTACTCCATTGACCCACGATATCGTTAGAAGTTTCACTGGAAAATGTCCATGATGCCGAGGTACTGCCGACTCTGTTCAATCCACTGCGGCGCATGCAGGGCCGTGATTATGCAGATGGTGCCTATGACAGCAAATCCCGCCGTCAGCTTATCTCGCGTAAAGGGGCTACTGCCTGTATTTCACTTAGCAAGAATGCAGGGCTATGGAAAAGGGGCTTCCAATAAATGAGGCTATGCTGGTGATGCGCAAGGAAGGGCTTGCGCACAGGAAGAAGATATTAGGGTATCACCTTCGTTCGCTAGCAGAGTGGTGATGTATCGGTTTAAGCAGTTGCTGGCAGGGGAAATCAGTCAGCGAGTATTCAACGGTTAAGTAGGGGGAAGTGATGGCGTATGTTGGTGCAATAAACAAGGCTGAAAAGCCTTGGTCTACCTGTCAGAAAGCCCCGAGTGTAGCGGTCACAAGGGGCTGAGTAGGTCATGACTTTAGGCTGCTTCAATGAGTAAAGGTTGGCTCCAAAGCATAGTGTCGGAAGCAAGCCTCCAGATTGCTGCGGATTGCCGGTGTCACATTGATGAACTCTAGACCGTATGCTTCTCCATCTTCCTCTTGTTTCGACCACATCACTTTGGCCGTAACTGCCAGCGGCGTCTGACTGCGATAGAGATCTATGGACTGTTTGGGGGTGTAGATCTTGAGCTCGACTTGCGACTTTTTGGGCAATTCGAGGGACTGCACGGTGCGCAGGCGTAACCCCGTTACACTAAAGTCCTCGGTAATCGATTCGTGGAAGACGCCTCCGGCCCCGATCTTCACCATCATGTGCTGATACATGCGTGGAGCCCCACGCATTTCTCGTTCAGCGCGGTCGGGATTATTGGTTATTTCGAAGCGGAACTGCTCCATGATATCGCGCAACTCGCTCGACTCTTTATAGAGGGTTCGGCTGATGATCCCAGTGGTCTGCACCTTCTCGGTGTTTTCGGAGAGGGCATGTAATAGATCATGGAGATGAGCGTTAAGTGAGGTGAGCTTGTCCATCTGCTCGCTACTGGTGGTTCGGATCTGGCCTGCGGCCTCGACACTGCGTTCAATCTCTCCCATTAGACCATTGATCGACTGACTTGCCTCGTGGGCCTTGTCCATCGTGAGGTGGGTGCGGGCAATTACGCTCTTCACAGTGGCCTCATTCTCGCCGATAAGCTGGCTAAGGGTAGTGACAATGCCATTAATTTCCTTGGTTGCCTGCCCGGCATGAGTGGCCAGTTTGCGCACCTCGTCGGCAACTACAGCAAAGCCACGACCATGTTCACCAGCTCGGGCCGCTTCGATGGCGGCATTGAGTGCTAACAGGTTGGTTTGCTCGGTTATAGCGGTGATTGATTGGGTGATCACCTGGATCTTCTGGCTCGCCTCGCTCAACTGGCGAGTCTTCTGCTCGGCCTGCTGCGCTTCGGTTACTGCACGGCGCATCTCATCGATATTCTCGCTCATCACCTGAGTACTGCGGTTGGCACTCTGATAGGCAAGCTCCGCCTGCTGTCCGACTTGATCAGCAAGCCCTGCTACTGCCTCGGCTGCGTAGGATAGATCGTTACTGGCACGGTTCACTTCACCCGAGTGATGTTGCTCAGTTTGGGCTGCATCAGTGATGGTCTTGGAAATATCGGAGATCTGGTAGGAGGATTGGGCCAGCTGGCGGGTACGCAGGTCAATCTGGCGCATGTGACCACTGAGCTGCTCAGCCATCATGCGCATAGTGCCTAGCACACTGTTGCCACCAACGCGGGCCTCGATCCTGACGGTCAGGTTGCCAGAGGCAATTTCGGAGGCGACCCACGCAGCATAGCCAGGCTCTCCCCCCAAGGTTCGCATCAGATGACGATATTGGATCAGGTAGGCCATAACCACACAAAGAAGCGATACCAAACCTGCTCCGAGGCTTATCCAGAGTGACAAGCCCTTGGCCTGATCCCGACTGGCGGTGGCACTGGTTATCCGGTTGTCGAGAGTTCGAGATATCTGATCCAGTTTCCCCGCTGCATCTTCAACCATGGCATCAAAGCCATCAGGGCTTTTCATGATAGCGTTGCCCGCGGCCTGTCCCTCATGGACATAAGCGTTAACCATGACCACACCTTTCTCATGCAGTTGATTTGCCACTTCCTGCAACGGCAATATTTCACTGGTGAGCCCAGGTAGAGTACGGGCAAGCGTATCCAAGTTTTTCAATGCATCATCACGGAACGTTGCAGCATCGGCGATCCCTTCTTCAGTATCACCAGTCACAGATGCATCAGTTAGAAATTGCTGGATCTGTACCAAATCGTAACGGGTTGCTTGGAAGGTGGATTGGGCGCGATCTAGTATTTCAACTTTCTCTTGGGCACGTAGTTGAGTTTGATTACTCCATATGGAGACAACAGAGGCAACCAGCAGTGGTACTGCAACCAGAACACCGCCCTTGATCATCATCCATTTGACAGAGTTAAAACGGAGCAGACTGCGCGAGGCTACATTAGCGGCGTTCAGTTCGAGAGCATTGTTATCTAATAGTCCTTGTGCTGTAGCCATGGCATCACCTCATAGACTAGTTGCCGGATGGAAGAGCCATTACCAGAAAGGAAGCCAACTACGCGCTGCCAAGCGGTTATCCCAACAAAAACAATAAACAGCATAAGCTAGGCCAGTGAGAAAAAACCACTCTTCGGAGCCAAACTGACCAAATCATCAAATGTTGGTTTTAAGCATAAATCAAACCAACTTCCCCTTCCTCTGTCATTTCTATCAGTGAGGTATCAACCACCTCAGACAATCGTTATCGGTAATCCCAGCGACCGCATACCACAACCCCAAAAGCGCCTCATACCGAGGAGCATTTTGCGTTTATGCGGCGTTGCTTCCCAAATCAGCCATCAAGTTACAACGTCCCCATGTGTAACGATGAGATGGACGCCCTTAATCAGTTCGGTTGGCTTCATACTTATGCTGGCAGTGACAGCATTCAACTTGGGAAAGCGCCGCTGGAGCACGATCAAAGTCGTTGTGTACGGTTCTGGTTATCTCTTGAAAGAAGCACTGGCTCGGTTTAACCACAAGGGAGTGCAGCACCTTAGATTAGCCCCAGAATTTATAAGGAACGGACGAAGATGCCCAGTAACCACGATGGGTTGCTATTAAAAATGGCGATGTGCTTGTACACATCGCCATGAAGTTAAATTCAGCGGTGTCGATATCAATATCGATAACTCATCAAAATGCCCTGAGCACCATCATTCATAATTCCAGGTGCAAACACCAACTGTTGATCATACGGAGTGGTAAACACGTAGCTAAAACCAGTAGCAATCACTGCACTGGCGATTACATCACGCCAGTAATGATTATCTGATTCAACACGAGACCAGCCTACTGCCCCAGCAGCAAGGTAAGCAGGAAGCCCATAGCTCCAGCCATAACGCATATGCAGATAGCTGGCACCACTAAAGGCCCAGGCCGTATGACCGGACGGGAAGCTTTTCGAACCACCATTTGGCCGTGTTGCATCCACCGTATTCTTCAAAATCTCAACAGTTGCTGTAGTTGATACAAAAGAATAACCAAAATCCTTCAACCCTTCATAGTCGTCTTTATACCAGGAGATCCCTGCTGCAATAGCAGGTAAGGCAAATTGCCCGATATCACCATATGTCTCAAATGCACTAGATGCATATACAGGGCTAAAAAAACTACTAATGACAGCTGCGAGAACAATCTTTTTATTCATATAAAATCCATTTTATGTTAATTCTTTTTCCATCAGCCTAACGGAACTGACACCTCTATCAATACGATTTACTCATAAATATGATCTAGCGCATAAATAGAGTTTTAGCTCTATTGATGGTGGGTTTACATTTGTTTGATATTGATTCGATTCGCCCTTTTTCAAATATGCTGGCTAATGATTTGCTCATTACTTAATCAGCGATCTGCAATGCTTACCAAGCTCAAGTTCATCCTGACGTAGTTCATGCCCTTTAATTGCTTCACATTTATCAGTTATGGATTCTACCTTTCTTAACGCTGCATCCAACATCACATCTAAAGTGCTTAAGGTTTTTGCACGTCTGAATTTAATAAGCCAATCTATCTTAGTCATTTTCTACCTTAGTGACGTTTGATTAATCTTCTATAAACTATTCTGATTCATTTTATTGCTTATGTATACTTTATATGATTGATACAAAACAAGAACAAAAATAAATACAAAGAATACGATGCTAGTGCTTGTCACCCCAAATCCAAACCCACCATGCTTTTCAGATTGTGACAACAAATCGCCTATAGAAGCACCCAGCGGGCGAGTTAAAATATAAATAATCCAAAAGGTAAAAATGACGTTTGTTTTTAAAATTAAGTAGGCTGCATATATGATAAATATAAGTCCCCCAAACAAAAAGACTGAGTTCATGTATCCTAAATCCATACCCTCTGAGACCCAATCACCCGCAGCGGTTCCCAGCGCAAAAGTCACCAATATAGCACTCCAGTAAAACAACTCCCGCTTAGGTGTATCGATAGACCGTATTGATAAAGTCTTTTCCTGGGAGTGCCAGAGCCAAAATGTAGCAAGAAGAATAATTGTAAAAACGATTGTTGAAACCTCCAATGGAACGCCAACTTGATCTGTTAGGTTATCAGTGACCAAGGTGCCAAAGATACTAACAAGCACTACCGCTAGCCAATACTTACATGGGACATATTTATTAGAGTGAAGTTGCATCACCAAGATAACGACTAAAATCCCACCCATGATAATAGATGTAACTGTTAGCCCAAGCCTCATGTTAAATATCAAATAATCAGCTGCCGTTTCCCCAACGGTAGTGGACATCATTTTAATAATCCAGAAAGCCATTGTTACTTCTGGAACCTTATTAAACAAGCCCTTTTCCGATACATTGATATTATTCATATGATTACCTATTTATCGTGCCTACTATAAATCACCACTATCTATTTTTACTAACTATAATTGGAGCAGGCATATGTAACATATGACACTGCTCCAACACTATAATTTCATGCACTTAGTTATCAGTATCTAAATCCAATGCTACAGTGCTGTTTTGTTTGCTTCTTGTACTTGATATGAATACCAGCACAGCAATTGCTAATAGTAATGCAGCTGAGGCGGAATAGCGGCTAAGTTCCAACCCACCTTTGCTCAATGGCTTATCCAGGAAGTCTCCAACAACAGCGCCAAGGGGGCGTGTGATAATAAAGGCAGCCCAAAACAAGAATGTACGAGAGATCTTAGTCCATAAGTAGGCTGCGACTATGGCCAGCAACATGCCACCGAATACAACGGAACTCCCTGCATACCCGAATCCGGCATCATCGGCAGTCCAGTCACCCAATGCCGTGCCAAGAGTTTGTGAAAACATGATGGTGATCCAGTAGAACATTTCTGTTCTGGGTGACGAAATTACACTGGATGATATCTCTCCTTGCGCTCGATACCACACCCCAAAGGAACCAAGTAACAAAAGGAAGAGTATGGTCGAACCACCTGCATAACCAATTCCCAAAGAACGGTCTGCAAAGTCAGCCAGCGTTGTACCCACCGTGGTGGTTGCGATGATCGTGACCCAATACAGCGTAGGGTTATAAGACTTGGCGGATATCTGAGCACTGACAGCAGCAAAAAAAATGACTGCAAAAATTGCTGTACTCACCAGGTAGCCTAGATCCATCGACATCGATAACGCATCTCCGCCTGTCTCACCAAGCGTTGTTGCTAAAATTTTAATCATCCAAAAGGCCAGTGTGATTTCTGGCACCTTGCTTACGATGTTATCGGTGTTGCTATGCATAGTTCACCCTATCCTTTGGTTAGACGAATCGCCGTCTATGTAAGAGTGTCAGGGATTTATTAAGAAACACTTAAGCTGGATGGCGCCATGTGAAAAAATTTAACATTGATGCGTAGCGAATTGTGGTGTGTCAAATGGACTCACAAACTGGGTGGTTCTACTGGGCTTTCTTGTCTGCAATTTTTGCTGCTCTGACTGCAATTTTTGCGAAGGTAGGGGTGGAGGGGGTTGATTCTGACCTTGCAACTTTGATCCGCACAGGAGTGATCATCGTTGTTTTATCAGCATTTATTGCTTACACAGGGAAGTGGGCCAATCCTTTTGGTCTAACACCAAAGACTTGGATTTTCCTTACTCTGTCAGGTTTAGCAACAGGCGCTTCTTGGGTCTGTTACTTTCGAGCACTCAAGATTGGTGAGGCTTTCAAGGTTGCCCCAGTAGACAAGCTCAGCCTTGTCCTGGTTGCTATTTTTGCTTTCACTTTCCTTGGTGAACGGCCATCGGTCAGAGAATGGTTGGGCATTGGCATGATCGCTGGAGGTGTCTTGCTATTGGCTTTCAAGCGATAGAAAGCTGAACGAAGCGCATCTTAAGACTTCCTTAATTTTAGCTGTGTATCATTTCGGATAAGACATTTGTGATTAAGATCACATTTTTATCAGTAAATGACAAAATGCCAATTAAGCTCACGTACAGCTTTGTTACCATTCATTTTCAACATAAAGACAAGATGTCTCGTTAGAAAGTGATTGTTGGGCTATTAATGGAGTAAGTATGCCTTCCCTTATAAAAATAAAAATTGTTCCGCTTATGTTTTTTTTGGCACTGTATTTTGCATTTATGCTGAACTGGCGTGGAGTTCTCCATTTTTACGAAATCCTTTACAAATTAGAAGATTTTAAGTTTGGTTTCGCCATTTCATTACCAATATTGCTTGTTGCAGCGCTTAACTTTGTATTTGTTCCATTTTCGATACGGTATTTAATAAAGCCTTTTTTTGCACTTCTTATCGCACTTAGTGCAATCGTTAGTTACACAATGATGAAGTATAGAGTCTTGTTTGATCAAAACATGATTCAGAATATTTTTGAAACCAATCAAAATGAGGCGTTAGCATATTTAAGCTTACCAATTATAGGATGGGTTACTATTGCTGGCTTTATCCCTGCCATTTTACTTTTCTTTGTTGAAATTGAATATGAGGAAAAGTGGTTCAAAGGGATTCTAACTCGTGCCCTATCGATGTTTGCATCACTTATAGTGATTGCGGTTATTGCAGCACTATACTATCAAGATTATGTGTCAGTGGGGCGCAACAATTCAAACCTCCAGCGTGAAATTGTTCCAGCCAATTTCGTTAATAGTACCGTTAAATACGTTTACAATCGTTATCTTGCTGAACCAATCCCATTTACAACTTTAGGTGATGATGCAAAACGGGATACTAATCAAAGTAAGCCCACGTTGATTTTTCTGGTCGTTGGTGAAACCGCTCGTGGTAAAAATTTCTCGATGAATGGCTATGAGAAAGACACCAATCCATTTACCAGTAAATCTGGTGGCGTGATCTCCTTTAATGATGCTCGTTCGTGTGGGACTGCAACCGCTGTATCTGTTCCCTGCATGTTCTCCAA
>NZ_CDBL01000010.1:34094-35266 GCF_000820005.1 Aeromonas piscicola | reverse complement strand
CTTTACCTGCACGGTACACCATACAAATTTGCACCGGATGATCAGACCCGCGTACCTATGCAGGTGTGGATGTCACCTGGTTTCATCAAAGAAAAAGGCATGAATATGGAATGTTTGCAGAAAAATGCCGCAGCCAATCGCTATTCTCATGACAACATATTTTCTTCTGTCCTGGGAATATGGGATGTGAAGACGGCTATCTACGAACAAGAATTAGATATCTTTAAGCAATGTCGGAATAATTGAGTTGCGAATCGTTGATATTTTAATGAAGTGGTTTTTATAGAAATAGACGTTTAACAGGTAATTATTATGTTTTCAGCTGTCAGAATAAAAGTTGTTCCATTTGTACTGCTATTGGCTTTGGTCTTCGCATTTTTGCTGAACTGGCCCGTTCTGCTTCATTTCTATGACATATTGTCTAACATCGAGCACTTTAAAATAGGGTTTGTAGTTTCAATCCCATTCCTACTTGTTGCTGCATTAAACTTCGTCTTCATGCCATTCTCGATCCGCTTTCTGATGAAGCCGTTCTTTGCATTCCTGTTTGTTACAGGTTCTATCGCCAGTTACACCATGATGAAATATCGTGTGTTGTTTGATGGTGATATGATCCAGAATATATTTGAAACAAACCAAAGCGAAGCTTTTGCATACGTTAACGCTCCAATAATAATCTGGGTTCTTTTGACCGGTTTGTTACCCGCAGCATTGATATTTTTTGTGAAAATTGAGTATGCATCTACCTGGTACAAAGGTATCGCCCAGCGATTGTTATCTATGTTTTTCTCTTTGGTAATAGTTGGGATAATTGCTGCCTTGTACTACCAAGATTACGCATCAATTGGTCGTAATAATCAGACTCTAAATCGTGAAATCGTTCCTGCTAACTTCATGTATAGCACCAGTAAGTACCTGTATAGACGCTATATGGCAGAGCCCATCCCTTTTGTTACTTTAGGTGATGATGCCACACGGGTTACGAAAAAGGACAAACCAACCTTGATGTTCCTGGTTGTTGGTGAGACTGCTCGTGGTAAGAACTTTTCAATGAATGGCTATGAGAAAGATACCAACCCATTCACAAGTAAGTCTGGTGGTGTGATCTCCTTTAACGATGTCCGCTCCTGCGGGACAGCAACCGCTGTATCCGTTCCCTGCATGTTCTCCAA
>NZ_CDBL01000010.1:0-33554 GCF_000820005.1 Aeromonas piscicola | reverse complement strand
CTTTACCTGCACGGTACACCGTACAAGTTTGCACCGGATGATCAGACCCGCGTACCTATGCAGGTGTGGATGTCACCTGGATTTACCAAAGAGAAAGGCGTTGATATGGCGTGTTTGCAGCAGAAAGCCGCTGATACTCGTTACTCACACGATAATATTTTCTCATCTGTATTGGGTATCTGGGACGTCAAAACATCAGTTTACGAAAAGGGTCTAGATATTTTCAGTCAATGTCGTAATGTTCAATAAATTACATTGTTGGGGGCTCAGGCCCCCAATTATCTGTTAAATAATAGGTTTGTTACTATTGTCCGTGTATTTCATGGTTGAAATTTTTTAACGGGCAAAGCAGAAAGAGGAAGCTAAAGTGGCAAAGCCTGGTGCAACTGGAATTACCCGAATCATTCATGCCACCAATTATAGTATGAAGGGACTTTCTTCAGCTTGGAGACATGAAGCGGCTTTTCGTCAGGAACTGTTACTCATTGTGCTGTTGATGCCTCTAGCGTTTTTTGTCGGAGATAGTTTAAATCAAATACTACTCCTAATGGTTATAAGTTGGCTGGTTGTGATTGTAGAGATCCTGAACTCAGCTATTGAAGCAGTAGTAGACAGAATAGGGTCAGAGCATCATGAGCTTTCTGGTCGAGCTAAAGACATGGGCTCTGCGGCTGTCTTCATTGCTCTGATGTTGAATGCCATAGTGTGGGGGGCATTGACAGGGCGTAATTTATTAGCCTGGTGGTAGTGTTATCATCAATAATATTTTTAATTATTCATGGCAGCCACCATAAATGGTGGCTGTTAAATGAAAAAATAATAGATGCTAATCATAAGGTGGAACTTTTTGTCTGTTTAGCCCGCACCATAGGTGCGAAAATAACCATATTTTATTATGACTGTTTTTCGGTCTTGATTCTACTCATACGAAATTTGACACTTAGTTAAGTAATGACAGCATGATTTTTGAGCCTGTTTATTAAAGCTTGACATGTTTGAATGCTAATATAAGTGTCGATTCTAATAAAATAGTATGTGGGGAAGTAGTAAAACTGGTTTATCTTCGCTGCGAAGCAGCGGAATGTTTAAAAAAGTCTTTTGTTCTCATAATTAGTAAATGGACAGTTTTCAGAATTTTTCAAGTGGCTAAAACGAAAAAATTTGCAAAAAAACTGTCGTGATGTTTTTTTGAACTGAAAGATGACGCCACAGGCTGCCTAAATTTATAGGCACACCCCATGCTGAATCCGTCCCACCAGATCGACAACAGCCTGAACCCCCATTGGTGTAGCCAACAACTTAGCTGGGGCTACGCCACCGAGGCCCCAGGCGGTTCGGTTTAACCACGACAGTGTCTTGACGGTATCGTTCCTGTGAAAGGCGAGCACCGTATCGAGAGCCTGTGCAACTCCGTATACCCTGGCACCCTGCGATATTGATAGGGGGGCTGTAATCCGCAGCTTGCGGGCCAGTGTACTCCGGCTAATACCAGACCATTGGCAAACAGTCCCCACATCCGCCTTCATCAATTCGGCGAGCCGATAGAGTATGTCCGGTGCTACGCCAGCCACGATCCATTGATGTGCTCCCAGTGGGTCACGAGGAATACCAAGACCTTCTAGGAGCTGGTTCGGAGTAGCTGCGTCACTACTAGGATGATAGGTTGTATAGGGCATCATGTAGCATTCCTCATTGTACAAACACGACCTTTCATGAGCTATCCTACTCCAAACTGTCGCTTTGAGTGGAAGATTCACAGCAGAATGCCCCTGCATTGAGGAGGACTGATGACCGAGTTGGTCTGTACTGAACCAGGTTTAGGCATTGAGCTTGGGACTACTTTTCAGGTTCTATCGGAGAACGGCTCTGAATGGGAAATCCTGTTGGGGAATGAATACCGCAGGATCAACAAACGCAGTGGGCGCGTTACAGGTTGGAAAACACCTCCAAAATTTGAGTGCAAAGACATCCAAAAATAACAAATGAGAGTTCAATGCTGGTTATGCCAGTGATAAATAGCCAGCCCAGGTTACTCCCACATCAAAAGCAGAAGATATTATAGTTTTCATAAAGCCTTAAATAAGGAGCTTAGCATGCTCGTAAAAGAAATTGTGCCAAAAGAGCAGGTCGTTGACATTCTCTGTGATGTCTGTGGTCGTAGTACAAAAACGAATTTTGGAACCAACCAATATGGCTCGTTATCGGCGGATTTTGGCTATGGTTCCCGTCACGATGGTGAGCGTTATCTGGTGCATCTGTGTGAAATGTGTTTTTTCGGTATACTCGCAACAATGAGGGAGATGCATCGCGGGGAACATATGTTTGACGATGACTATGAGGCTGCAAACCCAGACACATTTGGGCGTGATTATTCTAATAGGGAGATAATCTGAATAGTATGCCCCCATATTCGAGGTTGTGTGGAGAGAACTATTTCCTATCATCGCCTCATTCTGTGAGCCAATGATATTGTCCTATCGGCTCATTTCGTGAGCCGACCAAGATCGTTCATCGGCTCATCTGGTGAGGTGGTCTCAACGCTCACTACCACCTAGATTTAATTTTTGGCTACATAGTTTCATAGCAGATTGGAGCTAGGCCAATAAGCAGATCCAAACGCAATTTAGCTCACGAATTTTAAATGATGCTATTTTTGAGTCATCTTGGTGCCAAAAACAGTGGTGCTAATGCTGGGGTTGAGAGATAATTTCACTGATATAAAAATGTGATACATGAGGATAAAAATGAACGATTTTTTGAAAACGTTGTTGAATATCCGTAGTCTGAGAGCTGCATTGCGTGAGTTGTCATTTGAGCAGTTGGTCGAGGCTAAAGACAAATTTGACGAAATCTATGCCGAACGTGAGCAGCAAGAGAGCAAAATCAGAGCAGAGTCAGAAGAACGCCTGCAAAAGCTGGCTGAGTTTACCGAGCTGCTGAAAGAAGCAGGCATCGATCCTAGTGAGCTGGTTGGCACTTCGGCTCCAGCGAAAGCTGAGGGGTCAGCTAAAGCGAAACGCGCTCCTCGTCCTGCAAAGTATCGCTACACCGAGGATGGTCAGGAGAAGACCTGGACTGGCCAGGGCCGCATGCCCAAGGCCATCGCAGAAGCAGTTGCGGCTGGAAAAGCACTGGATGACTTCTTGATCTAATGCGCAGAGCCCATGCCTGCTCGGCGTGGGCCTTTAATTCTATCTGTAGTAGGAGCACTGTATGAGGAGGACATTGGAGGATATGATTTCATCCGAATCACCCGAGGTTGTCCAGAGAGCCAAGGAGCATGCCGAAGAGCTGCGAGTTCATATCGCTGTGACCAAATTGCTTTCAAATCTCGGTGCAGGTGATGTTCCTGAAATTGATCCCGATGTTCTAAATAGTTTATTGTCGCTCAAAAGGTCTGTTGAGAGTAATGACTGTCGGCTAAGTTTATTCGTCCATATGCCAGCTGGTACGCATCATGGCGTCAACATTTAACTAAAGTGCGTCATTGGTACGTTAATCGCAGATCTCATCTACCAAACGAAATTAACGCTCCCATGGCGATGCTTTTTCAAACTACCTCAGTGTGCAAGCAGACCTGATAGCGTGTATTGCGTCCGCCACCAGGTAATTTCTCAATGCACCCCCTACCCACCAATTCGGCCAGATGGCGTGTAGCCGTCGCCTTGCTGACTCCGGCGACTTTTTGATATTGGCTGGCGTTGATGCCATTTTCAAAACCCTGTTGGCCGCCATCCAATAAACGGTTAATAACCTTGGTTTGCTCTGGACTCAGACCGTCATGACAGTGCCGCTGCCAGAAAGATGCCTTGGCAAGGTCACGAGCAATACTCTGTAATGCCAGCTCTATGGCGTAATCCAGTGTGTCGAGGAACCAACAAATCCAGGAGGTAATATCCAACGAGCCCTTCTGTGCTGACCCCAATGCCCGATAGTAGTCTGCCCGCCGTTCTAGAATACCAACGGACATGGCATACAGCCGGATACCGTGGCTGTCAGCTTGTGACAGCGCGAGATCGGTCAATGCCCGTGCTAGCCGCCCATTGCCATCATCGACGGGATGAAGGGTCACGAACCAGAAATGGATGATTGCCGCACGAAGGAGGGGATCCATCGTGGGGTCATGCTGAGTCTGGTTAAACCAGGGGATGAACTCGGCCAGTTGATCGTCCAGAGTTGCTCTGGGCGGTGCCTCAAAATGCACGGTGGGGCGATCAACACGCCCAGAGACAACCTGCATCGGCTCATCTCCTCGCAACTGCCCTACGTTCACTGGCTGCACCGACCATTCGTTGGCGGGGAACAGCCAACGATGCCATTGGTAAAGTCGTTCAATTGTCAGTGGTTGTTCATGGTTGTCGATGGCATCCAGCATCATGGCCGCGAGCCCCTCTGAGCGCTCTGATACTGGATAGGACTGAGTTTGTGATCCCCCTAACCGTCTAGCCAGGGAAGAACGCACGGATTGGGCATTGAGACGCTCACCCTCAATAGCGGATGAGGAGATGATGTTAGCCAGTAACGTATCCAACGTTTGGTCGGAGTTCCCCAATCTGGAATGACTACCTATTAGCATTCCCAGCCTGCGTTGAGCATGCCGTAATCTGGGCAATACCTCGCTATCCTGCCAACGAAAATGGGGCCAATCTGCTTGTTGCCAAATCCAAAATGGTTCCATTATTTCCTCATCCAACGTGCTAGGGTCTCAATAATGAGCCGACCCAGCCCATCATTCAGCTCAATGTTTGAGCCGAATATAACACATGCAGCAGACCAACAGAGCTGGTAATGAGGATGGAGATACAGGCTGAAAATCTCAGACCGGAGCTGACGAAAAACTGGATTTATTGCTGCTGTGTGGCGCTACAGCAACCAGTAGATAGACCAGGCGGGAATTCATTTCCGTTTTGGATGGAGCTTGCAGCTTACGCTGCATAAAGCCACGCACAAGCAGATGCCGTCTGGTCTGCTCATTCATATACCTGACGACACTCACTAATATTGGGATGCCAGTCTAAGCCACCAAAAGAGAAGAATTGAACCACCGAGTAGATTGCCTGCAAGGTATTTCCAAGAGCGATCTGACAAGAACAAAATCGCACCCAGTATCGTTATCAAACCCCAGAGATAGGGCATGAGCAGTACATATAGGCCAGTCAGTGAGTATTCATCGTTAAACCAGTCATAGACCGGCTGAATGAACAGGATCGATGCATTCAAGAGGTGATAGAGCATGAACAAAACAAATACCCATTTTCTCTCTGTCTTCACTGCTGCGCTCACTTTAGTTCCCCTTGGAATGGATAGCTGAGTTCAATAACGGTCAAAAATGGCTTGTAGGCAAAGCGCTTGTAGTGTTGAAGAACAAACCAGCTTCTGAAACCGGACGCCAGGCCGTAGAACTTGACTCTTCCGGTCGTGGGGTCAGGCCCAATGTCAGGATAATCGAGACCGAAGTGGTCATATAGCGTTACTTTGATCGTGCCCTTGTAGAAATCGCCAAACTTTTCGTATGTCGTGATTTCCGCCTTGCCTGCCCAGACATCGTTAACCGCAATTGTGAGGCCCTGTATCTTATCCGCCGCAGAGTTGAAGATGGGTAACCGAAAGCCGGAGGTCTTGCTGTATTGCTGCATCAAGTCACTCAGAACAAGCTTGTTCACATCACCATCAAGTTCGGCCAGCTTTGCCTTTACTTCCTTGATAAGGGTATCTGAGAACTTGATCGTGGTCGGGTGAGCTCGTGCTGCTCTCGTCAACGCTTGGTTCCGATATTCACCCCCCTCGGATTTCTCGAACTTGGCGATCATGGCCAGAATGTTCATCTTCAAGTCGCCAGTCGCAAACAATGTGGCCATGTTGCGGAAGCTACTAAAGAACACCTTGGGGTCAGTTTTTTCGAGATCACCAATAAAGCCGTCATCTCCCATCTTCCCTACGAACATGGGGATAGCCTTGATCTGCTCTGCCGTCATTTTGCCGTAGGTCATATCTTCGGCGGGGCTGCCATCAACGTTCTTACCTGGCTCACGCTTCGACTTGTAGATGAGCACAGGTACACGATAGGTTGTGGCTGATGTTGTATCGGTTTTTGGCTTGAGAGCAGGAGGAATGGTTTCTGCCTTCGGGCGCTCTTTCTCTGCCGAACCGAACCACATTGTCGGCTTGGCCTGGGCATATGCTGACTTGATGGCCTGCTCAAACTTTGGTGTTCCCCTCACCGAGATTTGATCTCCCTGGATAGTGCAGCAAGCAAACACATCAGATTGCATCCCCAATATGACCTTCGACCCGTCATCAAGGCTTCCAGCCACAGGGCCTAGAATGCGCTTGAACTCGTCCTTGGTAAGTTGGCTGATGTCTCTGAGGTCTGGTTTCTGCATGTATAGAGGGCTCGATGAAGAGTAGTGAGAGGATCACTTTATCATCAATGCGCCAATCGAGACCATGTAGGCATTTTCTGAAAACGGCAGTTTGTGACGCTTTCTATAGATAGGCTACAGGGGGGGGAATAGCTAATAGGAAAATGCTAAAGCTGGCAATGAGGCTAATTACCATCACTGTGAATAATTATAGGGAAATATAGTTTTATCTGGGTGAAGATATAATTATTTGGAAAATATATCTATGGCAGCAACTCGCGAATGTCACACCCCATTACTCTGGCAAGACGATAAGCCTTTTCCAGGGTGATATTAACCTCACCACGCTCAATTCGTCCTACGTAGCTTCTATCAATTTCGGCCGCATATGCGAGTGCATCTTGCGATACGCCCAATTGAAGCCGTCTATTACGTACAGCATCACCAAATTTTTTTGCTAGATCTTGCATGTCTCGCCTCTCACTGGCGAGCACTATCTCTGGTTGTCTGGCTAACAACCACGGATTATAATCCGCAATCGAGTTTAGATTTCCACTAATTGTTTTCGTTCGAGACTAAGGATTACTTATGAGCTCCCAGACTGTGTGGTTACCAACCGCGCTCTACACCGCACTCATTCGATTGCAGATGGATGACTTCACTGCGATAGGATTTGTAAATGCCATTTTTGGTGACGAAGCAGAATCGCAGATACGTAAGCGGCGTTATACCTTCATTTATCGGCATCTGATCAAGCTCGTAAATCAGGGACTTCTAAAAAGGAAGAACGTTGATGATGGGAGACGCTTTTCTCATTTCATCAGGACTCCCAAGTTCGATGAAGTGCATTTCAAAGAGGACTTTATTGGGCCGGATGCGCTTGTAACGGAATCGGGTAAGGAACGTGAGCCGGAAACGTATGAGTCTGTCTTGGGCGGGCTGAGTGCGAGAGCACAGCACTACCGTCAAGCGTTGCAGGAATGTGATTCAATGCTCACTGAGTACCAGGAGTTAAGATCCGACTTCTCCATATTGGATCTAGCGATTGAAAGGGCCATCAACCATACCGTTGCAGAAAGTCGCGATTTGCGGGGCAGGCTGGAGGCCGTGGAGAGGCTTTTGAGGGGGCTGATGGCGTTTAGAAGTGCCTCTTGATGAACGGTCAGAATAGATAGACTTGGCTGAGAATCAAAGGGCTAGTAATTTCATGCGGTTATCTATCAGCAGCAAAAGGAGAATCAGCCATTGCTTGTATTAGCAACGCTTTAACCTTATGTCCAAGATCAACATTTCGTTTGCTCGCTGACTCATGTGTTAGTGCTTGGCTCAGAATATTCAGAGGCCCGATCAAGTAGACCTTTTCTACGGCTCGTGTAATCGCGGTATAACACATTGTTCGATCAATATTTGGGGCCTTATCCAGAACAATGATGACTTGCTTAAACTGTGAACCCTGACTCTTGTGAATCGTCATAGCATAAGCGTGGCGAAGGGCATTGATTATATCCAACGAGATCTCTCGTTCTATGCCGTCATCCCATAGAATCTTGCCAAAGCTAGACAAAGGCTCATCGTTGTTATCATTATTTATAATTTTCATTACGTTGTAAACTTGGCAAATGGTTCCTATGGAACCATTCATCAGGTCATGAGCATAAAGGTTGGAGCAACACATTACTTTGTCATGTAGTTTAAACTCAGTATCTAAATAGTGATTTGCTTCTTCTATAAATACCTTTAATGGTTTACTGTTATTCAATGCTACGCAGCGTTTATTTATATCATTAACCATTTTGTTTGTAGCGCAAATTATTTGTGTTTCATCAGGTTTTTCTAAATATATTGAGACTGCTCTCTTTTGAATTGCATTGGCTCCATTGATATCAATATGGACGACATCATCGTAGCTAAATGTTGGAAGAACACCATTACGGATAGAGGCTGAAATAGCAGGAATGTTTGAGAGTTTATCTTGCCGACGAACCTCTGTTAGTGTGATTTTTGGAATGTCGTGTATTGGCACCAGTTCATGGAAAACAAGACCGAAATCTACAGGTGGAAGTTGCCCAATATCGCCTAACATAATTACATGTGCAGAGTTAGGAATACACCTCAATAGGCGGTACATACTAGGTAAGTCCACCATTGAGCTTTCATCGACAACAATAATAAGTTGTCTACCTTCATAACTATTAGCATTGAAGTTTCTAATAAATCTTGCGATAGTATGAGCCTCTTGATTTGTTGCTTCTGCCATCCTTTTTGCTGCTTTGCCTGCAAGTGCGACTTGTATTGGTCTTATATCTAGCTCACGAAACACCGAATAAAGTGAATCTAATAATGTAGTTTTGCCTACACCTGCACCACCATTAATAATTAGAAAACGATGTTTTATAGCCCCAAAGATAGCTTCTTTTTGAAGAGAGCTTAAGTTAAAGTACTGTTTACTTTCGTATTTATTGATATAGTAGTTTATCCTTTTTTCATCGATAGATAATTTACTTGGGGTTGTGATGAGGTTCACCAATCGCTGAGCAACATATGCTTCCATAGTGAAAGCACCTGCACTCTGTAATTCATTCTCACCGACCTCAAGAATGTTTTCACACGATGTGGCGAGTGCGAATGCTTGATTAACATAGCGCTCTGTTATTTCTGGATTATTGGGAATATGTAAGAGCTGTTTCAGCCATATGTCTAGATCATATCGTGTTGCTAATGTACTCCCACTAGAAAGGTGACAGTACAACGCCTCCTCGGCTGCTGCTGCGAGCCGAATAGGAGCATCCAATTGAAAGCCTAGAGCCAGTGAGATTCGATCACATTCATTAAAATCAACACCAAATGCTAATAATCGGTAAGGGTCTTCGCTTACCTTACTTATGGTTTCCTGTTGATAATAATCTGATACCAAAAATGAGGTGGATACTGATAATCCCAAATGTGCATTGCAGAAACGCATAGCATCAATATTTATATAGCTACGCCATGCATCGATAGTATTTTTTGCGGTGTTTTCACTTAATATCTTACGCAGGCTTACAATATCACCATTGTCCAAGATTTCAAATAAGGACTCACCAAATGTAGACCATAATGTACGGGCTTTTACTGGGCCAACACCTTTAAATCTGGCGTGACTGCCTAACATGATTACGATTTGCTCCCCTGATGGCCTAATTAGATCTAGGTATTGAGGGGTGATTACAGTGAGAATGCCTCCGTGCTCTACACGTCTACTATACTGCTTTTTGACAGCTAATTTAACCAATGCACCCTTCGCTAATATTAGTGACAGGCGATCACTGTTATTTTCAATTATGTGAATGATGTAATTGCGCTTGTAATTGCAATTACGTAGAGTGTCAGGATCTATCTGCACAGCATGAAATGAGCGACCTTTTCTGGATGAATATGGTGGTCTCGTGATGCGAAAAAACTTCTCTTGCTCGAAGTCATTCATCTAGGCACCCGCTTAAATATTTCTAGCAATTCCATACGATGCTGTTCTCGATGTGAATTTGATTGAAGAGATTTATATTCTTGCTTTAAGCCTTCTAAATGAGATTCAAGTTCTGCAACCCGTAGCTGTAATTGGCGAATCATTTTATCTTTCTCTTGAATGCTCTTTTCTTGCGGGCTGTATCGCTTTGCGGGTGCTTTTGAAGTATCCCTAGCCTGGTAGGGAAGCTCCTGCAAGGTATTCTGCTCAGCTAGCCATTGAGCCTTACTTTTAAGGTACGCAACAATGTACTTATTTTGGTAATAGCTAGAGCGAGATATACCAATCTCTTTTATTATGGCAGTTGCATTTAAACTGCCATTTTCTATGAAGTTTTGCCATTCAGCAAGGTCAAGTGGCCCGACCAAATTAGCCACCTTAACAAGATTTTCACGCGCCTTGGCATGCATTTTATCAAGTTCAAAATCTTCCAGTTCATGGCTAATACTGAATGCTTTATTCATTTTTTAAGATCTTTCAATCTGGCTTTTGTCTTCATAGAGTGTGGGAGCGGTGCTTCCAACTCCTCAATGGACATACCTCTACTTGTAGCATTGGCGAACCAGCGAACAAAAGTCTCATCATAGTCAGCTAATAGTTTTTTTAACTTGATATTTTCTTCTTTTATTTTATCAAGTTTTGATTGGGTTTCTTCTGCACGCCGGCCGATATCTTCTAATATGTTGCTACTTTGATTGGCTTCTTTATAAGCCTTAACGATAGCTTCTTTTTTTGACAATGCTTGCCGAGTAAATCCTGTCTCCTGTTCTAGTTCCTTCCAAGTGACTTTATTCTTCCCACTGCGGGCAGCTAGGATTACGATGAGTTTGCAGAAGTCTTGTTCTAGTGCCGCTGTAATTTGTTTCTGTTCTTTTTTCATATTGCAACGCACCCATTATTACCATTAGGGAAAACTTGCACTAATTCACCATCTGAAATTGAATTATCCTGCTCAATGGCGAGGGCTATACGACAACCATTTAATAGTTCTTCATGAGAGCGTAGCCAGTTATTGGAACCATGATATTCAGCGTCAACTGCTGCTTTAACATGTTGAATTCGAGTTTCTTGTTCAGCTTGAAGTTTTTGTAAATGGATGATCTCTTCCTGATTTCCTTTTATACGATAATACTCAGAGCATCCACGGACGCATGCATAGTATTTTCCACATGGAGAGTCACTATAGTCATGTTTGCATAAACCAATTGCAGTGATGAGTGTTGTACCAATGTCTTCTATCGTTTCAAGAACCTCATCACGGTCAACCAGTGTAAAGATCACGGATGCCTCTTTTGCTTGCTCTGGTGTTATATTTGAGGCGGCAAAGAGTATGTCTGCGTTATCCATGACTCTTTTAGCTGGATTAGTGTGGTCATAGGCTACATTGTCTAGAGTATACTTTCGCCCAAAGTATCGAGCAACCTCTATAGGGGTTACTGAATCTGAGAGCTCTAGCATAGTGTCTAGAAAGTGACGGAATTGATGTGATGTCAGCCGGATCTGTTCACCTTGATAGCACAGGTTTTTGCGTTCAAATACATTCTTTATACCATATTCAGGACGGCCAGCAATATAGTCTGATATTTGAGTATGCGTTATCATTGTGAATTCCCAGGGCTCAGCTCTCTTCTCAGAATGATGTTGCTGATGTTGGGTAACAAATATTAGTTTATCTAGGGAATCAGCCACAGTTAACTCTGAAATCTGTTTCCATAACTGAACGATAGACTCCTGTGCTAATGAAAATGCCTTTCCCTTTAAGTCTGATGGGTGGAATGCGACCGCAATTTTACCTGTGTTTGGATTCCGTTTATTCGTCAGGTTGATATTTCTTTTCTTTAGGTAGGATGTGAGATTTGGACGTGATGACCAGTTTAATCTTTCCCAAATATCAGTGACAAACAACTCACAATCTTCAGTGATAATTGGGAAGAAGTCGTATTTCCCATTAGCAACGCATTTAATCGTGTCACGTACAGGTGCTAATATTTCAAGGGCGCTAGTCAGACCTTTCTTTAGAATTGGTAACAGGCTTTCGGTTATTGGTTTGGTTTGATATCCAGCCCCCTTTTTGGCTCGGTAGCGGATCTCATTAATGGATAATATGTCGATTTCACCTGTGAAGACGTTTTGCTCCTCAACCTCCCTAACCTGTAAGCAGTCGACATCCAGGCAGATCACCTCATCAAATCGCAGACCCGTTGCAAACATGATTTCTACCATAGCCTGAAACAGTGCATCATCACCTTCTAGATTCGAGTTAGAAAGAGTTGCTACTGCGATGAGGCTTTCGTGGGTAGGCAACTTCTCATGCCGTTTGGTAGTGGACTCAAAATCGATTCTTGTATCACTGGCGGTATGGGTGTCTCCGCGTTTAGATGACTTTTTGAATCCAATCTTTTGGATGGAGAGCCGCTTTTGGTTAATGAATTTCGCAATAGATTCAAGTCTCTGACCAATACGGTAAAAGGTAGAACTTTCTAGTTTATCGTGTGCTTCCGCCTCTGCGACTTTGAAGTCATAAGTAGTCAGAGTGCTTGCTGTAATATTTCTTTTTAGCATCGCATTATCTAAATACCGATATGCAACAATATAGAAATTGAGTGTTCCTACATCTTTTGACTTCTCAATTTGCAAGGCTGAAATATGACATTTAGCTATGTCAGATAAATCTAGATTGTGAAATGCCTTCATGGCATCACGTGATGACTTAACTTTTTTACCTAGATTGTTATCTCGACTAAAATTGACTGATATATTATTTCCAGATTTTCTAGCTTGAGTCTTACAAATACCCTTAGCATCCCAGCTAAAGGCATCCCATTCCCAACCTTCTAATGTTGCAAAGGGAGTGTTTTTTTTGTAAAAGTGAACTAATTGAGCCAGATTGCTATCAGCATCTACACCAATTGATGGTAATAATTGTAGGCTGGTATTCATAGTTCACCCCTGTCAAACATGTCAGCAAACTTGCGAGCAGCTAAAAAGTTTTTATGTTGAAGAATATTTATGGCGTGAGCATCACCAAATGCTGTTTTTACTTCCTCTACCATCGTATCTACAACTGCCTTATGGTCAACGTCTTCAAAGGCTTCTAGAGAAGAGCAGTTGTAACAAGAAAGCGGGGGTTGCAGAGAGCATGGGGTAGCGCTACCGCAGCTACCAATTTGAACAAGATTTAGATTTTTCGATGGCGCGAAAATACCTTGTCCTCGCTTAGAGGCATTATCAGGCGTGACAACTTTACCTGCAAATGCATCGAGTATATCCATGGCCTCACTTCGCAGTACATCATCTAGTTTTTTGGCAACAGTATGCGATTGTCTATAATAAACTTCTAGTTGTTGTAAATCACTATGATCCATTAGTTCAGCAACAACAGACATAGGAGTGCCTTTGGCGATTAACCGCGAGCAGAAGGTTTTACGAAGTCTACGGTTGGTTACCTTGAAGTCCAATCCAACAGCCATTCTGAACAGATTGGTGATGTATGTCATCTTGAATATCTTTACTTGCTGCTTAACTAATTCATCTCTAACACTATAATAATCTGAGATAACAGGCCAATCATCAGTAATTTTTGTACCTAGTATATCTTCGTAACGAGCTCTCATTAATGAAAGTAGTTTTGCAAGTGTTTTTGTTATGGGGCGAATTTTATATACATTATTATTGGCCTGCCCTCTTTGTTTTGCTCTCAAAACTTTTAGTGTGTATACACCGTTGTCTGAGAGCTGTAAGTCAGAGAACTTCAGCCTCATCACTTGGATATTTCTCATGCCAAGAACCTGGGCGCATTTCAGTGACACCAATCCCTGTAATGCATGCGTGGTTAGTGTTTCTGGAGAAATGGAGTTTAATGTGGAGATGAAAATTCGCTCTTCCTTGATCGTGAGCGGGCCACGGTCAGGGATTTCCATAATGACATCAAGACCTTTACCTTCATCTGTACCAAACTTTATACTGGCTAGGTAGTAATCATAAAAGTCTTCATCAAAGTGTGGGAGGCCTTCTTCAACACACCATTTATACATCATTCTTAAAATAGATTTAGTGCTAACACTGCGTTCAGAGTTCATAAGCTCTCTGTAGATTTCTTGTATTTTTTCAGCAATGTCTTCTGCTGCAATATCGTCAGGGATGTTTAGTAAGCGCCAGCAATGTTGATGTGAGAAAAGAGCATAGTTAGAGTAGATATGACATGCATAAGAAATCCATGCACGGGCATGCTCTCTTAGTTGGTGAGATATTTTGTCAAAGAATAGGGTCTCCCTCTCCGGTTCCAGAACCACTTTAGTTTGTGTTAAATCCAGATATTGGCCTGACTGACTTACAGGATATGGGTCATAAGCAAATTGTTGATGCTGGTCTATTTGTACCAACATAATATCGTTTTATCTAATTTTTTTGTCGGCATAGCCAGCACCTCGGCAATCATATTATGATAGTTTTCTATGTGATTCCATTTCAGCATGAAGTTGGTTTAGAACTAAGTTGCATTGTTCCATTATTGAACCAGTTTCATATATTAGACTACTATCTGAGTTATACGTCCACCCCCCAACATTATTTTTTAGCTTTTTCTGTTGAGCTGCATCAATTCCCATTTTGGTGAGCATTCTGTCAAGATTTTCAAAGAGGGTATGTCTTAATTTATGCGGGTGGATATCTGACAACTCTAAAATCTTATTCTTAATACTTGAGAAAACATCATCCAGTGCTGCTATTGATAGCGGATTATGTGGTTTGGTTGTCGCTAAGAGTAGATAAGGGCTCTTCATAGCTGAGTCGCCAAGAGATTTTCTGGCCTGTTTATATTCATCAATCAGTGATGCTAGGGGAAATGAAATAGGTATGATCCGGCCAACTGTTTTTTCGCGAGGTGATCTACCACGAGGATCGTTATGCTCGACATTCTGTTGTGTCAGGATAAATGGGTAAACTCCATGTACCAGCTTGCTCGTATGGCAGTTTGATGTTGTAAGTGATAGCAGTTCACCTTTCCTAATTCCTGTTTCTAAAAGTAATCTAAGAATTAGCTTGTTACGTAACTGAGTAGATTTATTCCAGCCAAGCAAACTTGGCATTTCCATGACATCATACAGTGTTGCTTGTTGGACTAATGACAAACCAAGGGCGCGGCCTGGATCTGTCTTTGGTCTTCTCAGCTTGGCTAGTTTTACTTGAAGTTTTTCCATCATCTTGGGTATTTGATGGAATAGAGGATCTGTATTACGGCGCTTGGAAATTGCTTTATCGGCTAAAAATTGAAAGTAAACCAATACTAGGTCAAGGCGTTGATTGAAATAATCAGGACTAACAATATCTGGCCGGAGGGGTCTTGCTCCGTTGATATCGTATGAGTGATGCTCAAGGTGTTTGAGAAAACTCTGGTATAAGCCCGTATCAGCAAACCCTGTGTCAGCAACAATTTCCGCTAGATCTACTTTTAGCATTGCTGCCCATCGTTCGATATGGATTAGGTGGTTTGCATTATTCTCCTGTGTTTTTTCCGCACCATACAGGTGTGTCAGTGTGAACTCACATAGCCTTGGGATGGGGAGTCCTCTCTCATCAACGATTAGATACTTACGTTCATTGTACTGCTTCATGTTGACGGTTCTGAGCTTCACTGCATCATTCCTTTACACTTTTAGACACCTATTCCTAATGTATACTCCGAGCTTTCAGAATGAGCAATCTTTACATGTTTAGAAATGAAAAAACCCCGAAATATCGGGGTTTTTAGGCATTTTGCTTTACAAAGTGCTTTACATTTTAAAAAATCCGGCCCTAGAACGGGATGTCGTCGTCAAAATCCATCGGCGGCTCGTTGTATACCGGCGGTGCAGACTGTGGCTGCTGAGCCGGACGGCCGTATCCACCTTGCGCTTGCGGTGGCTGCATGTTCTGCTGCGGCGCGGCGGCAGGACGAGCCTGGTTCATTGGCTGCTGGGCAGGCATGCCTTGTTGTGGCTGACCCCAGTTGCCTTGGGGCTGACCGCCCATGCTCTGACCGGCGCCACCTTGCGGACGGCCACCCAGCATCTGCATCACGCCGCTGAAGCTGTCTACCAGCACTTCAGTGGTGTAGCGCTCCTGGCCGCTCTGATCCTGCCACTTGCGGGTCTGCAGTTTCCCTTCGACATAGACCTGGGAGCCCTTCTTCAGGTACTCGCCGGCCACTTCGGCCAGTTTGCCCATGAACACCACGCGGTGCCACTCGGTACGCTCTTTCTGCTCGCCGGTCTGCTTGTCGCGCCAGGTTTCAGAGGTGGCCAGGGTGATGTTGGTCACGGCACCGCCACTCGGCATGTAGCGCACTTCCGGGTCTTGTCCCAGGTTACCGATCAGAATGACTTTATTGATGCCTCGACTGGCCATAATCTCTCTTCCACCCTTTATATACCGGCCAGGCCATATGCCTGGACCAATTCAACATATCGTTTGTTTTCTGTCAGATAGGCAGCATCGCTGGACGATACCGTCACTCAAGTGATGACTGCACCCGGTTCAGTCGGCCTGCTGGCCAAAGCCCCGCTTTCAGATTTTGCCCGCAATAGTAACAGTTGGCGCGAACGAGCGCACATCTTCCTGCCTGTTCAGCCTTCACCCAGGGCATAGACCGGAGGGTTAACTTACACGAGGCAGACCTTGACCAGCAAGCGAGCAGGGACGGCAGGGTATCAGTGCCCATGGTGCGATTGCCGCGGGAATGCGGGTTTGCCGCGATGTGACACCCTTTGTCAGGCGTGGCGCCAGTATTCCACCCAAATGGGGGGGGGAGGCTAGTTATTTGTATTGCTTGGGAAATTGGTGAGTTTCAAAGGAGGCACACTTGTGTCTAATACTTTTTTAATGCTGCGCCGATCGAGGGGCTTGGTACTCTCTGCTGCCAAAAAAACCATGGCCTGAATGTTCAAGGACGTGCTCTTCATGACCACCCCATATTCCATCGTACTGGTTACCGAAAATAATGTGCAGGCGGTCAGTTTTCAGAGCTACCTGACCGAGCAGCTGGCACTCCCCATACTGCTGGTGAGCATACTGGAAACCCTGCCGCAGCAGGACGAACTCGAATCGCATCCCTTGTTTCTGGTCGATCTGGATTATCTCAAGTCGAGCCAGCAGTCGGGTTGGCCACAGGAGATTTCCAGCCGCTTCGGTGAGGCCAACACTGTGTTGCTCAATGCCCCGACCAGTACGAATCGGGAGTTGCTGCTGATGTGGCCCCACACCAGCGGACTCTTCTTCCGTCAAGATCCGCTGGATCGGCTGGTGCTCGGCATTCGCAAGGTGCTGCAGGGGGAGTACTGGATCCCGCGCCACCTGCTGTGCGATCTGGTCAACTACTACCGCAAGGGAGGGGAGCATCACCTGCGCAACCAGACGCTGCTGACCGTGCGTGAGCAGGAGATCATCCGTTATCTGATGACGGGGGCCTCCAATACCGAGATTGCCGACAGCCTGTTCGTGAGCGAGCACACCATCAAGTCCCACCTCTACAACGTGTTCAAGAAGTTGAACGTAAAGAACCGGTTGCAGGCGGTGAGCTGGGCCAAGGAGTATCTCTGAAATCGATGGGGATGATGGATAAAACCTGTCTATTCATCCAGTAGTCTCTATGCCATACTGATTCGCTCTGGTTTGTGTATCGAGCGTGCAAAAGATGGAAAAAATCGTGATTCGGGGTGCCCGCACCCACAATCTCAAGAACATCAATCTGATCCTGCCCCGCGACAAGCTGATCGTGGTCACTGGTCTCTCCGGTTCCGGCAAGTCTTCCCTGGCGTTCGATACCCTCTATGCCGAGGGGCAGCGCCGCTATGTGGAGTCGCTCTCCGCCTATGCCCGCCAGTTCCTCTCCCTGATGGAGAAGCCGGATGTGGATCATATCGAGGGGCTCTCCCCTGCCATTTCCATCGAGCAGAAGTCCACCTCCCATAACCCGCGCTCGACCGTCGGCACCATTACCGAAATCTATGACTATCTGCGCCTGCTGTTTGCGCGGGTAGGTGAACCCCGTTGCCCGACCCACGCCATTCCGCTCGCCGCCCAGACCATCAGTCAGATGGTGGATCAGGTGCTGGCCCAGCCCGAGGGCAGCAAGCTGATGCTGCTGGCCCCGGTGGTGCGGGATCGCAAGGGGGAGCACAGCAAGCTGCTGGAAAACCTGGCGGCGCAGGGTTATATCCGTGCCCGTATCGATGGCGAGGTGTGCGATCTCTCCGATCCCCCCACCCTGGAGCTGCACAAGAAGCACACCATCGAGGTGGTGGTGGACAGGTTTAAGGTGCGCGATGACCTGGCGCTGCGCCTGGCCGAATCGTTCGAGACGGCGCTGACCCTCTCCGGCGGCATCGTATTGGTGGTGCCCATGGATGGGGAGGAGGGGGTTGCCCCCATGACCTTCTCCGCCAACTTCGCCTGCCCCGAGTGCGGCTACTCCATGTCGGAGCTGGAGCCGCGCATCTTCTCGTTCAACAACCCGGCCGGTGCCTGCCCCACTTGTGACGGCCTGGGCGTGCAGCAATATTTCGATCCGGCCAAGGTGATCGGCGATCCGGCCATCAGCCTGGCCAACGGTGCCATCCGTGGCTGGGACAAACGCAGCTTCTACTATTTCCAGATGCTCAAGTCCCTCTCCGATCACTACCAGTTCGATCTGGAGGCGGCGTGGGAGGATCTGCCTCTCAAGACCCAGGAGGTGATACTGCGCGGCTCGGGGCGTACCGAGGTCGAGTTCCGCTATATGAATGATCGCGGCGATGTGGTGGTGCGCAAGCACCCGTTCGAGGGGATCCTGCACAACATGGAGCGACGCTACCGCGAGACAGAGTCCAACTCGGTGCGCGAAGAGCTCTCCAAGTACATAGCCAACAAATCCTGCGCCAGCTGCGGTGGTAGCCGGTTGCGGGAAGAGGCGCGCCACGTGTTTGTGGACAATCGCAACCTGCCCGCCATCGCGGAACAGTCCATCGGTGATGCGCTCGCCTTCTTCGAGGGGCTGAGCCTGACCGGCCAGCGTGCCCAGATCGCCGAGAAGATCCTCAAAGAGATCATCGAGCGGCTCGGCTTCCTGGTTAACGTCGGCCTCAACTACCTGAGCCTGTCGCGCAGCGCCGAGACCCTCTCCGGCGGGGAAGCCCAGCGGATACGGCTCGCGAGCCAGATAGGCGCCGGTCTGGTGGGTGTCATGTATGTACTGGATGAGCCCAGCATAGGCCTGCACCAGCGCGACAACGAGCGGTTGCTCAAGACCCTCACCCACCTGCGCGACCTCGGCAATACTGTGATAGTGGTGGAGCACGACGAGGATGCCATTCGCCTCGCCGACCACGTGCTCGACATAGGCCCGGGCGCCGGGGTACACGGCGGCAACATAGTGGCCCAGGGGACGCCCCAGCAGATCATCGACAATCCTGCTTCCCTGACCGGTGACTACCTCTCCGGCCGCAAGCAGATCGCCATTCCTGAAGTGCGTACTCCGCTCACAGACAAGTGGTTGAAACTAAAGGGGGCGAGCGGCAACAACCTGCGCAACGTCAATCTGGATCTGCCTATAGGGGTGATGACCTGCGTCACCGGCGTCTCCGGCTCCGGCAAGTCAACCCTGATCAATGACACCCTGTTCCGCATTGCCCACCGTGAACTGAACAAGGCGACAGAGTCGACCCCGGCGCCCTATCGCAGCGTCGAGGGACTGGAACATCTGGACAAGGTGGTGGACATAGACCAGAGCCCCATCGGCCGTACTCCGCGCTCCAACCCAGCCACTTATACCGGTCTGTTCACTCCGATCCGCGAGCTGCTCTCCGGCACCCAGGAGGCGCGCTCCCGGGGTTACCAGCCGGGTCGTTTCTCCTTCAACGTCAAGGGGGGGCGCTGCGAGGCGTGTCAGGGGGATGGCGTCATCAAGGTGGAGATGCACTTCCTGCCAGATGTCTATGTGCCGTGCGACGTCTGCAAGGGCAAGCGCTACAACCGCGAGACCCTGGAGGTGAAGTACAAGGGCAAGAACATCCACGAGATCCTCGACATGACGGTGGAAGATGCCAGAGCCTTCTTCGATCCTGTGCCGGCGGTGGCGCGCAAGCTGCAAACCCTGATGGATGTGGGCCTCTCCTACATCCGGCTCGGCCAGTCGGCCACCACCCTTTCGGGCGGCGAGGCGCAGCGGGTCAAGCTGGCGCGGGAGCTCTCCAAGCGCGACACGGGCCAGACCCTCTATATCCTGGATGAGCCGACCACAGGCCTGCACTTCCACGACATACAGCAGCTGCTCAAGGTGCTGCACCAGCTGCGGGATCGGGGCAACACCATAGTCATCATCGAGCACAACCTAGACGTCATCAAAACTGCCGACTGGATCGTCGACCTGGGGCCTGAGGGCGGTGCCGGTGGCGGCCGTATCCTGGTGACCGGCACGCCGGAGCAGATCAGCCGCTGTGAGGATTCTCATACGGCGCGCTTCTTGGCCCCGCTGTTGGTAAGATAATCGCTGCAGCAATGACACAAGGGGCCCCTGGCCCCTTGTTTTTTATGGAAGTGATTCAGTTGCCACCCCAGGAGGCGGATACTCCATACTTGGTGCAAGACAGTTTTCGCTCCCTTGTTTGCCGTCCAAAGGATATTGGCGTTCATGGCTCAACCTTCCCGCTCCATCGATCATTTGCTGGCCTACTCCATGTTTCCCGTCTGGGCCGGAGCCATCCTGATGTTGCTCATCGTGATCGCCCTGGCTCAGGTGCCGGCGGCGCAGCGTGTCGAAGAGCGGCGAATGAAGGATCACCTGCAGCGGGTGATCAAGGCGGTGCAGAGTGATATCAGTGCCATCAATGCCTTCACCCGGGATTGGGGCATCTGGGATGAGAGCTATCGCTTTCTGGCCCACCCCAATCAGGCCTATATTCGTTCCAATTTGCTGGTCGATACCCCGATGCGGGATTTCGAACTCAACGTATTGAGCTATATGGATCTGCAGGGAGCCGAGATCTGGACCCGGACCCTGCTGCCCGAGACGCCAGGCACGGACACGACCTTGCTTCCCTTCTTCCTGGATGACCTCAAGCTGCAGTTGCTGCGTGAATCCCGTCAGGAGGGGATGCGCAGCCTGAGCGGGGTGAGGGGATCCCAGTGGGGGCCCCTCATCTACTCGCTTCAGCCGGTGACCAACACCCTGGGAAAGGCCACACCCAATGGCTATCTACTGGTGACTCGCTGGCTGGATGCTCGCTATCTGCATGATCTGGCCGAGCGCACCGCCCTCTCTTTGACCCTCTCCCAGCCGAAGCCTTCCGATAACTTCCTCTCCTTCAAGCCACTCAAGCCACAAATGAGCTATCGCCTGGTGGATCTGGGACTGCAGCGGGTCAGGGGGGAGGGGCTGCTGCTCGACAGCAATGGCGACCCCGTGCTGACCTTGATAGTGGAAGATGATCGTGATGTGTTGCAGGGGGCGATGGAGGGAGCTATCTGGACTTTTGTCGGCATGCTGCTGATCAGCCTGGCCTGCATCTTGATGGCGCTGGCGCGGTTGCGGGCCATAGTACTGGGGCCGGTCAGCGAGCTGGTGAAGGCGCTGCAGAAATTTGGCGAGAAACAGGACGTGAGCGTGCTGCCGATCATCGACAGCAGCCAGGAGATGGCTCTGCTCAGCCGCAAGTTCCGGGAGATGGCGGCCAAGATCAGCCTGCACCACAGTGCCCTGCAGGCGCACTCTTCCAAGATGGAGACTGCCGCCTACACGGATCCACTGACCCATGCCTTCAACCGGCGCTACCTCGACGAGTGGCTGCTGAGCCGGGATAACATCACCGCCGCCAGGATGATGGTGATCCTGGATCTGGATCACTTCAAGCAGGTCAACGATCGTTTCGGGCACGATATCGGCGATCTGGTGCTGTGCCAGCTTGCTGAGCTGCTGCGCGCCGCCCTCGGTGAGGAGGAGCCACTGATCCGGCTGGGTGGGGAGGAGTTCCTGCTGCTAATCACGTGCGAGGAGGCGACACAGGTTGCCAGTCGGGTCGAGCGCTTGCGCCGCAAGATTGCCGAGTACAGGTTCGGGCGTGAGGAGGTGCCGCTCAAGATGACGGCGTCGCTGGGATATTGCAGCTATCCCCTGCACCGGGAACTGGAGGATTCGTTCTGGAATCTCAGCTTCAAACTGGCGGATATGGCGTTATACAGGGCCAAGCAGGAGGGGCGGGATCGCTGGCGGGGCTACAGTGGGGAGCTGGCCCGGGAGCAATGGGCGCTGAGCCCGGAACAGATAGTGGCGGGAGAGTGGCTGTCGTGCCAGACATCCCACGTCGGCCAGCTGGTTTAACGTGTCAGCATTAATAGCGCCATGCCGAGAATGAATCCCAATAAAATAAACAGAAAGGATCCTATGCCCCATATGGCCGCCAGAATGGCGATGATCTTTTCCCGTCTCGTTTGTTCTTTCATAAACTTTCGCTTACAGCTGCGCTACATTGGTCGCCAAAAATACGCTTGTTGCCAGGGTGAAACAACCATTTCTCGCCGTTTAAATCCGCAATAAGGTATATTTCAATTGTTTCTTAGTGGGTTTCATATCAGCTTTATATTATCTAGTTAATTGTTATATAAGCGCTTTTGGTTTGTTTTTGCGGTTTTCAGGTAGAGCTGAAAGCTGCTGTACATATCTATCTATTTCTTGGTAACGTTTGAGCTAAATCAATAACTGTGCATTCACATCCCTTTATAGTTTTCAGGCTTGCAACATAGAACGAAAACTAAAAGGAAAAATGTGATGAAAAAGATCCTTCCGCTGATGATCGCAGCCGCCCTTGCCTCTCCCGTCGCCATGGCCCACCAGGCCGGCGATATTCTGGTCCGCGGTGGCCTGGCATTTGTCTCCCCTCAAACGAGCAGTGACGATGTGCTGGGTACCGGTGAGCTGGAAATTGACAGCAACATGCAGCTGGGTCTGACCCTCTCTTATCTGATCACCGATAACTGGGGTGTCGAGTTGCTGGCCGCTACGCCTTTCTCCCACTCCGTCTCGACCGCAGGTCTGGGTGAGGTCGCCAAGGTCAAGCATCTGCCGCCGACCCTGATGGCGCAGTACTATTTCGGTGATGCCAAGAGCAAGGTTCGCCCCTACATTGGTGCCGGTGTGAACTACACCACCTTCTTTGATGAGCAGGGCCGTGGCGCACTGGAAGGCACAGATGTCAGCGTGGACTCTTCCTGGGGTCTGGCCGGCCAGGTCGGCCTGGACATGGCGATCAATGATCGCTGGTTCGTCAACGCTTCCGCCTGGATCATGGATATCGACACCGATGTGCACACAGCCGTGGGCACCATCAAGACCTCCATCGATCCCATGGCCTTCATGTTCGGTGTCGGCTATCGCTTCTGACAAGGCACTGGGTTGGCCTCCTCACGGCCGTTACAGCTAAGTACGTCTCTTTGGCCCGGCACTGTTCGGGCCCTTTTATGCCTGTGCCAGATCCCGCCAATTGTGATCCAACCCCATATAGATCAATAAAATAACATCACCCTCCCCTCTATAATTCGCCGCTTGTGCCGATAGTGTCTATGTTCACGTTACCTTCCCCCAATGAGTGAGGATGTCTCCATGGGTTTATCTATTGTGCAGCGGATCATCGCCGGATTTGTGTTGATGCTGCTGCTGTTGATCCTGCTTGGGGTGATCAGCACCCTGAAGATCAGGGGTATCAACGACGGCCTGTCGCAGGTCTCAGACCGGGCGACGCCGCTGGTGATTGCGGTGGCGGGCCTGAAAGGCGCCCTGCAAGACAGCAACCGCTGGGTGCTGGTCTATCGGACCAGTGAGGAGGCCAGCCAGCTGCCGCAACTCGCCAGCCAGTTCAAGGAGCAGCAAGCCCGTTTCAGCCAGCTGAGCCAGGAGATGGACAAGTTAACCGGCGTGGCGGAGGCCAATGGTCGCTTCCAGCAGGTGGATGGCGCCACCAAACAGTTTTATGGACTGGCGGAGCAGGTGCTCTCCCAGCACAGCCAATGGGTCAACGCCCTCGATCAACGCCACAAGCTGGAGATCGCCTTCATCCGGCTGGAAGACACCTACCAATGGGCGGCCGATCTGTTGCTGCAGCAGACCGCCAGCAAGCGCTCAATGCGCAACAAGGCCGAGCTCATCACCTCGGGTATAGCGCGGGATCTGAAAAACATTCGCCGGGCCGATGCCAAAACCGACCTCAATGAGCTGGAAAAGGTGCTCAGCAAGGATATCGAGATGGCCCGCAAGCGTCTCGATCGGGTGTTGGTCCCTGACGATGTGAAGCAGCGTTTCGTCTCCAACCTGGATCGCATGCAGGAGCTGGCGCTCGGCCAGCAGGGCTTGCTTACCACCATGCGCAATGCCCAGCAACTGGCGGCATCGCTGCAAACCTTGAATCAGCAGCTCGATGCCAGCCTGGTCAACAGCCTGAGCCTGCTCGACGAGATGGGCCAGTCGGCCGGTACCATCGCCAGCCAGAGCCGGACCACGGCGGATGATGCGGTCAGCAGTGCCAGCTTCTGGATCCTGATCGTTGCCGCCATCTCGGCCGGGGCGGCGCTCATCATTGGCTACACCACGGCGCGCAGCATTCAGCGGCCGCTACAGATGATCAACAAAGAGTTGAATTACATGGCGGCCGGGGACATGACCCGCCGTATCAACTATCAGAGCAGTTGTGAGTTCGGCACCCTCTCCCGTTCCATCGACACCCTGGCGGGCAAGACGGGGGAACTGCTCTCCCAGATCAACGCCGGCTCCCGTCATCTGGTAGATGAGGCGAGCCGCGCCGCCGAGATCAGCGAGCGTGCCATGTCCCGGGTGCAGGATCAGAAGAGCCAGACCGATCAGGTCGCCGCCGCCATCACCGAGCTGGAGGTGAGCGCCACCGAGGTGGCCCGCTCCACCGATGGTACCAAGAGGGAAGTGGATCTGGCTGATGATGAGGCGAGAAGTGGCCGTCAGAAAGTGGCCACCACACGGCGCATCACGGAGCAGCTGGCTGGCGCCATGGAAGAGGCCGTCGGCATTACCTACAAGCTGGGCGAGTTCAGCAACAATATCGGCAGCATTCTTGACGTGATCCGCAGCATCGCCGAGCAGACCAATTTGCTGGCCCTGAATGCGGCCATCGAAGCGGCCCGTGCCGGCGATGCTGGTCGCGGTTTTGCCGTAGTGGCTGATGAGGTGCGAGCGCTCGCCAACCGTACCCAGACCTCGACCGAAGAGATCCAGGCGATGATCGAGAACCTGCAAAACTCGAGCAAGCAGGTGGTGGAGGTGATGGGTCGCAGTCAGGAGCAGACCCACAGCTGTGTCGAACAGACCCGCGAGATGGATCTGGCATTGCAGTCCATTGCTGAGCGGATGACTTCCATCAAGTCGATGGCGGATCAGGTTGCCCATGCCGCTCAGGAGCAGATCTCGGTCAGTCAGGGCGTCGCCCGCCATATTGCCGGCATTGCCGACGTGGCCTACGAGACTGAGCGGGAGGCGAGAGAGTCGGCCAGCAGCAGTGAAGTGCTGGCGGATCTGGTCGCCAAGCAGCAGCAATTGATCGCACATTTCAAGGTTTAGGAGGGCTTATGTCTAAAAAGTGGATTGGGGCCCTGAGTCTCCTGTTATGTGGTCAGCTGATGGCCAGCGAGCTGGTGATCGAGAGCTGGCGGATCGATGACAAGGCCCTGTGGGAACAGAAGATCATTCCCGCCTTCGAGGCGGCCCACCCGGGTATCCAGGTGAAATTCAACGGTGTGCAGAACGTCGACTACATGCCGACCCTGTGGGCCAGCCTGAAGGATGGCAAGGCGGGGGATCTCATCACCTGTCGCCCGTTCGATGACTCTTTGGCTCTGTTCAAGGCCGGTCATCTGGCGGAGCTGACCGAGATGTCGGGGATGGAAAACTTCCCGAGTTTTGCCCAGTCGCCCTGGCAGACCGATTCCGGTGCCCAGACCTTCTGCGTGCCCATGGCCTCGGTCATTCACGGCTTTTTCTATAACAAGAAGATATTCAGTGAGTTGGGTCTGACTGTGCCAGAAACCCGCGATGCCTTCTTCGCCGTGCTCGACAAGGTGAAGGCAGATGGTCGTTATGTGCCGCTGGCCATGAGTGGCTCCGAAAGCTGGGTATCGTCCGAACTCGGTTTTCAGAACATAGGTCCCAACTACTGGAAGGGGGAAGACGGCCGTCTGGCGCTGATCGGGGGTCAGGAGCGGCTCGACAACCCGCAATACGTCAAGGTATTTGAGGAGCTGGCCCGCTGGCGCCCCTACCTGGGTGAGGGGGGCGAAAGCCGGGACTATGCCGCCACCAATGAGTTGTTCACCTCCGGCAAGGCCGCCTTCTATGTGGCGGGTTCCTGGGAAATTGCCCCCTTCACCGGCAAGGTCGACTTTGGCGTCATGCGTCCGCCCGTGGCGAAACAGGGAGATGGTTGCTTCTTTACCGATCACACCGACATCGGCATGGGGCTGAACCCGGCCAGCAAGAACAAGGAGGCTGCCATGGCCTTCCTGCAGTGGTTGACTACCCCGCAGTTTGCCGAGCTCTATACCAACTCGCTGCCGGGGTTCTTCTCCCTCTCCAACCACTTCTTCGATGTCACCAATCCGGCGGCGAAGGAGATGATGGAGTGGCGTGATCAGTGTGACTCCACCATACGAGTGGCGACCCAGATCCTCTCCCGTGGCACGCCCAAACTGGGTGACGAATTGGCCGAGGTGAGTCAGGCCGTGCTGCTCGGCAAGATGGAGCCCAAGGCGGCCGCCGACCGGCTGGAGCAGGGACTGAAAGGCTGGTATCCCGCTCATCAGAGCAACAAGGCCAAGGGGCAGGATTGCCAATGCGATGTAGCGGCGACTGCGACCACCACGACCGCCGTATCTGCAGCCCCCGCTACCACAGAGGCTGGCGCCGTTGCCGTACCATCCGCGGCGACGCCGGCTGTGACAGAGGCTCCTGCCGCGCCCGTGCCATCAGTGACACCCGCCGCGCCAGCGTCTGCCGCTGCGGCCCCGTTATCTGTGCCGTCGGCAGAGGTGGAACAGGCGCTCTCCAACGAGCTGGAGACGCCGCAGCAATAACCGGCAACACCATAAACAACGGGAGGCATCAGCCTCCCGTTTTCATTGCTGCCCGCAGCCGGGCTATTGTGCCTCGTGGGGCCAGCGGCAGAGGCTGCCGATGCGGGCCACAGGGGCAAAGCCCAAGGAGCGATAGACCCGTTGGGCGTGGTAGTGCTCGTCGGCCACTATGATGAGCTGGCCAACGCGATCCAGCCCCTGACGAGCAACCTGGCTCAGCAACTGGCGGCACAGTCCCCGGTTGCGCCAATCCTGATGAGTGCGCACCAGTTGAAAGCGGCCCATGGTGTCGGTGAAGAAGAGGCCGCAGCTGGCGACCAGCAGACCCTCTCGCCAGATCCCCCACCATTGCCCGAGCCCGTCCGCGATCATGGCCTTGTACAGGTGGCGGCGCGACTGCAGATAGGGCAGATAATTCTCCACCGAGTGGCCCGGGTCGCGCTCATTGAGCTCAAACGTCAGCCACTCATCCCAGTTGGCGGACTCGAAGGGGCGGGCATCCATTGCCGGATCGCCAGCTGCCGGTTGATGCCAGCTGAGCGCATCCAGCGCCAGCACCACGCACTCCATGTATTGATAGCCTGCTGCCACGAAGCCGGCGACCCGGCTGTTCTGGCCTGCGGCCAGCGGCCATTGGAAGGTGCGGTGTTGTACCCTGGGATCCTGCCCGATCAGCTTGTCGAAGCTGGCCTCGAGCCAGCCCTTGTCACGATCGCTGGGCGGGGTGGGGAGCAGCAGGTAGTTGCCAAAATAGTAGTCGGGGGCATCAGGGGTGCGCACGGCCCAGAATTGCTCATGATCTACCACGTTGCCCTGATAGCGATCGAACAGCAAGTCTGTGGCAAAGCCGGGGTGGGTATCCATGATGAGGCTCCTGCGAATGGCTCAATTGGTTATCGGCAGGGAGGGGAATAGGTTGAAAAAGGGGCCGGAGAAGCCTCCGGCCAAACAATCACACGCAGATTCAGAACGTCCAAGACGATCCGGGTTCATCATAACGCGACTCTGCGGATTTTGGGATGGGGTGCCAATCGTTACTTCAGGTTAATTGTGAAATAAACGCCAGCCTCTCGCCTCGATCCGTAAATCAGTGTTGACTTTGATCCGTTTTCTCATAAAGATAGAAAGACGTTTAGACGTCCAAACATCTGTTTTGACGTAGAGGAATGGGTTGCGGGACAGGGAGAGAGCAGATGGGATTTCACAGTGCACGTCAGGTTGAGGCACTCAACCAGAGTTTGGCCGATTTAAGCGGTGACATAGGGGTTAGTTTCGAGTTTTTTCCACCCAACAGTGAAGGGATGGAAAACACCCTCTGGCAGTCTATCGAACGGCTGAAAGTGCTGGAACCCAAGTTCGTCTCCGTGACTTATGGCGCCAACTCCGGCACCCGGGATCGCACCCACAAGGTGATCAAGGACATCAAGGAGCGTACCGGCCTGATCGCGGCGCCCCACCTGACCTGTATCGATGCCAGTCGCGACGAGCTGCGCACCATAGCCCGCGATTACTGGAACAGCGGCATCCGCCATATCGTGGCCCTGCGCGGCGACTTGCCGCCCGGACTCGACAAGCCGGACATGTATGCCACCGATCTGGTGGCCCTGCTCAAGTCTGAAGCTGACTTCGATATTTCGGTCGCCGCCTATCCGGAAGGTCATCCCGAGGCCAGGAGTGCGCAGTCCGACCTGCTCAACCTCAAGCGCAAGATTGATGCCGGAGCCAACCGCGCCATCACCCAGTTCTTCTTCGATGTGGAGACCTACCTGCGCTTTCGGGATCGCTGCGCCGCCATCGGCATAGATGCCGAGATCGTGCCGGGGATACTGCCGGTCTCCAACTACCAGACCCTGGCCAAGTTCGCCGGTTTTACCAACGTGAAGATCCCGCGCTGGATGCATCAGCGTTTCGAGGGGCTGGACAACGATCAGATGACCCGCAACTTGGTGGGTGCCAGCATTGCCATCGATCAGGTTCGCGTGCTGAGTCAGGAGGGGGTGAAAGATTTCCACTTCTATACCCTGAACCGCTCCGAGCTGACCTACGCCATCTGCCATACCCTGGGGGTCAGACCGAAGGACCCTGCTTGACACAGGTTGCCGCAGGCACAAAAAAAGCCAATGAGTTGCTCATTGGCTTTTTTGTCATAGCGGCTTGTCAAGGCCGGGTTGGGGCTATCTCTTTCGGTTCGAGATCGATCACCGCATTGCCGGCGGCGCCGGGGTACTGGTGATAGCTCTGGTCCTGCTCCAGGGTGTAGAAGGTATCCAGATAGTCATCGTTGTTGGTCATCCAGGAGTCGGGCAGCGCCTTGACGATACGGCCGCCGAGATCCAGGAAGGGCAGGGCCTCCGGCACGCCGCCGGCGGTAAAGGCGAGCTTGAGGGCATCGATGAACAGGCCACTCAGCTCCTTGTAGTTGACGTTGTCGTCCTGCTCCATCATGACGATGTCGACGGCACCCCAGCGGTAGCGATCCCAGTACACCAGGATCTGGTTGGGGGTGTAGTCGGTGTTGTCATAGTCGAGGTAGGGCATGTCGACTATGTCGACCACGGGCTCATCCCGGCTGGGATTAACCCCGGCGACCACCGCATAGACTTCGGCCGCGCCGAGCAGCCAGGGCTCCTGATCATCCTTCAGTCTTATCTTCTTCAGGATGCTGGTCTTGAGCGGTGTCGTGCTGGCTGCGGTGCGCGGGGCAGCTTGCAGATCGGCTGCGGCCAGCGCCTTGCGCATCACCTTCAGGCCGGCGTTCTTGGCCTTGACGGGGTCTGCTTCCACCACCAGGACAGGTCGCGCCGGTGCCTTGTCCACATCCAGATAGACGGGGTTGCCGGCGCTGTCGAAAGCCTCGATCGCGCTCCAGCTCTTCTCATCTCCGCTCGGTACATAGGCAACCAGGGGCTCGACCCCTTGTTGCAGTGCGGCGGCCTGCTCCGGGTTGGCCAGTCGCAGTTGCATCAACTGCTTGACCTCGCCGTCCAGCCCTTGCCGGCTGATAGCGGCCTGGTTGGCATCGCTCGCCTGCCGTTTCAGCCGTGGACTGGCCTTTTGCAGCAGGTTGGGCAGCGGGCTCTGGTACTCCTGATTGCTCAGCAGTGGCAGCAGGTTTTTCTGCTGTAGCGCCAGCTGGCGTGCCAGTTCCCGATCCGAGTCGGCAGCATGGGCGGTGGTGGCGCCCAGCAGTGCCAGTAACAAAATGACAGCCTGATTCCTCATTATTATTCTCCAGTTTATGAGTCTGACATGAGGCACACATCGGGGAAGAAGAAGTGCCTCGGCACCACTTAATGGCAATTAGTTTCAGCTGTGAACCAGTTTTTCTGAATTATGTGCTGTGTCTCACGGGGGGCTCCCCAGATGGTCAGGTCAGTTTCTCCGCTGGTTGACTTGATGCAGGATGACACCGACGAGTAGCCCCCAACAGGCGGCGCCGACACCCAGCAGACTGATCCCGGAGGCCGTGATGATGAAGGTGAGCAGGGCGGCTTCGCGCGCCTCGTCTTGCTGCAATGCCGTGTGCAGGCTGCTGCCTATGGTGCCGAGCAGGGCCAACCCGGCAACGCACGTGACCAGCGTCGCAGGAAAGGCGGTGAACAGGGCGGCCACGCTTGCCCCGAAGCAACCGGTCAGCAGATAGAAGCCGCCAGCCCAGACGGCGGCCGGCCAACGACGGCTGGCATCGGGATCCACATCTTTGCCCATGCAGATGGCGGCCGTAATGGCGGCGAGGTTGAAGGCATAACCGCCGAAGGGGGCCAGCAACAGGCCGATCAGCCCGGTCCAGCCGATCAGGGAGGAGGTGGCCGGTTGATAACCGTGGGCTCGCAATATGGTAATGCCGGGCATGTTCTGGGAGGTCATGGTGACGATGAACAATGGCAGGGCTATGCCGAACAGGGCATCGAAGGAGAAGCTCGGCCAGGTCCAGACCGGGCTGGCGAGCTGCCAGTGCAGAGTGTCGAGTTGCAGATCCCCCCGCAGGGCACAGAGGGTTATTCCCATCGCCAGCACCAGCACCATGGTGTAGCGGGGCCAGAGATGGCGGCCGAGCAGGAAGACCAGCAGCAGGGTGCCAAGCAGCAAGGGATCTTGTGGCGCGACCTTGAACAGATCCAGCCCGAATCTGAGCAAGACTCCGGCCAGCATGGCGGCGGCCAGCGGAGCCGGGATATGCCGCATCAGGCGATCGAACCAGCCGCTGATGCCGCATAGGGTGATCAGCAGGGAAGAGATAACGAAGGCGCCTATGGCCTCAGCCAGGGTGAAGTTGCCCAGGCTGGTGATCAGCAGGGCTGCCCCCGGGGTCGACCAGGCGGTCAGTACGGGTATGCGGTAATAAAAGGAGAGGCCGATGCAGCTTATTCCCATGCCGATACCCAGCGTCCATAGCCAGGAGGCAAGCTGGGCGGCATCGGCACCCGCCGCCGTGGCAGCCTGAATGATCAGGATGACGGAGCTGGTGTAGCCGACCATCACGGCGATGAAACCTGCCACCAGGTGGGGAAGGGCGAAGGGCATAGTGACGTCCTTGTCGGATTGTGACGGGCTGTGCGTTATTACGTACAATGTGTGCTCTGACTATATCGACGTGCGCTATAGCGCACAAGGCGATTCATGCAAGAGCAATGAAGAGGCAGTCATGCAAGAGATGAATCAGCATCTGGCCCAACGTCTGAAGGGATTGCGCAGCGAACTGGGCTGGAGCCTGGATGTGGCGGCGCGTGAGACGGGGGTGAGCAAGGCCATGTTGGGGCAGATTGAGCGGGGAGAGTCCAGTCCCACCGTGGCGACCCTGTGGAAGATCGCCACCGGCTTTCGGGTCTCTTTCTCCAGCTTCATCGAGCCTGCCCCGGCAGTGCAGGGAGAGGTGCTCTATCGTGCCGCCGATGCCATTCGCCAGCAACCTGCGGGAGAGGGCATGCAGGTCGCCCCCTTATTTCCTTATGAGAAGCGGTTTGGTTTTGAATTGTTTGAACTGACGCTGCTGCCCGGGTATCAGCGCGAATCCGAACCCCATGAGCCCGGTGTGACCGAGCATGTCATCGTCATCAGTGGTCTGATGGAGGTGCTGGTGGAAGGGGAGTGGCGTTCACTGGTGCAAGGGGAGGCGGTGCGCTTTGCCGCCGACCGCCCCCATGGTTATCGCAATCTGGGAATTGCCCCTACGATCTTTCACAACCTGATCCACTATCCTGCGGCCAGGCCCCGAGAATAAGCCCGGATGATCAGCCTGGACGGCCATCCGCCCTGGGGCTGGTCAGTATGGGGGCATAAACCCAGACGAACAGGCCATAGGCGCCGACCCAGGCCAGACCACTCAGGTTCCAGCCGTGCAGGGTATAGGCAGGCCAGAGTAGCGGGATCACAACCCGGATCACGGCTGCCACTATGACCAGTGCGAACGCGCAGCTTATCCGGCGCCCTACTTGCAAGGCTCGGCCGCTATGGCCGAGGGAGACACGCGCTATCATCCCCAGGATCATGGTGCCCATGCAGCCGGCGCTGAGCAGGTGGCTGGCCGTCGACAAGGTGATAGTCAGTCCTGCAGCCTGCGCTCCGAGAGCGAGCAGACCGAGCGGAATAAACAGGTAGGCGAGATGCAGTGACCAGAGCAGGGGATGAGCAAGGGTGGTCGGCAGGCGCCAGCGCAGTTGTCGCCACAGATGCAAGCCTGCTGCCACTATATATAGAGGCACCATATAAGTGCTGGTGGTCCATTGGGTGGGGAGCAGCAGCCAGCACAGCAAAATAAGCCACAGCGATGCGAGTGCTGTGCGCTCCAGCCAGGGCAGGGGGGCGGCTTTCTCCAGACCGGTGCCTCGGGCAGTAAAGAAGGGGATGACCCGTCCTCCCATCACGGCAATCAGAGTCGTGAACAGCAACACTGTCGTGATCAGCAGATGCTCTATGGTGATCCACTTCTCATGCCACAACCAGCTGGCGCCATTGAGCAGCGTCAGTACCACGAGCAGGGGGACAAAGAAGAGGTTGCGCCATTGGCGGGTCACTATGATGGGGTTGGCCAAGAACCAGGCGCAGAGCGGTAACCACATCAGATCCATCATCATCAGAACAGGGTTCCCTTCTCCCAGCCAGGGCAACAAGCACCTAGGCACGGCCCACAGGCCCACGACCAGTGCCAGCGGCCAGCCCCGAACACCGGGATGGGCCGTCCAGTTTTGTACGGCGGTCAGCAGAAAGCCCGCCACTATGGCCGCACCGAAACCAAACAGCATCTCGTGGGCATGCCACCAGATGGGGTTGCCGACCCCTGACAACAGGATCCAGCCATTGAGCTGTGTCAGCCAGCCCAGCATGGCCAAGGCAGAGAAGAGGGCCGCGAGCAGGAAGAAAGGCCGAAACCCTAGGCGGAACAGAGGAACTATCTGTTCTTCTTTGCGGCTATCCAGGATCTGATGCATGGTTAAACCTTAATTGACATTTGAAAAGCCAATTATAAAGTGACTTTTCAAATGTTCAATTTAAATCCAGTCAAAGCCTGAATTGATTGGGTTGTGAGCAAAAAGGCACGGGTTTGCTGCATATCTGAGCGAATGAACAATTGTGATGAAAAAGCCCTTGTCATCCCG
>NZ_CDBL01000009.1:687-2352 GCF_000820005.1 Aeromonas piscicola | reverse complement strand
CAGTAATGACACCGGGAGGTGCAGATGATCATTCGTCAGGCAACGCAGGCTGATATTCCCGCCTTGGTGAGTCTGCGTATGGGGCTGTTTTGCGAGGTGGGCGAGCTGAGCGATCCTCTGGCCGATCTGGATCTCTGGCAGGCGACCAGTGCCTATTTCAGCACGACGCAGGCCGATGACAGCGCGCGTTCCTGGGTGGCCGAGGTCGGGGATGAGGTAGTGGCGAGCGGCACGCTGGCCCTGTTTGTGCGGCCGCCCTATCCCGGCAACCTGTCAGGGCGGGAGGCCTATCTGCTCAATATGTATACACTGCCGGCATATCGCAAGCAGGGCATGGCCAGCGCTCTGCTCGATGCCATGGTGGCCCATGCCAGCGCCGAACGACTGGGCAAGGTGTGGCTGCATGCCAGCGATGAGGGGCGCCCTCTGTATGAACGCATCGGTTTTGTGGCCAATCCGGCGTATCTGGAATGGCTGCCGGGGCAGTGAGCCCGCCTATGGTGAGAGCTGATCCGGTTTGTTCCGACAGCCGTAATGGCACCCTTGTGATCTTTATCAATTTATCAACGGCAAAATGTTGGCCATAACCGGATCGCGTTGCTGCGCTCAACTATGATCAGCCTCATCAGGCTCGTACTCGTTCACCTTGATTGCAGGTGTTTTTTTGTCAGTTCTCACATCGTCAGTACAGAGGTATGACATTCATGTTCAATAACAAGCTGAAGGCGCAACTGCAGAACTGCCAGACGCAGCTCGTCGAACTGCAGGGATTCGTTGATGCCGTCAAGGGTGGTGTCGCTACCATCATCTTTACGCCGGACGGCGGTATTCTGGAGGCCAATGAGCCTTTCTTGAACCTGATGGGATACAGCGCAGCTGAACTCCAGGGTCAGCATCACAGGATGTTTTGCAGCAAGGCACTGGCTCAGTCATCTGATTACCAGCAACTCTGGACTCAGCTACAACAAGGCAGGGTCCAATCCGGCATTGTTCCGCGCATCAACAAGCGGGGCGAGGCGCTCTGGCTGGAGGCGAGCTACTTCCCGGTGAAGCAACAGGGGCGAGTGACCCAGGTGATCAAGATCGCCAGCGATGTGACCGAGCATCACCAGCGCCTGCTGAGTCAGGAGGCCGTCTCCAAGGCGCTGGATCGCTCCCTTGCCATGATCGAGTTCACTCCCGCGGGGGAGGTGATCTCCGCCAATGCCAATTTTCTGGGGTGTATGGGCTACAGCCTTTCCCAAATCAAGGGACACCATCACCGCATGTTCTGTGATGACGCCTTCTATCGGGAGCAGCCCCATTTCTGGGAAGAGCTGGCCCAGGGCCAGTTCAAATCCGGTCTCTTCATGCGTCACAACAGCCACGGCGATACCATCTGGCTGGAAGCCACCTACAACCCTATTCGGGATGAGAGCGGCAAGGTTAATCGGGTGATCAAGTTCGCCAGCGAGATCACTGAGCGGGTGACCAAGAATCATGCCGTCAGGGATGCCGCCCAGGTGGCCCATAGCACGGCGCAGGAGACCTTGCGCAGTGCCGAACAGGGGGCCGATCTGCTGCAATCCGTGGTGGACACCTCCTCGCTCATCAGCAAGCAGGTGGACAAGACCATTCAGCTGATCAATCAGCTCAATGAGCAGTCCAAGAGTATCGAGGCCATCG
>NZ_CDBL01000009.1:0-397 GCF_000820005.1 Aeromonas piscicola | reverse complement strand
TTTGCCGTGGTGGCGGATGAAGTGCGGCAACTGGCAGCCCGGACCTCTCTCTCCACCAGCGAGATTGCCACCGTGGTTCAGAAGAACCGGGAGCTGACAGCCAGAGTAACGGACGACATGGCCGGTGTGGCCAGCAGTGCCGAGCTGGGCAAGCTGCAGATCGACAAGGTCAATGAAGTCATGGTCGAGATCCGGCGGGAGGCGAACAACGTTTCGGCAACCGTCTCCAATCTCTCAATCTGATCCTGTGCAGCCTGTTTCCCGGGAAGGCAGGCTGTCCATTGGTGATTATTTCGATTTTTTGTATCAATTCCGAGCAGTCGACACACCAATCTGAACCCCTGCTGTATCGCTCCTCCCTTGTCAATTGCCCGCCGGAGGCGGCCTGTTTAGGCTT
>NZ_CDBL01000008.1:988-1228 GCF_000820005.1 Aeromonas piscicola | reverse complement strand
CTTTTTCAAAGATGTCGGCGACGGTGAAGATATCTTTGTCGCCACGGCCGGAGAGGTTGACGATGAGCACCTGCTCTTTCTCCGGTTCACTGCGGGCCATCTTGAGGGCGTGAGCCAGCGCGTGGGAGGACTCCAGCGCCGGGATGATCCCCTCGGATTTGGCCAGCTCCTGGAAGGCGTCCAGCGCCTCCTTGTCGGTGATGGAGACATACTCGGCGCGGCCGATGGAGGCCAGATGGG
>NZ_CDBL01000008.1:0-782 GCF_000820005.1 Aeromonas piscicola | reverse complement strand
GCCGATGGAGGCCAGATGGGCGTGCTGCGGGCCGACGGAGGGGAAGTCGAGCCCCGCCGAGACGGAGTAGGACTCCTGAATTTGCCCCTGCTTGTCCTGCATCAGGTAGGAGTGCATGCCAAAGAAGACCCCCTTGCTGCCGTGACCGAGCGGTGCACCGTGCTCGCCACTCTCGATGCCGTGGCCACCCGGCTCGACCCCGATCAGGCGCACCTCTTTGTTGTCGATAAAGTCGGCAAACATGCCGATGGCGTTAGAACCGCCGCCGACGCAGGCGATCACCGCATCGGGCAGCCGCTCCTCTTTCTTGAAGCACTGGGCCTTGGCCTCTTCGCCGATCATCTTCTGGAACTCCCGCACGATAGTGGGGAAGGGGTGCGGACCGGCGGCGGTGCCGAGCAGATAGTGGGCGGAGTCGTAGTTGGCAGCCCAGTCACGCAGCGCCTCGTTGCAGGCATCTTTGAGGGTGGATGAGCCGGAGTGCACCGGAATCACGGTGGCCCCCATCAACTTCATGCGAAATACGTTGGGCTTCTGGCGCTCGCAATCCTTGGCACCCATATAGACCCGGCACTTGAGGCCAAGCAGGGCGCAGGCCAGTGCGGTAGCGACGCCGTGCTGACCGGCGCCGGTTTCGGCGATGATCTCGGTTTTGCCCATCCGCTTGGCCAGCAGCGCCTGACCCAGCACCTGGTTGGTCTTGTGGGCGCCGCCGTGCAGCAGGTCTTCACGCTTCAGGTAGAGGCGAGTCTTGGTGCCCTTGGTCAGATTGCGGGTCAGGG
>NZ_CDBL01000007.1 GCF_000820005.1 Aeromonas piscicola | reverse complement strand
CTTTCCCCTAAATTACGCCCCGTTCCAGCGCAGCGAACGCAGTGTTGGCCAAACACGTTAAACCTTGGTCAAAAATTTGGTGAGGTGTCCGAGTGGCTGAAGGAGCACGCCTGGAAAGTGTGTATACGGCAACGTATCGAGGGTTCGAATCCCTCCCTCACCGCCAAATTAAAAAGAACCGACCTGATGGTCGGTTTTTTGCTTTCTGGCCTGCGCCATCGGCTCTCGATAGGCTAATGCTCTCACCCTCCTCCCGAAAAACACAGGCATTATCCTAGGGATATTCTCCCTATCAGGCGCCCTTGCCCACCCAGTATGAGCATGCCTGGTTTCTCGCCCAGTCCAGACAGGTGTTCCGCCCCGCGCCGTAAAATATTTTCCCGCCGGACCCGGCTCTGATTTATTGTTCACCGATTGGATATCATTTTGAAAAACTGATACTTAAATAGCTACACTAGCCATTATCAATATCCAGGGACGTACAAAAAATGAGCTTGATTGGCCTTCTTTTTGCAATAATCTGTATCCTTGGCGGTAACATCATCGAGGGGGGCCATCCCAGTGCCCTGCTCGATCTGCCAGCCTTCCTCATAGTGATAGGCGGTACGATTGGTGCCGCACTGACCCAGTTTCCCTTCTCCGTCGTCGGTAAAACCTTCAAGCGCTTCAAGTGGCTGCTTGCCCCCCCCAAGCTCGACATGCTGGAGCAGGCGCAGTTGCTGGAGACACTGGCCGGCAACGCCAGACGCAGCGGCATGCTGGCCCTGGAGGGCATGATCGATGAGATCAAGGATCCCTTCCTGCAAAAAGGGGTACAGATGATGGTCGATGGCTACGAGAAGACCAAGATCCACGAGGTGTTGGAGAACGAGATCGAGTTCGAGCATGAGGATCTCGAGCAGACAGTCAAATTCTATGAGGCCATGGGTGGCTACTGCCCTACCATGGGGATAGTAGGTGCGGTATTTGGCCTGATCCACGCCATGGGCCTGCTGGATGCCCCTGACAAACTGGGTGGTGCCATCGCGGTGGCCTTCATCGCCACCATCTACGGGGTGGGTGCCGCTAACCTGATCTTTCTTCCCTTCGGTAACCGTTATAAGGGGTTTGCCCATGATATCCGCCACTACAAGGAGATGACCTTGACCGGCATCCTCTGCATCGTGGATGGCGAGTCACAAGCCCGGTTACAAGTTACCCTCGAACCTTATCTGGGAGGCCATGGTGGCCAAAAAGAAAAAGCCTGAAGCGCCGGAGAACCACGAACGCTGGCTGGTTTCCTATGCCGACTTCATGACCCTGCTGTTCGCCCTGTTCGTGGTGCTCTACTCCTTTGCCATGGCCAAACAGTCCGAGACCCGGGTGCTGATCCAGGGCTTCATCGAGTCGCTGGGTAAAATCGGCCTTATCTCTCCACCGGCCGGTTCCCCTGTGATGCAGGGCGGTACCGGGATCCTGGAGCCGGAATCCAGAACGGCACCCAGCAGCCCGGATAAAGAAACCGTGCTGGAAAAAGAGGCACCGGCTGCGGCGGCAGATCCCTTCAACGAAACCATAGGGGCCTCGGAGAAACCGAGTGCCACCGAGGCCTGGCCGCACAAGACCAAGGAACAGGAGTGGGTACAGGTCACCAAGAAGAAACTCGAGCAGCAACTCAAGGCACAGATTGAATCCAAGGATCTGGAGGTGGAGCAGCTTGGCAGCCAACTGGTGATCCGCATCGGCGAGAAGGCGCTGTTCCCGGCCGATTCGGCCTTCCTGCAGCCCCAGTTCATCCCGCTGGTCAACAAGATCTCCGGCATACTGGCAGACATCCCGGGCAAGGTGGTGGTGACAGGCCACACGGACAACTCACAGGCGCCGATAGAGCTCTATCGCAGCAACTGGGAACTGTCTGTGCTGCGCTCGGCCTCCATCGTCCATACCCTGCTCACCAACCCCAAGCTGGACGCAACCAGGGTCATAGCTCAGGGGGTGGCCGATGCCCAGCCCCGCTATGCCAACGACACGCCGGAGCATCGACAGGCCAACCGCCGGGTCGAGATCACCCTCTCTCAGGGCAAGGCCGCCGAAGAGGCGCTCCCCATCCTAAAACCCTGATCAGCAAACCCCGCCCAGCGGGGTTTTCTTTGCATCTCATCACAGCCGTTCTCATCCCACTCATCCGACCAGAACCCCCTATTTTCCCCGCATGCCACGCTTGTACAGGCCCCTGTGGCATACCGTTTTCCGAGTCTATTCGCACCATTGAAAATGATTCTCAAATGAGAAAATTGACCTTGCTAGCAAAATACGATTTTTCTCCCCATGATTAATAATTAATCCTTTGAAATGACATGTAAATCAGTATGGAAGTGGCATAATGCGTAACACCCTTGTTAAGTCACATGATTAATTCGGTTAGGGAAAACCTATATGTTTGCTGATATTGCTGTCCAGCATTGGGCTTTTGCTATCTATGTCGTTGCAGCCATTTGCCTGTGCCTGATCATGATAGGTCTGGCCGCCTTGCTGGGAGGCCGTGCCTACGGTCGAGCCAAAAACAAGCCCTTCGAATCGGGCATAGATTCGGTTGGCAATGCCCGTCTGCGTTTCTCCGCCAAGTTCTACCTGGTCGCCATGTTCTTCGTCATCTTCGACGTCGAGGCACTCTATCTGTTTGCCTGGTCCGTCTCCGTTCGGGAGAGTGGCTGGGTCGGCTTTATCGAAGCCGCCATCTTTATCACCCTGCTGCTGGTAGGTCTTATCTACCTGTGGCGCATCGGCGCCCTCGACTGGGCACCAAAGAAACGCGTTCTGACTGACAAGAAGCCAGACTGAATTACCGATATTCCCTTTGAGGTTGCACCATGAAGTACACCCTGACCCGGATTGACCCAGATGCGCCGGTTGAGCGCTACCCTCAGGAACAGCGCCAGACAGTCGATGATCCGCTGGCGCAACAGGCTGAACGCGGCATCATGATGGGGCGTCTCGAGGAGGTGTTGCAAGACACCGTAAACTGGGGTCGCAAGAATTCCCTCTGGCCCTACAACTTCGGCATCTCCTGCTGCTATGTGGAGATGTGTACCGCATTCACCTCCCCCCATGACGTAGCCCGCTTCGGCGCCGAGGTTATTCGAGCCTCGCCGCGTCAGGCAGATTTCATGGTGATAGCAGGGACGCCTTTCATCAAGATGGCGCCTGTCATCCAGCGCCTGTACGAACAGTTGCTCGAACCCAAGTGGGTCATTTCCATGGGCGCCTGCGCCAACTCGGGCGGCATGTATGACATCTACTCAGTGGTACAGGGCGTGGACAAGTTCCTGCCGGTCGATGTCTACATTCCTGGCTGCCCGCCCCGTCCCGAGGCCTTCCTGCAGGCCCTGATGCTGCTGCAGGACTCCATCGGCAAGGAACGCCGCCCCCTCTCCTGGGTGGTGGGCGATCAGGGGATCTACCGTCCCCAGATGCAGGCCGAGAAGGAACGCAAGCGCGGCGAGCGGATCAACGTTACCAACCTGCGCACGCCGGATGAGATCTGATCATGAAACTGACTCGAGAATTCCCCAGTAACTACACCATGGCCCAGTGGCAACCGAGCGATCACCAGGATGCCCAGGTGGTCGGCGAGCTGTTTGCCCACTTTGGCGCCGAGCGCTTCACCGTTCAGACCACCCGCACCGGCGTGCCCGTGATCTGGCTCTCCCGCGAGCTGCTGCTGGACGTCATCGGCTTCTTGCGCAAGCTCCCCTCCCCGTTCGTGATGCTGTTTGATCTCAGCGCCACCGACGAGCGGATGCGCAGCCATCGCGACGGCCTGCCCGAGAGCGACTTCACCGTCTTCTATCACCTCATCTCCATCGACCGCAACGCCGATGTGATGCTGAAGGTGCCGCTTAAAGAGAGCGACCTGAGCCTGCCAACCATCAGCCGCCACTTCCCCAACGCCAACTGGTACGAGCGGGAAGTGTGGGATCTGATGGGCATCAACTTCGATGGTCACCCCCATCTGACCCGCATCATGATGCCCAAAAGCTGGCAGGGTCACCCGCTGCGCAAGGACTATCCGGCGCGCGCCACCGAGTTCGATCCCTTCATGCTCGATGCGGTCAAACAGGATCAGGAGCAGGACAACCTGCTGTTCAAACCCGAAGAGTGGGGCATGAACCGGGGCAACGAGAACGAGGACTACATGTTCTTGAACTTGGGCCCCAACCACCCCTCCGCCCACGGCGCCTTCCGGCTGGTGCTGCAGCTCGATGGCGAGGAGATCCGCGACTGCGTGCCCGACATCGGCTATCACCACCGCGGTGCCGAGAAGATGGGTGAGCGTCAATCCTGGCACAGCTACATCCCCTATACCGACCGGGTCGAGTACCTGGGTGGCGTCATGAACAACCTGCCTTATGTGCTGGCGGTCGAGAAGCTGGCGGGCATCAAGGTGCCAAACCGGGTCGACGTGATCCGGGTGATGCTGGCTGAGCTGTTCCGCATCCAGAGCCACCTGCTGTTCCTCGGGACCTATATCCAGGACGTGGGTGCCATGACCCCCGTCTTCTTCACCTTCACCGACAGGCAGAAGATCTACACCATCATCGAAGCCATCACGGGCGCGCGCATGCACCCGGCCTGGTTCCGTATCGGCGGCGTGGCGCACGATCTGCCGGTGGGCTGGGCTCGTCTCATCCAGGATAACCTGCTGAACTGGCTGCCCAAGCGGCTGATGGATTACGAGAAGGCCGCCATGCGCAACAGCATCTTGCGCGGCCGCACCATAGGCGTCGCTCCCTATACCACAGAGCAGGCATTGGCGTGGGGCATCACGGGGGGTGGTCTGCGAGCCACCGGCCTCAACTTCGACGTGCGCAAATGGCGCCCCTATTCCGGCTACGATCAGTTCGAGTTCGAGGTGCCGGTCGGTGCCAACGGTGATGTTTACGATCGCGGCATGATGCGCCTCGAAGAGATGCGCCAGAGCCTGCGCATCATAGAGCAGTGTGTGAAGAACATGCCGGAGGGGCCATTCAAGGCGGATCACCCGCTCACCACGCCGCCGCCCAAAGATCGCACCCTGCAAGACATAGAGACCCTGATCACCCACTTCCTGCAAGTGTCCTGGGGCCCGGTGATGCCGGCCGCCGAATCCTTCCAGATGATAGAGGCGACCAAGGGGATCAACAGTTATTACCTGACCAGCGATGGCTCCACCATGAGCTACCGGACCCGGATCCGCACCCCGAGCTTTGCTCACCTGCAACAGATCCCCTCGGTGATCCGGGGCAGCATGGTGTCGGATCTCATCGCCTACCTGGGCAGTATCGATTTCGTTATGTCGGATGTGGATCGTTGAGTAACTGCTGTTACTAAACAACCGTTACGCGACAAAAAGGACAAGCCACAAAAGGTTAAGCCATGAGCCAGCAATGTCAGTGCCAAAACAATCAGACCCCGGAGGGGCAAAGTGAGTGCCAGGGCAAGGGGGACGGCTTCGTCCTGAGCCAGGCCGAACGCGATGCCATCCGGCATGAGATACACCACTACGAAGATCCCCGCGCCGCCAGCATAGAAGCACTCAAGATAGTGCAGCAGGCCCGCGGCTGGGTACCGGACGGTGCCATCCATGCCATCGCTGCCGAACTCGGCATTCCCGCCAGCGACGTGGAAGGGGTTGCAACTTTCTACAGCCAGATCTTCCGCCAGCCGGTCGGACGTCACATCATCCGGGTCTGTGACAGCATGGTCTGTTACATCAACGGCCACGAAGGGCTGCTGGCCGGCCTAAAGGAAGTGATGGATCTGGCCCCCGGCCAGACCAGCGCCGACGGCCGCTTCACCCTGCTGCCCGTCTGCTGCCTCGGCAACTGTGACAAGGGGCCGGCGCTGATGATCGACGACGACACCTATGGCGGGCTCGATGCCATCAGCCTGCTCAAGACCCTGGAGGCCTACCCATGAGTCTTCACGAGGGCAATCTGCCCATGCGCCATGAACGGTACAAGACCCCGGAGGCCAACCTATGTCCATGAGCCCACGGCCGACCACGCCTCTCGCCTCCATCGGCACGGCCAACCTGATCGCGCGCGCCCCCGAGACCCATCCGCTCACCTGGCGGCTGCGTGACGACGGCCAGCCTGTCTGGCTGGATGAATACCAGAGCAAGCAGGGCTATGACGCGGCCCGCAAAGCCCTCGGCCAGATGAGCCCGGATGAGATAGTCGGCACCGTCAAGGATGCCGGCCTCAAGGGACGCGGTGGCGCTGGCTTCTCCACCGGCGTGAAATGGGGTCTGATGCCCAAAGACGAGAGCATGAACATACGTTACCTGCTCTGCAACGCCGACGAGATGGAGCCGAATACCTACAAGGATCGGCTGCTGATGGAGCAACTGCCCCACCTGCTGATCGAGGGGATGATCATCTCCGCCAAGGCCCTCAAGGCCTATCGCGGCTACATCTTCCTGCGTGGCGAGTACGTGGATGCCGCCATCAACCTGCGCCGCGCGGTGGAAGAGGCCAAGGCCGCCGGCCTGCTTGGCAAGAACATCCTGGGCTCGGGCTTTGACTTCGAGCTGTTCGTCCACACGGGCGCCGGTCGTTACATCTGCGGCGAAGAGACGGCGCTCATCAACTCCCTGGAAGGGCGCCGCGCCAACCCGCGCGCCAAACCCCCCTTCCCTGCCGTCTCCGGCGTCTGGGGCAAGCCTACCTGCGTCAACAACGTCGAGACCCTGTGCAACGTGCCCGCCATCATAGGCAACGGGGTTGCCTGGTATCAGGGGCTGGCGCTGCCGGGCTCCGAAGATCACGGCACCAAGCTGATGGGCTTCTCCGGCAAGGTGAACAACCCTGGGGTCTGGGAGCTTCCGTTTGGCATCACGGCCCGTGAGCTGTTCGAGCAGTACGCCGGTGGCATGAAGCCCGGCTACCGCCTCAAGGCATGGCAACCGGGCGGGGCCGGTACCGGCTTCCTGCTGCCCGAGCATCTGGATGCCCAGATGTATGCCGGCGGCATCGGCAAGGTCGGCACCCGCATGGGCACCGGCCTCGCCATGGCGGTGGATGACAGCATCAACATGGTGGGGCTCTTGCGCAACATGGAAGAGTTCTTCGCCCGCGAATCCTGTGGCTGGTGCACTCCCTGTCGCGACGGCCTGCCCTGGAGCGTCAAGCTGCTGCGGGCGCTGGAGCGGGGCGAGGGTCAGCAAGGGGATCTGGCGACCCTGGAGCAACTGTGCAACTTCCTGGGGCCCGGCAAGACCTTCTGTGCCCACGCCCCTGGTGCCGTCGAGCCGCTTGGCAGCGCTCTCAAGTATTTCCGCGCTGAATTCGAGGCCGGGATCAAGGGACCGCAGGATAATCACAAGCTGCTCAAAGGGATCCAGCCCAATCTGCTGGGTGAACGCTGGTAAGACGAGGATCGCAGGGCCGATGGGCGAAGCCTGATCGGCCGTCTCATGCAAAACCGGTGCAAACCAGAGTTCACGAATGTTTGATGACGCCATTGTCTGATTACGCCTGCCGGCTAATCCAATCTGCGCGTTTTATCTAATTGATGTCAGGGAAGTTGTATGGCCACCATTTTTGTAGACGGTAAAGAGTACGAGGTAGACGGGGCAGACAACCTGCTGCAAGCCTGTCTCTCCTTAGGGCTGGACGTCCCCTATTTTTGCTGGCATCCGGCGCTGGGTAGCGTCGGCGCCTGCCGCCAGTGTGCGGTCAAGCAGTATCAGAATGCCGACGACAAGCGCGGCCGCCTGGTCATGTCCTGCATGACCCCCTCTACCGATGGCACCTATATCTCCATCGAAGACGAAGAGGCGAAAGAGTTTCGCAAGTGCGTGGTGGAGTGGCAGATGACCAACCACCCCCACGATTGCCCGGTATGTGAGGAGGGTGGCGCCTGCCACCTGCAGGACATGACGGTGATGACGGGCCACAACAGCCGTCGCTACCGCTTCACCAAGCGCACCCACCAGAATCAGGAACTGGGGCCCTTCATCAATCACGAGATGAACCGCTGCATCGCCTGTTATCGCTGCGTGCGTTACTACAAGGACTACGCCGGCGGCGAGGATCTGGGTGTCTATGGCGCCCACGACAACGTCTATTTCGGCCGGGTCGAAGATGGCACCCTGGAGAGCGAGTTCTCCGGCAACCTGGTGGAGGTCTGCCCCACCGGCGTCTTCACCGACAAGACCCACTCCGAGCGTTACAACCGCAAGTGGGACATGCAGTTTGCCCCCAGCATCTGCCAGCAGTGCTCGGTCGGTTGCAACATCAGCCCAGGCGAGCGCTACGGCGAGCTGCGCCGTATCGAGAACCGCTTCCACGGTGGCCTCAACCACTACTTCCTGTGCGATCGCGGCCGCTTTGGCTATGGCTACGTCAATCTGGCGGATCGCCCGCGTCAGCCATTGCTGCGTGATGGCAACGACAAGCTGGCCATCACGGTGGACGGCGCCCTGAACCGTGCCGCCGACGCCCTGCGCACCGCGGCCGGCGTCATCGGCATCGGCTCTCCCCGCGCCTCGCTGGAGAGCAACTTCGCCCTGCGCGAGCTGGTGGGTGCCGACAACTTCTATTGCGGCGTCGAGCAGAGCGAGTGGGCGTGTCTGCAAAAGATGTTGCACATACTGCAACACGGCGGCATTCGCACGCCGAGCCTGCGGGACATGGAAGAGGCCGACGCAATTCTGGTGCTGGGTGAAGATGTCACTATGAGCGCCGCCCGCATCGCCCTGGCGCTGCGCCAGTCGGTCAAGGGCAAGGCGCGCGAAATCGCCCGCAAGATGAAGGTGGACTTGTGGCAGGTCGCCGCGGTGCAGACCCTGGGCCAGAATGAGCGCTACCCGCTGCTCATCACCAGCCTGGACAGCACCCGCCTCGACGACGTGGCGGCAGAAAAACTGCACGCCCCCCACGCGGATCAGGCCCGCCTCGGCTTTGCCATCGCCCATCTGCTCGACAGCTCGGCGCCGGCCCTGTCTGATCTTGGCCAAGAGCAGCAGGCGCAAGCCGCTCGCTGGGCCGACCTGCTTGTCAACGCCAAGAAGCCGCTCATCATCGCAGGCTCGGGAGCCCGCACCCCGGCACTGATCGACGCCGCCAGCAATATCGCCCGCGCCCTCAAGGGCCGTGGTCAGGACGTCAGCCTGGCACTGGTGGCGCAAGAGGCCAACAGTCTGGGTCTGGCCATGCTGGATGCAGGCAAGTCGGCAGGCAAATCGCTGGAAGCGGCCCTTGAGCGTATCGAAGCCCAGGATAACCTGGCGCTGGTAACCCTGGAGAATGATCTCTATCGCCGTGCCCCGCGCAATCGGGTCGATGCGGCCATCGCCCGCCTGCAACACTTGCTGGTGGTTGATCATCAGGATACCCAGACAGCCCAGAAGGCCGATCTGGTGCTGCCTGCCGCCAGCTTTGCCGAGGCCGATGGCACTCTCGTCAATATGGAGGGCCGTGCCCAGCGCTACTTCCAGGTCTATGCACCGGCCTTCTACAACGCCGACATCCAGATCCGGGAAGGGTGGCGCTGGCTTGCAGCGCTGCAAGGGGCGCTCGATCACCAGCCCCTGCGCTGGCAGAACCTTGACGAGATCAGCCGCGCCTGCGCCGCCTCGACGCCGCTGCTCGCCCCCATGCTGGAAGCCTCGCCCAACGCAGGGCTGCGGATCCGTGGCATGAAGCTGGCCCGTGAGCCGCACCGCTACAGCGGCCGCACCTCCATGCTGGCGGATCAGAACGTCAGCGAGCCGAGAGTGGCCCAGGATCCGGATTCCCCCTTCAACTTCTCCATGGAAGGCTATGCCGGTGCCCGTCAGCCGATGCAGCAGGTGCCGTTTGCCTGGGCGCCGGGCTGGAACTCGCCATCGGCCTGGAACAAGTTCCAGGACGAGGTGGGCGGCAAGCTGCGCGCCGGTGATCCCGGTCGCCGTCTGCTGGAACCGGGTGAAGACAATCTCGGCTGGTTTGATGCCATACCTGCCCCCTTCGTGGCCCAGGAAGCCCTGCAGGTGGTCAACTATGACCAGCTGTTTGGCGGCGAGGAACTCTCCGCTCGCAGCCCCGTCATCCAGGCCCGCATGAATGAGCCCGAGCTGGTGCTGAACCCGGCCGATGCGGCTCGCCTTGCCCTCAACGCGGGCAATCAGGTGAGCTTCTCCTGGGGTGGCAACCACTGGCGCCTCAAGCTGCGGCTGAGCGATGCCCTGGCACAGGGTCTGCTGGGTCTGCCGCTCGGGGTGAACGGTCTGCCGACCGCACTGCAACAGGCCTACATCAACAACCTGCAGGAGGCGATCGCATGAGTGATTCCCTGATGGATCTGCTGATTGACGTCGGCAAGGCGCTGATCGTGCTGGTGGGGATCGTGGGGGCAGGTGCCTTCATGAGCTTCATCGAACGTCGCCTGCTGGCGCTGTGGCAGGATCGCTACGGCCCCAACCGGGTGGGCCCGTTCGGCCTGCTGCAGCTGGCGGCCGACATGGTCAAGATGTTCTTCAAGGAGGACTGGATCCCGCCGTTCGCGGATCGCCGGATCTTCATCCTGGCCCCCATCATCGCCTTCACCGCCTTTATTCTGGCGTTTGCCGTGGTACCGCTCACCCCCACCTGGGGCGTGGCGGATCTCAACGTGGGCCTGCTCTACATACTGGCCATCGCGGGACTGGCGGTCTATGCCGTGCTGTTCGCAGGCTGGTCAAGCAACAACAAGTACTCATTGCTCGGCAGCTTGCGCGCCTCGGCTCAGACCCTCTCCTATGAGGTGTTCCTGGGGCTCTCCCTGATGGGGATAGTGATCCAGACCGGCAGCTTCAACCTGAGAGACATAGTCGAGGCTCAGGAGGGCTTGTGGAACGTGGTGCCCCAGATCCTGGGCTTCATCACCTTCCTGTTTGCCGGCGTCGCCGTCACCCACCGCCACCCGTTTGACCAGCCGGAGGCCGAGCAGGAGCTCGCCGACGGCTATCACATCGAGTATGCGGGCATGAAATGGGGTCTGTTCTTCGTGGGCGAGTACATCGGCATAGTGCTGATCTCCTCCCTCATAGTGACCCTGTTCTTCGGTGGCTGGCACGGTCCCTGGTTGCCGCCCTTCATCTGGTTTGCCCTGAAGACCGCCTGCTTCATGGTGTTCTTCATCCTGCTGCGGGCCTCTCTGCCCCGTCCGCGCTTTGACCAGGTGATGTCCTTTGGCTGGAAAGTCTGCCTGCCGCTGACCCTGATCAACATGCTGATCACGGGTGCCGTGGTGCTGATGAGTGCGCAGTGAGGCCGGAATGGATATGAACATTGTGATGCCGTTTGGCTGGAACGTCTGCTTGCCTCGCGCCTTGCACCCCGCTCGGGATGCAAGGCTCAGGGGCTGTGGTGCTGATGAATGTGCAGTGAGGCACGACTATGAAAATTGTTAGCATAATCAAGGGTGTCGGTACCCAACTTCGCAGTCTGGGCATGGTGTTTTCCCATGCCTGGCGACCACGCGAAACCCTGAGTTACCCGGAAGAGACTGTCTATGCCGCTCCCCGTTTCCGTGGGCGTATCGTGCTGACCCGCGACCCGGACGGTGACGAACGCTGCGTGGCTTGCAACCTGTGCGCCGTGGCCTGCCCGGTCGGCTGCATCTCGCTGCAGAAAGCAGAGCGGGACGATGGTCGCTGGTATCCGGAGTTCTTTCGCATCAACTTCTCCCGCTGCATCTTCTGCGGCCTGTGCGAAGAGGCCTGCCCCACCACCGCTATCCAGCTGACGCCGGATTTCGAGATGGGCGAATACCGCCGCCAGGATCTGGTGTACGAGAAGGAAGATCTGCTGATCAGCGGGCCCGGCAAATACCCGGATTACAACTTCTATCGCATGAGCGGTATGGCTATCGATGGCAAGCCGAAAGGGGATGCCGAGCACGAAGCCAAACCTATCGATGTCAAGAGCCTGCTGCCCTGAGGAGTCAATCATGGAACTGGCATTTTATGCCGCGGCCCTGGTAGCCGTTTACAGCACGCTGCGGGTGATCAGCACCAGCAATCCCATGCATGCGCTGCTCAATCTCATTATTTCGCTCATCGCCGTGGCCATGATCTTCTTCTGTCTGGGCGCCTCCTTCGCGGGTGCACTGCAGGTGATCGTCTACGCGGGCGCCATCATGGTGCTGTTCGTGTTCGTGGTGATGATGCTGAACCTGGGATCGTCCCAGGATCAGGAGAAGAACTGGCTCACCCCCACCACCTGGGTGGGTCCGGGCCTGCTCTCTCTCGTCCTGCTGGGCTTTCTGGCCTACGGCATCCTCGGCGTGACAGGGGGTCAGCTTGGTCTGACCGACGTCAGCGCGAAAGAGGTCGGCATTGCCCTGTTCGGCCCTTACGTGCTCGCGGTGGAGCTCGCCTCCATCCTGCTGCTGGCGGGTCTGGTGACCGCCTACCACCTGGGCCGTGAAGACAAGAGCGGGGAAGTGCTTTCCGTTCCCAAAACGGCCGGGCGCCCAGCACCAAGTCCATCTCAAGAAGGAGGTCAGCAATGAGTGGCATCCCCATGGAACACGGTCTGCTGCTGGCCGCCGTGCTGTTTTGCATCGGTTTGTGCGGTCTGCTGATCCGCCGTAACTTGCTGTTTATTCTCATGAGTATCGAGATCATGATGAATGCGTCCGCGCTGGCGTTCGTGGTGGCTGGCAGCCGCTGGGCCCAGGCCGATGGCCAGATCATGTACATACTGGTGATTTCTCTGGCGGCAGCGGAGGCCAGTATCGGCCTCGCTTTACTACTGCTGCTCTATCGTCGTTACCACACCCTCAACGTGGACACTGTGAGCGAGATGCGCGGATGAGCCTCTTATACCTGACTTTTCTATTCCCGCTGCTGGGATGGCTGGTGCTGGCCTTCTCCCTCGGCCGTTTCGGCGAGCGCAGCTCGGCGCTCATCGGCGTCGGCAGCATAGGGTTGTCGGCCCTCACCACCCTGTGGGTCGGTATCGATTTCCTCAATACCATGCCGGTCGGCGGTGTCTATACCCAGACCCTGTGGCAATGGATGTCGGTGGGCAGCTTCAATCCCACCTTCCGCCTGGCGCTGGACGGCCTGTCGCTGACCATGCTGGGGGTGGTGACCGGGGTGGGTTTCTTCATCCACCTGTTCGCCTCCTGGTACATGCGCGGGGAAGAGGGCTATTCCCGCTTCTTCACCTATACCAACCTGTTCATCGCCAGCATGGTGTTCCTGGTGCTGGCCGATGACCTGCTGTTCGTCTACCTCGGCTGGGAAGGGGTGGGGCTGTGCAGTTACCTGCTGATCGGCTTCTACTACCGCAACCCGGCCAACGGGGCGGCCGCCCTCAAGGCGTTCGTGGTGACCCGGGTCGGCGACGTCTTCCTCGCCATCGGCCTGTTCATCCTCTACCGGGAGCTGGGCACCCTCAACATCCATGAGCTGCTGGTGCGCGCCCCCGTGGTGTTTGCCGAGGGCTCCCCTGCCCTGTCGCTGGCCTGCCTGATGCTCCTGGGCGGCGCCGTCGGTAAATCGGCCCAGCTGCCGCTGCAAACCTGGCTGGCGGATGCCATGGCGGGCCCGACGCCGGTTTCTGCCCTGATCCACGCCGCGACCATGGTGACCGCCGGTGTTTATCTCATCGCCCGTACCCACGGCCTCTTCCTGCTGGCCCCCGAGATCCTGCATCTGGTGGCGCTGGTCGGCGCCATTACCCTGGTGCTGGCGGGTTTTGCAGCCCTGGTACAGACCGACATCAAGCGGATCCTGGCTTACTCCACCATGAGCCAGATAGGCTACATGTTCCTGGCCCTCGGGGTCGGCGCCTGGGAAGGGGCCATCTTCCACCTGATGACCCACGCCTTCTTCAAGGCGCTCTTGTTCCTCTCCGCCGGTGCCGTCATAGTCGCGACCCACCATGAGCAGAACATCTTCAAGATGGGGGGCCTGCGCAAGAGTCTGCCGCTGGTCTATGCCTGCTTCCTGGTAGGGGGCTCGGCGCTGGCCGCGCTGCCGCTAGTCACGGCCGGTTTCTACAGTAAAGACGCCATCCTGTGGCAGGTGCAGGCATCTGGCCAGAGCACGCTGTTGTGGGCCGGTCTGGTGGGGGCCTTCCTGACCTCCCTCTACACCTTCCGCCTCATCTTCATCGCCTTCCACGGCAAGGTGCAGACGCAGGCCCACGCCGGCCACGGCCTGGCCCACCAGCTGCCACTGCTGGTGCTGCTGGTGCTCTCCACCGGGATCGGGGCCCTGATAGTGCCGCCGCTGGCCGGGGTGCTGCCAGCCGGTCCGGGAGATCACATAGAAGCGGGTCGTCACACGCTGGAGATAGCCTCCGGCATAGTCGCCATCGCGGGCATAGCCCTGGCCGCCTTCCTGTTTCTGGGTGAGCGTCGGCTGGCCACCAGCGTGGCGAACAGCGCGCCTGGCCGCCTGCTCAGCACCCTCTGGTTCAATGCCTGGGGCTTTGACTGGTTGTACGATCAGCTGTGGGTCAAACCCTACCTGCTCAGCACCCGCCTGCTCGGCAAGGATCCGCTGGACTGGATGATGAACCTGCCGGCCTGGCTGGCACAGAGTGGCCACCAGCTGTTGGCCTGGACCGTTTCCGGCAAGTTGCGCTGGTATGCAGCCTCCATGGGGATGGGCGCCGCCCTGATCCTGGCCCTGCTGCTGCTCGGCTGATCCCGTGATGCAGCCCCTGAACTCGCAGCAAGCCCACGGGCCTGCACAGTGACTAGAACATAGACGAGAGCTGATATCGTGACCTTACTCTGGATCTTGTTAATACCCTTCATCGGCGGTCTGCTCTGCTGGCAGACGGAGCGCTTCGGTGAATACTTCGTGCGCTGGGTCGCCCTGCTGTCCATGAGCGCCTGCCTGCTGCTCTCCGGCGCCATCTGGTGGAGCGGTGACTTTTCCCTTGCGACCCAGACTGGCGTGTCCGCCTGGGCCGCCGAACTGCAGTTGCCCTGGATCCCCCGCTTCGGCATCTCCCTGCATCTGGCGGTGGATGGCCTGTCGCTCTTGATGGTGATGCTCACCTGCTTCATCGGCGTGCTGGCCATCCTCTGTTCCTGGAAGGAAATCGTACAGCGCATCGGCTTCTTCCACCTGAACCTGCTCTGGATCCTGGGGGGCGTGCTCGGCGTCTTCATGGCGCTGGATCTGTTCCTGTTCTTCTTCTTCTGGGAGATGATGCTGGTCCCCATGTACTTCCTGATCGCGCTGTGGGGCCACTCGGTCACCGACGGCAAGTCCAGGATCAACGCGGCCACCAAGTTCTTCATCTACACCCAGGTCAGCGGCCTCATCATGCTGGTCGCCATCCTGGGTCTGGTGCTGACCCACCACGCCGCCACCGGCGTGTTCACCTTTGACTATCAGGACTTGCTCAACACCCCGATGAGCAAGGGCGTCCAGTGGCTGCTGATGCTGGGCTTCTTCATCGCCTTCGCGGTCAAGATGCCGCTGGTGCCGCTGCACGGCTGGCTGCCGGATGCCCACAGTCAGGCGCCGACCGCAGGCTCGGTGGACCTGGCCGGCATCTTGCTGAAAACCGCCGCCTACGGTCTGCTGCGCTTCGCTTTGCCGCTGTTCCCGGAGGCCTCTGCCGAGTTCGCCCCCTACGCCATGCTGCTGGGCCTGGTCGGCATCGTTTACGGCGCCATAGTGGCGTTCGCCCAGACCGACATCAAGCGGCTGGTGGCCTACACCAGCATCTCCCACATGGGTTTCGTGATGATCGCCATCTACTCGGGTAGCGAGCTGGCGCTGCAAGGCGCCGTGGTGCAGATGATCGCCCACGGCCTCTCCGCCGCCGGTCTGTTCATCCTGTGCGGTCAGCTCTACGAGCGGCTGCACACCCGTGATCTGCGCCTGATGGGCGGCCTGTGGGGCCGGTTGCGCTACCTGCCCGGCGTCATGCTGTTCTTCTCGGTGGCCTCCCTTGGCATGCCGGGTACCGGCAACTTCGTCGGCGAGTTCCTGATCCTCATCGGCAGCTTCCAGGTCGCTCCCATCATCACCGTCATCGCCACCTTCGGTCTGGTACTGGCATCGGTCTACTCCCTCATCATGCTGCAACGTGCCTGCTTCGGCGCGCCCAAGGACGAGAAGGTGCTCAAGGGCCTGGATCGCCGCGAACTGGTGATGATGATGACCATAGCCGGCCTGCTGGTGCTGCTCGGTGTCTATCCCCAGCCGGTGCTCGATACCGCAGGCAGCAGCCTGATGAGCGTGCTGCACTGGTACGCACTGCCGTCCGCTGGAGCATTGCAATGAACCTGACTGTTTCCCGACCGCTGGTCCTGTTGCCTTACTTGTCCATTACAGGAGCACTGCAATGACATTCACCGCTTCTCAACTGCTGGCCCTGTTGCCCCTGCTGCTGACCACGGGGGCCATGCTGGCCCTGATGCTGGCCATCGCCTGGCGGCGCTGTGACGACACCGCCTTCGTCGTCACCATAGCGGGCCTCAACCTGGCGCTCTTCTCCCTGCCCATCGTGATGGCGCAAGGCGATCAGGGAGTCACCCCGCTGCTGCAGATAGACGGTTACGCCGTCTTCTACATGGGACTGGTACTCATCGGCGCCCTGGCCACCTGCACCTTCGGTCGCTCCTGGCTCAAGGGCTATCCTGACAACCGGGAAGAGTTCTACCTGCTGCTGCTGATCGCCACCGCTGGCGGTCTGGTGCTGGCCGGTTCCCGCCACCTCGCCTCCCTGTTCATCGGGATCGAGATGCTGACCCTGCCCATGTTCGGTCTGGTGGGCTACGCCTACCGCGAGCGCCATTCGCTGGAAGCCAGCATCAAGTACATGGTGCTCTCCGCCGCCGCCACTGCCTTTCTGCTGTTTGGCATGGCGCTGCTCTACGCCCAGGCGGGTAGTCTGAGCTTCAGCGATCTGGGCCTGACCCTGGCCACCACCCCGGCTCACCACCCGCTGCTGATGGGTGGTCTGGGGCTGATGCTGGTGGGGTTTGCCTTCAAGCTCTCCCTAGCGCCCTTCCACCTCTGGACACCTGACGTGTACGAAGGCGCCCCGGCGCCAGTGGCTACCTTCCTGGCCACCGTCAGCAAGATAGCCGTGTTCTGCGTGCTGTTGCGCTTCTATCTGGCTGTGCCTGCGGCGGCAGATCCCATGATCCACTGGCTGCTGGCCGCCATGGCGGTCGTCTCCATCGTCATCGGCAACCTGCTGGCCCTGCTGCAGACCAACATCAAGCGGATGATGGGTTACTCCTCCATCTCCCACTTCGGTTATCTGCTGGCGGTGATCGTCGCCAGTCGCCTCGGCCAGATGCCAGTAGAAGCAGCCGGCGTCTACCTGCTGATGTACCTGTTCACCAGCCTGGGGGCCTTCGGCGTCATCAGCATGATGTCCAGCCCCTATCGCGGCAAGGATGCGGACTCCCTGCACAGCTACCGTGGTCTGTTCTGGAAGCGCCCCTACCTGACCGCCGTCATGACGGTGATGATGTTGTCGCTCGCGGGTATCCCCATGACGCTGGGCTTCATCGGCAAGTTCTACCTGATCGGGGTGACGGTCGATGCCAAGCTGTGGTGGCTCTCAGGCGCCATAGTGCTGGGCAGCGCCCTGGGTCTCTATTACTACCTGCGCGTCATGGTCACCCTCTATCTGCGGGAACCCGGCATGCAGCTGCGCGATGCCAAGGCCGACTGGGCCGTCTCCTCGGGCGGCATGGTGGTCCTGCTCTCCGCCATCATAGTGGTGGCACTGGGCATCTACCCCCAACCCGTCATCAGCCTGGTACAGGGGTTCCAGCACGTGGTACTGCGCTAAGTCGCGCCTCTGCCAGAAACACAAAACCGGCCCAAGTGGCCGGTTTTTTTATCTGCATAATGGGCATGCCACGAATATCCATAGCTTGCCAGCACAGTTGTCAGACCGCCTAAACCCACGAAGCAGGAAACAAAGATCATCATCAGCTGTCCGAGGCCCTACCCCGTGACAATGCGCTACCCTCACCTCGCAAGCGGCTGTGCTTTGCCAATAAAAAACCGGCCTGCTGGCCGGTTTTTTTATTGTTGCAGATTGCGCTGCGGGATTAACCCAGTTGCACCCGGGCGTTGCGGAACATCCGCATCCAGGCTCCGTCCTCGCCCCAGTTGTCCGGGTGCCAGGAGTTGGCCACGGTGCGGAACACCCGCTCCGGGTGCGGCATCATGATGGTGGCGCGACCGTCTGTGGTGGTCACGGCGCTGATGCCATCCGGCGAACCGTTCGGGTTGGCCGGGTACTGCTCGGTCACCTGACCACGGTTGTCGACGAAACGCAGACCCACCAGACCACTGGCTTGCAGCGCGCTCAAGTGAGCGGCGTCGCGCACCTCCACTCGCCCTTCCCCATGGGAGACGGCAATGGGCATCACGGAGCCCGCCATGCCGGCGAAGAAGGCAGACGGAGAGTCCTGTACCTCTACCAGACTGAAGCGCGCCTCGAAGCGCTCGGAGCGGTTGCGCACGAAGCGCGGCCACAGATCGGCCCCCGGGATCAGGGTGCGCAGGTTGGACATCATCTGGCAGCCGTTGCACACGCCCAGCGACAAGGTATCGCCACGTTCGAAGAAGCGCTGGAACTGCTCACGGGCGTTGTCGTTGAACAGGATGGACTTGGCCCAGCCCTCACCGGCTCCCAGTACGTCGCCGTAGGAGAAACCGCCACAGGCCACCAGGGTCTGGAACTCTTCCAGCTTGATCCGGCCAGAGAGAATGTCGCTCATATGGACGTCGACAGCGGCAAAGCCGGCTCTGTCAAACGCAGCCGCCATCTCCACATGGGAGTTGACCCCCTGCTCACGCAGCACCGCCAGACGGGGGGAGACCCCCTTGGCGATATAGGGCGCGGCCACATCCTCGGACGGGTTGTAGCTGAGCTTGGCCTGCAGACCCGGGTCGGTGGCATCCTGACGGGCAGCATGTTCACTGTCGGCGCACACCGGGTTGTCGCGCAGGCGCTGCATCTGCCAACTGGTCTCGCCCCAGAGGGTGCGAAGAGCAGTACGGCTGGCGCGATACACTTCCTGGCCCGCGCGCTGCAGGGTGATGAGATCCCCCTCGCGCACCGTGCCCAGCACATGGGAGCAGGCGGCCAGGCCGTGACCGGCCAGCAGTGTCATCACGGCTTCCTTGTCGTCGCGACGCACCTGGATGACGGCGCCCAGCTCCTCATTGAACAGCGCCGGCAACAGTTCGCCACCGATGCGGTCCAGCTGGATATCGAGACCGCAGTGACCGGCGAAGGCCATCTCGGTCAGGGTGACGAACAGGCCGCCATCGGAGCGGTCGTGGTAGGCGATCAGTTTGCGATCGGCCACTAGCGCCTGAATGGCGTTGAAGAAGCCTTTCAGTTGCACCGGATTGTCGAGATCCGGCGCCTTGTCACCCAGCTGACGGTAGACCTGAGCCAGGGCCGAGGCGCCGAGGCGCTGCTTGCCGTTGCCAAGGTCAATCAGGATAAGGTCGGTCTCACCCAGATCGGTACGCAGTTGCGGCGTCACAGTGTTGCGAACATCTTCCACCCGGGCAAAGGCGGTGATGAGCAAGGAGAGCGGCGAGGTGACGCTTTGCTCCTTGCCATCCTGCTGCCAGCGGGTCTTCATCGACATGGAGTCCTTGCCCACCGGTATGGTGATGCCAAGGGCCGGGCAGAGCTCCTCGCCCACCGCCTTGACCGCCTCATAGAGGCCGGCATCCTCACCCGGGTGACCGGCAGCGGCCATCCAGTTGGCGGAGAGCTTGACCCGCTTGAGCGATCCAATGTGAGTCGGTGCCAGGTTGGTCAGGGCTTCGGCTACTGCCATGCGGGCGGATGCGGCGTGGGAGAGCAGCGCCACCGGGGTGCGCTCGCCCATGGACATGGCTTCGCCGTGGTAGCTGTCGTAGGTCGCCGCAGTAACGGCGCAATCGGCCACCGGGATCTGCCAGGGACCGACCATCTGGTCACGGTTGACCAGCCCGGTCACGCTGCGATCGCCGATGGTGATGAGGAAGGATTTCTCCGCCACGGTCGGCAGACGCAGTACCCGCTCGGCCGCCTCGGAGAGGGTGGTGCCATCGAGCTGCAACGGCTTGCCCTGGGCAGGCAGGGTGACAACATCACGGTGCATCTTGGGCGCCTTGCCCAGCAGCACGTCCAGCGGCAAGTCGATGGGCTGGTTGTCAAAGTGGCTGTCAGAGAGGGTAAGGTGCTTCTCTTCGGTGGCGGTGCCGATGACGGCATAGGGCGCGCGCTCACGCTCGCACAGCGCCTTGAACAGCGGCAACTTGTCCTGCGCCACCGCCAGCACGTAACGCTCCTGGGATTCGTTGCACCAGATCTCCAGCGGGCTCATGCCCGGCTCGTCGCTCTGGATGGCGCGCAAATCGAAGCGACCACCACGCTCACCGTCATTGACCAGCTCCGGCATGGCGTTGGAGAGGCCACCGGCCCCCACGTCATGGATGAAGACGATGGGGTTGTCGTCCCCCAGCTGCCAGCAGCGATCGATCACCTCCTGGCAACGGCGCTCCATCTCGGGGTTGTCACGCTGGACCGAGGCAAAGTCGAGATCTTCGGCAGACTGGCCGGAGGCCATGGAAGAGGCTGCGCCGCCACCCAGACCTATGTTCATGGCCGGACCACCCAGCACTATCAGGGCGGCCCCGACCGGGATCTCCCCTTTCTGGACATGATCGGTGCGGATGTTGCCGATGCCGCCCGCCAGCATGATGGGCTTGTGATAGCCACGCACCTCGATGCCGTTGTGGCTCGGCACCTCCTCTTCGAAGGTACGGAAGTAACCGAGAATGGCCGGGCGACCGAATTCGTTGTTGAAGGCGGCGCCGCCGAGCGGCCCCTCTTGCATGATGTCAAAGGCACTGACGATGCGGCTCGGCTTGCCGAAGTCCTGCTCCCAGGGCTGCTCGAAACCAGGAATCCGCAGGTTGGAGACGGTAAAGCCCACCAGACCCGCCTTGGGCTTGGCACCACGGCCGGTTGCGCCCTCGTCGCGGATTTCACCACCGGAGCCGGTGGCTGCCCCCGGGAAGGGGGAGATGGCGGTCGGGTGGTTGTGGGTCTCCACCTTCATCAGGATGTCGACACGTTCCTGATGATACTGGTACTCACCGCTGGCGGGGCTCGGGAAGAATCGACCACCCTGGCTCCCTTCCATCACGGCGGCGTTGTCTTTATAGGCAGACAGGACATGATCCGGCGTCTGCTCAAAGGTGTTCTTGATCATCTTGAACAGCGACTTGGGCTGCTGCTCGCCGTCTATGGTCCAGTCGGCGTTGAAGATCTTGTGACGACAGTGCTCGGAGTTCGCCTGGGCAAACATGTAGAGCTCGATGTCGTTGGGGTTGCGACCCAGCCGGGTGAAGTTCTCCACCAGATAGTCGATTTCGTCATCGGCCAAGGCCAGCCCCAGCGCCACGTTGGCCGAGGCCAAGGCGCTGCGGCCACCGGCCAGCACATCCACCTGGGTAAAGGGGCGCGGCGCCTGGTGGGCAAACAGGGCACTCGCCTGGCTCATCTCGGCAAACACCACTTCCATCATGCGGTCATGGAGCACGGCGGCAACGTCAGCGCACTGGGCCTGGGTCAATTCGCCCTTGGCCTGCACGTAATAGGCGATGCCACGCTCCAGCCGCTTGACCTGGGTCAGGCCGCAGTTGTGGGCTATGTCGGTTGCTTTGGAAGACCAGGGGGAGATAGTGCCGGGGCGAGGGGTAACGAGAAACAGCTGACCGCTGGGGGTGTGTTCGGGGATGGTCGGGCCGTAGTGCAGAAGCTGGCCCAATGTCGCTCGCTCGGGCGGTGACAGCGGGCTCGAGAGCTCGGCGAAGTGCACATATTCGGCATAGACATCCTCTATCTCTACTCCGCTCTCTACTCCACTCTCCTTTCTCATCTGTGCGAAGCGTTGCAGCAGTTTTTGGACACGAAAATCAGACAGTGCTGGGGCACCACGCAAGATATCCATATGACCTTTCTCACCAAGTGTTAAAGTGGGGGGGAATTGAGACGCGCGTATTATAGGGATCAGGCTGACGCCGGACAAACGTTTTTCTTGATTTGCCAAGTGTGACTCGGTGCACACTCTCTGGTATAAAGGTCCCTCTTTTTTGACAAATGCCGATTTTTTCAACAAGGGTACTCACCTACTTGCGCTGCATTTTTCGACTGTTTATCGGGCTGATGTTGCTGCTGACCCTGGTCGGTTGTGACTTCTACACCCCCTCCAGCCAGCTGGAACAGATCCGCCAACGGGGCGAGATCCGGGTTGGCACCATCTATGGCCCCACCTCCTATTACCAGCGTGACGAGACCGCCCAGGGCTTCGATTACGAGCTGGCGAAAAGCTATGCCGACTGGCTGGGCGTCAAGCTCACCATAGTCCCCGTCTACTCCACCGCCGAACTGGTCGAGCTGCTCAAGAAGGGCAAGCTGGATCTCGCCGCCGCCGCCATCGTGGTCACCCCGGAGCGACGTGCCCTGTTTCGCTTCGGCCCCGGTTTTTATCAGGTATCCCCCAAGTTGGTCTATCGCAACGGCTCGCCCAAGCCCAAGGGGATAGGTGATCTAAAGGGCTCGATAGTGGTGCCTGCCGGCTCCACCGGGGAAGACCTGCTCAAGGAGCTCAGCAAACAGCACCCCAACCTGAAGTGGAGTACCAACCGGGACGCTGACGTGGAAGAGCTGCTCAAACAGGTGGCCGACGGCAAGATTGATTACACAGTGGTGCAGGATACTGTGCTGGCCCGTACCCAGCGTTACTACCCCGAGCTCACCGAGGGGCTGACCCTCTCCAAGAACCAGACGGTGGCCTGGGCCATGACCAAGCTGCCCGATGACAGCCTCTACGCCAGCATCATCGACTTCTTCGGCCAGCGCTTCATGGATGGCGCCATCGCCAAGCTGGATGAGAAGTACTTCGGCCACGTACAGAACTTCGACTTCGTCGACACCCGCACCTTCCTGCAGCGGGCCAAGAGCCTGCTGCCCAAGTATCAGGATCTGTTCAAGACCCACGCCAGCGTGGTGGATTGGCGCCTGCTGGCCGCTATCAGCTATCAGGAGTCCCACTGGGATCCGGAGGCGCGTTCCTACACGGGCGTGCGCGGCATGATGATGCTGACCGAACCCACCGCCAAGGCGATGGGGGTCAACAACCGGCTGCATCCGGAGGAGAGTATCAAGGGCGGCGCCCGCTATCTGCAGCAGATGATGGAGAAGGTACCCGCCTCCGTGCCCGATGACGAGAAGGTGTGGTTTGCCCTCACCGCCTACAACATCGGCTACGGCCACATGATGGATGCCCGCCGCCTGACCAAGGAGCTCGGCAAGAACCCCGATGCCTGGAGCGACGTGAAAGAGGTGCTGCCCCTGCTGCAGCAGGCGCGCTGGCACCGCAAGGCGCGCTACGGCTATGCCCGGGGCGGCGAGGCGCGCAACTACGTCAACAACGTGCGTCAGTATTACCAGAGCCTGCTCTGGCTCGACAACGAGCAGCAGAAGGCCCACCGCCGCGAGGAACTGGATGACGACAGCAGCGAGCCACAGAGTGCTGAACCCCCCACCGTCATCGCCGAAGTGGTCAAACAGATCACCCTGCGTTGAGCCCTTGTTGACAAGTTTGTTTTACCGGTAGGTTCTCTGTTACCATCCGGATGTGCCGGGGCCTGTCCGAAACTGTTTTTATCGCCTGATTTCAGCAGCTTGTCAGCTGGATGACAGCATTTTCAGATGGGCTCCATTCATCGAGGCCGGGATGGCCATCCAATGGGAGGAGACCAAGATGCGAGCTCGTAGAAGAACGACACTGGTCAGAAAAGCAAAGTGCGCCTGGAGCCCCAGACGCAAACTCAAGCTCAATGACATCAAACGCAAGATATGGCGCAGAAACCGCTCCTACACCTTGCTGATAGCAGAACACACAGAATAAACCCGGCATTTGCCGGGTTTTTTATTGCCTCACGCCTGCCCTGCCGGGCTCACCTCAAAGCGCACCGCGCGCTTTGACACCAGGCTGTTGCAGTGGTTGCAGAAGTAATCCACGGCGCCGCAGGCCTTGAGCCGCTCCAGCTCCTGCTGGCAGGTCGGACACAGGGCCCGGATGCGATAACGGGCCTGGCACTGGCCACAGCCGATCTCGGGACTGCGGCTGTCCAGCTCGGCGCTGCAGGCCGGGCATATCAGGGTGCTCATACTCGACTCCTCTCAAAGTGAATGTGCTGTGGGCCGCCCCACAGCAGATGCCCCTCGCCCCAAGAAAAAACGGCTGCCGGTGAGGGCAGCCGCTGGGCCTTATTTCTTGGTTTTGGCCTTGAGCAGGCGCTTGCGTTGACGCTCCTGGCTCAGGGTCATGGTGTTCTTCCGACCCTCGAACGGGTTGGCCGACTCCTGGAACTCGACCCGGATCGGGGAGCCCATGATCTTGAGCGACTTGCGGAAGTAGTTGATCAGATACCGCTTGTACGAATCCGGCAGGTCGTTCAACTGGTTGCCGTGGATCACGATGCGCGGTGGGTTGTAACCACCGGCGTGGGCATATTTGAGCTTGACGCGGCGACCGTTCACCATGGGCGGCTGGTGATCTTCCTGCGCCATCTGCATGATGCGGGTCAGCATGGCGGTGCTGGTACGGCGGGTGGCGGACTGGTACGCCTCCTGAATGGATTCGAACAGGTGGCCGACACCGCTGCCGTGCAGGGCGGAGATGAAGTGAACACGGGCAAAATCGATGAAGCCCAGGCGTCTGTCCAGCTCGTTCTTGACGTCCTCTTTCACCTTCTGGTCCAGGCCGTCCCACTTGTTCACCACCAGCACCACGGAGCGGCCTGAGTGGAGCACGAAGCCGAGGATGCTCAAGTCCTGATCCGTGATGGTCTCCTGGGCATCGATCACCAGCAGGCAGACGTTGGCATCTTCAATAGCCTTGAGCGTCTTGATGACGGAGAACTTCTCCACCGTCTCATGCACCTTGCCACGACGACGCACACCGGCGGTGTCGATGATGACGTACTTCTGCTCGTCACGCTCCATCGGCACATAGACGGAGTCGCGGGTGGTGCCCGGCATGTCATAGACGATGACGCGGTCTTCACCCAGCATGCGGTTGGTCAGGGTCGATTTGCCGACGTTGGGGCGACCGACGATGGCGAACTTGATGGGCAAGTCGGCGAACGGGGTCTCCTTGGTGTCTTCCCGGGTATCGAGATCACCGGCGGCTACCATGCGCAGCAGGGCTTCTTCGTCGAAGTCCTCCTCTTCTTCATCCTGCGCATCTTCTTCGGCAGCGGCTTCGACCAGGGTTTCCAGATGGGGTGCCAGCGCCAGTTCCAGCAGGCTCAGCACGCCACGGCCGTGGGCGGCAGCGATCTGGTAGACCTCTCCCAGCGCCAGACCGTAGAACTCGGACACGGCGGAGTCACCGTCGATGCCGTCTGTCTTGTTGGCCACCAGAAACACCGTCTTGTGGGTCTTGCGCAGGTGCTCGGCGATGGCCTGATCCGCAGCGGTCAGACCAGCACGGGCATCCACCATGAACAGCACCACATCAGCTTCTTCGATGGCCAGCAGGGACTGCTCGGCCATCTTCAGCTCGATCCCCTCTTCGGTACCATCGATACCGCCGGTATCCACCACGATAAATTCCAGCTCGCCCAACTTCGCCTGACCGTATTTACGGTCCCGGGTCAAACCGGGGAAGTCGGCCACCAGGGCATCCCGGGTACGGGTCAAGCGGTTAAACAGGGTGGATTTCCCCACGTTGGGGCGGCCCACCAGGGCTACTACAGGAGTCATAAAAGCCTCATTCTCAAGACGACAAAGGCTCCGGGTCCGAAGACCAGGAGCCGGATATTCACATTATCGGACGATCAGGGACGCTTGATAGCGTACAACTTGCCGCCACGGCTCTGCACATACAGGGTGTCACCGTCCACCAGAGGGGCCGCGTAGAGACCACTGCTGTCGAGCTGCTGCATGGCCTTGATGGAACCGTCGGTACGATCCAGCCAATACAGGTAACCTTCCACATCGCCGACCACCACATAGTCACCCAGGATGACGGGGGCAGTCACGGTGCGGTTTTCCAGCTGGGTATTGGACCACAGCTCAAGCCCGTTGCGCCTGTCAACGGCAAACAGATGGCTGCGGCTGTCGGTCAGCACGATGGCATTGCCGGTCACCGCCATGTCGCGGTAGCCGGAATACTTGCGCTTCCACACCTCGTCACCGGTCATCAGCTTGCGTGCCATCAGCTGACCATTGTAGGCGATGGCATAGAGCTCATCGCCAGCGATCAGCGGCGTCGCATCCACGTCCACCATGCGATCCAGCTCGGTCGCACCGCGCGGATCGGCCACCTTGGACTGGCGTACAGGCTGACCATTGCTCAGCAGGGCTATGCCCACCTTGCCATCGGCACGGCCATAGAGCACGGCGCCGTTGGTGATGATGGGGGCACCGGCACTGCGCAAGGTCAGCGGCGGCTGCTCTTCCGCCAGGGTCCACTGCAGCTTGCCTTCATCGGTATCGAGCGCCACCAGGCGCCCCGAGGTGGTCAACACCACCACACGACCGTCTTCGACGGCGGGGCTTGCCACCACTTCACCCGGTACCGTGGTCTGCCACAGCACTTCCCCGTTCTCTTCGTTCAGGGCGTAGACAACCCCGTTCTCGGAGCCGAGGAACAGCTTGCCGTAGCGAGAAACCAGACCGCCGGAGAGGCGGGCGCTGCGCTTGTCGGCGTTGATAGGCAGGTCAGCCAAGTCCACGCTCCACAGCTCCTTGCCGCTGGCACGATCGAAGGCAGTCACATCGCCATCGCGGGCCGCGGCATAGATGCGCTCCTCTTCTACCGCCGGCTTGAGCTGGGAGTAAAAGTCGCCTATGCCATCCCCGACGGGAGAGGACCAGGCCGTGTCGGCGCTGAAGGCAGATTCAACCACGGGCAAAGGCGCCATGGGATTGAGATCTTCTTCCGAGCTGAACAGGGAGCACCCCTGCAGGGCGAAGGAGACTGCCGCCCCCAACGCCACCATCTTGAACAGATTACGCATCCGGAGCTCCACCCGTGGTCACGGCTGGCAGCGCCAGATCGTCCATCTTCAGCTTGAGCTCGGCGCTGCCCTGCAGGCCGCCGGCATCGGCCGCCGCCTGATAGGCATCGCGCGCCTCTTCGGCCTTGCCCTGTTTGAGCAGGATGTCGCCACGCACTTCCGCCACCTGGGCCTTGAAGGCGTCATTGCTGATCTTGCCAAGCTGGGCCAGGGCCTCGTCAGCCTTGCCCTGATCGTTCAGGACCCGGGCCAGACGCAGGGCGGCGATGGGACGAATGCTCTCGTCACCATTGTTTGCCACCTGGGTCAGCTGCTCGGCAGCCAAGTCCAGCTTGTTTGCCTTGACGGCAGCGGCAGCCAGTTGCAGGGCGGCCAGCTCGGCATAAGAGTCACCCTGGTGGGCACTGATGAAGCCTTGTACCTGTTCGAAGGCGGCGGCATCCCCCTTGGCCAGCTGGGCCGAGATCTCGTTGTAAGCCTGGGAAGCGGCTTCCTGGTTGGTCTGCTGACGCTCGTTGTAATAACGCCAGCCAAAGAGTCCAACCAGACCGATAACAGTTCCTGCGAGCACCGAGGTTCCGTTCTCTTTCCACCAGCTCTTGATGACCTCAACCTGTTGTTCTTCGGTGGTATAAACTTCCACTGCTTACTCTCCTTTGGCTGCCAGCAGGGCAATGGCGGCGTCGACCGTGACGGTCTGTTGCTCGGCCTGGCCACGCAGATATTTGATGGTGATCTCCCCGTTTTGCACCTCGGTTTCACCAAGGATCAGGGCAATGGCCGCGCCGCACTTGTCGGCACGCTTGAGTTGTTTCTTGAAGTTGCCGCCACCGCAGTGGCTCATCAGGCGCAGGTCTGGCAGGGCATCACGCAGACGCTCGGCAAGCGCGAAGCCAGCCTGCTCGGTCCCCTCGCCCACCATGGCCAGATAGACGTCCACCGCAGGGCGGATATCGGCATTAAGCTCCAGGGTCTCCAGCATCAGCACCAGGCGCTCCATGCCCATGGCAAAGCCCACGGCCGGGGTCGCTTGACCGCCAAGCTGCTCCACCAGGCCGTCGTAACGGCCACCGGCACAAACGGTGCCCTGGGCACCCAGGCTGCTGGTGACCCACTCGAACACGGTCAGGTTGTAATAGTCAAGGCCGCGCACCAGACGCTCGTTCACCTCGAACTGGATACCGGCGGAGGTGAGCAGGCGCTTGAGCCCCTCGAAGTGAGCCAGGCTCTCTTCACCCAGGTGATCGAACAGGCGCGGGGCATCCACCAGAATGGCCTGTACCTTGGCATCCTTGGAGTCGAGCACCCGCAGCGGGTTGCTGTACATGCGGCGCTGGCTCTCTTCGTCAAGCTGATCCTTGTACTGCTCGAGGTAAGCCACCAGCGCATCGCGATAGGCGGCGCGCTCGGCACTCTGGCCCAGGGTGTTGAGCTGCAGGGTGACGTGATCGCTGATGCCGAACAGACGCCACAGACGGTGGGTCAGCATGATGAGTTCGGCGTCAATATCCGGCCCGTTGATGCCAAACAGCTCGACCCCGAACTGATGGAACTGGCGGTAACGGCCCTTCTGGGGACGCTCGTGGCGGAACATGGGACCCATGTACCACATCCGGCGTTCCTGGTTGTAGAGCAGACCGTGCTCGATACCGGCACGGACGCAGCTGGCAGTCCCTTCCGGACGCAGGCTCAGGCTGTCACCGTTGCGGTCTTCGAAGCTGTACATCTCTTTTTCGACCACGTCGGTCACTTCACCGATGGCACGCTTGAACAGATGAGTCTGCTCGACGATCGGCATGCGCACTTCGCTGTAGCCATAGCTGGCGACCACTTGGCGCAGTATCTGTTCTACTTTCTGCCATACCGGGCTCTGCTCCGGCAGGCAATCGTTCATACCGCGAATAGCTTGGATCTGTTTTGCCACGTTGATACTCGAGAAAAAGACGTGAAATTTGGCCGCATTATAGGGATTTTCGACCCCGAGGTAAAATCAGGGCGCTCCAATACGGGATTTAAAATCAGCAACCTAAAGACAGGGCCACCCTAGGTGGCCCCGCACTGGCTCAACCCTCGTCCACCTGGATCTGGTTGGCCGGATCCAGCATGGCCGCCCGGGCGCGAATACGGCGCTCCAGGATCGGGATGAGATCCTTGTTGTCCAGCCGGTCGACCCGCTGACCGCCCTCGTAGAAGGCGCTCTTGTTGGCCGCACCCGCCAGCCCCAGATCGGAGACCAGCGCCTCGCCCGGGCCGTTCACCACACAGCCGATAATGGAGACATCCATGGGGGTGATGATGTCTTCCAGTCGCTCTTCCAGGGCATTGACGGTGGCGATCACATCGAACTCCTGACGGGAGCAGGAGGGACAGGCGATGAAGTTGATGCCGCGGGAACGGATGCGCAGGGATTTGAGGATATCAAAGCCTACCTTGATCTCTTCCACCGGATCGGCCGCCAGCGAGATACGGATGGTATCGCCTATGCCATCGGCCAGCAGCATGCCGAGCCCGACGGCGGATTTCACCGCGCCAGCGCGAAAACCGCCCGCTTCCGTGATGCCAAGGTGCAGCGGCTGCTCGATCTGCTTGGCCAGCAGGCGATAGGCCCCGATGGCCAGGAAGACGTCAGACGCCTTGACGCTCACCTTGAAGTTGTCGAAGTTGAGACGATCCAGGTAATCCACGTGGCGCATGGCCGACTCGAGCAGTGCCTCCGGGGTCGGCTCGCCGTACTTCTCCTGAATGTCTTTCTCAAGAGAGCCGCCGTTGACGCCGATACGGATCGGGATGTTGTAGTGGCGCGCGCAATCGACCACGGCGCGCACCCGCTCTTCGTTGCCGATGTTGCCCGGGTTGATACGCAGGCAGTCGGCGCCGTACTCGGCCACTTTCAGGGCGATGCGGTAGTCGAAGTGGATGTCGGCAACGATGGGGATACGAGTCTGCTGCTTGATGAGCTTGAAGGCTTCCGCCGCTTCCATGGTGGGTACCGAGACCCGGACTATGTCGGCACCAACCCGCTCTATCCGCCGGATCTGCTCGACGGTGGCGGCCACGTCCGTGGTCTTGGTGTTGGTCATGGTCTGAACCGTGATGGGGGCGTCGCCCCCAACCGGTACGTTACCGACCATGATCTGCCTGGATTTACGACGAATGATGGGAGATTCGTGAGCGGACATGGCGGACAGATTACTCCTGCGGCAGTGAGAGGCGAGCAGTCCGGCCGTTGTTGTAACGGCTCATGTCGATGGACTTGCCCTGATATTCGATATTGACCGCCATGGGCGCGCCAATGATGAACTTGAGCGGCTCGGGTCCTTCCAATACCAGTTGATCATTTGCCTTCTTCAGGCCGCTGAACAGTGTCTTGCCCTTGGCGTCCTTGACGTCCAGCCAACAGTCGGCGGTGAAACTCATCTTGAGCTGAGGCGCCTTGGCGGGATCCGTGGTCGCATCGTCAGCGACCGGCAGCGTCGCCACACTCGCAGAGGTCACAGTCGCCACGGCGGCACTGCTGGCCTCAGCCTGCGGCGCCGTGGCAGCAGCGCTGCTCACGATCGGCTCTGCGGCCGTTGCCATCGCATCGGAGGCGGCTGGCATAACCACTGGGTCAACCACATCCGTCGCAGAAGAGAGGGTCGCGCCCTGCGGGTTGGCGGTTGCACTCATTTCAGTGGCCGCTAACGCTTCGTCACCGGCGGAGCGGCGCGCCGTGCTCTGCCACCACCAGGCGACGGAGAGCGCGATCAGCACCAGGATCACCAGCCAGGTCACCACCTTGAGCCGGCTGTCGTTTGCCTGCTGGCGCGAGCGACGGGAAAAGCTCTGCATGTCGATGTTGTCGGGAGGCGTCAACCCCAGCTTGTCGTAGGCGGCCAGAATGGTTTCATCCGGGATGCCGACCAGCTTGGCGTAGGTACGCAGGTAGCCCCGGATAAAGGTATGGGAAGTGTGCTTGTCATACGTATCTGATTCGATCGCAGCAATCAGGGTCAGACGAAGGTGAATGCGGGACGCAACCTGTTCTCGTGTCCAGCCAAGCTGTTCACGGGCGTTGCGCAGCAGCTGGCCTGGGCCTGCTGCCTGGGAGTCGTCTTGAAAATCGTGTGGCTGTTCAGTAGTCATTGGCTAAGTAACGCTTGGCTTGTTGCGAAGAGGGATATTGCCTTACCAGCTCAGTCCCGAATTGGTGAAGGAGTGCCGGTTTGTCCATGGCCTGAGCCAGCCGCAATCTCAACCAGAGACTGCTCTCGTTCTCGTCTGACGCATCGGCGAAACGAGCGAGATAGGCCTGTACATCAGGCAGCTTGCCATCTTTCATGGAAAGCTCAGCCATGTCCAGCAATAACCTTGGATTGCGGGGATTATACCCCAAGGCCAAGCGATAGTACTCGCTTGCTTTATCATTTCTGCGATTTTGCGCGGCGCAAAGTGCCGCATTTTCATAGGTATCGGCAATCTTGATGTAATTGGGTTGGCTGATCGCCTGCAGGAATGCCTTCTCCGCCTCATCAAAGCGACCACGGTTGCACAGGAAGGCACCGTAGTTGTTCATTGCGTCAGCATTGGACGGATCCATGGCGAGGGCTTTCTTGTAGCTCTCCTCGGCCGCCTTGTAATCCTCTACCTGCTGGTAGAAGTAAGCGAAGCCGATATAGACCTGAGGGTTGTCGGGGTCGTACTGGAGGGCGCGATCAAGGTTGAACTTGGCCTGTTCGGCATTGCCCTGTCGCAGATATTGAATACCTAAGTCCAGACGGGTCTGGGCAGCCGCCTTGAGGTCGGGACCCACTTCACGCTGGGTCGAATTCTGGCCAGCGTAAGTGGTCTCGGTAACACAGCCTGGCAGCGCACAGAGCGCTGCCACTACGATCAATGTACGTGTATCCATTCCCTGACTATACAATGGCTTAGCAATTTAAACCATTTTGACGGAAATCCCATCCTGTTGCATCCGATTTTTCATGGTGCGTTTGGTGCGATCTATCACCTCTCCCACCAGCTGACCGCAGGCGGCGTCGATGTCGTCACCACGGGTCTTGCGGACGATGACGGTGAAGCCATATTCCATCAGCACCTTGGAGAAACGGTCGATGCGGCTGTTGCTCGGCTTGCCATAGGGGTTGCCCGGGAAGGGGTTGAACGGGATCAGGTTGATCTTGCTCGGGGTGTCTTTGAGCACCTTGGCCAGCTCGTGGGCATGCTGCATGTCGTCATTGATATGATCGAGCAGCACATACTCCACCGTCACGCGGCCGCCATTGGCATTGGACTTGGCCAGATAACGGCGCACACCGGCGAGGAAATCCTCGATGTTGTACTTGTCGTTGATCGGCATGATCTCGGAACGCAGCTTGTCGTTCGGCGCATGCAGGGAAATGGCCAGGGCCACGTCAATTTGATCGCCGAGGATATCCAGCGCCGGCACCACACCCGAGGTGGAGATGGTCACGCGGCGCTTGGAGATACCGTAGCCGAAGTCATCCATCATCAGACGCATGGCCGGCACCACGTTGGCGAGGTTGAGCAGCGGCTCCCCCATGCCCATCATCACCACGTTGGTGATAGGGCGCTTGCCACCGACTATCTTGGCGGCGCGCCATACCTGGCCGATGATCTCGGACACTTTCAGATTACGGTTAAAGCCCTGCTGGGCCGTGGAGCAGAACTTGCACGCCAGCGCACAACCTACCTGAGAAGAGACGCACAGGGTGGCTCGGTCTTCTTCCGGGATGTAGACGGTCTCCACTTCCTGACCGCCGACCTGCAGCGCCCACTTGATGGTGCCGTCCGCGGAACGCTGTTCACGGCTAACTTCCGGCGCGCGGATCTCGGCGATCGCCTTCAGGCGCTCGCGCAGTACCTTGTTGACGTTGTTCATCTGATCGAAATCATCACAACCGAAGTGATAGATCCACTTCATGATCTGATCTGCCCGGAATGGCTTCTCGCCCAGTTCGACGAAGAAGGCACGCATGGCATCCCGATCAAGATCCAGCAGGTTGGTTTTTATTTCGCTCATCAAAGGCCTCAGTCCACAAACTACATAAATTATTGGCTGACGAAGTCAGGGGGCGGCATTGTACAAATAATGGGTCCGGCTTTCCAGCTGGAGAATAAGAGGATATTGACCAAAAGGCCAAAAAACAAAAGGGAGCCGAGGCTCCCTTGATCATCTCAGGGCAAGATCAGCCGCGCGGGCAGATCTCGTCGTCGGAGAAGAAGTAGGCAATTTCACGGGCGGCAGAGGCCGGAGCGTCGGAGCCGTGTACCGCGTTGCGGTCGATGCTCTCGGCGTAGCAGGCACGCAGGGTACCGGCCAGGGCCTCTTTCGGGTTGGTCGCCCCCATGATTTCACGGTGACGGCGGATGGCCTCTTCCCCTTCCAGCACCTGTACCATCACAGGGCCAGAGGTCATGAAGCTGACCAATCCGTCATAGAAAGGCTTGCCCTGGTGTTCTGCGTAGAAACCGGCGGCTTGCTCGCTGCTCAGATGCAGCATCTTGGCGGCGATGACTTTCAGACCCGCGCTCTCGAAGCGGTTATAGATGGCACCGATCAAGTTTTTGCTGACTGCATCCGGCTTGACGATAGAAAAGGTACGTTCGATGGCCATTGAGATCTTTCCTTAACTACAGAGTTTTATTGTTAGAATCCATGTTCGGCGGCGATTATACGTAAACAAAAACCGAAATAACACACAAAAAAGCAACTTCTTATTAAACAAACACGTCCTTAAAACAACATCACCACTCATCTTGGTCCAGTGCGGCAAGAAAAAATGTGCGCTTGTGCACGATAGCCGTGTTAAGCCCCTGAAACCCTGCCTATTGCTCACTAATGCAGCACTGCTGAAAAGGGCACCCTCAGGTGCCCTTCCTTGACGATTGCCATCCTGCTCAGCGCGCTTCCGCCAGCAGGGTATGCGCTATGGTGCGCATACCCTGGGTGTTGGCGCCCGGCGCCCACAGGCTGTCACCGTTGTCGCTGAAACATGCGGCCAGATCGACGTGCAACCAACCCCGTCCTTCATTGCCGACGAAGCGGGAGAGGAAGCCCGCCGCGTTGGAGGCGCCGCCCGGGCCACCGCCCGGCACAGGGCGGCTGTTGGCCGTGTCGGCATAGTGAGACGGGCACTGCTGGCGGTGCCAGGGCTCCAGCGGCAGTGGCCAGGCGGGCTCCTGCTCGGCATCGGCGTAAACCATGGCGCGGCTCACCAGTCCCTTGTCCAGTCCAAACAGGGCGTTGTAACGCCCCCCCAGCGCCATGACGGCGGCGCCCGTCAGGGTGGCTGCATCTATGATAAGCGGCGCCCCGCTGTCGCTTGCCAGTTGCAGGCCGTCGGCCAGCACCAGGCGCCCCTCGGCATCCGTGTTGACGATCTCGACCGTAGTGCCGTTCTTGTAGGTAAGGATATCACCCAGCTTGTAGGCATGGCCGGAGACCAGGTTCTCGGCGCAGCAGAGGATGAGCTTCACCCGCTTGTCGAGGCCGCGCAGTATGGCCAGCGCCAGGGCACCGGTCACTATGGCCGCCCCCCCCATGTCATGCTTCATGGTGAGCATGCCCTGGGAGGTTTTCATGGAGTAGCCACCGGAGTCGAAGGTGATGCCTTTGCCCACCAGGGCCGCCGCCACCGGGGCGTTGCGATCCCCGGTCGGGTTGTAGTCCAGCTCCAGCAGCACGGGCTCGCGATCGCTGCCACGGCCAACCTGATAGAGACCGACCCAGCCTGCCTGTTGCAACGCCTCTCCTTTCAGGATGCGATGACTGATCCTGTCCGGCGCCAGCTCGGTGATGAAGGCCGCCGCCTCCACCGCCAGCTCCAGCGGCCCCAGTTGCTCCGGGGTGGCATTGGTCATCTCGCGGACCCAGCGTCCGCACAGCCAGCGCGCCTCCAGCTCCTCCCTGTCCTCTTCGGACGAGGTGGCCCACTGCAGCTCGACTTCGGCCTTGGGGGTCTGCAGCCCCTGGGCGAAGGCCCACTGCTGCTCGCGCTCCCAATGACCGGCCAGGGCCACTTTCTGGATCCCCTGGCTGCACAGTCGACGCGCCGCCTGCTGGATATCGAGCAGCGGCGTGGCGGTGACCAGGTGGATCACCATGCCATCGGCGCGGTGAGAGAGCAGCGCCCCCTCTCCCCACTCGGCCGGCGCAAACTCGCGACTTAACCAGACGTTCATGCTGTCTCCTCCTGCAGCCTGCGGGCTACCGATAGTAAGCAGGCCGTGGCTTTTTGCGCCGGTTGTCCCAAACCATCACCAAATTCTTGATTCAGCCAGACACTCATTCAGTCACCTCCTGCAGCCAGCGAGCGATCGTGCGCAGGCCGTGGCCCTTGGCACCGGTCGCCCACAGATCGTTGCCCGATTTCTGATAGGAGGCAGCCAGATCCAGGTGTACCCAGCCCTTGCCATCGTCACGCACAAAACGGGACAGGAAGGCGGCCGCCGTGGTCGCTCCGGCCGTGCCTTCGGCGGAGGCCACGTTGCCCAGCTCGGCAAACGCGGAGGTGAGCTGGCCCACATGCCAGGGTTCCAGCGGCAGGGCCCAGGCCTTCTCCTGTTCGGCTTTGGCGGCCGCCAGGGTGCGTTGCTGCTCGGTCTCATCGAGGGCAAACACGGCGTTGTAGTCGCGACCCAGCGCCGTCTTGGCGGCGCCGGTCAAGGTGGCAGCATCGAGAATATAGGCGGCACCACTGTCGGATGCGGCCATCAGGCCGTCGGCCAGCACCAGACGCCCTTCGGCATCGGTATTCTGGATCTCGACCGAGATGCCGTTCTTGTAGGTGAGGATGTCGCCGAGTTTGAAGGCATGGCCGGAGACCAGGTTTTCGGCGCAGCAGAGGATGAGCTTGACCCTGTGCTTGAGGCCGCGACTGATGGCAAGCGCCAGGGCACCGGTCACCATGGCGGCGCCGCCCATATCGGACTTCATCGGCAGCATGTTGTCAGAAGACTTCATGGAGTAGCCACCGGAGTCGAAGGTGATGCCCTTGCCCACCAGGGCGGCCACCACGGGAGCGTTGCGATCCCCGGTCGGGTTGTAGTCGAGCTCCAGCAGCACGGGTTCGCGCTCGCTGCCACGGCCCACCGACCAGATCCCGATATGACCCGCCTCACGCAGCGCCTCGCCAGCCGTGATACGGGCAGTCACCTGATCGCCACCCAGGCCACGAATGAGCAGCAGGGCGGACTCCGCCAGGCTCATGGGATAAATGGCTTCCGGGCAACCGTTGGTCACCTCGCGCACCCAGCGGCTCGCCTTGATCAGCGCATCCAGCTCGCGGGCATCAGAAACACTCTGCTCACCGAGGTCCAGTTCACGCACGCCCTTGGCGGCGTAGAAGCCCTGGGCGAAGGCGTAACGGCGTTCCAGATCCCAATCATCACCGACCAGCTTCACCCGCTTGATGCCGCTGGACTCGATACGGCGGGCCGCACGCTGTATGGTGCGCAAGGCGTCATTTTCCTGGGCGATAGAGCCCAAATGAATGTGGGCCTCGTCACCGTTGAAACTGAGCAGGGCGCCTTCGCCCCACTGGGCGGCCGCGGCCTGGGTGGACAACACTACCTTCATCATGTCAGCCATCTTCACTTGCTTCCTTTTTATTGGCACTTTCATTAATGAATAGGGAAATAACGAGCACAAAAAAGGCCGTTCCCCTCGAGGGTCACGGCCTTCACCATATCATTACTGCACCATGGGATGCTGCACGCTCAATTCACTCATGTGTAATTAAGGTGCCATCAATGGCGTTCTGAGGCGAGGTTGATGGTGTACTTGGGCAGTTCCACCACCAGATCCTCGTCTGCCAGTCTGGCCTGGCAACTGAGGCGTGATTCCGGCTCCAGTCCCCATGCCTTGTCCAGCATGTCATCTTCCAGCTCATCGCTCGGCTCGAGGGAGTCAAACCCTTCTCGCACCACGCAATGACAGGTGGTGCAGGCGCAGGACTTCTCGCAGGCGTGCTCGATCTCGATGCCATTGCGCAGCGCCACATCCAGGATGGTCTCTCCACTCTTGCCTTCGAGCGCGGCACCGTCCGGACAGAGCTCGGGATGGGGCAGAATAATCAGTTTTGGCATATTACACCTTGTTGACGTTTTGTCCGGTCAGCACCTTGCGGATGGAGGCGTCCATCCGGCGGGCTGCAAATTCACCACTGACAGCGTCCGCCGCCTCGATGGCATCTTTGATTTGATTGGTTGTCCCTGCGGCGCGCACGGACAGCAGATGGGTGATCGCACTGTCGATGGCAGCACGCTCGGCGGTGCTCAGCAGCGCATCGCCATCGGCGGCCAGGGCAGCATTGAGACTTTCGACCACACGGTCGGCCTCCACCTGCTGCTCTGCCAGCATGCGGGCATCCATGTCTTGCTGGGCATTGGCGATGGAGGCACTCAGCATGGTGAGTATGTCCTCCTCCCCCAGCCCGTAGGAAGGTTTGACCTGGATCTCGGCCTGCACGCCGGAGGATTTCTCCATGGCACTGACCGACAGCAGACCATCCGCATCCACCTGGAAGGTGACGCGAATGTGGGCGGCACCCGCAGCCATCGGTGGAATGCCGGTCAGGGTGAAACGGGCCAGGGAACGGCAATCGGCCACCAGTTCACGCTCCCCTTGCACCACGTGGATTGCCATCGCGGTCTGGCCATCCTTGAAAGTGGTGAACTCCTGGGCACGGGCCACCGGAATCGTGGTATTGCGCGGGATCACCTTCTCGGCGAGGCCACCCATGGTCTCAAGACCAAGGGAGAGCGGGATCACGTCCAGCAGCAGCATCTCGGCATCAGGCTTGTTGCCCACCAGGATATCGGCCTGGATGGCGGCGCCAATGGCGACTACCTTGTCCGGGTCGATACTGGTCAGCGGCGTACGCTGGAAGAATTCCCCCACTCGCTCGCGTACCAGCGGCACCCGGGTAGAGCCACCGACCATCACCACCTCCAGCACTTCTACCTGCTCCAGCCCCGCATCACGCAAGGCTCGGCGACAGGCCAGCAAGGTACGCTTGACCAGCGGTGTGATGAGTTCCTCAAACAAGTGACGGCTCACCTCCCTCTGCCAACCGGCAAAGGCACAGGGCACCAGATCGGCATCGGTCAGGCCGTGTTTGACGGTGGCGGCCACATCTAGCAATTCGCGCTGGGTGCTGGCATCCAGCTGACCTTCAAGACCGGCCTGCGCCTTGATCCAGTCCGCCAGCAGGTGATCGAAATCATCGCCCCCCAGCGCCGAGTCACCGCCAGTGGCCATCACCTCGAACACGCCGCGATGCAGCCGCAGGATGGAGATGTCGAAGGTACCGCCACCGAGATCGTAGACCGCTATCACCCCTTCCTGGCCGGAGTCGAGGCCGTAGGCAATCGCAGCCGCAGTGGGTTCGTTGAGCAGGCGCAGCACGTGCAGACCGGCCAGACGGGCCGCGTCCTTGGTGCCCTGACGCTGGGCGTCATCGAAATAGGCGGGCACTGTAATGACAACGCCATCCAGCTCGCCGCCCAGTGCCGCGGCGCCACGCTCAGCCAATTTCTTCAAGATTTCGGCTGAGACCTGCACCGGGTTGACCAGCCCCTGACGGGTCTGCAACTGGGGCATGCCGTTGTCAGCGGCCACGAACTCATAAGGCTGCTGGCGGGTATCGATATCGGCCAGCGCCTTGCCCATCATCCGCTTGGCGGAGACGATGGTGTTGTGCGGATCAAGTGAGGCTTCACGCTTGGCGTCAAAGCCGACACGGATAGCATCAACCTGATAGTGCACCACGGAGGGCAGCAGATCCCGACCCTGCTCGTCGCAGAGGGTATCGGCGTGGCCGCTGCGCACTGCCGCGACCAGAGAATTGGTGGTGCCAAGATCGATGCCAACGGCACGTTTATGCTGATGAGGTGCGGCGCTCTGGCCGGGCTCGGCGATTTGCAGTAATGCCATGGGTAATCAAAATTCCAGCGTTAAAGGATCAAGACTCGAACAGCGAGTCTTCGAATCGTTCCAGCTCTTCGAGGAGCTTGTCGACAAACTTGAGTTTGCGAACGCAATCAGCCGCGCTCACATCATTGCCAGCGGCGAGATCCTGAGTCAGGCGTTGCATCAACAACTGGTGATCATGCCTGATTTCGTGGCGAAAATCCTTGATGGCGCGCTCAGGCTCGGGCTCCCCTTTCAGGTCGGCCAGCCGCTCACGCCACTCCAGTTGCTGCATCAGGAAGGGAGTGTCTTGCAGGGTTTGCTGCTCGCCACGAAGTTCGGTTCCGCGCAGGGAGAGCAGATACTCGGCTCGGCGCAGGGGCGCCTTGAGGGTGGTGAATGCATCGTTGATCTGGGCGGCACGTTGCACCGCAACCAGTTGCTCCCGCTCGGGAGCCGTGGCAAAACGATCAGGGTGGAACTGGGTTTGCAACTGACGGTAAGTATCCGCCAGCTGACGGGTATCGAGCTCGAAGCCTTCAACCAGCCCAAACAGCTCGAAATGATTCATGCAAGCCTCTTAGACACGTTCGCCACCACCACACTCGCCCTTGGCGCTGGCGATGTTGAACTGGCCGTTTCCGGCCAGTTCAAGCGGCAAGCCATGCCGTACGTCAAATCGGTTAGACACTGAAACTTTCGCCACAACCACACTCGCCCTTGGCGTTGGGGTTGTTGAACTGGAAGCCCTCGTTGAGCCCCTCCTTGACGAAGTCCAGCTCGGTGCCATCCAGATGGATCAAGCTCTTGGCATCGACGATGACTTTGACACCGTTTTGCTCAAACACCTGATCTTCATCCGCCAGCTCATCGACAAACTCGAGCACATAGGCAAGACCCGAACAGCCGGTGGTCTTGACGCCGAGGCGCAGGCCAATGCCCTTGCCCCGGTTGGTCAGAAAAGAGGAAACCCGTGCCGCTGCGGCATCTGTCATGGTAATGGCCATACTGCGCTCCTGACCTTAGAGACCTTTCTTCTGCTTGTAATCGGCGATGGCGGCCTTGATGGCGTCCTCAGCCAGAATGGAGCAGTGGATCTTCACCGGTGGCAGGGCCAGCTCTTCGGCGATGTCGGTGTTCTTGATACCGGCGGCTTCGTCCAGGGTCTTGCCCTTGACCCACTCGGTCACCAGAGAGCTGGAGGCAATGGCGGAACCACAGCCATAGGTCTTGAACTTGGCATCTTCGATGATGCCGTCGTCGCTGATCTTCAACTGCAGCTTCATCACGTCGCCACAAGCCGGGGCGCCAACCATGCCGGTCGCAATGTTGGGATCGTTCTTGTCGAAGCCACCTACGTTGCGGGGATTCTCGTAGTGGTCGATTACTTTTTCACTGTAAGCCATATCTAACTCCTGCTAATTCCGTTGATCACTGATCCTGTGGATCAGTGATGAGCCCATTCGACCGTGTTCAGATCGACGCCGTCTTTGTACATCTCCCACAGGGGAGACATCTCGCGCAGACGACCGATGGAGTCACGGATAAGCTTGATTGCGTAATCAATCTCTTCTTCTGTGGTGAAGCGACCCAGACTGAAACGGATGGAGCTGTGCGCCAGCTCGTCGTTCAGACCCAGTGCACGCAGCACATAGGAGGGCTCCAGGCTGGCCGAGGTGCAGGCAGAGCCGGAAGAGACCGCCAGATCCTTCAGCGCCATGATCAGGGATTCCCCTTCCACATAGGCGAAGCTGACGTTCAGGTTGCCCGGCACACGCTGTTCCAGGTCACCGTTGATGTAAACAGCTTCGATGTCCTTGATGCCATCCCACAGACGCTGACGCAGGGCCATGATGCGTTGACCTTCACTCACCATCTCTTCCCTGGCGATGCGGAAGGCTTCGCCCATGCCGACGATCTGGTGGGTCGGCAGGGTGCCGGAACGCATGCCACGCTCATGACCACCGCCGTGCATCTGGGCTTCCAGACGAACGCGGGGCTTACGGCGCACAAACAGGGCACCGATCCCTTTCGGGCCGTATACCTTGTGCGCAGAAACAGAGAGCAAGTCAACTTTCAGCGCTTCCACATCCACCGGGATCTTGCCCACGCTCTGGACTGCGTCCACGTGCAGCAGGATCTTGCGGGAGCGGCACAGATCGCCGATGGCGGCAATGTTCTGCACCACGCCGATCTCGTTGTTCACATGCATGATGCTGACCAGAATGGTGTCATCGCGCAGGGCACCTTCAATCTGCTCCAGAGTGAACAAGCCGTTCGGCATCGGCTCGAGGTAGGTCACCTCATAGCCTTCACGCTCCAGCTGGCGGCAAGTATCGAGTACCGCCTTGTGCTCTGTCTTGGAGGTGATGATGTGTTTGCCCTTGCCAGCATAGAAATGGGCAACGCCCTTGATGGCCAGGTTGTTGGATTCGGTCGCGCCGGAGGTGAAGACGATCTCGCGCGGGTCGGCACCGATCAGCTCTGCCACTTGATTACGGGCCAGGTCGACCGCCTCTTCGGCTTGCCAGCCAAAGCGGTGGGAACGGGATGCTGGATTGCCGAACAGGCCATCCATGGTGAGACACTGCATCATTTTTTCTGCGACACGCGGGTCCACCGGACAGGTTGCCGAATAATCAAGGTAAATAGGCAGTTTCATGTTTTTCTCCGTTACAGCCAGGGTCACACATCGACCGACTGTGGAAAGCACGTTTGTTTATAGTTGGACTTTCAAGCTCACATCGCCGCGTTCTGCCCGATCAACCAGGGACAACACGGTTTTCATTTGTTCGTCTTGCTTGCCGGCGATCCGGCGCACATCCGCCTGACCCACCAGCTCCGCCAAGGTGATATCACCCAGGAAACTGGAAATGCGCTCGCTGAGATCACGCCACAGGGAGTGAGTGAGGCACTGAGTGCCGCCGTGGCAGCCGCCTTTGCCGAGGCACTTGGTGGCATCCACCGACTCGTCGACCGCGGTGATCACCTGACCGACCGAGATGGCGTCAGGGGCCAGACCGAGGCGATAGCCGCCACCCGGGCCACGTACGCTGCTCACCAGACCATGCTTGCGCAGGCGGGCAAACAGTTGTTCCAGATAGGACAAGGAGATGCCCTGGCGTTCTGAAATATCAGCCAGAGGCACGGGCCCCTGCTCTGCATGCAACGCCACGTCGAGCATGGCAGTCACAGCGTAACGTCCTTTTGAGGTCAGTCTCATATGCCTTACCGTCTTGCGAACCAATCAATATGGGCATATGGTCACATACCCGACTAAAACAGTCAAGTATATGGTTGAGTAATACAGTCAGGTTTAATCCTGCGGTTTCGGCTTCTGTACCGAGGTCAAAATGCCGCGCAGAATGTTGAGTTCCACCGTTTCCGGACGGGCTCGATTGAACAGGCGACGCAGCTTGCTCATCACCTGCCCCGGATGGTCATCGGCGATGAAACCCGTTTTGAGCAGGGTCTGCTCCAGGTGCTGATAGAAGCCTTCCAGCTGCTCGGCACTGGGATAATCCGCCTCGCTCTCCACCTCGGGAGCCTGACCCTGCAACCAGTGCATCCGCACTTCGTAACAGATGGTCTGCACCGCCATGGCCAGATTGAGGGAGCTGTATTCGGGGTTGGCCGCAATGGCAACGTGGTAGTGGCACTTCTGCAGCTCGTCGTTGGTGAGGCCAGTGCGTTCACGGCCAAACACCAGGGCAACCGGATGCTTCACACCCTCCACCACCGCCTTCTCCCCCGCTTCGCGAGGATCCAGCATGGGCCAGCTTAAGGTCCGGGAACGGGCGCTGGTGCCTATGACCAGACCACAATCGGCAATGGCTTCATCCAGCGTCGACACTATGCGGGCATTGGCCAGGACATCGCTGGCCCCTGCCGCCAGGGCCATGGCGTTGTCATCTGGCAGGGCCTGTGGATCAACCAACACCAGTTGAGTCAGTCCCATAGTCTTCATGGCGCGCGCCGCAGAGCCCATGTTGCCGGTGTGAGAAGTGTTTACCAACACGATACGAATCTGATCCAACATGCCCAGTCAATCTTCAGTCAAAAATGGCGCGCAATTGTAACATAGCCAATCGCTATTTTGGCACCGTAAAAGGCGCGCCATTTCACAACAAAACCATCATTGTGTAGAACAAAGCATCATGAGCAGAGGCTGACCGCAGGCTAAACTTGGAGGATGAGTGGATCTATGAACGGAGGCAACATGTGCCCGCGCTGGCTTTATGAGAGGTTACCAGTCTGCTATCTGCTGACCGCGGTCGGCACGCTCACGCTTACCCAGACCCCCTTGCTCTGGCTGGCAGGCAGCCTGTTGTTTGTCGCAGGCGCCGTCATCTGGATGATGCGCTCCAGCTATCGGCGCACCGATCTGGTCATCTTTCCGACCAAACGCTGGTTCCAGCCGGAGTGGCTGTACGAGGCGCAGCCCTTCGTCTGGCTGGCGCTGGGTCTGTTGCTTTCCCGACTCCCCAACGCTACTGCCCTGCTGGCCTTGATCCCTTGTGTCTGGGCCTGTCGCTGCCTGTGGGCGCGCAGTCACTACCGCCACCATGCCGGTGGCCTGACATCACACCTGAGACGGGACACCGCTCGTCGGCGCAGAGTGCGGCTCCTGCGCTGACGCGGTGCGCGCCCGTTCGATGAAGGTGGCAAGATCCATCAGCGGGTAGCGCATCAGGCTCGGCAAACCATCCAGATCCAGGCTGTCCATCAGGTTCTTCACCTCCAGTCCCAGCTCGGTATCCCCTTCAATCTTCAGCTTGCGCTGAAAGAAGAGGGAATCGGGATCTTCCTTGCGACCGGCGATCAGTATGAGGTCGTTGGTGGTGCCGCTGAAGCAGACATCCGCCCGCTCACAATGGCAGGCCACCACCAGTTTTCCAGCCTGTTCGCTGATGAACCAGCACAGCTCGAGATCCAATACCTCGACCTTGAGCCATTTGCCGGCCAGAAACTCGAAGTCACCATCCTGGATGGCTTCCTTGAACACTCGCGCCAGCAGGCGCTCCATCAAGTTCTGCTGCAGCGCAAACGGCACCAGCTTGAGGGGGTGGCGCAGAAAGCGGGGAGCCTGTTCGACCAGGCGACATTGCAGTTGTTGAAACACGATAAACTCCCAGTTTTTTGCGCATTCAAACACAGGGCCAGACTCCGGATCCTGTTGGAAATCAAACTTGTGCCGACTTACCTCAAGAAGGGTAAAGCCACACAAAGCTGCCTCAGGTCAAAAAGTAGGAAGGCATCGATGAATACAATCGGGCCACTTTTGCATTTTTGCCCTCTCGGAGCGTACCCGATGGAATTACTCTGTCCAGCAGGCAGTTTGCCGGCACTGAAAACAGCCGTGGATAATGGGGCCGATGCGGTTTACATCGGTTTCAAGGATGACACCAATGCCCGCCACTTTGCCGGTCTCAACTTCACCGACAGCAAGCTGGAAAAGGCAGTGGACTACGTGCACCAGCATGGCCGCAAGCTGCATATCGCCATCAATACCTTCGCCCACCCGGGCTCGGATACCAGATGGAAGCAGGCGGTGGACCGGGGTGTGGCGCTCGGTGCCGACGCCCTTATCATCGCCGATCTCGCCGTGCTCGATTACGCCAGCCGCCACCATCCGGACATGGAACTGCATGTCTCGGTGCAGGCCAGCGCCACCAATGCCGCCGCCATCCGCTTCTATCAGCAGCATTTCAAAGTCGGCCGTGTGGTGCTGCCACGGGTGCTCTCCATGCATCAGGTCAGACAGCTAGCCCGCGAGACCGACGTCGGTCTCGAGGTGTTCGCCTTCGGCAGCCTCTGCATCATGGCGGAGGGGCGTTGCTACTTATCCTCCTACATGACCGGCGAGAGTCCCAATACCGTGGGTGCCTGCTCACCGGCCAAGTTTGTGCGCTGGGAGGAGACGCCGGCGGGCCTCGAGTCCCGCCTCAACGAGGTGCTGATCGACCGTTACGGACCGGGTGAAAATGCCGGCTACCCGACCCTGTGCAAGGGCCGCTTCGAGGTGGATGGCCAGACCTACCATGCCCTGGAGGAGCCGACCAGCCTCAACACCCTAGGGCTCTTGCCAGAACTGTTCCAGACCGGGATCCAGTCGGTCAAGATCGAGGGGCGCCAGCGCAGCCCCGCCTACGTGGAGCAGGTCACCCGGGTCTGGCGCGCCGCCATCGACGCCTACCAAGCCAATCCCGAGGGCTATAGCGTCAAAGCCGAGTGGGATGCCCAGCTCGCCCGCGTCTCCGAGGGGAGTCAGACTACCCTGGGTGCCTATCATCGTCAGTGGCAATAAAGGAGCTCAACCACATGCAATTCTCTCTCGGGCCTCTGCTCTTCTACTGGCCCAAGGCCGACACCCAGGCCTTTTACGACACCGCAGCACAGAGCCAGGCGGACATCATCTATCTGGGGGAAACCGTCTGCAGCAAGCGCCGCGAACTGAAAGTAGATGACTGGATCTCCCTCGCCCGCCAGGTGGCGACCTCGGGCAAGCAGGTTGTGCTCTCCACCCTGGCGCTGATCTCGGCCCCCTCCGAGCTCAAGGAGGTGAAACGGCTGGTCGACAATGGCGATCTCATGGTCGAGGCCAACGATCTCGGCACAGTGCAACTTGCCTGGGAAGCGAGGATCCCGTTTGTCTGCGGCCCGGCCATCAATGCCTACAACGCCGACGTGCTGCGCATGCTGCTCAAACAGGGGATGACACGCTGGGTGATGCCGGTGGAGCTGTCGCGCGACTGGTTGGTGCAGCTCAATCAGGATCTGGGCAGCGCTCGCCAGCAGTTCGAAGTGGAGGTGTTCGCCTACGGCCACCTGCCGCTTGCCTACTCGGCGCGCTGCTTCACCGCCCGCTCCCTCGACAAGCCCAAGGACAACTGCGAACTCGCCTGCATCCACTACCCCACAGGCCGGCTGGCCAGCAGCCGCGAGGGGCAGAAGGTGTTCAATCTCAACGGTATCCAGACCCAGTCGGGTTATTGTTACAACCTGGGCAACGAGATCAGCGGCATGGACGGTCTGGTGGACGTAGTGCGCCTCTCCCCCGAGGGACTGGGCACCCTTGAGATGCTGGATCGCTTCAAGGCCAACCAGCAAGGTCAGGCCCCCCTGTCCCTGCAACGGGAGCGGGACTGCAACGGTTACTGGCGCCAGATCCCCGGTATGAGTCTGGTGGAATAACGCCACACCCATGCCAGAGTGCAGACAGCAAAAAGGCCTCACAATGAGGCCTTTTTTACATCGCGAGAACCAGCATTCAGGAGGCCTGCTTGCTGCTCTTGCCCTGTGCGCTCTGGGCACCCGGCGGCAAGGGTTTGCGCGCCATCAGCTCCAGCTCGAGCAAGGCATATCTGTGCTCGATGAAGTCATACACGTTGTTGGCGAGTGCCAACTTGAAGTAGCTGATGGCTTCCTTGCGGTTGCCCTTGGCCAGTTCAAACTTGCCGAGGTAGAAGTAGGTTTCACACAGGCGCTCGGCAAGCTCCCGATTGTCCTTCACCCCTTTCACCACGTTGCCCATCAACTGGGTCGCATTGAGCTCGCCTGTGTAGAGGCGAACCAGATCCCAGTTCCAAGCGTCGTCGTCATACTTGTTTAGACGCTCGCGCATCCGGCTCATAGCGGCCGGTGCATTGAGCTTCTGCTCGGCCAGATAGAGCCAGATCACCCGATAGGGATCTTCCGGCTGCGCTTCATAGAAGCGTTTCATATCGGCTGCGGCCAGCTCGGGACGATTGCCGTAATAGAGCGCTATGCCACGGTTGAGATAGGCATAGTCATAATCGGGAGCCAGCTCGAGGGCGGAATCAAATGCCTCGTAGGCTTCGTCATAATTCTGCTGCTGCACCAGATAAACGCCGATGAAATTGTAGGCTTCGGCAAAATCCGGTTTCTCCCGCAAGGCCCGGTTGAAATCCAGCCTCGCCAAGGAGCGCAAGCCGACCCGGTCAAACACCACTGCACGCTCATAAAACAGTTCAGCCCGTTGCTCGGTGGTCAATTCCATCTCACCGAGCATCTGCCCGAGTCGCGCCAACGCCAACTCGCTCTGGTAAGAGACCTGCAGGGGGGTCGCCAATACCAGTGAAGCGGGTTGCGGCTTGGGAACTTGAGGCGCTTCAACCTGACTGCTACTGCTGCAACCCCACATGGGGAGCAGCAACAGGATACCAAGGAGGTATCCAATCCCTTTCCTGACGTTCAATGAACACTCCGACGCTTACGCTTGACCCCGCATATGGTAAAGGTCAACCGACACTTTGTCATGTGGCTGATCCTCTCTCCCTCAAATAAATCAGGATTCGACAGGGTATCCGGCATCACACCAGCCCCGAAAGCCACCATCTACGCTGACAACCCGGCTATAACCCATCTTCTGCAGGTTATCCGCCACCAGGATGGAGCGAAATCCCCCACCACAATAGAGGTAGAGCTCGGTGGCTGGATCCGGATAGCGAGTCTCGATGTCGCGCTCGATCACGCCACGGCCGAGATAACTCGCCCCCGGCAGATGACCCCTTGCCCACTCGCTCTCTTCGCGCACGTCGATCAGATAAAAGGCGCGCCCCTCATCCTGCCAGCGTTTGATCTGATGCACGTCTGTCTCTTGCACCTGAGTGCGAACGGCCTCTACCAGCGCCAGAAAACGGGGATTGTGTTGCATGGCTTGCTCCTTGCCTTGGATGATAGGAGATGGGTAACGGGGAGCATAATGACTCACCCGGGCCATAAGAGAAAGGGCGCCTCGCGGCGCCCTTGTCGTTTACGGCAGGATCTCTTGCTGATCCGCGCCCTCTTTTTCCACCTGGGTCGGCAGCATGTGCTCCCGCTTGACCCCGAAGAACATGGCAGAGGCACTCGCCACATAGATGGAGGAGTAGGTGCCGAAGGCCACCCCGATCACCATGGCGATGGCAAAACCGTGGATCAACGGACCGCCCTTGAGCAGCAGCGCCACCACCACCACGAAGGTCAACCCCGAAGTAATGATGGTACGGCTCAGGGTCTCGGTCATGGAGAGATCCATGATTTCGCTGGTATTTCCCTTGCGCACCTTGCGGAAGTTCTCCCGCAAACGGTCGAACACCACTATGGTGTCGTTCAAGGAGTAACCCACCAACGTCATCAAGGCCGCCAGCACGGTCAAGTCAAACTCGTACTGGAAGTAGGCGAAGATACCAAGGGTGATGATGACATCGTGCGCCAGGGAGAGTATGCCCCCCATGGCCAGACGCCACTCGAAGCGCACCGCCACGTAGGCCAGGATACAGAGGATGGAGGCCAGCATGGCCAGGGCACCGTCTGTCGCCAGCTCGTCACCCACGGAGGGGCCGACGAATTCGACGCGCTTGAGCACGGCGCCCTGATCGATCAGCTTGGCCGCTGCCAGCACTTCGTTACCCTGTTGCTCCACCTTGACCCCCTCTTTCGGGGTCATGCGCACCAGCACGTCGCGGCTGGAGCCGAAGAATTGCAGGGTCGCCCCTTCAATCTTCTGCTCATCCAGCGCCTCATGCATCCTGTCCAGGCTCACCGACTGCTGGAACCCCACCTCTATGGTGGTACCACCGGTGAAGTCCAGACCCCAGTTCAGACCCCGATCGAACAGGCAGAACAGGGCAAGCATCGTCAGCAGGGCAGAGAACACCATTCCCGACTTGGCGAAGCGCATGAAGGGGATCGGCTTTTCAAAATGTAGAATCTGAAACATGTCTCTTCCTTAGATCGGCAGCTTGTCGATGCGCCGTCCACCCCAGGCCAGGTTGATAATGGCGCGGGATACCGTGATGGCCGTAAACATGGAGGCACTCAGACCAATGCCCAGCGTCAGGGCGAAGCCCTTGATGGCGCCGGTACCGATACCGAACAGGATCACACAGGTGATGAGCGAGGTCACGTTGGAGTCGGCTATGGTCGAGAAGGCGCGGTCGAAGCCCAGATGGATGGCTTGCTGCACTCCGCGGCCGTTGCGGATCTCTTCACGAATACGCTCGTAGATCAGCACGTTGGCATCCACCGCCATGCCCAGCGTCAGGACGATACCGGCAATGCCCGGCAGTGTCATGGTGGCCCCGGGGATCATCGACATGATGCCGACAATCAGCACCAGGTTCATGGTGAGGGCAAGGTTGGCCACCCAACCGAATGCACGGTAGTAGATCCCCATGAACAGCACGATCACCAGCATGGCCCAGCCGATGGCTTCCATACCGCTGTCGATGTTCTGCTGACCCAGGCTCGGGCCTATGGTGCGCTCTTCGACGATCTGGATCGGGGCTATCAGGGCACCGGCACGCAACAGCAGCGCCAGGTTATGGGCTTCGTTGGCGTTGTCGATACCTGTGATGCGGAACTGGCTGCCAAGGCGCGACTGGATGGTGGCGACGTTGATCACCTCCTCCTGCTTGCGGAACTTGCGCTTGCCGTCCGGACCCGGCTGACCGACCGGCTTGTACTCGATGAACACGGTGGCCATGCCTTTACCGACGTTGTCCTTGGTAAAGTTGGCCATCTTGTTGCCACCCTGGCCATCAAGCTTGATGTTGACCTGGGGACGGCTGTATTCATCGAAACCGGACTGGGCACCCACTATGTGGTCGCCGGTCAGTATGATGCGCTTTTGCAGCACCACGGGACGGCCGTTGCGATCGTTGTAAACCTTGGAGCTCGGCGGCACGCGGCCATCGGCAGCGGCCTGGATGTCGGCAGTCTCATCGACCATGTGGAATTCCAGGGTCGCGGTCGCGCCCAGGATCTCCTTGGCTCGGGCCGTGTCCTGAATACCGGGCAGCTCCACCACGATGCGCTCGGCACCCTGCTGTTGTACCAGCGGCTCGGCCACTCCCAGCTCGTTCACCCGGTTACGGATGATGGTGATGTTCTGCTCGAGGGCGTACTTCTTCACTTCCTTGATCTTGGCTTCACTCAGGCTCGCCAGCAGGATGAACTCATCCCCCTTCTGCTCTGTGGTGAAGGTCAGATCAGGGTTCTGACGACGCAGGTGAGACACCGCCTTGGCCTGATCCGCTTCATCGCGGAACAGCACCTGTACCTGATCACCGGCCCGACGCACGCCGGAATAACGGATCTTCTGGGTACGCAGCTCGGCGCGGAAATCCTGCACCATCTGCTCTTGCTGCTTGGTCAGCGCCTCGGCCATGTCCACTTCCATCAGGAAGTGCACACCGCCGCGCAGGTCAAGACCCAGCTTGAGCGGGTTGGCACCAATGGCTTCGAGCCAGGCAGGTGTGGAGGGCGCCAGGTTGAGGGCGGTAATAAAGTTGTCGCCCAGCTTGTTGGCGACGACATCGCGCGCCTTGAGCTGTTCTTCGGTGTTCTTGAAACGGATCAGAATGAAACCGTGCTCGAACGCAGCATGCTTGACCGGGATCTGAGCCGCTTCGAGCGTCTCTTTCACCAGATCAAGCGTCTCTAGCTTGACTTCGGCACCCCGGCTGGCAGAGATCTGCAAGGCCGGGTCTTCGCCGTAAAGATTGGGGGCTGCATATAGAAAACCGATGGCGATCACGAAGACCACCATCAGGTATTTCCACAGCGGATAGCGATTTAACACGCTGTGCTCCTCGGGAGATTAAAGGGACTGAATAGAACCCTTGGGCAGAACGGCAGAGACGAAATCACGTTTGATGGTGACTTGAGTCTGATCATTCAGGGCCAGCACTATGTATTCGCTATCGGCGGACACCTTGGCGATCTTGCCAACCAGGCCACCGGAAGTGAGCACTTCATCACCCTTGGCCAGGGAGCTCATCAGGTCACGATGAGTCTTGGCGCGCTTGGCCTGGGGACGATAGATCATGAAGTAGAAGATAAGGCCGAACACGGCCAGCATGATGATCATTTCCATACCACCACCCTGTGCACCCGGAACTGCGCCTTCTGCATACGCCTTGGAGATAATGCTCATTTAACAACCTCTTATTGATGTAGATTTGATAACTAGCTTATATATCGTTGTTATTTCACGTCATTTTCAGCTAACGGAGGCACAGGCTTCCCTTGCCGACGGTAAAACTCAGCTACAAAGTCGTCTAATTTACCCTGCTCGATCGCGTCCCGCAAACCCTGCATCACACGCTGGTAATAACGCAGGTTGTGAATGGTGTTCAGACGGGCACCGAGGATCTCGTTGCACTTGTCCAGATGGTACAAATAGCTGCGGGTGTAGTTCTTGCAGGTGTAGCAATCGCAATCGGCATCCAGAGTGCTGGTGTCGCTGCGATACTTGGCGTTGCGGATCTTGACCACCCCGTCCGTGGTGAACAGATGGCCGTTGCGGGCATTGCGGGTCGGCATCACGCAGTCGAACATGTCGACCCCGCGGCGCACCCCTTCCACCAGATCTTCCGGTTTGCCCACGCCCATCAGGTAGCGCGGCTTGTCAGCCGGAATTTTCGGGCAGACATGCTCGAGGATCCTGTGCATGTCTTCCTTGGGCTCACCCACCGCCAGACCGCCAACCGCATAACCGTCGAAGCCGATCTCCAGCAGGCCGTTGAGGGACACATCCCGCAACTCTTCATACACGGAACCCTGAATGATACCGAACAGGGCGTTCTTGTTGCCCAAGGCATCAAACTTGTCGCGCGAGCGCTTGCCCCAGCGCAGGGACATCTCCATGGACTTGCGCGCTTCTTCGTAAGTGGCCGGGTACGGGGTGCACTCGTCAAAGATCATCACGATGTCGGAGCCCAGATCGTACTGGATCTCCATGGATTTCTCGGGGTCGAGGAAGATTTTCTCGCCATTGATGGGGTGACGGAAGTGCACGCCCGCCTCGGTGATCTTGCGAATGTGTCCCAGGCTGAACACCTGGAAACCACCCGAGTCGGTCAGGATCGGGCCCTGCCAGTTCATGAAGTCATGCAGATCGCCGTGAGCGCGCATCACTTCCTGCCCCGGCCGCAGCCAGAGGTGGAAGGTGTTGCCAAGCAGGATCTGGGCACCGGTCTCGCGCACTTCTTCCGGCGTCATCCCCTTGACGGTGCCATAGGTACCGACCGGCATAAAGGCTGGGGTCTGCACTGTGCCGCGCTCAAATACCAGTTGACCGCGACGGGCACGGCCGTCGGTGGTTTTCAGTTCAAATTTCATTGCTACCTCGTTGCGTCAGATAAACAGTCTGACAATAGAGAGCCCAAAGGCCCGGTATAAAGGGCGAGGCTTATGCCACTGCCCGGCGACGGGTGACGAACATGGCGTCCCCGTAGCTGAAGAAACGGTAATTCTCGGTCACAGCCGCCTGATAAGCCGCCATCACCTGATCGTACCCGGCGAAGGCGCTGACCAGCATGATCAGGGTGGATTCGGGCAGGTGGAAGTTGGTGACCATGGCATCGACAATCTGGAACTCGTAGCCTGGGAAGATGAAGATGTCGGTGTCGCTGAAAAACGGCGCCAACGGCTTGCCCTGGGCCAGGGTCACCTTGGCGGCGCTCTCCAGGGAGCGTACCGAGGTGGTCCCCACCGCAATCACCCGGCCACCCCGGGCGCGAGTTGCAGCTATGGCATCCACCACCTCCTGAGGCACTTCGGCATACTCGGAGTGCATGTGGTGATCTTCAATCTTGTCCACCCGCACCGGCTGGAAGGTCCCCGCCCCTACATGCAGGGTGACGAAGGCCGTTTCAACCCCCTTGGCGCGGATCTTTGCCAGCAGCGGCTCATCGAAGTGCAGGCCGGCGGTCGGCGCCGCCACGGCACCCGGCTTCTGATTGTAAACGGTCTGGTAGCGCTCCTTGTCGGCGTCCTCATCGGGACGGTCGATATAAGGCGGCAGCGGCATGTGGCCTATGGCTTCCAGAATCTCCAGCACCGGGCGCGGGTCGAGAAAATGGATCTCGAACAGGGCATCGTGGCGGGCCCGCATCTCGGCTTCCACCCCACCATCCATGATCATCCGGGTGCCCGGCTTGGGCGCCTTGGAGGCCCGCACGTGAGCCAGCACGCTGTGCTCGTCCAGGATGCGCTCCACCAGTACCTCCAGCTTGCCGCCGCTGGCCTTCTGGCCAAACATGCGCGCCGGAATGACACGGGTGTTGTTGAATACCAGCAGATCGCCGGGGTTGAGCTGGTCCAGCACGTCCACAAATTGACCATGGCGCAGGGCGCCGCTTTGACCATCGAGCTGCAACAGGCGGCTGGCGGTACGCTCTGCCATCGGATAGCGGGCAATCAGCTCGTCTGGCAGATCAAAATGAAAATCGGATACTTGCATCTTTCACCTCGGGGGAATCGGCGGCTAGTCTAGTTATCCCCCTCTTCCAAGGCAACCCAAAAGACCAAAAACCCAAGAGAGACAAGGGATAGCGCTCGTTTTTGTGAACGCTTGCGCGTTAATGATTCTTTAATGGTCTGTATTGACCCTGATCATGTTTTGCCTGCGGGGGCTGGGCTAGGGTGAAAGCAGATACACAAGGAGGCCCACCATGATGACCTTATCCGATATCATGACAGAACATCCCTTCACCCTGGGTCCGGAAAACAGCGTCAAGCAGGCGATGGATCTGATGCAGCAGGAGCGGATCCGCCATATTCCCATCGTCGACGAACACCATCATCTGCTGGGTCTGGTCACCCTCACCGACATCCTGGCCACCCGCGAGTCCAAACTGCTGCTCATCAACCCGGAGCGGGAAGCGGAATTCACCGACAGCGTCCAGCTCGACGAGATCATGACCCGCCAGGTGGCGAGCGTGGATCCCCACGCGGGTATCAAGGAGGCGGCCCTCTACCTGCAGCGGCACAAATATGGCTGTCTGCCGGTGCTCAAGGGGCGCAAGCTGATAGGCATAGTCACGGAGTCGGATTTCATTGCGGTTGCCATCAACCTGCTCGAACTGATGGAAGAACAGGAGCCGCCCAGCGATTTCTGATCTTGAAATCATGTAATAAAATTACAATAAAAGCGTTTTCAGCACATGAAATCGGCAATAAAGCTGAAATACTTTCATTTTGATTGAAAATTTACATCACAACCTTGCTTTGTGATCTGCATCACACTATTATCTCCCCATGCAATAGTTGCCGAGGGGGAGACGAGGGATTGTGCACCCAGCCTCTTCCTCTCATATGTCTGCAAGTTTGCACACCCCGTAGTTAGTCTTTGCTGTAAAGCTTTTGTTTATATAGCCATTCCTTGTTTGATGACCCGGCCTTGTCCTCACGACAGCGCCGGGATTTTTTTATCTGCACTATCCTGCCCTGTCCCAGGGCCCCCTCTTTTTACGTGTTCCACGCAGCACGCCACCGCCACGCCCAATCCCCCCTGAGAAAGATGCCCATTCGACCCTTGAAAAACCAGGGAGCCGCACAGATGTTGAATCTCGACAAGGGGTTACCTCTGCACGTCAGAAATATTCATGTTAGGTACAGCAGCGGCAGGCTATCTAATAGATAGATTGAAGTGATTCAAAATTGCGGCTTTAACCGATTAGGAGAAGCCCCTATGATGAATCCATTGAACGTTAAACGCCTGGTCCGGACAGACTCTTCAATACCAGACAGGCATATGTACATCACCAAGGAGCTAATACATGTCTACCTACATCAACACTGAAATCAAGCCGTTCAATGCTACCGCCTACCACAATGGCAAATTCGTTCAGGTGTCTGACGCTGACCTGAAAGGCAAGTGGTCCGTGGTGTTCTTCTACCCGGCTGACTTCACCTTCGTTTGCCCGACCGAGCTGGGTGACCTGGCTGACAACTACGCCGAATTCAAGAAACTGGGCGTCGAGATCTACTCTGTCTCTACCGACACCCACTTCACCCACAAGGCATGGCACGACACCTCCGACACCATCCAGAAGATCCAGTATCCGATGATTGGTGACCCGACTGGCGCCATCACCCGCAACTTCGGCGTCATGATCGAAGAAGCCGGTCTGGCTGACCGCGGTACCTTCGTCATCGACCCGCAGGGCATCATCCAGATCGTTGAGATCAACGCTGGCGGTATCGGCCGTGACGCGCTGGAACTGCTGCGCAAAGTCAAAGCGGCCCAGTACGTTGCTTCCCACCCGGGTGAAGTGTGCCCGGCCAAGTGGAAAGAAGGCGATGCCACCCTGGCCCCGTCCCTGGATCTGGTAGGCAAAATCTAAGCCTCCCGCTTCCAAGACCGGCCCATTCAAGGGCCGGTCTGCTTTCTGGCCTGACAAAACGCCGACCCGCAATCATTAAGAAGGAATTCGAAGATGTTGGATACCAACCTCAAACAACAGCTGAACACCTATCTGCAGTACATCGTCAATCCCATCGAGATCAGCGTGTCCGGCAACGACAGTGACAAATCCGCAGAGCTGCTGGCATTGGCCACCGAGATCAGCGAGATGTCCCCCAAAATTGCCATGACTGATGGCAGCAATGCCCGCAAGCCTTCCATGAGCGTTGCACCACAGGGCCAAGCCCCGCGCGTTCATTTTGCCGGCATCCCCATGGGTCATGAATTTACCTCTCTGGTGCTCGCCTTGCTGCAAAGCGGCGGCCACCCTTCCAAGACAGATCCGGCCGTGCTGGAGCAGATCAAGCAGCTGAAGGGCGAATTTCACTTCGAGACCTATATCTCCCTCTCCTGCCACAACTGCCCGGACGTGGTACAGGCGCTGAACCTGATGGCGACCCTGAATCCCGGTATCACCCACACCATGATCGACGGTGCCCTGTTCCAGGACGAAGTGAACGAGCGCCAGATCATGGCGGTGCCGAACGTCTACATGAACGGTCAGCCGTTCAGCCAGGGCCGTATCTCGCTGGAAGAGATCATTGCCAAGCTCGACACCGGCGCCGCAGAACGCAAGGCTGAAGAGCTCAATGAAAAAGCGCCTTACGATGTGCTGGTAGTGGGTGGTGGCCCGGCTGGTGCCGCAGCAGCCATCTATGCCGCCCGTAAAGGCATTCGTACCGCCATCGTCGCAGAGCGTTTTGGTGGTCAGGTGATGGACACGGTCGGCATCGAGAACTTCATCTCCGTGCCCTACACCGAAGGTCCCAAGCTGGCTGCAAGCCTGGAGCAGCACGTCAAGCAGTACGGTGTGGAAGTGATCACCGAGCAGCGTGCCGCAGCCATCAGCAAGGACGGCTATGTGAATGTGGCGCTGGCCTCTGGTGCCACGCTGAAGAGCCGCGCCGTGATCCTGGCGACCGGTGCCCGCTGGCGTGACCTGAACGTGCCTGGCGAACTCGAATACCGCACCAAGGGCGTAGCCTACTGCCCCCACTGCGACGGTCCCTTCTTCAAGGGCAAGCGGGTGGCAGTGATCGGTGGCGGTAACTCCGGTATCGAAGCAGCCATCGATCTCGCCGGCATCGTCGAGCACGTCACAGTGGTGGAATTTGCCGATACCCTGCGCGCCGACGAGGTGCTGCAGAAGAAAGCCCGCTCCATGGGCAACATCGACATCATCATGAGCGCCCGCACCACGGAAGTGATCGGTGACGGCAGCAAGGTGGTGGGTATGGATTACGAGGACCGCACCACGGGTGAGATCAAGCACCTGGCGGTCGCCGGTATCTTCGTCCAGATCGGTCTGGTGCCGAACACCGAGTTCCTCAAGGGGAGCGAGGTGGCACTGACCCGCTTCGGCGAGATCGAGATCGACACCAAGGGCGCCACTTCCCTGCCCGGGGTCTATGCTGCCGGTGACGCCACTACGGTGCCGTTCAAGCAGATCATCATCTCCATGGGCGCAGGGGCGACCGCAGCGCTGGGGGCATTTGATTACCTCATCCGCAATGCGGCGCCGGACGCCACCGAGACATCCGCCAAGGCCGATGCCGTGACCGCCTGATAGTCCCGTTGCAAATAAAAAGCCGACTCCCTGGAGTCGGCTTTTTATCCACGTGATTCAGTGACCGCTAGCTGGCCTTCATATCCTGCGGCCCGGACGACTCAGGCGTGGCATAACTGGCAGGGACAGCCTCCCCCGCCAGATCCGTTCTCGGCTCCAGCTCCGCTGTCATGGGGGTATTGGGCGGTACCGGCATGAACACCTGATGCTCGGCCAGCGGAATGGGGGCCCGCTGCCGCTTGCGCCAGCCCAGATAAGCCGTCAGCAAGGCGCCGCACAGGGCAAAGTAGACAAACAGCCCCTGTGGCCCGAACTGCATCATGACAAAAGGCGCCAGCAATGGCCCTATCATGGCGCCCAAACTGTAGGCGAGCAGCAATCCCTGATTGGCCCCCAGCACCTGATCCGGGCGCAGCTCATCGCAGGCATGGCTCAGACTCAGGGGATAAATGGAGAACGCCATCCCCCCCAGCAAGAACACCAAGACGCCGGCGATCGGCTCGCGCCAATCCTCGGGCAACAACACCATCAGCAAAGCGAGCAGGGTCAGCACGGCACTGAGCAGCAGGATCACCAGCCGCCGGTCATAGCGATCAGAGACCCGGCCAATGGGATACTGCAGGCACATGCCCCCCAGGATCACCAGCGCCATCATGTCCGCCACCCGCGAAAGCGAAGCACCGCTATCGGTAAAATAAAGCGGCAACAGACCGTAGATGGCGCCGAGGATAAGACCGGAGGTGAAACTGCTGCCCATGCCCGCCGGGGTGAGCCGCACCAGCTCGATCACCCCGACAGGTTGGGGCGCCACCATGGCCGGTGTCGCCACCCGGGAGAGCGCAAGCGGCACCACCGACAGGGTGGCCGCCATGGCACACAGGGCAAACGGTGTCAGCACCATGGGATCCACCCACTTGAGCACCAATTGGCCCATGGCCAGTGATCCGTAGAGCAGGATCATGTAGAGCGACATCAGCCGCCCCCGATTGGCCGGGGAACTAGAGACCAGCATCCAGGACTCCAGCACCACGAACAGGCCGCCGGTGGCAAAGCCCCCCACCAGCCGCAGCGCCGCCCAGCTGACGGGTTCCACCACCATGCCGTGCAGCAGAAACAGAAAACAGAGCAGGGAGGCGTAGGCCGCATAAGCCCGGATATGGCCGACCCGTATGATGAGGCGCGCATTGACGAAAGCGCCCAGCACCAGACCGCCAAAATAGGCGGCCGACACCAGGCCTATGGCTTGCACCGACACCTGCTCGGCCGAGAGGCGCACCGTCAGCAGGGTATTGAACATGCCGTGGCCCAGGATAAAAATCACCAGACTGGCCAAGGGTGACAGCAACCTTGTGAGTGACATTGAGTCTCCCTGTGTGGCTCATTAATGAGCTAAACAGTTATGGTACCGCTTGCTTCCTGCCCACATCAACCCAACCGGCCCTGCAAGGGGCGCGCTATCCTTGATGAGCCCCCTCCTTGAGGTAACAAACATGAAAACCAAACTGCTGATGATCGGCCTGCTCTTTGCCGGCAACGCCCTCGCCTTTCACTGCCCTGCAGACATGAAGAGCATCGATGACGCCCTCGCCAAAGGCCCGGCCCTCAGTGCAGAGCAACTGGCCGAGGTGAAAAGGCTGCGCGCCGAAGGGGAAACCCTGCACAAGGCGGGCAAGCATCAGGAATCCGTCGATGCCCTGGCCAAAGCACTGGCCCTGCTTGCACCGGCCAAGTCCTGACGCAGCCCGAGGCTGCGAAGACTCCGGCGTGATGTCATGTCAGATATGCGCCACAAACAACAAGGCCACCCGCTGGGGTGGCCTTGGTTTTATCGGGTAGCTAACCCTCATTCACTCTGCACCGCGATTACTTGGCGTAATCCTCGGTCGGGATGCAGGCGCAGAACAGGTTGCGATCACCGTAGACGTCGTCGATGCGGTTGACTGAGGGCCACAACTTGGCGGCGCGCACGGCGTCGGACGGGAAGACCGCCTCGGCGCGGCTGTAGCCACGAGCCCACTCGCTGTCCATCACGTCATCCTGGGTATGGGGCGCGTTGACCAGCGGGTTGTCGGTGAGGCTCCAGTGACCGTCCTGCACCTTGGCAATCTCGGCACGGATGGCTGTCATTGCCTCGACGAAGCGATCCAGCTCGCGCTTGGATTCGGATTCCGTCGGCTCGACCATCAGGGTGCCCGCCACCGGGAAGCTCATGGTCGGTGCGTGGAAGCCGTAGTCCATCAGCCGCTTGGCCACGTCCATCTCGCTGATGCCGGACGCCTCTTTCAGCGGGCGTATATCCAGGATGCATTCGTGAGCCACCCGGCCGTTGCGACCCGAGTAGAGTACGGGGAAGGATTCACCCAGCTTCTTGGCCAGATAGTTGGCGTTGAGGATGGCCACCTGAGTGGATTTCTTCAGCCCTTCGTCGCCCAGCATGGCGATGTACATCCAGCTGATGGGCAATATGCTGGCCGAACCGAACGGTGCCGCCGACACGGCGCCGTTGTTGCGGCTCTCCTTGTCGGTCTTGACCACGGCATGACCGGCCACGAAGGGTGCCAGGTGTTTCTTCACGCCTATGGGGCCCATGCCCGGACCGCCACCGCCGTGAGGGATGGCGAAGGTCTTGTGCAGGTTGAGGTGGGAGACGTCCGCGCCGATAAAGCCCGGCGCAGTGAGGCCAACTTGCGCGTTCATGTTGGCGCCGTCCAGATAGACCTGACCACCGTGCTGGTGAACGATGTCGCACACCTCCTTGATGGTCTCCTCGTACACCCCGTGGGTGGAGGGATAAGTCACCATCAGACAGCTAAGCTTCTCCCCCGCCTCGGAGGCCTTAGCGCGCAGGTCGTCGAGATCCACGTTGCCGGACTTGTCACAGGCTGTGACTATGACCCGCAGACCCGCCATCTGGGCTGAGGCCGGGTTGGTACCGTGAGCAGAGGCCGGAATGAGGCAGATATCGCGATGACCGTCGCCACGGGACTCGTGGTACTTCTTGATGGCCAGGAGGCCCGCGTATTCACCCTGGGCGCCAGAGTTCGGCTGCATGCAGACCGCATCGTAACCTGTCACCTTCACCAGCCAGTCTTCGAGGTCTGCCAGCAGCAGCTGGTAGCCCTTGGCCTGGGCCAGCGGGGCGAAGGGGTGCAGCTTGCCGAACTCGGGCCAGGTCACCGGGATCATCTCGGCGGTGGCGTTGAGCTTCATGGTACAAGAACCCAGCGAAATCATGGCGTAGTTGAGCGCCAGATCTTTCGCTTCGAGACGGTGGATGTAGCGCAGCATCTCGGTTTCGGAGTGGTACTTGTTGAACACCTCGTGGGTCAGCACGGCGTCGGTGCGCAGCAGATCCTGCGGTATGCCGTGATGGGTCTGGGCCGCCTTGTCGAGCGCCTCCACATCCAGGCCGTGGCCCTTGCCGAGGAAGAGATCGAACAGTTCGGCCACATCGGCGCGGGTGGTGGTCTCGGAGAGCGACACACCCACGGCACCATCGAGATCGGCGCGCAGGTTGATGCCCAGCCCTTCTGCTTTGGCGATCAGTGCCGCCTTGTCGCCCGTCAGCACGGTAAGCGTATCGAACCAGCTGGCGTGTTTGAGGGCCACGCCCTTGGTTTTAAGCCCCAGCGCCAGGATGCTGGTGAGACGATGCACGCGAGAGGCGATGGTTTTCAGTCCTACCGGGCCGTGGTAGACGGCGTAGAAGCTCGCCATGTTGGCCAGCAGCACCTGAGCGGTACAGATGTTGGAGTTCGCTTTCTCGCGGCGGATATGTTGCTCGCGGGTCTGCATCGCCATGCGCAGGGCACTCTTGCCACGGGCGTCCTTGGAAACGCCTATGATGCGGCCCGGCATGGAACGCTTGTAGGCATCGCGAGTGGCGAAGAAGGCGGCGTGAGGGCCACCGTAACCCATGGGCACACCGAAGCGCTGGGCGGAGCCGAACACCACGTCGGCGCCCAGTTCACCCGGGGATTTGAGCAGCAACAGGGAGAGCAGGTCGGCGCTGACGCAGGCCAGCCCCTTCTGGGCTTGCACGGCGGCGACCAGCGCCCGTACATCCTTCACTTCCCCCGTGGTGGTGGGGTACTGGAACAGGGCACCGAACACCTCTTCGCTCACCGCCTCGCTGGCAGGGCCGACGGCCACGTCGAAGCCAAAGTGCACGGCGCGCTCCTTGACCACGTCGATCACTTGGGGATGCACGTCATCGGCCACGAAGAAGAGATGAGACTTGGACTTGGCCATGCGCTTGGCCAGCGCCATGGCTTCGGCAGCGGCGGTGGCTTCATCCAGCAGGGAGGCACTGGCCAGATCCATGCCGGTCAAGTCCAGCGTGAGCTGCTGGAAGTTGAGCAGGGCTTCGAGACGGCCCTGAGCCAGCTCGGGCTGATACGGGGTATAGGCGGTATACCAGCCAGGGTTCTCCAGCACGTTGCGCAGGATGACATGGGGCACATGGGTGTCGTGATAGCCCATGCCGATGTAGCTCTTGGCGATCTTGTTCTGGGCGGCGTAGCCCTTGAGCTTGGCCAGTGCCTCCACTTCGGTCATGGAGGCGCCGATACCGAGCGGGCCCGGCCGGCGAATGGCGGCGGGGACCGTCTGCTCAATCAGATCGTCCAGGCTCTCTGCGCCCACGACGGCCAGCAGAGCGCGCACTTCTTCCTCACCCGGGCCTATGTGGCGGCGGATGAAATCGGTTTTTTGCTCGAGTTCAAACAGTGACTGGGTCATTTCCCTATTCCTGGTATTAAGTCCTGATAACCAAGACCTGATGTTCCTGATAGCCGGCTGATACCGACTCCACTCATGTTCTGGGTCCCGCAGACAGGGTGCGGCACCGGATGCTGCGGCAGCATCGACAGGGGATCGCCTTGTTGCTTACCGGCCAGCTTGCCTCCTGGCAAGGCCAGGCTGACAAACGGCGGGCGCGGGCGACTTCACCCTTCCACCAGCCGGCGTGTGTCCGGCTTGCGGTCATACAAACGGGCCCTGCCGTGTTGGCAGGGCCCGGGGGCATTACTCTTCGTCCACCACGTTCTGGTAGCCTTCGGCATCCAGCAGGTTGGCGAGCTCGCCCGCGTCATCCAGCTTGATGCGGAACAGCCAGCCGGCGCCGTAGGGGTCTGAGTTGACCAGCTCCGGGCTGCCTTCCAGCTCTTCGTTGACGGCGATGATTTCGCCGCTCGCCGGACTGTAGATGTCGGAGGCGGCCTTGACCGACTCGGCCACGGCGCAGTCATCGCCGGCGCCAATTTGCTTGCCCACTTCCGGCAGGTCGATAAACACCATGTCTCCCAGCAGATCCTGGGCGTGCTCGGTGATACCGACCACGGCCTCGCCGTTGGCTTCAACACGGATCCACTCGTGGGAGGTGGCATATTTCAGTTCGCTCGGGATATGGCTCATTTGTGCTTCCTTCTTATTCACTTGGATCACTTGTACCTGGACCGCGTACAAGGGGTACTGGCGAAGGGCTGCCCCTTCGCCGCAATGGGGTTGTTACACCAGCTTCTGGCCGTTACGCACGAAAGCGGGCTTGGTGACTTTGACGGTGACCAGCTTCTTGCGGATCTCCACCTCGGCCTGCTCGCCGATGTCGCGAGGCACTCGCGCCAGGGCAATACTGTAGCCCAGGGTCGGCGAGAAAGAGCCGGAGGTGATCACACCTTCCCGTTTCTCGCCGCTGGCGGTGGTGAAGGTGACCGGCATGCCGGCACGCAGTACGCCCTTCTCTTCCATCACCAGACCGACCTGCTTGGGCTGGGTACCCGCCGCTTTTTGTGCCTCCAGCGCGGCGCGACCGATAAACTGGCGGGAGGCCGGCTCGAAGGCCAGGGTCCAGGCCATGTTGGCGGCGAGCGGGCTGATGCTCTCGTCCATATCCTGGCTGTAGAGGTTCATGCCGGCTTCGAGGCGCAGGGTATCCCGCGCGCCCAGTCCGCACGGCGCCACGCCGTTATCCAGCAGCGCCTGCCACAGGTCGCACGCCTTCTCTTGCGGCACCACGATTTCATAACCGTCTTCACCTGTGTAACCGGTAGTGGCGATAAAGAGATCCCCTGCCTGCACGCCGAAGAAGGGCTTCATCCCTTCCACTGTCGCGTTCTGCTCAGGGGTGAACACCTTGGCCGCCTTGGCCTTGGCGTTGGGGCCCTGTACCGCGATCATGGCGAGCTCGGGACGTTCGGTCACGCTCACGGCAAAATCGATGGCGTGGTGGCGGATCCAGGCCAGATCCTTCTCGCGGGTGGCGGAGTTCACCACCAGACGGTAGAAGGTATCGGTCAGATAATAGGTAATGAGGTCATCAATGACGCCACCATCGGGGTTGAGCATGCCGCTGTAGAGGGCCTTGCCCGGGACTGTGAGTTTGGCCACGTCGTTGGCCAGCAGGTGTTGCAGGAAGGCTTTGACCCGTTCGCCGGTCAAGTCGACTATGGTCATGTGGGAGACGTCGAACATGCCGGCATCGGTGCGCACCGCATGGTGCTCTTCCAGCTGGGAGCCGTAGTTGATGGGCATTTCCCAACCGTGGAAGTCCACCATTTTGGCGCCGGCTTCCAGGTGCTTGGGATGCAGTACTGTAGTCTGGATCATCGCTGTGTTTCCTTAAGCGTTCGCGACAACACTCGCAATCCGCCCTCCCCTGACAGCCAACAGGACATTCAATCGCCTGTGCAACAGAAAGAGAAGAGACAGTCGGAGTCTGTGCTCGTTCCAGCCCCGCGGGGCAAGAGTGATTCCTTGAACGCAGCGGATTATATGACAAGCGGGCGAGCCTGCCGCTCAAAAAAAACTAATCCACCGCCAGTAAACAGACCCCAGACACTAAGGTAAAAACAGTGATAAAAACAGTCGAACAGCGACTCACACGAGATTAAATTTTGATTTTTACCGTTTCGTCACAATTTGAAGAAAAACGTTTCGCCCACCACCCAGATTAAAGGCTGATGCCCAAAATGGGTCATCAGCCTCATCACATTAGTTTTGTTGTAAAAAAACCTGAGTAGCATTAGATTTTTTCACCCTTGGCCAGCGCAGGCAGTTCGCCATCGAGCCCCATGGCGGCCCGGATCACCCCCTGCTTGAACGGCGCCAGCGCATCGAAGGCGCACAATCCCACCCCGCGTACCAGCTTCTTGAGGGGGTTGGCCCCGCTGAACAGTCGCTTGAGCCCTTCCATCGCCGCCAGCATGCGGGCCGCCTCGCTCTTGCGCCAGCGCTCGTAGCTGCGCAGGTTGGCCAGCAGGCCTATGTCCCTACCGGCACGATGCGTTTGCACAATCTGCTCCGCCAGCGCCGCCGCATCCAGCAGGCCCAGGTTGACCCCCTGCCCCGCCAGCGGATGTATGGTGTGAGCCGCATCCCCCACCAGCACCAGCCGCTCGCGAGCGAAGTCTCGGGCATAGCGAGCGGTGAGCGGGATGGCGCTGCGCGCCCCTTCCACCTTGCACAGCCCCAGCCGGCCATCGAAGGCGGTGGTGAGCTGGCGGTTGAACTGTTCGTCGTCGCACTGACATAGCGCCTCGGCACGGGCGGCGGGCACGGACCAGACGATGGAGCAGAGATCCGGTTGCCACAAGGGCAGGAAGGCGAGCGGGCCTTCCGGGGTGAAGATCTGGCGGGCCACCGCCTCATGGGGCTCGGCACAGCGCACCGTCGCCACCAGGGCGTGATGGCCGTAATCCCAGCTGGTGAGCGGAATGTCCGCCTGCCGGCGCACCCATGAGTGGGCGCCATCGGCGGCCACCACCAGCTTGGCCGACAGCGCGCGGCCATCGTCCAGCAGCAGGAGCGACCCCGCCTCGCCACTTTGCAGGCTGGCGGCCCGGGCCGGGCTCAGCAGCTGGATGTTGTCTGCCTCCCCTGCATTGCCACCAAGAATCGCCTCCAGCAGCGCCAGCTGGATGACCCGGTTCTCGACTATGTGACCGAGCGCCGCCTGGCGCAGACCGGCGGCATCAAAGCCAATCTGGCCGAAGCTGTCTTGCTCCCACACCTGCATCTTCTCGTAGGGCTGCAGGCGGCGCGCCGCTATCCCGGTCCAGGCGCCAACCTGCTGCAATATGCGCTGGCTGGCCAGACTCAGGGCACTGACCCGGTTGTCCGGCGCGTCCCCAAGCGCAGGATCGGGCAACTGCCCCTCCACGATGGCGAGCTTGAGGCCACTCTGCTTGAGCGCGGCGGCGAGCCCCAGGCCCACCATGCCGCCCCCCACAATCACCACATCCACGTTTTGCATCTGCATCATCTGTTCCTTTCGTGGCTGACCGCCGGGTCAGCAGGGGACGCCCGTTGGCATAGCCCCTTTCAATTCGCGATTGACCGCCGCGGGTGGGCGGCGCACCTCATTTACTACGGCACAGGTCGGCCACAAACCCCAGGGTACGGGAGGCCAGCGGCGCCTTGAAGCAAGCCAGCCGCCCCATCAGGGAGAGCGCCAGGTTGCGGCCCGCCACCAGCGGATCGTGGCCATTGGAAAAAAGCTGGGCCAGGGAGGAGGTGAGCCAGATGGTCCGGGCCTGATCCTCCTTGCGCAGTTGCCAGTAACCGTTCAGCACCGCAAAGCTGCCTATGTCCTCCGCCGCCGCGAGCGCGCCAGCGACCGCCTGGGTGAGCAGGTCAAGATCGCGCATGCCGAGGTTGAAGCCCTGCCCTGCTATGGGGTGCAGCAGGTGGGCGGCATTGCCCACCAGCACGGTGCGCTGGGCCAGCGGGTAGTCGGTGGCCGTCTGCACCAGCGGATAGACGTGGCGCTGACCGGCCCGCTCGAAGCGCCCCAGCCGCCAGCCAAACGCCTGCTGCAGCCGGGCGAGAAAGGCGGCCTCATCCAGCCCCATCAGTTCATCCGCCTGATCCCGCCCGACGCTCCACACCAGGGAGGAGAGCCCATCCTGCATCGGCAGCAAAGCCAGCGGCCCCCCCTGGGTGAAACGCTCGAACGCCCGACCGGCAGGATCCTCGGCGGTCTTGACGGTAGCTATGATGGCGCTCTGCTCAAAGTCGTGGCGGGTCACCGCCATCTTGAAGTGCTGGCGCACGAAGGAGTTGCCGCCATCGGCCGCCACCAGCAGTCGGGTCTGGTAACGTTCGCCACTGGCCAGCGTCAGGGTCACGCCCCCCTCAAGCGGCTCAATGGTCGAGAGCTGGGCCGGGCACAGCATATGGATGTGAGGGCAGGCCGCCATCCCCTGTTGCAGTGCCATGCCGGCCGCCGACAGCTCAATCACCTGACCGAGCGCGGGCAAACCATATTCCACCGCCAACAACCTGGCCTGGCCACAGTAACCCCGATCCGAGACATGGATTTGGGTGATGGGGGTGCAGTGAGGGGCGAAGCGAGGCCAGAGTCCGTGGCGGGCAAGCGCCTCGCAGGTGCCTGCAGAGAGCGCGATGGCGCGGGCATCGAAACCGGGATGGGCATTGAGCTCGGGGGCGCTCGCCTCCAGCAGCAGGATCTGCAGGGGCTCGCCGTCGGCACCTCGCAACGCGGCAAGAGAGAGCGCCAGCACGGCGCCGCTCATTCCACCGCCGACGATAGCCACGTCGACGTGAACCAGATCAGATTGAGACATGAGATGAGAGGAAGAAGCTGGGAACGTGACCTCATGCTATCACAAAGCGGGGGGCCGGGATGCGAGGCCGCGGGCAAAAAACGGCGTCACGGCCATGATCTGGTTGAAAAAATGCTGAGCTGGTTCCCCCATACAGCCGGATAAAAGCAGAGCGCCACCGGGGCGCTCTGCGTTGTTTTATGCTGTTTCTGTCGCAGGAGCGATCAGTGCAGGGTCGGCGGCGCGATCGGGGTATCTGGACGCTTGCCAAACTCCTCGAAGGTCATCATGACCCCCAGACGCACATGCTCGTAGAGCACCAGGAAGGAGGCTTCGTTCTCATCATCTTCCTGATCGAACTCGGCAGAGACCTGGGTGATGCTGGCGATGTCCTGGATCATCTCCTGCAACTCTTCGGACGCCCTGGAAAGCTCCTGCTGTGCCACGCCAAACCCGGCCAGAAATGCCTGTGACCAGTCCACCAGCGAATCGATGCGCTCATCGAGCGGCGCCTCATCGCTTGGCAGCAGCAGCTCGACGCCCTTCTGGGCCATCAGGCTCTCGACTATCTCGTGATAGAGATCTGTCATCACCTGGCGCACCGGGGCCGGCAAGCCGAAACCGTCGTTGACCAGATCGTTGAAGGGCGGCAACCAGCTCTTGTCATCCAGTGCCACGCCACCACAGACGAGACCGCAGATCACGCCATGGGCCTCCACCGCCGTTGCCATCAGCTCATGCTGTTCCATCAGGTCGGCCACGGCCGTGTATTTCAGGGGGTTCGTTTTGCTCATCGAAGATCCGCTCAAAGTTCAGGCAAATATGCAAAATTAATGGTCAGGATCCTAGCATTCTCCCCCTTCCAGAGCCAGCAAGGCCTTGAAACTTCTGCATCTGCGCTATATAGTCCCGCCCAGTTGTCCACGTGGATAAAGGCGGAAATCAGCACCGCCGTATTGAGGAAGGCATGAGCACAGAGGCCGTAGAAATCGTCATTTTGGGACGTCCCTACAAGGTATCCTGTCCCTTGGGACAGCAGGATGCCCTGCGCCAGGCCGCCGACCAGCTGACTGACAAACTCATCGAGCTGCGTCAACGTTCCAAGGTCTCCAGCAACGAGCAATTGGCGATCATGGCAGCGCTCAATTTTTGTCATGAGCTCTGCCTTGAAAAAGAGAAGAATCACCAATACTCTGAGACCATGGATAAGCGGATCAAGATGCTGCAACGCACCATAGAAGCGGCCTTGATCGAGCACGGACAGTATGGCGAATCCAGCGGCGAGGGCCTGCAGCCCTAATCGCGTACCGTTTTAAAATTCCCTGGGATGTTTGTCAGCCGGTTCAAGTCCCCGAGCCGATAATCATACCCACCAGGGGATCGGCCTTCTGCCTATTGCGCATGCTCGGCACGACCGAGAAGCCTGCGGTCAGATTCGATTCCCGCCTTGAACCTACGGTTCAAGGGCCCAAACCGGCAACGGCATCTCCGGGGTACCAACAGCAAAAAGCCCGTCATCCAGATGACGGGCTTTTTCTTTGCCTCACGTTTACAAAGGCCCAGCGCGACAGCTCATCCTTGTCTGCGCAGGTTCACCCCGCCCCCCAGCCTGTGCTCCCAATCGAGCCAATAAAAAGCCCGCCGACGAGGGCGGGCTTGTCACTGTGGCGAGGCGATCAGACGGCCATCTGCTCGTGCGGCGAACCGTGGTGCCGCAGCCAGGCAAAGCTCAGGGCCACCAGCAGGACCATGAGCGTCATGATGACGCCCAGGGTCACCTGGCCTTCCATCGGGAAGCAGGCCGCCAGCAGGGTGACTATCCCCGCCCCCAGGTTCTGCATGCCGCCAAGGATGGCCCCGGCGGTACCCGCCTGACCCGGGAAGGGCTCGATGGCGCAAGAGGTGGCGGTCGGATAGAGGATGCCGCTACCGATGAAATAGACGGCCGCGCCCCCCACCAGAGAGGCCGCACTCACCACCCCGAACAAGCCTGGCAGCAGTATGATCAGTGACCCCAGCGCCAGGAATACGATGCCAAGGCGCATCAGCTTGCCCTGACTCAGGCGAAAGCTCAGCTTGGCGGAGAGCCAGGCACCGAACAGATAGCCGGGCAGCGGCAACACGAACAGCACGCTCACGGTGCGGGCGCTCAGCTTGAGCACATCGCCGAGCAGCACGCCGGCCGCGGCTTCAAACACCGCCAGACCGGCGAAGGTCGCCATCAGGCAGAGCAGGTTGCCCTGAAAGCGCGGATTGCCCAGCACGTGGCGGTAGGCAGCGCCGACCCGCAGCGGCTGTTGACGAGCCGCCACCGGCAGGGTTTCACCAAACCAGGCCAGCAGGGCCAGGGTGGTCACGGCACCAAAGCCGAACAGGAACCAGTAACCGGCTCGCCAATTGAACAGCTCGGTCAACCAGCCACCCAGTACGGGGGCCAGCAGCGGGGAGAAGATCACCCCCATGCTCACCAGGCTGTTGGCCCGGTTCAGTTCGGCGCCGCTGTAGCGATCGCGCATCACGGTACGGCTCATGGCGCCGCCGGCACCCGTGCCCATCCCCTGGATCAGGCTGCCAACCAGCAGCGCGGTGAAGCTCGGGATCAGCTGAATGGTCAGAGTCCCCACCAGAAACACCATCATGCCGATGAGCAGCACAGGACGACGACCTATGCGATCCGACAGCGGGCCATAGACAAACTGGGAGAGCCCGTAAGGAATGAGGTAACAGGCCATCACCGCCTGCAACTGGCCGGAGGCCACGTTGAAGTCCCCCGCCATCATGGGAATGGAGGGCACATACAGGGTCTGGGTCATCTGGCCCACGGCGACCATCAGGATGGTCAGAAAAAACAGAGGGTAAAAACTGTGCCGATACATATCTCAGTCCCGCAAATCATCAAAAAGCTGCCGCACCCCTGGCAGAAACCTGCAGAGGGGATCCAAAAAAACAGAGTCAATCAAAGGTGAAAATACAAGGCGGAGAACCCGCACCGGCCGGGAGCAGGACACTCCCTTGGCTTGGCGTGATCTTAGTGATTCAGATCACGAAAAACGAACGAATCTTTGTAATCAGCTTTCCCTAGTTTTTCTAATGTAACGGGGCAATTTGCCCCGTCAGCAATAAAAATCAACGTGTTACCATCTGCTGGGCCTGCTTGACCAGATCCTCCGGTGTCTCGTTGCGTGGCGGTATAGTAATCCCCTTCTGGCAGGCGGGTTTCTCTACCATGCGCGCCATCCAGGCTTGCAGATGCGGCAGACCCTCGATGGAGATGCCACTCCAGTCATGAATGCGCACCCAGGGCCAGGTGGCGATGTCGGCGATGCTGTACTCATCGGCCAGGTATTCGTGCTGTGCCAGGTGGCTGTCGAGCACTTCGAACAGGCGGCGTCCCTCCTTCTGATAGCGCTCGATGGCGGCCGGGATCTTCTCCGGGAAGTAGCGATAGAAGACGTTGGCCTGCCCCATCATGGGACCGACCCCGCCCATCTGGAACATCAGCCACTGGATGGCCTGGGAACGACGCTTGGGATCCTGCGGCAGCAACTTGCCCGCCTTCTCTGCCAGATAGAGCAGGATGGCGCCGGACTCGAACACGGCGAAATCGCCGTTATCCCGATCGACGATGGCCGGAATGCGTCCGTTGGGGTTGATGGCCAGAAACTCGGGCTTTTTCTGATCCAGCGCCGACAAATCCAGCGGGATCACCCGATAGGGAAGCCCCAACTCTTCGAGGGCGATCGCCACCTTGAAACCATTGGGGGTAGCTGCGGTATAAAAATCGATCATCATGAACTCCTTGTGATCCACACATTGGCACAGAGACGAGCACTGCTGTGCTGATGCCAGATCGGTAAAGACAACGGGACAGACGCCATGCGGACATTTTCCCAGGCTCCGGCATGGCAAAGCGGCGCAATACGGGTCAGTTATGACAAATATTGCACCGCTTGAACAGCCCGACAGCAGGAAGGGAAACGCTAGCTGCACAGCCCCATGGGTTGGCGCTGACGCAGCAAAATGAGGCGGGACAATAGCGGGAAGTAGGACTCAAGCTTGCTCAACAGCACTCTGCTGCAGGCAGGATCGGCCAGTTCGGATTCGTCCAGCACTATGCCATTGGAGACAAAATAGAAACGCGGATCCCGCACATCCGGCCCCTGAATGGTGAAGGTCTCATCCCCGCCGCGCATCAGCAGCGGCAATACCGGCAAACCGAACGTCTCACCGCTGCGCTGCCAGGCAAACTCGGGCCAGGGGGTATCGCCATCGAGCAGTAGTATGGCCGCCTCTTCTTTACCCGGCTGCCACTGTGATGGCTGGGCAATACTCACCTCGTTGAAGTAGTCGCCATATCCGGTTGATGCTCTCAAGGCAGCCAGCAGCCCTTGAGTGGTCGCTGCCGACGGTTTTTGACTGACTAATGACAAATTCATGATCCACGTCCCTATGCTCAATGCAGCCTGTTATTCGGCTGCTGCCATAAGACTAGACCAAAAGAAGCCTATATTGGAGCCGTCAGATCTGGCAGTCGCCAAGGTCAGGGAGAAGGCGTATAACGGTTGCCATTATCGAACAGACTGGTATTATACCGCGTCCTTTTATCCCCGTTCTTTAACATCCAGTGGTGAACCTATGCATCCGATGCTGAATATCGCCGTGCGCGCTGCGCGCAACGCCGGTCAAGTAGTAGTAAAAGCCTTCTCCCAGCCCGAGAACATCGAGGCCATCCAGAAAGGCAGCAATGACTTCGTGACCAACGTTGACCGTGACGCCGAAGCGGCCATCATTCATACCATCAAAAAATCTTACCCGGAACACAGCATCATAGCTGAAGAGTCTGGTGAGATTGCCGGTACCAATCCGGACTACCAATGGATCATTGACCCACTGGATGGCACGACCAACCTCGTCAAGGGCATTCCGCACTTTGCCGTTTCCATCGCCCTGCGCGTCAAGGGCAAGACCGAACAGGCCGTCGTTTACGATCCCATCCGTGACGAGTTGTTTACCGCGACCCGTGGTAACGGCGCCCAGCTGAACGGCTACCGCATCCGTGTCGGCAAGGCCAAAGAGCTGGCTGGCACAGTACTGGCCACCGGTTTCCCGTTCAAGCAGAAGCACCACATAGAGCCGTACCTGAAAATGTTCCAGAGCATGTTCATCGAATGTGCCGACATCCGTCGCTCCGGCTCTGCCGCACTGGATCTGGCCTATGTGGCCGCCGGTCGCGTCGACGGTTTCTGGGAAATCGGCCTCAAACCCTGGGATACCGCAGCCGGTGAGCTGCTGGCCAAAGAGTCCGGTGCCATCGTCACCGACTTCGTGGGTGGTCACAACTACGAAAACTCCGGCAACATAGTGGTTGCCAACCCGCGCGTCCTGAAAGAGATGCTCGGCAAGATCCGCGAAAACCTGCCGGAGTCCCTGGCCAAATAAGCCAGCCTCTCGCAGCGAACGCACAAAAAACCCGGCCAAGGCCGGGTTTTTTTATTGCTACAGCAACGAGGCCAGGCCCTTCCATAACTTGCTGAGCATCCCTTGCCGCCCAGCAGGCATGAGCGTCATAAAGCAAATCCTCATACCCCTTTCCTGCCAACCGGGTTTCACCACACCTCACTGCCGACATCATTCCTTGCCCGCTGCCATCCGACAACAGTTGCAGACCCAGCGTGAAGATCAGGATTCATTCACTGAGCATCCGCCTCCCCTGGCGCCCTGCAAAACAACAAAACCCGGCAAGCGCCGGGTTTTGTTGTTTATCTAGCAAGCAATGCCGGCTCAGCCTAGACCAAGTCGGCATTACCCTCCTCTCATCAGGCCAGGCGGAAACGACCTATGGTCTGCTTCAGACCGGCGGCCAGCTGACTCAGCTCCAGACAGGCACGAGCGGTATGATCGGCGCCGATGGCAACCTCGTTGGAGGATTCATTGATCCGCTCCACATTGCGACCCAGCTCATCGGAGACCGCATCCTGCTCGCCACAGGCACTGGCAATCTGAATGGCCATGTCGGCAATCTGGGCGACAGCCTCTTCGATCTGCTGGATGCCATTGCTGGTCTGCTCGCTCTGCACTACGCACTGGCGGATCATGTCACAGCTTTGACCTGTCACCTCTTTCGCCTGGTTGGCGCGCGCCTGCAGGGTTTCTATGATGGCCACTATCTCGCCGGTGGATGCCTGGGTACGCCCCGCCAGAGTGCGTACCTCATCGGCCACCACGGCGAAGCCACGCCCCTGCTCACCGGCACGGGCAGCCTCGATGGCGGCGTTAAGCGCCAGCAGGTTAGTCTGATCGGCGATGCCGCGGATCACGTCCACCACCACGTTGATCTGAGCTGATTCACGCTCCAGCTCGGCGACCAGGGTCCCCGCCTGTTCAATCTCCTCGGCGACCCGGGTAATGGCCACCAGCGAGCTCTGCACATCCTGATTGCCGCGACGGGCCAGGGCATTGGCAGAGCTGGCGGACTCGGAGGCGGTCTCCGTGTTGCCGGCCACGTCGGCCACGGTCGCCTTCATCTGGGTCATGGCGGTAGCGACCAGAGAGATCTCCTGCTGCTGGCTCTGGATCCCTTGCGCCGACTGTTCGGAAACGGCGCTAACCTCTTCGATGGCGGCGCCAAGCTGGGTCACTGCGGCAACCACCTCTTCGATCAGGCCACGCAGGTTGTCCTGCATCTTGAGGGATGCCTTGGCCAGCATGCCAAGCTCATCGCGGCCTATGTGCTGGCGATCCAGCTGATGGGTCAGATCGCCGGCGGCGATGGCGTTGGCCTGCGCTACCACGGCTTGCAGTGGCAGGCAGATCTGGCGAGTCAGGAACCAGGTCATGGCCATCATGAACAGCAGCAAGCCGCCGATGCTCACCATGGCAAAACTAGTCACCATGTTGACGCTGTCGAGCAGGCTGCCACGGTTCTCCTTCACAAAGCCGAGGTTCACCTCCACCAGGTTGTTGACCGACTGCTCCAGCGCGCCATAGGCGGCGTTGGACTGGAATAGCAATGCCTTGGCCTCGGCAGGCTGACCTTGCACCAGCATCTGATCAACGGCATTGACCGAGTTCAGGTACTGCTGCCAGTCCTGCTTGGCGCGGTTGAACACCTGACGCTCATGATCGGCGCCGACCGTTGCCTCGTAGGCACGAAAGGCACGTTCGACCTTCTGGACATTGTCCTGGATGCGGCCACGACGGGCCTGCAGATCGGCGGCATCGTCAACCATCAACAGGGCGAACTGGGCACGACGCACATAAGAAACGTCGTAGAGCAATTTTTCTACCGAGAGCACGCTCGGCAGGGTGGAGTCGGTAAAGTTCAGCACGCGGTCGCGCACGCCGCGCAACTCGCTGGAAAGAAAAATACCGAATATCACATTGACGGCGGCAATGACCGCAAAAACCACGGCAATTTTTTTGCCGATAGACAGATTTTTATAAAACATGGTGGCTGGTGATCCTCAACTGCTGACAAGCAGGTGCACTGTGGCGATCACATCCGTATGAGCTGATACCCGGGCATTCCTGCCGGGAGGTGGGGCGTTGCGAAAGACCAAGGGAAGGGCGGGTTTCACGAGGGCGGCACTTTACCATAAAACCGCTCACTCCTTCACCGGATTTATCGGCGAGAAAGCAAGTTGTTTTCCCCCATAACCAGACTTTCATCACGCATTTTTCATAGCGACCAAATCATTTCAAATAGTTAGCCGATGGGGACAATCGACGAGCGAGCATGGACAAAGCAGGTCAGGCTGGGTGTAATGCACAGGATGGTTACAAGCCATCCTCATCTGCCGTAGAGAGGTCATGTTTATGGATAATGCGTCGGCGCTGCCGGTTTCCTCCTGGTCAATCCAGCTGCGCGAGCAGATGCAGGCTCGCCCGCTGACTGCGATCGGCCTGCTCATCGCCCTGGCAGCCGTGTTGCTGCTGCTGTTGCAGAGTCTCATCATGCTGGCGGCTGGCGACATCAGCCCGGGAGCCCGTTATGGCCTCATCGGTGGACTGGCAGGCTTTGCCGCCACCGCCCTCGGTGCTCTGCCAGCCCTCTTCCTGCGCGCCGTGCCGCAACGGGTGGAAGACTGCATGCTGGGTTTTGCCGCCGGCATGATGCTGGCCGCCAGTGCCTTCTCCCTCCTGCTGCCGGGACTCGAGGCAGCGGAAGGGATCACCGGGGATGGCTTCCTTGCAGCCGCTGTGGTGGTGGCCGGCATGACGCTGGGGGTGCTGCTGATGCTGGGGCTGGATCAGTTCACTCCCCATGAGCATGACAAGACGGGCCCCTGCGGCCCCGGCCATGAGAGTTGCTCCCGGGTCTGGTTGTTCGTGTTTGCCATCGCCCTGCACAACCTGCCAGAGGGCATGGCCATCGGCGTCAGTTTCTCCCAGGGGGACATGTCGGTGGGGCTGCCGTTGACCACAGCCATCGCTCTGCAGGACATTCCTGAAGGGCTGGCGGTGGCGCTGGCCATGTGCGCCGCCGGCTTTCGACCCTCGGTCGCCGTGCTGGTCGCCATCGGCAGCGGTCTGCTGGAACCGCTCGGCGCCCTGCTCGGGGTGGGCCTCTCCAGCGGCATGGCCATTGCCTACCCTATAGGGCTGGGGCTGGCCGCAGGCGCCATGCTGTTTGTGGTCTCACACGAGGTGATCCCGCAGACCCACCGCAATGGTCACCAGACCCACGCCACACTGGGACTAATGGCCGGCTTTGCCCTCATGATGACGCTCGACACCGCATTGGGTTGATAAGATGCTGATAAATAGCCTAATGTCTCATTCGTTGACGATACTGACATAGCTGGCATCGGGATCTCCCCGAGCCTTCATCGAGGGCCTGCATGAGATGAGATCCTGGGTGGCCTCACTGCTTCTCCTGTTTGCCCCTGCGCTATGGGCAGCCAGTACCATAGAGGTCTATCACACGGCGGCGCAGCCAGAATCGGCTCCAAAATACATTGAAAACCCGGATGGACGCGTCGGCGGGATCTGCGTCGACCTGTTTCGGCTCATGGAGCAGCGAGAGCCCGCCCTGCGCATCCAGGGCGATCAGGTCTTCCTTCCGCTGAAACGGCTGGAGAAGAGCGTGCTGCACGGCAAGCTCGATTTTATCTGCGGCGTCGGTGACAACCCGGCCCGCCGCAACCACTTCATCTATCTGCAACCGCCCATCTTCACGGTGCGCTACCACCTGGCGGTGCGCAGCGACGACCCCATCCATATTCGTCACTGGGACGATGTCAGGGCCCTCGGCAAGGAGGGCATCATCCTCATCAACCACGGCAGCGGAGCCATAGAACGGCTGCAAGCCATCGGCGGACTTTTCATCGACAGCGGCGGGATTAACAGCACGGCCAACTACGACAAGCTGCGGATGAAACGGGGGCGCTTTATCTATTACCGCTCACCCGGCTTCGAATTCGATATTCGCCAGCACAGGCTCACCGGCCAGGTGCGCATACTCCCCACCGTCATGGAAGAGACCCCTTTCTACATACTGTTTCATCAACACACCTCGCCCGCGCGGCTGTCCCTGTTTGCCAGTACGCTGCAGCAACTGGCCGATAGCGGCGCGCTGACCAGGCTGGTGGAACAATACCGCTGAGCGGGGACACATCACTTCCGCCTCTTTCCCCTTTTATCTTCCTCCTGGCGACAATCTCGGAATGCTCGGCGCCATCGCCAACTTTTGTTATGATCCACAACAACTTATTCGGCCATGCGGCCATCGAGACGAGGTGAGTGATGAAAGTAGGTATTATCGGCGCCATGGAACAGGAAGTGGCCCTGCTGCGCAGCCAGATGAGCGAGCCAACGACCCTGCAACTGGGCGGTTGCGAGTTCTATCAGGGAACGCTGGCGGGCAAAGATGTGATCCTGACTCGCTCTGGCATCGGTAAGGTCGCCGCCAGCGTCGCCACCAGCCTGCTGCTGGAAAAGTTTGCCCCGGATTACGTGATCAATACCGGCTCCGCTGGCGGCTTCGCCCAGGATCTTCATATAGGTGATGTGGTCATCGCCAGCGAAATGCGCTTCCACGACGTAGATGTAACCGCTTTTGGCTACGAGATGGGCCAGATGGCGCAACAACCCGCCGCCTTCCCCTGCGACGAGAAGCTGATCGCGGTGGCCCAGGATTGTATCGCCGAGCAAGGCAAGCATCAGACCAAAGTTGGCCTCATCTGCACCGGCGATCAGTTCATGTGCAAACCGGACGCCATCGCCAAGGCCCGTGCCGATTTCCCGCAGATGCTGGCAGTCGAGATGGAAGGGGCCGCCATCGGCCAGGTGTGCCACATGTTCAAGGTCCCCTACCTGGTGGTGCGCGCCATGTCGGACATCGCCGGCAAGGAACAGGTTGAATCCTTCGACGCCTTCATCGAGGTGGCGGGCCAGCATTCGGCCGAGATGATCATCAAGATGCTCGGCAAGCTGTGATCGACCTCGCCACGCTGGAACACATGGCCGCCACTCCGGCGGCCATTTTGCTCGGGGCCGCGCTGCTGGAAGCCATACTGCCCTGGCCCGCCCAATTCAGGCTCTCCGCCCTGGTGCCCCTGCTGACCCGCCTCGGTCACAAGGTACACAGACCCGATGGCACGCCCAGGCAGCAATTCCAGGCCGGTCTGCTGGCACTGCTGGTCGTCTGGCTGCCGTGCGCCGCCGGACTCTGGGCAGTGCGCAACCTCTCTCTCTCGGAACCGTTGTTTGATCTGCTGTTTCTGCTGCTGATGATAGAGTCGCGCCCGCTGCGAGAGCTGGCCAAGGCCACCCGTTCGCTGGCAAGTCAGGAGACGCTGGTGGTTGCCCGTCTGCAGGCCGCCCCCTGGCTCAGGCGCGATACCGGCAAACTCTCCGTGATGGGGGTAGCCAAGGCGGTCAGCGAAACCTGCGCGCTGCGATTGACAGGACAGTGGGCTGGTCCCCTGCTCGGGTTTGCACTGGCGGGTGTTCAGGGGGCCCTGCTGTGGCGACTCACCCAATTGATGAATCAGGGCTGGAGCCCCAAGCAAGCGGCATTCAGTCACTTCGGCCGCGCTGCTGCCGTGCTTTACCAGGGGCTCTGTACCCCCGCCATCCTGCTGCTGGCGCTGCCCCTGTGCCTGACCCAGTTGCGCCAACTGGGGGCTCGCCTGCGCACGGCCATACGGTGGCCCTACCCTGCCATGGGCGCCTTGCTGACGCTGCTTTCCCACTCGCTGGGGATCCGGCTGGGCGGCCCACGCTATTACCAGGACACCCTGTTTCGCTTCCCGGTGTTCGATGCGGTGAGCGACCCTGATGCCAGCAGTGCACTGCGCTTGCTCAACCGGTTGCAACAAATTGGCTGGGGCTGGCTGGCACTGGCCGTCCTCTTCACCGCGCTGGAGCAACTGCATGGCTAGGTATGTCGCCCTGATCTGCCTGCTCTGCTGGCCACAGATACTGCTGGCGGCTGCGCCGATGCGCATCGTCAGCCTCACCCCCCATCTGACCGAACTGCTGTTTGCCATCGGTGCCGGCGATCGCATCGTCGCCACCGATGATGCCTCCGACTTTCCACCCGAGGTGACAGCACGGCCGCACGTGGCCAACTACCGCAGCATCAACCTGGAAGCCCTGCTGGCCCAGAAACCGGATCTGGTGGTGGCCTGGCGCTCGGCCCAATCCCGCATGCTGGCTCCCCTAGAGCAGCTGGGTATTCCGGTGTTCTACTCCGAGCCCACGGATTTCGCCTCCCTGGCCACGGAAATACGCGCGCTGGGAAAACGGCTGGAACTGGAGCAAGCGGCCAATGCCCAGGCTGATGCCTATCTCGCCAGATTGGCCGCACTCAAGCAACGCTACGGCCAGCCCAAGCATATCAAGGTGTTTTATCAGCTCTGGGATCCCCCCCTGACCAGCGTCAGCGGTTCAGCCTGGCCGGCTCAGGCCATCGAACTGTGCGGCGGAGAGAATGTGATGGCGAAAGCCCGCACTCCCTACCCCCAGGTCAGCCTGGAGCAGGTGATCAAGGCCAATCCGGCGCTGATCCTGGCGGGGAGTCAAGATCCCGGCGCCCTGCGTCACTGGCTGCACTGGCCCATGATCGATGCGGTCAAGCACCAACGCCTGCAACTCATCAACTCGGACGAGCTGCACCGCTTCACCCCGAGGGCACTCAATGCCGTGCAGCAGGTGTGTGACGCCATCGCCACAAGCCACGAAACATTAGTATTACCTTTTGACAAACCCAGCCCTTACTGAACACAGTGTGGCGGCATAGTTGGTGCTCTTTTTATTAGCCGATCACACTCTTTGCATAAAATGCTGGTACTTTATTTGCTAGCATATGATTCATCTACTGTTTTCATAACGAGATGTTCGCAATGTTCAATGATAAAACGTTACTCATCACTGGCGGCACTGGCTCGTTTGGCAAGATGCTGGTCAAGACAGTGCTGGAACGCTACAAGCCGAAACGGCTCATCATCTACTCCCGCGATGAACTCAAACAGTTCGAGATGCAGCAGGTGTTCAACGAACCCTGCATGCGTTATTTCATCGGGGATGTGCGGGATGCCAACCGGCTGAACATGGCGATGCGTGGCGTTGATTACGTCGTGCATGCAGCCGCTCTCAAGCAGGTACCTGCCGCCGAGTACAACCCCATGGAGTGCATCAAGACCAACATCCATGGGGCGGAGAACGTCATCCAGGCCGCCCTGCTCAATCAGGTCAAGAAGGTGATCGCTCTCTCCACCGACAAGGCCGCCAACCCCATCAACCTGTATGGCGCCACCAAACTGGCTTCCGACAAGCTGTTTGTGGCGGCCAACAATATTGCAGGTCAGGATCCAACACGCTTCGCGGTCGTGCGCTACGGCAATGTGGTGGGTTCACGTGGATCAGTCGTTCCCTTCTTCCAGAAACGGATCGACCAGGGCGCCGGCACGCTTCCCATCACCCATGCCGAGATGACCCGCTTCTGGATCACCCTGCAGCAGGGGGTGGATTTTGTGATGAACAACTTCCCGCGCATGAAAGGGGGCGAGATCTTCGTGCCCAAGCTGCCTTCGGTACGGATCACCGACCTGGCTACCGCCATGGCGCCCCAGCTGGCACAGGAAATTATCGGTATTCGCCCCGGTGAGAAGTTGCATGAAGTGATGTGCCCTTCCGACGACTCCTATCACACCTTCGAGTTCGACGACTTCTTTATCATCGGCCCAACCATCAATTTCAATAATCGCAACAATGACTTCTCAGTCACAGCTGTGGGCGAGAAGGGTCTCATGGTCGAACAGGGTTTCGAATATAACTCCCGCAACAACAGCGACTTCCTGACGGTAGCCCAGCTAAAAGAGTTGAATGACAAGGTGGTAATGGAATGATCCCGTACGGCAGACAATCGATCAGCGAGGCGGATATCGAAGCCGTAGTCGAGGTGCTTAGGTCCGATTTTCTGACTCAGGGCCCGGTCGTCCCCCGCTTCGAGCAAGCAGTAGCCGATTACTGTGGCGCATGCTTTGGCGTCGCAGTGAACTCGGGTACGGCCGCTCTGCACATCGCTTGTCTGGCTCTTGGTGTCGGCCCAGGGGACTGGGTCTGGACCTCCCCCATTAGCTTCGTCGCTTCGGCCAATTGTGCACTCTATTGCGGTGCTCAGGTCGACTTCGTCGACATAGAACCGGATACCGGCAACATGTGCGCACTGGAGCTGGAGCACAAACTGACTGTCGCCAAGGCGCAAGGACGCCTGCCCAAGGTGGTCATTCCGGTACACTTCGCAGGCTTGCCCTGCGATATGAAAGAGATCCACCGTCTGGGCCAGGAGTACGGTTTTCGCATCATAGAAGATGCCTGCCACGCCCTCGGCGCCCGCTATCACGGCGAACCGACCGGCAATGGCCGCTACAGCAACATCACAGTCTTCAGCTTCCATCCGGTGAAAATCATCACCACCGGCGAAGGCGGCATGGCCATGACCAATGATCCCGCGCTAGCCAAAACCATGCGCATGCTGCGCAGCCATGGCATCACCCGTGAACCGGAAGACTTCATCAACGAACCGGACGGTCCCTGGTACTACGAGCAGCAAATGCTAGGTTTCAACTACCGCATGACAGATATCCAGGCAGCATTGGGGTTGAGCCAAATGTCTCGGTTAGAGGAGTTCTTGGCTAAACGAAGGGAGATTGCCGCACGTTATCATACTGAATTACCACATCTTGACTTGGAAGTCCTATCAGACCGCAATAACCGACTCTCAGCTTGGCACCTGTTTGTTATCAAAGTTCCAGCTAAATATCGTAAAACGCAGTTCGAACAGCTCAGAGCACAGGACATAGGCGTAAATGTGCACTATATCCCCATAGGGAGTCATCCTTATCACACAGGTAATTGTAGGAAAGCGGTATACTTTTACGAGCAACTGATTACTTTACCACTGTACCCTACCTTATTGGAACAAGAAGGAGCATTAATGGAGGTTATCCATCAGACACAATATCTCTGATAATCATGAGTTACCTACTGGTAACTCATGATTATTCGTAACAAGCTAGATCTTCTGGTGAATCAATTTCCCCCCACTGTCCTTCATAAGGAAAAGCACGAATTTTTATATGATTTTGTTGAATCATGGCATTTAAGGTTCCGGTCATGTGCATATTATCTTGCATCGAAATAGGTAACTTTGCACGATACTTCTCTACCTGTTCCCAACCTACGGGTGAAAACTTTAAGAGCCCCATATATTGACCCTGTATCAAAGTAGCATCAGTGGTCTTATTACCAATTTCGGTAAGATAATGCTCATCATCAAGCTTAAAGCTTTCCGCATCAGATAAGGGATCAGAAAAACGTTGACGCCATAAACTCAACCAGTTTGGATCAAAAGTAATTGCAACGTCATCATTATTACTAAGCAAAGCAGTTACAGCTTCGGAGGTATAAAATATATCAGAGTATGAAACAATACACTCTTTGTTCATCAGCCACTCGCGCGCGCAACATAGTGATGCAACCATGTTTGTTTCAGTCCATCTTGGATTATGGAATTCTACTAATTCATAGGATGCGAGAGCCTCTTTCATATAACCTGTTACAACTGCGATATCTGTAATACCAGCCCCTTTTAAGGCTGCAAGTTGATATTCTAGAAGAGGTTTACCATGTAACATGGTAAGGCATTTGGGTCTTGCAGCTGTCATCTCTTTCATTCGGCTACCTCGACCGGCAGCTAAAATAATTGCTCTTGTCATGTTATCCTCTCGTCACTAATTTATAAAACCGGTCAAGCCATATTAGACTGAAAGGCAAATCGCGTTCCGGATGCCACATCCACCCTTCGCATGGCCAATCTCGATGTGAAATCGCCTCAATAGTGCCTTCTACTGATCTTGCTATAACAGTGAACTCTTCAGGAACAGATGAGGCTCCATAGCGATGAAAGCTGTTAACATTAGCAGAAATATCACCATATATATCATGCCTTTTCCCCACATGCTCAGACACCTCATTCAATGTCCCGCCAGACCAGGTAACAAGCATCTGCATGCCACGGCAAATCCCCAAGGTAGGGATCTTATGTAAATTAGCCCAATCTAATATCAGGGTCTCCGTATTATCCCTACACTGAAAATCACCGACATTATTCCCACCAGAGAGAATAACTGCATCAGGATTTATTTGATGAAGATATTGAAGAAGCGATACCTCATCCAGCACATTAGACACAGGGAAAGGTAACCCACCCGCAGCCATCACCCATCGACAGAGATCCTGATCCAAGGCGTCACGAGTCTCATTCCGTTCCTTCAGAAAATCCACGCGCTGAGTAATTATTATTTTGAACATGTCTAGTTCAACTCAATATATCGACTTTTTTAGCAGCACAATTGATTGTTATCCTGCTGACTGATGACCACTTTTTAAACAGAACCTCACCTGCACCAATCACTGCCGGAATGTCCAATTCCCCAGCACGAATGGCCATATGAGAGTTCACGCCCCCCCAAGCTGTCACCAAGCCTGCTATCGGATATGAAAATATCCAGTCATACCCAGGGTCTGCACTTTGAATAAATATAATCGCTCCAGAGAAATTATCTTTATTGGCATCAGTTACCACATGCCCTGTCGTAATACCTTGAGTAATAAAATTAGGATCTGCTTCGGACAGTTCAAAACCCCAAACATCATCAGGAGATGTAATCACTGGGGGAAGGATTATTTTCAAACTATCTTTATACCTGCTCATTCCTACATCAATAGAGCGTCGGATAACATCTACAGGGTCTATGGCTCCGACTTGCAACTCTTTGAAAACAGAGATATCACAGTATGACATGTCATCCTTACTAAAACCTAAAGACTCACCATAGGAGCCGACTAATGTGATAATATCTGATAAATTTCTCGTGAATTCAAATTTAGACCATTCTCTTAACTCAATACCTGATTCCAAGAAATCGAACAAGCCCACTACATCTGGTTTCAATCCATGCTCTTTAAGCAACGCAGAGATCGCCTTCATCTGATTAATAGTCAACGAAAAGGAAGTATTCATCGATATTGAATTCGATGGTGAAGAGTTCCAATCAAAATAAAAGTCAGGAGCCTCATCATAACGCGGGGATTCTATATCATATGTACCCGGGCGCAAATGCCCATATTTATTTAAAAATAGTTCTTTGCTTAAAATACCTCTATCATGGGATAGCTGACCACTCACGGTGGTCAAGCTATTTATGAATGCGTCATAATCATGTTGGGTAAACACGCCAACACTAACTAGAGATTTTAGAAACTGTACCGCAATAAACCCGGCACGAGCCAAACCAGCAAAAGGTAACGTGCCATAGCGTTTGGTATCTTCGATTAACCAGTATATTGTATCTAATGTCCCGATACCGGATTGCAGAAGCCTTTCCCTTCTCTCTTTAAGAATATCAAGTTTGCTAGCATCCTCTTTCCAGAGCCCCAACTCTGGATCGATGATCTTGTTAGTCAGCTCCTTAAGATGCTCAGTAATAGTCGTTATCTCACGTTCAGAGAAACCTTCATTTTTCAATGATTGCAGTCGCTCATGAAGATCGAGCGTATAACAGGAATAGACTATCTCGAATTCTACCTTATCATGTAAATAAGGTTTCTCAAGCAAGCGATTTATATAAGCATCTACCAATTTTCCAGCAACATTATCTGGCAAGTTAGCGGGGATAAATGAGTTGAATGACAGCCGAACATCAATATATGGCATGCCATAAAAATGAAGCATTAAAGGAAAACTTCTGAGATTACGATAGCCATAATTGTTGCGCTGGTATGCCCATGTGCTATCTGTGATAAGTTCACGATACAGTGATAAAGCGAGTGGTTTTGGCCTTAACCCAATTATTTCGGCAGGATTCCAATCTGGCATCACACCGTAAACCGTTCTCTTTCCCATCAAGAATGGGTGCTCTCTCATGCCTAATTCAATTTTATCAGAAATCTGTTTTAATTTTTTATGGTGTTCGATATCAGAGTCAGTCCGACATCTCAGTATAAGTGGCCTTGCTTGTAACAGCCACATAGTCAAACCATCATTCGACTTAGTAAAAGCAAACTCACAGTCGACAGGTACACCGCCAAAATAGACCAAGAGCTCATCAATTAATTTTATAACTTGTGATATATAAGGGTTTTCAATTTTATCCGCAGAGATAATGCTAGATGATATCCATATTTTCCCACCACATCCAGATGTGATAAAAGCAGTGTTATCGCCTTCATGCCAGTTAATCACTCTATAAGGAGAGCAAGTACTTGGATCGTGACTAAACGCGACTCCAGATAAGACTACATGCTCCAACATTGGCTGTATTAACACCTGCTCATTATCGTCAGGATGATCACCATACGATGAAAATACTTGAGAGATAGCTGATTCCAAAAAATCAATTTCGACATTCGCAACAGAGAGAAATGCCCCTGCATTCGAATGTAAATGGCTATCTTCTGCCAAACAACTAGATCTTACAATTAATCGACCAGGAATGTTATCGTGTACTGAGCTTATTATAGCATGGTTATTATCAATCCACTCTCTATAGGGGAAATATATAGAAAATGGAATGTTTGCACTTAGCCTGACCCCATTTAAGGCAGCCAATGTTTCCGCTTTAGTACCAAATTCAAGCATCATTAGTCACCATATTTAATATATGGCCACGGTAGCTTAACAGTGGCCACTGTTTTTATTTTAATTAAGTTATGTAAACTCTCATTAATGAGAAAAGTTTAGGCAACTTTTCTAGCAGACCAAGCTCTTGTTAAGTAATCAGCTTCAATAAAATCAAGGCCTTTAATCTTAGACTCAACAAACTTAATAAATTCGTCAAATAACTTGCTACCAAGTTGAGCCTGAAGATCATTAACTGAATGCCATGCCCCCAAATAACGCTCTGGTGTCATGTACACAGAGTGACGTCCTTCTATGTATATCACATCATCAAAGTATGGACTGTCGTTTAATTTGTCCATTAAAGTATCAGTGATACCTGATCGTCCAGATGATACTCTGTTTATATCCTTTTTTAAGAAAGTTAAATAGTTCTCTATTTCAACTAAAAGTGGGTTGGTTTCTATCAGGCGAGGATTCCATAATGCAATGAATCGGCCGTTGTCTTTTAAAACCCGATGAAACTCTTTTGTCGCTTTATCAAAATCAGCCCAATGAAATGATGATGCCATAGAGATCAAGTCACAACTTTCAGATAATAGCCCCGTATTTTCACCGGAGCCAGGCTTCCATATCACATCGGGAAATTTAGTATTATTAGGTGTATCAGAAATACCAAACCTTCTCATGTCGTCATTAGGCTCAATAGCAATAATAGTCTTAACGCCAGCCTCCCTGACCATTCTAGTCCAAATCCCTGTGCCAGCACCAACATCAACGAAATCGATCTCATGCACAGGCTTATCAACAAGAGACAGCAGGGCCTTTAATACAGAAACACTATAATCCGGGCGATTTTTTGAATATCTTTCAGCCAGACCAGTAAAGTCACCTTTATTTACATTCATTCATAACCACCTTTACTTTATTGTATATATGCTCAGCATTTTCTTCTGCACTAATTGCTTCTGAGTATTCAATTTTTAAATCTGGATGCATTGGAAATTCACTTTGGATATCAAGTCCACATATATTATCTATATGACCAGCAGCATAGTCTTTGTAGAGTCCTTTTTGATTCCTAGATGAAAGAACATTCAAAGGAACATCTAAATATACTTCATAGTATCCTAGTATATTATCCCTATTCCATTTATGTATTTCGTGAAATAGTGATATTGTAGATATTACAACTGTTACACCTTGCTTAGACAACATGTCACAAAGAGCAGAGTACTTATAAGCGATTCTCAATCTATTAATTGGTGAGTGGGGATCGCCAGTAATATCGGAAAAAAGAGCACGCCTGAGTTCATCACCATCCAAGTGGACAACACATTTCCCTTCTGTTCTCAACTTCTTTACTAGATGCTTTCCCACCGTTGTTTTTCCAGCACCCGATAATCCAGTAATCCATATCACCATGCTATTAGTCACCCAACATTAAATACTTATCTAATATCTCTAGAATGTAAAAATTATCGTTCTGTACTCAACCATATATTCAGGATATATAATGGATATGATAGAACGTAACCTATATGGGCATATTCTCCAATGCCTTTTTGTAAGCGGAATATAGACCCATTATATTGATAGTATTCGATACTCCAATTTTAGATAGCTGTAACTCTATTTCATGAGACCATTCACTAATAACAAAAACTAATGCGTCAGGATGTTCTACCAGAATATCTGGAGGTAAAATTGAAATACCATTTATTTCCTTCCCCCACTTCCTAGTGTCATTGTCAATGATGCCGGATAACAAACCGTTAAATATCCCAGATGTTATTAGTGAATACCCTCCTCGCCCAATACCGAACATATAAACAGGAGCACCATTTGATGAATGCAGTTTATTAAGAATTTCGTTAAAAATCTTCATTACGGTAGAATATATTTCATCATTATGCTCTTGGTTATAATGTCTATTAAAAGCAGCCAAGAAATATTTATTTACGATTACCTCCATTCATCACCCCATATAGTTTCTATTTCAGGATATTTTTTAATAACATTCTGATAATCATGCCGACAAATGAGATTTAAATTTTGAATTATCGAATCGGGTAAATAACGAAGCTTATTTTCGTTATAAAAGTCAAACTTTAGCAAAACTAATACTGACCATTCATCAACCTTACTCTCAATTATACCTTTGATTTTTTCAATTCCTATTATATTTATAGCTCCTCTTTTGGAATACATTTCTTCAACTGTAATATAAACATATAGATCACCAAATTTACAGCCGACAACCTCTCCTAAAAGATATGCACCTTGCGGTATAGTCTTATTTTTCCATACCAAATACAGGGAGATTCCATCCACTCCTTCCTTTATAACTAGTGGAATATTTTCGATAAAAAAGTCTACATCCCTATAATCATGATTAAACTCTAGTTTTGTTTGTATTTGCTCTACACCGATCCAAGACAAAACATCATTCATTGTTTCCATAAAAAATTTATTTGATAATCTAGAGAATTCAACAATCTTAATGTCATTAAATGAATCATAGTACCTAGAATATTTTAATGAATGATTAAAATCAAAAGTACCTGCATTAGACATATAGGACTCAATACAAGGATGGCTCACATCTTTGATAATAGATTGTTGTAGTGATGCGTTGTAACATGCTTTAGCTTGATCATATGGATGTCTTACTGGATGCAAAAGCCTATCGTATCTTATAGGCCTCTTACCATTGAATAATGGGCTGACATTATGATCATGCCAGATAAATACATTATGTGTACACTTAAGATAATCTATATATTTTTTATCATTATACTTATCGACACAAAATGATGTTCCATAATAACCAGGACAATATAAATTAGGATGTTTACTTATAAATTTACATATAGAGTCAGTACCGACTCTATATCCACTTAAGATAGTCGTGTCGAATATCATACAATACTCATCAAGGATTTTTTAACATCGTTATTTACAATGACAATGACAATGAAGATCTGTAATAATTAATATACGCTAAAGTAGTTATTATGCCATACGTATATCCCCCCCTTAAAATTACATTCCTTTCGCAAATGAATATATATATCCAGCATCGAGTAATATGAACATATAATTATGCTCTCCATACTACTATTTAAATCGATAGCATTGGTAGGCATGATCAGATGATTGCCAATACGCTTCCCTATTCTTTCTGGCGATGAATCAAAGACATAATCAATCAAAAAATCATTATTGTGTTTACGGTTCCATTTTATGAATCTTTTACTAATTTCTCCAGAGCCAAACAAGCATACACGCCCTCTTTTCAGACTGTGGCCATCGTCGACATTTTCAATAGAATAATAGCAAGGCATTGGGTTAAATTGCTTCATCCTATTCGTCATTAAAGACGATACCGTCTCTACTTGTTCTGAAATTTCTCCACCCCTTCCCAAAAAAGTCGTTATGCTTCTTGAAAAGAATTCCTCGCCAGCATTATCCCACCACATATCAAGCATATATGTTAATTTATCACAGTCAATAGAATCATTAATCTTACAGAGAACGTCACAAACAGCAGATAACCCAAGTTGCCAATACTCTTCGGCAAACTCAGGTGCTCTGCGGCAGGCTTCTGCAAGGAAAATAAGATATCGATGCTCATTATCATTTTTATCTATGAGAAGAAGCATTAATTTATGAAATGGTATTTCATTATTCAATGAGAAATATCTTAGAAGTACTTGAGGTGATATAAAATCAATATTTTCCAGAGGGTAACTATCAATAATATTGACACTGTTACCTGACAAAACCTCTGCCAAAGTAGATATAGAGCGCCCTACATTATAATATCCATGGCTTTCAGCAAATAATATCCGTTCATTCTTTGTTAAACTAATAGAATTTTCCATTGCATATTCGATGCCTGATTTTAACTCACATGTGGTAGATGCAAAAATAGTTCTTGTTTTATCCCTTGTATCTGTATGTGTGTTTTTTATCCGATTAAAAGGAGAGTAAATTATATTTACACCGCCTGACGCCATGAATATATGCTCTCGATACTCATAATGAGTTATCATCACCGCAGCATTTATATAGTCATCAACGTAATCAGGTGCCACACTATATATAAAGCTTTTATTATTTGAATGAATTTTTGATATTTTTTGTAATGCTGGATGATATATATCATCAGGGTAAGGTCTAAAGACTAGTCTATTATTTGGGAAAGTATCAAGAATATAACCAATAGTGCTCTCAATAGAGGATAATACCCATTCCTCCTCTACAGATAAGTGGGATATATGATATATGATATCCTTTGGGTTATTGGTAGCTTTATTTATGAATCGATCTAACTTTGGAACTCCAAAGGGGATTAATTTTACCGAATCAGAGGTATGCTTCATAACCTCTTTAGTGTATACATTTAAATATTTCTTTTTTTCAAATTTACTCTGCCTCTTAGAGCCAATAAGTAGGGTGTCAAACTCATAAGCACCACCAAACTCATATAAAGAAACATTAACATCAACGTCAACACCATGTGAAATTCCTATTTTTCTTATGCTTTTAGGCAAGAAAAATGAATAACACATATAATGCTCTTGTATCACAACGGAAGATAAAAAATCTAGTTTAGAGAAATCTCTCCCATGGCACAGAAAGACCTTACAGTCATATAAGTTATCAATATACCATGTTGGATTACTTAGAAACTCTTCTTTCGCTATAATCACAAATGCAATAACACCGTGTGTCGACGAATATTCTTTTAATTCACGGACCAGTTCAATTAGTTTGTGTGTATAAGATGCTGGATATAATCTGAAACCGACTAATTTACTTTCTTTTGACAGCTCAATCAATTTATTTAATTGATTATCGAAGATGTTATCTATATTTTTTTTAAAACTATTCTTCCCTATCCCACAATAATTAATTAAGGAGCATAAGTCTATAAATCCTTCATTGAAGTTATTACTATCACTTTTTATGTCTTGAACTTTAATATTTATCATAGTGAGAAATAACAATCCATAATTATATATTATATTGGCAGGCAGAATACGTGAAATTATAGTTAATTTCTTTCACATATTAGCATTTGTGTGGACTGGTTATAGTTTGAAAGTCTATGATCTATAATATTAAAGTGGCTGCCTATATAATGGCTAAACTCACTCATGGTCCACTCCCGTTGGTGTGCTGGATTTTTAGGGGGACCATAAAAGAATGGATCATTATTTCCATATAGAAAATCTTTCGCTGGTGTAGATAGAACTAGATATTTAAAGTTTTGTTGCTTTATATACTCTAGAGCATCATCAGGATCAGGAAGGTGTTCGATAACATCAGAAAAAATAATAATATCACAGCTAAACTGATTTCGGGGGATGAAGTCAGTTTCCAACCAAGTTCTATCGGGATACTTATTGCGAAGAGCGGCAACATTCTCCGGCAGTTCTATACCTAACGTGTTATAATTTTTGAAATAAGTTATAAGTTTATAAGCGGAACCACATCCAATGTCAGCTATACTTGAAAAGTCATTCTTTACCATCAGTCCTAAAGCAAAAAGATATACTTCTAATTGCCAAGCATCTGTCTCCTCAAGGTCATTATAATGGTAATATTTTTTTGGAGATAAATACTTATAAGGTATACCATATTTTGATGAGTCAATCAAATCTACATATTTAATATAAGGACCATTAGTTAATATTGAAATATCTTTATCTATCAATTGTGCTGCTACCGGTACATCCACGGATGAATGCCCAATATATATATTTTCATTTTCGGTTAACGTACTCCTAAAAGGATAAGCACCATCGAAATATATTATATTTGTATAGGATACATTATCATCGATAGATAAAACGACCGGTATTTCATTTATTTCTTCAGAAAAGAAGACCGACAGGTTACATAATGATCTCTCATGGACTATGCTATCTAAAGATAGAGATAAAAAACACTCCCTATAATTGATGTCATGGTTTTCCCATCGAATAAAACTCTCTTCAGGGAAGGGCATATCGTTAGATATAACCGCGATTGAATAGAATTTATTTTTTAAAAGCCTCAGAATTTCATTTAAAAATGATACTGAACTTTTATCGATAAATCTGATACATAATTCACTATATTTTTTACTTGCAATTGCCTGTTTATATTTTTGATACTCTACAAAACCATGCTTAGTATTAATATACATGTTTTCATGTGAAATACTGTTCGCTATATCGCCCCAATATGCCGGACTGCTGATAATAACAACATCATCCTTCCTGATAACTGATGAACGATAAACATTAGAACCTTCTTTCTTTGCATCAATATAACCAGAAAACATACAATTATACTGCTCTGCTATTCTCTCTTTTAAATTTAATGAAAGATCATTATATGGAGATAGATACACCCCCCTGCCTTCTATAAAAGAAAAAAAATCGCCGTTATTAATAAACATACCTTATCCTTACCATGATGAATAAAATACTTTACTTACGCTTCAAAAGCCACTTTTCAACATCATCTGAGTACATTCGAACACCATACTTAGAGAAAGCAGCATCAGCTGAACTTTTTATGGTTTTTAAATCGTACCTCACGTTATTGTATTCCTCATCTGATGGTCTGGCATGATCATGGATCATATAAAAATCAGATATGTTTGCAACCTTAACGCCTTTTTTTAATAGAGATATTGAAAATATCACATCTTCAAAACCAATGAACATATCTTCATCAAACATCCCATGAGAAATAAAAGAATTAACATGATAGATTGCAGAACCACCAAATAGGAATGAACCAAAAACAATCTCAGAACCAATGGTGTTTTCCACAATTAATCTATGGCATCCTCCAGGAATGAATGGTGCAACGCTGACATCATCTCCGTTAATGACGACATTTCCACCAAATGAATATATTGTATTCCCATCACAATTTAACAATGGTAAATTTATATATGGTGTTTGAAAGTCAATAATAGTCTGGCAAATAGAGTAAAGCGGATTGTCGATAAAGAAAATATCGTTATCAACGAAAAAAGCCCATTCTTTCGTGACATGTTGCAGAGCATAGTTTCTACCTTTTGCAACACCATAATTCTCATTGTTTAATATTATTTTGTGCTTTATGGTGAAATCGTCCAAGTAGCTCTTCAAGTTAATTATTTCATCTTGTTTAGAGCCATTATCAAATAGAATTACTTCTCCAGAAAAGTCTGGCATTCTGTCTTTTATTGACGTCAACAGCCTAACTGTCATATCAACTCGCCCATAGGATAAAATCACAATGGCAAGATTTTCACCATTGATACCAGTTGGCCTATAGAACAGTCTACTACTATCTGAATGTGATACTATTTTCGATTGGTTAATCTTAACTATTGATCTGAGCAAAACTATTTTTTGAGTTGGTACATACAAGTTCAGCAACTGTTCATATATTTCATTCTCGAAAGAGCTAGCGATTATTATAAGATCATAACTAAGAGATATGATCTCTTCTGGTCTTATTATAAGAACACCATCCAACTCATTTGAATCAGAATGAACATTGTTATCAACGAAAGATATGATATTAAATCTATCTACCAGTTCTTTCTTATTCAGCTTATAGAGACTTCCTGTACCAAATACAAGGACATTTATTTTATTTACCATATTCATATATTCACCGAAATCATTGATTTTGTGGATAGATTATAAATCCTATACAGACTAACATACTGATTTATTTATAATCTCATTCCATTTTTCGACTTCGTTTTTACCCGATAAAAGAATTTGTCCACAAACAGATTTAAACTGCAATACCGCCCGATGCATTGGGGAATTAAGAAAATATGTTAATGCACTCACCAATCCACTTTCACAATTGTCACACAAATAACCATAACGGCCATGTGCTAGCATCCCTACATTCCCTTCACAATTAGTTGCAATGACTGGTACACCAAGGATTATGGCCTCGCCAATGGATAGTGGGTGTCCCTCACTAACTGAAGACGAGACTAAACATTGAGCAGACTTAATATATGGATATGGATTTTCTTTCTTCCCTAATAAAAATATATGATCTTTCATTCCCAATGAAGAGATTAGATCATCCAAGGCAGACTTTAGGGGGCCATCCCCAATAATAACAAGCTTGAGATCTTCTAGGGTATTTATTTTAATCTTGGTGAAGGCACGAATCAACTTATCAAACCCTTTGACTTCGACTAGCCTCCCAACAGCAATAATATATGGATATAATACTTGAGAGCTATCATCCATTTTGGACATGCTATTAATGGCCTCAATATCAAAGATATTTCCTATTATGCTTGACTCAAAGTCTTTCAATCCTATTCTCTTGTTGAATCCATCCTTGACAGAATTAGATACAAAGATAATCTGGTCCATATTAGCATAAGCATCATACTCTGCTTTCAATGATGTGTAATAAGGAGCGCTAACATGATGAGAAAGTAAATTTGCATGTATACAAGCGACTTTATAGTTGCTATTGATTCCTGAGACAAGATTGGTAGAAAGTCCCTCAATATATGCAATGGCAATAGCATATATGTTTCGGCCAAATAACCGAGAGCATATCTCCTTGGCAGAAAAATGCATAAACAAACAACGAGAAAGCAGCCTGTTTTCAGGGGATGAAAAAATCTCTATTGTTGAAACCAAGTGACTAAGGTCATTAAAATATTCTCCACCTCCCTCAATAACAACTACGAATATGTTTTTATTATTTTCAAGCCGCTGACTTAAATTTAATAGTGCTCTCTCCGCTCCTCCATTCCCTAAGGAGTTCATCACTATCAATTTTTTTTTCGTTAACGAGAGTGATGATATTTTATTTTTTGCCATGATGAATTCATCATGTTCAATTAAGTGATGTGCAACGCTCTCTCGAATTAAAAGGTCATCATACACATCAATGATAATATCATCTTCTATGCCAAGAGCTATTAGCTTTTCTTTTATCGCCTTGAAATACATGCTAGTCACAATAACAAGCGAAAAATCCAAGTGGGTAATATTATCGGGTGATATTATTTCAACTCCATCGATTATTCTACCATGTTGCTTTATGTCATTATCTGAAATGGCTGCCAGATGGTATTTAGACTTTATAAATGGTGAGAATACTGTAAATAGCCCGCCAGCACCGAAGACAATCACTTTTTCCATAATTATATCCATCAAACTAGTTGTGATTCAGCCAAGAATATAAAATCATTCCGACATGGTCCAAATGCTTGATAATGGTGACGTAACACCTCATTTACCAAGCAAATTTTTAACCATCGCTCTTCAATTACAAAAAACTCATCAGGTAATTTTAACTTTGACCTAATATCACTCAACAGCGCGCCTGCTGCCACTACTTCTGATGCCTCCATCGATGAGACTTCTATTATCTTACGCCATAACTCAAGAGAGGGAATATCCCCGCCAAGCTGTTTTACATATGAAAAATTAACCTTTGCGAAGCCAACTGATTGTGTTTCACGATATATTTCACTCACCTGTTTGCAATGTGTTCGATAGTGAACAAGAATGCACCTCAAGTTATGAAACTTCCATGTTTCATTAGCGGCAATCTTGCACCACAAGGCAACATCTTCAAGATGAGGCCATTGAGATTCATACTCATATTTATCAAAGACTGTTCTTCTTATTAAAACAGAAGAGTGTTGAAATCCCGACGTCCTAAACATGAGCAGATTTTTTATGAAATTGTCATCCTGTCGGTGATGCCAAACTTCATTTATCTCACCGAAAAGTTTAGCCCACCCGCCCAATATATATACATCTGGATGATTGTTCATGAACTCAATTTGCCGTTCAAATCTATCCGTTACAGATATGTCATCTGCATCCATTCGAGCGATAAACCTTCCTCGTGCAAGTTTAATCGCTTTATTCAGGCTGAATACCAAACCTTCGTTACTCTGATGGTATAGTCTTATACGCGAATCTTGTCTTGAAAGTAATTGGAGAATTTCACGTGTATTATCTGTTGAGCCATCATCTATAATGATGATTTCAAAATCTTTGAACGTTTGCGAGAGAATACTATTAACTGCTTCTTCAACAAAATCCTCACAATTATAGACTGGCATAACAACTGATATTAATGGCGGCCGTAACCTCTCAAATTCATAAAAGTACGACAGCGCATTTACAACCGCATCATCCATATCGAAATAGCGATACTCGGCAAGGCGACCCAGGGCTATCAGCTGCGGGAACTGGGCCAATTCATTGCGGCAGGCCTGATAATTCTGTTTAGCCACGTCGGTAAACAACGGGTAGTAAGGTTCCAACCCCTGCCCTGGCACATAGGCACAGGGATATTCATAAACGATGCTGGTGCCGGGATGTTGCTGCCCTGTCAGGTGCTTGAATTCGGTGATGCGGGTATAGGCCTCTTCATTCGGGTAATTGACCGTGGTCACCGGCTGAAATTGGGCTTGCGGCAGATGACAGTGCTCAAAGCGCAGCGAGCGATACGGCAGACCATAGTGATCCTCCGGTATCAACTGATCCAGCATGCCGGTATAGACCAGCGGTCCGGCAAATGGCATGCCATCCAGCAGTATCCGTTTCTGTTGCCAATCCAGACAGACATGGGCTCCCATGGGGGTGGATAGCCGGACCTCAATCAAGGGGTTCGCCAACATGCGTTCGAACATGGCGGTGTAGCCCTGCTCGGGCACCGCCTGCCAGGGATCGATGAAGTAACGGTCATCACGATTGACGACAACCGGCACTCGCGCAGTGACCTCCGGCGAGACCTGCTCTGGTGATACACCCCACTGCTTGCTGGTGTAGTTGACGAAGGCACGCTCATAGATGAACTGAGCCAGCTCAGCCAGCAGAGGCTCAGCTTCCTGCCGCAGCGCCATGATGGGCACTCTGGCCCCCTCACCGAATCTGGCCTGAAGAGCCTCAATCATGGCCGCGGCCTTCTCGGCCGGGAAGCAACGCTCTATGCTGGTCAGGTTGAACGGGATGGGCACCAGTTGTCCATCGATACGTGACAGCACGCGATGCTCGTAAGGCAACCACGCGGTAAACTGCGACAGGTAATCCCAGACTTCCTGCTTGTCGGTATGAAACAGGTGCGGCCCATAGCGATGGATCAGCACCCCATGCTCGTCATACTCATCGAAGCAGTTGCCACCTATGTGGTCGCGCTGTTCCAGCAACAGCACCTTCCAGCCAAGCTGGCTGGCCATTCGCTCCGCCATGACGGCGCCGGACAGCCCGGCTCCGATGACAATCGCCTGATAACTCACGCTGCATCTCCAAACAGTTGTTGCACGACGCTGGCCGGATTGGTGCGCCCCTCCCACGCCAGCTGATGCCGCTCGTCGAAAAACCAGCCCGGTGCCAGCATGGTCACCTCGCTCACCGACTGCTCAAGCAGGTTGAGAAAACGGGCGTAGTCTCCCTGCCGCAAGAAATAGAGCGCGGCAGAGTAGTAGTGATGGGCACGCCCTTGGGCAATGGTCACAGGATCAGCGCCAAAGTCACCGGCATTGTCACAAGCCCGCAGCAGGTCGCGCAGCGACTGCTCACGACGCTCGGCCGATTTGCGGGTCTGCCCGCCAAAGCTCAGGGTGTGGAAGCGATAGCGCCCCAGCAGCTCGGGGATAAAGTCGAGGGTTCCCGGGTTGAGAGAGAGATTCAGAATATGCCAGGGGTAATCGAGGATGATCTTGCATCCCTCGTCGATGGCATTTTCCATCCCCTCATAACGCCGAAACATGATGGAGCTGGCATTGACGAATACCCCGAACCGGATCAAGGCCTCTCGCGTCATGACGGGTTCGAGATGCTGGCTGTTGTAGTAGTCACGGGTAAACAACTTGATCCGTGCCCCTGTCTCATCATCGAACATCTCGGCTTCGTGGTAGCAGAGGGTGCAACCCGGGTGTGCATCCAGATACTCGGCCTGGCGCTGCAGCTTGTCCGGCAGGGCCAGATCATCCCCATCCACATAGGCGAGATAGTCACCCTTTGCCTCTGCAAGCAGCCGCTTCTGGGTCTTGGCCAGCCCCATGTTCTGTTCGTTCTGCAGAATGCGCAGTGTCGGCCACTGCCGCGCCAGCCGCTGCAAGATAGTCCAGGAGTCATCACTCGAGCCGTCATCGATGGCGATCACCTCGAACTCGAAATCTGTGTGCTGCTCGAGCAGGCTGAGCAGGCAGGGTTCGATGAAGCGCGCCAGATTGTAGACAGGCACCAATACGCTGACTTTCATAGGGAAATCCAAGAGAAGATGAGTAGAAAAGAAGCGGATGAGAGAAAATGGGCAAGGCTACCGCACGGTCCCTGTCAACCCTTCCCCCCTCTCTGTCAGGTTTTACTGCAAGAGATATGCCTGACCAAGCTAATCCATTGAAGCTGCGGGATTTATGTGAGCCACACCCGATTATTCATGCTGGACGAGACCACGGCTGCAAACTTGCAGCATGTCAATGCCATCCCAGTGCCATTCGAATGCCAGCGCCTGTCCCGGCGCCACAACCCTGTCTATGCGTGAGGTGGGCGCATTCGGCAAGGCATCCTCAAGCTGCGCCTTGTGTGCACCGACCCAGACACAGGTCTGCATATCCCACGGCTGCAACAGCAGCTCATTCAGGGTATCGGCCACAAACTCGGCGACTGTACCTCCTCCGACGTGTGCGAGCCGCAGGGAGGCGGCCGGAGTCAATAAGGTGACACCCGGGAATGCGCTCAGCTGCATCTCACCGTCCAGGGCGGCATTTTGTTGACTGTGGATGAGCCGCTCCATCACCAAGGCAGGATCATCGGCAAAGGGCGCAAACAGGGCCTCCAGCAGACGGCGGCGCAACTCGTCGTCGGGCTCGCCCAGCCAGCAGAGGGTGGTGGGGGAGGCGCAGGCCTGCTGATTGAAACGGGTACAGTCCTGTTGCAGGGCCCCTAGGGTTTGTTGCCAGCCCACAGCATCCAGCCCGGCCAGCCAGTGGCTGTCGAGCACCGCCATGGAGCGGCGATCCGGAAATACCACTTCCTGTGCACTTGGGGAGAGAGGAATGGCCCGCACCTGGCGAATGGTCTCGTCGCCACCCCAGATGATGCGCAGCCGACAGCGGGCCGACAACCAGCCTGTGGTGCCTTCGTCGTGGTCATAACGGATAAAGCGGGTGCGGGCGGCGATCCCTTGCCACTCACTCAGGCTGAAGAGTTCATTGAGGATGGCCAGCATGGCCTCCTGCACCGGATCGCGGCGTGACGACAGCCGCACCACGCAGGGATTGCCCATCAGCAGGGCCATCAACCAGGAGTAGAAGGCCACAGTTGGCACGTTGGAGGGCACCAGGTGAAACGTGACCCCCATCGGTCCCCGTCCCTGCAGCCGCTGCCGCTCTCTGGCCAGCTGGCGCGGCCGCAGCCAGAAGCCGAACGCAGCCAGATCGGGATGACGCCGCCCCTCCTGCTGCAGGCGTGTCGACAGGGCCGCCACGAAGTCGCAGATGACGGGGGCAAAACAGGGCAGCGGCTGCGGGCAGAACGTCTGCCAGCTGGCAGCCGGTGATACAAAGCTCACCTCGGGGCCCGCCTGCCAAAGCCCCTCTGCCGCCGCAGGCGGCGTCACTGGAAGGTGTCGCTGCATCCCCTCACCTCGGCGCCTTGCTGGCGTCCTGATACCTGAAAATAACGGCCATGGCGGCCACAGGGGCAGTCATCCTCCCCCAGCAGCACGCCGAGATCCTCGGTCAGCAGGCTGTGGCCAGGATAACTGCCGGGAATGGCGGAGAGCACCTGCAACAAACCGGACCTACCGACCCCGAGCGGCTGATGGGTGAGCGGATCGCACACCTGCAGATCGGCAAACACGGGGGCATGCAGATGCCCCTGCTCGCACTCGACGAAGATGGAGCCCACCTGCTCCACCATGCCATAGAAGTTGTGTACCCGACCCAGCCCCAGCTGCTCGCGGCAGCGCGCCTTGAAGGCGGGATTGTTCACCGCCAGATGCTGCAGCTTCTTCCAGCCGCCGCTGTGAAACAAAATGCCCTGCTCAAAGGGCAGGTGCAGTCCGCGCTCGCGCAGGGGCTCCAGCAGGCATTGCCAGACCATGAAGGTAAAGCCGAACAGCAACACAGGCTGACCGGCGTATTTGTCGCAAAACGCCTCTATCACCGGCCAGTTGGGCCGCATCTGCTCGTCGAGGGCATAGGTGTGGTCCCGGCCGAGGAAGGAGAGCCCCAGGGCACCTGCGCCGCGCGCCGAAAAGCCGTTGCGGTTCTGGATGAGGGCGGGCTGCTCCACCAGCAACATGGGCAGACGCTGCTTGCCGACAAACTCCTGCAGTATCTTCACCAGCACCTTGCTCTGCAACGCTGCGGTCTCCCGATCCAGCACTATCCGTGACGGCGCCCCCGTGGTGCCCGACGAGGTGAGCACCTTGAACACCTCGGCCTCGGGCACGCTCTGCCACTGAGCCAGCTTGAACAGCCGGGCCGCCAGATAGGGCAGCTCGCCATAATCGGCAGCCTCTGCCGTCCAGCCGAAGGCATGCAGCACATTGGCATAAGGGGCGCAGTGCTCGACATGGTGACGGGTCAGGGCATTGAGCCGCGCCAGCAACAGCGCCTGCTTGGCGGCCTGGGGCAGGTCGAAGATGGGGGCGGCGAGCAAACTTTCCATCACGCCTCCTCCGCCAGTCTGGTCAGGGCAGCATAGTCAATCTTGTGGTTGACGGTACGCGGCAGCTGTGCCATCTGCATCACCCGCACCGCTCGTGGCGGTGCCTGCAGCCACTGCGCAAGCTCGCGCTGCAACCCGTCAGCCGTCAGTTCGCCATGGGGTTCGACGACCACCAGCAGGCAGTCATCACGCCCACCGCAGGCTCCCGACCAGCCCCAGCGATGAAGCTGGCTCTCGACCTCCGCCAGACTGACACGCTTGCCAAACAACTTGAGAAAACGACTGAGACGACCGCAGATGTAGTAACGGCCCGCCTCGTCACTGCGGGCCAGATCGCCGGTGGCCAGCTCTTGCAACAGGGCTCCCTGCGCCAAATCCTCGGCGGCACTGGCATAGCCCAGCATGACGTTGTCACCGCGATAGACCAGCTCACCCTCCCCGGGTTTGCCACCCTCCAGCTCGCGCAGGGAGAAGTGGCCGCCGGGAATGGCCCGGCCGATGGCATCCGGATGGGTGACCACCTCGTGCGCCGCCAGCCAGGCCATGCGCGCCGTCGCCTCTGTCTGGCCATACATGACGAAGAAACGGCGCCCCAGCCGCAGGGCCTGTTCGGCAAACTGCTGCGCCAGCACGGGTTCGAGTCGTCCCCCTGCCTGGGTCAGGGTCTGCAGGGAGGGATACCGGGCCCAGTCAAAGCGCAGCCGGGCCAGCATCTGATAGGTAAAGGGCACCCCGGCAAAACTGCTCACGCCATGCTGCTCGACCTGCTGCCAGAAGGTGCGATCCAGCACGCTCCCCTCGCTTTGCACCAGGGAGGCGCCCACCAGCAGATGACTGTTGAGCACCGAGAGGCCATAGGAGTAGAACAGCGGCAGGCTGGTGATGGCTCGTTCAGTCGTCGTCAGCGCCAGATAGTCGGCGATGGAAGCAGCGTTGGCCGCCAGATTGCGGCCCGAGAGGCGCACCCACTTGGCACTGCCCGTGCTGCCCGAGGTAGGCAGCAACACCGCCAGCTCGGGGTGCAACAGCGGGCTGGTATCCCTGAGACGGATCAACTCTCCTTCTTCATTTACCCGGCAGGTCACGGCGAACTGCTGGCAGCAGGTCTGATGCTGGACCAATGGCAGGGCGGGATCCGCCAGCATAACTGCATGTCCCAGCCTGAGGGCGGCCAGATAATGCAGCAGATGGGTGGTACGGGTGAAGAAGGGCAGATAGACGAGGCTGCGCTCACTCGGGTAAGTCGCCGCCACTTGTGTCACCCGATGTGCCAGCTCGCCGTAGGAGAGCCAGCCATCCAGCAGATCCCGCCAGGCCGGCGCCGGGTTATCCTCATGCAGATGAGCGAGTAGAGGATGAAGTTGCTTCATCAGACCAACATGCCTCCATCCACACCTATGACCTGACCGGTCACGTAACTCGACAGGTCGGAGGCGAGGAACAGCGCTACCTTGGCCACCTCGTCCGGCGTGCCGATCCGCCCCATGGCGATGCTGGCGAGACGCTCGGCGAACTTCTGGTCCGGGATGGCACGCGCCATTTCGGTATCGATGAAGCCGGGGGCGATGGCGTTGACCCGGATCTGGCTGGCTGCCAGCTCTTTGGCCAGTGACTGGGTGATGCCGATCACCGCCGCCTTGCTGCCGGCATAGCTGCTGAGCCCGGCGGCGCCCACCCGTCCCATCAGGGAAGCGAGATTGATGATGCTGCCACCACCGCTGCGATGCATCAGGCGGGCGGCATACTGGCTGCAATAGACAACGCTGAAAGTATTGTGGCTGAAGGTCATCTCCAACTGCGTCTGATTGACCATGCCAAGCAGGGCCTCTTCCAGCACACCGGCATTGTTGACCAGCACATCCAGCTGACGGGTCTGGGCAAACAGCTGCTGAAAGGCCTGCTTGACCGCCTGCGGCTCGGCCACATCGAAACAGAGCGGCTGGCAGGGGACACCGAACTCGGCGCCGAGGGCGGCCGCCAGCTGACTCATGGCCGCTTCATCGCGGCCCCCCAGCCACAGCTCAGCCCCCTGCGCGGCAAACTGGCGGGCGATGGCGAGGCCAATGCCGCGCCCGGCCCCCGTGATCAGTACCCGCTTGCCCTGCAGCAGCCCCTGCATCAGAGGGCGACCCCGTATTTGGCGAGGATCTCCCGCGCCTTGGCGACCGAGCTCATGTCGATGATGTCATCGGTATCGAGCAGGACGCAGTAGCAATCCTCCAGCTGGGCGATCAGGCCCATGTGGGCGACGGAGTCCCACTGGGGAATGCTGTTGTAAGCCAGCCCGTCGCTGACGGTGCCAACGTCTATGCCGAGGGCATCGGCAAAAACCTGTTCCAACGCTGTAGTCATCTGAAAAATCTCCGTAGCCGTTCACGGGCGGCATAATAATCGGCGGGTTGCAGTTCAAGGGCGAGAAAGTCGCCCTCCTGCCCATGTTGGCGATAACCCAGCTGCTCGTTCAGGCGCAGGGCGGCGCCGTTGCCCGTGCGCACCAGGGTGCGGATGCAGCCGAGCTCGAAGGTATCGAAACCCTGATCGAGCTGGGACAGGGCGGCGGCAACGGCCAGCATGGGATGGCGCACGCTGGAGGTGCCCAGATAGAGGCCCGCATCGGCCACCGGCTGACCTTGCAATGGCTGGCGCGCTTCCCCCTTCAGATTGACGTAGCCTGCCCGCTGACCCCGACACCAGAGCACCCAGTGCTGCTGATCCGGCCGCTCACGGCTGCTGGCAAACCACTGCCGCTGCTGGCGGGGAGAGATGAGCGCCTGTTCGACCATCTGCAGCCGTACCTCATCCTGATTGCGCCAGCGCCTCAGTGTGGGCAAGTCCCACGGCTGAACCGGGCGCAGCTCGACACCATAACTCATGCTCAATACCACCCACTTCCCATCACTTGCCCATGTTATCGACCACCAAGGAATAATTCCGTAGTAAAAAAAGCGATAATATAAGAGGGCAAAACAGTATAATATCAAAAATAATCAAATAGTTGTCATCAATTATCATACCGGTAACCATGCCGGGTCCCTCAGGGAGAGAGCACCATGGCCATCGCCATCATTCCGGCCCGGGGCAGCAGCAAGCGCATTCCCCGCAAGAATATCCGCCCCTTCTGCGGCCAGCCCATGCTCGCCTACGCCATTCAAGCGGCCAGAGCGGCAGGCTGCTTCAGCCGAATTGTGGTCTCCACCGATGATGAGGAGATCGCCGACCTGGCCCGCCAACTCGGCGCCGAGGTGCCCTTCCTGCGCCCCGCCAGCCTGGCCGACGATCATACCGGCACAACCCCGGTGGTGATCGATGCAATCCGGCAACTCGACGATCTCGGCATTCAGGCGGAATACTACTGCTGCATCTATGCCACAGTGCCACTCATTCAGGCCAGCGATCTGAGCGCCGCCCACGACCGCCTGCTCGCCAGCCAGGCGCCCTTCGTCTACACGGTGGCCGAATTCGGCTTCCCCATCCAGCGGGCGGTGCGCATGGACGCACAGGGCAGAGTCAGCCCCTTCTGGCCGGAGCAGATGGCGCAACGCTCTCAGGATCTGGAGCCCGCCTACCAGGATGCCGGCCAGTTCTACTGGGGCAGCCGCGCAGCCTGGCTGGGGGGGATCAGCCCGGTGGGTGGGGAAGGGATCGGCCATATTCTGCCAAGGCACAGGGTGGTCGACATAGATACGCCGGAAGACTGGCACCTGGCCGAACTGCTCTATCGGGTGCTGAGCCAGGATGGCGTTTAACGTCGCCTTCCGGCTCGATGCCGGCGCCGAAATCGGGCTGGGCCACCTGATGCGCTGCCTGGCCATCGCCGATCGGCTACGGGCGGCGGGGGCCGAGTGCCACTTCCTCTGCCACGACTTGCCCGCGCATCTGCTGCCGCTGCTGCATGCCCATCACCACCACTCTCTGACCACACAGGACGACGCCGGCCCGCTGCCCAGCTTGCAGCCCGATTGGCTGGTGTTCGATCACTACCAAATTGACCACGTGGTCGAACAAGAACTGGCGGTCCACTGTGACCAGCTGCTGGTGATCGACGATCTGGCCGATCGCCCGCACTACTGCCAGTTGCTGCTGGATCAGGGACCACTGCGCACAGCCGCCGATTACCAACCGCTGATCCCGGCCGATTGCCGACTATTGCTTGGCACCGACTATGCCCTGCTGCGGCCCGCCTATCGCCAACTGGCACGTCAACAAACCAGCCAGTGGCAGGGAGGGCTCATCTGCTTCGGCGGCGCCGACCCGGCCGGCGCCTGCCTCACCACCCTCAACAGTCTGGCCTGCTTGCCCTGGCCGCGAACCATCCAGTGGACCCTGGTGGCAGGCGGCGCCAACCCCTTCTGGCCCGAGCTGGAGCAGAGGGTGGCCGAGTTGCCCGAACTCAAGATCACGCTGCTGCGCCAGAGCGATCAGATGGCGCAGTTGATGAATCAGCACGACTTCACCATCGGCGCCGCCGGCGGCATGACCTGGGAGCGGGCCTGTCTCGGTCTGCCGACCCTGGCAGTGCCCATAGTCGACAACCAGCAGTTCAACGATGTAGTGATAGCCCGCTTCCAGCTGGCCGAGCGGCTGACGCTGGACGAGCTGGCCGAGCCGGCGCGGCTCATGCAGGCCTTGCAGCGGCTGGAGCGACAGGCTGATGACTATCGCCAGCGCGGCCAGCAACAGGTGGATGGGCTGGGGCTGGATCGCCTCACCGCCTGGCTGCTGCCCCAAGCCGATTACCAGCTACAACCTGACGGCCAGCAGTGGCAGTTCCACCAAGATGACAAACATCTGCTTACCCTGACCCTGTGCGGCCCGCAGCTGGTATGGCAGGCTCATCCGTCACTCACGCCACAGCAATGGCAAGAGCTGGCACATCGCTTGCAAATAATTTTCTCCCAATTTCCCCTCTATCTTGCCGAGCCACCCAAGATAGCGCCCCCTGCCCCCTGGCAGCCGGCGCCGCAAGGCTGGCAACTTGGCACAGGAGCCTGACCACAGATGCAGATCGCCCATCAATCCATAGGCCCGGCGCAGGCGCCCTACGTGATCGCCGAGCTCTCGGCCAACCACAACGGCAACCTGGAACGCGCGCTGGCCATCATGACCGCCGCCAAGGCGGCCGGGGCCAGTGCGGTCAAACTGCAGACCTACAGACCCGACACCATCACCCTCAAAAGCGACAGGCCCGAGTTCCAGATCCACGGCGGCCTGTGGGATGGTCACAGCCTGTATGACCTCTATGAGTGGGCGCACACGCCGTGGGAATGGCATCAGGCCCTGTTTGCCAAGGGGCGCGAGCTGGGGCTGACGGTGTTCAGCAGCCCGTTCGACTTCAGCGCAGTGGACCTGCTGGAATCTCTCGACTGCCCGGCCTACAAGATTGCCTCCTTCGAGCTGGTGGATCTGCCCCTCATTCGCTACGCCGCCCAGACCGGCAAGCCGCTCATCATGTCCACCGGCATGGCCAACGAGGCCGAGATCGCCGCCGCCGTCGAGATGGCGCTCAAGCATGGCAGCGGCCAGCTGGCGCTGCTGCACTGCGTCAGCGGCTATCCGGCGCCCGCGGCCGAATACAACCTGCGCACCATCCCCATGCTGCGCCAGCGCTTTGGCGTCGAGGTCGGGCTCTCCGATCACACTCTGGGGTCGGCGACCGCCATCGCCGCCACAGCACTCGGGGCGACCCTCATCGAGAAGCACTTCACCCTAGCCCGCGCCGACGGCGGACCGGATTGCGCCTTCTCCATGGAGCCTGTCGAGCTCACCGAGCTCATTGCCTCGGTCAACACCGCCCATGCGGCGCTCGGGGTGGCCGACTATCAGCTCACCCAGAGCGAGCAGGGCAACCGCGCCTTTCGTCGCTCCCTCTATCTGGTCAAAGATATTGCGGCCGGAGAGGCGCTCACCGCAGATCACATCAAATCGGTGCGCCCCGCTCTTGGCCTGCCTCCCGCCGATTACGATCGAATCATCGGCAAGCGGGTCAGTCGCGACATGGCAGCCAATCAGCCGCTGAGCTGGGAGTGGATTGAACAAGATGAATGAAGAGCGGCTACGCCATCACCTAGCGCTAATTGAACAGCGCTGGCCAGCCTTGGCGGCGATCCTTACCGAGGTGCAATTGGGCGATCTACAGGTGGAGTTGTGCGAGGGAACTGGCAGTACCTTGCTGGTTAACGGCATACAACTGACCAGCCGTCATGACCGTGTAGCGGAGGCCAATTTACAGGCAGCGAGCCTTCCCGAAGTGCAAACATTGCACATATACGGTACTGGGCTCGGGGACTTACAGCGTGTCCTGCTCGCCCGTCCGCATCTGAAAAGGCTACATGTACATATTATGCATCGCTCTCTTTTTGTTCTGGTGCTTGCTCTGCTTGAGCACGATGACTGGCTGCAAGATCCTAGAGTACATCTGGAGCTGGCGGGGGATGAACAAGAGATCTCCCTCCCCTTTTTTGCCCTACCTAGCGAGCTGGAGTTGGCTGAAGATACCGCATATCGCATCCGTGGCCGTCTAGTGAGCGAAGTGATGGCCGGTTATGTTCGTCAACGCTTTAATCCGGACTCACCCCGGATCAAGGAACGGTTGGAGCAGAACCTGCCTTATATTCACCATGATGGGGATGTCGCCAGCCTGTTTAAAACACAAGTTGACTCTACCGCTCTGGTCATTGCCAGTGGCCCAACTCTGGCACAGCATCTGCCAACCCTGGCTAAGCAACTCGCTCGCCATCCGGACTGGCTCGTACTCAGTGTCGACACTGCACTCGCCCCCCTTCGGCGGCATGGTATCACTCCCCATGTAGTGGTCTGTATTGACGATGCTCTAACCCCGGACAAGATGGCCAGCCAGGAAATAGGTAATGTGCCTCTCGTCTATGCTCCCATGGTACCCAATGACACTCTATCCAGCTGGCCTGGCCCCCGCCTTGTAACCTATTCTCCTAGCCCTATATATACCAAGTTACGACAATCCCACCCCAGAGGGGTACTACATCAGGGAGGAAGCGTCATCCATCCAACTGTTGATTTAGCAGTGAAGATGGGTAGCCTAGAGGTCATCTTGCTTGGCTGTGATTTCGCTTTCCCCGGTGACCAAACCCACACTGGTTGGCAGGATGGAGCGCTCGGCCCTATTGCCAGTCAAGCACTGACTTGGGTGCTAGATGGACATGGCAAACGAGTCAGCACCAATCCCAATTTTACTACCTACCAGATCGAACTTGAGCGTTATATCGCAGCGCATCCAGGTGTGCGGTTCTGGAACTGCAGCCGAGACGGTGCAGCACTGCTTGGCTGCAGCAATCACCCGGAGTTCGTAGAATGAAGATTAGAGAAGAGTGTAAAGCGCTTGCCCACAACTTTCGCCTTGGTCATCACGTTGAGAGTGCCCTGCTCCTGCCAACTTTGATTGAACAGGCGCTGCAAGCCATCCCCTCAGAGCATCATAATGAGGTGGTCACCATAATCAGCGCCTTGCTGGCCTGTCAGGAACGCCACGACTGGTTAGGGCTAGCCGACTGGCTGGAAGGAGAGCTCACAGCATTGCTTCAGTCCCCCAGCTTCGTAGAAGCTGATGATGAAGGAAAATGCACCTTATAACATATTCAGGAAGAGTCTAATTTTGATGTCGAAGGGTGTACATTTTAAACGTGTCATAAACAAGACTCTTGTTTAAAACCTATGTCAGGTGGAAAGTTTGGTGGGGAATATATTTATAGCGATGCTAGAATCACGCAATATAACAGTGTAGTGGTCTAATCATCCCGGACACCATTTTAGGTGGTACAGTCGCCACCATAATCAGAGGTGTTCAATGACAAGATTACGTCGCTCATTTACTGCTGAATTCAAATTCGAAGCCGCATCCCTGGTACTTGACCAGAGATATTCTGTCCCCGAAGCCAGCCGTTCACTGGATGTTGGTGAAACAGTACTTCACCGCTGGGTTCAGCAGCTTCAATCCGAACGCAGTAGCACAACCTCAATCCGCAAAGCACTGACTCCGGAGTAGCAGACAATCTAGGAGCTGGAAGCCTGCATCAACCGGCTAGATCGCGAAAAGGACATTCTAAAAAACGTTACCGCTCTCTTGATGGCGGACGAATTCACACGTACGTGCTGATAGACCGATTAAGGGAGCAGGCCCCCGGTCTGCTGTGCTTTCGATGTTCCCACTTCCTGTTCTTACGATTCTCTGGCTCGCAGGCGAGCGATTCACCGTGAGCGCATGCAACATGCGCAGCGAGTTGCGCCGGTTGTTTAAAGAGAGCCGGGGCTCAGCAGGCAGCCGCGCCTTGATGTCTATGATGCGGGAGTTGGGGTGTCAGATTGGCCGATTCAAAGTACATAGTCTGATGAAGGAAGCCGGGCTGGCATCCAAACAGCCGGGTGCACACCGTTATAAGGTTGCACGGTCTGAACGACCGGACATTCCCAATCTGCTGGCCCGAGAATTTGATGTTCAGCAACCCAATCAGGTGTGGTGTGGCGATATCACCTACGTCTGGGCAGGTGCTCGTTGGCATTACCTAGTGGTGGTTCTTGACCTCCATACCCGCCGAGTCGCGGGCTGGGCGATGTCGAACAAGCACGATGCAGAGCTGGCAACCAAAGCACTGGAGATGGCGTATCAGCAGCGGGGTTGCCCATCCGGCGTGCTGTTTCACTCTGACCAGGGCAGCCAGTATGGCAAGCCGGGCATTTCGGCAACGACTGTGGCGCTATCGCATGACCCAGAGCATGAGTCATCGTGGTAACTGCTGGGATAACACCCCGATGGAACGGTTGTTCAGAAGCCTGAAGTCAGAGTGGCTCCCGGTAACGGGATACATGAGCCTACGGGAAGCGAAGCGGGATATCAGTTATTACCTGATGGATTACTACAACTGGCGCCGCCCACATCAACACAATGACGGGATACCGCCAGCAAAAGCTGAAGATCGGCCTAACCAAGTGTCCGGATTTAGTTGACCACTACACAGACAAGTATAAATAAACTAAGTAGAGGCATAAATTACACCTCTACTTATGACGTTAATTTATTTTAAAAACATCAAGCCCTGTGAAATATAGTTCATCATGGCGTTCAAGTGCGTCAGCGTAGATGTTTTTTGCATCAATGAAAAACTGTTCCAGAATAGTAACAGCTGATTCAATTTTTTGTTCCAATTCATTTTTACATCTAGTTGAGCACATCATTACACTTATTATATTAGCATAAAAATAGTTAATGGAACCAATGAGAACACGATAGAGATGACGTTCATTACTCATAAAAACATAAAGAAGATAATCATGGTGCTTCTGCATTAGTGCCAACACATCGTTATGTGTTTTCGGTACAAATATCCAGTCATCATGTAGTTTTTCGAGTAACTCATGACATAGAGGTACATTGATGGCCGCCTTGAAGTCGATGCTAGACACATCGAAAGGCTGGAAGCATTGCGCCATGATCTCATCAATTACACTACGTTTATCCAATTCAGGCCAATCAGACACAATGGCTTCTATGGGACTAGGCACAGCACCTTCGATATAAGATCCATCACTGGTATTGGTACAATGTACATCCGGATAGGCTTGCAAGAGACGCTCCATATTGTGTATGGACAGTCCAAATAGATGGTTAATTCTAACCTCACCACCAAAATTACCACGGCCAGGAAAAGTCTCCGTCAGATCTTGCTGGTATTTTGCTTCCTGCTTGTCATTATAGTAAAGGCTTAACTTGGAGTGATGTTGATCAGCAGATTTATAACCATTGTCGATGCCAAAAAGATACATTTCTTTGAGCCCTAACAAAGCTGCGTAGTTCAGCCCTGTATTTCCCACAAATGGATTAGAGAACTCGATGGCATCATATTCGAATGCACGACCAAAATAAGTTCCGAGCAACTGATACATAGGTTCATTAGGCTTAAATGCTATACCAGTCTTACGAAAAAACTCTTTGCACTCAGGATGAATAACGTCGACACTAAGAAAAACTGCCTCCTTGAGAAACTCATTGGCATTAAGAATACGCAAAAAATCCGCAGAACTCTTAGTTCGTTCGACGGCAACATATATATCTGGCCTGATATTGGCCTTGTACAAGGCACTCACTGCAGTGCCACAAGCGATAATCAAAGCCTGACTTTGATGCTGACGGATGAACTCGATACTCTGATCCAATGACGGCCCATTTCCAACAATGAATACCGGCGTAGAGGAAAATCTAGCTGTGTCGCGATGTTTTTTAAGAAAAGGCGTACCATCTTGTAAATGAGTATGGCTGTGAGCCAGTGCAAATATATTGTCGTCGAAAAAGCCCCAACCAGTTCTGAGTAGATAAAACTCGCGTTCGACTTGTTCGATAAGGGCATGAACCTTGGGAGAGTGATAGTGGCAAAAGGAAAAATAGGCGGCAGACCAAAATGCCCCTTTACGATGTAAGGCCTCCATCATATCGGAAACCAACAGTTTTTCATCGACGCCGACAAAAAGGTGTAGACTAAGTGATTCCTGATCCATGTAAGCGAGTAGAGAATGCCAATCGAAACAAAACAGAGATGCATAGAAGATATCGACATCAGGTTCGAATGCAAATAAGTTTCGTACAGTGCAGCGCTCATAAAGATAGCCAAGCTGGTATCCTAATCCCACCCCATACATAAGCGAGAGAGGTATATCTACCGTAAGCAAATCTCTCAGAGGTAACCCCTCTAGATTAGAGGATACCTTCAGCTGGGAAATGGCGTTATTATATTTTATATGGATTTGATCATCGAAATACCACTGAGGGGTAAAATCGATACATTGCAGCACACTCTGTTCAATCACCTCAGTTATCTGTGCTTGAACCTCGACAAGTGGGTCTTCCCCATAGAGTGACACTTGTTCATCAAGCCACAAGACGTTGGGAATGCCATTCTCATTGCAGAAGAAGCGAAATGGCCTGACAGGCTGGTAATCTTTGAAAAATTCATGAATGCCAGGCATGTATTTTTCGAAGGCCGCCATATTGCGTTCATAACGAGCTGGCAGCACATCCAGCATGGCGGCTTCCTGCCTTTTTTGCAGTTCGAGGCGGGATAATTCATTCTCGACATGAGTAATATTTTTATTAAAATCCATTATATATGCCTAACCTGCATTCAGCTTGTAAAGATCAGAGGCTCGACCAGCCTTGGAAAACTGCAGCAACTCTTGTTCTGTCAGATGCTTCGCTTTTTCTACCCAGTCGTGGATGGTTTGAAACTGCAGCAATGCTTGTTGCTGTTCCACATTCAATGCAGTTCCAAGTTCAATGTGTTGAAACACACCATCAAGTGCGCTCAAGTAATGTGCCGTCAGCTTGTCTGACGCAAGCATGTCGCCCTGCTCCAGCAGGGCCAACAGCTGGTTACCATGCTCAATCAGCCCGGATAGCGGGACATTGCTCATTCCGGCCGGCCCACTTTTTGCTGAGCTAGCGCCTTGTCACGCTCTTCAACAGGAATCGCATCCCACCCGCTTTTCACGGTCAACATCAGGGCCATCACTTCGTCAACGATGGCGATATCCATGTCGCGGCTGGCATCCATCATCCGCACCTTCATATAGTCATAAAGCGCAAAGAGATCTTCTGGCACCTTGCCATAGGAGAGATCCAGCGAGTCCTGCAACCCGTTGATGATGGCCAAAGTTTTAGAAATATCCTGCGATTTTTGTTCAAAATCACGGCGTTCAATCGCACCACGCGCCTGAGCAAGGCGTTCGAGACACCCCTGCATCAGCAGCTGGATGACGCGATAAGGGTCTGCTACAGCCAGCTCGGATTGCAGACTCTGGGTGGTATAAGCTTTGATATTTTTCCGATACATATGAAACACCGATCCTGACTACAAATTAGCTGCTCTTGGTGTTGAGCAGATTCAAATATGAGGCCGACTTGTTCATCTTGGCCAGCATGGTATCCAGACTCCCATAGCGGGCACGCAGGGTCTCCTGATACTTGGTCAGCTGGGAGGTAACATCAGACTCCTTGCGGCTCACTTCGCGCAGATCGGAATTCAGCGAGTCTTCCCGTTTAGCAAGTAAACCACCGGTCTTGGAGTAGGTTTCCAGCTGGTTGGCCAGCTGACCTGCAACCCCATCCTTGCCGCCAAAAACCGCCACTACCTGATCGAAATTCTTGTCGATAGCCTCGCTGAACTTGGTATCGTCGATAGACAATACCCCCTTGTTATCCATCTTTATACCCATCTGGAAAATCGTTGAGTAAGTGGAGGACTTTTGCGAGGGCTCGGTAATGATGCCATTCATCATATTGACCACGGCACGGGTCGTTGCATCGCCCGCCAGAGCACCGCCATCATTCTGGCTCTTCCCTGCCACGATCGAGTTGCGCTTGCCGAGCTCATTGCTTTTCTTCACCAGCGTGTTGTAGCCGTCGACAAAGCTTTTGACCATGTCCTTGATGCCGGCTTTATCGGTGGTCACATCAACCTTGTTCGAGCTGTAGGTCTTGACTGGATTACCACTGGTATCGGTAGAGGTTGTGCTATCCGACTCCCGTAACACAGTCAGTTTGAGTCCGACAATAGTGCCGTCGAAAGTATTGGACGAACTGGTAAGAGTATTTCCATCAACAGTGATCTTGGCATCTTGAGCATCTTGGCGCTTGGTAAGCTTGGACACCAGGTTATCGGTCAGGTCCGTCGTGCTGCCGGTGATCTGCAGATCCTTGCCGCTGCCGCTGACCCCGGAATCGATCATCAGCTTGGATTTACCATCGGAGGTATTGACGATGTTGACGCTCAGACCGAAATTGTCTGCGTCATTGTTGATGCGTTTACGAATGGACTGTAGCGAATCCCCCGCCTTAACATCGACATCAAAGGTCTTGTCGCCAGCCTTGAAGGTCAGTTTCCCGTCCTGAGTGATGAGCGGAGTCGTCGATGAGTCGAAGGTACCGTCAAATTTGCTGGTCTTCGCCAATTGTTCGACGCTGATATCATATTGCCCATTGGAAGCACCCGCCTTGCTCTCCACCTTGAGAACGGGTTTGTCCTTGTCCTGGGTAATGTTGATCGATCGTTTGTTGAACGCATCATCCTTGGACATGGCCTGGAGTGTCGTCACAAAAGAGGCAATGGCCGATTTCAACTGTCCAACCCCTGAGAGAGTGATCTGGGCATTGGTCTTTTTGGTGGTGATAGGCTGCATCAGCTGTGCCTTCTTGGCATTGACGCTCGCAGCAATGACAGACTCCAAATCCAATCCAGAGCCCGCACCAGCATTCGTAATATTGACCATTCTCACTCTCCTCGTAATGCTTGCGTATTAAATCTCTTTATCGAGTAACAGCCCGACGCGCGAGCCGGCACAGGCAGACGTAATGGTAGACATACTCACTCTCCTCTTAAGTTTTTCCCATCAGATTTCGTTATCAAATAGCAATCCTGTACGAGACCCACCAGCTAAATCACCATCTTGCCATTCCTTTATCCTCTTGCTGATTGCAAGAAATTCTTCAGAAGGAATTTGACGAATCACGGATTTACTCTGAGCGTCCATCACTTTGATGACTACCTGATCAGAATCTTTTTCAACGCTGAAGTTGACCGTCCAACCTTGCAACTCACTAAATTTCTGCAAGTTTTGGACCTCTTTTTCAATTTCAGCCGCATTAGGTTTCTGCTTGCTTGATTTTTCAGCAGGATTAGTTCCCTGACTGACTATCGGTCCCTGTGATGTCACCCGCTGCTCTTCCGCCGTACCAGATAGCACTTGAGCGGCCGATTGGCCGCTCTTGCTACTTTGCTGAAGAGAAGAAGGAGTGACCGATGACGGGATCCCAATTTCATTGGCCATATCGTCGCTCCTCTTTCATTTCAGTCATTATCTGCCCAACAGGGACAGAGCTGATTGCGGTCTCTGGTTGGCTTGCGCCAGGATACTGGAGGCAGCCTGTTGCAGGATGTTTTGCTTGGTCATGTTGGCCGTTTCAGTCGCAAAGTCTGCGTCACGAATACGAGAGCGGGCTGCACTCAGGTTCTCGGAAACGTTGGACTGGTTGCGAATGGTCGAGTCAAAGCGGTTCTGTACCGCACCCAGCTCTGCCCGTTTGCTGTCAACGGCCTTGATCATGAAATCAAGGTTGGCCATGGCAAGTTGGGCGGAACTCGCAGTTTTGATACTGCTGACACTGGTGGAAGTCACCGCAGTGGTTCCCTTGGTCACGGTGTAGGGTTCCCCGGAAGCACTGGTCGCAACGGTAGCACTGCCCTTGGTCGATGACGCAATACCGCTGATCGTGAAGGCGGATGTCATCTTGAAGGTGATGGTCTGGCCAGCATCGGCACCGACCTGGAAGGAGCCTTTGTACTTGCCATCCAGCAGTTTTTGACCACCAAAGGAAGTATCGGTGGAGATACGGTCGATCTCTGTGGTCAGCTGATCGAACTCCTGCTGCAACGCAGTACGGTCGTCAGTGTTGTTGGAACCGTTGGCCGATTGCTGGGCCAGGGTACGCATACGCTGCAGCATGGAGGTGACTTCATCCATGGCGCCTTCCGCAGTCTGAGCAACAGAGATGCCATCGTTGGCGTTGCGGTTACCTTGATCCAGGCCATTAACTTGTGAAGTCAAACGGTTGGAGATCTGCAGACCGGCGGCGTCATCCTTGGCGGTGTTGATACGCAGACCGGAGGCCAATCTGGTATATGACGTATCCAGGGACTTGTTGGTGTTCATCAGGTTACGCTGGGCGTTCAGTGATGAAGTATTCGTGTTGATGTACATGGCCATAAAATATTCTCCCGAAGAACATGCGACTGCGGGTTGCGCCGCCAAAGCGACGTCCCACCGTTAGAAGAACAGGTTGAACAATCCTGTGTCTTCTGGCGGGTGTCTGTTTGAACGAACAGGCCACCCGCAGTAGTGCAAACGTTGGATTCCGAACACCCCTCGATTGCTTCACTTTATTTAACGGCCGCATGGACACAAGCTTTAGGAAAATAATTGCCGAAGGCGGCAAGTTTTATCCGGCAAGCGGCAAATCGCAGGCATCAGAAGACTCGCCATGTGACCTCAGGCACCATGACAAGGGGGACATAGGAAAGGTTGGTTTTGGCACGGTTTGTGCTTTGCTATGATCGAGTGGCGTCAATTTGACGGCACAAAAAAAGAGGCCGGAAAACCGGCCTAAAATGAGCATATGCTCAGGAGAATACGACCAAGGGTGACAGAACTGAACAGCTGGACAACACTTGGCATTACTAATAGAGAATTGATTCTCTCCCGATAGAACAGAGTGCAAACCCGAACACCCCTTTGTTCCATCTCTTGACCAGGGCGGCCTGAACAACCGCCCTGTTTTCTTTTGTTAGCCTTTCAGCAGCGAGAGTGCAGACTGAGGACGCTGGTTTGCCTGTGACAGTATGGTCGATGCAGCCTGTTGCAGAATGTTCTGCTTGGTCATGTTAGCGGTTTCTGTCGCGAAATCTGCATCACGGATCCGTGAGCGGGCGGCACTGACGTTTTCAGAGACGTTCGCCTGGTTGCGAATGGTCGAGTCGAACCGGTTTTGTACCGCACCCAACTCGGCACGCTTGCTGTCCACCACCTTGATCATGTAATCCAGGTTGGCCATGGCCGACTGGGCGGAGCTTGCCGCAGTAATGGTCGACATGCTGGTGGAGCTGACCGGGGTTCCCGTCGTCTTGGTAATTTTATAAGGCTCACCTGAGGTGGTGGTCGCCACAGTCGCACTGCCGCTGGTCGCTGAAGCCATGCCCGAGATGGTAAAGGCAGTGGTCATTCGGAACGTAATGGTCTGACTGGCATCGGCACCGACCTGGAAGGAGCCCACATAACCGCCCTTGAGCAGGTTCTGGCCACCGAAGGTGGTATCTTTGGCCACACGGTCGATTTCAGTCATCAGCTGAGAGTACTCTTGCTGCAACGCGGTACGGTCATCCGTGTTGTTTGAGCCGTTGGCGGATTGCTGAGCCAGGGTACGCATCCGTTGCAGCATGGAGGTCACTTCATCCATGGCGCCTTCAGCGGTCTGGGCAACGGAAATACCATCGTTGGCATTGCGGTTACCTTGATCCAGACCATTGATCTGGGAGGTCAAACGGTTGGATATTTGCAGACCGGCGGCATCATCTTTTGCGCTGTTGATGCGCAGACCAGATGCCAGGCGGGTGTAGGAAGTATCCAGAGATTTGTTGGTGTTCATCAGGTTACGCTGAGCGTTGAGTGATGAAACGTTCGTATTGATATAAAGACCCATGACCATTCTCCTAAGCTATTAAATTTACTATCTAATTTGCTCGAACTTTATTGTCTTTCATGTTCGATGCGTCTTATTTAACGGCCTCTTTTTCGATGTCTTTAGCATTATTTTTAACGCTTCATCGCATTAACGCCGCTTACCCTATTTATCGGCACATTCTCGCAGGACTTAAGAGAAAAAATTCAAAAAGTGCCCCTTATCAGCGGGATGCAAGCACAGACGGAGGGACCATGAGAAGCCCCGCCCCCTTGCCAGCTTCGGCTCCCACCTCAAGCCAGCGGCCACTTCCCCTCTGCTCAGCCCGCATCCCGCCTGCAAAAACTTGGTCTGGCTCCCACTTTTGCAGGCAGCCATTGGTCAGATGCAGGCCCAGCCCCTAAAATCGCGGCCCCATCAACAATTGGACGTGAGTTGTTCTCCATGCAGACACTGGTTGAGCAGATTGTTTACATCAGCGACATGTTTGGTACTGCGGTATTCGCGTTTTCGGGCGTGCTGGTTGCGGGGCGGCTCAGGATGGATGGCTTCGGCGTCATGGTGCTGGCAGCCGTCACCGCCATTGGTGGCGGCACCATACGTGACATGATCCTGGGGGCCACCCCTGTGTTCTGGGTGCGCGACCCTCTCTATATCTGGGTCGTCATCGCCACGGCGTTGATCGGCATGTGGATGGTCAAGCTGCCCCGTCGCATGCCCTGGTATGTGCTGCCGGTGGCTGATGCCTTCGGACTGGCCCTCTTTACCGTGATCGGTACCCAGAAAGCCCTCAACTTTGGTTCCCCCGGCCTGATTGCCGTGATCATGGGGACCATGACAGGGGTGGCTGGCGGCATGATCCGGGATGTCTTGGCCCGGGAAGTGCCCATGGTGCTGCAAAAGGAGATCTATGCCACCGCCTGCATCCTGGGCGGCATCCTCTATACCCTGGCGCTTGAGGTCAATATGGACAGGGTTACCGCCATGCTTATCTGCATGACGGCCGTGTTCGGTTTGCGGGTTGCCGCTATCTACTGGCACCTGTCACTGCCCACCTTCTCGTTGCAACGCCATTGATATCCAGGCCGGGAGCGCCATGTCGCACTCCCGGCCTCGTTACATTGAACCAAGCAGGCTTTTCTGTTGTCATAGAATCCAGTCGTTGTAAGCCGGAATCCCTCATGCAAAAACTTGGGCTCATCACTTCCCTGTTACTGATGAATGTGGCAACGGCGCAAGCCGATGCACAGGTACTGTTCGGACGACTGGCTTCTACCCCGGTACAGCAATTCAACCAGCAGATCCGCCAGGCAAGCACTGCCCAGCAAACCTGGGTCAATGATTATCGTGAAGTGGCGTTGCGTTTTGTCGGCCACAGCGACATACCCAGTCGTATCCAGGCACAACAGCTGGACAACGATCTGGTACTCTCGGTGGCCCTCGATGGCAACAAGAGCGACATGATCTACATCCTGACCCTGTTTCGCAGCAACAACCTGTGGCAGATGCGGCAAGCCGAAATGGGCTGGCGCTGTCAGGGGCAATCGACCTTTACACCCGTCCCCTGCCCCTGAGCCGCGCGCGACATCAGGATGCAATCAGAGTGAAATAAAAAATCCGGCACATTGGCCGGATTTTTTATGGGAAGCGCATGCCGTTACGGGCGGTACACCTTGACGTTGTCAAAGCCCTTCTCTTTCAGATAGAGCGCCTGCAGCTTGCTCATCACACCGCGATCGCAGTAGAGCAGATAGGTCTTCTCCTTGGGCAGATCGCCAAAGGCGGTGGCCAGCTTGAAGAAGGGAAGGTGCAGCACCTCACGTCCTTCCACCACCAGCGGCTTCTCGTCGCGCTCATCACTGGAGCGGATATCCAGGATCACCTCATCGGCGGCCAGCACTTGCGTAGTCTCCACCTCCTGTACCTCGGCGGCGGTCTCTTCACCGATGCGGCGGATGTCGAGGTAACGGGCCTCGGAGACTACCTTGTCCAGGATGGCGAAGTCGAAGTTGGCCTCCTCCGCCTCGATGTTGGACAGCACAGCCTTGATGGTCGGCTTCTTGGAGATGACGCCGCAATACTCCGGCATGGTCTCGGCAAACTCCAGAGTGCCGATGCGGCGGGCTTCGCTGATGATGTCCGGCTTGTCCCAGGTGATGAGCGGGCGCAGGATCACCTTGTCGGTCACCCGATCGATGACATTCAGGTTGGTGAGGGTCTGGCTGGAGACCTGGCCCACGCACTCCCCTGTCACCAGCGCCGGGATCTGGAAGTAGTCGGCCACCTGACCGGCGGCACGCATCATCATCCGCTTGAGCACCACACCCATCTGGCCGTTGTCGATCTTCTCGAGGATCTCGGCCACCACGGGTTCAAAGTCTATGGCAGTGAAACGCACCTTGTGGGAGGCGCCAAACTTGCTCCACAGATAATAGGCAACCTGCTTGACCCCGATCTCGTGGGCTGCGCCGCCGAGATTGAAGAAGCAATAGTGCACGCGGCAGCCGCGCTTGATGAACTGGTAGGAGGCAACGCCCGAGTCAAACCCGCCGGAGAGCAGGCTCAGCACATCTTCCTGGGTCGCCATGGGGAAGCCGCCCATGCCATGGTGAACAGCGCTGATGATGTAGAGCTCGTCATTTTCCACTTCCAGATTGACCTGGATATCGGGCTTCTTCAGACGCACGCCGGCGGTTTCGCAATGCTGATTGAGGCCACCGCCCACATAGCGCTCCAGCTCCAGCGAGCTAAAATCGTGCTTGCCGACGCGGCGGGCACGCACGCAGAAGGTCTTGCATTTCAGGCGATCGCCCCAGACGGCGCGGGTCTGCTCGAAGATGTCGTGCAGGTCGGTAAAATTGCTCAGCTTCACTTCGAGGAAATACTGGATGCCCGGGATGCAGGCCAGCGTCTCCAGATACTGGGCGTGGAACTGATCGTTGCGGGAGCTCACTACCAGCTTGTCCCAATCCATCCGTACGCGGGCGTCTTCGTCGAAGCGGCGCAACACGTTGCGAATGTTGCCCTGCAACATCTTGGTGAAGCGCTGACGAACTGACTTGCTCTTGATGGTGATTTCCGGGAACAGCTTGATAATGAACTTCATGGTTTTGACTCGGGTGGCCTTGATTTAAGGGCGCGAATTATATCAGAACTTTCTGGCCGGCGCCTACTGGATGCGCGTTTGCTCACATTCCCCCACGCAACGTTTGCGACGCGACGGCAATCTTGCGTATATTCCCAAGCCTGCGCCCTAGCAATCCCTTGACAACAGACTGATCCGATGAAGACCTATATCTACTACCCCGGCATGGAGGTACGCGACGAGCTCTGGCTCAAGTTTGCCCTGCTCTATCTGGAGCGACTCGCCTTCGTCTTTACCGTCAGTGAAAAGAGCGGCCTCACCGCCCTGCTCCATACCCTGGAAGAGCAGACTGATCTGCTGGCAGAGCGTCCTGAGCCTGGCTTCTTTGCAGACATCACCCCGCAGCTGGAGAGCCAGCTCGGCGGCCTTATCGCCCCTGACTTCACTCGCCACAAGGTGTTCGGCAACAAGGAGCTGATCACTCGCTGGCGCCAAGGCGCCAACCACGACTGCTTCTGCCCGACCCAGGCCGGTCTCGAGCGGCTGCACGGTTTTTGCCTGACTCACGGCTTTGCTACGCAAGATGAGGGGGGGATCAGGATGGCGCGGCGCTTTGCCAATCTGCTCTCCATGCGCCTCGCCCGTGAGTGGGCACTCGCTAATGAGGGTGCCCTCATCACGGATCACGACTATCTGGACCGGCTGCTGCACCTGCTCGAATCCCGCTACCACAACCGGGGCGGCCAGGATTGCTTCCACCTCGAGATACCATTGCAAGTCCCCACTCACCTGAGCGAGATCCCGTTTGCCGAGCTGATTGCCCTGCGCGCCCGCAGCGGCTTTCGCCAGCAATTGGCCGAGTTTCATCAGGCCCTCGATGCCCTGCTGGCCATGCTCGGCAGTGGCTATGCCGAGCCAACGGCCCTGACCCGTTTCGAGCTGGCGCAGCAAGGGCTCAATCAGCTGCTGGGGCCAGAGACCCGCAGCCTGCCGCTCACCACACTGGTCAGCACAGGCCTGCCCGCCATGACGATGATCCATCAGCTCAAGGCGAGCCACCCAAAGAGCCGCCTCATCTTCCATCCCATCAAGAAGAGTCATTTCCACCAGCGCAAGAGCCAGCACTTCTTCACCCGGCTGGGGCAAGTCAAACCCTGAGCCAGCCGGCCGCCAATATGGTCCAACGGGATCAGCTCACAGCCTGATCCCGTCTTGGTGACATGACGCGCCGTCAATATTCTGGCGCCCGGTCAGTGCAAACCAGGAGCCCCTCAGGAGGGGTTTTCCAGCCGAAATTCGACTCTGTCGCTGTTGCCCGCCTCATCCACCACCACCAGCTGGTAGCGCCCCGCCTCGCTCAATACCTGATCCCCGTCCCAGCGTAACCGCTGGCCGTTGAGAAACCAGAACGGCTTGCCCACGCCACCCAGCACCCTGGGTTGCAGGCGATAGCGCTGGCTGCGAATAAGGTTGCCCTCCCCCAGCGCGACGATGCGAATGGGCGCCTGCAGATCGGCGCGCTTCGCTTCCCCCGCGCAATGGCTTGCCAGCAGCGCCGTGCGCCGTTCCCCCGGCGCCCGCCAGGGTTCCAGCGAGAGCGGCCAGAGTGCTCGCCAGCTTGAGTGGGTCGCATCACTGCAGCGCGCCAGGGTGGGGGTTCCCTGCTCGGTCAGCGCAACCTGACGCAGCGGTGAGGGCCAGTCCATGGGATCGGGCAAGGTGGGGGGATCCCGTTCATCCAGCAGCCAGGCGCTCTGTTGTTGCAGGCAGGCTTCTGGCAGGGTGGCACCCACCCGCCGCCCCAGCGGCCAGCAGATGTCGCTCTCGCTCACCGTATTGGGCTGCGCCGGCAGGGGGCTGTTGTCACCCAGCCGCGAATAGACGGAGAGCAGCAGTGGCACAGCCGCGCTCTGACCGTAAAAACCGGGCAAGGGGGTGCCGTCGGGCCGCCCCAGCCAGACACCCAGGGTCCAGCGGCCCGAAACCCCCAGCGCCCAGCTGTCCCGGTAGCCGTAGCTGGTGCCCGTCTTCCAGGCCAGCCGGTTGACCCGGCCGGTCGCCTCGCTGGCAAAGGGCTGATCCGCCCGCCCCTGCGAACTCAAAATCTGCCAGATGATCCAGGCGGCTCCAGGGCTCAGCAAGGGGCGCGAGACCGCCTTTTGTCCCGCCAGCCAGACCGGCATCGCCACCTGTCCCTGCCGGGTGAGGGAGCTATAGAGCGCCACCAGCTGTTCCAGCCGAATGCCCGCCGCCCCGAGCGCGATGGCGGGGTTGGGCTTGTCGGAGAGCGCCAGTCTGACCCCGGCGTTGTCCAGTCGATTGACCAGGGTATCGGGCCCGAGTGCCTCCAGTACCTGTACGGCCGGCACGTTGAGGGATTGCTGCAGCGCCCGGGTCATGGTCACGGGCCCCTGAAAGGCACCGGTAAAGTTGGCGGGTCGATAGTCCGATCCCAATCTGGGTGCATCGGAGAGCAGGGAGGCGGAGTGAACCAACCCGGCATCGAGCGCCAGACCGTAGATAAACGGCTTGAGGGTGGAGCCGGGGGAGCGGATCGCCTGCACCATGTCGAGGTAGCCGTGGCGCCTCAAGTTGCCGTACTCGGCGCTGCCCACGTAGGCGCGCACCGCCATGGTCTGGTTGTCCACCAGCAGCAGGGCGGCGGAGGTCTGCTCCGGGAAACGGCGGATATAGCTCTCCACCCGCGCCTCCAGCCAGCGCTGCAGATCCCCGTCTATGGTGGTATGCACCAGTGCGCCCGGCTGACTGTCGGCGGCCAAACGGGCAAACAGCGGCGCCTCCATCGGTGTGAAGTGACCGCGGGCCAGTACCGGCTCGATGCGCCCCTCCGTCCAGACTGCCTCCGACCAAGCCCCCTGCCTGACCAGCCGCTGCATCACCTTGTCACGGGCGGCGCGGGCGCGATCCGGGTGCCTGTCCGGCCGATAACGGCTGGGTGCCTGCGGCAGCACCGCCAGCAGGGCGGCCTCGGCATGTGTGAGTTTGGCCGCACTCTTGCCCAGATAGGCAAAGCTGGCCGCCTGTACCCCTTCAAGGTTGCCGCCAAACGGTGCCCGATTGAGATAGACGGTGAGCAGGGTACGCTTGTCGTAGTGCCACTCCAGCTGCAGCGCCCGCACCATCTGGCGCAGCTTGCCGGGCACGCTCCTGTGATAGGGCTCGATGAGGCGGGCCACCTGCATGGTGAGGGTCGAGCCGCCCGAGACGGCCCGCCCGTAACGCAGCCATTGCCAGACCCCGCGCACCATGGCCACCGGGTTGACCCCAGGATGGCGCCAGAAATAGCGATCCTCGTAGCCCAGCAACGCCTCTATATAGCGGGGGGAGACCTGCTCCAGCGTCACGGGATAACGCCACACCCCGCTGGTATCGGCGAAGGCCCGCAGCGGCCGCCCCTTGATGTCGAGTACAACCCGCGCGAAGGCGGGATCCAGCGGTGGCGGCGGGAAGGTGCGATCCAGCACCAGCAACAACAGGATCACGCCAGCCAATAGCAGCGCCGTCAGACGCAGCCAGCGAGGTAGATGCCGCAGCGCAAGCCAAGCCTGGCGCAACCACAAACGGCCACGTTGCCAGAACGTGGCCGGGAGAAGCGTCTCCAGCAAGGGGGCGTTACTCAGAGATCATCACCTCGTGAATATCCTGCCCCACTGCCCGCAGCTCGGGCCGGTACATATCCTCCACCTGGGTCGGCGGCACCTGATAACGACCCGGGGTCACGGCCCGCATCAGGTAGACCAGCTGCTGGTTGCCTCCTTCGCTCAGATCCAGCGCCGCTGTGTAGCGATCGTCACGAAACTCCTGATGCTTGAGGTAGTCGTTCCACTCGCTCTGCCACGCCGGTTTGCCCTCTATGCTGAGCTCCTCGAGCTTGATGCTGGTGCCAAGGGCCGGGTTTTCCAGCTCAAATCCCGCCGGCAGCATCTCCACCAGCAAGGCATCGGGCACCGTCTGCTCGCTGCTCACATTGAGCCGCACCACCACCAAATCGCCCACCTTGACCTTGGCGGGATCGAGCGGCTTACCATCGGCATTGAACCAGCTGCGGGTCACGCTCATGCCCTGGCTGATACGTACGGGGGCCTGCTCGGGATAGCCGATCAAGGTGCGCTGCACATAGAGGGATCCCTTGCCCTCGTTGGTCACGCCAGTCGCCGCCAGGGCCTCGGGAACACCGATCTGCGCACTGTTTTTACCGGCAACGGGATGATCGCCATTGATTGACACTAGCCTTGCCTGCCAGTCAGCAGCAGGATCGACCTGTGCCAACCGCAACAGGGCGAGGCGCTCCTGGGTGCTTAGCCACTGGCGATGGGCCAGAGTATCGGCCACCTTGGCGCTGAGCTCAGACCAGCGATCCTCGGCCAGCTTGTGCTGGCGCAGCAGAGCGAGCTCCAACGCCCCATCGCGCAGGGGCGAACCGTAATCGGCCAGATAATCCTCGCCGCGCGGGGTTGCCAGCGTCCGGGCAAGAGCCTTGGCGGCAGTCTGCTCATCCCCCATGGCGGAAAGCGCCAGCGAGAGGTGCAAGAGCGGCAAACCAGAGCGGGCATGATCCGCCTGCTGCTCCCAGATGAGACGCAGGGTGGCGAGCGGCGCCTTGCCCACCCGCGCCAGCACATAGGCGCTGTAGGCCTGATAGGCCAGCCGACTGTGCTCGGGGGCACTGCTCCAGCGCTCGCCGTACTGACTGTCGGTGAGATAGCTCTGCAAGCGATTGAGGGCCTGACTCAACATGGCCTCGGGCACGGCGTCGCCGACCTCCTTGCGGGTCAGCAGGTAGTCGGCCGCATAGGCAGTGAGCCACTGCTCCTCATCGGAGCGACCATCCCAGAGGCCAAAACCGCCGCTCGGCAGTTGCAACCGTTGCAGCCGCTGCAGCAGGGCGCGCTGCAGATCCGCCTCGCTCACCGGCTTGCTTCCCAGCGCAGGTTTGGACCAGGCCGCACGCTCATCCGCCGTGGTCAGCAAGTAAGGCCAGGCGCGGGACAAGGTCTGCTCCAGACAGGCGTAGGGGTAATCGGCCAGCGCCTGCCACTGGGCGGCCGGATCCCAGGGGGGCGTGCCTGAGAGGCTGAGCAGCCCCTGTAGATTGGCGGGATCCAGCCCGGCCAGTTCGCTCTGGGCAAAGCTCATCTGCTGACCTGGGGTCAGCATCTGGTAGCGCTGGCGCGTCTGGGCAGGCCAGGGGGAGCGCAGCGGCAGATACCAGTCGCGACTTATCGCAAAGCCCTTGCCGCTCGCCGCCAGTTGCAGGCTTGCCACCCCGCTCGCCCCGGTCACTGTGAGCGGCAGGGTCAGCCAGCGCTCCTCGCCATTTTTAAGCGTCAGCGTCTCGGGTAGTTCGCCGCCCGCCTGCAAGCCGCCGGCCAGGGTCCATTCAAGCGAAAGATTTTGATCCTCGCCGCTCATATTGCGCAGTTGCACCAGGGCGCGGGTCTGATCCCCTCTGGCCCCAAAGCGCGGCCAGCCAATCTCGGCCACCAGCGGCGCAACGACTTTGACGGCGCGCTCGGCCTCTCCCACCTGCTGCTCGTTCCAGGCCAACGCCATCAGCGCCAGCTCGCCGTTGAAGTTGGGCAGATCAAGCGGTATCACCGCCTTGCCACTCTCGTCAAAACTCACCTCACCGCTCCAGAGCGCGGCGATCTCGACCCGGCTCTCCAGCGCACCGCCCTTCTTCAGCGCCGGGGCATCGCCGCCGTAGTTGAGGCGGGCCAGCTTGCCATCCTGCGGCGGAATCACCTGACCGTAGTTGTCGAACAAGTCTTGTGCGAAGCGCTTGCGACCAAAGAAGATCTCGAACGGTGAGAGGGGCTGGTAATCGCTGATATTGAGCACGCCCCGATCCACCGCCGCCAGTACCACTCGCCCCTGACTGTTGGGGGTGGAGGTGGCGGTGACCTCGAGCCGGGTGAGCGGCACCGCCTTGTCCGGCGCACTCAAGCTGAGCGGCAGACGGCGAGCTTCTCTGTCCAGGGTGAGCGGCACCAGACCGACCGAGCGCAGACTCTGCACACTCTTTTGGCTCACCGGCTTTGACTCGCTGTCGGGGGCGGCGATCTGCGCCGAAATATGCAGATCGTGACGCTGCCACTCCGGGCTGACGGGGATCTCGAACTCGCCGCGGGCCTCTGCTGAGCCACCACCTTCGGCTCGCAGCTCGATACGCTGCCACCAGCGCAGGCTGTCGCCATCTTCCACCAGCAGCAGCCCCTTGCCAGCACGGGGGGCAACCAGGGTCACCTTCGCCTTGTCGCCAGCCTGATAGGCGCGCTTGTCGAGGCTGATGGCAATCTTGTCAGGCCGCGCCTGCTCACCACCGCCACCCCAGGCGTAACTGCCGATCTCGACCCGCAGGCTGGATTGATGGCCCTGGCTGTTCTCCACCTCCAATCGGTACCAGCCCGCCGCCAGTTGCAAACTGAGGGCGGTCGGCCCCTTGCCATCGAGTTGCAAGCTCTGCTCCAGCTCAAGATAGGGCTGGCTGTTGAACTCGTACTTCCACCCCTCGCCATCGGCGTAGTGCCAGTAGTAGTCGCGGTATTCGTTGACCAGCCGCACCTTCACCTCGCCCGCCACCGGCTGGCCCTTGTCATCCAGGTTGAGGATCTGGAAGGGTAGCGGCTTGCCCCCTTCCACCCTGTCCGCGACGAAATCGGCCCTCAGCGCCGGCCACTGGCTGCCCACCGGCCAGCCGTACTGGGTGCGACTGCGATTGACGGCGCGACCGCCGGGCTCGGAGAGCGACACCCGATAGGCTACCTCCAGCGGCCCGAGGGCACTCACGCCATCCAGCTCATCTGCCAGCGAAAATATCCCCTGCCCCTGCTGATTCAGGGTGAGGTTGAGGGGCTCAAGCTCCTTGGCCTGCTCGGTCAGCAACACGTCCCCCAAGGTGAACGCCTGCCACTGGGTGAAGGGCATGGCCGCGCGGCTTATTTTCACGTCAGCCTTCGCCTTGGTGTTGCTGGCGGGAGCGCCGTAGAGATAATCCCCCTGCAACGGCAGGGTGAGCGCCTGTTGCGGGGTCAGCAATTCGCCATCAGGCCCCTTGCCGAGTTGCAGCTTGAGCCGCTCCGGCAGGAACTCCTCCACCAGGAAGGGCCACTCGAAGCGGCTGCCGGCGGCGGTTTTCAGGTTGATGGTCCAGCGCCCGAGCGGCGCGTCATCCGGCAGGCGCAGACCGTAGTGGGCGGCCCCCAGGCTGTCCGGCAGCAGCCGTTTCTGTTCGAGCAGCTGACCGTCCGGCTGTTTCACCTCCAGCTCCACCGCCATTCCCGGCAGCAGCTGGCCATCCTGCCCCTTGAGCAGGATCTCGCTGTCGAGCCGCTCGCCGGGGCGGTAAAGATCCCGCCCGCTGAACAGATAAAGCTGCTGGGCCTGCCAAGGCTGGGTGCCGAGATCGAAGGCAGCGAGATCCAGCGCGGCGCCATCGAGGCGCAGCACAGCCAGATGCTTGCCCTGCTCGGCCAGCAGCAGGCGTGCGCCCTGCACCTGGTCGAAGCGGCGGTGACCCTGATTGTCACTGGTCTGCACCTGCAGCCGGTTGCCCTTCTCGTCGAGCAGGGAGAGCTGTACCTCCTTGAGGGGATCCGCACTCGCCAGCGAGCTGACAAACACCTCTAGCTGATCCCGATAACGGCGGGCACTGAGCCCCATGTCGCTCACCGCGAAATAGGTGGTCTCCTTGCGCCAGTCGTAGTTGCCAAGGGGTGACATGACGGCGAAGTAGACACCGGCCTCGGCCAGCTGCGGCTCCTTGACGTTGATAAGGCGGGTTTCGCGGCGGTTGGCATCCAGCGCCAGGGCGTAGCGGCCGCTGAACACCCGTTTGGCGCGGCTGGTGATCTGCTCCAGCTCCCAGTTGCCCATGCCGGCGCCGGGTCTGTACTCGGCCAAAAAGCGCGGCAGATACTCGGCATCGACCCGGAAGAAGTCGATATTGACCTCATCCACGTTGACCGCGCTGATGGGCAAGCGCAGCTCCTGGCGCAGCGGCAACACCATGCCGCTGGCAGTAAACGACGCCCCTGCCTCCAGCGGCCGGGTCTTGAGGGTCCAGCGCTGGGGCTCAGGGCCCAGCCCCGATTTGAGGATCACCTCATAGCTTTTGTCGGGTGCGACCTGCGGGAAGTAGAGGGTGCGGCCATCCTCGGCCAGGATCCACTCCCCCTGCACCTGCTTGCCCCCCTGGCTCACCGCCAGCCAGCTCTGCCAGTTCGCTCTGGGCGCCAGCGGGCCGGAGAAGACCAGCGCCAGCGCCGGCGCGTCTCTATATTGGCGGGCATTGGCCTGCACCACGGCCGTGGGGACACCAGCCTCTTGCTGGGCCGCTGGCGCCTGATCGGCGGTTGCCGGCTTGTCCTGACCACAACCGGCCAAGAGCAGACAGGCCAGCCCGGTCAACAACAAGGCAGACCAGCGATGGCGGCACGGCGCAAGCCGCAGGGGAGCAAAGTGGTGGGCAGCAGGGCAAGGGTCAAAAGGGCGCATAGGTTCCATCCCGGATTGGATCGCTGCCACAGCAGCGCGATAGGCAACAGGATAAGACATCCGACTCGCTTGACACAAAACTCATTGCAAAATGTCGAGCACAGATTGCCACCAGACAGATAACAAAAAGCCGACCCTGAGGTCGGCGTTTGGTGTGTCGGTGAGGCCCTTATTCCATCACCGCCATCTGCCAGGTTTTGAAACCGCCGGAGAGGTTCTTCACCTTGAAGCCGTGTTGGCTAAGCAAGCGGCAAGCCACGTGGCCGCGCAAGCCCACCTGACAGCTGATGAGCAGCTCTTTATCCCTGGGCAGTTCATCCAGCCGGCCACGCAGCTCATCGAGGGGGATGTGCAGGGCATCCGGGATGCGACCCAGCTTGTCGAGCTCGGGGCCATTGCGTACATCCAGCACCTGTTGATGGGGATGACGGGCCTGCACCTCGGCGGCGTGACAGATCAGGGTATCCCCTTTCAAGTGGTTGCTCGCCACGAAACCCGCCATGTTGATCACATCCTTGGCCGAGCCGAACGGCGGCGCATAGGTGAGCTCCAGATCCTGCAAGTCAAACACCGTCAGCCCGGCGCGCTGGGCCACCGCCAGCACGTCGATACGCTTGTCGACCCCGTCCTTGCCGATGGCCTGGGCGCCGTAGATCTTGCCATCGGGGGCAAACAGCAGCTTGAGGCTGACCGGGTGGGCGCCCGGGTAGTAACCGGCATGACTGCCCGGATGCACATAGGCCTTCTCGAACGGCAGGCCCAGTTGCAGCAGCCGTTTCTCGTTGAGGCCCGTGCTGGCCACCGCCAGGTCGAACAGCTTGCAGATGGCGGTACCCTGGGTCTTCTTGTAGGTTTCAGCTCGGCCCAGCATGTTGTCAGCGGCGATCCGCCCCTGCCGGTTGGCAGGCCCCGCCAGCGGGATCAGCACGGACTCGCCGGTGACGAAGTCGGTCTCTTCCACCGCATCCCCCACCGCATAGATGAAGGGATCCGAGGTACGCATGCCGGCATCCACCTTGATGCCGCCGCGCGGCCCCAGCTCAAGCCCCGCCTTGGCGGCGAGCAGGGTCTCGGGCTTGACGCCGATGGCCAGGATCAGCAGGTCGGTGTCGAGCCGGGTGCCGTCGCTCAGGGTCAGCCGCAAGCCGGTGCTGGCCGCTTGCGCCGGCTGCCCGTCCTGGCGCTCGATGGCCGAGAGGCCGGTGCGCAGCCGCAGGTCGATCCCCTCTTCGCGGATGCGGGCATGGAGCATGTTGGCCATCTCTCTGTCCACCGGTGCCATCACCTGATCGGAGAGCTCCAGCAGGGTGACATCCAGCTTGCGCTGGTGCAGTGCCTCCATCATCTCCAGCCCGATGAAGCCGCCCCCCACCACGGTGACATGGCGCGGATCATCGCGCTGCAGGGCCGCCAGTATGCGGTCCATGTCCGGAATGTTGCGCAGGGTATGCACGCCCGGGCTGTCGATGCCGGGGAAAGGCGGGCGAATGGGGGCCGCCCCCGGGCTCAGCAACAGCTGATCATAAGATTCGCACCGCTCTTCACCGGTGAGCAGGTTGCGCACCAGGAGCGTCTTGCCAGCTTTGTCGATGTCGATCACATCGTGAAAGACCCGCACATCAACGTTGAAACGGCGCTTGAAGCTTTGCGGCGTCTGCAGCAGCAGGGCCGAACGGTCCTGAATATCGCCGCCGATATGATAAGGCAGGCCACAGTTGGCGAAGCTGACAAACTCGCCCCGCTCGAACATCACTATCTCGGCCGTTTCGCTCAGGCGGCGGGCTCTGGCCGCCGCAGAGGCACCACCTGCCACACCGCCTACAATCAGGATCCGTTTCATCAGCAAGACTCCGGTTAACTACAGATTGCCATTACATTAGTAACTTCTAATTTAGATTTCAATGAAATTTTGTTTGCATCGATTTTGCAGTATTCTTGCCACCCGACAGTTGTTCAACAGGATGTTATCAGTTCATGTCGTCTACCGCGCTCAGTCACCTTCCCCCTGCCAGCCAGACCCCCCTGTTCTTTCGTCTGGATGTGCGCAGCCAACGGCTGGTCGCCCTGACCGATGTGATGCAAACCCCGCTCTACTGGCTGGATGAACCGAGAAGCGCCTGGCCCGCCCAGTTGCCCGATGCCCTGCGCCTGCCCATAGAGCAAGCCCTTGCCAGCGGTCTGGGAGGCAAGCTGGTACTGCGCTTCGCCGGCCAGCAGTGGCACATAGCCCTCTCTCACGAGCAGGATGCCTTCTGGCTCATCTGCCTGCAGACCCTGCGCCAGGAGCCCATCGCCGATCTGGCGTTGCAGCTGCCACGGCTGAGCCAGATGGCCAGCCAGCAGCAGTTTGCCGCCATGCTGGAAGCCCTCAAGGAGAGCCTGGGGGCTGATCGCCTCATTCTTTGGCACTATCAGGCCAACGGCTCGCTCGGCAGCGAGCAGCTGACCCCTGTCTTTGCCCTCGGCGCCGAGGGGCTCTCGGCCATCCGGGGTGACAGCCGCTACATACGCGCCCTGCGCACCCGCAAATCCTTGAGTTTTTCCGAAGCCGCCCACCAACCCATGCTGAGCCAGCACTACTACCTGGCCAGCGCGGGGATAAGCTCGCGCCTCGACGGCGCGCTGCTGGAGCAGGAAAAACTCATCGGCGTGCTGAGCCTCGAATACCTCAACGCCACTCCGCTCAGCGAGGAGATGCTCCAGCTGGTGCGCCACAGCGCCCAGTTGCTCGGCCACTGGCAGCCGGAACCCGAACCCCTGCTCAGCCCCGGGCTGACCCTGCCGACCGAGCTGACCCTGCTGACCGGCATCGCCTATTGCCGCGCCCTGGTGCACTGGGCCATGACAGCCTGTGGCGCCCGCATCGGCTGGGTCGGTGAGTACCAGCCGCGCGGCCAGGATCTCTGGATCATTCCGCGCTGCGTGCTGGAGGGGGAGACCTTCTCCGTCCTCAAGCCCATACAGATGGATCCAGGCCCCGGCCAGGAGCTGTTCCAGCACGGTCAGGCTGTCTATGTGGAAGACCTGCCCCTGCGCTACCCCCAGGCGGCCCAGCTGCTGGCCCTCAACGCCAGGGCCTATGTCGGCATACCGCTGCACGGGCCGAGCGGCGCCCCCATGGGCCAGCTCACCCTGCTGCTCGACGAGCCGCTGGCCGACCCCATGCCGCTGCTCGATGCCCTCAGCAGCCAGCATGAGCGGGCTGCCATCGAGCTGCAGCGACTCGCCGCCGACGATGCCCTGCGCCTGGCAGAGGTGGCCTTCAACACCCACGATGGCCTGCTGGTCATGGATCACCAGGGGATCATCCTCAAGGTCAACCGCTCCTTTGGCCGCATCACCGGCTTTGGCGATGATGAGATGATCGGCCAGCATATCGTCAAGCTGCGGCCCACCTATTACGGCGATCACCTGAAAGAGGATGTCAGACGGGCGGTCGATGAGCAGGAGTTCTGGATGGGCGAGGAGCGTTGCCTGCACCAGGATGGTCATCTGTTCCCGGTGCGTCTCATGGTGAGCGGCGTCAAGGATGAACACGGCGAACTCAGCCATTACGTCTGCAGCTTTTACGATATCACCCGAGAGAAAGACGCCGCCCGCCACATAGAGCAGCTCGCTTATTACGACGATCTGTGCGGCCTCTACAACAGGCGCAGCCTCAACGACATCATGCAGCGCACCCTGCAGGCGCCCAGTGGCCAGTGGGGCGCCCTGTTGCTGGTGGATCTGGACAACTTCAAGTCGATCAACGACTCCCTCGGCCACGCCTGCGGCGATCTGCTGCTGCAAGCCGTGGTGGAGCGGCTCAAGGGACTGCCCCAGGACAACCTGGTGCTGGCCCGCATCTCGGGGGACGAGTTCGCCCTGCTGTTCACCGCCCTGGGTCAAGGCTATGTCACCGCCAAGATCCTGGCCGAGCACTTCGCCCGCGAGCTGATGGGACTGTTTCGCACCCCGTTTGACATCGAGGATCACAAGCTGCATTGCAGCGCCTCTGTGGGGATCAGCCTCTTCTCCAACGAGGATCAGGATCATCTGGTGCTGATGCAGCAGGCCGATACCGCCACGCACATGGCCAAGCGCGCCGGTCAGGGCAACTATGTGTTCTTCAGCGAGGCCATGGCGGATAAGGAGAAGAACAAGCTGGCCCTCAACAACCAGCTGCGCGATGCCCTGCGCAACCACGAGCTGCAACTTTACTACCAGCCGCAATACAGGGTCGACAACGGCAGTTTGTCAGGGATAGAGGCGCTGCTGCGCTGGCAGCGCAGCGACGGCACCATGGTGCCGCCGGGAGACTTCATCCCCATCGCCGAGGAGACCAGCCTCATCCAGGACATAGGCTACTGGGTGATGAAGACCGCCTGCGCCCAGTACAGCTTCTGGCTCAACCGCGGCTTTGCCATTCCCCACCTGTCGGTCAACGTCAGCGCCCGCCAGTTCCACACCGCGGGGTTCGTGCAGCAGGTGGAGTACATATTGCGCGACACAGGCGTGCCCCCCTCCCGCCTGCTGCTGGAGGTGACCGAATCCGTGGTGCTGGAGAACCGGCTGGAGAGCATAGCCCGCATGCGGCAACTCAAGGATCTCGGCATCTTGCTCTCCATCGATGACTTCGGCACCGGCTACTCGTCGCTCGCCTACCTGCGGGATCTGCCGGCGGACGAAGTGAAGCTCGACAGAAGTTTCATTCAGACCCTGGTGCACAGCGAACAGGACAAGGCCATCGTCAAGGCGATCCTGGATCTGGCCAAGGTTTTCCGCTTTACCGTCACCGCCGAAGGGGTGGAGGATGAAGAGCAGCTCGCCATCCTCAAAGCGCTGGGATGCCAGCATTATCAAGGCTTCCTGACCAGTCGACCACTCACTGTCAGGGCCCTGGAGAGCCTGCTGGGTTCGCCCCAACCGGGCTAAACATGTAGGATTTATAGGGCTTTATGTAATAAAATAACGACCTGCTCGAATCGTTGGAGTTGTCTATGTCTGTCATTAATCGGATCCCTGCTGTCGAAACCAGCGGTGCGGTCGCTGAAACCAGCGCGTCCGGGATCATTGGCCGGATCCATTCCGTTGAAACCTGCGGCACTGTCGATGGCCCCGGGATACGGTTTATCGTGTTCATGCAAGGCTGCCTGATGCGCTGCAAGTACTGTCACAACCGGGACACCTGGGACACCCAGGGTGGCCGCGAAGTGACGGTGCCGGAGTTGATGAGCGACATCACCAGCTATCGCCACTTCATGAATGCCTCCGGCGGTGGTGTGACTGCCTCGGGTGGCGAAGCCATGTTGCAACAAAACTTCATCGCCGAACTGTTCGCCGCCTGCAAAGAGAAAGGCATACACACCTGTCTCGATACCAACGGCTTCGTGCGTCACTACGACGAACAGCTCGACAAGGTGCTCGACAACACGGATCTGGTGCTGCTCGACATCAAGCAGATCAATGACGAGAAGCACATACCGCTCACCCACGTCAGCAACAAGTACACCTTGGAGTTCGCCCGCTATCTGGCCGCCAAGGGCAAGACCATGTGGATCCGCTACGTGGTGGTGCCAACCTGGTCAGACGATGACGAGAGCGCCGAAGGGCTGGGTCAGTTCATCGCCGAGCTGGGTGATTGCGTCGAGAAGGTGGAGCTGCTGCCCTACCACGAACTGGGCAAGCACAAGTGGGACGTACTGGGTGAAAACTACGATCTGACCGGGATCAAGCCCCCCAGCAAGGAGACCATGGACCGCGTCCAGGGCATCCTCAGCAAGTATCACAAACTCGTCAAATACTGATTTTTAAAGCAGGGCTGGCAGGGAAGACGCCAGCCCTTGTTATTGTTATCCGTCACCCCTGCTCGCTCAGTACGCCATCACATGACAAGGACATGCCATGAGTGAAGGACAAGCCGCAGCCCTCCTGCTCTGGCTATTGCTGCTTATATTCAGCCTGCGCGGCACCCTGCTGCGAACCCTGCTTGCCCAGCCACTCTATCAGCACCTCTGCCTTGGCGGCGCCATCGCGCTGATACCACTCTGGGTCTTGCGTGCCGGCCTGCACGAGGGGCTGGAGGTGCACTTTCTCGGCCTCACCAGCCTGACCCTGCTGCTGGGGTGGCGCCTCGCCCTGCTCGCCCCCTGCCTGACACTGCTGGTGCTCGGCTACTTCGATGTCATCGAACTCGCCGACATCGGCTGGCAGGCGCTGATCGGCGTCGCTCTGCCCGTGGCAACCAGCTGGTTGCTGTTTCTGGCCAGCTGGGCCTGGATGCCCCGCCACCTGTTCGTCTACCTGTTCGTGGTCGCCTTCGGTGGCGGGGCGCTGAGCATCTCGGTCAAGGTGATCGCCAGCGCCCTGCTGATGGGCATGAGTGGCACCTATCCGTGGCACACCATCAGCGCCGACTACCTCTCCATCTGGCCTCTGCTGCTCTTCCCCGAAGCCCTGCTCAACGGCATGACAATGACGCTGCTCGCCATCTATCGTCCCCACTGGGTCAACACCTTCTTCGATCGGCAATACCTGGGGCGCTGAACCGCTTGAAACATAAAACAGCCCGCGATTGCGGGCTGTTTTTAGGCTATGTCCCAATTACGTGTTGCATGGGGCGCCCCAGCGCCTCATGCAAACAATCCCTGATTCCCACTCTCTTACCGTAGCGCTCCAGCATCCTGCGCCAACCCAGGTAATTCCTCAGGTAATGGGTCGCCACGCCATGGAACCGCTCCATCCACTCTTTCAGCCGACTGTGATATCCGTTCACGTGCTGGATGTGCTATGCCCCAATTACGCGTTCACCTTGACGATTACGCACTATCTGGTGAGTTACACCCTGTAATGTGCTGAAACTGGCATATACCCCAGCGCCATCACTACAGATCACCGCATCTGGGGCGATGAGGGGGTGCTAATACCGCCCTGACCGCTTGGGCATCCATCTTATCCAGTTGGAAGTCCGCCAGGTGGCCCGCCTGGTCTTGCACCACCATCACCGGGATGTAATCGGGGCCGGTTCTACGGGCTCGTCCTTTACCACCACGATGCCCTGCCGGGCGGGGTAAACCCCGCTGTCCCTTGAACGATTCGAGGAAGAAGGTTTCATCTACTTCCACAATCCCCTTCTCTCGTGTCGCCTGATAAGTGGCCATGGACTTCAAGAAGCGGTGGCGCCACAAGAAGGCGGTGTTCTTGCAGACTCCGCAGCGAATGGCGCCTGACGGACGGTGAGCCCATCAATGAGAGTCTGGGCATGGTCTTCCCTGCACTCGGCCTTGCGCAATCTGGCCAAGGGGGTGTTGGTGAGGACAGAACTGGTGCGCAAACACTATTTGCAGCGGTAGCGACGCAGTCCTCGGATCCAACCCCAGGGGGTTAAGTGGACCAACTTGGCTTGACAGTGGGGGCAGCAGCTGGAAGCGGGTAACTAAGTAGCCAGGGAGGTCATGGGGCGTGGTGCCGTGAGCTCACGCTGAGCCACACACGCTGGCGTAAGGCTGGCGTAAGGTAAGTAATGGGAAGATAGGCAATAGGTGTTGAAAGGCTTGTGTATCCATGATGGAGGCCCTCAGGTGATGACCTACTTCAAGATCAGCCTTTCAACACATAATTGGGACAGCGCCTTTTTTATGGGGATTACACCGTGCGGGGGCGCAGGTGGGCATGCCAGCGGGCTTCCCACTTCTTGAACAGCCAGACGATGACGAAGGTCAGCAGCATGTAGAGCAGGCCTGCGGTCAAAAACGCCTCGAACGGGCTGTAGTAGCGGGAGTTGATGATCCGCGCCGCACCGGTCAGGTCGACTATGGTGATGATGCCGGCCACCGCCGAGCCCTGCAGCATGAAGATCACCTCGTTGCTGTAGGCGGGCAGCGCACGGCGAAACGAGTTGGGCAATATGATGCGGGTCAGGGTCTGCCAGCGGGTCATGCCAAAGGCGTTGGCCGCTTCAATCTGCCCCTTTGGCATGTTGAGCACGGCGCCGCGCACTATCTCGGCGGTATAAGCCCCCGTATTGAGGGTGAACGCCAGCAGAGCGCAGAACCAGGCCTGGGCGAACAGCTCCCAGGCGGCGCTGTTTTTCAGCCACTCCCACTGGGCGGCGCCGTAGTAGATGATGAACAGCTGCACCAGCAGCGGGGTGCCACGGAAGAAGTAGATGTAGGCCCAGATCGGCCCCTTGATCAGCCAGTTGCGGCTGTTGCGCAGTATCCCCATGGGCACCGCCAGGGCCAGGCCGAGCACCAGGGATGCCACCACCAGCAGCACTGTGGTGTAGAGCCCCTCCCAGTAGGTGGGCCACTCTTTGAGAATGATTGAGAAATCCATGGCTTACCTCGTCTTTATCGCATAGTGACGTTCGGCCCACTTGAGCGCCGAGGTCGAGACCGCAGTGAAGATCAGGAAGATCAGGGCCACCGCCATGTAGAAGGTGAATGGCTGCTGGGTCGACCCCGCCGCCAGGGATGCTTTGCGCACCATGTCATCGAGCCCGATGATGGAGACCAACGCCGTGGTTTTCAGCAGCACCAGCCAGTTGTTGCCAAAGCCCGGCAGGGCGTGGCGCATCATCTGGGGGAAGAGGATCCGCACAAACACCTGGGTCGCCCGCATGCCAAAGGCGCGAGCGGCTTCCAGCTCTCCCTTGTCCACCGCCAGAATGGCGCCGCGGAAGGTCTCTGTCATGTAGGCGCCAAAGATGAAGCCTATGGTGGCCACCCCGGCCGCAAACGGGCTGATGTCGATGTAGTCAGGCAGCAGGGAGACCCACTCCTGGTTGGGATTGCTCGCCAGCAGGTAGTTGTTGTAGCTCTCGTTGACCCAGCTGCAGAGGCTGTTGATCAGCACCTGGCCGCCGAAGAACAGCAGCATCATCAGCACCAGATCGGGAATACCGCGAATGACGGTGGTGTAGACGGTGGCGATGCCACGTGCCCACTTGTAGGGGGAGAGCTTGGCGAGTGCCCCCAGCATACCCAGCAGCAGCGCCAGCAGCAGCGAGGCCAGCGCCACCTCCAGCGTGATCCAGGCGCCCTCCAGCAGAGAGGCCTCGTATCCTTTCAAATCAAACATATGCGGCTCCATTGCAACGCATTGAGCGGGCCAGCCCGTCCCAATATCCTTTCAAACCAAACACATGCAGCTCCATTGCAACTAAGCGGGCCCATCGCTCCCTTGCGAGAGACAACGGGCCCGATGACTACAGACAAGGGTCAACCTGTCGTGATGATTCGCCGCAATCCCTTCGGCTGCTACCCTGTGTAGCGCGCCTGGAGGTTACTCGCCGTAGACGTCGAAGTCGAAGTACTTGTCGTTGATTTCCTTGTACTTGCCGTTGGCGCGCAGGGCCAGGATGGCGGTGTTGAATTTCTCTTTCAGATCCTTGTCAGCCTTGCGTACCGCTATGCCGGCACCCTCGCCAAACCACTTGGGATCGGTCAGTTTCGGGCCGACGAACTCGTAGGCATCGCCCCCTTCCTTCTTCAGCAGGCCGTCGCTGATCGCGGCGGAGTCGGCCATCACATAGTCAACCCGACCGGATTTCAGATCGAGATAGGCTTCATCTGCGGTGCCATAACGCTTGATGGTGGCGTTGGGGAAGTTGTCGGTGATGTAGGTATCCATGGAGGTGGCGCGTTGCACCGCCACGGTTTTACCGTCCATGAAGGCCTTGTCGAGCTTGACCTCTGTGCCCTTCTTGGCGGCGAAGCGGGCCGGAATGTGCTGGTACTTCTGGGTGAAGTCCACCTTCTTCTTGCGCTCTTCAGTAATGTCCATGGTGGCGATGATGGCGTCATATTTGCGCGACAGCAGCGCCGGAATGATGCCGTCCCAGTCCTGCTTGACCAGGGTACACTTCACCTTCATCTCTTCGCACAGGGCGTTGGCGATGTCGATATCGAAACCTTTCACCTCACCACTGGGCTCGGTCCAGGAGAAGGGAGGGTAAGCACCTTCGACCCCGATCCGTACCTCTTTCCACTCCTTGGCCATCAGGCTGCCGGAAGACAGGGCAGTGACTATGGCAGTCGCCAGCATCAGCTTGTTCATGTATCTCTCCTTGATAAAATCGTCGACTGTTGAAGTTGCAGCTTGTTGAAAACAGATCCCGCCCATCAATAGATGGAAGAGATGAATTGCTTGAACCGTTCAGACTTGGGATGGGCGAAGATCTCCTTGGGATTGCCCTCCTCTTCCACACGCCCCTGATGCAGAAACATTACCTTGTTCGACACATCACGGGCAAACGACATCTCGTGGGTCACCACCAGCATGGTGCGCCCCTCTTCGGCCAGCTCGCGCATCAGGCCGAGCACCTCCCCCACCAGCTCGGGATCCAGCGCCGAGGTAGGCTCGTCAAACAGCATCACCTCGGGCTCCACCGCCAGCGCACGGGCGATAGCCGCCCGCTGCTGCTGGCCGCCGGAGAGGTGACCGGGATAGTAATCGCGCCGCTCCCACAGTCCCACCCGGTTGAGCAGGTGTTCTGCCTTGGCGATGGCCTCGGCACGGGGCACCTTCAGCACCTGGATAGGCACCTCTATGATGTTCTGCATGATGGTCATGTGCGACCAGAGGTTGAAACTTTGAAACACCATGGCCAGTCGGCTGCGCATACGCTCCACCTGACGCATGTCCTCCGGCAGCCGCTCACCGGCCCGGTTGGATTTCATGCGAATAAGCTCGCCATGGAGTGAAACTGTGCCGGAAGAGGGTGTTTCCAGCAGATTGATACAACGAAGAAAGGTCGACTTCCCCGAGCCGGAGGAGCCGATCAGGGAGATCACATCTCCCTTGTGGGCTGTCATATCGATGCCCTTGAGCACTTCGTGGGTGCCGAAATACTTGTGCAGTTCACGAACTTCCAGTGCGGCAACGTCACTCATCCATTACAACCTTGTCTGTCCCTAGACGCCGTGGGGCGTGACTCACACCATCATGGATTTAACAAAAAGTTAACCGATGGCAACCTTCAGCGAAAATATCACTCGAATAGTTAAAAAACAATACAGAACCGAGGTCTTTGGTGTTTTGTCTGTATTTTTATTGGTCTCACTGGTATTTTTCAGCACTTTGTCTGCATAAAACCCGGTTTGAACCAGTCGAGCAACATCGCCTTTTTATACCCTGATCGCAAGGGTGGCAAGAAAATTCAGACATCATGACAGGAAGATGGAGAAAGCGACTTTATTCACCTCATCTATGTTTGCATCTTGTTGAAAAATGGGCGATGAGCTTGATTTCATTGCGGCACGCTTGCCGCACCAAGGTGGACCTTTGAGCCAAATGAGTGCAGTTGCTTGCACCAAAAACATAACAACCTGATAAAAAGCCCCGGATGAGCCATCCAAACTCATAGAAATGTGACACAGAGCCAATAAGTAGTGATAAGGTGTTATTTTTATCAGTTTTTGTGATCGAGGCCCCGATGTTGCTCAATGTATTGCTGATCCTGCTGCCGTTAGGCGTCGGCTATCTGATCCCTCTCTCCTCCGCACGGCTCATCAAGCTGGTCAATCAGTCCCTTGGCAAGATGGTCTACCTCATCCTGTTTCTGATGGGGCTGGGACTGGCCTATGTGGAAAACCTCGGCAGCAATCTGGCGGTGATTTTCAAGGTGGCCGGTGTGATGCTGGCCGCCATTACCCTCTGCAACCTGCTGGCACTCTGGTGGCTGGACAGGCGCAGCCCGCCGACCCACGAGGCCAGCGACGCCAAGATGCCGAGCAAGCTGCACCTGCTGTGGGAATCCCTCCAGCTCTGCTTCGTGGTGCTGGGGGGCGTGCTGCTGGGGTTGCTGGTCGATCTGCAGGCCCTGCCCATCGACAAATTGAGCGAGTGGGCCCTGATGCTGCTGCTGTTGCTCATCGGGATACAGATGCGCAACTCCGGCATGCGGCTGCGCCAGATCCTGCTCAACCCCTGGGGCATGAAGATCGCCTTCACCGTCATCATCAGCAGCTGGCTGGGCAGCGTGCTGGCGGCCCAGCTGCTGGGCATGCCGCTGAGCCACGCCCTGGCACTCAGCTCCAGCTTCGGCTGGTATTCGCTATCGGGCATTCTGGTGGCCGACAAGCTGGGGCCCGTGCTCGGCTCAGCCGCCTTTATCAACGATCTGGGCCGCGAGCTTATCGCCATCCTCATCATTCCCATGCTGATGCGGCGCCACCCTTCCGCCGCCATCGGCTACGGCGGCGCCACCGCGCTGGACTTCACCCTGCCGGTCATTCAAAAATCCGGTGGCATCCAGATGGTACCTGTGGCCATCGTCTCCGGCTTTATCCTGAGCCTGCTCGGCCCCATCCTGATCCTCGGCTTTCTGGCGATCTAGGCCACACTTGTCGCCCGCAGAATCCAAGAAGCCCGACATTGCTGTCGGGCTTCTTTTAGCTGGATATGCCGCACTTTCGCGCTATCCGCGCCACTGGCCGCCGCTCATCACCCGCTCGATGGCGAAAGAGTGAGGATGGACCAGCAGCAGATCCGCATCCTGCCCCACTCCGATCCTCCCCTTTGCGGCCAATCCCAACACTTGTGCCGGATGGGTACTTACCACAGCCAGCGCCACCTCGAGCGACACCCCGAGCTGGCAGGCGCGCACGCACTCCTGCCACAGACTGGCAATCTGGCCGCAGCGCATCTCGATAAGGCGTCCCTCACCATCAAAGCGCGGCAGGCTGGCGTTGGCATCGGAGCTGAACGTGATGCGATCGGCAGGCACGCCGGCTGCCAGCAACTCGATCAATCCATCGGCGGCAAGCCGCTCGCCATCCTCCACCAGATCGGGAAAGCTGGAAGTGGTGAGATCGACCCAGCCTCCCGCCTTGCCCCAGGCGATCGCCTCGGCAAACAGCCAGGGGTTGCGGTTGCAGTGGGTAGGATAGAGCTGGCGTAGCGGAATGTCGGTTTCATCGCGCAGGGCCCGTAGCGGTGCCAGCGCCCCGCGGCCATCCCCCAGATGGAAGAAGCTGACGCCGCTCTTGCCAGCGAGCAGACCGGCCACACGCGCCTCGCTCACCAGCCGGGCCAGCTCGTCATGGGTGGGGGCGCTGGATCTGTGATCGCTGATGGCCAGCTCCCCCACCCCCAGCACTTCGGGAATGAGCACGATGTCGGACTCCACCGTGCCGGTGATGCTCTTGACGGGCAGATGGTAGGAGCCGGTATACATGAAGGCACTCACCCCGGCGGCGCGAAATTCACGCACCTTGCCAAGCACCTGTGCCGGCGTGCGAGTCAGGCTGTCGGTACCGAGCGCCGCCACCAGCGTGGTCACCCCCGCCTTGAGGGCCTCGCTCGCGGCGAGTTCGGGCGTGCGAAAAGCAAAGCCCCCCTCGCCGCCGCCCCCGGTGATATGGGCCAGCGGATCCACCAGCCCGGGAACCAGATAGCGGCCGCGACCATCGACCCGCGTCAAAGGCCAATCGGCGGGGACCGTCAACCCCTTGCCAATCCAGGCGATACGGCCATCGGCCACCAGCAGATCCTGCTGGCCAAGGTGGGTGGGACTGAAGAGTTCGGCGCCCTCGATCAGGGTCAACATCATGGCTACTCCTTGCAAGCTATCCCCAACGGGGAAAAGAGAGATATCGCTATTTACCCACCATTTGCCTCTCGGTAACGGCAGTTTCTGCTGACCAGTTTGCCATGATCGGCATAGGCAAGGGAGAGGGGATCGGCTAGGCTCACCAGCAATTCCCGTTTGCTGGTCGACATCCTCCGTCATGAACTATCTGGCTCACCTGCATCTGGCCGCCTATACCCGAAGCTCCCTCACCGGCAACCTGCTGGGGGATTTCGTCAAGGGCCCTTTGCCAAGCACGCTCGGTTCCGCCTTCGATGAGGGGATCTGGCTGCATCGCAAAATCGATGCCTTCACCGATGCCCACCCCGAGCACAGGGCGGCGGTGGCCTGCTTCGAGGCGCCCTGGCGCCGCTTCGGCGGCATCCTGGTGGACATGCTCTACGACCACTGGCTCAGCCTGCACTGGCCGCGATTTGGCGAAGAACCCCTGCCTCGCTTTCTGCAACAGAGTTATGGACAGCTGCTGGCGGATCACCAGCACCTGCCGGATGGCTTGCCCGTTGCGCTCAAACGGATGGCGGAGCAGAACTGGATCGCCTCCTATCGTCACAGGGAAGGGCTGGGCCGTGCCCTCAACGGGATAGGCCACCGGCTGCGCCGCCCCATCTTGCTGGGCGATGCCCTCGCCACCCTGGACGACGCCAGCTGGCACAATGGCGAGCAGGGATTTCTGCGCTTCTATCCCCAGTTGATGCGCTTTAGCGAGCAGCAGCTCGCCCACTATCGCGAGACTGGCGGCCACGCTGGCTTGCGGCCATAAAAAAACCGGACCCAGGATCCGGTTTGCAGATAAAGGTGCGCTGACGCAGGCCTTATTTCTCTTGCTGTGCAGGCTCACCCTTTTTCTTGCGAATGCTTAGCCCCAGCTCACGGCCACGCAGACGGGCGTAATAGATGGTGCCGACGAAGGCGAGTATGGTGAACCCCAACTCCACCGCAGCCAACCAGCGCTCTCCCTCGTCCGTGGTGATCAGGGTCAGGGCGTGCAGGAAATAGGGCATCAGCACGAAGTTGCCCCAGGCGTGGGTGTAGGGGTTGCCCTGCGCGATTCCCTTGAGCGGGAACAGCAGCGGCACAGTCCAGATCACCGGCAGCAGCCAGGGGTTGAGATCCGGGTGGGGCGAGAGCCACAGGTGCCAGAGAATGACCCAGCCCAGCAGGCCAAAGAAGCCGACCAGGGTCAGCAGACGGGCGAAGCGGGTGCTCACTTGAGGATCTCCAGCACCTGCTCGGGCGGACGGCCGATGCGGGCCTGACCATTCCTGATGACGATGGGGCGTTCGATCAGCTTGGGGTGCTGATGCATGGCGTGAATCAGGGCATCGCCCTTCACCTCGCCCAGCCCCAACTCCTTGTAGATCTCTTCCTTGGTGCGCATCAGCTGGCGCGGATCGGTGAAACCAAGCTGGCTCAGCAGGGTGCGGATTTGCTCCTCGCTCGGCGCCTGCTCCAGATAGAGCACCACATCAGGGGCGATCCCGTGCTGCTCCAGCAGGGCCAGGGTTTCACGGCTCTTTGAGCAGCGCGGATTGTGGTAAATTTGGGTCTCGCTCATGGTAACTCCCTGATTGATCGCAAGATGGGACAAGAAACGGCGCTATTGTAGGGGAAACGGATGGTCAGGGTAAGCGGCAGGGCAAAGGAAATGAAACGAATTTGTTGGCTGATTGTGGCCACTCTGCTGAGCGCCTGCTCCCCGGCGCCCGAGTTCACCAACGGCCAGGGCCAGCCGGTGGCACTGGCCCAATTTGCCGGCAAGCCGCTCTTGGTCAACTACTTCGCCCCCTGGTGCGCCCCCTGCCTGCGGGAGTTGCCGCTGCTGGAGGCGCTGGCGCAGGAGGGCTCCCTCACCGTGGTGGCTATCCACTATGATCCGGCCACCCCGGCCGAGCTGGCGGCACTGGCGAGCCGCTACCGGGTCAGCCTGCCGCTGCTGATCGCCAATGACGCGGCAAGCCTGCCCTTCCCCCACCCCACCGGGCTGCCCACCAGTTATCTGCTCGACGCAGAGGGCAAGCTGCAACAGACGATCGTTGGCGAACTCGATGCGCAGCAGATTGCCGTCCTCAAGGAGCAGGCGGCGGTTCGCTAGGGCGTCCCCTCTCCTTGGCAAGTAAGGGACCCATCACACCCACCCATGACGACGGGATTGACCTGCACGACACTATGACACCGGTGGAAAAGGAAACGGGGTGTCCCATTGCTGGCACACCCCGTTTCACCACACCTCTGATGCATCACCCCTTCAGACTGTCGAGATCCTTCTTCGCCCGCTCCAGCTCAGTGATGCGCGCCTCCAGTCGGGCCAGGGTCAGCTTGTCGCTGGTGGTGCCACGGGCCACGATCAGCTCGTCGATGGCGGCCTGATAATCCCCGCGCAGGGAGAGCATCTCGGCCCGCGCCATGTGCAAGTCCGTCATCCGTCCCGCCTTGCGATAGGCATCGGAGAGCAGGCTCCAGGCCAGGTTGTTCTCTTCGTGCTCGCGGGCGTAAGGGTCCAGGATGGCGATGGATTTCTTGTAGTTGCCCCCTTCCAGATAGGCGTTGCCAAGGTTGACCACCACCACTTCGTTGTCCGGCATCCGGGTGCGGAACTTCTCCAGCCGGGCGATGGCCTGGGCGCTGCGCCCCTTGGCGAGATCGATGTCGGTAAGAGCATCCACCACGAACAGATCTTCCGGGTGGCGGCTCGCCAGCTCCTGCATCAGGGTATCGGCCTCGTCGGTGCGCTTGAGCTGCAGCAGCGCCAGCGCCTTGCCGTAGGTGGCTGCATCCTTGAGCGGGTAATCCCCTTTCTGCAGGCGGTTGTCAAAATAGCTGAGCAGCGCCTGCGGGCTCTCGGTGCCATAGCGCACCTGGATGCGCACCTTGGCCAGCCAGAAGTCGAGGCTGGGGGGCAGGTTGCGGCGAGCATAGCTGGAGGCGCGGCCACGGGCCTCGGAGATCCGGGTCTCGGGCAGCGGGTGAGTCAGCAGCATCTCGGGCGGCTTGCTGGCGTAGCGATACTCGGCCGCCAGTTTCTGGAAAAAGTTGGCCATGCCCATGGGATCGAAGCCTGCGTCATACAGGGTTTTCATGCCGATCCGGTCCGCTTCGTACTCGTTCTCGCGGGTGTAGTTGATGGCCGACTGCATGGAGAGGCCGAGCGTGGTCTGCAGAGCGGCGATACCGGCGGTGGGGTTGATCACCGCCAGCGCGATGGAGCCCACCAGCCCGGCCAGGGTCATGGCGGAGCTGCTGGCCTGCGCCTCCATATAGCGGGCTATGTGGCGCTGGGTCACGTGGGTGATTTCGTGCGCCAGCACCGAGGCCAGCTCGCTCTCGCTGTCGGCATAGAGGAAGAGGCCCGTGTGCACCTTGACCCGTCCGCCGAGGAAGGCGGCCGCGTTGATGCTGGGATCGTTGATGAGGAAGAAGGTAAACGGGAAACGTACCCCATCGGCGTTGGAGAGCAGCCGCTGACCGAGATCGTCTATGTACTGGCTCAGCACGGGATCATCTATGATCGGCAGGCCGGCCCGGGCGAAACGCATGAAGGCGTTGCCATAGCGCACCTCCTGCTCGATGGGCAGGGCGGCTACCCCGGCGGTGCCTATGTCGGGAAGCTGGTTGTTCGCCTGGGCATGGAAGGTGGCACCCATCAGGGAAGCCAGCAGGGGAAGCGATGCCATCAGGGGGGAAAAGCGTGCCACGTTATCTCTATCTCCATCAGAAGGGGCCTCGGCAGAATACCCTTGCCCCTCAAGGGCTACAAGCGTTGTTTCGTGCTCTCATCACGGCCATAATAGCCGCCTCACGCCTGCTGGAGCCCTCATGGAACACCTCGATCTGACCCCCTGGCGCTGCCCCGAGCCGCTGATCCGGCTCAAGCTCTGGCTAAGGGAGGCCAAAAGCGGTCAAACCGTGACCATTCGGCTGGCCGATGCCGGCTCCCGGCAGGACATTCCGGCCTATCTGCAACGTCAGGGTCATCCCTTCACGGTGCAGCAGGCGCAGGACAATACGCTCTCTTTGCAGTTGGTCGTCGGGGCACAGCATCATCATGAGCCTCGGTAACGAAAGGATGCTGTCATGTTAGATGTGCTCAAACGCTGGTATCAGACCCGCTTCTCCGACCCCGATGCGGTCACCCTCTTCCTGTTGCTGGTGGCCTGCTTTGCCGTGCTCTGGCTGTTTGGCGATCTGCTGGCACCACTGCTGGTGGCGCTGGTGATGGCCTACCTGCTGGAGTGGCCGGTGAGCCGGCTGCAGCGCCTCGGCCTCTCCCGAACCCTGGCCACCAGCCTGATCCTGCTGCTGTTCATCGCCCTGACGGTCATGGCATTCCTGGGCCTTATCCCGACGCTGGTGAGCCAGGGCATCAACCTGGCCAAGGAGTCCCCCTCCATGCTGGCCCATGCCCAGGACTATGTGCGCACCCTGCCGGAGCAGTATCCAGAGCTTATCAACGTGACTCTGGTCGAGACCATCATAGACAACATTCGCCAGCGTATTCTGACCGGTGGCGAGCAGCTGGTGAGCGCCTCCCTGAACTCGCTGGTCAACGTGGTGGCCATCCTCATCTACCTCATACTGGTCCCCTTGATGGCGTTCTTCATGCTCAAGGACAAAAAGGTGCTGATGGGCAGCCTGCGCCGCTTCCTGCCGCGCAACCGCACCCTGGTCAACCGAGTCTGGGTGGAGATGAACGAGCAGATCCTCAACTACATCCGCGGCAAGGTGATCGAGATCCTCATCGTCGGAGTCATCAGCTACGGCGCCTTTGCCATGCTGGGGCTGCGCTATTCTGTGCTGCTGGCGGTGGCGGTCGGCTTCTCCGTGCTCATTCCCTACATAGGGGCCGCCGCCGTGACGGTACCGGTCGCCATGGTAGCCCTGTTCCAGTGGGGGCTGACCCCTGAATTCACCTGGCTGATAGTGGTGCATACGGTGATCCAGGTGCTCACCGGCAACGTGCTGGAGCCCGTGCTCTTCTCCGAGGCGCTCAACCTCCATCCGGTGGCCATCATCATAGCCGTGCTGGTGTTTGGCGGGCTCTGGGGATTCTGGGGTGTCTTCTTCGCCATTCCCCTCGCCACCCTGGTCAAGGCAGTGCTCAACGCCTGGCCCAAGCGCGATGACGCCCCCCAGCCTGGAGCCTGACGAGGCGCCTTCTCGCACTCCCGCTTCATCCCCACAGGGCATCTCTTCGGACATGCCCTGTGTCATCTTGAACATCTGCTAACTGGCGCTGTCAGCGCCCTGATAAAGTGCGCTAATATCCAGCCTCACAGTGCCAACCGACCAGGATGGACGCCTCACGTTCATGGAGCCCGAGCGACAATGATCCTACCTAGCGCGCGCCGGCTTGCCAGCGCACTCACAGCCCTCACCCTGCTCAGTACCGCGGCCCATGCCGAAATCGATCTGGGCTCCCTCGACGTGTTCGCCCACGACAGCCCCACGAGCCCTGTCCCCAAGGGGCTGGTGCTGGGGACGGCGGTCATCGGCGGCGATGCGCGCTATCAGGCGCAAGATGCCGCAGGCTACGTCATTCCCGGCTTTCTCTACTTTGGTGACCAGTTCATGTACCTGGGCGATCGGGCCCGCTACTACTTCTACAAGGATGAGACCCTGGCCGCCTACGGCTATGGCCGGCTGCGCTTTGGCAACCTGGATCCCGACGAATATGTGCAGTTCAACGGCATGGAACCGCGCAAGTGGGAGCTGGAAGGGGGCATGGGAGCCAGCCTGATCACCCCCTACGCCCTGCTCAGCACCCGTCTCAGCACGGATGTGACCGGCCGCAGCCAGGGCCAGGAGCTGCTGCTGTGGGCCGACTTTCCCATCATCCGCGATCGGCTGCTCATCATGCCCGGCATGGGGATGATGATCCGCAGCAGCAAGCTGGCGAACTACTACTTCGGCGGCGTTTCCGAGAGCGAGGCCACGGCGCAGCGACCGGCATGGGACACGGGAGCAACCCTTTCACCCATGATGGCCATTGTCACCAGCTACCGCTTCACCCCCAACTGGATCGGTATGTTTGCCGCCAACTACGAACGCTATGACGAGGAGGTTGCCAACAGCCCCCTGGTCCAGCACCAGGGAGAGCTCTACGCCGGCTTCGGGATCGGCTATATCTGGTAAACCGCGCCGCCACGCCATCACAAGCAAGAAGGGAGCCCATGGCTCCCTTCTTGGTCTGGCAAAGCGGCCGTATCTGTATCAGAGGTCGGCCAGAAACGCCGCCAGGGCCTGATTGACGAAGGCGGGGTTTTCCAGCGACGAGATATGACCCGCAGCCGGGATCTCCTTGAACGGGCAGCCCAGCACCTCGGCCATCAGGTAGCCTTCCAGCACGGGACGCGCCTTGTCCTCGCACCCCGTCATCACCAGCGCTGGCACGGCCATCTCTTCCAGCCAGTCGATGCGATCTTCCCGGGTCACGAAGCTGCGCCCCACCGCCACCATGGCGGCGATCTTCTCCCCAGGCCAAGTGGCGAGACGCCCCTTGAAGTCGGCCATCAGGGCCGCATCCGGCTGGTTGGCAAAGAACAGAGGCGCCACCTGCTCGACGATGGGAGCCGGTATGGTGCCGAGCTGCCCAATCATGCCCAGCATGCCGAGGTAACGTTCGCAGGTGATCTGCGGCTCCAGGCCAACGAAGCTGTCCATCAGCACCAGCCCCTTGAGACGGGCCGGCGCCATTCTGGCCAGCTCTACCCCCCACATGCCGCCGATGGAGAGGCCCACCAGCACGCACTCGTCGATGCCGAGGGCATCGAGCAGGGCCAGGTGATCCCGCGCCAAGGTCGCCAGGGTGCAAGGGCCTTCCGGCAACCGGTCGGAATCGCCGTGGCCCCACAGCTCGGGCACTATGCAGCGGTACTGGCTCTTGAGCGCGGCGACTTGCGGTGCCCACATTGCGCTGTCCCACAGGTAGCTGTGCCCAAACAACAGAACCGGGCCCTGCCCCTCGTCCAGATAGGCCATTTGGCGGCCCGCTATCTCCATAAATTGCTTCATGTTTTCTCCTGTTGCCAACTACTGATGATGAGACGACAGTGCAAATCGCCATAAATGGCTTCATGTGTTTTCTATTGCCAGCGGCTGATGAGGTGGCAATGTAAATCGCCATAAATCGCCTCATGTTTTCTTCTGTGTTGCTGCCAGCGACGGGGCGGCAGTGTAACACGCACTCCTTGGCAGTGGCGCCTCCCTGGTGCAAGCTGGGGTGACGCCCTGAAAGGACACAAAAAGGAGAAAGTCATGCCAAAGGAAAAGAGCAAGAAACGCTCGCGCCTGGACAAGAAATGCTACGAGCACCACCTCGCCCACCTGCAGGAGGAGCTGGTCAAGCTACAGGAGTGGGTCAAGCAGGAAGGACTGAAGGTGGTGGTGCTGTTCGAGGGACGGGACGCCGCCGGTAAAGGGGGCGTCATCAAGGCGATCACCGAACCGCTCAACCCCCGGGTCTGCCGGGTCACGGCACTGCCCGCCCCCTCGGATCGGGAGCGCTCCCAGTGGTATTTTCAGCGCTATGCCGCCCACCTGCCCGCCGCCGGCGAGATGGTGCTGTTCGACCGCTCCTGGTACAACCGGGCCGGGGTCGAGCGGGTGATGGGCTTTTGTAGCGATGCCGAATACCGCGAGTTCCTGCGCGCCTGCCCCGAGTTCGAACGCATGCTGATCCGCGCGGGTATCACCCTCATCAAGTACTGGTTCTCGGTGTCGGACGAGGAGCAGGAGAAACGCTTCAAGGAGCGCATCAATACCCCCATCAAACGCTGGAAGTTCAGCCCCATGGATCTGCAATCCCGTTCGCGCTGGGTGGAGTACTCCCGCGCCAAGGATGACATGTTCACCTACACGGACACGCAAGACAGTCCTTGGTTCGTGGTGGAGGCGGACGACAAGCGCCGGGCCCGCCTCAACTGCATCGCCCACCTGCTCAGCAAGGTACCCTACGAGGCGATCCACTACGAGCCCATCACACTCCCCCCCATCAAGACCGAGGGCTATGAGCGCCCGCCCCTGACCAGCCAGACCTTCGTGCCCGACATCACGGCCGCACTGGAGACCTGAGCAGAGGCCAGGGAGTCAGGCCTGCCGGACGAGCCCCGAACGGCAGGCAATAAAAAGCCGGTCTTGCGACCGGCAAAAAGGCACTGAATTTAGTGGAAAACCTCGGCGCCATCAGGCTCTTACATAGCGAGCCATGCGCGGGAAGGCTTGTTCATTGGCATCGAACAGGTAGCAGGCTTCGGCCGGAATGCCGACGCTGTACGCCTGACCCGTGGCCACGTCGATATCTGAGTGCGCCTTGACGGTGAAGTCGTGGCCATCCACATCCATATAGACGAAAGACTCGGCGCCCAGATGCTCGGCCACCTGCACGACGCCGGTCACCTTGCTGTGCGCATGGGGGTGATCCAGGGTCACCAGGTGCTCGGGGCGAATGCCCAGCTCCACCTTGTCACCGACTGCGCCGCGACGGGCATCCACCCGCGCCCGCACCGTATCGCCAGAAGTGAGCTTGACCACGCACTCCTGCTCGCCGATTTCCAGCAATTCACCCGCCAGGAAGTTCATCTTGGGTGAGCCGATGAAGCCCGCCACGAACTTGTTGTCCGGATTGTGGTAGAGATCGAGCGGTGTGCCGAACTGCTCCAGGTTGGTCTCGGCATCGCCCTTGAGCGGGCTCAGCACCACGATGCGGTTGGCCAGGGTCATGGCTTCCACCTGATCGTGGGTCACGTAAATGATGGTGGAGTTGAGCTCCTTGTGCAGCTTGGCGATCTCGATGCGCATCTTGACCCGCAGGGCGGCATCCAGGTTCGACAGGGGTTCATCGAACAGGAACACCTGGGGCTGCTGCACTATGGAGCGACCTATGGCCACCCGCTGGCGCTGACCACCGGAGAGAGCCTTGGGCTTTCTGTCCAGCAGGGGCTCAAGCCCCAGGATCTCAGCGGCGCGCATCACTCGCTTGTGGATGTTCTCCTTGTCCATCTTCTTGAGCTTAAGGCCAAAGGCCATGTTCTCGTAGATGTTCATGTGCGGGTAGAGGGCGTAGGACTGGAACACCATGCCCACGTTGCGCTCCACCGGCGGCACGTCGTTCATGTAACGACCGCCTATGGTCAGCTCACCGCTGGTGATGTCCTCCAGGCCTGCGATCATCCGCAGCAGGGTGGACTTGCCGCAGCCGGACGGGCCGACGAAAACGATGAACTCCCCTTCCTTGATGGCCAGGTTGATGTTGCGCAGCGTGTCCTTGTGGACCGCCGGATCGTAGTTCTTGCGAACGTTGTTGAGTACTACTTCAGCCATGACGAGCTCCGCTCTTGAATCTGTGCAAATCGTGACGGCGGGGGGAGTCAGCTCCCCCGGCCATTAAAACCTTAACCTTTCACACCACCAGCAGTGAGGCCGCCGACCAGCCAGCCCTGCGATAGACCAGCAGGAACACCTTGGTGCTGGCTGTGTAGCGCATGCGACAACACACTCAACCTTTCACGCCGCCAGCGGTCAGTCCGCCGACCAGCCAGCCCTGCGATAGACCAGCAGGAACACCTTGGTGCTGGCGGTGTAGTGCATGCGACAACACACTCAACCTTTCACGCCACCAGCGGTCAGTCCGCCAACCAGCCAGCCCTGCGATAGACCAGCAGGAACACCTTGGTGTTGGCTGTGTAGCGCATGCGACAACACACTCAACCCTTCACGCCGCCAGCGGTCAGTCCGCCAACCAGCCAGCGCTGCGCCATCAGGAACACCACTGTGATGGGCAGGCCCGACAGCACGGCGGCCGCGGCGAAGTCACCCCACAGATAGTTCTGCGGATAGAGGTATTGCTGGGCACCGACCGCCAGGGTCAGGTTGTTCACATCCTGCAGCAGGATGGAGGCCACGGGCACCTCTGTGATGGTGCCGATAAAGGCCAGAATGAACACCACCGCCAGGATGGGCACCGACAGGGGCAACAGGATCAGGCGGAACGCCTGCCAGGGAGTGGCACCGTCGATGGCCGCCGCTTCTTCAAGCGAAGAGTCTATGGTCTCGAAGTAGCCCTTGATGGTCCAGACGTGCAGCGCGATGCCGCCCATGTAGGCCAGGATCAGGCCACCGTGGGTGTTGAGACCCAGCCAGGGGATGTAGTCACCTATCTTGTTAAACAGCGCATAGATGGCCACCAGCGCCAGCACGGCCGGGAACATCTGGAAGATCAGCATGCCCTGCAATATGGTCTGCTTGCCACGAAAACGCAGGCGGGCAAACGCATAGGCACAGGTGGTCGACAGCGTCACTATCATCAGGGCAGTGATACCCGCAATCTTGATGGAGTTCCACAGCCAGGTCAGCACGGGGAACGGCGGCGGCGTTATGCTGCCATCGGCGTTGGTGATGGACATGCCCAGCGCCAGCTTCCAGTGATCCAGGGTCGGATTGGAGGGGATGACCTCCCCGACCGAGAAGTTGCCGTTACGAAACGAGATGGCGATAACCATGATCACCGGGAAGATGATCAGCGCCAGGAAGGCCCACATGACCAGGTGGGTTGCCCACACCCGGTATTTGACTGATTTGGGTTGTACGATAGCCATTGAGAAGCCTCCTTACTGTTGCTTGTCGGCTTTGGACAATTTCAGGTTGAGCAGTGCAAGCGCGCCGACGATCAGGAAGATGGCGGTGGCGATGGCACTGGCCAGACCGTAGTCCTGACCACCCGAGCCCTGGAACGCGATCCGGTAGGTGTAGTTCACCAACAGATCCGTGGTCCCGGCCGGGGTACTGGCGCCTATGATGTCCGGTGCCCCGTTGGTCAACAACTGTATGAGTACGAAGTTGTTGAAGTTGAAGGCAAAGGATGCGATCAGCAGCGGAGTGAGTGGCTTCATCAAGAGCGGAACCGTGATCTTGAAGAAGTTCTGCACCGGACCCGCACCGTCCATGGCGGACGCCTCATAGAGATCTTCCGGGATGGCTTTGAGCAGGCCCATGCAGAGGATCATCATGTAGGGATAGCCGAGCCAGGTGTTGACGATGAGGATCATCACCTTGGCCAGGAAGGGGGTGGTGTACCAGTCCGGCTTGATGCCGAACGCCGCTTCCAGGAACAGGTTGATCTCACCGAAGTTCTGGTTGAACAAGCCCTTGAACACCAAGATGGAGATGAAGGCCGGTATCGCGTAGGGCAGGATCAGCATGACCCGGTAGAAGCCGCGACCTCTGAGCTGCTCCCACTGCACCAGACACGCCATCACCATGCCGATGGCCAGGGTGAAGGCCACTGAACCGGCGGAGAATATCACGGTCCAGACGAAGATCTGCATGAAGGGACCCTGGATACCCGGGTCTGTCATGATGCGCACGAAGTTTTTCCAGCCCACGCTCACCACGAAACCGGGGGCCATGCCCTTGCCGACAAACTGTCCCTGCTCGTCGATGTATTGATAGAAGCCGGTGTCGCCGTTGGGCAGCATCAGCTCGCCGGTCTGGGTGTCACGCAGCAGGTTGCTGTCCTTGATCACCACGCCGGACTTGAGCACGGCGCCATCCATCAGACGGGTGTACTGCTGTTTCTGGGCGGCAAACTTGCGCAGGCTGCTCAGGGTCAGGTGGGTGCCGCCATCCGGCAGGACCAGATCCAGGTCACTCAGATGAGTGCGATGCTCAACGATGGCACGGATCGGGGCGGCCTTGCTGGCCGCTTCGCCAGTGAAGGGCTGCAGTTCGACCACTTGCTGGGTGCTTTGTACTCTGCCCTCACGGGCCGCCAGCTCACGCGCCTTGTTGTTCATCAGGGAAACAGGTTGACTGATAAAGGATTGGTCGTCCTGTTTCAGCAGCAGCTGAAACTGATTGTTCTCACCACCCAAAAGGGTGAAATCGAACTCACCGCCCGCCACCTTGTAGCTTTTTTTCAGATGGTAATCCCGTGCCTGCTCGAGGGAGAGCAAGTTGGATCCCGAATAGTTGGTGAAGGCGATGCCGATCGTGTAGGCAAGAGGGAAGATGATAAACACAACCATGCCAGCCACACCGGGGAAGATATAGCGGTGGGCATAGGTCTTCTTGTTCATGAAGACATACAGACCGACGGAGACCACCACCAGATCGAGCAGAGCGAATACCCACTCACCGCTGGCGTACATCATCACGGCCGCATAACCGTTGAGGATGGCTACCAGAGCAGCGATGGTCCACTTAAGCCAGGTATGCTTATCCTTCGGACCGGCATAGGATTCAATAGAAGGTACTACTTCCATGCCAATTAACCTTTATAACGCCAAGAGAGATTTGAGAGAGTGGGAGGCCATTGCGGCCTCCCGGGTAGTGCATGCTTACTGAACGATACGCTTGGCAGCGGTATCCAGGGCTTCGTCAACGCTCTGACGGCCGGAAGTTACGTTCTTGAGGGCAGTTTCGAAGGAAGACCAGAAACGGCTCATCTCAGGCACGGACGGCATAGGCTCGCCATTCTGGGCGTTTTGCATGGTCGCCTTGATGTGCGGATCGGATTCCAGAGTCTTCTGGAAGGACTTCAGTGCCACGGCGCCCAGCGGTTTGTCGGCGTTCACCGGTGCCAGACCGGCGTCGGTCAGCAGGTAGTTTTCCAGGAACTCGATGGCCAGATCCTTGTTCGGGCTGGCGGCGTTGATGGTGGCACCCAATACGCCAACGAAGGCTTTGGCCGGCTTGCCGTTCAGGGTCGGCAGCGGCGCTACACCGTACTTGATGCCGCTCTTGTCCAGGTTGCTCCAGGCCCAGGGACCGTTGATCATCATGGCCACTTCGCCCTTGTTGAACTTGGCGTCCATCACACCGTAGTCGATGCCTTTTTCCAGGTGACCGGATTTGATCATCTCGGAGATGTAGCCCACACCGGCTTTGGCGCCTGCGTTGGCCACGCCGGTATCTTTCACGTCATAACCGGTAGCGGTTTTCTTGAAGGCGTAGCCACCGTTGGCAGCCACCAGCGGATAGCTGAAATAGGGGGTGTCATAGGCCCACATGATGGCACGCTTGCCGTTCTTCTTCAGCGTCTCGTCAATCTTGGCGATCTCTTCGAAGGTCTTCGGCGGCTCAGGCAGCAGATCCTTGTTGTAAATCAGGCTGACGGCTTCCACCGCAACCGGGTAACCGTAGGTCTTGCCATCGACAGCCATGGCATCCCAGGCGAACTGTTCAAACTTGGCTTTGGTGGCTGCGTTCGGGGTGACGGGTACCAGCAGACCGGCCTTGACCCACTCACCGTAACGGTCGTGAGCCCAGAAGAAGATGTCCGGGCCGTTGCCGGTTGCAGCGGCTTGCTGGAATTTCACTTCCACCTGATCAGGGTGAGCAACCGTCACCTTGATGCCGGTTTCGGCTTCAAACTTCTTGCCGACTTCAGCCAGACCATTGTATCCCTTGTCACCGTTAATCCAGATGGTCAGTTGACCTTCGTCAATGGCGGCGGTGGCAGAGCAAGCCACGCCCAGAGTAGCCAGACCGATCAGGGATGACAGCAATTTCTTTTTCATGAGCCTTTCCTTGTATTAGTTCCGCGCTGTAAGAGCATTGTGTGCGAGATGAATATTATCCCAAGCCGTCACCGCCTCACATGACGTAACTCGCATTTTTGAAATGCAATTACGTATTTTCTTCCAGAAAGTTTTGAAAACATTTTCTTATTTCAGGGGGTTATCGCCATTTATTGGTATATTCCTCGCCAAAAATAGAAATTAAATTACCAAATGGAAATAAAAAAACACGAATGAAAGGGTTTTCACCTCATTGAAAACCCTTTCATGGTGGTTATTCTGTTTAATTTGTTAACAAAGCACCGAGTTGGTTTCGACGCGACTTACCCCCTTAAATAAAAAGACACCGCAGTGGAGTGCGGTGTCTTTTTGCCAAAAATGGAAAGCAGATCACATTACGACTGGCGCAGCAGCTGATCCTTGAGATTGGGCGGCACACCGCGAATGGTCAGGGTGTCGGTCTGGGGATCGTAAAACACCCGGCTGTTCAGCAACTTCTGCTCGAAGCTCAGGGTCAGACCACCGCCGGATCCGACGAACTTGGTCAGACCCCGCAGGGTGGAGCGATCGGCGGGGAAGCGATCCTCCAACTCATACTCCTGGCCGATGAAGCTGTAAAAATCGAGGTCGCCGTCACCGGGCAATTCTGCGGAGAGCTCCTTGATTTCGATCTCTTCACCGGCGCTGGCCTGCTCGGTGCAATATTTGAAGACCTGCTTCTTGTAGTCGTTGCGCTCGGCCGGCTCCAGCTGACGGCTGTCGCAATAATCGTCCACCGCCTGCAGCAACCCCTTATTTTGCACCTTGGCATCCATCCCCTCGCGGGCACCCAGCAGATCCATGAAGAAGTCGCCCAGTTTCCGACCGACCCGCCCCTTGCTGAAGGTGATATAACGGCGGGAGTCTGGCTGGGTTTTCCATTCGGTCAAATCGATGCGGGCCACCAGATTGAGTTTACCGATATCCAGATAATGGATATGACGCAAGTCCAGCGCCTCGCTGACGGTGACGCTCTCCTTGCCTTCCAGCAGAGCAAGCATCAGGTAATCGACCCCGACGTAGTTGTATTTGGCAAACAGCAGCACCCCCTGCTCATCGAGGGCGTGATCCACCAGGTTTTTCACCAGCAGCTGGGTCATGTTGACCGAAAAGGGCACGAATTCGGTCTGCTCGCCGAGCAGTTGCTCGAGGGCGATGCGAAAGGCGGGAGAAGGCTGCTTGGGGGCGTCCTCACCGTCGGCCAGCTCGGCGACGGCGGCTTCGGGGTCGGCAAAGAAGCCGAAGCCCTTGCCACCTTTGCCGTTGTAAATGCGATGCAGCTCCGCCATCAGCCCCTGTACCGCCTCATCGGCAGGCAGGGTCTGGCTGCGGGTGTCGGCGTGAGGTTGACCATCGCCGCCCTGGCGCAGGGAGTGAAGAATGATCTTGTCGATATCGAGACTCATGTCACAAAGCCATAGTGTTAGCCGAAAGGGTGAAGTATTATAAGGCGCTTTGAACCGAGATGAACCCAAGATTATGCCCATCGTATCAAAGTACACAAACCAGCAATTTGATGACCTGATGAATGACCTGATCACAGTACTGGAGAAGCACAAAGCGCCAGTCGACCTCAGCCTGATGGTGCTGGGTAACGTGACAACCAATATCATCAACAGCATGGCCCCGGCACAACGCCAGGCGATCACTGAAAAATATGTCCAGGCACTGACTTCCTCGGTCGACAATCGCCACGACGCACACTGAATCGCCGCTTTTTTTTGACGTTTCTCAAAGCAGATGGATCACTATGGTCGAAACCGGCAACCCCTATCGTGATAATGTCTCTCGCCTGATCACCTGGGGGCATTGGTTCTCCTTCTTCAACATCATACTGGCCATGCTGATTGCCACCCGCTATCTGGGGGCGATCAGCTGGCCGTCGACCACGCTCGGCGTGACCTATCTCATCATCAGCTGGATAGGTCACTTCTCGTTTCTGAGCTTTGTCACCTACCTGTTGACTGTGTTTCCGCTGAGCTTCGTGCTGCCCAAAGAGAAGGCGCTGCGCTTCATTTCGGCCATCATAGCCACCCTGGCGCTGGTGCTGCTGCTCATCGACACCCAGGTATTCCAGCTGTTCAAGTTCCACTTGAACGGCCAGGTATGGCAGCTGCTGCTGGATCAGGCCCAGACCGAGGAAGGCTCGATCTGGAGCATCATCTTCGTGGCGGTGCCGACCATCTTCCTGCTGCAACTGCTGCTGTCAGCCTATGTGTGGCGCAAGATCAACAAGCGCAAACGCCGCCAGTATGGCAATCAGGTGGGGCTGTCCCTGCTGGTCTGCTTCATTCTGACCCACGTGGTCAACAGCTGGGCCGATGCCACCCTGTATCAGCCCATCACCATGCAGCGCGCCAACTTCCCGCTCTCCTACCCCATGACCGCCAAGAGCTTCCTGGCCAAACACGGTTGGCTGGATCTGGATCAGTACGAGAAGAAGGCCGAGTCCCAGGACGGCGACAGCGCGAGCCGCTTGCGCTACCCGCTGCGCCCGCTCAGCGTCAATGCTCCCGTCGAGCACAAAAATCTGCTGATCGTGGTGGTGGACTCGCTGCGGGCCGACATGCTCAACAACATCAACATGCCCAATCTGCAGCGTTATGCAGACAGCCATCTCAATTTCCGCAACCACATGAGTGGCGGCAACGATGACGTGATGGGGATGTTCAGCCTCTTCTATGGCCTGCCCGGCCACTATTACGACGACATTCGCAACGACAAGACGCCGCCGGTACTGTTCGACGAGATGCTGCGCCAGGACTATCAGTTCGGCCTGTTCGGCGCGCTGGAAGATGCCCAGAAGTATCGCCAGAGCATACTCTCCGGCCTGCGCAAGCAGGTGTTCGTCTCAGAGCAGACAGATGACAACCAGCTGATCGGCGACTGGCAGCAGTGGCTCGCCAAGCGTTCACCGGACAGACCCTGGTTCTCGCTGGTCTATCTGTCGAGCCCGGGTGATTACCAGCTGCCAGCCAACATCAAGGGGCCCTTCCAGCCCGAGCTGACCAAGTTCAATCCGGCCACCGCCTATCAGGCCGAGAACCTGCAAAAGCTGGAGAATCGCTACAAGAACACCGTCTTCTATACCGATCAGTTGTTGGAGCAGATGCTGACCCAGCTGCAACAGCAGGGGCTCAGTGAGCAGACCATAGTCGTGGTTACCTCCAACCACGGTCAGGAGTTCAACGAAACCCAGAACAACAGCTGGGGCTATGGCACCAACTACTCGCCCTATCAGGTGCAGGTGCCCTTCGTGCTGGCCTGGCCGGGCAACGACAACCTGCCGCAGAGTCAGGTGAGCAGTCACCTGGATCTGGTGCCGACCCTGATGCAGAGCATGCTGGGGGTACGCAATCCGGCGCGGGACTACAGCATAGGCCGCAACCTGTTCGACACCAGCCCGCGCAACTGGCTGCTGGCGGGAGATCAGCGCGACTTTGCCATCTATCAGGGCAACACCATCACCCACTTCAACAAGCAGGGTGACTTCGAATTGCTGGAGCGCAACAGCTACCGTCCCATCAAGCACGGCACCCCCGACATGGGTGTCATGATCCAGGTGATGAACGAGCTGAACCGCTTCTATCGCGCCCCCTGAGGTCAAGCTCACGCGCAATGAACAGCCCGCTCTCGCAGCGGGCTTTTTATTGCGTCTCCGCCAGTACAGCCTGGAGAGAGCACCTCGACACTCATAGCCAGTCGGCGCCTTTCATCCCCAGTGACCCGCCAGATCGCCTCCCCGGCAAGCGCAAACGTTCACCCTGCCATTGCTGATTTTTCTATCAAAAACACCAGCCTGATCAAGATCATAAAAATCAAATGATAACTATTATCAATTATTGATCTGGCTGGACCACTCTGCAATAATCCGCGGCCTTCAGGCTTAAATAATAATTATTCTCAACATGAAAACACTGCTTCACTACTGGCCCATGCTGCTGTCCGGCACAGCCCTGGCCGCCAGCGATCAGACCCAACTCGATGGGACTGGCATACCTCCTCACCTCAAGGCGCGCGAGACCATAGTGGTCAAGGGCCAGCGGGTCGAACAGAAGCTGTCCGATATCTCGGGCGCCATCACAGTCATCACCGAAGAGGACCTGGATCGCCAGGTCGCCACCGAACTCACCGACGTGTTCAAGAACGAACCCGGCGTCTCGGTGACCGGCTCGGCAGGGCGGCCGCAAAACATCAGCATCCGCGGCATTGGCGGCAACCGGGTGTTGATCATCAAGGACGGGGTCAGGGTCAGCGATGGCTTCGGCGCCGACGATCTCAACGACAAGGTGGGCCGTTTCAGCTTCGATCTGGATGACGTCAAGCAGATAGAGGTGGCCAAGGGGGCTGGCTCCGCCCTGCACGGCTCGGACGCCATCGGCGGCACAGTGGTCATCACCACCAAGCAGCCGGAGGATTATCTGCAGGGGCAGGATGCCTACCTCAGCAGCAAGATCCTGCATGATGGCAGCAGCGGCAAGCAGAAGTTGAGCGCCACCGGTGCCGCCCGCTGGGCAGAGACAGAACACCTGCTGCGCCTCTCCGGCTGGCAGGGGCACGAGACCGCCAACTATGACGAGAGCCGCATCCCGGCGGATCTGGATGGCCTGAGTGCCTCCACCAGTTCTCGCTTCGCCCTGAACGAGCACCACCTGCTGCGCCTCGAACTCGACTACTTCGAGGACAACGCCAAGCGGGATCAGGGGCCGCGCGAAATGCCCCAGCCCGATGGCAAATGGCAGGTTCGCCAGTATCGCGAGGACAGTACCCAGCGCTCCCAGGGCGCCAAGCTGAGCTGGGAGGCGCGCAGCCTCGACCATCTGCTGGCGGATCAGTTCACCTTGAGCCTGCACGGCAATCATGCCAAGAACAGCGCCAACAAACGCAGCCTGCTGCAAAATGACCTGCTGAGCGGCTATCCCCGCTATCGCAGCGAACGGGAGCTGGCCACCTTCACTGAGGATCTGATCGGCAGCGAGCTGGACATTCGCCGCGATCTGACAACCGGCGCCATCGAACACCAGCTGAGCTATGGTGTCGAACTGGAGCGCGCAAGCCACGAGCGGCCGGTCAACAAGCTGACGCTGGAGGCGGGCATTCCCCAGCCCGGCCAATCCGCCCCCTTCAGCAGTGCCCGCACGGACCGCGCCGGCATCTGGCTGGGGGATGTGGCGAGCCTTGGCCAGTGGCAATTCACCCCCACACTGCGCATGGATCACCAGTGGCTGAGCCCGCAAGATGGCAAGGGTGCCAGCAACCACAGCTGGCACCTCTCCCCGAGTCTGGCCACCAGCTACCGTTTCAACGATCAGTGGCGCAGCTGGCTCAGCTATGCCAACGGTTTTCGTGCCCCCTCCTACGACAAGGTGTACGGCAATATTCCCCACTACTTTGCCCTGCCACCGTTCGAGATCATCGCCAACCCGGACCTCAAGGAGGAGACCAGCCACAGCTTCGAGTGGGGTGTGAGCGGTGAAGGGGATGAGTGGAGCATCAAGCCGGCCCTCTTCTACAACCGCTACTACAACTTCGTCGACTGGCGCCAGGTGGGCTTCCGTCTGCGGGACGGCGTCATGCTGCGTCAATACCGCAACGTGGCCAAGTCCGAGACCTGGGGCGCCGAGATCGCCGCCAGCTACTGGCTGACCCAGCAGTGGGAACTGGCCACCAAGTTCGGCTGGGTGGATGGCAAGGACAGCCAGGGCGAGTCACCGCGCAACCTGACCCCGCTGGAGGGCAATACCCGCCTCAGCTATCAGGCCAACGACTGGAGCCTGGGGCTGCAAGCCGATTATGCCGCCGCCATGAGCCGGGTGCCCACTTGCGGCAACAGCCTGACCCAGCAGCAGAGCGAGTGCATGAAGAGTGCCGGCTGGCTCAGCTTCGCCCTGACCGCCGACTGGCAGATCACAGACGCCCTCAAGGCCAACCTCAAGCTCGATAACCTGCTCGATACCCGTTACACCCGCTATCAGGATGTAGCCGGGCAGGAAGCGGGCAGCGATGCGGGACTCTACACCCAGACGGGCCGCTACCTGAGCGCCAGCCTGCGCTACACCTTCGTGGGGATCTGATGCACGCGCTATTGATAATGACGGCTCTGCTGGCAAATCCGGTGGCGGCCTCCCCCACCGAGGCCGCGGGCATGACGGCAACCACCACGGCGCCACAGAGCGCGCCAGCCATTGCCAAGCGTCCCCTGCTGATGAAGGGCAAGGTAGCGCGGTGGGATCCCTATGGCGGCTGGCGTGACGACAGCCGCCAGGATCCCGCCCTGCTGGCCATGCTGGCCGAGCAGAACCGCTGGACCGAGCAGCAGCTCGCCGCCCAGCGGCCGCTGGAGCAGACGCTGCAAGCCGAGTGGCAGACACAGCCGCGCGGCGAGCCCATGCCCGCCGAGTGGCACACTGAAGCGGGCAGCCAGTGGAGGATGGAGGCAGACGGCAGCCTGTGGCAACGGGCTGATGACAAGGCGCAGCCCCGTCAGCGACTGGCGCCGCGTCAACCGGCGAGCGGCTATTACGAGCTCGCCGGCTGGGCACTGCACCCGAACGGACGCTGGCTGGCCCTGGCCGAAGATCTGCGTGGCGATCTGGACTACCACATCACCCTGCTGGATCTGGATAGCGGCAAGACCCTGACCACTCTGGCGCACAGGGCCGCCGATCTGCTCTGGAGCCTGGACGGCAAGACCCTCTACACCCTTGCCAACGAGCGCCGCACCCTGCGCCCATGGCAGCTGTGGACCTGGCAGGATGGCAAGGAGCGGCTAGTACATCAAGAGGCCGACCCGGCCTGGCTGCTCAGCCTCTATGGCACCACGGACAAACGCCACCTGCTGCTGCAGAGCAACAACCACGACAGCTCGGAGCAATATCTGCTGGACGAGGGGACCCCCTCTCTGCTCAAGGCCCGTCAGGCCGGTGTCGAGTACTACCTGGATACCCAGGGGGAGCGAGTGCTCATCAAGAGCAACAAAGATGGTGCCCTCGGCCTTTATCAGGTGACCAGTCTGACACAGGTGGCCGAGGGGCACTGGCAACCCCTCTGGTCCGGCGAGGACAGGAGCCTAGAGAAGTGGCGCCTGTTTGCCGACCATACGGTCCTGCAATACCGCAAGGCAGGGGACGACTGGCTCGATGTGCTGGATTCAAGCGGCCAGCTCAGCCAGCGGGTGCATCTCACCGAGGGAGCTGGCACGGCCTGGATCCAGGGCGCTCATGACCCGGCCAGCCAGCAGATCCTGATCCGCCGGCAAGGGATGGCCGAGCCGCCGCACCAGCGCTGGCTCAATCTGGCCAGCGGCCAGTGGCAAGCTGGCGCCCAGGCGCAGACCCCCTCCCCCTACCGAAGCGAGCGACGCTGGGTGGTGGGCAAGGACGGGGTCAAGGTGCCCGTCTCTCTGGTGTGGCGCACCGACATCACCAAGCCCAAGGCGCTGCTGCTCTACGGCTACGGCGCCTATGGCACCCCCATGCGCCCCTACTACCAGCCTCAGGTGCTGAGCCTGCTGGATCGCGGTTTTGTCTACGCCATCGCTCACGTGCGCGGCGGCGGCATGCTGGGAGACGACTGGTATCTGGCTGGGCGCGGCCAGCAAAAACAGCACAGCGTGGACGACTTCCTGACCGTGGCCGAGGCGCTGGCCCGGGATCCGGCCATCGATCCGGCCCGGCTGTTCGCCATGGGCGGCAGTGCCGGCGGTCTGCTGGTGGCGGCGGCACTCAATCAGGCGCCAACCCGCTTTGCCGGCGCCGTGTTGCAGGTTCCCTTCGTCGATCTGCTCGGCACCATGAGCGATCCCGAACTGCCGCTCACCCGCCAGGAGTACGCCGAGTGGGGCAATCCGGCCATTCCCGCCGACTATGCTGCCATGCGTCGCCTGAGCCCCTATGACAGCCTGCAACGGCAGCCCTATCCCCCGGTTTATGTGACGGCCGGGCTGCACGACAGCCAGGTGCCTTACTGGGAGCCGCTCAAATGGGTCGCCCGGCTGCGGGAGCACAGCACGGGCACGGGCCCCTATCTGCTGAGTACGGCTCTCGACAGCGGCCACCAGGCCAGTATCGGCAAGGCCCAGCAGCAGGCAGCGCGAGAATATGCCTTCCTGCTCACCCTGGCTGGCGTTACCCGCTGATGGCGCATCCTTTTCTCATTTTTGTGTTGGAGTAAACCATGAAACCCTCTTCCCTGGCCCTCTGGCTGGCGGCAACCTTGCTCTCACAGCCCCTGCTGGCGGCCGAGTTGCAGTTTGTCGATGAAAAACCCATTACCACGACGCCGCAGCAGTGGCTCGAACAGCGCCTCGGCGTGACGCTCGCCTCCGACTACGACAGGGCCAGCCTGCTCGGCCATCACTACAGCTTCCGCCAACTGGTCAACGGCCTGCCGGTGGCCACCATCCAGGCCGCCGTCAGCGTCGACAAGACCGGCAAGCCCTGGCGCCTCTATCACAACAGCCGCCCCCTGCAGACCAGTGAGCCAGGCTGTGATGCCGGTGGCAACCTGGCCCCTCTGATCGAAGAGTTGCGGGCAGCGGGCAGCGAGATCGACCCGCTGGGAGCAGTCGAAGTCTGGTACTGGCGCGACGGCGACACCCTGGTACCCGCCCTGCGCCAGCGGGTGCGCGAACACCAGGCAGGCAACGCCAAGGCTACCTATGTACAGCTGTTCGCCAGTTGCGACGGCAGCCGGGAGCTGGGCCGCTGGATGGATGCGGCCAGCACCCAGGCCAGCCGCACAGCCGACGCCGGCGACACCCAAGTGGAAGCACGAGTATTCGACCCGGATCCCCGCACCCAGCTGCAAGACGCCAGCCTGGTCTGGCACGACGAACTGGTACTGGCGGATGCAGCCTATCAGGACAGAGTTCCCCTGCCGGTCACACTGCAAGGGGGACGCTATCTGCTGAGCGGCCCTCACGCCCGGGTGGTGGATGCCATGGAGCCCGATACAGCACCTTTCAGCAGTGATGACCCGCAAGTATTCCGGTTGACCCGGGACGATCGGGGCTTTGCCGACATCAACGCCTATTACCACCTTGACTTGGCCCAGCGCCACATCAAGAAGCTGGGCTTTAGCGGGCTCATCCCCGGGGCCCTCGACATCGACACCGAGGCTGGCTATCAGGACAACTCCCTCTATGATCCGTTCGAGCGCAGGCTGGAGCTGGGCCGCAGCGGCGTGCCCGATGCCGAGGATCCCATGGTGATCTGGCACGAGTTCGGCCATGCGGTACAGCACCACATAGTGCCGGATCTCGGGGAAGAGGCAGACTGGGGCGCCATCGGCGAGGGCTTCAGCGACTACCTGGCCGCCAGCCACCGCCAGCGCAGCGAAGCGGGTCGCCAATTCGAACCGGCCATGGTGTTCAACTGGGATGCACGCTTCACCGATCGTACCCCGCGCCAGCTGGATGATCTGCGGGCCCGCTACCACCCGGACTACAGCTATCCGGCCCACCGCACCATCAACGGCAGCAACGGCGATCAGTTGTGGGGCACACCGCTGTTCCAGGCCCTGCTGGCGTCGGTGACCGAGCATGGCGAAGGGGCCCGGGACGAGTTTGACCGCGTCATCATCGAATCCCACTTCGGGCTGGGCCCGGCCATTCGCATGCCACAGCTGGCCCGCATCACTGTGGACACGGCGGCGCGGCTCTACCCGGCCCGTCACTACGCCAGCCATCTGGAGCAAGCCTTCCGTCAGCACGGCCTCTTGCTGGCGCCGGTCAATATCGCGCTGGCCGAGGGCAGCGCCATCGAGCTGGGACAGCGTCAATCCGTACAGGTGACACTCACCAATCAGGGCTCGGCGCCGGTGACCCTCAATGCGCTGACCCTGACCCTGCCCGCCGGGCTGCAGGCCGATCCCTACCAATGGCAAGCCACCACACTGGCGGCAGGTGCCAGCACCACTACCACGCTGCGACTGCTGGCCAAGAGCCCGCTGGCCTGCGGCGATGAGGTGAGCCTGCCGATAAGCCTCGTCATGACGGGGACCAGTCCGACCGAGCGCCAGTGGCAGCAGCCACTGAGCCTGCCCATAGGCACGCCCATCATCAGCCGCGCCACTGGCCAGCCGCTGCTCCTCAGCGATGCCCAGAGCGAGGAAGTACGCGGTTTGAGCCAAGCCAGCCTGCAGTTGGAGAAGACCCACGCCAAAGTGAGCGAGCAGTTGCAACTGACCCTGGATCTGCAACACGACGCCCTGGATGAGCTGGAGATCTGGCTCAACTCCCCCTCCGGCACCCGCATCCAGATCTGGGACAAGGGCTACAGCCCACTGCCACGGTTGAAAGGTGTCTTCCCTACCGAGCTGCAGCCCCTGCAACCCTTCACTCCCTTGCTGGGAGAGCCGCTGGCCGGCAGATGGACACTGGAAGTGGTGGACAGCAAACCCGGGCATCAGGGCCGCATCAATGGCTGGAGCATCAGCCAGCGCACCGGCGCCCAGTGTGGTGAACCCATAGCCCCGCCGGATGACGGCATCATCCACTTCCAGGTGGACGACAGCAGTGGCGGCGGTGCGGCCAACCTGCTCTGGCTGCTGCCGCTGGCGATCTGGCGCCGCCTTCGCCAGCGCTGCTGAGTAACCCCCCATATATAAGAAGAAGGGGCCCTGGCCCCTTCCCAAGGACAAGAGATGAATCCAACCTATTCCCGCCTGGCCTGCCTGCTGGCCCCCCTGCTCACCGCCTGCGGTGGCGGCGGCTCGGATGAGGCGCCGCTGGCGGCACCTGCCTATACCCTGAACGTCAATCTGCCCGAGAGTGGCACCCTGTGCGTCAATCTCAACCAGAACACCCGCTGTGACGAGGGGGAGCCCAGCGTCAGCGGCGTAGCCGGTGCCCGTCAGCTGAGCGGCACCTCCCCCGCCCTGCTGACCAGTCCGCTGCTGTTCCTGCCAACCAACCCGGCAGCGCCTGCGCTGCTGCACCCGGCCGCCCGAGTGGATGGCCAGACCCTGACCCCCGGCCTGCTCAGCACCTTGCTGCAAAGCCGCATCGCCGAGGGACATCCGCCCAAACAGGCACTCGACGAGATGCTAACCGCGCTGGTGCCGCTGCAACCAGGCCAGGGGCTGGCTGCCCTGTCGCAACTGGCCGACTTCAACCTGGCGCTGGGGCAACTGCTGCTAGCGGTGATCGATGCCGAGCCGGGGATACAGGGCATTTCGCCCGTCCTCCTGCAAGCCGTGGTGTGGCCGGCCCTCGGCAGCCTGCTGCCCGAGCTGGCCAGCCACTTCGCCCAGCACGGCGAGCTGACCAGCCTGCAGGAAAGCGTCTCCCGCCTGCTGCAACAGCAATATTCCCATCCCCTGATCACCGGCAGCGGCGTCACTACCTACACGGATGGCGTCGACTACCTGCTCACCGAGGAGCCCGCCGACCACCCGGGCCAGGAAGCCAGCCTGAACAAGGCCCCCCTGCGCTATCGCAAGCTGGATGGCAAGGGCCAGCCCCTGCCGGATGACGCCCCCGCCTGGGAGTGTGTGGAAGACCTCAACACAGGCCTCATCTGGGAGAGGAAGCTGAATGATGCAAAGAGCCCACGCGATCTGCATCGCACCTTCGCCTGGGAGCTTGGCGACTATCACCCCACCCAGCAGGAGCTTGACTACGCCTGCCCGCAAGGCGAGGCCATCTGCACCACAGAGCAATATCGCCAGTGGCTCAACGCCCAGCAACTGTGCGGTATCACCAGCTGGCGCATGCCCCACTCGCGCGAGCTGATGAGCCTGCAACATTACGGCTCGCTCGCCCGCCAGTATGGCCAGCTGGTCACCATGGATGTGCGCTACTTCCCCGATGTCGGCACCACCACCAAGGATTTCAGCGGCTACTACTGGAGCCAGACCCTGACCCCGTCCCGTCGGCTGGAGAGCGCCCCCCTGAGCGCCATCGCCCATATCTTCCTCGGCGATGACGCCGGTACCGACTACGCCACCACAGTTCAAAACAGCGATGATGCCAACGGTCTGCAACTGCGACTGGTGGCGGAGGTAACCCGATGAACCGATTGATGCTGACCCTGCTGCTGACCCTCGGCAGCCCTCTCGCCCTGGCCACCGCCATCTGCGACGACACCATGCCCAGAACCAGCCCCACCGCCCGCTTCATCGATCGCGGCAACGGCACAGTCACGGACAGGAGCACGGGCCTGACCTGGATGCGCTGCCAGCTCGGCCAGACCTGGCGCGACCAGAGCTGCAGCGGCGAGCCAACCCGGCTTTACTGGCAGCAGGCCCTGCTGACGGCAGAGCGGATCCGCACCGAACCGAGCCATGCCCTGTACGGCTTTGGCGGCTACCGGGATTGGCGCCTGCCCACCATCAAGGAGCTGACCAGCGTGCTGGAGTCCGCCTGCTACAAACCTGCGCTGAACGAGACCCTATTCCCCCGCGCCATGGCGGGTGAAGGGAAAGAGGTGAACGACGGTTACGTCTATCTCTGGTCCTCGACCTCGGTGCCGGCCAGCAAGAGAGTCGCCTATCTGGATATCACCAGTGGCTCCGTTGGCATGCGGGCGCCCGGTGCCTGGGCCAAGCAGGTGCTACTGGTGCGCTGATTGAGCCGGGTGGCCAGGGGATCCCGATGAACACCGGCTCTCCACTGGCCACCCGAGTTTGCCGCCCGGCCTGTCGTTCGGCAGATCTGCACCCTGTCAGAAAATAGCCAGAACACGTCATGGTGTGCCGGATCTGCATCATTTTACGCAGTTTTTACATAGCAGATCGCTGGCATGAAACGGGCAGAGCGGTTAGTCTAGCGGCGTTGGACCAACCCCATGAGGTACAGATGAAAACCGTATTGCGTTTTAGCCTGCTGGGCGCCTTGTTGCTGGGCGGCAATGCCTTCGCCGCCGAACCGAAAAAATTTGATATCAGCATGTTCCCGGCTGCCGAAGTAAACCAGGAACGTGTCGTGATCCGCCTGCCGGAAGTCGAGAACGAAGCCGACATGATGGTCGAGCTGCAGGTCGGCAAGAAAATGATGGTCGATTGCAATGTGCCGCGCTTCGCCGGCAATCTGGAACAGCACAGCCTCAAGGGCTGGGGCTACAACTACCTGATGCTCGGCAAGGTGTCCGATCCCATCAGCACCCTGATGGCCTGCCCGGATGGCCAGAAGAAAGAGACCTTCGTCCAGATCTACGGTCAGGGCTTCTTCGTGAACTACAACTCCAAGCTGCCGTTCGTGCTCTACGTCCCGCAGGAATATGAAGTGCGCTACCGTCTGTGGCGTGCCGACAACCTGGCCCAGCCGGCCATGATAGAGTAAGTCTCCATCGAGACCAAACCTCCCGCTTTGGTTCATGATTGATGTAAAATAGAGCGCCGAATGGCGCTTTATTTTTGGCCAGAAATCGTCTGCGCCGCGTGCCAAACCTTTACAGAACCTGACATAACTCCGCTTTTTTTCTCGCTTTTTTGCTCCTGCCTCCCCTGAATACCCACTGGATCATGGCGAAATCACTTTCGATGAAAGAGATTTATCCATATAGTGAAAAAATTGATTTTGCACTCTGCGACGGCCTGATGATACTTGCCCGCAAAGGTCAAACTAACCAGAAAAAGAGCACTATGAGCTTCGAATCCGACAAGCGTTTCAACGACTTCAAACATTTTCCCCGTGGCCTGCGTCGCAGTGGCGAATTCACTGTGGCCGAAGCGGACAGTCTGGAAAAATACGGCACCGCCATGCTGGCGCTCTATCAGGGCAACCTGACGCCGCGCGATGACATAGAAAGCGCCTTTCTCGAACAGATCAAATCCGGCGCCGCCGGCAGCAACCCCCACGCCAAGGTGTGGTTCAAGTATCTGAAGGTGATAGGTCCCAAGCGCGTGCATCGTCTGTGCACTGTCGCGGGTGGCGCCAACGAGGAAACCGGTGGTGGCGGGTTTGAAGGTGGCAGTGGCGGCGGCAGCGACGAGTCCATCGATTAATGGATACCGAACTGCTTCGGACCTTTATCGAGGTCAGCAAGACCCGGCACTTTGGCCGGGCGGCTGAGAATCTCTACCTGACCCAGTCGGCGGTGAGCTTTCGGATCCGCCAGCTCGAGCAGCAACTCGGGGTCAGTCTGTTTGCCCGCCATCGCAACAACATTCGCCTGACCGCCTCCGGTGAGCGTCTGCTGCCCTATGCAGACGCCATCTTGCATACCCTGGGCCGCGCCAGGCAGGATGTGGCCCTCTCCCCCGGTTTCAGCCAGCAACTCGCCATAGGTGCGCCCGCCGTGTTTTGGGAGCTCGATTTCAACGACTGGCTCAACCATGTCTATGCGCTGGCCCCCGGCCTCGCGGTGCGGCTCGAAACCGCTTCCCGCGAGCACCTGTGCCGCCAGTTGCTGGAGCGCTCTCTCGATCTCGCGCTGCTCTCCGAGCCGACCAAGATCGACGAGATAGCCCTGCACCCCATCGGTGAGCTGGTGTTCGAGCTGGTGAGCCGGGATGCTGCCGCCAACGCCGACAGCCTGATGCAAATGCCCCACATTCACCTCGACTGGGGCACCAGCTTCGAGCCGCAGCCCAGCCGCTTGCAAAGCCTGCAAAAGACCCCTGTGCTGCACTCGAGCTCCGCCAACATGGCGCTGCAGTTCGTGCTGGCCAATGGTGGCGCCGCCTATCTGCCACGGCGCATGGTGAGCCCTTTCCTGGAGCAGGGACAGCTGCATCTGGTGGAGGGAGGCCAGCCGCTCAGTCGTCCGCTCTACCTCGCCTATCTGGAGAAATCCGATCGCCGGGAGCTGATCGATCAGCTGCTGACCTTGCCGCTCGGTTGGGATGGAGCCGATCTGCGCCTGCCGCAGCCCGAGTAACCTCGGGCCGGATAGCACAGACAGAAAAGGGGCCGAACAGGCCCCTTTTTTATGATGCTTATGTGCAATCGCATCAGCCGTGCTGGCGGCGGTCGTTGGCCTGGGCCAGCAGCGTGCGGCTCTCGCGCAGGAACTCGTCGGCATGCTCGCCAAAGAAGCCAGATACCTGCGAGAAGGCATCGATAAAGCCGGCCCTGTCCCCCTGCTCCAGCAGCCCCAGCACCTCACCAAAGTTCTGGTAGTAGCGACGGATCATCGCCAGATTCTGCGGTGACGACAATATGATGTCGGCATAGAGCTCAGGATCCTGGGCAAACAGCCGCCCCACCATGGCCAGCTCCAGCCGGTAGATGGGAGAGCTCAGGGTGAGCAAGCGGTCGATGTTGGCCTGCTCCCGCGACAGGTGCCAGCCGTAGGCGAAGGTAGCGAAGTGGCGCAGCGCCTGGATGAGGGTCATGGCCTCGTCGTGAGCCTTGGCTTCCACCTGCTGCAAACGGGCGCCCCAGATGGTCATCTGATCCAGCAGCCACTGACTGGCGGCCGCATCACGGCCCTGACAGCAAACGATCACCTGCTTGGCGAGGCTCGCCACATCCGGGCCGAACATGGGGTGCAGCCCCAGCACGGGCCCCGGGTGTACCGCCAACATATGGGCAAGCGGCTCGCTCTTGACGCTGGTGACGTCCACCAGCAGGCAATCGGCGGGCAAGTTGCCGAGGCGATCGATGATCTGGCAGGTGATATCGATAGGCACCGCCACCATCACCAGACCCGCATCGGCCAGGATGGCTTCAGCCCTTGGCCAGTCTGCTTGTTCTAGGGTCTCGACCCGGTAGCCGGATAGGCCGAACATGTGGCCGAACAAGCGGCCAAGTTGACCCAGTCCGCCTATGATGACCACTTTGCCAAGATCCGGCTTCATGCATTTGAAGTGGTTATCTTTTTCGCTGGCCGATTCGAGGATGTAGGATTCGCGCATCACCCGGCGCAGCACATCCTCGATGAGATCGCCGGGCACTCCCAGCAGTTCGGCCTCGGTCCGGCGGCGGGCCAGCATGCTTGCCTCCCTGTCCGGTGCATAGATGGGCAGGCCGTGGCGGCTCTTCACCTCACCCACTTCCCCCACCAGAGCCAGTCGTGCGGCCAGCAGATCGATCAGCTGTCTGTCCACCGCATCAATCTTGTCCCTGAGGGCATTCAACTCTTCAGCCATATCCAGTCCCTGCTGGCGCCGCTGGCGGCGGCGCCCTGTTATTCAAGAGGCAACAAGGTATCACTGCGTGGGCAGTGATACCTATATGGTTCAATCAGTTACGACAAGATACCACGGCTTACCGTGCAGTTCTGCCCTTGAGCGGCACCGCCAGCTCGCGATGGCATCGCTCCAGCAGAGCGGCTGTGCTATCCCAATCGATGCAAGCATCGGTGATGGAGACGCCGTAGCGCATCTGCTCCTTGGGCTGCTCGCTGGACTGGTTGCCCTCGAATAGGTTGGATTCGAGCATCACCCCTATGATGGAGCGGTTGCCCTCCTGGATCTGGTGGATGACGTTGTCGGCCACCTTGGGCTGCAAGCGGTGATCCTTGCTGGAGTTGCCGTGACTGCAATCCACCACCAGACCGGGCAGCAGGCCCGCCTTTTCCAGCGCCTCTTCCGCCAGCGACACATTGACCGAGTCGTAGTTCGGGTGCTTGCCGCCGCGCAGGATCACGTGGCCATCCGGGTTGCCCTGGGTCTGCAACAAGGCAACCTGGCCCTGCTGGTTGATCCCCATGAAGGCATGGGGGCTGGAGGCCGCCTGCAGTGCATTGATGGCGGTACCCAGGTTGCCGTCTGTGCCGTTCTTGAAGCCCACCGGCATGGAGAGGCCGGACGCCATCTCCCTGTGGGTCTGGGATTCTGTGGTACGGGCGCCGATGGCCGACCAGGAAAAGAGCTCCGCCAGATATTGCGGGCTGATGGGATCGAGCGCCTCGGTCGCCAGCGGCAACTCCAGCTCCGCCAGCCAGCAGAGCAGCTCGCGGGCGCGGTGCAGCCCCAGCTCCACATCGAAGGTGCCATCCAGATTCGGGTCGTTGATAAAGCCTTTCCAGCCGACCGTGGTGCGCGGCTTCTCAAAGTAGACCCGCATGACAATGTAGAGAGAATCCTGGTAGGCATCATGCAGCGCTTTGAGTCTGGTTGCGTACTCTTTGGCGGCGTCCATGTCGTGGATGGAACAGGGTCCACAGATCACCAGCAGGCGGTGATCACGACGGTGGATGATGTCGGCGATGGTGGTACGGGCCCCTTGCACGAATGCCAGCGCCTGGTCGGAGATGGGTAGCTTCTCCTTGAGCTGGGCAGGCGTGATCATCACTTGTTCGGACTGGATATGGATGTTGTTCAGGGGGTCTCTTTGCATTTTCTCATTCTCTCTACAGTATTTAAGCCAATTGCACTGAGTGTATTATTTTATTTACACAAGTCAGCACTTTGTTACGCAACCGCCCTCACCTTACCAAGGAAAAACAAACAATCAAGTGAAACTAGCGGATTAACTGTCTGATAGGTGGATAAACGACCAGGTTGGCGACCTGAACAGCCAGAAAGTAGCGGGTAAAGAGTCCCTGACCCGACAAAAACGTAAACATATAGTTACACCCCAATACTGCCGTCAGCGCTGCTCGACCACAATCCCACCCCAGTGCTTGCCTCCATTTTATAAAAAAAGCGGGGCACCTGGCCCCGCTTGCGTTCCCGTGTTGCTCTTCTTTTATGATTTGCCGTGTGCCTTGATGGCGTCAACCGCCTTGTCCGGGAAGTCGCTGAACACCCCGTCCACATCGGCCTGATAGAGGAAGATGTTGAGCAGATCGCTGAAGTCCTTGGCATAGGCCGGGATCTGCCCCTCATCCTGACGGAAGGTATAAGGATGCACCTTGAGACCGGCGGCGTGGGCCTCTTTCACCATATTGGTAAACACAGGTTTGCCCAAGGTACCCGGCTCCGTGACTATCATCGGCTTCCAGGGGCCTATCCCTTCCGCGTAGCCGGCTATGGTCTTCATGGCGCCCGGCTTGAACATCCAGTCATAGTTGTAAGGGGTTGCCTTGCCCTTGGCGTCATAGACCATGGTCTCGTTCCAGTCGGTCTCGGCCATCAGCTGCACCAGTTTCAAGTCCATCCCTAAGGCAGGCATCAGCTCGCTGTTGATGCGCTTGAGCTCGTCGGCATCGAAGCACTGCAGGTAGACCTTGTCATCCTTCCCTGTGTAGCCGTACTCCTTGAGCACAGTGAGCACCGCCTTGGAGATGTCCTTGCCTTCATGGCGGAATAGCCAGGGGGCCTTGATCTCCGGATAGATACCTATGTTCTTGCCGGTGCTCTTGTTGAGCCCCTGGATCATCTCTATCTCTTCCTGGAAGGTGTGGATCTTGAAGCTGGACTTCCACAGCGGGAAGCGGGCCGGATAGACCGGTACCTGCTTGCCATTCACCAGCTGGAACGGCTCCGTCATGCGCAGGGAGCGCACCTCGTCCAGGGTGAAGTCCACCACATAGTAACGACCGTCCGGGCGAGCACGGCCGGGGAAGCGCTCGGCCACGTCCGTAATGCCATCGAGGAAGTGATCGTGCATCACCACCAGCTGGTCATCCTTGGTCATCACCAGATCCTGCTCCAGATAGTCGGCCCCCATGCCATAGGCCAGCGCCTTGGATTCCAGGGTGTGCTCGGGCAGATAGCCAGAAGCGCCACGGTGGGCGATCACTATCTTGCCTTCGTCGGCAGCAAGAGCGGGCAATGCGAGGGCGGCCCCCAGGCCAAGGGCAATCAGGGAGAGAGAGATTTTTTTCATGCGAGGTGCTCTTTGTTATTGTTTATTTGGTGTAGGTGTTTGTTATAGCAGAGGTTTATTGCATTTTGACGACGGGCGGCCAAGGGGCCGCCCGCTTCTTCATCAGCTGGCCTTGGGCAGGGCGTGCTGGTGTTGCTCCAGCCAGGCGTGCAGTTGCTGCTGCTCAGGCTGAGACAGGCGCAACCCCAGCTTGCTGCGGCGCCACAATATATCTTCCATCGAATGGGCCCACTCGCGGCTCATCAGATAACGCACTTCCGACTCGTACAGACCGGCCCCAAAGTGCTGGCCGCGCTCCTCGTGCAACCAGAGGCGGGCGTGGCTGCCATAGGCCTCGGCGATGCGACGGGCATTGCGCTCATCCAGCCAGTCGAATTCGAGCATATAAGCGCGCGCCAGCTCGGTAGTGGAGCAATCAAATTCGCCACCGGGCAGACGGCTGGTGGCGGTCCAATCCTCGCCCATCTGGCTGAACCAGGGCTTGAGCTTGTTGCAGGCGGCCTGGGCCAGCTTGCGATAAGTGGTGAGCTTGCCGCCAAACACGGACAGGAGCGGCGCACCGTCGGATTCGCCGGAGAGCTCCAACGTGTAGTCGCGGGTCACCGCCTGCGGTGAATCGGATTCGTCATCACACAGCGGGCGCACGCCGGCATAGGTCCAGATGACCTCTTTGGGCGCTATCTGGCGGGTGAAGTGGGCGTTGACCACCTTGCACAGGTAGTTGATCTCGGCGTCGCTGATCTTGGCTTCGCGCGGGCTGCCGTGATGCTCCACATCCGTGGTGCCGATGAGGGAGTAGTCCTGCTGATAGGGGATGACGAAGACGATGCGGTTGTCCTCGTTTTGCAGGATATAGGCCTCTTCGCGCTCATGGATGCGCGGCACTATGATGTGGCTGCCCTTGATGAGGCGGATGCCACGGGGAGATTTCTCGTGCAGGCTCTCGTCATAGAAGGTCTTGACCCAGGGGCCGGCCGCATTGACCAGACCACGGCAGGTGACGGTGAACTGCTCGCCCCCTTCCCGCTCCAGGGTCAGGGTCCAGTGCTTGGAGCCGCGCACCGCCTTGATGCAGCGGGTGCGAGTCTGCACCTCGGCCCCTTTATCACGAGCCATCATGGCGTTGAGCACCACCAGGCGGGCGTCATCGACCCAGGCATCCGAGTATTCGAAGCCCTTGTTGATGCCGCTCTTGAGACCGTCTTGCGGCAGGAAGCGCACGCCGCAGCTGCCCTTGAGCTTGTCGCGCTTGGCCAGGTTGTCATACAGGAAGAGACCGGCGCGGATCATCCAGGCCGGGCGCAGATGCGGGCGATGGGGCAGCCGAAAGCGCATGGGACGGGCGATGTGGGGAGCCATGCCGAGCAGCACTTCCCGCTCCGCCAGCGCCTCTTTCACCAGCCGGAATTCGTAATGTTCGAGGTAACGCAAGCCACCGTGGATCAGCTTGCTGGAATTGGAGGAGGTGGCAGAGGCGAGATCCTGTGCCTCGAACAGGGCAACCTTCAGACCCCGACCCGCTGCATCAGCCGCAATGCCCACCCCATTGATGCCGCCGCCAACGACGACCAGATCATAATGTTCGCTCATGTTCACCTACTCTTTCTTATTTTGTGTTGCCATGACAGCAATGTTTGATTTCGCTCATATTAGAGCATGAAAAAATGATAAACGAACATTTTATGGAGAAAATGTGATCGCGATTGTTTTGGCAATGCTAAAAATGCTGCCAGTCGGTGATCAGGACGTCAGCAAGGGGGCGGGCAAAAAAGCGTGCGCGAGATCGCGCTCATGCCCAGGGGCATTAAGGAACAAGCGAAGGGGGTGTAAGCAGAGGGGATAAAGCGGCAAAGAAGCGGCCGCCTGTGCGGCGGCCTGATGCCAGATAGGGGCTAACGGCGACTCAGCAGATGTGGCACTCGATCTGATGCTGGGACATCAGCCGCATCAGCTTCTCGGGCGGCTCCTGATCGGTGAACAGGGCGTGGATCTGGTTGAGGTTGCCCAGATTGACCATGGCATTGCGGCCAAACTTGGTGTGGTCGGCGGCCAGAAACACCTGACGGGAGTGGGCTATGATGGCTTGGGCAATCTTCACCTCGTGGTAGTCAAAATCGAGCAGAGAGCCGTCGTTGTCGATGCCCGAGATGCCGATTACACCGTAGTCCATGCGGAACTGGCCGATGAAGTCGCGGGTCGCCTCCCCCACTATGCCGCCATCCCGGTTGCGGATCTCGCCACCGGCGATGATGACGGTGAAGTCATCCTTGGCGGTGAGAATGCTGGCCACGTTGAGGTTGTTGGTGACCACCCGAAGCTCGCGGTGATCGAGCAGGGCGCGGGCGATGGCTTCTGTGGTGGTGCCAATGTCGATAAAGAGCGATGAGCCGTCGGGAATGTTGGCCGCCACTTCGCGGGCGATGCGCTCTTTCTCCTTGAGTTGCATCACTTTGCGGGCGCTGTAGGCGGTATTGACGGTACTCGAATGCAGGGAGGCACCGCCATGATGGCGCCGGATCTTGTTCTGTTCGGCGAGATCGTTCAGATCACGGCGAATGGTCTGGGGACTGACGTCAAAGTGGGTCACCAGATCCTCCGTCGAGACAAAGCCCTGCCGCGTCAGGACGTCCAGTATCTCCAGATGTCGTTGGGTTTGCTTCACGCTTGAACTCCGATGATGAGACGAAAAAAGGCCCCGGCAGATGCGGGGCCTTTGGCAGTTTACCTGATCCCTTTTCGGATCGATAAGGGCAGGATCACGTTTTATGCCTTATCGGCAGCCGCCTTCTTGGCAGCGACGGCGATGTTCTCATGCTTGAGGGTCATGGCCAGCAGTATGATGGAGATCACGCAAGACGCGGTCAGCACCATGAAGCCACCATCCCAGCCGAAGTGGTCAACGGTATAGCCCAGCATGGCGTTGGCCGCCACGGCACCACCCAGATAACCGAACAGCCCGGTGAAGCCTGCCGCGGTACCGGCTGCCTTCTTGGGTGCCAGCTCCAGCGCATACAGACCGATCAGCATGACAGGGCCGTAGATCAGGAAGCCGATGGCCACCAGCGCCATCATGTCGATGGTGGGGTTGCCAGCCGGGTTGAACCAATAAACCAGCACAGCGACTGTCACCAGCACCATGAACAGGATACCGGCCGGGGCACGGCGGCCCTGGAACATCTTGTCCGAGATCCAGCCGCACAGCAGGGTGCCCGGAATACCGGCCCACTCGTACAGGAAATAGGCCCAGGAGGAGTTGTCGACGCTGAAATCCTTGGCCTCTTTCAGGTAGGTCGGAGCCCAGTCCAGCACACCATAACGAATGAGGTAAACGAAGGCGTTGGCAATGGCGATGTACCACAGCAGCTTGTTGTGCAGCACGTACTTGACGAAGATCTCCTTGGCGGAAAACTCCTTCTCGTGGCTGGCGTCATAGTCCTTCGGATAGTCGTCCTTGTACTCCTCGATGGGCGGCAGACCCACGGATTGCGGGGTATCACGCATCACGAAGAAGGCGATCACCGCAATGGCGGCAGCAGCAGCAGCCGGCACATAGAAGGCACTGCGCCAGTCATTGAACCAGCCCATCCCGAGGATGAACAGCGGACCTATCATGCCGCCGCCGACGTTGTGCGCCACGTTCCAGACCGCGACCACTTCGCCACGCTCTTTCTGTGACCACCAGTGCACCATGGTGCGACCGCAGGGTGGCCAGCCCATGCCTTGTACCCAACCGTTCAGGAACAAGAGCACGAACATGATGGCGATGCTGGAAGTAGCCCAGTGCACAGTCCCCATCATGAACATGATGCCGGCCGACAACAGCAGACCGGCAGAGAGGAAGTAGCGGGCGTTGGATCGGTCAGACACGTTCCCCATCAGGAACTTGGACAGACCATACGCAATGGAAACCCCGGACAGGGCCAGGCCCAGGTCACCGCGGGAGAATCCCTGTTCGATCAGGTAAGGCATCGCCAGACTGAAGTTTTTCCGTACCAGGTAGTAACCGGCATAACCGAAGAAGATCCCGAAAAACACCTGCCAACGCATGCGTTTGTAGAAGGGATCGACCTTGTCGGCCGGGAGCCTGTCTATGTGTGGTGCAGGCCTGAAGAGACTAAGCATGTTCTGCTTCCTTATTGTTGTTGTGGGCGGTTGAGGGTGCCCTGTCCATGCTGACCAACCAGAGGAGTCCTGATTCGAAAGCGAGCCTATTGTGCTCACATGTGAACATTTAATCTGTGATGGAGGCTCAAATATTGCAGTTTTATTACAAAAGAAAGTACCAAGTGAGTAGTCACTCATCAGCCGCAATCCCTTGTATAGCAAGGCTTTCAGCTACCCACTAAGTGGTATAACCACTGTTGCAACTTGCTTTCCGTCACATTTTCTTAGCAATGAGTGGGATCTTGTCCACATTTCCTGCGGGGAGGGCGTGGTGAATGTTCGATTTAGGTTTATTTTCTCTCTCGTCCGATAACGAGCGCAAACGAGCATAACGTTTGCGTCAGCTCAAAAAACAAGAAAAAACGTTTTCGGACGCAATAATGGGACTGAAAAAACAACAAAACGGAACATCAAACCTACTCTGGGTGGATATAAGGAATAAAAGTATGAGCATACAAAGACCCAATACCCTGCTTGGCGAGTGCATCGCCGAGTTTATCGGAACCGGCCTGCTGATATTTTTCGGCGTCGGTTGTGTGGCCGCCCTGGTGCTGGCCGGTGCCAACTTCGGACAATGGGAAATATCCATTACCTGGGGTCTGGGTGTCGCCATCGCCATCTACGTGACCGGCGGTATTTCAGGTGCCCACCTGAACCCGGCCGTGACCCTGGCGCTGATGACCTTCTGCGGGTTCGACAAGCGTAAAGTGGTGCCCTACATCATCGCGCAGGTCGCAGGCGCCTTCTGCTTCGCCGCCCTTGTCTACTTCCTCTACGGCGGCCTGTTCACCCAGTGGGAAGTGACCCACAACGTGGTGCGCGGCAGCGTCGAGAGCCTCGGCACCGCCGGCATCTTCTCCACCTACCCGAACGCCCTGCTGAACAACATGCAAGCCTTCGCGGTCGAGCTGGTGATCACCGCCGTCCTGATGCTGGGCATCATGGCGCTGGGTGACAACAACAACGGCGCCCCCAAAGGCTTCGCCGCCGCCCTGCTGATCGGTATCCTGATCGCCGTGATCGGCGCCTCCCTCGGCCCGTTAACCGGTTTTGCCATGAACCCGGCCCGTGATTTCGGCCCCAAACTGTTTGCCTTCCTGGCAGGCTGGGGTGACGTGGCCATGACAGGTGGTCGTGACAACCCCTACTTCTGGGTGCCCATCCTTGGCCCCATCGTCGGTGCCCAGCTTGGTACCGCCCTGTATGTGAAAGTGTTGGCTCCCTGTGTGCCTGGCAACCGTGTTGCCGCCACCGAGCAAGCTGCCCAAACCGCCAAAGAAGAGGCCGCCGCATAAGAGCGGCCCTCCCCAACGTGTAACAACGTGGAAAATAAAAACGTGGAGAACATCATGTCTGCTGAAAAAAAATATGTCGTCGCTCTGGACCAGGGTACTACCTCTTCCCGCGCCATCGTGTTTGACCAGGATGCCAACATCGTCGGCACCTCCCAGCGCGAATTCACCCAGCACTACCCGAAAGCGGGCTGGGTAGAGCACGACCCCATGGAGATCTGGGCGACCCAGTCTTCCGTCTTCACCGAAGTGCTGGCCAAGACCGGCCTGCGCAGCGAAGAAATTGCCGCCATCGGCATCACCAACCAGCGTGAAACCACAGTGGTATGGGAAAAGGCCACCGGCAAACCCATCTACAACGCCATTGTCTGGCAGTGCCGCCGTACCGCGGCCATCTGCGAAGAGCTCAAGGCCCGCGGCCTGGAAGAGTATGTGCGCGAGAACACCGGCCTGGTGCTGGATGCCTACTTCTCCGGCACCAAGGTGAAGTGGATCCTCGACAACGTCGAAGGAGCCCGCGAGAAGGCGATGAACGGCGAACTGCTGTTCGGCACCATAGACACCTGGCTGGTGTGGAAGATGACCAACGGCGAAGTGCACGTCACAGACCCGACCAACGCCTCCCGTACCATGCTCTACAACATCCGCGACCTGAAGTGGGACGAGAAGATGCTGGACGAGCTGGGTATCCCCATGTCCATGCTGCCAGAGGTCAAACCCTCGTCCGAAGTCTACGGTTACACCACCCGTGGCGGCGGCTCCCGCATCCCCATCGCCGGTATTGCCGGTGACCAGCAGTCTGCCCTGTTCGGCCAGCTCTGCTTCGAAAAAGGGATGGCCAAGAACACCTACGGTACCGGCTGCTTCTTGCTGATGAACACGGGCACAGAGCCGGTTCGCTCCAACAACGGCCTGCTGACTACCGTCGCCATCGGCCCGAAAGGGGAAGTGAACTACGCGCTGGAAGGGGCTGTCTTTATGGGCGGCGCTACCGTGCAGTGGCTGCGTGACGAGCTGAAACTCATCCACGATGCCCGCGATACCGACTACTTCGCCTCCAAGGTGGGTGACACCAACGGCGTCTATCTGGTACCGGCCTTCGTCGGTCTGGGCGCTCCCTACTGGGATCCCTATGCTCGCGGCACCATGGTCGGCCTGACCCGTGGCGCCAACCGCAACCACATCATTCGTGCCGCACTGGAATCCATCGCCTACCAGAGCCGTGATGTGCTGGATGCCATGCAGCAGGACTCCGGCATCAAGCTGGCAGCCCTCAAGGTAGACGGCGGCGCGGTTGCCAACGACTTCCTGATGCAGTTCCAGTCCGACATGATGCACACCCCTGTGGTGCGTCCAACCCGCATCGAGACCACCGCCATGGGCGCCGCCTTCCTGGCCGGTCTGGCCGTCGGCTTCTGGAAGAGCTCTGACGAGCTGGAAGACAAGTTCAGCGTGGATCGTGAATTCATCCCGCAGATGAGCCACGAAGAACGCAACAAGCTCTATCACGGCTGGCAGAAAGCGGTTGAGCGTTCACGCCGCTGGGCCGAAGAGGATTAATCGGACAACCGACATCTTTCCGAGATGAAAATACAAAGAGGCCGACAGCGATGTCGGCCTCTTCTTTATTCAACCAGGCATCCACAGTGGTCATTCACCACCTCTGGCGGACGCCGGTCGGCTCTACCCTTTTGTCATGGATAGTCGCCAGTAGTTTACCCCCCGCCCTGCCGCCGGAAGAGTGTCAGCCCTTAACATGCCGCCATCACAGGGTATGGCTACCGAGCTGCTCCTTGATAAAGTCAAGCCAGACCCGCAGCCGGATGTCGCGCTGGGCATCGGAGTAAAACACCGCATTGATGGGGCGCGAGGCGCCGCTGTTGCTGCGGGCCAGCACTTCCACCAGGGCCCCGCTGGCCCGATCCGGCCCTGTCATGAAGTCCGACAGGCAGACGATCCCCTGCCCCGCCAGCGCCAGCTGACGCAAGGTCTCGCCACTGCTGGCCCGCAGGCTGGGGGTGATGGCGAAGCGATCCCCCTGCTCGGCACTGAGCAGCGGCCAGTGGTTGAGGTGATCGGGGTGCAAAAAGCCCAGCAGCTCGTGGCCAGCCAGCAGATCCGCCGGCTGGCGCGGGGTGCCGCGCTCGCTCAGGTAAGCGGGCGATGCCAGCAACCGCAGCCGCGAGTGGCCGAGCGGCAAGGCCCGCAGGGAAGAGTCGGTCAGCTCGCCGATCCGGATGGCCATGTCCACCCGCCGCTCCATCAGATTGATGAAACCCTCCGAGCTGTGCAGTTGCAGCTCGATGCCGGGATAACGGCGGCGAAACTCGCCTATGATGGGCACCAGCCGGTGCAGGATAAAGGGGGTAGCCGCATCGACCCGCAGAATCCCCTCCGGCTGCTCCTTGCGGCTGAGCAGGTGCCCCTCCGCCTCGCTCATCTCGGTCAAAATTTTCACCGCCCGCTGATAGAACCAGCTCCCCTCCTCGGTCAGGCTGACTCGGCGAGTGGTGCGGTTGAGCAGCACGGTGGCGAGCTTCTCTTCCAGCCGCTTGATGCCGCGACTCACTACGGAGTTGTCCATGCCGAGGTTCTCCGCCGCCTGGCGAAAACTGCCCGCCTCCACCACGGCCACAAACAGGGTCAGTTCATCAGAATGGGTCTTCATTGCTGTTATCCGGACAAGAGTAATGGGCCTTTATAGGCGCAATGGCCCTGGGTTGGCAAGGCAGGCGTCACAAGAGGCAGGCCTCGCCGTCCGCATAACGTGAGCAGCCGCCTGTTTTGTTCCCGGCCTTGTCGTTACAATGCCGAAAAATGGCATCGTATGGCGCCATACATCACAGGGACGACCCCATGACATTCGAAAACAGGCTGGCCGCCGCCCATAGGGCGCTGGCCGAGAAGGGCGTACAGGAGCTCAACTACAACCCGCCACTGTTCAGAGTGTTGCGCAAACTGGGCCTGCGACTCAGACCGCCCCACCATGAGCGCTTTCTGGTCAACGTGCTCGCGATGGGATTCCCCATAGGCGCCTTCTGGGGGTTGTTGATGTGGTGCTTCGGCTGGCAGGATGAGGTGAGCCCGGCATTCGCCCTGCGCCAGAGCCTGCTGTTCGGCATAGGGGTCGGTCTGCTGATGGCGATCTTCTTGCTGGTGCGCCGCAAGCAGCTCAAGCTGACCCTCTGGGACGCCTTGCCGCACTCCACGAGCCGCACCTAGCAACGCTGGCAACCGAAATAACCACCGACATCGACAAGGAGACCCTTATGACCAAGGCCCATGAAAAACTGAACTATGTGGAGTTTGCCGCCAGGGATCTTACCGCCACCAAGGCCTTCTTCGCCACCGTCTTTGGCTGGCAGTTCGCCGACTACGGCCCCGACTACTGCGCCTTTGCCGATGAGGGGCTGGACGGCGGTTTTTATCGCGCAGATCTGTGCAGCCACACGGCTCAGGGCGGCGCGCTCTTGGTGTTCTACAGCTCCGATATAGAGGCAACCCAGGCCAAGGTGAGCCAGCATGGCGGCACCATCAACCGCCCCCTGTTTGATTTCCCCGGTGGCCGCCGTTTTCACTTTGTCGAACCCAGTGGCAATGAATTTGCGGTCTGGTCCGAGCCAGCCAATGCCTGATGGCAAGGGGGCGCGCCAGCCGTCCCCTTCTCTATTTCCCCTTATTAACCCTTCACCCATATCGGCCTCTGATGCAGCGTCTGCTCTTTCATTGCTGCTCTTTCCTCAATAGTGTTTTGCGACTGTTGCCCTATTCCCCTCCCCTTGCAGCAGGCATACTGACCTTCGTTTTAGCAAGGAGGTTCAGATGTCATCACCCGTGATTGTGATTGCCCAACTTGAAGCCAAACCCGAATTTTCCGCCCAGTTCCGGGCCGCCCTTGAGCCGCTGATGGCGGCCACTCTGCAGGAATCTGGCTGCCAGCGCTACCAGCTGCATCAGGATAGGGACAATCCCCATAGCTGGATGCTGCACGAAGAGTGGGAGAGCGAAGCCGCGCTCAAGGCCCACCAGCAGCAAGCTCACTTCCTCGACTTTATCGCCAGGGCCGAGCCCTGGTTTGCCAGCAGTAATATTCGCAATTACCGCCAACTGCCGGCCTGAGTATCCCGAGACTCGTTGACGATGGCGCTGCCAACTTGCACCGCCGCCACGGCTTTTGCACCGAGCCAGCGCCTTTGCTCTGGGCAAGGGCAAACCACCCCATTTGAGGAAATAGATGATGAAAATGCCCGCCATGGGTCTGGGCACCTTTCGCCTGAAAGGTGAGCCCCTGCTTGCAACCCTGAACACTGGCCTGGCGCTCGGCTATCGCCATATCGATACCGCCCAGATTTACGACAACGAAAGCGAAGTGGGCGAGGTGCTGGCGACAACCGCTGTGCCCCGCAACGAGATCTACCTCACCACCAAGGTGTGGACCAGCGAGTTTGCCGAAGGCAAGCTGATCCCTAGCCTGAAAACCAGCCTTGAAAAGCTGGGCACCGACTATCTGGATCTGGCGCTGATCCATTGGCCCTCCCCCAACGACGAGGTGCCGATGGCGGTCTATCTGGAGCAGCTGGCCGAAGCCAAATCCCTGGGCTTGACCCGGGAAATTGGGGTCTCCAACTTCACGGTCGCCCAGCTTAAAGAAGCCATCGAGATCCTGGGTCCCGGCGCCATCGCCCATCAGCAGGTAGAGATCCACCCCTTGCTGCAAAACCGCAAGGTGGTGGAATTCTGCCAGGCGCAGGGCATCGCCATCACTGCCTATATGCCGCTGGCTTACGGCAAGGTGCTGAGTGAGCCGCTCTTGATGGAGATAGGCAAGTACCACAAGGTGTCGGCAGCCCAGGTGTCGCTGGCCTGGCTGCTGGCCCAGGGCATGACGGTGATCCCGAGCTCCACCAAGCGGGAGAATCAGGCCGCCAATCTGGCTGCCCTCGAGGTTTCCCTGAGCAGTGAAGAGATGGCCCAGATCGCCACCTTGGAGCGGGGTGAACGCTGCGCCGACCCGGACTTTGCACCGGCCTGGGACTAAACAGGCTTTGTCCTCGCCCTGTGAGAGCGCGTGAGGGCAAAGCGACGTCTTGTCATTGCCTGTGCCATTCACTCATCCTCGGTCCTTCTCCCATTCGGGAAGCAGGGCGCAAAGAAGGGTCTGAGAGAATCAGCAAAAAAACCAGCGGGAGGCACAGTGCCTCCCGCTTTCTATTGCCGCTCTTGCCACCCCTTGCTGCGGCGTCCGCCAATCCCGGTCACTGGTTATCCCGCCTTCTGCTGTCTGCTGTCTGCTGCCACCCTCACTTGTCAGCCAGGTTTCGCCCTGCTGCTCTTACTCCTTGGTCATGCCGGCCTCCCGCTCGCGACCTGCGAGCACGCGGGTCGATTGTGGTGCAGTCACGCCGCCTATTGATGCTGATTTGGCAAAAGTAATTTGATGTCACCGTCATTTTTGCCAACAAATCGCTGCCGCATACTGGCCCCCTTCTCCCATAGGGAGCCCATATCCAAGGAGTTTGTATGCCACTGGCATTATTTGCCCTCACCCTGAGTGCCTTTGCGATCGGCACCACCGAATTCGTGATCGTGGGGCTTATTCCCACCATTGCAGAACAGCTTAAGGTGTCGCTGCCCTCGGCGGGCCTCTTGGTCAGCCTCTATGCCATGGGGGTGGCCATAGGCGCGCCGCTGCTGACGGCGCTCACCGGCAAGGTGCCGCGCAAGTGGCTGCTGGTGGGGCTGATGGCGCTCTTTACCGCCGGCAACCTGCTGGCCTGGCAGGCCCCCGGCTACGAGAGCCTGATCGTTGCCCGCGTGCTGACCGGTCTGGCCCACGGGGTCTTCTTCTCGGTGGGGAGCACCATAGCCACGGGTCTTGTGGCCAAAGAGAAGGCGGCGAGCGCCATCGCCATCATGTTCAGCGGTCTGACAGTGGCGCTGGTAACCGGCGTGCCACTCGGCACCTGGATTGGTCAGGTGTTTGGCTGGCGTGAAACCTTTCTGGTAGTGAGCCTGCTCGGTGTGATCGCCATGGTGGGCAGCCTGCTGCTGATCCCGAGTAACCTGCCCAAGGGGGCGGCCTCGACCATCCGCGAACAGCTCGCCGTGCTGACCAAGAAACCGCTGCTGCTGGTGTATGCCAAGACAGCCCTGGGTTACGGCGGCGCCTTCACCGCCTTTACTTTCCTCGCCCCCATCCTGCAGCAGGTGAGCGGCTTTGGTGCCGGTGCCGTGAGCCTGATCCTGCTGGTGTACGGTGTCTCTGTGGCCTTTGGCAATATCTGGGGTGGCAAGCTGGCAGACCGACTCGGCCCCCTGCCCGCCCTGAAACTGCTGTTCGGTGGTCTGGCGCTGGTGTTGCTGGTGCTGACCTTCACTGCGCCACACCCTGTGCTGGCGGTGCTGACCGTGCTGGTGTGGGGCGCCTTTGCCTTTGGCAACGTGCCAGGCTTGCAGGTGCTGGTGGTGCAACAGGCCGAGCGCCATACCCCCAATGCGGTGGATGTGGCATCGGGCCTCAACATCGCCGCCTTCAACGTCGGCATAGCACTGGGATCCGTGGTGGGTGGCTTGGTGGTGGAGCACCTCGGCCTGATGCACACCCCCTGGATTGGCGCCCTTATCGTGCTGCTGGCCTATGGGCTGACCCATGTCAGCGAGCGGCGCGAAGCCAGACTGGCGCTGGCCTGCCCCCAGTATTGAGGGCACAGATCAGCCACCGGCCCCTTCTCTTCGCCCAATAAAAACGAGCGGCCCATGCCGCTCGTTTTTTTCACGCTCTGTTATTTTTGCTTGTCGTTATGCCGCCTGCGGGCGAACCGCCCCTCGGTTCACCGCCCGCGTGAGCCAGTAGTCGAGGCTGACGTAGCGACCGCCGCCGTACACCAGCAGCACCAGCAACATCACGAAGTAGGTGGCGGCAAACTCCATCCCGTTATTGAGCATCACGGGGTCTCCCAGCTCGGTGATGTAGTTGTAGCGACCGGGGAAGTTGGCAGCCAGCCACTCGATAAAGCCGTTGAGGCGCAAGGTGGCCTCCATGCTGCCGGTGGCGATGGCGTCCCAGCCGTGCTTCCAGTGCACCATGGCACTCGCCACGCTCATCAGAAAGATAGTGGGAATGGCCATAATGCGGGTAAAAAGGCCAAGGGCGATGCAGATGCAGCCCAGCACCTCGGTGCCCGCCGCCAGAAAGGCGAGCAGGGTCGGGAATGGCAGGTTGAGCCCCCCTTCCGAGACCGGTGCGCCAAACCAGGCGGCGGTGCCGGCAAAGCCCACCACCTTGGAGTGGGCCCCCACATAGATGACCGGAATGAGATAGAGGCGAATGGCCAGCAGGGCCAGAAAATCGAGCCGCTTGCACTGGGCTACCGCCCGCTCGTACCACTGGATCAGGGTGTTGTTCATGGGAATTCTCCTTGGTGTTTGCTAAATGAGGGCAAGGGGGCACCGGGCTGGCGCTCGCCGACGGGCAGCGTCAGCAGACCCAGCCGGTGAAAATGGCGCGCCCACTCGGTCAGATCAAAGTCGCTGCGAACCTGTTGCACCTGTTGCTGGAACGCTGCTCGGGCGATCCCCGGCTGCTGTTGCAACAGCTGGATCAGGGCCACATCCCATTCGCGCAACCGCTGGGTCACCACCTGATGATCCGGGCTGCGAAACAGGGCATAGAAGTGGTTGCCCTGCCGGGTCGGCACCACGCCGCTGCGGCTGATGGCAAAGGGGAGTGCAAGTAATTGCAGGGTGGGATTGAGCACAAACGAACTCTCCGCCGTCACCTCCTCCCCCCACACAACTTGCGGCACCACCCCTTCGTCAATCTCGACACACAGGCAGGCCCACTCATACTCCAGCAGCGCCAGCCGCTGCTTTGGCCAGTTGAGGGAGCCCTCGCCGTGGCGATGCTGCACATAGCGGACAAACTCGGTGGCAATATGGTGAAACTCGGGGGCGCAAGCGCCGTGGTGGGCGACAAAGCCCTCCACCAGCTGCCATCTGTCCACCGGCGCCCAGTGGCCGTGGGTGAGCGGAAACGCGCTCTCCAGCACAGACTCCACATTGACGCGCACGCTGCGGGCATACTGGCTGGCGATACCATCCTGCGGCAACCGCACCCGGCTCGCCAGCCAGGCGGTCTGCTGCTGCATCCGCTGTGGGGCCACTTTGGGCATCGTGATCAGTGATAACCGCCTATCCATAACGCACCTCCCGCACCTGACTGTCGCTCGCCTCGCAACAGGCGCCGTGCACCCGCGCCAGCTCGGCCTCCAGCTCTGCCAGCGGTGGCAGATGGTGATCCCGCTCCAGCAGCAGGGGGCGCAGGCCGTGGGTCTGCACCGTATAACGGGCCAGCGCCACCACCTCCTCGCAGACCGGTTTGCCGTGGGTATCCAGCAAGGTGCCGTCCGCCTCTTCCAGATGACCGGCGATATGGAAGTAGCGGATCGCACTGCCCGGCAATCCGGCGATCATCCGCTTGGGGCAGTAGCCATGATTGCGGCTGTTCACAAAAACGTTGTTGATATCGAGCAGCAGCTCGCAACCGCTGCGTGCCACCAGCTCGGCGAGAAAATCCTCCTCCGGCATCTCGTGCTCATAGCCGTGGTAGTAGGAGATATTCTCCAGCACCAGCGGGCGGGCCAGCGCCTCCTGCACCTGCTCGATCCGCGCGGCCAGATAAGGAATGTTCTCCCACTGGCGCGGCACCGGTAAGAGCTCGTAGAGATAGCCCTGCTGGTCGCGGGAAAAGCTCAGATGCTCGCTATAGATCTCGATGCCGAACTCATCCAGAAAGGTGCGGATCTGGCCAAGCAAAGTGCGATTGAGGGGCTGACAATCGCCGAGCGAGAGGCTGAGCCCATGGGCCACCAGCGGGTAACGCTCGGCCAGCTGATGCAGCTGCGCCCGCTTGGCGCCGCCGATGGCCATCCAGTTCTCCGGCGCCAGCTCGAGAAAGTCGATGCCGGGGCGGATGGGGCCGGAGCAGAGCGCATCCAGATGCTCCTGACGCAGCCCTATGCCCCGACTGCGGGAGCTTATTGGCCGCATACCCCCTCCGTCATCTTGCTGCCCTTGCTGGCACTGGATGTGTCGCCATCAATCCCCTCTCCCGCCACGCCACACTTCCCATCGCGGGCGCGTACCAGCCGACCTTGCGGATCGCTGTCTAAAGCCTGCTTTTCGAAGCGTTTCTCGGTGCCGCACTTGCCCGCCGCACACTTGCCGCCGTGCTGTTCGCTGGGGGCGGCTTTCACCGGTGCATCGCTCGGGGTGGCCGCCAGCGCCAGTCCCGGGGTCAGGGAAATCAGGCTGGTCATGGCAATGGAAAGGGTCAGTTTGCCGGTGGTTTTGTTGCTATTTGAGTTACTCATGAGCGGACTCCTTGACGGATGAAACGGGGTAGCTGGAGAGATCGCGGGCGGCCACAATCTGGCCGTGGAACTGCTGCTTGACGATGGCCATCGCCTCTTTCTTGTGATTGAGGCCGACCCCCATCCAGTGGTTCAGCACCAGCAGCTTGGGGTTCACCTCGGCGGCAATCTTGGCCACTACAGAGGGCTTGGCATGGAGCGAGGCGGAGACAGGGTCGGCCGCTTCGTGGATGGCGAGCGGCATCACCAGAATGTCGGCCCCCTTGGCAAACGGTACAAAGGCCGGGTTGCTGCCGTTCTGATCCGCCGAGATGACGATGGTCCCCTCGGCACTCTCGATGCGATAGGCCAGACAGGGCACGTCACCGTGGGGGATGCCGAGCGCGGTGATGGTCAGCCCATCCTGCTGATAGACAGTGTGGGGCTTGGGTGTCTGGTAGGGCACATCGTGCAAGGTGATGGGGAAGAGGCCATCGGTGCCATCCTTGAAGCCGCTCAGGTAGGCATAGGCGCCCTTGTCCTTGTTGAAGAGGGCATCAAAGTAGCCGCTCATGCTGGGGAAGGCCGAGCCGGCTTGCGGCCCCGCCAGATCCAGCGGATCGCTGCGCTCGAAGAAATAGGCCCCCTTGAGCAGGGCGGGCAAGTCGGTCACATGGTCGGTGTGAAAGTGGGTGATGCCGATAAAATCGACCTCTTCGAGCTTGGCGCCCGCCTGGCCGAAGCGCAGGTAGACGCCGCCACCGGCATCGATCAGGATGCGGGATTTACCCTTCCACCAGATCACCTCGCTGGAGGAGGCGCGCAGATCGTCGGAGATGGGGCCGCCACTGCCGAGCACCTGCAGGGTGAAGGCTTTGTCCAGCGGGGTCAGTTGTACCGGTTCGGCATTCGCCTGGGCGGCGGCGAGCGCGCAGCCGATGGCCAGCGCCACCGCTTTAAATGTCTGTTTCATAACGGATTACCTGTCGGTTGTATGACAAGAGAGGTTGGCCGGGGCGCTGCACCTGGGTGCATCCCCCAGCCGACGGGTCAGAGGTGGGGCGGATTGTCGTCCCGTTCATCGGCTTCCCAGCGCGCTTCCAGCCAGAGCAGGTTGCACAGGCCGAGCAGCAGGGCGAAACCCAGGCCCAAAATCCAGGTGAAGTACCACATAGCGGCTCCCTTGAAGTCAGTAGAGTTGATGGCTGTCGCGCTTGATGCGGGCGCGGTCGAGCTTGCCGCGTACCACCCGGTAGACCCAGCCGGTGTAGCCGAGGTTGATGGGCATCAGCACCAGCACGATGCCGAACATGATCGCCAGGGTCTTGTAGCTGGAGGTGCCATCCCACAGGGTCAGGCTGCTGCCTGCATCCAGCGACGAGGGCAGCACGAAGGGGAACAGGGCGATGGCCACCGAGCAGAGCATGGCGGCGCAGGCCAGGCCGCTCGCCAGCAGCGCCAGCCGCCCCTTCTCCAGCCAGGCGGCGATGCCGCTTGCCAGCGGCGCCAGTGCCCCGACAAGTGGCACCAGCCACAGCAGCGGGTAGTCGAAGTAGTTGCCAAGCCAACCGCTGGACTGGGGGATCACCCCCTTCATCAGCGGACTGATGGCCGCATTGGGATCAAAGGGCTGACCTGCCAGGCCGGTCAGCTGATAGCCGGGCAAGTCCAGCAGATGCCAGCCGGCCAGCAGGTAGCAGAGGGTCACCAGGGGGGCCAGCAGGATGGCGAGACCACGGGCACGCAGCGCAGGAGTCCCCTCCACCTTGGCTTGCAGGAAGCTGGCACCATGCAGCAACAGCAGGCTCACCCCGGTCGCCACCACGCTGGCGAACCAACCCCAATGCCAGTCAAACGGGCCATAGTGCAGGCGCAGTGCACTGTCGAAGCGAAACGGCAGCCCCTGCATCACCAGCGCGATGGCGGCGGCGAGCACCAGGGTCGGCACCAGGCCACCGGCCACCAGGGCTCTGTCCCACCAGCGGCGCCACACCGGGTCGGCCAGCTTGCTGCGATAGTCAAAGCCGACCGGACGCAAGAAGAGGCCAAACAGCAGGAACATGAAGGGCACATAGAGCGCAGAGAAGGCGGCGGCATAGACCAGCGGCCAGGCGGCGAACAGGGCACCAGCCCCGGCAATCAGCCACACCTGATTGCCCTCCCATACCGGCCCCACACTGTTGATCACCAGTCGCCGGTCTTCATCATCTTTCGAGACCACCGGCAGCAGCATGGCGATGCCCAGATCGAAGCCATCCATCACGATAAAGCCGACCATCATGAAGAGCACCAGCCCCCACCAGATGAGTTTCAGGGTTGCGTAGTCCATCAGGCGATCCTCGCAAGTTCGGGTTGTTCACCGCGGTAGCGGCCAGTATGAAGAATGGCGGGCCCCTGGCGGATCACGTGGCGCAGCAGGAACAGCTCCACCACCAGCAGGCAGGAGTAGATGAGGCAGATGGCGATGAGGCTGAACCAGAGCTGGCCCGGCTGCAGCAAAGAGACCGAGGCCGATACCGGCAGCACGTCGCTGATGGTCCAGGGCTGACGACCGAACTCGGCCACGAACCAGCCCGCTTCGATGGCTATCCAGGGCAGCGGAATGCTCCACAACAGCGCCTTCAACAGCCTGGGTGACCCGAGCAGCCGGTTACGACAGAGCTGGACGAAGCCTGCCACGAACAGCCCCAGCATCAGCATCCCCAGCCCGACCATGATGCGAAAGCCCCAGAACAGCGGCGCTACCTGCGGCACCGAGTCCTCCACCGCTTTTGCTATCTCGGCCTCACCGGCCTTGGCGATGTCGCTGGCATAGGGGGTGAGCAGCAGCCCGTAGCCGAGATCCTGGCCGTGCCGATCGAACAGCGCGCGGTTTTCGGCCGAGTCGTTGCCCGCGCGGATCTGCTCGAGCGCCCCGGCCGCCACCATGCCGCTACGGATGCGCGCCTCGTGCTGCACCTTGAGATCCTTGATGCCGGTCACCGCCTCATCGAGAGAACGGGTGGCGATGATCCCCATCAGATACGGGATCTTGACCGCGGCATGGGTGGTCTCGGCGCCCTGATCCGGGAAGCCGAACAGGGTGAATGACGCAGGCGCGGGTTCCGTCTCCCACTCCGCCTCGATGGCGGCGAGCTTGACCTTCTGCACCTCGCCGGTGCGGTAGCCCGACTCGTCCCCCAGCACGATGACCGAGAGAATGGCGGCCAGTCCGAAGCCGGAGGCGATGGCGAAGGATCGCAGGGCGAAGCGCACCTCCATGCGGCGCAGCAGATACCAGCTGCTCACCCCCATCACGAACAGGGAGGCGGCCACATAGCCCGCCGCCACAGTGTGGACGAACTTGACCTGGGCCACCGGGTTGAGCAGCACGGCGGCGATATCCACCAGCTCCATGCGCTGGGTCACCAGATTGAACTCGGCGCCGACCGGGTTCTGCATCCAGCCGTTGCCGATCAGGATCCAGAGCGCGGAGAGGTTGGAGCCGAGCGCCACCAGCATGGTCACCAGCAGGTGCTGACCGCGGGAGAGCTTGTCCCAGCCGAAGAAGAAGAGCCCGACCAGGGTCGACTCGAGGAAGAAGGCCATCAGCCCCTCCACCGCCAGCGGGGTACCGAAGATGTCCCCCACATACTGGGAGTAATAGGCCCAGTTGGTACCGAACTGGAACTCCAGGGTAATGCCTGTGGTCACCCCCATGACGAAGTTGATGCCAAACAGCTTGCCCCAGAAGCGGGTGATGTCCTGATAGATCACCTTGCCGGTCATCACATAGGCCGACTCTGCGATCACCAGGATCCAGGACAGCCCCAGCGTGAGGGGCACAAACAGGAAGTGGAACATGGCCGTGGCGCCAAATTGCAGGCGCGACAGGCTGACCACGTCATCCGGATTGATCATGCGTCACTCTCTTTTGTTGTATTTGTCTTGCACGTTTTGTGCGAGACAAGTACACCACGGAGCATGACACCTATAACAGATGCAGTTATAGTGAATTACACCTATAACAGTTGTGTTATCCCATGTCCCTCTACCGCCAGCTGGCCGACCGCCTGCAACACCAGATAGATACCGGTATCTGGCAACCGGGGGAGCGCATCCCCTCCATTCGCCAGAGCTGCAAGACCCACGGGCTCAGCCCCATGACGGTGCTGCAGGCCTATCAGCTGCTGGAGAGCCAGGGGCGGATCCTCGCCCGCCCCCAGTCCGGCTACTACGTCAAGGCCGCCCCTTCCCACCTGCAGCACTATGCGCCGCAACAGACCCACTACAGCGGCTCGGTGGACATCAACGACCTGGTGTTCGAGGTACTGCAGGCGAGCAAGTCGCGGGAATTGGTGCCCCTTGGCATGTCGGTGGCCGATCCGACCCTGTTCCCTCATCCCCAGCTCGGGCGGGCACTGGCCAGCTGCATGCGCAAACTCGATCCCTTCAGTACGGTGGCGGACCTTCCCCCCGGCAACGAGGCGCTGCGCCGCGCCATCGCCCAGCGTTACGCCAGCGACGGGCTGGCGGTCGACCCGCAGGAGATCATCATCACCACAGGGGCCATGGAGGCGCTCTCCCTCAGCCTGCAGGTGCTGACCGAGCCGGGGGACTGGGTGGTAGTGGAAACGCCCACCTTCTACGGCGCCCTGCAGGCCATAGAGCGGCTGAAATTGAAAGCGGTGGAGATCCCGGTGATCCCCGGGGTGGGTATCGATCTGGCGCTGCTGGCCGAGGCGCTGGCCGAGCGCCCCATCAAGGCGTGCTGGCTGATGGGCAATGTGCAGCACCCGCTCGGCCACACCATGCCAGATGAGCACAAGCGCGAGCTGATGCTGTTGCTCAATACACACGACGTCGCGCTGGTGGAGGACGACGTCTATGCGGAGGTTTACTTTGGCCGCGAACGCCCCAAGCCCATCAAGTATTGGGATACGCGGGGGCAAAGCCTGCTCTGCAGCTCGTTTTCAAAGTGCCTGGCGCCAGGTTTTCGGGTCGGCTGGGTGGTGGCGGGGCCCCATGCCGAGCGCATCCAGCGGCTGCAACTGATGTCGACCCTGTCGACCAATGTGCCAAGCCAGCTGGCACTGGCCGAGATGTTGCGCCAGGGCGGGGTAGATGCCCATTTTCGTCGCCTGCGCCACACCCTGGCCCAGCGCCAGCAGCAGATGCGGGCGGCCCTGCTGCGCCTCTTCCCGGACGAGGTGCGTATCAGCGCCCCCGATGGCGGTCACTTCCTCTGGCTGGAGTTTGACGCCCGCCTCGACAGCCGGGCCCTGCACGCCCGGGCGCTCACCTGCGGCTTCTCGCTGGCACCGGGCGCGCTCTTCTCCAGCCAGGGGATGCACAACCACTGCCTGCGCCTCAACAGCTCACATCCCTGGAGTCCGCAGCTGGAGGCCGCCCTGATCAAACTGGCCGGGCTTATCGACGCAACACTTAAGCAAAGCTCTTCGTATGAATAAGCGTCATTTTCCGTGGCATATGAAATATTTGGAAAATGCGCTTAACGTATGCGTATAAAAAACGGCATAAACCTTAATCACGATTTAATCTTCCCAACCAGTCGCGTATGCGACTGGCATTCCAACATCATAAGTTGAGGGTGAAGTTTAATGACAGTTATCAGATATTTTTACCAGTGCAGCGTTAAGGACAGCATCATTATTATCAGCAAATACTGCAATCCCTTTTACCATATCACCCTTTTTCAGAACACCTGAAACCAGGGCTTCATCAACGGTGTCTAACTTGAACTCCTGATTATTCTTGGCGTATGCTTTCAAGCAAGTTTTTGATAAGTCGATGTCATTGCCAGATAGCTTTGCCAAAGCAATTTCAAAGGTTTTTGTGTAAGCATCTTTGGTTCCTATCGATATTGAGCCTTGCGATTTTTCTGTTGCATATACGGCGATGTCCCCAACCGTTGAGGCGTTTGCAGCGAAACCTGAACCAGCCAGTACCAATGCTGTCGCGATAATAGAAATCTTCATCTCAATCTCCCAATAAAAGAACAAACAATACAGAAGTAAAACCAATCCGGTTTCTGACAAGAAAAGCATAAAGGTAACTAGCCAATATTATCTTGCACAGTGGTTGATTTTAGTTAGCAGCGCCTACGATATGCGCAGTGCATTTTAAACGCATGATCACACCTGCCACAAGTAAAGAGTCGAATTACACTCCTTTACAACTACATAAATTGTTACGAAATGTTCCAACCCTGTATTACAATTTCATTTGTTCATTAAAACCAGCACAGTTAGATATTATTCTGCCACTCAATATCGGCAACGTATAACCAGAGCCTGGCAGAAAATGACTCACCAGAAAAAGCAAACAACAAAGGCCCGTAATGGGCCTTTGTGTGGGAGATAACGCGACTTACCTGGCCATGATCTGTGACTGCACCTTGAACCCTAATGTTTCATAAAGCGCCTTGGCGTGCTCGTTGAAGGCCATCACCTCCAGCCGGATCTGGTGGGCATCGTGAGCCTTGGCCCAGTGGTCGCAGTGAGCAATCAGCGCCCTGCCGATACCTTGCGAGCGGTGCCCCTCATCGACCACCACTGAGCCGATGCGGCAGATGGGTTGCTTGCTGAGAAACGGGATGCTCTCGTTGATGTCGATGCGCGCGGTCAGAAACCCCACCACAGCGCCATCCAGCTCGGCAACGCAAAACAGTCGCCCTTCGGCGGCGATGGCAGTGAGCAAGAATGCCCGCTCCTCTGGCGAAGGCGGGCAGAACACCTCGGGATAGTGCTCATAGTGGATCTCTCCTATCTGCCGGTTCAGCTCGAGGATGGCGTCGATGTCCTGCTCGGTTGCCTTGCGTATCTCCAACATGTGCTCCTTGCTCTGGCGTTGGCTAACAGGTGGACACGTCCATCCTCTTTGGGATGAGCGAAGGGGCCATCATAGTGGGAGTCAGCGGCAAAAAAAAGGGTCAATCGTATCCAGTGATGGCCGAGTGTGAGCCTCGCAGCTGGCAACAACAACGCCCCGTGACGGGGCGTTATGGTCATTCCTGCTACCCAGGCGTCAGCTCGGGGATCCCAACTGGGCCACCTGCCGCTCGATACTCCCCTTGAGGTTGTCATCGAGTTTCAAGGCCCGTGCCAGCTCATCCAGATAGCCGCGCTCCATGAAGTGATCCACGTCGATGGCGAGCAGAGAGGCAAGGTAGACCTCGGTGGCCTGCTCCATGTCGGTCACATCCCAGGCCAACGCCTGCGGATCGAGGGGACGTGCCAGCTCGGCGTCAATCCAGCGCGCCGCATCGCTTTGGCCCTGCTCGGTCAGGTACTGCTGGATCTTCTGGCGCTCGGCATCATCGATATGGCCGTCAGCCCGCGCCGCCGCCACCATGGCGCGCACCAGCAGGGTGGCGCGGGCATCCAGCGCCTGACCCTGCAGGGTATCGAGGGGCTGGGTGGGTTGCGCGGCCCCGCTCTGCTGGGCCTGCCAATCCTGATAGAGCTTGTAGGCGAGGCCACCGAGGGCCGCCGCCCCGCCTACCGCTGCCACCTTGCCGCCATACTTGCGCACCTTCTTGTTGCCCAGCAGCAAGGCCATGGCACCGGCAGCCAGACCGCCCTGCGCCATGCCCTTCATCTGCGACTTGCGGCTGTCACCACCGTCGTTGAGCCAGCCCTTGCCAGCGCCCATTAATTGCTCCAGCATCTGTTTCATAAGACCTCCTCTTTGCGTGATTTTCCATGCTGGGCCGCGCCCACTGAACTCAAGGTGAATGGATGCCACTGCCGCGCCTGTTGCTGCTGACCCTGACGGCGTTCGCCGCCAACTCCGTGCTCTGCCGTCTGGCCCTGTTTGAAGAGCGGATGGATCCGGCCCTGTTCACCTTGCTGCGGCTGACCAGTGGCACCCTGGTGTTGTTCCTGCTGTGCCGGGCACGTCACCCGTCGCCTCGCCAGGGAGACTGGGGCGCACCCTGGCCGCCAGCGTGCAATTGCTGGTACCCCTGCTCGCGGCGCTGGCCGGTCTCATCTGGTTGGATGAGTCCTGGTCACTGCGGTTGTTATTGTCATCACTGGGCATTCTGGGGGCATAGCCCTGGTCATAGCGGGACGCCCCCCTTCAGGAGACAAACCATGAAAATTGCCATACGGCTGCCCGGTTGCAGCCTCTCGGCCAGCCTGCTGGCCGCGGTAGAAGACAGGGAAGCCCAGCAGGCCAAACTGGATGCCCCCGGTCTGCAGGCCGACGCCTATCGCAAGAGCTACCGCCAATGAACCCGGCCCCAGGAGAAAACATGACCCCACCTCGCGAGCTGACCCTGCAGTTTCTGGCCGAACCCGCCGACGTGAACTTCGGCGGCAAGGTGCACGGCGGCATGGTGATGAAGTGGATCGATCAGGCGGGTTACGCCTGCGCCGCCGGCTGGTGCAGCGGCTATGCGGTCACCGTCTACGTGGGGGGGATCCGCTTCCTGCGCCCCATCCAGATAGGCCAGCTGGTGGAGGTGCACGCCCAGGTGATCCACACAGGCACCACCAGCATGCACCTGGCGGTGGATGTCTACAGCCGTCACCCGGCCAGCCGGGAGCGCCACAAGACCACCCATTGCATCATCATCTTCGTGGCCATGGACGAGACGGGCACACCGACCCCGGTGCCCCAGTGGCAACCTGTCTCGGCCGCCGATCGGCAGTTGCAACAATACGCCAAGAAGCTGATGGCCCTGCGCGAGGAGATAGACAAGGAGATGCGTCAGCACCTCTGAGCCGGGCATCGCCCGTTACACAGGGCCGATCCCTATCCGGGTGCGGCTCTGTATAATGGCGTTTTCCCCATTACGGAGTCTGTCATGTCACTGGAAACTGCCCCGCCCGAGGTCAAGCTGGCGGTGGATCTCATCGAGCTGCTGGAAACCAACCGGATCGACCCGGCGCTGGCCCTGGCGGCGCTGGCCATCGTATCCGAGGACTATCAACGCAAGCTCAAAGAAGGCAAGGATCACTGAACGCGGCAGCGCTGCCGCCCCACCCTGCACAGGAGGTGCCATGACAGGCCCTATCCGTTTCGAAACCGGCCGCCCCATGCTGTTTGGCGGCCTGCGCCGCCACCATGCCTTCGCGCACGCCGACTTCGGTGGCCAATGGCGTGACTTCAGCGCCCTAGGTCCGCTGCCGGGCCAGCTGGGGGAGCATGCCTATGGCGTCATTTGCGGCGTGACCGCCACGCAATGCGAATATATGTGTGCGGTGGAAGTCGCCGCGCTGGAGGTGCTGCCCAAGACGCTGGGGCGGATGCGCATCCAGCCCCAGACCTATGCCGTCTTCCTGCATCAGGGTCATGTCTCGACCATGCCGTACACTTGGCAGCAGGCACTGGACTGGCTGGCGCAATCGGGTTACCAGTCTGCCCACCAGCCCGACTTCGAGCGCTATGGCGCCGAATATGACCCCCACACCGGCAGCGGCGAAGTGGAACTCTGGCTCGCCGTTGTGCCGCGCCAGGCCATGGCCTGAGGCGGCCCTCTCAACAACGCGCCAGACCCATTCAGGCAGGCCCCATCACCTGGTCGCACAGGGCGATCAGGGCCTCGCTGAGGCGGGCCAGGGGTTCGCCCCGCTCCGCCCCCAGGTGCAGGGCCAGCTCGACCGGATTGATCCTGGGCCAGTGCGAAAGGACCACCTGATCCGGCTGCAGCAGGCGTGTTGGCAGCAGACTGACCCCGATCCCGGCGCTCACCGCCCCCTGCAAGCTGGCGAGGCTGGCACTGACATAGGCGATGCGCCAACGCCGCCCCAGCCCATCGAGCGCCTCGGTGATCTGCCGTCGATAGAGCCCTTCACTTGGGAACACCACCAGCGGCAGGGGATCGCGATCACAGGCAGGCCAGTCGCGGCTGTCGACCCAGGCCAGAGGTTCACGCCAGCTGGCGAGTGGTGCTCCTCGCCCCCGGCCCTGCTTGACCAGCGCCAGATCCAGCTCACCGGCCTCGAAGCGCTGCCAGATCCCGTGGCTGAGGCCACTTTGTACCTCCAGCCGCACCTGTGGATATTGGCGGGCAAATGCGGCCAGCACTGGGGCAATGGCGCCGGCGGCGAAATCCTCCGGCACCCCCAGGCTCAATTGCAGGCTCGCTTCTGTCACCTGTGCCTCGGCTTCTGCCAGCAGCGCCAGAATGCGGCGGGCCAGCCCCAACAGCTTTTCCCCCTCCGCCGTGGTCACCACCTGACGGCCACTTCTGTCCAGCAGCGGGCAGCCGAGCTGCTGCTCGAGGCGCCGTATCTGCTGGCTGATGGTGGACTGGGTCAGGTGCACCCGCTCACCGGCACGGGTGAAGCTGCCGGTGTCTATGATGGCGACGAAGCTGCGCAGCAACAGGGGATCCAGCATGGGGCACTCCATTTACAAAACCACTTGATGTCATTCTATCATTTAATTTCCAAATGATTGATGGCACCACTAGGCTGGTCTGCTCCCCTCATTGGCTCAAGGTCCCTCTCATGTCCCATCCCCTTGTCGACCCCGCTGGCTCTCGCCTGATCCAGTCGCTGACCGTTAACCCCAGCCATCAGGAGTGGCTGGAGCAGGCGCTGCAACTGGCCCTGCAGAATCGGCAGCGAGGAGGTCGCCCCTTCGCGGCCCTGTTGGTGCAAAATGACCGACTGGTGGCAAGCGCCGTCAATGCCATGCATCTGGAGGGTGACCCCACCCGCCATGCGGAGCTGGAAGCCCTGCGCCAGGCCAGCCAATCTGGGCCGCTGGCGGGGGCCATCGTCTACGCCAGCGGTCACCCCTGCCCCATGTGCCTGAGCGCGCTGGTGATGAACGGCATTCGCGCCGTCTATTACGCCTTTGATAACCATGATGCGGCCCCCTTCGGCTTTGACAGCACATCGAGCTATGACAAGCTGCGACTGCCCCTCAACCCGCCGCCCCTGCCCCTCATCAAGCTGCCAAGCCCCATCAGCGCCGCCTGCCTCTATGGCGATGAGGTTCCCAAGCCGCAGTCGGAGCCGACTCATGAGTAAGGGCCTGCACGCCGATGGCAAGCAGGCGCTGGCCCTGCTGGTGCTGGTGATCCTGATTGGCCTCAACCTGCGCCCCTTTCTCACCGCCATAGGCCCCTTGAGCCGCGACATTGCCGACGCGCTGGCGCTGGACATGGATACCCTGGCCTGGCTCACCCTGCTGCCGCTCTGGCTTATCGGCGTCGGCGTGCTGATCACCCCTGGCCTGCGCCGTCTCACGGGCCCAAGCCAACTGCTGGGGGCGGCCCTCTTGCTGCTGGGGATGGGAAACGCCATGCGCTTCGATGCCCAGAGCGGCGCCCTGCTGATCGCCAGCGCGGCGCTTTGTGGCCTCGGCTCGGCGCTGGTGCAAGGGGTGCTACCCGGCCTTATCAAGCAGCGCTTCGCCCACAAGGTGCCACTGGTGATGGGGATCTTCTCGGCCTGCATGATGGGGGGCGGAGCGCTGGGGGCCAGCCTCACCCCGCGAGTGGCGGCAAGCCTCGACTGGTCGCGGGCGCTCGCCCTGTGGAGCCTGCCGGTGCTGCTGGCCATGGTCTGGCTGGCGTGGAAAGTCCGCCTGCCAAGCGCCGCCGTGGTGGCTATTCCCCACGGCGAGCAGCGGCTGATCGCCCTGCCCCGCAGCTGGCTGCTGATCGGCTGCTTTGGCATCATCAACAGCGGCTACGGCATAGTCGTCGCATGGCTGGCACCCGCCTACATGGCGCAAGGGTGGAGCGCCCAGCAGGGAGGCGAGCTGGTGGCCTGGCTGGCACTGGCCCAGACCGCCAGCGGCCTCGGCCTGCCCCTGCTGGCGGCACGCAACACAGATCGTCGCCCCTGGATGGGGTTGGCGATTGTCATGCAGCTGGCGGGTTTTGGCGGCCTCTGGCTCGCCCCACAAGCCGCCCCCATCCTCTGGTGCATGCTGTGCGGCGCCGGGCTTGGCGGCAGCTTCTCCCTCATCATGGTGATAGCGCTGGATCACCTGCCTGACCCGCGCCGCGCCGGCACCCTCAGCGCCCTGATGCAGGGGTTCGGCTTTATGCTGGCGGCGACCGGCCCCTGGGTGGCCGCCCGCCTCCATCACCTGAGCGGCGACTTCGCCACCGCCTGGCAGTGGCAGCTGGGAGGCCTGGTGCTGATGAGCCTGCTGGTACTGCGCCTGGATCCGCGCCACTACCCCCGGGTGATGCGGCTGGCCAAGCCGGTACCCAAACCCGTCACCGTCAATTGATCCTCCTGCGTCAGCACATCCTCACCCCGACCGAGGATGTGCCCAGCCTGCCCGTTTCTTCATTGGCAAAGCAGTTGCCCATCATGCCCTTCACCACTGCCAGCTGTGTGAATCATCAATAGATGATTTCATATCACATTGATTTTAAACACATTAAGTGACTCCATATGGAGGGTTGCCCCGGCCTTATGGTCCGTTATGGTGAGAGGCTCAGGCGAGCATAACTCTCATTTCGTCTGGCAGGGATGATGTCGTATTTATCAAGGAAGACAACGCCACATACCAGTGGCCCTGATATCACCAGAAGGTAAAAACATGCGGAAAAATGCAAAATGGGCTTCTCTACTCAGTGGCTTGGCCATGTTAGGCGGTGTCATCTCACCGGCCATGGCTGAAGAGTCATTCAATCTGTGGCAGGAGTGTGCAACCCGCTGCAACCTGGACCTTGGTCAAGGTGTCAGATCCAGCCAACTCGATCTCTCCACCTTGCTTGATGAACAAGCAGAACAGGGCGTATTGCACTACTCCATGGTGCTGGGTGAAGGGAGCAACAGCCTCAAGCTCGCCATCGACAATGCCCTGACCCTGCGCAGCAATGGCTCGAACATCACGCTAACCAGCGCCACCGCAGGCAAGGAACCACGCAGTTACAGCTACCACAGACAAGGGAAAGGCAACTGGTCTCTACACTGGCTGGTGCCCGTCGGGGATGAAGCGCCCGCCAGCATCAAGGTCTTCTTCCATGAGCTGGATGCAGGTTCCGACATCAGCCACATCTCCCCCATCTACAGCATCGAAGTCAGTGACGCTCTGCTGCGCAACATGGCAAAAAACTCGACACTCTATGTCAAACATGTTGAAAACAACGAGATCAATCGGACGCTCACCCTCAGCGCTGCGGGAGTCGGCTTCGTGGCCGCGCCGACCCATCACAGTCGCCAAAAGCGCTGGAGCGAGTGGCATACCGGCAAGGTGCTGTGCCTGCTGGACCCGCTGGATGCCGTTTACAACTATCTATCTCAGCGCAGCTGTAATCTGGGTGATACCTGGGAAGGCAAGGTTTATCGGGTATTGGCCGGTGCGCCCGCCTCTCACGACACCCATATTGTTCCTACCGCCATCAGCCATCGCCTCCATTTTGCCAAGGCGGACAGCCTGGCTGCCCTGACCACCCATCAGGTGTGTGCCATTCCGCTCGAAACGTTGGCGCGTAGTCGTCAACCCAGAGGCTGGGAAGAACTGAGCCAATGTGGCTACCCGGTCCACAATCTGATCACCCTCTATCTTCTGACACGCTTGCCATGGTCCCAGATTGATTCCGTGATTGCCCAGGCGCTGAGCCGCACCACTCCCGAGGAGGGTTCAACACCCCAAGGGCAGCTGGCACAAGCCATTCGTGAAAACCCGGCCCAAGCTCGACTGGCCTTGAGCATGGCCGCCGCCCAGAGTGATGCCTTTACCCGACAGGGTGCTGACAATACCCCGGAGCAAGCAGCAAGCGCCGATGTGGTCAATCTCACCTGCCCGGCCGCAGACCTCAATTGCATTGCACCAGCCGACAGTGCCAATGCCCTGCAAGAGCGAGATTATCCGAATGGTGCCAGCTTCCTGGGTGAGGGAGAGAGCGTCCGCTTTACAACAGCCGGCACTCAACATTGGTCGATGGCGCGTCTGAGCCAGGCCCATCAACAGTTGATTGACAGTGGCTATGCCTTTGTCGGCTATCACGGCACCTTTATCGAAGCGGCCCACAGCATAGTGTTTGAAGGTGTTCACGAGCGCGATCAAGCCTCGATAGCCCCCTGGCAAGGCTTCTATGTCGCTGGGGATCCTGCCCTCGCCTATGGCTACGCCCAGGATCAGGACGCAGATGCGCGGGGACGGATCCGCAATGGCGTCCTGTTACGGGTCTATGTTCCCCGTACCGCCCTGCCCCGTCTCTATGCCACTCCATTGACACTGGCGTCTCCTGATGCCGTTGATGAGGTCAGTCGCCTGATTGGGCACCCCTTGCCGCTGCAACTGAACGCCATCACAGGGCCGGAAGAAGAAGGTGGACGCCTCGAAACCATATTGGGGTGGCGCCTGGCGGAGCAGGCGGTGGTGATCCCCTCCACCATACCGACGGATCCGCGCAACGTGGGTGGAAACCTTGATCCTGCCACTGTGTCACAGGAAGAACGCGCAATCAGCACACTGCCTGATTACGTCACCACACCCCGCGACGAGCTGTAATCCCTGTATGCAGATACAAAAACACCGGCCTGAGGCCGGTGTTTTTGGGGATAACAAGGGGAGGCTGACGCAGCTCAGGGTTGCGCCTCAGCGCCCCTTCTTCTGGCGGCCGGACTGACCGGCGCGCGGTTTGGCTGCAGCCGGCTTGCCGCCCTTGTTGGGCGCCCCTTTACCAGCACTGCCTTTGCCTGCGGCGGCTTTTCCTGCGCCACCTTTGCCAACAGCCCCCTTGCCCACCGGGCTCTTCTTCTCGAAGGCCTCCGGGCCCGGCACATTGGGGCGACCGCCAATCTCGTGGTCATCATCCCGGCGCGGCTTCTTGCCTTGCGCCGCTTTGCCGGTTTGGGCAACTGCAGCTTTGGCCACCTTCGGCTTGTCGCCTTTGGCCGGTTTCACTTCGGAGGAGGAGTCCTCAATCAGCTTGAACAGCTCGATAAGCTCATCGTCGGTCAGATCGCGCCACTCGCCCACCGGCAACCCCTTGAGGCTGACGTTCATGATGCGAATGCGCTCGAGCTTGGTCACTTCAAAACCGAAGTGCTCACACATACGGCGGATCTGGCGATTCAGCCCCTGCACCAGGGTGATGCGAAACACGAAGGGCGCTTCTTTCTTCACCTTGCACTTCTTGGTGACGGCGCCGAGGATAGGCACACCAGCCGCCATCCCGCGCACAAACTCGTCGGTCACCGGCTTGTCGACGGTCACCAGGTACTCTTTCTCGTGATCGTTGCCCGCCCGCAGTATCTTGTTGACCAGATCGCCGTGGTTGGTCAGGAAGATGAGCCCCTGGGAGTCCTTGTCGAGCCGCCCTATGGGGAAGACGCGGGTACTGTGGTTGACGAAATCGACGATATTGTCTTTCTCGCCCGCCTCCGTGGTGGAGACTATGCCCACCGGCTTGTTGAGCACGATAAAGACCAGGCTGTCGGCTTCCCGCGCCTCGATCACCTGACCATTGACCTTGACCAGATCCCCGGCAAACACCTGATCGCCGATCCCGGCCCGCTTGCCGTTGATAAAGACCTGGCCCTGCTCGATGAAGCGGTCGGCCTCGCGGCGCGAGCAGATGCCGCTCTCGCTGATGTACTTGTTCAGGCGCATGGATTCATTAGCCAGCATGGGTCACCTGCCACAGGCTGATAGCCCCATCCAGTTGCACGGTTGCCGGTGCCGGCATCGCCGGGGAGGCTGTCTGCTGCATCAGCCGGTTCACTACGTCAAAGTTCTGCATACCATTCCATCTTCAAAAAGGCCAAGGCCAGCTTAACCATCAAAAAACGCCGATACAGTAGCATATTGCCCCGTCCAGCACGCCGGATACTTGTCACCCACTCCGGTCCTGTGTGCCTGGATCCCACTCTCACCACCTCATATCACAAGCCCATTTCCTGATAACGCAGACCAGACGATGGGGTCAGGATCCAGAGGGCTGAGAAAAAAACACAAAATACGGTCGCAGGCCGGACAGAAAAACGGCGCTCGTCACGGGCATGGAACATTCACACAATATGCAACCCGCTTGCCATCACGCCACATCCAATAAAGAAGCACCTTGCTATTTATTAAATAAAAACGCATAAAAAGATTCAAATCTGCGCAAATTATCTTGCCATGGTCCTGTCGGCATTCTGTCGTTTTCGGCGGTTAAGCCAACAATCGTTGGCAAACTCGGTACAAAATAGAATTTTTGTCCGCATTCATCCCCAATACAAATCATAAATTTGGATGCACGGCATGCGCTTTTCTCTGGCAAGAGGCCAATTTCATCATTCACTACAGGAGTTACAGATGAGTCATTCCCTATCCCAGGCGGATTTTCTGGCCCAGGTGGCCAGCCGCAACCCCCATCAACCGGAGTTTATTCAGGCGGTGAGCGAGGTGGTCGCCTCCATCTGGCCCTATGTGGAACGTCACCCCCGCTACTTGCAGCACGGCCTGCTGGAGCGGCTGGTGGAGCCGGAGCGACTGATCCAGTTTCGGATAAGCTGGGTCGATGACCAGGGCCGGGTGCAGGTCAATCGCGGCTATCGCATCCAGCACAGCTCGGCTATCGGCCCCTTCAAGGGGGGCATGCGTTTTCATCCCTCTGTGGATCTCTCTGTGCTCAAATTCCTCGCCTTCGAGCAGACCTTCAAGAACGCCCTCACTACCCTGCCCATGGGCGGCGGCAAGGGCGGCAGCGATTTTGATCCCAAGGGCAAGAGCGAGGGGGAGGTGATGCGCTTCTGTCAGGCGCTGATGCTGGAGCTCTACCGTCATCTGGGGGCCAACACCGATGTGCCCGCCGGCGATATCGGGGTGGGCGGGCGCGAGGTGAGCTATATGGCAGGCATGATGAAGAAGCTCACCAACAGCGCCGAGTGCGTCTTCACCGGCAAGGGGCTCTCGTTTGGGGGCAGCCTCATTCGCCCCGAGGCCACCGGCTACGGCCTGCTCTATTTCGCCCAGGCCATGCTGGCCCATCGCGATCAGTCGCTGGCGGGCATGACGGTGTCGGTATCGGGCTCGGGCAACGTGGCCCAATACGCCATCGAGAAGGCGATGGCGCTGGGTGCCAAGGTGATCACTGCCTCCGACTCGGGTGGCACAGTCCATGATCCGGATGGCTTCACCCCCGACAAGCTGGCCAGGCTGATGGCGCTCAAGAACGAGCAGCGCAAGCGGGTTGCTGATTATGCCCACGAACTGGGGCTGGAGTTTTTCAGTGGCCGCACGCCCTGGCACCTGCCCACCCAGATTGCCCTGCCCTGCGCCACCCAGAACGAATTAGGGGAAGAGGACGCCAGACAACTGGTGGCCAACGGCGTACAGCTGGTGGCCGAGGGCGCCAACATGCCGAGCTGCGCCGCCGCCATCAAGGTATTCCACGAGGCCCGGGTGCTGTTTGCCCCAGGCAAGGCGGCCAATGCAGGGGGCGTCGCCACTTCTGGGCTGGAGATGAGCCAAAATGCCCAGCGCCTCTCCTGGACACGGGAGGAGGTGGATGCCCGCCTCAAGGAGATCATGACCAGCATCCACGCTACCTGTGTGCGTTACGGTGAAGAGGAGCAGGGCCATGTGAACTACGAGAGCGGCGCCAACATCGCCGGCTTCGTCAAGGTGGCCGATGCCATGCTGGCGCAGGGGGTCTGCTAGCAAGATTCTGCGACCAGGCTCAACACACCACGCGGCAGCCCAGGGGCTGCCGCGTTTTTCATAGTCTCCCCCCCTTCCTCAACCTGTACTTATCACCTTGTTTCTATTAGGCTTTAGGCCATATTTCGGCATTCAAATCGCAGCGCTCATCCCGGCAGCCCTACCGGGGCCGGCCCCCTCTTCAATCGCCAAGGACAGTTTCATGCTGGCTCGTACCCGTCGCCTCCTTCGCCGCTCTCTGCTGACCCTGTTGCTGGCGCTGCTGCTCGGCTGGGGGGTGATCGCCTACCTCGCCTGGCAGGCGGCACCGCTGCAACTGTGGCATACCTTTGTACCACCCGAACTCAGTGCCGAGGAGCTCGATAGCAGTGACTGGCAAGCCTATCTGACCCGCGAGCAGCAGTTGTTCAGTCTGGTGGAGCGGGAGGTGGTTGCCAAGACGCCGCCGGAGCAACAGCTGGCGGGCAATCGTTACTTTCAGGATGCCCCCATCAATCCCGCCCATTTTCGCGATAACTGGAACCGATCCTACCTGCTGCGCCCGGATGGCGAGGTGAAGGGGGTGGCCGTGTTCCTGCACGGCCTGACCGACTCCCCCTACAGCCTTCGTCACCTGGCCCAGCGCTATCGCGAGCAGGGCTTCATCGCCCTGGGCCTGCGTATTCCCGGCCACGGCACAGTGCCCGCCGGGCTGGTCAAGATGGAGTGGGAAACCTGGCTGGCGGCTACCCGACTGGCGGTGCGCGAGGCCAGAGTGCTGGCCCCGGGCAAGTTGCCGCTGCATCTGGTGGGCTTTTCCAACGGCGGCGCGCTGGCGGTGAAATACGCGCTGGATGCGCTGGAAGACAAGACGGGCACATTGGCGAGGCCGGATCGGCTGGTGCTCATCTCCCCCATGATAGGGGTGACCCGCTTTGCCCGCTTCGCCGGCCTGAAGGCGGTGCCCGCCCTGCTGCCCGCCTTTGCCAACGCGGCCTGGCTCGGCATCATGCCGGAGTTCAATCCGTTCAAATACAACTCCTTCCCGGTTAACGGGGCACGCCAATCCTACCGGCTGACCCACGCCATCCAGCAGCAGGTGCGCCAGCTGGCGGCCAGTGGCGAGCTGGCGGTATTCCCCCCGGCCCTCACCTTCCAGTCGGTGATGGACTACACGGTCAGCACCCGCTCCATCATCGCCGATCTCTACCACTTCCTGCCGGCCAACGGCAGTGAGCTGGTGCTGTTCGACATCAATCGCGGCTCTGTCTTCGGCCCTCTGATGAACAGCGCCTCCGAGCTGGCCCTGAGTCACCTGCTGCCGAGCCAGCCCCAGCCCTATCGGCTGACGGTGGTGGGCAACGAGGCGACATCTCGTCCACAGACCCAGGCCAGCACCCTGGCCGCGGGCGGCGGGCCACAGCAGATCCTGCCCCTTGGCATCGACTATCCCAAGGAGATCTACTCCCTCTCCCACGTGGCCCTGCCCTTCCCCATGGACGATCCCCTCTATGGCATGGCGCCCCGCCCCGAGCAGATCAACCAGTACGGCATCAACCTGGGCGGCCTGGCTCTGCGCGGGGAGCGCGGGGTGCTGATCGTCAATCCCGGATCCCTCACCCGCACCTCTTCCAACCCCTTCTATCCCTATCTGCAGGCGCGGGTGATGGAGACGCTGGTGGCGCCAACCCAGCCCCCGTCGGCGGCCATGGGGCAGCCGGCACAGGTCGGCAACGATCGCAGCGATGCCGACTATCGGGCCGACATAGACGCGTTTTTGGATGAAGCGGATACGCCGGACTCGCCCTTTTAGGGCGGTCGGCAGGCAGTAAAGCGCGAGTCGTCAGCCGAGGGGCGTCATCACTCCTCCAGAGGCGGCTGATTACGATAGGGTCTGACGGGTCCAAGCCATGGCAGGGCCCTCATCATTTCCCCGGAAGATTTCAGGCCACGCCATCAGGGATAGCGGCTGATCTCGACTAGGTTCTGATCCGGATCCAGACAGTAGACCGACTCGATGGGCCCGCAGGCGCCGCTCTTGGTGACGGGCCCTTCGACTATCGCCACCCCGTGGCTGGCAAGCTGGGCGATGACCTGTGTCAGCGGCCAACGGGTGATGAGGCAAAGATCCCCCGCCCCCACCTGCGCCCGGTTGCGCGGCTCCTGCCCCGGCAATTGCAGATTGATCTTCTGGTTGCCAAAACGCAGCGCCCGGCGCCCCGCACCAAAGGTGATGGCCTCCATATTGAGCACCGAACTGTAAAACGCGACGGCCCGCTCTATGTCGCTCACCGTCAATACCAGATGGTCGATGTGGCTGATCATGGTTATCTCCTGGTTGTGGATGTGGCTGATGTGACCGGCATATGCCCATGAATGCCCGACGCTTTCCACAACCGTGGGCAACCCGGCAAGGAGGAGCAGATGTGTGTCGTGGCACGCACAGACAGGCCAAGTGAGTATGTTGTCAGATAAATCCGCCGCACAGTACATAGCGCGATACTGAGGTTGCTGCCAATTACTCGTCACACAGCCTGCCAAACAGGGCAGCCGCCTTGACGGTGCACTGGCTAAAGCGTCGCGCATCCTGCTCGTAGCTGCGGCAGACGCTTTTCGGCTGAAGCTGCCAGAACTGGAAGACAAAGGGGATCTGATCCCCCTCATACTCCACCACCAGCGACTTGGGCTCGGTGCCATAAATATCCGATACCTGCTGCTGCACCAGATTGAGATAGGCCGAAAAAAGATAAGAAACCGGATCCATCACCACCTCCCTGTGGTTGCCACTGCCGAGCTGTATCACGGAAAACCGGAGCGATTTTCAAACGAGTAACAGGCGACAACAGCTTACTGATTTGGTTGGAAAAAATGATACTCTTCTCGCCACCCTCATGTACAACGTTCAAGGCCAGTGTGCGATGCAACAATGCGGTATTTATGAACAACTCATTACTCAACTGCTGACATCTCGACTCGACCGCGAGCACTTTTACGTAGGGGAACGCCAGCTTGAACCTGCCGAAGCAGCTGTCTGGTTATCCAGATTTCTGAGTCGTGTTTTGGAATATGCGGTGGGTTCGGTCACTGGAGAGGATCAGCTGCAACGGCAAATTGAACTGGCCAACCAGTTATTGCTTTGGCTAAAAGATCGCACGCAAGACCCAGACTTTATTGGCGAGAACCTCATCGATAGTCAGGGGAAAATCCTGACGGCGCTCTACCAGTTGGATAACCCCATCTCCGCCAATTTAAAGCAATATGCCGAAGATATTTTTCCTCTGACAGGTCTAACGCAAAGTGAACTGTTCTGCGGCAGCAATGCGGGTTTGTCGATGGAGTCAGAGATTAAACGAGAAATATTATCGGCAGATAGCATCTGCTGGCTGGTCTCATTTATCAAATGGGCAGGTATCCGTATTTTCCGTCATGAGCTGGAGGAGTTCACCCGCAGCGGCCGCCAATTAAAAGTAATTACAACCTCTTATATGGGGGCAACCGATGCCAAAGCGGTCGAATTTTTAGCCAGCCTGCCCAATACCGAAGTCAAACTCAGCTATAACACCCAGCGCGAACGGTTGCATGCAAAGAGCTATCTCTTTTGTCGAAATACCGGCTTTCATACCGGCTATATAGGTTCATCCAACCTCTCTCATTCTGCCCTCACCAATGGCTTGGAGTGGAACCTAAAAATCACCTCGCAAGAGATCCCTCATATTATCGAGAAATCCCTGAGTACCTTTGAAACCTATTGGGAGTCCGATGATTTTGAGCTGTTTGATGGCAAGCTCGAAAGCCGTACAAAATTACAGCATGCGCTGCAAGAGGCTCGTGGTGATGGCGACAAAAATAGTCCTGCCTATTTCTTTGATATCACGCCGTTTCCCCATCAACAGGAGATCCTTGAGCAATTGGCCATGGAGCGCTCCTTGCACCAGCGCTTTCGTAACTTGGTGGTTGCGGCCACCGGCACGGGAAAAACCCTCATCTCCGCCTTTGATTTTGCTCGTTTTCTGAAAACCAAACCCAACGCCAAGTTTCTGTTTGTCGCCCATAAAGAGGAGATCTTGCGCCAAGCCTTGGCCTCTTACCGCGGCGTACTAAAGCAATCCAATTTTGGTGAACTCTTGGTCGGTGGCGCCGTGCCAACCCACTACCATCAACTGTTTGCCTCAGTACAATCCTTGAATAACCAACTGGCTACGTTGCGTCTTAGCCCAGACTATTTCGATTACATCGTCATTGATGAGGTTCATCATATTGCGGCGGCCAGTTATCGTGGTCTGCTCGCCGCCTTTGATCCTCACATTCTATTGGGATTGACCGCAACGCCAGAGCGCCATGATGGCGGTGATATTCTCGCTGACTTTTGTGGTGTCATCGCAGCAGAAATCCGCTTGCCAGAGGCCATCAATCGTCGCCATCTCTGTCCATTCCAATATTTTGGCATCGATGATGATACGGACTTACGCCAAGTCGCGTGGAAAAATGGCCGCTATGACATTAGTGAACTCACCAATATCTACACCCACAATCAGCAGCGGGTACAGAAAATAGTCCAGAGCCTCTATGAGATCGTCACCGATATTACCAAGATCAAAGCGTTGGCATTTTGTGTGAGCCGTGAACATGCTGATTTTATGTGCAAGGCATTTTTATTGAAGGGCATCAAGGCTGACATCCTCACCAGCGATAACCGAGACGAGCGGCATAGCAAACAACAAGATTTGCGTACCGGCGTTATCAGTATTCTCTGCGTGGTGGATATCTTCAACGAAGGGGTCGATATCCCAGAAGTCGATACCTTGCTGTTTTTACGACCGACGGAAAGCCTCACCATCTTCTTGCAACAATTAGGGCGGGGCCTGCGGCTGGCGAGCGATAAAGAGTGCTGTACCGTGTTGGATTTTGTTGGCAATGCTCGCGCTGAGTATGACTTTGCCCAGAAATTCCAGGCACTGGTGGGTAAAACCAATAAGGCGATCAGCCACGAAATCAAACAGGGCTTCCCTCATGCTCCCTTGGGCTGTCGCATCGAGCTTTCAAAACAGACCCAAGAGTTAATTCTGAGCAATATCAAAAAGGCGACCCTCAATACCTCGCGACTCATGGGCCTGATCCGCCGTTTCTCACAGGACTGTGATTTACCGCTGACGCTGGCGAACTTTTTGAAGTTTTACCCTCACATCAGCCTTGAGGAGATCTACAAGCGCGGCAATTGGAGCTCCTTGGTCAAACAGGCCCGCAACCATACCGTTTCTGAAATGAGCGATGAGAAGTTATCTACCCTCTACACACGGGCCATCAAAACCCGGCTATTGGGCTGCGATGCGCTTCATTACTTGAACTTCTTACAAACCTTGGTGGAAAACGCCTTTACCTTAACGGCCGAGCACGATGAACGGATGGCGTTGATGTGCCACTACGACTTCTGGCAACAGAGCGGCCCCAACGCAGGCTTTAACTCCTTGGCGCACAGCCTGAAACAACTCAATCAACCAGAGTTAAGGGCCGAGCTGGCAGATCTGTTGCCCATGCTGATCAACCGGGTGCAACACGAACAACTAGCTATGCCAGACCTTCCCGGCAATCCGCTGCAACTGCATGCTCGCTATGCCAGAGAGCAGGTGCTGGTTGGCTTTGGCGCAACCACCTTCGCGCAACAACCCACGGCTCGCGAGGGGGTGTATGTCATTGCAGAGCAAAATATCGAGTTGCTGTTCGTAACTTTGAATAAAACGGAGCAGCACTTCTCCCCCACCACCCGTTATCACGACTACGCCATTAACGAGTCACTGTTCCATTGGCAGAGCCAAAACAGCGCTCGTCCTGAGCGGGGCAAGGGTCTGAGTTACATTCAGCACAGAGCAGAAGGTAAGCGTTTGTTTTTGTTCGTCCGTGAGCAGAGCAAAGATGAATTTGGCCGTACCCTTGGCTTTGTGAACTTTGGTGAGGTGGAGTACATCTCCTATAGCGGCAGCCAACCGATGAACATCAAATGGCGGTTGACTACTCCGATGCCCCCCTTCATGTGGAAAGAAGCAGCAAAGTTGGCGGTTGGCTAACTCCTGTTAAAAAAAACGGCTCGCCAATGGCGAGCCGTTTTGGTCGGGGTCAGCAGGGGACCCGCTCGATGCGGCCGCCGCTGAGTTTGAAGAAAGCATCCTGCGGCAGCTCTTGTGACCAGGTGGTGGTGTAGTCCAGATCGGCATAGACACCGCGCAGCATGGCGCCGAACAGGCCGTGGGAGACCACGATGGCACGCTCGGCAATGCGCTCATCCTGCAGCCACGCCTGGGCCCGGCGCTGTATGCCTTGAAAATCTTCACCGCCAGGGGCCTGCAGATACCAGTCGGGCTGCTCGAGGTCGAGCTCGGGGTGGGCCGCCAGCAGCTCGGACACCCGATGGCTCTCCCACTTCCCCATGTCCAGCTCCACCAGCCGCTCGTCCCAGACGATGCCCTCGCCATCGAGCCCCAACTGCTGACACACCACGTACGCCGTCTGCCGGGCACGACCGAGCGGGCTGGCATAGAGTGTCCAGCGTGCGGCGTCATCCAGCAGGTCACGCAAGCGAGCGCCCATGGCGGCGGCTTGCGCCTCCCCCTTGGCGGTCAAGTCCGAGTTGCAGCGCCCCTGCAGCCTCAGCTCGGCGTTGTAGCGGGTTTGGCCGTGGCGCAGCAGATAGAGGGTGCGAGGCATGATTTCTCCAGCAAGTTGAGATAGACGAAAGGGCAGATGATAACAGATGAGCGGGGCGATGGAGACTCAGCTGGCAGCAAGGGGCAGGCAAACGGGTCAGGGCTGACCCGGTTCCTGCCACGACGTTCAGGCTGGGCGGGCTCAGCCTTTCTTGATTTCCCGCAGATAGCGGTAGATGGAGTGCACCGAGATATCGAGCTGGCGGGCGGCTATCTGGGCACTGTCTTTGAGCTCGAAGATCCCCAGATCATGCAGCTGGTTGACGATGACCCGGGTCTTCTGGGACGGCGGCACGGCATCGTTGCCACGCACCTCGGCACTGACTGTGTCTATGGTGCTGTTGAGGGCCTCGTCTATGTTGCGGGCGAACACTTCCGGCGTGCCGCTCGCTTCATGGTGCTGCATGCACTCGGGCATCATGGTGCGCAGCACGGATTGCAGCGGAGCATCCATGTCGGTGTTGATGCAGAGCAGCCCTATGGCCTGTCCCTCGCCATTGCGAATGACGGTGGTGAGGGAGCGCAACGTCTTGCCGGTGGCGCACTTGGTCATGTAGGGGCTGGAGATATCCTGCCCGCTCTTGAGCTTCATCATCGCCAGGTTGGTGATGGGGGCCCCGACACTGCGGCCCGTGATATGGCCGTTGGCAATCTTGATGATGGCCGGATTGCGCACATCCAGACTGTGCAGCAGCACCTCTGTGTGCTGGCCATACATGGCGGCGATGCCGTCCACTATGATCTCCATCGCCTTGAGGATCTCGAAGTCAGTCGGGGTCAACTCTTGCAGTTTCATGGGGGCCTTCATGGTAGTGCTGCTGCCCGTCACCGGCAGCAGCCAGGTCGCGTGATCAAGCAGACATGATGTCGATAATGGTGGTGTCTGTGGCAGACATGCCGTCTTTTACCATCTGCCCGATATTTTTGATAGTTTGCTCGACATCGTGCGAGACGATCCCCTGCCCCGACACCGAATGGCTGTTGATGGCCATCAGGAAGCCGCGCACGGCCGCGCCGGAGGAGGTGCTCACCTTCATGGCGCAGGAGGCTTTCGCCCCGTCACATACCATGCCGGCGCTATCGCTCAGCACGTTCTGGATGGCGTGACAAGATTGCGCCAGGCTGCCGCCCGCCAGATAGACCATGGCCATGGCGGCCGCCGCGCTGGTGACCGTGTTGCCACAGAACGCCGACAAGGGCGGATAGTGAGACTTGATGTAGATGGCCCCCAGGTGGCTCATGATGAGGGCCCGCGCCAGCTGCTCCTCGCTGGCGCCGTAACGCTCGGCGATCACCACCACGGGGATGGTGGCGGCTATGCCCTGGTTGCCGCTGCCAAAGTTGCTCATGGCCGGCAGGCTGGCGCCCCCCATGCGGGCGTCGGAGGCGGCGGCGGTGCGCATCACTATGCGATTCATCACGTCCTCACCGATGAAGCCGGCGCTGATGCTCTTTTGCATGGTGCGACCTATCTCCAGGCCATAGGGGTGATTCATCCCTTCGTCGGAGAGCTTGCCGTTGAGCTCGGAGGCCTGGAGGATGAAGCGGATCTGCTCAAATTCCACCTGGGTAGCGAACTCATGGATGGCGGCGATGCTGATGTCGACGCCGTCACAGATGGCGCCTGTGGCCCCGAGCTGGCTCTGATCGGCGGCGAAGGTCACCTCGCCGTCGCGGCGCTGCTCGACGATGCGGGTATGGCCGCCGCACAGGGTCACGTCGGCGCTGTGCTCCTCCCCCTTCTCATCAGCGCCGAACACACTCACGCGGCAGTAGATAAACTCGGGCGCCTCGGTGCGGCTGACCTGGACGCCACCGGCATCGATCAGGGTCTGGGCACGGGCAACCTGCGCCGGGGTGATGGCGGCCAGCACCTCCAGTCCGGCATCGGCCTTGCCGCCGATGGCGCCGGCTGCCGCGGCGATGGCCAGCCCTATCTTGCCGGTGCCGGGCACATAGACCCCCATGGAGTTCTTGTAGAGATTATCCGATACCAACACGTCGATACGCCGGACTTCACAGCCCAGCTGCCGAGCGGCGACGGCGGCGGCATAAGCGGCGGCGATGGGCTCGGTACAGCCCAGCGCCGGTTTGACAACCTGTTGAATAATCTGCAGATACTGCTGCCATGCTTGCTTCATTGCGGGGACCTTTTTATCAGCATTAACGGGCGATGTGGGCGATCGCTTCGATTTCAACCTTGACGCCCATCGGCAGATCCTTCACTGCAAAGCAGCTGCGAGCCGGGCAATCTTTCTGGAAATAATCTTTGTAGACGGCATTGAACTGGGCAAAATCGCTGATCTCCGCCAGATAACAGGTGGTCTTGAGCACGGTATCCAGGCTGCCACCGGCCGCTTCCAGCACGGATCTCAGGTTTTCCAGCGATTGGCGGGTCTGGGCTGCGATCCCCCCCTCCACCACGCCGCCCTGCTGCTTGCACACCGGCAACTGGCCAGAGGTAAAGATGAGGTCGCCATAGGCGGTGCCATGGCTGTAGGGACCGATGGCATCGGGTGCTGCGGCTGATGTGATGATGGTTTTCATATGGCCTCCACTTTTATTCAAATAATATTGCATTTTTGCAATTTGTTTCATGCAACATTATTTGCTTTTAAAGCCATTCGTTCAACTATTTTATACATTTAAAACCAGATTAGCGCGATAACGCCGCATTAACACAAACTGTGAGCGCCATTCCGATTTGAGCCGATGAGAGAAACCTGCCATTGTTTAGGGTTTTTTATTCAACTATATTTGCGCCAACAATCACTCACATAACAACAAGGTCAACCATGGACGCTCACAGCACGACACTCACCCGGCCCGCCATGGGCACGCTGGAATGGAAAGAAGCAGTTCGTTTTGACAGCACCGACTGGGGCTGGATCATCATGAGCATCGGCATGGCCATAGGCGCGGGGATCGTCTTTTTGCCGGTGCAGGTGGGGCTGATGGGCTTGTGGGTCTTCCTGCTGTCGGCGGTGATCGGCTACCCGGCCATGTACATGTTCCAGCGCCTCTTCATCAATACCCTGGCCACCTCGCCCGAATGCAAGGATTACCCCAGCGTCATCACCGGCTACCTTGGCAAGAACTGGGGCATGCTGCTCGGCGCTCTCTACTTCGTGATGCTGGTGATCTGGGTGTTCGTCTACTCCACCGCCATCACCAATGACAGCGCCTCCTTCCTGCAAAGCTTCGGGGTAACCCAGCAACTGCTCTCCGAGAACCCCTTCTACGGCCTGGTGCTGATCTGCGGCCTGGTGGCGCTGGCGTCGCGCGGCGAGAACCTGCTGTTCAAGATCTCCACCTTCATGGTGCTGACCAAAATCAGCGTGGTGGCCGTGCTCGGCCTCATGATGGTCGACAAGTGGGACGCGGCCAACATCACCGCCATGCCGGCGGCCGGCGACTGGATGAAAGACGCCATCATCATGCTGCCCTTCACCCTCACCTCCATCCTCTTCATCCAGAGCCTGAGCCCCATGGTGATCTCCTACCGCTCGCGAGAGAAGTCGCTGGAAGTGGCCCGCTTCAAGGCGATGCGCGCCATGAACATCGCCTTCGGCATCCTGTTCGTGGTGGTCTTCTTCTACGCCGTCTCCTTCACCCTGGCCATGGGCCACGAGCAGGCGGTCAAGGCCTCCGAAGAGAACATCTCGGCGCTGGCCATGGTGGCACAAGGCATGCCGGGCCAGACCCTCAAGCTCTTGAGCCTGACCCTCAACATCTTCGCCGTGATGACCGCCTACTTCGGCGTCTACCTGGGCTTTCGTGAAGCCTGCCAGGGGCTGGCGATGAACCTGCTGCGCCGGATGATGCCGGAAGATCGCATCAACAAGGGGCTGGTGGGTCGCGGCATCATGCTGTTCACCGTGCTGCTCTCCTGGGGGGCCATCGTGCTCAACGCCCCCGTGCTGAGTTTCACCTCCATCTGCAGTCCCATCTTCGGCATGGTGGGTTGCCTGATCCCGGCCTATCTGGTCTATCAGGTGCCGGCGCTGCACAAGTACAAGGGCGCCTCCCTCTACATCATCATCGTCACCGGCCTGCTGCTCTGCGTCTCGCCCTTCCTGGCGTTCAACTGACCCGCTGCCAACCGGGCCGCGTGGCCTTCTGTTCAACCAATAACGGGCCACCCTCTGGGTGGCCCGTTTGTCTGACTCATACAGCCCCACCCTGCCCCGAAAAAGCCAAGGGGATCACAACTTGCACCCCAGTCTCACCGGACCTCGCCGGCTAGGGGTAATATCCTGCCATCGCGGTGCACACCCGCCACTTCGGGTATCGAGGCTTCACATGAAATGGATTTTCACCCCGGCCATCCGGCTGGGCAATCAGCTCTCCTTCAAATACAAATTCCTGCTCTGGTCCTGCCTGATGCTGTTGCCGCTGGCCTACAGCATGACCAACCTGCTGGGGCGATTGCAGGATGACAACAATCTGGCCCGCAAGGAGCTGGCGGGCGTGGTCAAGCTGGCCCCGGTCCCTGCCATCGAGCAGGCGCTGCTGACCCATCGCAATCTGGTCACCCGCCACGCCTATGAGCAGGCCCCGGCCACCGAGGAGGAGGTCAAGGCGGCGGCCCGGGCGGTGGAGGCGAGCCTTGCCGCCTTCGTCGACACCAAACAGAGCAACCCCGCCTTCGACGCCCTGGCGCAAGGCTGGTCAAGCCTGCAGCACGAGGCGCTCACCCTGGAGGTAGAGCAGAGCAACCTGCGCCACGACAAGCTGCTGACCGAGGTGCGCCACCTCTACAAGAGCACCACGGCCGCCAGCAGCCTGATCCAGGATCCGGCGCTCGGCACCTACTACATGGTGATCCTGGCCAGCGAGCGGCTGCCCCAATTGCGCGATCTGCTGGCTCAGGTGCGGGACAGGGCCGCCACCATAGCCGACTTTGGCCTGTTTCAGGCCGAAGGCTACAGCGGCCTGCGCTTTCGCCTCGATCTCATCAGCGCCACTCTGCAGGAGCTGGAGGCCGACCTGACCCTGCTCTACCAGATAGCTCCCGTCTACCGCACCGAGCTGGGCCAGCAGACCGACGCCCTGTTGCAGCAGGTGCGCCAGGGAGTCAATACCCTGGAAAACAAGATGATGAAGGATCAGCTGGTACAGCTCTCGACCAAAGAGGTGCTGGCGCTAGGGGATGGCATGGACACCGCCATCACGGCACTGGCTGGCCAGGTGCGCAAGCGGCTGGAGGCGGATCTGCATCAGCGGCTGGCCGCCAACCAGCGCCACTTCTGGTGGGTGACGGCGCCGCTGACCGCCATACTGCTGCTCTATCTCTATCTGATGATCGGCGCCTACCTCTCCCTGCGCGGCACCGTGGGCCGGGTGCGGGAGATAGCTGCCCGGGTCAATGCCCAGGATCTCAGCCAGCAGATCGAGATCGTCGGCCAGGATGAGTTGGCTGACATCAGTCGCGATTACAACGTGACGCTGGCGACGCTGCGCACCCTGATGCTGCGGGTGCGGGACAATGGCGTCACCGTGGTGGAGAGCGCCACCGACATAGAGGCGCGTACCTGCCGCTCCCAGGAGGTGATTTCCGATCAGCAAGGGGAGACCCACCAGGTCGCCACCGCCATCAAGGAGCTGGCCGCCACCTCCCACGACATGGCGGGCAACGCCCTGCAGGCCGCCCGCATGACCCAGGAGGCGCAAACCGTGGTCGGCCAGGGCGAGGCCGTGGTCGAGCGCACCATAGCGGCCATCGACCACATCAACCGCGAGGTGCTGCGTACCGCCGACGCCATCGGCCAGCTGGAACAAAGGTGCAGCCAGATCGGTGGCGTCATCAGCGTGATCCGCGGCATCGCCGAGCAGACCAACCTGCTGGCCCTCAACGCCGCCATCGAGGCAGCGCGCGCCGGCGAGCAGGGACGCGGCTTTGCGGTGGTGGCCGACGAGGTGCGCTCCCTTGCCAACCGCACCCAGGGGGCGACCGTCGAGATCCAGCAGATGATAGAGCAGCTGCAGTCCGGCGCCCGCGCCTCGGTCAGCGCCATGTCATCGGCCAGCCATGAGGCGCAGGAAGGGGTCGGTCTGGCCCGGGAGGCGAAACAGGCCTTTGGCGCCATCACCGAGAAGGTGGATCGCATGGTCGATACCAACTCCGTCATCGCCAGCGCCATCGAGCAGCAGGGGGCAGTGGTCAACGAGATAGAGCGCAACGTGGTGCGCATCTCGGATGGCAGCGACGAGGCGCTGCAGGTGGCCAACGCCGCCCGCGATGCCGCCCGCCAGATCCACCGGCTCACCGAGCAGATGCGCACCATGGTGCAGAGCTTCGCGCTCTGACGCCGGTTAATGGCTCGTTCGATGCCCCTGCCGCCAGCCTCCTGATGAGGCTGGTTTTTTTGCGGTGCTGCCCATGCAGCGCCATGACATTGTCTGGTAAAAAGGGCGTATGTGCCCGTTGTGTCCCCCAGTGGGACCGGATAAGCTCGAACGACAAAAAAGACTCGAACGTTACTTTTTCGTGCCTTGATGAGATGGCCATAAGAACCGTTCGGCAAGCAGAAGGTCGCATCATTTATCACCCGTTCAGGCAAGGATTTACCAATGGCCAGATACCAGTTTTTTACCGTCCCGGCATCCAACCGGCAGCAGTACACCTTTGTCGACATGGCCTCCCCCACCTTTCTGATTGAGAGAGAGGCGCTGCTGGCGCAGGGATTCGAGGTGGAAGAGGATTTTATCGATGCGCACAGCCGGGAAGAGGCGGTGGAGAAGTACAGATCCAACTTCCTCTACGTGGCCGATGAGGTTGGCAAGTCAGACAGCAGCTACGCCGCGGCGAGCGCCCTGATGGAGATGGGCAAGAAACTGTTTGGCCGCAAGACGAACGGCTGACGGGAAAGAAACAGAAGGTGGCCATCGCGGCGCATTGCCCGATGGCCATCAGACAGCCCGGCTCAGAAGCGGGCCAGTTGCTGGAGCATGGCGATCAGCTCCTCCTCGCTGCTGGGCTCATAGGCCAGCTCCAGTCTCGGTGCCGCGCCCCCCATCAGCATGTAAACTTGCGTGCTGCAGTGGTCATAGTGATACCACTTACCGTCGATACAGACGTCGGTATAGCATCTCGGGTCCCTTTCAAGTTCCATATTCACATCCTTTTGTTACATACCACCAACATCACTCCTGACCGTAAAATAACCCGCCTGCGGCAGGCTTGATGCAGATCAAGAGAAGAGGCGGACTAAGGCCGATATCTGCCGGATCCGGGCCTCAAGCCACGCCCTGAAAACATCCACTACTCAAATGACGATGGCAGCCCCGCCTCTGCGCGCGCCGCACGAGGATGGCAAGGCCATCAACAAAAACGGCGCCCGAAGGCGCCGTTTTTTCATTCCCGTCTTTTTGTTTCCACCGACGGGGCGAACAAGCCAGAGGCTTATTCGTCTTCCAGATAGGCGTAGCCTTGCAGACCCAGCTCCAGCTCGTCGAGCAGGGCCTTGCGGGTTGCGTCGTCCAGCGCCGGGTGGGAGACGATGCGCTGATAGTTCTCGCGAATGACGGAGGGGTCTATGTTGACGTAACGCAGCAGCTGATCGACGGTATCGCCGCGCACCACGTTGCGAATGTCCATCTTGCCTTCGTCATCGAGCCACACTTCCGCGCAGTGGGTGTCACCGAACAGGTTGTGCAGATCCCCCAGGATCTCCTGATAGGCACCGACCAGGAAGAAGCCGACGTGGCACACTTCGTTCTCGGCGTACTCCGGCATCGGCAGCGTGCTCTCGACACCCAGACCGTCGACGTAGTGCTCCACCTGACCGTCCGAGTCGCAGGTGATGTCCATCAGGATGCCGCGACGGCTGAGCGGACGATCGAGCCCGGTCAGCGGCATCACGGGGAACACCTGGCCGATACCCCAGGCATCCGGCAGGGACTGGAACAGGGAGAAGTTGGCAAAGCACTTGTCGGCCAGTTTCTCGGAGAGCTCGTCAGCCAGCGCACGGTGGTTGCGGTTGACCGGGTTGAGCAGCTCCTTGAGCGCCAGACAGGTGTTCTGGTGCAGCATCTCGGCCCAGGCGCGTTGCTCCAGGTTGAGCAGACCCATGGTGTACTGGGTGTTCACGTCGCCCAGATCCGCCACCGAGTCGTGGAAGATCTCCAGCAGGGAGGGATCTTCGCTGCGCAGATCCAGCCAGCCTTTCCACATGTTCTGCAAAATGGTGGGGGCATCTTCGTCCGGCGCGCTGATGTCGCTCATCTCCACCCCTTCGGCACCAATCAGATTGGTGACCAGCACGGCGTGGTGAGCGGTCAGGGCACGGCCAGACTCGCTGATGATGGTCGGGTGCGGCAGATTAAACTCGCGGCACACATCGCCGATGCCCCACACCACGTTGTTGGCGTACTCGGAGAGGCTGTAGTTGGCGGAACAGTGGCTCTGAGAACGGGTGCCCTCATAATCCACACCCAAACCGCCGCCGACGTCGACCACGTCGATGGGCACACCCAGACGACGCAACTCGGAATAGAAGCGGCCGCACTCGCGAATACCGCCCTGAATGTCACGGATGTTGGCGATCTGGGAGCCCAGATGGAAGTGCAGAAGTTGCAGGCAATCCAGCTTGCCGACGCTGCGCAGACGCTCGACCAGCGCCAGGATCTGGGAGGCTGAGAGGCCGAATTTGGACATGGATCCGCCGCTCGATTCCCACATGCCGGAACCGGTGGAGGCAAGCTTGGCACGCACCCCTATGTTGGGCTTGATGTTGAGGCGAGCTGACTCGTCCAGCACCATTTCCAGCTCGGAGGGTTTTTCCACCACGATATAGACCTTGTGGCCCATCAGGTTGCCCAACAGGGCGTGGCGGATATATTCGCGGTCTTTGTAACCGTTGCAGACGATCACCGAGCCTTGCTCATGGTGATGGGACAGCACGGCCAGCAGTTCCGGTTTGGAACCAGCTTCCAGGCCAAGCCGGGGCTTGTCGCTGTAGGACTGGCTGATGGTCTCGATGACACGACGCTGCTGGTTTACCTTGATCGGGTAAACGCACAGGTAGTCCCCTTCATAGCCTGACTTCTCGATGGCCTGACCAAAGGCGTTGAACAGCGCATCGACCCGACTCTTGAGGATCTCGGGGAAGCGCAGCAACACGGGGGTGGTCAGCCCGGACTGACGCAACTGTTCGATGGCATCAGAGATGACGATGTGTGCGTCAGGGCGTGACTTGTCGGGGGCGACGGTCACATGACCGGCGTCATTGATATTGAAAAAACCCGCACCCCAGTAGGGAACGTTGTAGACCTTCAAGGAGTCCTTGCTGGACCAGTTAGTCATGGGCTATGCCTCGCAAATGAGCGGCCGGTGGCCGCCTTCGTTACCCTCAATCACATCCAGACCATCTAGTGCAAAGCATGGCGAGCCAAAACTGCCTGCTGGAGTCTGGAAAGTCATCTGTCTGAGCCTGCGGCGCAGGGCCGCTTGACCTCGACCGTGACTCTCTGTCACATCCAGACCATCTCTTTGCACATCGCGGCAAGCCTGTGGCTGCCTGGTGGATTTTGGGAAGTAACGAGTCTTGATGTGGGGCTGGTGGCTTTACATCAAGCTCAACGGTATGCGGTGCTGTGCAAACAGCGCCGCGGTACTTTGATGACAGACGACATCAGCCACGCCGTCAGTTCATCATTCGGCCGCATCACGATGACAGGGGAGGTTTCAAAGAAGAAAGCGAAGGCGCCAGCACGCAAGCGTGTTGATAGACGACCACGACCACAGCCCAACCCAACACCAGTGACCGCCCATGACAAGGGAAGATGATGAGCCATTGGCTCACTCGGTCAGATGGATAATGAGTGTCCGTTGTTCTCCCTGATACCGGAGCCTAACCGGTATTAAAGAAACCATACCCCAGCAGTGTCTGTCGTTTCTGCGTGCCTCGCCCTATAGGCGTATGATCTTTCAGGTTTCTGGCGGCCTCTGCCTGCTTCAGGGTTACCCTTGGATCGGCGCGGAGTTTACACACTTACCGCCAGCGGTGACAATAAAAAATAGTGTTCAAAAACTGCTTTTAATAAGGCGATCAAATCTTGCTGCCGACGAGGCTGGCTCTGGGATGCAGAGGCTCGTCCGCAGGCCATTTTTTCCCCTGAAAATAGCGCGGGATTGGCCCCCTCGGGCAGAACCCTTGTGGCACAACGCCGCACACCTGATAGGGCATCATAACAACACGCTTAAAAATGCCTATTCTGCGTTATTTTATTCTGCGTAGAATATCAGTAGCCACCGCATGCTCTACCTTACACCCTTAACGCCACATCTTCGCCAAAAAATGTGACAAAAACTGCGCTGACGCAATAAGCGCCCCGGCAAGATTGGCCACAATGGCCCTTCACCACAGGTTTGAGGCTTGCCAATGGATACCCTGCTTGAGCGTTTTCTGCGTTACGTGACTTTTCATACCCGCTCCGATGCGACCAATTCCGTCTGTCCCAGCAGCGAGGGGCAGCTGATCTTCGCCCGCGCCCTGCAAGGTGAGATGCAGCAGATGGGGCTGACCCAGGTCATCCTGGACGAGCACGGCTACCTCACCGCCTGCCTGCCGGGCAACCAGCCGGATGCCCCCGCCATCGGCCTTATCGCCCACATGGATACCGCCGACTACGAGGCCGAGCAGGTGGTGCCCCAGATCATCGAGAACTATCAGGGAGGGGACATCTGTCTGGGCAAGGGGGACGAGGTGCTGGCCATTCGCCAGTATCGCTGCCTGAAAAACTACCTGGGCCAGGATCTCATCACCACGGATGGCACCACGCTGCTGGGCGCCGACGACAAGGCGGGCATCGCCGAGATCCTCAGCGCCATCGCCCACCTGCAGGCCCACCCCGAGATCCCCCGTGGCGACGTCTGGGTAGGCCTCACCCAGGACGAGGAGATAGGCCGCGGCGCCGATCTGTTCCCCCTGGACAGATTCCCTGCCAAATGGGCTTATACCGTCGATGGCGGTGAACTGGGCGAGCTGGAGTATGAAAACTTCAACGCCGCCAGCGCCACCGTGCGGTTTGTCGGCAACAACGTGCACCCAGGCACCGCCAAGGGCAGCATGATCAACAGCCAGACCCTGGCCGCCCGCTTCCATGCCGCCATGCCCCCCGAGCAGACCCCGGAGGCGACTGACGGCTACGAGGGCTTCTTCCACCTGGCCCAGATGAGCGGCACAGTGGAGGAGAGCACCCTGCACTACATCATCCGCGACTTTGATGATGACGCCTTCGCCGCCCGCAAGGCCCAGCTCAAGGAGCGGGTCGCCTCTTTGCAACTGGATGCCCCCAAGGCACGCATCGAGCTCACCCTGACCGACAGCTATCGCAACATGCGCAGCCAGATAGAGCCGCACATGCACATAGTCGAGCTGGCCAGGGCCGCCATGCTGGCCGCCGACGTGGTGCCCAAGATCAAACCGATCCGCGGTGGCACGGATGGCGCCCGCCTCTCCTTCATGGGCCTGCCCTGCCCCAACCTCTTTACCGGTGGCCACAACTTCCACGGCAAGCACGAGTTCATCCCGCTGCAATCCATGGAGAAAGCGGTCGCCACCCTGGTGGAGCTGGTGCGGCTGACCTCTGCCTGGCGCGGTTAAGCGGGTAGCCATCTCGACCATGACCACAAAGGGGGGAGCCGGCTAGCTGGCTCCCCCCTTTGCTGGCATGCAATCATCCCGCTGACATCCTGGCATGCAATCATCCCGCTGACATCAAGGAAGGGAACAGAACACGGCCATTCCCTGCCCCTGCCATCAAACCGTCATACCGCTGCCACACGGCGGGAACAGAAACCGCACATGCTGGGGCAAAGGTTCACCGGAGCTTTGCCCATGTTCAGCGTCGATACCCTGCTGCTACGACACCTGCCCCACCTCTCGGACAAGACGCCGCTGCGCACCCTGCTCGGCAAGGGCCTGCGCTGGCTGCTGCACGAAGAGGCCTTCCAGCACTTTGCCGGCCGCTACCCCCATCTGCGCGGACTCGACTTTGTCGAACAGGCGCTGCAACAGCTCGATTTTGACTACCGGGTGAGCGAGACACAGCTGGAGCACATACCAACCTCGGGCCGGGTCATTATCGTCGCCAATCACCCCATAGGCTCGCTGGACGGGCTGGCCCTGCTGCGCCTGCTCGGTCGCATCCGGCCGGACGTCAAAATAGTGGCCAACCAGTTGCTGGCCCAGCTGACGCCGCTGCGTCCCTTGCTGCTGCCGGTGGACAACCTGGGGGGCAAGACGGAGAGGCGCGCCATACTGGCGATGAGTGAGCATCTGGCCAAGGAGGGAGCTCTGATTATCTTCCCCGCCGGCGAAGTGTCGCGCCTCGGCCCCAAGGGGGTGAAGGATGGCCCCTGGCAGGGAGGCTTCATCAAACTGGCACAGCGTACCCGCACCCCGCTGGTGCCCATTCACCTGGGCGGGCACAACGGTCTGGGCTTCTATCTCGCCGCCTGGCTCAACAACACCTGGGCGGGCCTCTTGCTGGTCAAGCAGCTGTTTCGCCAGCAGGGCGGGTGCATTGCGGTCACCATAGGGGCGCGCATTCCGCCGGCCAGCCTGGCCGGACTCCCCGCCAAGACGGCGGCGCAACTGGTGCGCAGTCATCTCTACCGGATCGGCAAGGGAAAACGGGGCAAACTCGCGACCGAGGCGCCCATCGCTCTGCCGGAGGAGCGCCGTCAGCTCAAACAGGCCATCGAGGCCTGCGAGGCCCTCGGCCAGACCCCGGACGGTCAGGGGATCTATCTCTACCGGCGCCATGAGTTGAGCCACTCGGTGATCCTGCGCGAGCTGGGACGGCTGCGGGAGATCGCCTTTCGCGCCGTGGGGGAAGGTTCTGGCAAGCGGCGGGATCTCGACGCCTTCGACGATGACTACCACCACCTGATCCTGTGGGATCCGGCACGGCTCGAGATCATAGGTGCCTACCGCTTCGCCCCCGTGGCCGAGCTGATAGCGAGCAAGGGACTGGCTGGCCTCTACAGCCATACCCTGTTCGGTTTCGAGGAGAAGCTGCTGCCCCAGCTGGAGCTAGCCATCGAGCTGGGTCGCAGCTTCATCCAGCCTGCCTACTGGGGCAAGCGGGGGCTGGATTACCTCTGGTTCGGCATAGGTGCCTACCTGGCCCGCTATCCCCACTACCGCTATCTGTTCGGCCCGGTGTCGCTGTCCGGCGGCCTGCCCCCGGCGGCCAAGGATCTGCTGGTGAGCTTCTATCGCCAGCACTTTGCCCCCGCACTGGCGCTGGCC
>NZ_CDBL01000006.1:2026-2374 GCF_000820005.1 Aeromonas piscicola | reverse complement strand
ATACGGTGTACATAGTCTTCCGCCACGTTGGGCAGCTCGAAGTTGACCACTTGCGGCAACTTGTCGATGTCCAGACCGCGGGCGGCGATGTCGGTCGCCACCAGCACCTTGACGCTACCTTCCTTGAAACCGGCCAGGGCACGGGTACGGGCACCCTGGCTCTTGTTGCCGTGGATGGCGGCGGCGCTGACACCGTTCTTGTCGAGGGTCTCGGCAACACGGTTAGCCATGTGCTTGGTACGGGTGAAGACCAGTACCTGCTGCCAGTCATTGCTGGTGACCAGATGGCTCAGCAGACCGATCTTGTTGGCCTTGTCGCACGGGTGAACCAGCTGCTCGATGCGCTCG
>NZ_CDBL01000006.1:925-1590 GCF_000820005.1 Aeromonas piscicola | reverse complement strand
TCGCCCACCTGGGCGGCCAGCTCACGGGTCGGGGTCAATACCAAGGCGCGGATCCGGTTGGGAGAAACTTTACGCTTGCTCTCCATCAGACGCTGCAGCATCGGCAGGGTAAAGCCTGCGGTCTTGCCGGTCCCTGTTTGGGCCGCCGCCATCAGGTCACGGCCAGCCAGAACGGCGGGGATCGCTTGCAGCTGAATGGGAGACGGGGTGTCGTAGCCTTGCTCGGCAACGGCACGCAACAAGGGTTCGGCCAGACCGAGGGAAGAAAAACTCATAATTACCTGCTAGGGATAGTGGCGCCGGGGATTTGTGGTGGGGCTCCTCTGCTGAGCCGATGCCATCTCACAAGTTCTGGGCCTATTGAGAAAACAACGATTTCCCCGGGGAGCAGAGCAAAGGGGAAAGAATAGAGGCGCAGTCTAACGGAGTTGCCGTGGATAAACGAGAGAAATGTGATGTTCATCCCAGCGCGAACCGAAAAACTGGGTCACCTTCCCGCTCGCAGATCCTGCCTCAGAACTCATTCGAATCAGGCTATGCTTGATGCCAGCAACAGACGACCATCATTTCAGTCCCCGAACAAGGAGGTTCAGGCTCATGGCTGTACATATCACAAGCAAGTGTCGTCGCTGGCGTCAGGCAGGCCTGCTGCTGGCACTGGGGCT
>NZ_CDBL01000006.1:0-585 GCF_000820005.1 Aeromonas piscicola | reverse complement strand
CCCGCCAGATCCTGAGCCAAGCCGGGCTGGAGGCACGCTTTCGCAACCTGCCCTGGGCCCGTGCCCTGCACCTGATCAAGCAGCAACAGCTGGATCTGGCCATGGGGGCACTCGATACCCCGGATCGGCGCGAATTCGCCCGCTTCTCGGCCCCCTACCGGCACAGTACCTTCGTGCTGCTGAGCCACAACCCCATTCCGGGCCATGCCGATCCCTGGCAAGGCATCCAGAGCCTCCCCGCCTTGTGCCAACAGACACAACTGCATCTGGGCAAACTGCGTGGCACCCGCCCCACCCAGCGGATGGAACACTGCCCGGCGCTCAAGGACGCCAACGACTACAACACCGACGACAGGTTGATCGAGCTGCTGCTGGCTCGTCGCCTGGATGGGGTCATCATGGAGTGGCAATACGCGCGCTATCGGCTACAACAGCTGGGAGCGGACGGCTTCATCCGCTGCCAGTTGTTGCTGCACCATCAGCCGGTCAGCCTGATGTTTGCCAAAGAGGCGGTGAGCGAGGCAGAGCTAGTCCGGGTCAATGACGCCATCGCCACCCTCCCCCCGCCCGGCAACGCCTTTGCCC
>NZ_CDBL01000005.1:15370-67192 GCF_000820005.1 Aeromonas piscicola | reverse complement strand
CGGCGAGGGCTCCCCCTTCCACATCGCCCTGCTGGTATCGGCCGATCTGCTCAACCAGCAGGCCCGCGACGAGGCACTGGTCAATCTCGGCTGGGCACTGGCGGGCTTGTTGTTGTTGTTGCCGGTGATCTGGCTGGTCTCCCGCCGTACCGCCACCCCGCTGCTGGCCCTGACCCAGGAGGCGGAGCGGATCCAGCACTTCGACTTCGGCGAGAGCCGGGTGCCTGAGTCGGCGATCCGCGAGATCGACGATCTGGCCCGAACCATGTCCGGCATGCGGCTGACCCTGGGCAACTTCATGAACATGGGCCGGGCGCTGGCGGCCGAACACCGCTTCGACTCCCTTCTCAGCCGCATACTGCACGAGACCATAGCCGCGGTACAGGCCCAAGGGGGCTGCCTATACCTGGCGCAGGAGCAGAGCATGGTGGCGGTACAGGCGAGCTGGCGACAGCAAACCCTGCCTGCCGGGCAAGTCCCCTGGCAGGAGGCGCTGCTCGGCAAGCTGGCCCAGACAGAGCGGCTCACCCTGGCCGTCGACGAACGCGGCTGGCGGCAGCATCTGGCGAGCTGGGGCCCCTTCCCCGGCCCCTGCCAACTGGTGGCCGAACCCCTGCGCAACCATAGACAGGAGCTGATCGGCTGCCTGCTGCTGATCCTGCCCGACTGCTCCGCCCGCGAGCTGGCCTCGCGCATCAGCCTGATCGAGGCGCTGGCGGGCACGTCTGCTTCCGCCATCGAGAACCAGCGGCTGCTGGAGGAGCAGAAACAGCTGCTGGAGTCCTTCATCGAGCTGATGGCCGGCGCGATCGATGCCAAGAGCCCCTACACAGGGGGTCACTGCCAGCGCGTGCCCGAACTGACCCGGATGCTGACCGAGGCGGCCTGTGCCCAGCAGCAGGGCCCGTTCGCCGACTTTCGGCTCAATGAGGAGGAGTGGGAGGCCATTCATATCGCGAGCTGGCTGCACGACTGCGGCAAGGTCACCACGCCGGAGTTCGTGGTCGACAAGGCCACCAAGCTGGAGACCCTCTACGATCGGATCCACGAGATCCGCACCCGCTTCGAGGTGCTCAAGCGCGACGGTTACATCGAGGCGCTGGCGGCCCGCCTGCCGGCATCAGAACGAGAAGCGGCCAGAGCAGAGGTGGCGCCGCTCTGGAGCACCCTGGACGAAGAGTTTGCCTTCGTCGCCGAGTGCAACAAGGGGGGCGAATGGATGGCGCCGGAGAAGCTGACACGGCTGGATGCCATCGCCAGCCGCACCTGGTTGCGCACCCTGGATGACAGACTCGGCATCAGCCGGGAGGAGCTCAAGCTGCGCCAGAGCGAGCCCGCCGCGCCGCTGCCCTGCACCGAGCCGCTGCTGGCCGACAAGGCGGCCCACCTCATTCCCCGCCCCGTCCACGACCGCCTGGATGAGCACAACCCCTGGGGTTTCAAGGTCAAGGTGCCCACCCATCTCTACAACCGGGGAGAGCGCTACAACCTGGCCATAGGCCGCGGCACCCTCACCGAGGAGGAGCGCTACAAGATCAACGAGCACATCATCCAGACCATCCGCATGCTGGAGCGGCTCCCCTTCCCGCGCCACCTGCGCAGCGTGCCCGAGATCGCCGGTGGTCACCATGAGCGCATGGACGGCAAGGGTTACCCCCGCCAACTGCTGGGGCAGCAGATGAGTATTCCGGCCCGCATCATGGCCATCGCTGACATCTTCGAGGCGCTGACCGCCAGCGATCGCCCCTACAAGTCGGGCAAGACGGTGGCCCAGTCGCTGGCCATCATGCAGAGCATGGTGCGCGAGCAGCACATAGACCCGGCGCTGTTTGCCCTGTTTGTCGGCAGCGGCATCTGGCGCGACTATGCCGAGCGTTTCCTGGCGCCGGAGCAGCTGGACCAGGTGGATAGCGATGCCCTGCTGGCCGCGCTGACGTAGGGCGGGATCATATTTTCTTACATTTGTGCGCTGGTCTGAGCGCGCCGGCTTGGTTATAACTGTGCCCCTATAGCGAAGGGGGAGCAAAAGACTCCCCCTCACTCTTTGTCACACCACACTGTTCAGGTTATCCATGTCAAAACATCTCATCATGCTGGGCGCACTGGCGCTGTCCGGCTGCTCCCTGTTGTCGCCTCCCACGCCCACCGTCACCCCGGTGCACCTGGCCGATGCCAGCCAGCACGGCTTCTATATCGAGTGCAGCAGCATGGCGGCCTGTTTCAATCAGGCCAACCAGACCTGTCCACAGGGTTACAAGGAGACGGATCGCCGTCAGCAGACGCTCTACTCCACCCAGTACACGACGGGCAGCTATGACGAAGAGAAGAAGCTCTACAAGGCGGGCAAGCCTTATCGCATGGCCAGTACAGTCCATTCGCTGACCATTCAGTGCCCCACGGATGTGAGCATCACGCCGCGCTAGCAAGCCGCCGACAACGAAAAAGGGCCCGCAGGGCCCTTTTTTCATCGCGCCAGAACCGCCTCAGCGCGTCGCCTCGGCATGCTGGCGGGCCAGCTCGCGGCTCATGGCTTCTCGCATCTTGAACTTCTGCAGCTTGCCGGTCACCGTCATGGGGTACTCCTCCACGAAACGTATGTATCTTGGTACCTTGAAGTAGGCGATGCGGGCCGACAGGAAGTGCTTGATCTCCTCCTCGCTGACCATCTGATCCGGCCTCAGCTTGACCCAGGCGCACACCTCCTCGCCATAGCGCTCGCTGTCGACCCCGAACACGGCCGCATCCTGTACCGCCGGATGGTCGTAGAGCCGCTCCTCTATCTCGCGCGGATAGATGTTCTCGCCACCACGGATGATCAGCTCCTTGCTGCGCCCGACGATCTGCACATAGCCCTCTTCATCCATGACACCGATGTCCCCCGAGTGCAGCCAACCTTCCTCGTCTATGGTCTCCGCCGTCTTGGCAGGATCCTGCCAGTAACCCTGCATCACCCCGTTGCTGCGACAGCAGATCTCGCCCCGCTCGCCGATGGCCACCATTTCGCCACTCGGGTCAACCAGTTTGATCTCGGTGTGATCGAGGGCGCGGCCGACCGTGGTGACCCGCTTGTCCAGCGGCGCATCAATGGCGGTCATGTGATTGATGGGGCTGCACTCGGTCTGACCATAGGCGATGGTCACCTCTGTCATGTGCATCAGAGTCTGCACCTTGCGCATCAAGGGCTCCGGACAGATAGCTCCTGCCATGATGCCGGTGCGCAAAGAGGAGAGATCAAACTCGCCAAAACCGGGTAGATCCAGCTCGGCGATAAACATGGTTGGCACGCCATGCAAGGCGGTGCAACGCTCCTCGCTCACCGTCTGCAGGGTCGCCACAGGATCGAACGCTTCCGATGGAAACAGGGCGCAGGCCCCCACGCTGATGCACACCAGATTGCCAAGCACCATGCCAAAACAATGATAGAGCGGCACGGGTATGCAGAGCCTGTCCTGCTCGCTGAACGCCATGCCCCGCGCCACCTGGCGGCCGTTGTTGAGTATGTTGCCGTGGCTCAAGGTCGCGCCCTTGGGGTTGCCCGTGGTGCCCGAGGTGAACTGGATGTTGATGGCATCGTCCGGCTTGAGGCCGGCTGCCACCTGGGCCAGCCAGGCCGGATCCTGCTGGTCCCCCAGCGCCAGCACGGCACCGAAGTTGAGCATGCCGGCGCTGGCCTCCTTCCCGAGCCGGATCACCATCGCCAGGCTCGGCAAGCGGGCGCTGATCAGTTGCCCGGGCGGCGAACTGGCCAGTTCCGGGGCCAGCTCATTGAGCATGGCGAGGTAGTCGCTGCCCTTGAAGGCACTGGCACAGATGAGGGCACGACAGCCCACGTTGTTGATGGCAAACTCCAGCTCGTAGCTGCGGTAGGCGGGATTGATGCAGACCATGATGGCGCCGATGCGGGCCGTGGCGAACTGCACCAGGCACCACTCTATGTTGTTTGGCGACCAGATGCCGACCCTGTCCCCCGGCTGGATGCCGAGCGCCAGCAAGCCCAGCGCCAACCTGTCTATCTGGGTCAGGTATTCACGGTAGTTCCAGCGGATCTGCTGGTGACGCACCACAACGGCGGGCCGATCGGGAAAGCGTTCGGCTATCTCTTGCAGGTATTCGCCTATGGTCTGATGGAGCAGAGGCTGATCGCAGGGACCGGCCCGGTAGCTGAGCAGTGAGGTCATGGGGTGACTCCTGGCCACGTTCGATTTGAATTGCCTACTGCTCGGCTGGCACGCTTTTTTCAGCTTGTTACATTAATGTAAAAGCAGGCCATTACAAAGACTCACTTTGGTCTAATACCGACCACAAAAAACGGCCAACCCAGGTTGACCGTTTTGCATTAAAGGCAACGCCCTGGAACAACAGCTGCGCCACACCGGCGATGCCCGTCAGCAGGGCAACCACCGGAACACGCCAAGCATAATGTCGAGTGCGTTCTTCACACCTTCTCGCGCCACCACGCCCATATCCGTCATGCTCTCGGCGCCCTGCTCAGCACGCTGTGTCGATGAGATACGGACTCCTGCTGGCGGCACAGGGGAGTGCCATCGGCATGGGCATTCTTCTTCCTGATGACATAAGAAATATCTCTATATGGTGACCACGCCAGCCCGGATGGGCGCCATAAAAAAACCGGAGTCTGTTGCCAGACTCCGGTTTTTCTCATCGATGGGCAAAGATGCCACCCCGATCAGCCAGGACCGAGTGATCAGTCACGAACATAGATGACTTCAACGCCATCCTCTTCGTCATCATCCCAGTCGTCGTCATCGTCGAGGGTCGCATCGAAGGCCAGGGAAGCCGCTGCGGCCTCTGCTTCGGCCTGGGCCAGCTGGTTCTTGTGGTAATCGTCCCACTTGAACTCCACCTTCTCGATGGCATCCTTGGCATCTTCGACCAGTGTGCGCGGCATGGTATCCAGCAGATCCAGGATGTCGTAGCACACCTTCTTGGTGCCTTCCTTGCTGATGGCAGTGATCTGGTAGACAGGGCCTTCGTATGCCAGCGCAGCCTTGACGCGCTCCATCACCTCGACCGCTTCCTCTTCCAGGATCAGATCCATCTTGTTGAAGACCAGCCAGCGCGGCTTGCCCGCCAGCTCGGGGCTGTATTTTTCCAGCTCCTTGACGATAGTCACGGCATTCACGGCCGGATCGGAGCCATCTACCGGGCAGATATCCACCAGGTGGAGCAGCACGCGGCAACGTTCCAGGTGCTTGAGGAAGCGGATCCCCAGACCGGCACCTTCAGCGGCACCCTCGATCAGACCCGGAATGTCGGCGATCACGAAGGAGCGGGAGTTCTCGCCACGCACCACGCCCAGGTTGGGCACCAGGGTGGTGAAGGGGTAATCAGCCACCTTGGGTCTGGCAGCAGACACTGCGCGGATAAAGGTGGACTTGCCCGCGTTGGGCAGACCCAGCATGCCGACGTCGGCCAGCAGCAGCAGTTCCAGCTTCAGGGTACGTACTTCACCCGGCGTACCGCTGCTCTTCTGGCGCGGCGCCCGGTTGACGGAGCTCTTGAAGCGGGTGTTGCCCAGACCGTGGAAACCACCCTTGGCAACCATCAACTTCTGACCATGAGTGGTCAAGTCGCCCAGTCGCTCACCGGTATCTTCATCACTGGCGCGGGTTCCGACAGGAACACGTAGCACCTTGTCTTTGCCACGATGACCAGTACAGTTGGCACTGCGACCATTTTCACCGCGCTCGGCCGCATGGAAACGTTCGAAACGGTAATCGATCAGGGTGTTCAGGTTTTCGTCGGCAATCAGATAGACATCGCCGCCATCGCCACCGTCTCCGCCATCCGGACCACCGTTGGGAATATACAACTCCCGGCGAAAACTGACACAACCGTTACCACCGTCACCGGCATCGACTCGAATCTGGACTTCATCAACAAACTTCATAGGTAACCGTCACCTTAATTCGAAAAACCGATACGCAATTATAGTGGTACAGGCCCCTGCGGGCGATACGCATCTTAGCGATGAATGCCTCGCGCAACACCAGGCACATCTGCGTTCCGTTTTTTCGTAAACTGCGTCAGAAAAACAAAAGCCCCGCCTGTTGGCGGGGCTTCGGATCCTTGCGGTCCGTAATTACTCAGCAACTATGCTAACGTACTTACGATTCAGCGGACCTTTAACTTCGAACAGGATCTTGCCAGTCGCTTTCGCGTACAGGGTGTGATCGGTGCCCAGACCAACGTTGGTGCCAGCGTGGAACTTGGTACCACGTTGACGAACGATGATGCTGCCTGCCAGAACTGTTTCGCCGCCGAAACGCTTAACGCCAAGGCGTTTAGCTTCAGAATCGCGACCGTTGCGGGATGAACCGCCAGCTTTTTTGTGTGCCATCTATCGGACTCCTCTAAATTAAGCGCTGATGCCAGTGATTTTGACTTCAGTGAACCACTGACGGTGGCCCGCTTGCTTACGATGGTGCTTACGACGACGGAACTTGACGATAGTCACTTTCTCGCCACGGCCGTGAGCCACAACTTCAGCTACAACCTTGCCACCTTCAACGAAAGGAGCACCTACTTTAAAAGTGTCGCCTGCAGCAACCATCAGAACTTCGTTGAAGTCGATGGTAGCGCCAGTCTCAACGTTCAGCTTTTCCAGACGAACGATTTGACCTTCGGCCACACGGTGTTGTTTTCCGCCGCTTTGGAATACCGCGTACATTTGATTAACTCCGTAAAGGCGTGTCTTTTGCTCAAGGCCAGACACGCGCAAAAACCTATAACAATGGGCCGGCATTCTACGCAAATCGATTTGCTCAGGCAAGGCCAATTTAGCAAAAAGTTTATTTTGTGCGCATATCTGCCGCCGTGAATAAACGCTTAACTGTAACCCATTGTGAAATCGTGTAGAATCCCCGCCATTGCTAAAACCGCAGTTATTGCTGCCGTCACGTTACGAGACTTATGGACCAACAGACTATCCGTGCGCTCTGTGCCGCCGACATGACGGCGGTCAATGAACTGATCCTGGCGAGACTTCAATCCGATGTCAGCCTGATCAACCAGCTGGGTTTCTATATTGTCAGTGCAGGCGGGAAACGGATGCGCCCCATGTTGACAGTGATGGCCGCCCGCGCACTGGGATACGAAGGTCAGGATCATCTCAAACTCGCCGCAATCATAGAATTCATTCACACCTCTACCCTGCTGCACGACGACGTGGTCGACGAATCCGACCTGCGCCGCGGCCGGGAAACCGCCAACGCCCTGTTTGGCAATGCTGCCAGCGTGCTGGTGGGCGACTATCTCTACAGCCGCTCCTTCCAGATGATGAGCGAACTCTCCAACCTCAAGGTGATGGAGATACTGTCGGATGCCACCAACACCATCGCCGAGGGGGAAGTGTTGCAGCTGATGAACTGCAACGATCCGGACACCACGGAACAGAGCTACATGACGGTCATCTACTGCAAGACCGCCAAGCTGTTCGAGGCCGCTACCCGCCTTGCCGCCGTGCTGACCCATCAACCCGAGCCCGTCGAGCAGGCCATGACCGACTACGGCAAGTATCTGGGTACCGCCTTCCAGATCATCGACGACGTGATGGACTACTGCTCCCAAAGCGACGATATGGGCAAGAACGTCGGTGACGATCTGGCCGAAGGCAAGCCCACCCTGCCGCTGCTGCGAGCCATGGAAGTGGGCTCGCCAGAGGAGCGCCAGCTGGTACGCGATGCCATAGAGCACCGCAACGGCATGGAGCATCTCGACCAGATCCTGGCCATTCTGGATCGCACTGGTGCACTGGAGTACTCCCGCATGCGGGCCCGGCAAGAGGCCGACAAGGCCATCGCAGCGCTCGCCGTCCTGCCGGACTCCCAGCACAAGCAGGCGCTGGAAACCCTGGCCCAGATGGCGGTACAGCGCAGCGCCTGAGTCAACAACTCCTGCTTGCTGGATGAAAAAAGAGGCCCTGGGGCCTCTTTTTTATTGTCTGCACTTTGCTGATAGCCTGAGCCAGATGGCTCAATGGCTCAATGGCTCAGCATCCAGAGGATCACGACGCCCGCCACCACCAGCGAGCCACCGATGCGGCGCAGCTGCTCGGGTGGTTGATCACTGAGCAGCCGCAGCATTTGCTGCCAGGCCTTCGGCATCAGCAGGGGGCCAAGCCCTTCAAACAGCAATAGCAGCCCCAATCCCATCAAGATGGATGTCAGCATTCCAGCTCCTTGCACAAAAAAACCGCCCGTATCGGCGGGGTCTGGCACCATAAAGCAAAAGGGCCTGAATCATCAGGCCCTTTGGTCTTATTGCTTGTCTCTTACTGCTTGGTGCCGTGAGGAGACTTGAGGTAGCGGAAGAACTCGCTGTCTGGTTTGAGCACCATCAGGTCGTTGCCACCGGCAAAACTCTTGCGATAGGCCTCCATGCTACGCACGAAGCTGAAAAACTCGGGGTCTTTCTTGTAGCTGTCGGCATAGATCTTGGCGGCTTCGGCATCCCCTTCACCACGCAACTGACGCGCATTACTCTCGGCGTCGGCGATCATGACGGTCACCTTGCGGTCAATGTCGGCGCGCAGGATTTCGGCCTGCTCGCGGCCCTGGGAGCGATGCTCACGAGCTACTGCAGTCCGCTCGGCACGCATCCGCTGATAGATGGAGCTGGAAACTTCCACCGGCAGGTTGATCTGCTTGATCCGCACATCGACCACCTTGATGCCGAGCTCGGAGGAGCGCGCCATCTTCATCAGGGCATCTTCCATCACGGTACTGCGCTCACCAGAGACTATGTCCTTGATGGTGCGGTTACCGATCTCGGAACGCAGACCGTTGTTGATCTTGCGCTTGAGCAGGTCTTCGGCCTGGATCTTGTTGCCACCACCCGTTGCCAGGTAGTACTTGGAGAAGTCCTCGATCTTCCACTTCACGTAGGAGTCGATGATGAGGTCTTTCTTCTCCGAGGTGACGAAGCGATCCGCCTGGCCTTCCAGGGTCTGGATACGGGCATCCATCTTGCGAACCTGATCGATGAGCGGCACCTTGAAGTGCAAACCAGGCTCATAGAGCCGTGGCTCGCCGGATTCAACCCGCTTCACCTTGCCAAACTGCACCACTATGCCCTTCTGGCCTTCATCAATGATGAAGACGGAGGAGAAGCAGACCATGGCGGCCACAGCGATGACACCAATAGCTATTTTTTTCATCTATTAGTTTCTCCCTGAGCTGAAACGGTCACCGCTGCGCAGCGGGGTCGGTGTGGAGTTGGCCCCTTCGTTGGACGGCGTGGTCGATTCAACTACCGGCGTGCCAGCCGGACGAGCCGGTTGTACCGCATTCGCCTTGCCAGACAGCTTGTCGAGCGGCAGATAGATCATGCTGTTGTTGCCAGCAGGCATGTCCACCAACACCTTGTTGGCCTGTTGATAAAGCTCTTCCATGGTTTCCAGGTAGATACGCTCGCGAGTCAACTCGGGCGCGGCCTGATACTGGGGCAGCAACTCGTTGAAGCGAGCCACTTCACCTTTGGCCTTCAGCACTATCTGGGACTTGTAACCTTCAGCTTCCTGTTCCAGACGCTTGACCGAACCGCGAGCCTTTGGCTCCACTTCACGGGCATAGGCTTCCGCTTCACGAATGAAGCGCTGCTCATCTTCCTGGGCGGAGATGGCATCATCGAAGGCGTCTTTCACCTCTTCCGGCGGACGTGCCGGCAGGAAGTTGACGTCGACGATCTGCAGACCCATGTGATACGGCTCCACGATACTGTCGATCACCTGCCAGGTTTCCTGACGGACCTTTTCCCGACCCGTGGTCAGCACATCGTCCATCCGGGTGTGACCCACCACATAGCGCAGGGCGCTGTCGGTGGCCTGACCCAGACTCTCGTCAGCATTGGTGACGCTGAACAGGTACTGCTCGGGATCGACCACGCGATACTGCACGTCCATCTCGACCCGCACCACGTTCTCGTCCTGGGTCAACATGAAGCCGGAGGCCGGCAGGGAGCGTACAGACTCGACGTCCACCGGGATCACCCGGTCGATGAAGGTCGGTTTCCAGCGCAGGCCCGGATCCACGTTATGGGAATACTCCCCAAAACGCAGCACCACGCCCCGTTCGGCTTCGCGAATGGTGTAGAAGCCGCTGACGACCCACACCACCACGGCCACGACCAGTGCGATAGAGAGACCAAAACGGCCTATCTCGCCACCTGACTTGCCACCACCCAGCAAACCACCAAAACGGCGGCTTACCTTGCGCAACATCTCGTCCAGATCAGGGGGTCCCTGATTCTTGCCGTTGTTCCCCCAAGGGTCACGGTCTTTGCCGTTGTTTCCAGGCTCATTCCAAGCCATCAGCATCTCCATTAATACAAGCGGATGGATATCAACTCTATCTGGCCATCAATCATTGATGAAGCCTGTAAGCATTCATCTTCATCGACGAATCAATGCCTGATAAAGCGTTGTAAATTCTCGCCTTCCTGTTTCACGAGGCGGTTCCAATCGGCCAGTTGCAGGCGAACTTGCAGCACAAAATCCCCCTCCTCGCTGAAACCTTCCTGCTCAATGCCTTTCAGACGATAGAGTGCACTGCGCAATCTGGCGGCCGAAGGGGGCAACTGCAGGGTGTGATGCACCATGGAGCCGGCCAGCAACTCGGTCAGGGCCGTAAACAGGTATTCACAGCCTTCACCTGTCTGGGCAGACAACCAGAGCCGCACCGGGCGCCCCTCATCATCCCGCTCCAGACCCGCCGGACGATCGGCCAGCTTGTCTATCTTGTTGCAGATCATCAGCTGGGGTCGGTCGTCGGCCTCAATCTCGGCCAATACCTGCTGCACCGAATCGATATTTTCCTGCATCTGCTCATCGGCACAGTCCACCAGGTGCAGCAGCAAGTCCGCTTCACGGGTCTCTTGCAACGTCGCCTTGAAGGCCGCGACCAGATCATGGGGCAAGTGTCGAATAAATCCAACTGTATCCGCCAAGATCACATCACCCACATCCCGGATCACCAATTTACGCAGGGTGGGATCCAGTGTTGCGAACAATTGGTCGGCAGCATACACGCTGGCAGCTGTAAGTTGGTTGAACAAAGTGGACTTTCCGGCGTTGGTGTAACCCACCAGTGAAACGGTCGGCACCTCATTGCGGTTGCGGGCGCGACGGCCCTGCTCCCGCTGTTTGGCCACTTTGTCGAGCCGACGCAAAATCGCCTTGATGCGTTCACGCAACAGGCGGCGGTCGGTTTCCAGCTGGGTTTCGCCCGGGCCGCGCAGACCGATCCCGCCCTTCTGACGCTCAAGGTGGGTCCAGCCTCGCACCAGGCGAGTAGAAAGATGGCGTAACTGGGCCAGTTCGACCTGCAACTTGCCTTCGTGGGTACGGGCGCGCTGGGCAAAGATATCCAGGATCAGGCCGGTTCTGTCCACGACCCGACACTGGAACAGGCGTTCCAGGTTACGCTCCTGGGCAGGAGTCAGGGCATGGTTGAAGATCACCACGTCTGCGCCCAGCATCTGCACCTGGGACGCAATCTCTTCAGCCTTGCCGCTGCCGACAAAAAACTTGGCGCTGGGTGCGCTGCGGTTGGTGGTAACCACCCCCAACGCATTGACCCCGGCCGAGCTCACCAACATCTTGAGCTCTTCCAGATCCTCCCGCTCCCCCTCATCGCTGAAGTTGACATGTACCAGAACGGCCTGTTCGCCGGCTTCATAACGGTCAAACAAGCGCTTGCTCCTTGACAGGAATCATGATGAATCTGGGTTGGCGAGTCGTCTCGCCTCGGGATATCACGCCTCGGCTTCACCCTGTTCTTCGCCAGCTGCGCCAGGGACGTGCTGGTGATGGTTGACGGCACGGGCCGGCACCACGGTGGAAATGGCGTGCTTGTAGACCATCTGGCTCACGGTGTTCTTCAGCAAAATGACAAACTGGTCAAACGATTCGATCTGACCCTGCAGTTTGATGCCGTTCACCAAATAGATAGAAACAGGAATCCGCTCACGGCGCAGCGCATTCAAAAACGGGTCTTGGAGAGATTGCCCCTTAGCCATCTTCTTTTCCTTATAGTTTGTTGTTTTTAAACACCGGATATCAATATAACAACCTGATTATACAGGAGTGTCAAGCCACTCCGGCGCGGGCAACGACCCTTGCCAGATTGCCAGACTCACCAGATTCCAACCAGGTGACTTCAGGCCAACCGCGCAACCAGGTCATTTGACGCTTGGCCAACTGGCGGGTGGCAACAATTCCACGATAGCGCATCTCATCATACTCCACTTCCCCTGCCAGGTAGTCCCACATTTGGCGGTAGCCAACGCAGCGAATAGCGGGCAGGTCGGGGGTGAGATCGCCCCGCTCATAGAGCGCCCTGACCTCTTGTTCGAACCCGCTTTGCAACATCTTGTCAAAGCGCTGTTCGATACGCTGGTGCAACAGGGCGCGATCGCTTGGGGCTATGGCAAATTGATGCACCCGATACGGCAGTCCCGCCCCCTGCACCTGGGTCAGCTCGGTGAGCGTCTTGCCACTGATGCGATAGACCTCGAGTGCCCGACTCAGGCGCTGCGGGTCATTGGGATGGATGCGCGCACCGGCCACCGGGTCGATGCGCACCAGCTCTTCGTGCAGCGCCTGCCAGCCGAGGCGGGCCGCCTCTTCCTCAATGCCGGCCCGAATGGCGGGGTCGGCGGAGGGCAGCGGCGAGAGCCCCTCCAGCAGCGCCTTGAAATAGAGCATGGTGCCGCCCACCAGCAGTGGAATGCGGCCACGGGCGACTATGTCGTCCATCTCCCGCAAGGCATCGCGGCAAAAATCCGCCGCCGAATAGCTCAAGGCAGGATCGAGCATGTCGATCAGCTTGTGGGGAGCCAGGGCCAGCTCGTCGGCAGTCGGCTTGGCGGTGCCTATGTCCATGCCGCGATAGATGAGCGCAGAGTCCACGCTGATGATGTCGCAGGGCAGGGCCTGACACAGATTGATGGCGAGATCCGTCTTGCCGGAGGCCGTCGGCCCCATCAGAAAAATTGCAGTCGGCAAGTCAGCCACGTGAAAAACTCCCCTTGCATGGTCGCCACCAGAGCGGGCGCACCTGCAAAAACTTGTCTATTGGTCGAAGAGGCGGTCATCCCGCCCCTCAGTTGCCATCGGCAAACTCGGCCAGCACGCTCGTCAACGACACAGGGCGCACCATGCGCGTGTCTGCCAGTTGGTCACTGAAATCGGTCACAAGTTCCGTCAGCAAACGACTGGCAGTTGAAAAATCATATACTTTTTCGCGGCTTATCCCCTGCTCCACCAGCCATTGGCATAATACTTCAGCCAGCTGGCTCGCATCACTGTCAGATCCGCTCTCGATAATTTGCAACAATTCGGGTAATAACCGCACCAGATCGGTCTGGCGCAGCAAGGCTGGCACCCGAGTCAGGATCATGGTGTCGCGCCCCCCGTTTTTCAACTCCAGCCCCATGCGTTTGAGCAAACGTTCCTGCTCTTCAACCAGCGCTATCAGGTTCTTGGGCAACTTGAAGGAGACCGGCAGCAGCAAGGGTTGCGCCGCCAGTCCCTGCCCCCAGGCCTCCAGCAGCCAGTTGCGCAGCAGCAGGCGCTCGGCCCGCACCAGCGAGAGCAGTGCCAGCTGGCCGTCTCGCGCCAGCAGCAGGTAGGCCTGCTCCACCAGGGTGAGCGCCCGCCAGACGCCGGGCGCAGCCTGAACGGCTGCGTTGGCGGTCACCGCCGAGGTAGCGGGTACGCCAGACGCGGGCACAGCACCGGGCAAGGTGGTGAGCAGCGCGCCCATGCCACGCATCGCATCCCGGCTGGGGGGCTCGGGCGGCTGATAGTTGCCGGCGCGAACCGCCCCCCCTTCTCGCACTTCACCCGGTGAGGCCGGCGCCCGATAGTTGTGCTCGGCGCCATACCACTCGGGACGGGGCGCCTGTCCCGGGTATTCAATCTGCCCGCTGACCGGCAGCTCGACCAGGGTCTCGGCCAGCGGCTCGCCCTGTTCGGCTCTGGCGGCAGCCTCCCGGTGCAGGGCGGTAAAGAGTGCCTGAAAGATAAAGTCGTGGATCAGCCGCGCCTGATGGAAGCGCACCTCATGCTTGGCCGGATGGACATTCACATCCACCTGGTGGGGATCCAGCTCGATATAGAGCACATAGGCGGCGAAGCGGTCGGCGGGCAGCAGCTCGTCATAGGCCTGGCGAATGGCGTGATTGATGAGCTTGTCGCGCATCATGCGACCGTTCACATAGGTGTATTGCAGATCGTTCTGCGGTCTGGCCCCCTCCGGGGTCGCCAGCCAGCCCCACAGCCGCACGTCGCTGTGCTCGCTTTCCACCGCCAGCGCATGGTGCATGAAGGGGGTGCCACAGACGGCGGCCAGGCGGCGCTCCTGCTCAGGCACCGTATTGGCGGCCTTGTACTGGCGCATCACCTTGCCGTTGTGGCGCAGGATCAGGGTGACATCGAAACGGGAGAGCGCGATGCGGCGCACCAGCTCGTCGATGTGGGCAAATTCGGTCTTTTCACTGCGCATGAACTTGCGCCGCGCGGGCGTATTGAAGAAGAGATCCACCACTTCCACTGTGGTGCCCACCGGGTGGGCCGCCGGTTTGACGGTGACCTGCATCTCGCGCCCTTCCGCCTGGGCTTGCCAGGCCTCGGACTGCTCCAGGGTGCGGGAGGTAAAAGTGAGACGGGAGACAGAGCTGATGGAGGCGAGCGCCTCGCCGCGAAACCCCAGGCTGCAAATCCCTTCCAGATCATCCAGGGTCGCCACCTTGGAGGTGGCGTGGCGCGACAACGCCAGCACCAGCTCGTCTTTGGCGACGCCGCAGCCGTTGTCACGGATGCGGATCAGCTTCGCCCCCCCCTTGTCGATGTCGATCTCGACCCGGTCGGCCCCCGCGTCCAGACTGTTTTCCACCAGCTCCTTGACGACCGAAGAGGGCCGCTCCACCACCTCTCCTGCGGCAATCTGGTTGGCCAGAATGGGCGGTAAAATACGGATCGGCATGGCTTGCTCCTGATCTTTAGTCTTGCGGAATCCAGACAGCAGGGCCGCGCCCTCCCCTCTCCTACGACAATCTGGTTGGCCAGGAAAGGCGATAAAACAGGGAGCGGAACGGCCGCTCACGGTCGCTATTCCTGGGGGATATAGAGCACCTGCCCTATCTGGATATCCCGTGATTTGAGTTTGTTGATCTCCACCAACCGCGCCTGACTCACCCCGAACTTCTCGGCGAGGCGAGATAGACTCTGCCCGCGGGTGACCACGTGGCGGATCATCCTGGCCTTGTCGTTGCTTTGCACGCTGGAGACAGGCACGCTCGGCTCCTTGGCAGCCACCACATAGGGTTTGATCACACCGGCGCCGGACGAGCTGCTGACGCTGCTGACAGGGGCGCCGCCATCGCTGCTGCGGTTTGGCTCCGTGGCCGACATCCGGTTGGTCACCACGGGCTGCGACTGCACCTGCGCCGGTTTGCTGACGGCGGCAGGCTTGCTCACCGCTACGGGTCTGCTGACCGCAGCTGGCTTGCTGGTCTGCCCCTTGCCGGTCAGCATGGCGCCCTTGGTCGGGTGGGCACGGTAGTAGTTACGGATGCCTTCGAAGATGGCGCGAGCCAGCTTATCCTGATAGGCAGGGGTAGCCAGCAGCTTCTCCTCCGCATGGTTGGAGATGAAGCCTGTCTCCACCAGCACGGAGGGAATATCAGGCGCTTTCAGCACCGCCAGACTGGCATGCTCCGGCGCCTTCTTGTGCAACCTGGCCACCTTGCCCATGGAGCGCAGGATCTGGCGGCTGACGTCGTATCCCTCGGCGCGGGACTTGTCCATGGAGAGATCGAGGAAGGTCTGCGCCAGATAGGGATTGGGATCGGACTCAGCCAATACCTTGCCCACCCCACCCAGCAGTTCGCCCTGTTTCTCCTGCTTCTCCAGCCAGCTGCCCATCTCGCGATTGGCACGGTTGGTCGACAGCACCCAGACAGAGGCACCGCGCGGGGTGGAATTATGGAAACTGTCCGCGTGTACCGACACCAGCAGGTCGGCCTTGGCCTTGCGGGCTATCTCGGAGCGCTTGTTCAAATCGACGAAATAGTCGCCACGACGGGTCAGCACAGCGCGCATCCCGGGTTCCCTGTCGATGAGTGCCGCCAGCTTCTGGGAGACAGCCAGGGTGACCCGCTTCTCATAAGTACGGCGCGGACCTATGGAGCCCGGATCTTCCCCGCCATGGCCCGGGTCTATGGCGATCACCACCCCTCTACCTTTGCCGCCCACAGGAGCAGCCTGCACGGCGGCGGAGGCTTTCTCTTCATAAGGCAGGTCGATCACCAGCCGGTGACCATAGGGGCCAGCCGGGGCCAGCGGGAAGACCACAGGCTTGATGGTGGAGCTCAAGTCCATCACCAGCCGCAGGCCGCCCTTTTCCAACGGCGAGCTCTCGCGGATCTTGCGCACCAGCTCGCTGTTGTTCTCGATGCGGGCCAGATTGGTGACGTTGTTCGCCCCTTTGAGGTCGATCACCAGCCGATCCGGGCCGGTCAGGGTAAAGTAGTTGTAATTGGGGGCGCTGCTCATGTCGAGCACCACCCGGGTGTTATCCGGCGATGGCCACACCCGCACACTCTTGAGCTGATTCGCCCAGGAGGGTAAGGCCATCAGAGAGAGGGCAATAACAAGGATCAAGCGCACGTAGATGACAACCGTTCCAGAATGGCTTCGCCAATCGCAGTGCGAGCCTCTATCAGAGCCTCACGCTGCTCGTTTACATAAGTCAGGGTGATGTCCAGATCGGGCGCCGGCAGCCAGCCTTCACCCTTTTCAGGCCACTCCACCAGACAGAGGGTATTGGCGGCAAAGTAGTCCCGAATGCCCATGAACTCCAGCTCTTCCGGATCGGCCAGGCGGTAGAGATCGAAGTGGTAAACCTGCCACTCGGCCAGTTCATAGGGCTCGACCAGGGTGTAGGTCGGGCTCTTGACCTTGCCCTGATGGCCCAGCCCCTGCACCCAACCACGGGTCAGGGTGGTTTTTCCGGCTCCGAGGGAACCGTGCAAGAACACCGTGGTCGCCTGCTGGCAGGCGTGTGCCAGACGGCCACCCAGTGCCACTGTTGCTGCCTCGTCCGGCAGTGTCATCATCAACTGTTTTGCCATGTTCTTCTTTAACTTGTTATGGTGTCGGGATTAACCAGTCGACGGATAAAAGGCAGCAGGTCTGATGCCAGCATGCCCCGCTCTCCGTCTGCGGCGGCCAGATCGGCCGCTTCCCCGTGGATCACTGTACCCAGCCGGGTTGCCTCGACGGCAGACCAGCCCTGGGCCAAAAGGGCGGCGATTATACCAGATAACAGATCGCCCATGCCGCCACTTGCCATGCCGGGATTGCCCTCGTCACAGAGCGCTATCCCCTTGCCGTCACAGATGAGCGTTCCCGCCCCCTTGAGCAGCACGACACCGCCAAAAACGTGCTGCAAGCGCCGCACGGCGGCAAAACGATCTGCTGCAATCTCGGCAATGGAGCAGCCCAGCAGGCGGGCCGCCTCACCCGGGTGAGGCGTAAGCACCCAATTATCCTGATGACGGTGACATTGCGCCAGCCAATTCAATCCATCGGCGTCCAATACCAGCTGTGTTCCCTCATTGACCAAGGACTCAAAATGGCGGCGACCCCATTCGTCCTGACCGAGTCCCGGCCCCACCAGTCGCACCGAGGCCCAGCACTCATCCGCATCGACCTGCGTATTCATCAACTCGGCTTGATAAAGGCTGACGGAACCATGACTCGGGTGCTGACATACCCGTACCAGCCCGGCCCCTGCCCGCAGGCAGGCAAGACCCGCCAGCACTATGGCGCCCTGCATGCCCACATTGCCCCCCACCAGCAGCACCTTGCCGTGGGAACCCTTGTGGGCCGAGCGCTGGCGCGGCGTCAGCAGGTGTTTGAGGCCGGGGTAATCGATCCGCTCCGCCGCCGCTTGCAGGCCAGCCTCCGGCGTGACACCGAGGGGATCGCAATCGAGCCGGCCGACACCATCCACCCCTTCGCCGGTAAGCATGCCCTGCTTGATGCCGATGAAGGTGAGGGTGCGGCTGGCACGCACCAGCGCCCCCATGGCGCAGCCGGTATCGGCATTGAGGCCGGAGGGCAGATCCACTGCCAACACCGGCGCTCCCAAGCTATTGATTGTTGCGACGATCTTTGTCAGAGGCGGCGATAGGGGGGTATGGACACCCGTGCCGAGCAGGGCGTCTATCACCAGATCCGGCGGCGGCAGAGAATCAAGCTCGCTCGCGCCGGCCATCAGCACAGTCCCCCCCAGCGCCAGCCACTCATCGGCGGCCCGCCTGGCATCCCCCTTCAGCTCGGCGGGGTCCCTCGCGGCGATCACCTGGGGCTCGAGACCGATCTGACTGGCGAGGCGAGCCAGCACATAGCCGTCCCCACCGTTGTTGCCTGGGCCGACGAAGATCCACCAGTTGCGGCTCTGCGGCCAATGGTGGGTGGCATAGGTGCGCAGCGCCGCACCGGCCCGCTCCATCAGGGCGTAGAGTTCCTGCCCTTCGCGCTCGGCCCAGCGCTGCTCCAGCGCGCGGATCTGTTCAGTCCGCCACAGTGATTGTGGTAAACTGCGCACCTCTTTCCCGCTGATAGCATCCCCGATGACCTGTACCATGACGGCTCCTGACTTGCATCCATTGGCCCTGGCTGACTCGCGCCGGGCACCCGATGCGACATGACCACAGCCGATTTTCACTGCCGGTTGACCCAGGACATCAAGCCTTTCGGACCAGATGCAGCATGACCATACCTGATTTTCACCGCAGGTTGACCCAGGACATCCAGCCTGTGGGACCGGATGCAGCATGAGCACGCCTGATTTGCAGCAGTTGGCCCACGATATCAAGCTATGGGCGAGCGAGCTAGGATTTGACCAGGTCGGCATCACCGACACGGATCTCAGCCTCGAAGAGCCCAGGTTGCAGGCATGGCTGGATGCCGGCCATCACGGCAGCATGGACTATATGGCCCGCCACGGCATGATGCGGGCCAGGCCTCACGAGCTGCTGCCGGGCACTCTGCGGGTGTTGTCGGTGCGGATGAACTACCTCCCCTTCGAGGCCGGTTTCGCCGCCACCCTGCGCGACCCGACCCTCGGCTACATCAGCCGCTATGCCCTCGGCCGCGACTACCACAAGGTGCTGCGCAACCGCCTCAAGCAGTTGGGCGATCGCATAGAACAACGCTGCCGGGAACTCTGTCAGGTCACGGGAGAGTGGCGCCCCTTCGTCGACTCGGCCCCCATACTGGAGCGGCCACTGGCCGCCAAGGCGGGGCTGGGCTGGATCGGCAAACACTCGCTGCTACTCAACGAATCGGCGGGTTCCTTCTTCTTTCTGGGAGAGTTGCTGATCAGCCTGCCGCTGCCACTGGATGCCCCGGTGGAAAAAGAGCAGTGCGGCAAGTGCGTGGCCTGCATCAATATCTGCCCGACCGGCGCCATAGTCGCGCCCTATGTGGTGGATGGGCGCCGCTGCATCTCCTACCTCACCATAGAGAATGACGGCCCCATCCCGGAAGAGTTCAGGCCGCTGATGGGCAATCGCATCTATGGTTGTGACGACTGCCAGCTCATCTGCCCCTGGAATCGCTATGCGGATGTGAGCCCTGAGCCCGACTTCAGCCCCCGCCCCAACCTGCACCGCCCGCCGCTGCTCGCGTTGTGGCGCTGGAGCGAGAGCGAGTTTCTCAAGCACACTGAGGGGAGCCCGATCCGGCGTATCGGCTATCAGCGCTGGCGCCGCAACCTGGCGGTGGCACTCGGCAACGGCCCTGCCACCCCGGACGTCATAGCCGCGTTGCAGCTGGCGCAGGACGAGGCAGAGCCTATGGTGGCCGAGCACATAGCGTGGGCGCTGGCGACCCTGGCCCGGCGCCAGCAGGATGACAGCAAAAAAACCCGCTTGTTGATCCGTTGCATCGAAAAAGGTCTGCCGGATCACGCATAAGCGATCTGCCCCTTGCCGGATACACGTCATTTTTTCATGCTCTGCCGACGGTTAACCGTCGGCACTATAAAAGGAACAATCTGATGCAGATGTTGGGAGTGGATATCGGTGGCTCAGGGATCAAGGGATGCCTGGTCGATACCGAAACGGGCGAGCTGATTGGCGAGCGCCATCGTCTGGTGACGCCGCAACCGGCCACCCCGGCCGCCGTTGCACATACCCTCAAGGCACTGGTGGAACATTTCCAATGGAAGGGCCCGGTGGGCTGCGGCTTTCCTGCCACCATCCACAACGGTATCGCCAAGAGCGCGGCCAACATCGACAAGAGCTGGATTGAGACCGATGCCGCCCACCTGTTTGCCGATGTGACCGGCCTGCCCTGCCATGTGCTCAACGATGCCGATGCGGCTGGCCTGGCCGAGATGCGCTTCGGGACCGGCAAGGATCGCAGCAAGGGTGTCATCATACTCGTCACGGTCGGCACCGGAATAGGCACAGCCGTGTTCGTCAATGGCCAGCTGCTGCCCAACACCGAGCTGGGCCACCTGATGCTGGAAGGCATGGTTGCCGAGCACTACTGCTCGGATGCGGTGCGCAAGCGCGAGGATCTCTCCTGGGGCCGTTGGGGCAAACGCTTCAACAAATATCTGGCCAGGCTGGAATTTCTGTTCTCCCCTGACCTTTTCATCCTGGGGGGTGGCAGCTCCTCCAAGCTCGACAAGTTCATCGACAAGATTGAGACCCGGGCCCCCCTGGTGGCGGCAGCCAACCTCAATCAGGCCGGTATCATAGGTGCCGCCCTCCATGCCGCCGAGCTCAGCCTGGAACAGGCCCCCCGCTGAACTGGACGCCTGGCAGATGATGAAGAGAGGCCCGACATCTGCCGGGCCTCTCTCATTGCCCCCTGTGCTAGATATCGTCGAGCCTATGTACCCCGTGCACCAGCCGGGTCAGGCGGGTCTGCTCCAGCGATGACAGCGCACTCAACAATGCGGCAGTCTCTTCCGTCGGGCACTCGCGGGCCAGATGGCCCAGCTCGCCGATGAGTTTCTCCTCCTGACGGCACACCTGTTGCACTATGTCCTGGGTCTGGGCCATGGCAGGCAGTGACAGCCGCTGGATGTCAGGCAGCAGATCCTCGCTGAACCCTCGCTCAAGCCAGGTCTCCCTGATCCCGCCCCCCAGCAGGCCCAGGTAGTCGTGCAGATGGGTCCTGGCCGCCTCTTCCCGCTCTTGCAGATAGGCCAGCAGCATACGGCTGCGTTCGCCATCCACCTCGGCCATCAGTCGCCCATAACAGAGCCCGAGCTGGTGATGAACCAGTTCCAGATACAGCAGCAAGTCCTTGATCTGTTGAAATCGCATCGCTCTGCCCTCCTGCATATCATGCTCTTTCAGTATAAAAAACAGGCAATTGCAATCCAAGCTCAAGCGTGGCGCTTGTTGCGCTGCATCAAGACGCAGGCCAAGAAAGCAGCGATCAGAACAAAGTGGAATGATTTGTGCCGATCCGGTCGCGATAGCAGCATGACCAGGCAAACCCGAATAGCGACTAATAAAGAAGGAGATAAGACCACATTTACCATGTGATATTCGGCAATATGGCTACACTGCCAAATACAATATTGATGTGAGCCAGATCACCGTCCGCGTTAGTCGGCAAACGGGAATCCTTATCACTTTTTTAGACGTCTAGAAGTATAAACGCGCGTTGACACAGCCATCCAGACATCTTAGCATCATCCTCCATGATGACAGAGCAACCCAGTGGAACCTCTGCCCAATTCACCCGCCTGTAGCGCCCTGTGCTTTAAGGCTGTTAGCACGGAAGAATCCATGATTAAGTTGAACGGTCTCAACAAAGTCTACGGTAAAGGCAGTGATGCCGTGCACGCCCTGCGTGACGTGAGCCTGCATGTGCCACAAGGCAAGATTTTCGGGGTGATCGGCGCCTCGGGGGCCGGCAAGAGTACCCTTATTCGTTGTGTCAACCTGCTGGAGCGCCCGACAGAGGGCCAGGTCATCGTCGATGGCCAGGATCTGGTCGCCCTGCCGGAACGAGAGCTGACCCAGGCCCGCCGCCAGATCGGCATGATTTTTCAGCACTTCAACCTGCTGTCCTCCCGTACCGTGTTCGCCAATATCGCGTTCCCGCTGGAACTGGCAGGCTGGAGCAAGACCCAAATCCAGGCCCGGGTCGATGAATTGCTGGCCCTGGTCGGGCTGGAAGCCCGCGCCCACGCCTATCCGTCCGAACTGTCTGGCGGTCAGAAGCAGCGCGTCGCCATCGCCCGCGCCCTGGCGCCGGCCCCCAAGGTACTGCTGTGTGACGAAGCCACTTCGGCCCTGGATCCGCAGACCACCCGTTCGATCCTGAGCCTGCTCAAGGAGATCAACGTCAAACTGGGGCTCACCATCTTGCTCATCACCCACGAGATGGACGTGGTGAAGGGGATCTGTGATGACGTTGCCATCATCAGCGACGGCAGTCTGATCGAGCAGGGCGAGGTCGCCTGGTTCTTCAGCAACGCCAAGACCCAGTTGGCACGGGACTTCATCCACTCCACCATACATCTGGAAGTGCCGCAGGAGTATCAGGACAGGATGAGTGCAGAGCGGGTGGCCAACAGTTATCCGCTGGTGAAGCTCGGCTTTACCGGCAGCACAGTCGATACGCCACTGATTTCCGAGGCGAGCCGTCGCTTCAACATCGACATCAGCATTCTGAGCGCCGATATCGAGTACGCAGGGGGCGTCAAGTTCGGCTTCCTGCTGGCAGAACTGTTCGGGGATGAGGCCCAGTGCGAGGCCACCCAGCAGTTCCTGAGCGACAACCATATTCAGCTAGAGGTGATGGGCTATGTCCGAAGCAATGATTAATCTGCTGGTCACAGCGCTCGGCGATACCCTGCTGATGGTGTTTGCCTCCGCCCTGTTTGGCTGCCTGCTCGGCCTGCCGCTGGGTGTGGCGCTGCACGTGACCAAGGCGGGCCAGATCCTGGCCAACCCGGCCCTGAACAAGTTGCTCGGCATTCTGGTCAACATTGGCCGCTCAGTGCCCTTCATCATTCTGCTGGTTGCCATCATTCCGCTGACCCGGCTTATCGTCGGCACCAGCATAGGCACCATAGCCGCCATAGTGCCGCTGACCATAGGTGCGGTGCCCTTCATCGCCCGTCTGGTGGAAGGAGCCCTGATGGAGGTGCCGGACGGCTTGCTGGAAGCGGCCAAAGCCATGGGTGCCAAACCCTTGCAAATCATTACCAAGGTGCTGCTGCCCGAGGCCCTGCCCGGCATCGTCAACAGCGTCACCATTACCCTGGTCACGCTGGTGAACTACTCCGCCATGGCCGGTGCCATCGGAGGCGGTGGTCTGGGTGATGTGGGTATTCGCTACGGCTATCAGCGCTTTGACCCCACCGTCATGCTGGCAACCGTCGTCATTCTGGTTTTACTGGTTCAACTCATCCAGAGCGCAGGTGAGCGCCTGGTCAACACATGTGATCATCGTTAATCGTCGATTTCTGACAGGAGGTTTTTATGAAATTTGGCATTAAATCCGTTGCGGCTGCCCTGCTGGCTGGCCTGGTTCTGGCCGGTTGTGGTCAGAAAGAAGAGAACAAGCCCCTGAAAGTGGGTGCCATCGCCGGGGCGGAATCCCAGCTGGTGGAAGCCGCAGCCAAGGTTGCCAAGGACAAGTACGGTCTGAACGTCGAAGTTGTTACCTTCTCCGACTTCGCCACCCCGAACGTGGCTCTGAACGATGGCAGCATCGATCTGAACGCCTTCCAGCACAAACCGTATCTGGATAGCCAGGTCAAGGATCGCGGCTTCGATTTGGTGCCGGTCGGCAACACCTTCGTCTACCCCATCGCTGGCTACTCCAAGAAGATCAAGGCTTTGGCAGATCTGAAAGAGGGCGCGCAGATCGCAGTGCCGAACGATCCGACCAACCTGGGTCGTTCCCTGATCCTGTTGCAAAAACAGGGCCTGCTGACCCTGAAAGAGGGTACCGGCCTGGAAGCGACCGTGCTCGACATCGCCAACAACCCGAAGAAGCTGAAGATTGTTGAACTGGAAGCAGCCCAGCTGCCCCGTTCCCTGGAAGACGTGGATCTGGCCATCATCAACACTGTCTACGCCTCCCAGATCGACCTGCTGCCAAGCCGTGACGGCCTGTTCGTGGAAGACAAGGACTCCCCCTACGTCAACCTGATCGTCTCCCGTGGCAACAACAAGGATGACGCCAAGGTGAAGGAGTTCGTCCAGGCCTTCCAGAGCGACGAAGTGTACAAAACTGCTGACGAACTGTTCAAAGGCGGCATCGTCAAAGGTTGGTAATCACTCACTCTGCAAAAAAGGCCACGCCAAGCGTGGCCTTTTTTATTGCCGCGGTTATCATAACCGGGAGCACGGCAACACGAACATAACAGAACATGAAAAAATGGTATCTGGCCTACTGCAAGCCAAAGGAAGAGGCCCGCGCCCGCGCCCATCTCGAAGCCCAGGGGATTGAATCCTATTACCCCATGGTCGAAATCGAGAAACTGCGGCGAGGCAAGCGTGTCCCGGTACGGGAACCCATGTTTCCCAACTATCTGTTCATCTATGTGGATCTGGAAGAGGTCACCCCTGTCACCCTGAAGTCGACCCGTGGCATCAGCCGCATCATCCACTTCGGCCAGGAGTGGACCGCCATCAGCAGCCAGCTGGTCTATCAGTTGATGAGCCGCGATGATAGCGACGAGGCGAGAGCCAGCTACGCCAACCTGCCTACCCAGGGTGACAAGGTGTTGATCGAATCGGGCCCGTTGGCCGGATTCGAGGCCATCTATCTGGAACCGGATGGGGAGAAACGAGCCATCCTGCTGGTCAGTCTGCTGAACCAGGAAACCAGCAGCAGTTTCGACAACCAGGCCTTCCGCCGTCTGGACTAACCCTAATCTGGCGTCCATGGCGGGCAACGCCTCACTCCTGCTGGTCAGTCTGCTCAATCAGGAGACCTCCAGCAGTGTCGACAACCAAGCCTTCCACCGTCTGGACTGATACGAAGGCGGGCCAACAGGCCCGCCTCACTTTATCTGTTTCCTCCGAACTATCCGGTCATCAGGCATCCAGCTCGAAGCGGCTGATGACGGACGTCAGCCGCCCCGTATCCTGCGCCAGTCTGGCCACTATTTCCTCCCCCTGCCGGCTGCGCTGACTCGACTGCCGGCTCAGCCCGGCGATCTCCTCCACCGTGCCCGCCACCTCCTGGGCAACCCGGGACTGCTGCTCGGTGGCGGTGGCGATCGCCCCCAGCTGGCCGGACAGATCCTGCACCAGTTGCAGCATGGCACTGAGCGTAGCTGTCACCGACGCGACCGCATCCCGGCCCTGTTCCACCAGCTGGGTCCCGCTGCCGACCGTGCTCACCGTCTGGCGAGTCTGTTGTTGAATACTGGCGATGGTCTGACTGATTTCGGCCGTCGACTGGCTGGTACGGCTGGCGAGCAGACGCACCTCATCGGCCACCACGGCAAAACCGCGCCCCTGCTCCCCGGCCCGCGCCGCCTCGATGGCGGCGTTGAGCGCCAGCAGATTGGTCTGCTCGGCTATGGTGGCGATCACCTCGGTAACGCGTCCCACCTGCTCGCTCTGGGTGCTGAGCAGACCCATGGCCTGATTGGCCTGGGCAATCATGGTCGCTATCTCCTGCATGGTGGCGGTCATGCGGCCGAGGGCATTGCCCCCTTGCCGCGTCTGCACCTCGGCCTGCTGGGCGGCACGGGCCGCATCGGCTATGTTGCCCGCCACATCCCGGGTGCTGACCGACATCTGTTCGATCGCCGCCGCTACCGTGTCGACCCTCTGATTCTGGCTCGCCAGATCGGTGACTATGGCCCGGGTGGTGTCGCCGACCTCGACGCATGCCCCCTCCACCTGCCCCACGGCCCCCTGGATCTCGCCGACCAGCTGGCGCAGCTGCTGGGACATCTGGTTGATGGAACCCGTCAGCCCGCCCAGTTCATCCTGGCTCTGCACCGGCAGAGGGCGGGACGGCAGACGGCCGTTGGCCACCAGATCGGCCCGCACCACCAGGCTGGCGATGTCCCGGGTCAACCGGCGGCTGAACAACAGGGCCACCAGAGTGCCCAGCACTATGACGGTCAGAGTGGCCAGCAGCAAGGTACGGTTGATGGTTTGTCCAGCACTGGCCATCTTGTGGCCCATGCTGTCCACATCGGCGCGGGTCTGGGTGACCTGGGCCGCCAGCTGGCCAGCCAGCTGGGTCAGCGCAGGCTCGATATCGGTTGCCATCAGGTAGTTGGCCTGATCCCAGTCTAGAGCCTGACGTTTGCTGATCACCTGACCGACCAGCTCGGCGAAGGGGGCTGACATCTCTTCAAACAGCGACCAGAGGCCCTTCTCGGCCTCGGTAAAGTTGGCCTGCTGCTGTTTCACCTCGGCGACACGCTGCTGGTGGAACTGGTAGTAGTCCTGATACTTGGTGCGATATTCGGGATCACCCGAGATGAGGAAGTCGCGCAGGGCGGAGAGCGCATTGGAGAGGCCGTTGTAGGCATCCCCCACCTGCTTGAGCAGCAGTCGGCGATCCCCCGGCAGCTGATCCTGCGGAGTGGCCACCTCTTCATTGGCAAAGGATTGCAGCTGATCGAGGGCGGATTCCGCCAGCGGGCCAGCTTCCAGCAGCATGAGTGTGTGGGCGGGCAGGTTCTCCTCGGTATGGGCGATGGCCCACACCTTCTCCTGATTTCCCTTGAACGCCTTGAGAGACTGGGCGAGGGCCGGTGTGAACGGCTGCCCTTCGATGGCCTGCCAGGCCCCTTCCCATTCCTGCTTGAGGCGGGCGGCCTGGGCCGGATCCTTGCCGAGGATGAGGTAACCGCGCAGAGAGGAGACAGTCGCCACCAGCGCCTTCTGGCTCGCCTCATCCCGCTGCAGGGCGGGCAGCGCCTGCTCCAGCAGATTGGTTTCGGCCTGCCCGATCCGGCCGAGCTGGTGATAGACCAGGGCGGAGGAGAGGATCACCAACAGGTTGATAAAACAGAAGCTGAGCAACAACTTGCTTGAAATTTTCATGAACGTCCTTGTTCAACTGCGGGCATACAACCCGGCACTCAGTCTCCGATCAGACCCGGTAACCGTTCGCGCCAGGAGTCATGCCATCCCATCAATTCATCACGCGGCATGGGCCGGGCGGAGAAGAAGCCCTGACACACGTCACACCCCAATCTGGCCAGCAGTCGCCAGGTCAGTTCATCCTCAACCCCCTCGGCGACCGACTTGAGCCCCAGTTTGCGGGCCAGCTCGATACTTGACTCTATTATGGCCAAACGTGAGGGATCCTCATAGCAGCGATCGACGAAGGATCTGTCCAGCTTGAGCTCGGTGAAGGGCAGCAGGGCCAGCTGCTGCATGGAGGAGTAGCCGGTCCCGAAGTCATCGATGGATAGCCCGAAGCCGTGCATGCGCAAACGAGTCAGCACCTCCAGCGACTTGCCCAGATCCTTCACGAACGAGCTCTCCGTCACCTCCAGGGTAATCAGCTCGGGGTTGATGCTCCAGCGCTGGCACTGGTTGATCAGGGTGTTGCAGAGATCCCCCTCGATGAGGGAGGTGGTGGAGAGGTTCATCGACAGGTTGAGGGATAGCCCGGTCTGCTCCCACAGGTGGCCATCGCGCAGAGACTTGCTGATGATCACCTCGGTCAGCTGGTCGATGAGACCATTGTGCTCCGCCAGCGGAATGAAGCGAGCCGGCGAGATGAGGCCGTAGTCCGGGTGCTGCCAGCGGGCCAGCGCCTCCATGCCGACCCACTGCCCCGAGCCAAAGCTCACCTTGGGCTGATACCAGGGCAGCAGCTGATCCTGCTCCAGCGCCTGACTCAGTTCATCCAGGGTCAGGCTGTGGCCATCCTCCTCCTGGGCCAGCTCCTGTTGTGGCCGCCAGGCGCCGATCAGCTGGCTGATCTGCTGCTGGCTGGAGGGCTTCTCGATGCGCCCCAGCACCTGCAGGCCATAGGCGGCACTCATCCGTAGCACGGCTTCGACCACGTCATCTTCCAGCGCGCTGGAAAGGATGATGCCGCCACGAAAGCCGCCGAGGGAGAGGCGGCGCAGCAATGCCATGCCATCCATGCCGGGCATGCGCAGATCGCAAAACAGGATGTCGACCTGATGACGCTGACACATGGCCAGCGCCTCCAGCCCGTCCTGAGCCTCCAGCAGGGAGGGATAACCGAGCCCACGGATCTGGTGCATCAGTGCCTTGCGCTGGAACGCGTGGTCTTCCACCACCATGATCACCAACTCATGCTGTGTCTTGTTCATCGAGCCATAGTCCAATTTCGCGTGTAATAGAGTTCATCAGCACCTGTACTGTCTGGCTCAACTCGGTGAGTTCTTCCAGCTGCTTCAGACGGGCAGCCGCTTCGAGTCGAGCCGCTTCCTCTGCCAATGCCAACTGCCCCACCATGCGGGCAGCTCCCTTGATGCGGTGCGCCGTCTCCACCAGGGCATGGGTATCCTGGCGGGCCACCGCCTGCATCATGTCATCGCCATCCTGACGGTTGGAATCCAGGTACTCCTGCGCCATGCTGCGGGCCACCTCCTCATCCCCGAACAGCGAGATCCAGCACTCCCCCTGCTTTCTGGGCGGTTCAGCCGGTGGTCGTGCCGCCTCGTCCACCAGCACGACCACCGGCAGCCAGCGGGCCAGCATCTGGCGCAGGGTATCCAGGGTGTAGGGCTTGAACAGCATGTCATTCATGCCGGCCTGCTGCATCTGCAGGCCAGCCCCTTCCGACGTATCGGCCGTAACCCCTATGATGGGAGCCTGCTCCCCCTGCGCCCGCAGGGTCCGGGTCAAGGTGTAGCCATCCATCACCGGCATGTGACAGTCGGTCAGCAGCAGGGAAAAATCCTGCCCCTGCCAGGTACGCAGCGCCTTCTCGCCATCGTCCACCACCTCGGCATCCACCCCGAGAATGGCAAGCTGGCGCGCCAGCAGGGCGCGATTGATGGGATGATCGTCGGCCACCAGCACGCGCCCCTGCAACTGAGCGGCATAGGCCTGCACCGGATGGATCGCTTTTTCCCCCAGCAACTGGTGACAGGTCTCCAGCAACAGATCGGGGTAAAGCGGGGATTGACCCAGGCGCCACCAGGCATCCGAACCCATGCGGCCGCGCAGCGCTTCCAGCGGGGAGAGCACTATGCCCTTGAGGTCGGATTGCTGCAAACGCGTCGACCACTCGCTGCCCAGCGCCTGCTCGAGCCAGCCCTCTTCCGCTAATAACAAACCACTCACCGGCTGCAACCACTGCTGCGGGTCCAGACGATTCAATCTAGCCCCCAGCCGCAGCATGGCAGACTGCAGGGCCGCATCCTCGCCAAACAGCCACCATTGCTGGCCTGCCAGCGGCGGCGCATCCCATTGGCACTCCGTCAGCGGGAAACCGAACGTCAGCCGGGTTCCCTGACCCGGTTTGCTCTCAAGAGCCAGGCTGCCCCCCATTTTCTGAGCCAGCTGATGACAGATGGCCAGCCCCAGCCCGGTACCGCCGAAGCGTCGGGTTATGTCGGACTCCACCTGCTCGAACGGGGTAAACAGGCGATCTTGCTTCTCTTCGGCGATGCCGATGCCGGTATCACTGACGGCGATGAACAGTTGCTCGGCGCGATAGCTGACCTGGATGCGGATCTCTCCCCGCTCGGTGAACTTGACCGCATTGTTGAGCAGATTGGAGAGCACCTGCCCCACCCGCACGACGTCGATGCGGGCCTGATCCGGCACCTCGGGCGCCCACTCCAGCGTCACCTTCAACCCCTTGCCATGGGCCAGGGTGGCATGACCACGGATCACGTCGCAGATCACGGAGGCGAGACGGCCATCCTGATAGTGCAGTTGCAGCTGGCCCGCCTCTATCTTGGAGAAGTCGAGCACATCGTTGACCAGATAGAGCAGGTTGTTGGTGGAGGTGATGACGTTGCGCAGCATGTAGCGCTGATCTTCATTCAGCTCGCTCATCTGCAGCAATTCCAGCATGCCGTGCATGCCGGAGATGGGGGTCCTGAGCTCGTGGCTCATGGTGGCAAGGAAGCGGCTGCGCACCTGCATCGCCTGTTCCGCATAGGCGCGCGCCTCTCGCAGCTCGTTCTCCTGGCGCTTGAGTGCCGTGATGTCCTGGATCACCCCGTTGAGGATCAGATTCCCCTCTTCCTGCGGCACGAAACTGCCGCGTACCTGCAAATAGCGATCCCCTTCGGGGCGCTCGACCCTGACCTCCAGATCGAGCGGCGCCAGGGTCTCGGCATGATTGGCCACCTTGCTGACAAAGTCCTGCAATGCCTCTTCGGTAAAGCCGAACACCTCGCCGCCCGACTCGGCCGACAGCATCTCCTGCTGACTGGCGCCCAGGATCTCGCTCGCCCCCTGGGAAGCATAGAGGAAGCGGCCCTTACCTGGCCCTTGCCACAGGTATTGATAGACGATGCCCGGCATGCTGTCGGTGATCTGGGTGAGCCGGGTCTCCGCCTGGCGGGCCCGCGCCTCGGCCTCCTTGATGCGGGTCACGTCGGTGAGTACAGTCAGTACGCCCAGCATGTCGCCGTTCGGGGAACGATAGGGGCGTTTGGCATAGATGACGTGGAACATGGCACCATCCTGGCGGCGGCTGTAACCCGCCCCTTCCAGCTGCTCACCGCGCTGCCACACCTCCAGCTCCTCCCTGAGCACCCGCTCCCGCTCCTGGGGCGGCATGCCGTCGAGATCGTCGCAATCATCGCCAACCTTGGCCCCGATGAAGGCATCCCGGTAGGCCTGGTTGCAGAGGGTGATACGCTGCTCGCGATCCCGCAGCGCCACCATGTTGGGCAGGGAGTTGAGCAGGGTCTGCACGAAGGTCAGCTGCTCGTTCAACTTGTGCTCGGCCAGCTGGCGCTGGACGATCTGGCGGCGCAGCGTGCGGTTCCAGCCGATGAACAGCAAGACGCTGAGCAGGAAGGCGCCGATCCCGAAAGAGGACCAAAGCGCCACCGTGGTCGGGTTGATGCCGGTCTGTATGCTCAAGGAGAGCCACTTGCGTTCAAGCTTGGCCAATTCTTCAGGCCGAATGGAGATCAGCACCTTGGTCAGGATCTGTTGCAACATGGGATCTTGCTGGCTCACCGCCATGGCGATCGGCACCCGCAGCTCGTTGCCTGAGAAGACCACCTGATAGCGATTGTTGAATCCTTTCTGCAACGCCTGCTCCAGGGTCGTCATGCTCATCAGCACATAGTCGACCTCATGCTGATCGAGCAGGGGCAACAGCTTGGTGTCGCTGCTGACCGTTACCGGATAGGCACCCACCTCCTCAAGTATCAGCTCCTCGACCGATCCACCGACTATGCCTACCTTGTGGCCCTTGAGTGCGTTGAGGTTTTCCAGCTCCTTGCCCCCCTGCCTGGCGGCGATCACCCTGTGGATAAAGGCATATTCCGGGGTAAACAGGCTGTACTGGCGCCGCTCGGCTGTGGGGGTAATGGCCGGAATGAGATCCAGCTTGCGCACCTTGAACAGCGCCTGAGTCTCGGCCCAGCTGCTGGTCGGCACCAGGGTGAACTTGAGACCGGAACGCATGCTGAACAGCTTGAGCAGATCGGCGAGGAATCCCTTGAGCTGGCCGCTGCCGTCGATCTCGCTCACCGCCGGCCAGTCAGGGGCGACGCCGAACCTCAGGGTCGGGTGCTGCGCCAGCCACTCCAGCTCGTTCTGGTTGAACACTATCTGACGGGGGCCATTGGCCAGTTCGTAGTCGACTATGCCGCCAGTCTCCAGAATGCGGCGTCGTTCATCGAGGGGAATGTCGTTGAGTGCCAGCTCCAGCAGTCCCAACAGGCCCTGATTGTTGGGGCCCACTGCCATGGCCAGCGAGGTATCCGTCACCCAGTCCGGGGTGCTCACCTTCAGACTCGCCTGCTGTTGCAGGCGCTGCAAGCGAACCAGGGCGGGCAAATCCGCCAGATAGGCATCCGCCAGGCCCTTCTTCACCATGAAGACGGCCTCGTCGCTGCTGTCGGCCTCTACCAGATGCGCCATGCCAAGCTGCACCAGTTCCTCACAGGAGCTGAAGCCATGTTCACACACCCAGCGCAGTTGACGGGCCGCCGGCAGGGTCAACTGGTCATCCCCCTTCGCCAGCAGAATGCCACGGGGCAATCCCATGAGATCCGAGGTAAAACGCATCTGTTGCTGCCGGGAGTGGCTGGGGGTCACGCCGATCAACATGTCCACCTCGCCGTCGAGCAAGGCCTGCTGGGCACCGGCATAGTAGGGATAGGTCTTGTAGCGCAGCGTCAGTCCCAGCCGACCGGCAATCAGGGTGGCAAAATCATCCAGCGGGCCGCTGAATCCACCCCGGCTATTGGCATAGACATAGGGGGGCCAGGCCACCGAGGGCATGCCGACTATCAGGTCGCTGCGCGAGGCGAGCCACAGGCGCTCGGACAGCCCCAGTCGATCCTTGTCCAGACTGGTTTCCGCCGCGGTAGCAAGGCTCCAGCAGGCAAGCCAGCACAACAGGAAGGCGCGATAGCAAAGACGCAACATGGACAACTCCTGAACAGATCGGAGAGCGATGATAGAGATTTTGGCAAAATGTGCGAATGAAAATTCGTAATCAAACTCAACCGGATACGAAAAATGGCAGGCCTAAGCCTGCCATTTTCCTGCAAAAAGGGGGCCAGGCCCCTTACTGTCAGGTTATTCGATTCCCAAGCCGGAAGCCGGTTTGATACTCCTGCTCACGGACATGGGCGATCTGCACATTCTGCCCTTCCAGCCCTATGTCTTTCAGCAAGGCGGGCGAGAGGTGCAGGTAACTGATGCGGCGTTCCAGCCGGGTGATCCGTTTCTGAACCAGGGATTCGACGGTGCGCAGCAGGGTCAGCTCGATAGACATAATATTCTCCAGTTGAACGTGCGGTTCTCCCGGAGAGGGGACATCACCCTGCGGGACAACCGCGGGTGATGAAAAAGCAGGTGTTACCTGTTTCCTCCACGCGGCAGAAAAAGAGCACGAGTCTTCGCGCTGCTGATGCAGCGGTCGAACGCAACGTTTAGCATTGAATGTTGCATATCCGTCTCCTTACCGAGTGAAAGTTGAACAAGTTGCCACAGTCTAAAAAAAGACCGAATTTTATACAATAACCTCACCCCCCATATGGGGAGTGAGCCATCTATCAATATCCAGACGAGACACAGTTCTATCGCCCGTCAGCCGCATACATCCGTTCCCGGACGGCACGCACAGGATTTGCCTGGCGCGTGTCAGATCCCGGACAAGAGGCGGAACTCTTCCAGCGCATAGGTATCCGTCATGCCGCTCACATAGTCGAGCAGCAGCCGCACCCGGTAGTACCACTCCTGTTCGGCACCCTTGTCGAAACGAGGATCCCGGCTGGCCACCGCCAGCCGGTATGCCTTGAGATGGCGGGCCGACAGGCGGTGAAACAGGCGGCGGGCGAAGAACAGCTCGCTGCCCCCCTGCCCGGCCAGCAGGCGTTCGAACTGGCTGGCGGGCAATGTCAGCAGACAGGCATAGGTGGAGAGCACACCACGCAGGGCGGCATAGCCTTCCAGCTCCAACGCCTCGACCTCGGGCCGCATGAACACCTGCTCGCGAGCCACCTGCTTGAGGGTATCGAGCACCTGCGCCGCCGGCGCCTGACCGTGCAGCAGCGCCTGGGGATAGGCACCGCTCAGTATGATCTCGTGCTCGCTCGCATAGGTGTGGGCGGCCAGCGCGATCAAGTCGTGAGTCAGATGCTGGCGAAAATGGGGGAAGAAGCCTCTGTCAGAGGCGGTGGCATCCGCCAGCAAGCCCGCCATGTAGGCGCCCTCATCGGCCAGACGCAGCGCCTGTTGCAGCTCGCTCAGGCTGAGAATGCTCCTGTCCACCGCATCTTCGAGATCGGCGATGCAGTAGGAGATGTCGTCTGCCGCCTCCATGATGTAGACCAGCGGGTGACGGCAACCGGGCGCCAGTCCCAGGCTCTGGCTCAGGGAACGGTAGAGGGGTTGTTCACTGAAGAAAATGCCGCGCTTGCTGGCCCAGCCATGATGCTGACCGTCGTGCAGGGGCTGCTGCGGATACTTGCACAGGGCGGCCAGCTGCCCCAGGGTCAGGTTCAGCTCGTGCAGGCTGTGCACCAGCCTCAGACTCTGGGCGTTACCATCGAACACCAGCAGATCCCGACGCAGTTCTGCCCACTGCGGGCTGGGTACCTGGCCAAGGGCAGCAGCGAACAGCGTATCCAGCTCCTGTGCCAGCCACTGGCTCATCACCTGCTCGCCAAAGTGGCCGAACGGCGGGTTGCCGACATCGTGCAGCAGACAGGACATCTCCACCAGATTGATAAAGGCCCCCTCGCACACCGAGCCCGCCGGCAGCGCCGCCAGAATGCGGCGGCTGATCTGGCGACCCGTCTCCTGCACCTCCAGCGAATGGGTGAGACGGCTGCGCACCGAGGCCTTCACATCCAGCGGGAAGACCTGGGTCTTCTGCTGCAGCCGGCGCACCGGCGCGGCCTGCACTATGCGGGCGCGATCCAGCTCGGTCGCCTCCAGCAGATCTTCCTCACCCCAGGGGTGGCTGCGCAGTGACGGGATCAGACGCTGATACATATTGTTCATCTCCTTTGGTGCGTAAAGAGGCGGCAACGCGCCTCAGGAGAGCAGCCAGCGCTTCAACCTGGCGATATCGCCCGGACACTCGCGGCGCAGCGACTCTATCCAGTCCTCCACGTTCTCCCACCAGGCGGGGTGATCCGGGCTCTGGATCAGCTGGGCCAGCTGCTGCAGCCGGCGCAGACCGATGGAACCGGCCGCCCCCTTGATCTTGTGCGCCTCCTCCACCACGCCAGCCTGATCGCGGGCAATCATGTTGGAGTCGAGCACCGCCATGTAGTCCGGCATCATCTTCTCGAACAGATCGACGCTGGAGAGCAGTACCGGCTTGCCCACCGTATCGGCGTAGTCGGTGAGGAAGGGCAAGTCCAGCAGCTCATCCTGGCTGCCCGCATCGGCCTGCTCGTCCGCCTCATCGTCGGCCAGGTCGGCAAACAGGTGACCAATCACCTCCCGCACCGCCCTGGAGCCCAGCGGCTTGTTGATCACATCCTGCATGCCGTGATCCCGATAATACTGGCGATCGCCGGTGGCGTTGGCGGTGAGCGCCACCATGGGCGGCAAACTGTCGCCGTAGCGCTCAAGCAGCTGGGCTGCCACGTCGAAGCCGGTCATATCCGGCAGCTGGATATCCAGCAGGATCAGATCAAAGTCATCGGGATTGGCCATGGCCAGCGCCTGGGCACCGTCCCGCGCCACCTGCACTTGATGACCAAGCTTGTTGAGCAGAGCGCAAGCGACCGTCACGTTCAGCTCCACGTCTTCCACCAGCAGAATATCCAGGGAGGGCATCTCGGGCTCGGCTTCGGCGGCTTGAGGCTCGACGCAGTCCACCTCCAGCTCGGCGGTGAAGCAGGAGCCCTCACCCGGATCGCTGTCCACGTAGAGCTGGCCGCCCATGGCCTGCACCAGCTGACGGGAGACCGCCAGCCCTATGCCCGTGCCGGTGGCGTGTTTCTTGCCCTGCACCTGATAGTACATGGCGAAGATCTTCTCCTGCTGGGCGCGAGGAATGCCGACACCGGTGTCCTCCACCTCGAAGTGCAGGGCCAGCTTGCCCAGCTCATCGGCCGCGTGGAAAAGGCAGCGTACCGTCACCCCGCCCTCATCGGTAAACTTGACCGCATTGCCCACCAGGTTCCACAACACCTGACGCAGCCGGGTGCCATCGGCCATCACGAATTGCGGCATGTCGCCGTCCCGGTCGAAATGCAGATAGAGCCCCTTCTGCTCCGCCTGGATGCGCGACAGCGTCTCCAGCTCGTCGAGGAAGGCGGGCAGGTCGATGGGGGTCGGTGCAATTTCCAGCCGGCGCCGGTCGAGTTTGTCCAAGTCGATAATGTCGTTGAAGATGTTGCCGAGCGTCACCGCACTCAGGTGGATGGTCTTGAGCTGCTGATGCTGCTTGGGATCGAGGGGAGTATCCATCAGCATGCGGCTCAGCCCCACTATGCCGTTGAGCGGGGTGCGCAGCTCGTGGCTGATGGTGGAGATGAAGGTGGTCTTGTCGCGGCTCGCCTTCTCCAGCTTGTCCTGATACTGCTTGCGCTCGGTGATGTCGCGGCCAAAGCCGAGCAGGCCGAGCCGCTTGCCGAAGCGATCGAAGAAGGGCACCTTGCGCAGCTCGAAGTAGGCCTTGCGACCATCCGGATACTCCAGCCATTGCTCATAGGTGAGCGGCTCGTTGCTGGCGAAGACCTGCTTGTCGGTCTCCACCACCTTGTTGGCTATCTCCTGCTTGTAGACGTCGAACGGGGTCAGCCCGATGAGCTCGGCCTCCACCTTGCCGGTGAGTTCCTCCATGGCGCGGTTGCAGCCGGAGAACTGCTCGTCTTCGTTGCGGTAGTAGACCAGATCGGGGGAACAGTCGATGAAGGAGCGCAGCAGGGCGGTGCGCTCACCCAGATGCAGCTGGGCCTTCTCGCGCTGGAACACCTCGTTCTCCAGATCCTCGATCGCCTGCTGGCGCAGGGTCTCGGCCCGGTTGGTTTCGGCAATCTGGGCGTTGAGGCGGCTGATGTTCTCCTGCAGCTGGCTGTTGAGTTCCAGATCCCGTTCGCGCATGTCTTGCAGCTTGCGCACCATGCGGGTCAGTCGCTGGCGGGAATCTTCCAGCTGATCCACCACGATGGAGAGAAAATAGACGGCCCAGGGGGTCACCAGCAGGCCGAAGAAGACAGAGCGCACCAGGTCGACTATGTCCACCGTGCCGCGCAGAAACAGGGTCACCCCCATCTGGATGGAGACGGCCAGCACTATGATGCCCGTCGCCAGGAACATGCTGAAGCGCACCAGTCCCAACTTGGTCATCAGGTCGACGTAATATTGCGCCCAGGATTTTATTTGTTTCATCTTATTGTTTTCTCCCCCATATTCGCCGAACAGAATACCAGCACGGCGCGCCGAACTCTTGTGCCGTTGCACGATTAATTATCGATTAACCTATGCCCCCCGGCTGGAGTAGCATGCCGGGATAAACTCGGTCGGCCAGGGTCCAGCCCGTGGCGCCATCATGCCAGCCGTTTAATTCAACAGTTTGATCTTTCAGGAGTCTTATCGATGCGCACTCTCACCCTGCTGAGTCTTGGCCTGCTGGCAGCCAATGCCGCCCACGCCGATCTTGGCGAAATCCCCAAGCAGTCCGGCTGGTCCGGTTTCCTGCTGGGCGGGGTCAACGCCGTCAGCTACAAGTCCAACTTCTATGCAGGAGAGGACAACAATAGTCGCATCAATGATCTCGGCACCGCCGACAGCGAGAGCGGCCTGACGCCGCTGCTCAACGCCGACATCCGCTACACCTTCGCCGATACCCGCACCCAGGTGTTCCTTGGCAACCTGATCCAGGATGCGATCCGCTTCGACTTCACCCAGCAGCTGGGTCTGCGCCAGGAGATGGGTGACAAGGGGATAGTCGCCACCTCCCTGGTGTTCAACGCCATGCCGGTCGAGCTGTGGAGCGATCCCTTCGCCAACGGGGTGGATCGCAGCTCCACCGACGTGAAGTCAAAAGGGGTTCGCTTCGCCTGGGACAAGATCTGGGGCAGCAACGTCTACGGCAGCCTCACCAGCCGGGAAGTGGATCTGGATGAGGAGCGCAGCGGCCAGCAGTATGACCTGACCCACGGCACCCACTACGCCTCCATGCTGGATCGCAATGGCAAGGTGCACGACATGGCGCTCTCCTACCAGTGGCATTTTGGCGGCAACCAGCTGCTGGAACCCGCGATCCTCTACAAGCAGGCCAAACTCGATGGCAGCGCCGAGAGCTTCAAGAACACGGGCTTGCAGCTGACTTACGCCCAACGCGGCCCCCAGTGGTCCATCGTCAGCAACCTCTATGCCGGCAAGCGCAAGTATGACGAGGCGAACCCCATCTTCGGCCAGCGTGCCGATGCGGACGAGTTTGCCATCAACGGCACCTTCTTCTGGCACAAGCTGTTCGGCATCGATGCCCTCGCAGCCACCTTCACTGCGGCCTACTCCAAGGCCAACTCCGACATCAGCTTCTACGACACCCAGTCCAGCCGCGTCAGCACCGGCCTGCTCTACAACTTCTAAGCCCTCGCCCAGCAACAAACAACAAGGCCACCCCATGGGTGGCCTTGGCATATGTAGCGTTGGCTGACGTCAGATACCGAGCGAGTCGAGCAAGTCGTCATGCTCGTTGGCGACCGGTGCGGCCACCGGAGCCGGCTTGGCGGCCGCCAGCTTGGTCTGGGCGATCAGGGCATCCGGATCCAGCTCCTCCTCATCCATGCCATCGTTGTGAATGCGGATGAACTCTGTCCTGTCCATCGCCAGCTCCAGATAGAAGATGTTGTTGCGGGCGGTGAAGAAGGTAACCCGGCGTGCTTCCGGGTTGTCGAGGTTGGTGTCGACACTCAACATCACCTGCTTGTTCAGGGCCAGCATCTTGGGCTGGTTCTGGGTGATGTGAGTCTGCAGATCCCGGCCCACCTTGACGGTGAAGCTGCCGACTATCTGGTTCATCAGCTCGCCCATGACGTTGCTCACCTCGTCCGAGGTGTGGGAGATAGCGAGATCTTCCTTGGATAGACCCATGCTGAGCATGTAGCTCTCATAGAGCTCCATGGCCGCAGAGGCGGAGAAGTTGATCACCACCAGACCGGAGAAGCCGCCATCAAACAGCACGAAACAGCCGATATCCGGCTTGAGGCAGGTCTTGCTGATGCGCTGCACCATACCGGAGAAACGCACCTGACTCTGGGTCGCCGCACTCAATACATCCGTAACCGAATGACACAGACTCAGCAGCACATCCTCTGTGGTCAATACGGCATCGTTGTCGGCTCTTGTCACTATCATGGGACCTTCCTGAACATCGAAAATGGGCTTATCTATACCATAACTCTAACAGATAGCGCGGCTTGGGCTTCGAAATAGCGAGCCGCCTCTCACTTGACTCAATTATCAGCGGCAAGCGGAATGAAACCGGCCAGATGGGTGAGCTTGAGGCGCCAGCTGGCGGCCTCCTGCTGCAAGCTGGCCTCGTCATGAGGCAAGGAGGGATGCGCTCCCCAGATGGGACCTGGCCATGCCCGATCCGTGGTAAAACGGGCGACATGATGCAAATGCAGCTGCGGCACCAGATTGCCGAGCGCCGCCACGTTGATCTTGTCCGGCCGCAGCGCCTGCTCCATCAGGGTGGCTAGGGCGCAGGACTCCTGCATCAGCTGTTGCTGCTGCGCGGGCGCCAGATGGTGAATCTCCCGCAAGTTGGCGACCCGTGGCACCAGGATGAGCCAGGGATACTGGCAGTCTTTGGCAAGCAGGACACGACAAAGCGGCAGATCCCCGAGCAGCTGGGTATCCGCCTGCAGGCGAGTGTGCAATTCAAACATGAAGACCTCGTTGGATAAGGTGGGCGCAATGCACGAAGAGAGCCCCCACGTTACTGCAACGGGCTGCAAACTTAAAGTCGCGGCACGGCCCAGCCGATGAAACGCTTGCGAAGCTCGGGATCCGCTTTGAGGAACAGCTGCTGCAACTGCCCTTCCAGCTCGCGGGTAGCCAGGGTGGGAGCCGTGGCGCCTGCGGTTGCAGTGGTGGCAACGGCGGCTGTCGTCAGCGCCGCCTTGCCAGCACCGCGATTGTACTCATCGAGCCGGGCACGCCAGTCCATACCGAGCAGCATGCCGCTGGTCACCAGTGCATCCTGCTGGATGGAGAGCGCCCGGCCATCCGCCTGCAACGCCACCACGGGGGCCTTGGCATAAAGCTGCATCCCCTTTTCAGTGGCCGGTACGCTGGCCACCAGTTGCAGGCGCTGTTGGCTGGCCTGATAGCGCAGCACCTGCGGCTCGGATCGCACCAGCCGATCGTTCTCACTGCTATTGCGGCTCGGGATCACCCCCTCATAGCGCACCAGCAACTGCTGCTCCCCGTCCGCCAGGGCGGCGTGCTGCTCATCCTGCAACTTGCCACTGCTCACCGCCAGGATCTGGAAATCCGTTGGCACCGCCACCTCGACCTCGGCCTGCGCCGTACTCATACCCGTCGCCGCGCACAGCAGCGTCAATCCAACCCAACTCTGATAACCCTTCATGCTCGCTCATCTTCCTGATCGGTGTGATGGGCGCAGGGTAACAGCCGAAGATGACAGAAAAATAACGGCGCAGAGCCCTCATAACAGGTAGTGGGGCCGCTCGGCAAACCACTGGGCTAGCACCTGCTTGAACAGCCGGATCTTGCGCGGTACCCGCCGCTGCTGGGCATGCAGCACGTGCAGCGGGTGCAGACCTGTCTGCCACTGATCCAGCACGGCCACCAGCTCGCCACTCGCCAGCCAGGGCTCCACCAGCATCAGCGGGCATTTGGCGTATCCCATGCCCGCGCGGGCCAGTTGCAGTACGGTACTGTAGTGATTGGCCCGCACCTTGCCCTGCACCAGAATGTGGGCCTCCTCCCCCTCACGGATGAAGTGCCACTGCTCCCAAGCCGGATTGTGCCCCTGCAACAGGCAGCTGCGCCCGCTCAGTTCGTAAGGCGTGGCCGGACGCCCTTCCCGCGCCAGCAGGGCGGGACTGGCCACCACCACATCCTTGAGCCGACCGAGCGGCAGGGCCACCAGATTGTCCGGCACCTCGTTCATGGCGCGCAGGGCGATGTCGTTCTCCCCCTGACTCATGTCGACCATCTGGTTGGTGAAGTTGAGTTCCACCTCAACCCCGGGGCAGAGCACGGCAAAGCTGGCCAGCAGCTCGCTCACCATGCGATCGCCGGTGCTGACCGGGCAGGTGAAGCGCAGGCGGCCGCTATCCTCTTCGGTCAGTGCCTGAATATCCTGCTCCGCCTGTCGTGCCAGCACGAAGATCTCCCCCGCCTGCTGATAGAGGGTTTTGCCTGCCTCGGTCAGGCTGAGGCGGCGGGTGGTGCGCTGCAGCAACTGGGCATTGAGGGAGGACTCCAGCGCACTGACATGGCGGCTCAGCATCCCCTTGCTGACTCCCAGGGCATCGGCGGCGGCAGAAAAGCTGCCTCGCAGCACCACCTCGTAAAAGCTGGCCAGATGGGCGATATCCATCATTAGCTCCAATATGGAAACAATTGGTTTATTTTACGCGCTTTTTCGCATTTTCTGTTGCGCTAGAATCAACACATCCCAACCAGGAGTGATGCAGATGAAAATTGTGATTGTGGGTGCCTCCGGCACCGTCGGCTCGGCCGTCAGTGAGTTGCTTGCCAAAGACCACCAGGTGATCCGGGTCGGTCACAGTCGCGGCGATGCCACTGTTGATATGCGTGACCCCGCCTCCATCAAAGCGCTGTTTGCCAAGCTGGGTGCGTTCGATGCACTGGTAGTCGCCAGCGGCAGCGTGGCCTTCAACGGCCTGACCGAGATGACCGACGAGCAGTGGCAAGTGGGGATCGAGAGCAAGCTGATGGGCCAGATCAATCTGACCCGTGCCGCCATCCCCCATCTGAATGACAAGGGCTCCATCACCCTGATCAGCGGTATTTTGAGCGAGGAGCCCATCAACTGGGGGGCCAGTGCGACCACCATCAACGGCGCCATAGAGCACTTCGTCAAGGCGGCAGCCTGCGAACTGCCCAAGGGGTTGCGCATCAACGTGGTGAGCCCGACCGTGCTGACCGAGTCGATGGACAAATACGCCGCCTTCTTCCCGGGCTTCGTGCCGGTGCCGGCCGCCCGGGTGGCCCAGGCCTACCAGAAATCCGTGCTCGGCGTGCAGACCGGGCAGGTGTTCAGGGTCAATGGCTGATAGCCGCCGCCCTCTTGCCGCCAGACCAGCAATAAAAACGGGCCCCGCACTGGGGCCCGTCTGTTTGTCGGCTTGTGCCTTTTGCAACCAGCAAACGTTTGTTTTTCGATGACAAAAAAAGGCGGCAACCCTTAGTCGATCAGACCGTACTGATCCCGCAGCACCTCGATGATCTCCTGCTTGGGATTGGCGGAGCGCACCAACTTGTGGCCGATGATCTTCTCGGCGATCCCCACATAGGTGTTGGAGATATCCATCATCACCTCGGTCGGCAACTTGTTGTCACGGGCCAGGGCGAAGCGTTCCGGCATGCGGTGCTTGTTGAGCAGGATATCCGGATCCGGGAAGTGGTTGAGCAGCCACTGACGGAAACCCTCTTTGGACTTCTCGACGATCTGGCCGTCGCGCAGGGCGGCGCCATCCCAGATGCGGGAGCTGTCGGGGGTGCCCACTTCATCCATATAGATCAGCTTCTCATTGCCCGCCGCATCATGGACATAGCCAAACTCGAACTTGGTATCGACGAAGATCTGATCCAGCGCGGCCAGCGCGTCGCTGATGACGTTGAAGCCCTCTTTGAGCAGCACTTCGTAGCGGTCGATGTCGGCCAGCTTGCTGAAGTTGAAGCCCTGGTAGTGGCGCTCGATATCGGCGCGGGAGACGTTGACGTCATCGGCCTCAGGCACACCATCCAGCCCTGTCAGCACACCCTTGGTGGAGGGGGTGATGAGGATTTCCGGCAGCTTCTGATCTTTTTTGAGCCCTTCTGGCAGGGTGATGCCGCAGAACTCCCGCTCGCCATCCTTGTAGGCACGCCACATGGAGCCGGTGATGTACTGGCGGGCAATGGCCTCGATCATCACCGGACGGGCTTTTTGCACTATCCAGACGAAGGGGTGCGGAATATCCAGGATGTGGCTGTCGGCCAGTCCCTTCTCCTTGAACAGCTTGAACCAGTGGCTGGAGATGGCGTTGAGTGCCGCCCCCTTGCCAGGTACGCCGTTCAGCCCGTCCACACCTTGCCAGATACAGTCGAAGGCCGAGATGCGGTCACTGATCACCATGAGGGCAAGCGGTGCATCGGCTGGCACATCATAGCCTTTCTCCTTGATGAGCCGGGCACTGTCTGCGGGGGTCAACCAGTAGACGCTGCGCACTTTGCCGGAATGGACAGGTTTATCGGTACGGATCGGCAAATCGTCATTCACCGCCAATACTTGATCTGCAAGACTCATGGCTAATAACACTTCCTGTTTGTGGGAGGAATAAAACAGGAGCACAGGGCCCCTGTTTCTGGGGGTTAACATATCAAGCGCATCAGACCCTGTATTTACAGGGGGATTAACCTAACAAAACAGGGGCACTAGGCCCCTGTTTCTATTCTGTTTTTGCTGCCTGGTCAGCCAAGCCCTTGGCGAATGCCTCGGACAGGCTGATGTACATCTGGGAGATGACACCGGACGACACTGGCTTCTTGTCCTTGTCGAACAGGGTGATGGAGGTCTTGCCCCCTGCCATCTCGCCAAGCTGGAAGCGATACTTGTCCTCTTCCAGTTTGAACGGCTCGCTGCCCTTGGCCTTCCAGAACTCGCTGCCCGGCTCGTCGTACTCGACGTCGATCCAGCCCAGAGACTGCTGGGTATCCTTGATGGTGAAGCCATAGCCAGGCAGCACCTGGTTGAGGCGACGCCACACCTGATCAAAGGAACCGTCGGCAATCCAGGCACTCAGCTCGTTGTTGTCCAGCCCCAGCTCCAGCCCCATGCCATCGTTGGCCTTGTGCTGTTCGCGGGACTTGAGCTGCTTGTCGTAATAGAGGGAGAACTGGTTCAGGGCACGGGTGGCGTAGCGCTGGGCATCGGCCGGCGTCAGCACAGTGCTGGTCTCGCCGTCTATGGTCTCTTCGTGATCCAGCACCCGCACCGACATGTTGACGGCGTGACGCTGGACATCGTTGCGCAGGGTGAACTGGTAACGCTGACGGATGTTGAAGTCGTCATCCTCTTCGCTCCAGCCATCGAGGGCCTTGGTGTTGTCAAACCAGCCGGTCTGCAACACGCCTGCCTGCTGATCCAGCTTCTCGGTGGTCACCTTGTACTGGGCCAGGAAGTTCATCAGGAAGGCCCAGGTATCGCGCTCCACGCTCTGGGAGGTGCTCAGGGCATAGAAGGCCACGGTGGGCTCGCTGGCATTGGGCACCACCTGGCTGCCCGGTACCACGGTCAGCAGCTGGGCAGGCGGGCGCACGTCAATCTTGGCGCCGAGGGCACCTTCGCGGCTGCTCTCGGGCAGCGCCGGGATGTCGAAGCTGCTGTTAAAGGCGGGGGTACTCAACCCGGCCGGCACCAGGAACGCGCGGCCTTCAAGGCGGGCATCCTCGTACTCGAAACCACGGTTGGCCATCTTGCGATCCTGGGGTGAGCTACAGGCTGCCAGCACGGCAACGGTCGCCACACTCAGCACCAGGCGCACTGCATTTCCCTTTCCATTTGCTTTAAACACTCGCCATCAACTCCGCAGTGGTCAGTGCTCGCGTCATCGCTTGTTCGCCCTCGGGGGTGAGGTCGGTGAGCGGCAGACGCAAGGTCGCCGTCGCCATCAATCCCAGTCGGGCACAGGCCCACTTCACCGGGATGGGACTCGGTTCGCAGAACAGAGTCTGATGCAACGGCATCAATCGATTGTTGATGTCATGGGCCAGACCGGCATCACCGGCCAGCGCTGCACGACACATGTCGGCCATCTGGGCCGCTGCAATATTGGTGGTGACCGAAATGACTCCGTCGCCACCTTGCAGCATAAAATCACATCCACTGGCATCATCGCCACTATAAAGCGCGAATTCCGCTCCGCACAGCTCACGCAGCAGCGGAGTACGGCTCAGATCCCCGGTGGCCTCTTTCAGACCTATGATGCCGGGCACCCTGGCCAGTCGGGCTACCGTCTCCGGTTTGAGGTCGCAACAGGTGCGACCGGGCACATTATAAAGAATTTGGGGCAGACCACTAGCCTCGGCGATCGCACAATAGTGACGATAGAGGCCTTCTTGGGTGGGTTTGTTGTAATAAGGGGTAACCGAGAGACCCGCCACCACGCCCGTTTCGGCGAATCGTTTGGCCAGGGCGATGGCATGGGCGGTATTGTTGGAACCGCAACCGGCGATGACGGGAATGCGTCCGGCGGCCAGTTCCACGGTTTTTTCCACGACGGCAATGTGCTCCTGCTCGCTCAGGGTCACCGATTCCCCCGTGGTGCCAACCGCGACTATGGCGGTGGTGCCTGCGCTGACATGATAATCGACCAAGGCGGCCAGACTGGTCCAGTCGACTTCGCCTGAAGCCAGCATGGGGGTAACGAGGGCAACGATACTACCGCGTAACATGGATATTTCTCCCGATTTTCAGGGGCGTTATGGTAAAGCTGCCCCCTTGGAAAAACAAGGGAGGCAGGGGGCAAGCCGTGATACCATTCTGCACAAAAAGCGGTGCGCGAGCGCGACGGCCTGCGCCAATCTCGGGTCTTCTCGACTCGAGACAAGGCTCGCGGCCACGGCATTCTTACAAGGTTGCCATGTACAAGCGCAGGGAATGGCCCAAGGCCGGCCGCCCAGTCAGGGCGGCGCCCACTGCGCTCACATTCGCAACAAGCTAATGGACGAGAGAAGATTTATGACTCACTACCTGGTCGTAACGGCCATAGGCACGGACAGGCCTGGCATAGTCAATGAGGTCACCCGCCACGTCAGTGGCTGCGGTTGCAACATTGTCGACAGCCGTCTTGGTATCTTCGGTAATGAATTCACCTTCATCATGCTGCTGTCCGGGGACTGGAACAGCCTGATGCAACTCGAGATAAGCCTGCCCCTGCGCAGTCAGGAATGGGATCTCATCACCATGATGAAACGTACCGAGCGCCACCACTCGCTGCAGTACGACATCAGCGCCAACGCCGAGATCCTGATCCGTGACCAGCCCGGCATCGTAAGCCAGTGCACCCAGTTCTTCAGCGACCACGGCTGGGACATCCAGGCCATGCAGACCATTACCCTTGAACAGCAACCCTTCAATCTGCTCAAGGCGAGCTTTCAGCTCAATCTAGCCAAGCAGGGAGAGACTGCCGGCTCGGAAACGGCCTTCGCCGGATTCTGTCGCGAACTGGGCGCAGAATCGTTCGAATTCATCGTCAACAACAAACACGCCTGACGGCGTTCGGAGACCACATGCAACCACTACAGGCTGGTACCCAGGCCCCCGACTTTTCCCTGCCCGATCAGGACGGCAACCCGGTTCGTCTTGCCGACCTGCGCGGCAAGAAGGTGCTCATCTATTTCTATCCCAAGGCGATGACCCCGGGCTGCACCACCCAGGCCTGCGGTCTGCGTGACGTCAATAGCGAGCTGACGGCCCTCAACGTGGTGGTGCTCGGCATCAGCCCGGATCCGGCCAAGCGCCTGAAGAAGTTCGAGGAGCGCGACAGCCTCAACTTCCGCCTGCTGGCCGATGAAGATCACGCAGTGGCCGATGCCTTTGGCGTCTGGGGCCCGAAGAAGTTCATGGGCAAGGAATATGACGGCATTCACCGTCTGAGCTTCCTCATCGATGAAGAGGGCAAGGTCGTCCACCGCTTCGACAAGTTCAAGACCAGCGACCACCATCAAGTGGTACTCGACCTCATCAAGGGTTGAGCCCGCCCGGCATGAAAAACACCCAATACAAAAGGGCCTGCAACTGCAGGCCCTTCGCTTGTCTTGCTCGCCAGTCTCACTGTGTGATGATGGCATCAACCAGTGCATCCCGGCGGGGGCGCCATCTCTGCCCCCCCCTTCCCTTGCCCCGTCGGCCAGAACCAGCGGTCACAGCGACGAAGTCATAGTTGTGATGGTCGTCCATGCACCAGTATCGGGTGCCTTGGTGGGTCAGTTGGCACAAGCCAAATGACACCTACATTATTGTTGCCAGCGCAGGCCGAAATACAGGTGCGCAGCCGTCACATTTAATTAACCAGTCGCAGACCCGTTTTGATTTCCCGACCCGGCTTTCTCGCCAACCTCCCCTGCCAGATCAAAAAATTCATCTGAGATATGGGTTAACGTAACCCCAGTTTCATTTTCCAGTGAGAAAAGCCCATGAACATGAGCCACACCGAACGCCTGATCCTGAGCAACCAGTACGAGATCCTGGCCAAACTCAATCCGGAAAAGGCGGCGTCCTACCAGCGGGCCAGCACCATCATAGCGCGCGGCTACTGTCTGCAGATCCTCGAACTGGAGAAGAGCTTCGGTCATCTGGATCTGGCCACCTGTCAGGAGGTGATCGACACCCTGGAGCTGCACCATGCACTGGCCATCTCCTGGGGCAATCTGGATACAGCCGATCAGGGCGAGATCAACGCCAGCCGGCTGGAGTTCAACGGCTACAGCCGCAGTCAGGAGCGGGAGCTGGCCGACTACGTCTGCTTCCTGCTGGAAGTGGACAAGCGCTTCCCCGAACTCAAGTGCCCGTGCGACGAGCTATCCAGCGACATCGCCATGCGTGACAAGTACCAGCGCATGCTGACCGTATGGCGCCAGTGTCCCCGTCAATACAAGCTCTCCATCCAGGAGATCCGCAAAGTATTGGCGGCCTGATCGCCATGGATGGAAAAGGCGCCTGTGGGCGCCTTTGTCTGATTGGAAAACCTTGTTCGCCTATTCGTAGAGAAAGGATTTGTCCAGCTGCTTGAAGGCAGCATTGAGGGTATCGGCCAGCTCTTCGTAACGGGGCTGGGCCACCAGTTGGCGATGTCCGCCCTGCTCGTTCATCTTGCCGTTGATCTCGCGATACCAGCTGGCAAGGGAAGGAGGCAGCCGGGTATCGGCGCGCTGGCCGAGCCAGTAGTAGCCTTGCAGCGGCAGGCTGAGCAGAAACAGCACAGAAGCCATGACCGAAGGCCAGTAGTGCAGTTCACCAAGCTGGAACTGCAGCATGACGCTGAGCACCGCCAGCGCCGGAATGATCTTGAGGGCGAATTCGGTGGCCTTGATCACCCGGTTCTCGGGAAACATGGAATTAAGCTCGGGACGGCGGGGCCAAAGGGTCATATAATGACGGCCTTGCTGTAATTTAGTTCCAAAAATGTTCATGCTCATGCTACCTCCGAGCTTTTTTTGAACGTATTAACGGCAAAACCTCGACTATATTTGATGTGCAATAACAAAGGTTGAGGATGACTTTGTTATTTTTCAACAATCGGGTTATCCTTTGTACGCCCAATTTTTGCGCCAACGGCCTGCCGTTGCGCTGTCAGGGACGTCTGGATTTCGGGTCTTGTATCACTATACAAGGGGCAAGCAACAGATTGCCAACCCTCATAAGGATAAGTTGAAAGTTTTTGGACGCAACGCGTCCAACGCATCCTCCTACACAACCCAATCTGCGATAGGATTTATTCATGAGTAAGCTGGTTCTTGTACTTAACTGTGGCAGCTCGTCCCTGAAGTTTGCTGTCATTGACGCAACCACCGGTGATGATCTGTTGTCCGGCCTGGCCGAGTGTTTCAACCTCGACGACGCCCGCATCAAGTGGAAACTGAATGGCGAGAAAGGCAGTGCCGATCTGGGCGCAGGTGCCGCTCACCAGGAAGCGCTGGACTACATCGTCAACAAGATCCTGCCGCTCAATCCGGAACTGTCCCAGAATCTGATCGCCATCGGTCACCGTGTTGTTCACGGTGGTGAGCGCTTCACCTCCTCCGTCGTGATCTGTGATGACGTGATCGCCGGCATCGAAGCCGCCGTACCGTACGCACCGCTGCACAACCCGGCTCACCTGATCGGTATCCGTGAAGCCCGTCGTATCTTCCCGGCCCTGGCCGACAAGAACGTGGCCGTGTTCGACACCGCCTTCCACCAGACCATGCCGGAAGAAGCATTCCTGTACGCCCTGCCGTACAAGCTCTACAAAGAGAACGGCATCCGTCGTTACGGCGCCCACGGTACCAGCCACTACTACATCAGCCTGGAAGCTGCCAAGCAGCTGAACAAGCCGGTGGAAGAGCTGAACATCATCAACTGCCACCTAGGCAACGGCGGTTCCGTCTGTGCCATCAAGAACGGCAAATCCGTTGATACCTCCATGGGTCTGACCCCGCTGGAAGGCCTGGTCATGGGTACCCGCTCCGGCGATCTGGACCCGGCCATCATCTTCTTCCTGCACGACAAACTGGGTATGAGCGTGGCGGATATCAACACCATGCTGACCAAAGAGTCCGGCCTGCAGGGTCTGACCGAAGTCACTTCCGACTGCCGTTTCGTTGAAGACAACTACGACAGCAAAGAAGAAGCCAAGCGTGCCATGGACGTTTACTGCTATCGCCTGGCCAAGTATATCGGCGCCTACGCCGCCGCCATGGACGGTCGTCTGGATGCCGTGGTCTTCACCGGTGGTATCGGTGAAAACTCCGCCCCGATCCGTGAAATCACCCTGAACAAGCTGGGTCTGCTGGGCTTTGACGTCGATCACGACGCCAACCTGAAGGCTCGCTTCGGCAAGGGTGGCGAGATCACCAAGGCTGGTTCCACCAAGGCCCTGGTTATCCCGACCAACGAGGAGTGGGTCATTGCCCACGACGCGCTGGAACTGGTCGGCGCATAATTTCGCTGTAGAGCAAGGCCGCCCCAGGGCGGCCTTTTCCTGATCCCAAAAAATGAACAAGGGGTATTAAGTGGCACGCACTATTATGCTTATCCCGGTCGGCACTGGTGTCGGCGTAACTTCCGTGAGTCTTGGCGTTGTCCGCGCCATGGAACGTCACGGTGTCAATGTCAGCTTCTTCAAACCGGTCGCCCAGCCGCGTCCGGGTGAAACCGGTACCGAGCGCTCCACCGCCGTGATCCGCGCCGCTGCCAACATCAACCCGCCCGAGCCGTTCGCCCTCTCCTACGCCGAGAACATGATCACCTCCAGCAACACAGATATCCTGCTGGAAGAGATTGTGGCCCGCTTTGAAGAGCACGTGAAAGCGAGCGGTGCCGAGGTGCTGGTCATCGAAGGCATGGTTCCGACCGACAAGCAGCCGTTTGCCAACAAGCTGAACTACGACGTCGCCAAGGCGCTGGATGCAGATATGGTGTTCGTGACCCATCCGGGCAACGACTCCAGCCAGAAGCTGAAAGAGCGCATCGAGCTGGCCTGCTCCAACTTCGGTGGCGTCACCAACCCCCGTATCGTGGGTTGCGTGATCAACAAGGTTGGTGCCCCGGTTGACGAGCACGGTGTGACCCGCCCCGACCTGACCGAGATGTTCGAGGCGCACCACCATACGTCTGAAGCGGCTCACAATCTGGAAGTGCTGCAGGTGTTCGGCAAGAGCCCGCTGCGCATCCTGGGTTGCATCCCCTGGAATACCCAGCTGATCGCCCCGCGTGCCAAGGATCTCGCCAAGCACCTGGCCGCCAAGATCCTGCACAAGGGTGAACTGGACAGCCGTCGCCTGCAAACCGTGACCTTCTGTGCCCGTTCCATTCACAACATGGTTGAGCACTTCCGTCCGGGCAGCCTGCTGGTGACCTCCGGCGATCGTTCCGACGTCATCGTCTCCGCCTGCCTCTCCGCCATGAACGGCGTCAAGCTGGGCGCCCTGCTGCTGACCGGCAACTATCATCCTGAACCGCAAGTGCTGGCCCTGTGCCAACAGGCCATGGCCACCGGCCTGCCGATCATGATCACCGGCACCAACACCTGGCAGACCGCTGTCAGCCTGCAGAACTTCAACGTCGACATTCCGGAAGATGACCGCGAGCGTATCGAACTGGTGCAGGACTATGTGGCTGGTCACATCGACAAGCACTGGATCGAGTCTCTCTCCGCCAAGTCCACCCGTTCCCGTCGTCTGAGCCCGCCGGCATTCCGTTATCAGCTGACCGAGCTGGCCCGTCAGGCCAACAAGCGCGTCGTGCTGCCGGAAGGCGAAGAGCCGCGTACCATCAAGGCTGCCGCCATCTGTGCCGAGCGTGGCATCGCCCGTCCGGTGCTGCTGGGCAACCCGGAAGAGATCCGTCGCGTTGCCGAGCAGCAGGGCGTGGTGCTGACCGACCGTGTCGAGATCATCGACCCGCTGGAAGTGCGTGAGCGCTATGTGCCGCGTCTGGTCGAACTGCGCAAGAACAAGGGCATGACCGAAGTGGTTGCCCGCGAACAGCTGGAAGACAACGTGGTGCTGGGCACCATGATGCTGGAACGTGGCGAAGTAGACGGCCTGGTATCCGGCGCGGTACACACCACCGCCAACACCATCCGTCCGCCGATGCAGATCATCAAAACGGCCCCGGGCTCTTCCCTGATCTCCTCCATCTTCTTCATGCTGCTGCCTGATCAGGTGCTGGTGTACGGCGACTGTGCGATCAACCCGGATCCCACTGCCGAGCAGCTGGCCGAGATCGCCATCCAGTCCGCCGACTCCGCTGCCGCCTTCGGCATCGAGCCGCGCGTCGCCATGATCTCCTACTCTACCGGTACCTCTGGCGCCGGTGCCGATGTAGAGAAAGTGCGTGAAGCGACCGAGCTGGCCAAGGCCAAGCGCCCCGACCTCATCATCGACGGCCCGCTGCAGTACGACGCGGCCATCATGGAGAATGTGGCCAAGTCCAAGGCACCGAACTCACCGGTTGCCGGTAAAGCCACAGTGTTCGTCTTCCCGGACCTGAACACCGGCAATACCACCTACAAGGCGGTACAGCGCTCCGCTGATCTGGTCTCCATCGGCCCCATGCTGCAAGGCATGCGCAAGCCGGTCAACGACCTGTCCCGTGGTGCCCTGGTTGACGACATCGTCTACACCATCGCCCTGACCGGTATCCAGGCAGCTCAGGCCGAGTAATCGACCTTCAGTCTGCCCTGTGAAAAACCCGCCGAGAGGCGG
>NZ_CDBL01000005.1:577-15124 GCF_000820005.1 Aeromonas piscicola | reverse complement strand
AAAACCCCGCCGAGAGGCGGGTTTTTTTATGGCGGACGGGCGACATGTTGATCCGCAAGATCAAATCAGGATCCTGACCGGATCCCAATCCTCATCGCCAGCGCCTGCCTGGCAAGGGAGAGAGGATAAGCAAACACTCACACCCGCCAAAGTGGATTGCACAATTGCACCCCAGCAGAGATCAGATCCAAATACCCCTTTAAGATCAGCTAACTAACGCTAGACACACCGCTAATCTACAGAGTTTTCCACAGCTTTTGTGGATAGTTTACTGATCATTTGAAAGAAAATGACAGACTCGCACTTCCCCCTGGCTCAGCTTGCTCCAATGAAAAAAGGGCTCCGCAGAGCCCTTTTGGAATAACAGTCTTATCGGCGGAACAATCAGGGACGCAGTGCCTTGTCCGCCCGGGAAATGCCACAAACCCCCGAGCGCACCACCTCGATGATCTCGTTGGTCTGGGCCGCGGTCTTGATGAAGGCGTCCAGCTTCTCGCTGGTGCCCACCAGCTGTACCGTGTACTGCTCCGGGGTCACATCGACGATCTGGCCACGGAAGATGTCCGCCAGCCGCTTCAGCTCGTCGCGAGCGCCACCGGCGGCACGGGCCTTGATCAGGGCTATCTCCCGCTCGATATGCTCACCCTCGCTGAGATCGCACACCTTGAGCACGTCCACCAGCTTGTGCAACTGCTTCTGGATCTGCTCCAGCACCCGCTCGTCACCCATGGTGACGATTGTCATGCGCGACAGGGTAGGATCCTCGGTAGGCGCTACCGTCAGGGTCTCGATGTTGTAGCCGCGCTGGGAGAAGAGACCTACCACTCGACTCAGGGCGCCGGATTCGTTTTCCAACAGAACGGAAATAATATGTCTCATCAGGTTCTCTCCGTCTTGTTCAGCCACATCTCGTCATTGATGGAACCAAACTTGAGCTCCATGAGTACGACCGAAATAATGTGTCCCATTGTCAGGTCCTCTCCGTCTTGCTCAGCCACATCTCGTCCATGGCACCAAACTTGATCTGCATCGGGTAGACGTGCTCATCCGGATCGACCGAGATATCCATGAACACCAGCCGATCCTTCATGGCGAAGGCCTTCTCCATGGCACTCTCGAGCTCCGCCGGATCGCTCACCGCGATACCGACGTGGCCGTAGGCTTCCGCCAGTTTGACGAAGTCCGGCAGGGACTCCATGTAGGAGTGGCTGTGGCGGCCGCCGTAGAACATCTTCTGCCACTGCTTGACCATGCCGAGGGCGCGGTTGTTGATGGAGATGATCTTGATGGGCACACCGTACTGCAAACAGGTGGAGAGTTCCTGGATGTTCATCTGTACCGAGCCGTCACCAGTGACGCAGCAGACCACGGCATCCGGGTTGGCAAACTGGGCGCCCATGGCGGCCGGAATGCCAAAACCCATGGTGCCGAGGCCACCCGAATTGATCCACTGGCGCGGCTTGGCAAAGGGGTAGTAGAGCGCAGCAAACATCTGATGCTGGCCCACGTCGGAGGCGACGAAGGCCTCCCCCTTGGTCACCTTGTAAAGCGCCTCTATGACCTGCTGCGGCTTGATCAGGGTGGGATGGGTTTCATAAGCCAGACAATTACGGGAGCGCCACTGGGCGATCTGGCTCCACCAGTCCGCCAACGCCTGCTTGTCGTTGTCGAAGCCACACTCGCGGATCACTTCCAGCATCTGCTCCAGCACGGTTTCCACCGAGCCGACGATGGGCACATGGGCCTGCACCGTCTTGGAGATCGAGGTGGGATCTATGTCGATGTGGACTATGGTGGCGTTGGGACAGAACTTGGCCACGTTGTTGGTCACGCGGTCATCGAAGCGGGCACCCACGGCGAAGATGAGATCCGCGTTGTGCATTGTCTTGTTCGCTTCGAAGGTGCCGTGCATCCCCAGCATGCCGATGAACTGAGGATGGGTGCCGGAGAAGGCCCCCAACCCCATCAGGGTGGTGGTTACCGGCAGGTTCAGCAACTCAGCCAGCTTGGTCACCAGATGATCCGCACTGGCATTGATGGCGCCGCCACCCACGTACATGACGGGGCGCTGCGCCTCCACCAGCAACTTGGCAGCCCGCTTGATCTGGCCCTTGTGTCCGGCCTTGGTCGGATTGTAGGAGCGCAGCGAGACGGACTCGGGATACTGATAGGGAAATTTCTCTTTCGGGTTCTGCACGTCTTTGGGCAGATCCACCACCACGGGCCCCGGGCGGCCGCTGGCGGCTATGTAGTAGGCCTTCTTGATGGCCTCGGGAATGTCGCTGGCTTTCTTGCACAGGAAGCTGTGCTTCACCACAGGACGGGAGATGCCGATCATGTCGGTCTCCTGGAACGCATCCTCCCCGATCATGCTGGTCGGCACCTGGCCGGACAGGATCACCAGAGGGATGGAGTCCATGTAGGCAGTCGCGATCCCCGTGATGCAGTTGGTGGCGCCGGGACCCGAGGTCACCAGCACAGTGCCCACCTTGCCGGTGGAGCGGGCGTAACCGTCCGCCATGTGCACAGCGGCTTGCTCGTGCCGCACCAGGACATGCTCCATCTTGCCGTTTTCAAAGAGAGCGTCATAGATGTCGAGCACTGAGCCACCAGGGTAGCCGAAAACGTGCTCAACTCCCTGATCTTCCAGCGCTCTAACCACCATCTGGGCGCCTGATAACATCTCCATGATAAAGCCCTCCAGGCTTTGCTCCGTTAAGCGAAAGCTATCGACAGTCCGCTGCTTCCCGGCAGCGCCGGTCCGTGTCTTGTTGTTGTCTGAATACGGGCCAGGCGAGTTCGGTGCCGTCGATAGTAGAAAAATAGGTTTTTTCCATCATTCACCCGCAAAGCGGGTGAAAAACCAACTTAACCCGCTTGTGAACGCTTGTCCACGGCTTTGTCTGACCATAACAGTCATAAATTTCAAACAGCTATTAACATTCAGTGACTTGGTGAAACGGGTGGGAACAATGCGGGGAAGATGGGGGACTGGCTAGCGGATCATGCTGTCACAACGAGGCAATCTGGAAAAAATAGCCCGCCCCATGGGGCGGGCCGTCGAACAGAGCACAGACTTACTGTTCGTCTTCCGGCTCTGCCAGCCAGATCTGCTGATCCGGGTCCGTCTCTTCACAGACTGAGATGCTGACCCCCATATCCAGCAATTCGTGCAGGGTCAGGTTGTCTGCCAGGGTCATGGTATCGCCGTTTTCATTGGTAAAGCGCATGGTGTCCGTCCTCTCCTTGGTGGGATCGCTTTCAGTCTAGTCAAAGGCGCTCACTTGCGATAACCAACTGCTGTTTAACGGGCATCCGCCTTCCAGCTCGCTCAAGCGATCACACACCTCTTCCGGAAACAGGGTGCGAGCCCACAGCCGGCGCGAGAGCTGGGCCACGCTCTCCTTTGCCCCGTCCGCCAGCCAGCCCGCCAGTTCGCCCGCCACATCGGGATAGAGGATCTGGCCCGGGGCCGAGGCATCCAGCCAGGCCCGCACCGCATTGGCATCGAGCGCATCCATCAGCCGGGCCAGCCCCATCAACTCCAGTGTCTTGGCGTTGGTCAGCTGCTCGAATTGGCCCCCCAACGGCTTGACCAGCAGCTTCTTGCCGAGCGTCAACGCCTCTGAGGCCAGTTCGAAGCCGCCGTTGGTGATGACTCCGCGACAGCCGGCCAGCACCTGCTTGAAGCTTTCCCGCGCCTGCGGCTCGAACACTATGTTGCGCCACTGGCTGGCGCTGCGAATGGCCGGGTGAAAACAGACGAAGCGCTGCTGATTGAAGCGTGACAACAGGGCGGCGATGGCCTCGGTCTGCTCAAACGGCAGATAGACCAGGATCTGCTGATTGTCGGGTGCTTGGGCGATGGGATCTATGATGGGCGGCAGCAGCGGCTGGCCGAAGTGAAACCAGTGCAGTCCGAGAGACTGGCGGACCGGGGCAAAATGGCGCATCAGCTGGCGGTTGAAGCCGCTCTCGCCCCAGCGCGGGATCGGCCAGTCGAAGCTGGCCTGATGACTGATGGTGAGGCTGGGTTTGCCCCAGCGACGTGCGGCATGGGCGCTGAGCGGTTCGAAGTCGCTGATCACCAGGTCATAATCGCGGCAATCCAGGGCCCGCATGTCCCGCCAGAAGCGCAGGGGCGAGAGCCCCTTGAGGGTACGCCAGCCCGAGACGGCACCTTCGTGGCTGACGAAGGTGATGCCGGCAAAGGTACGATAATCGCCAAACTCGGCCATCTCGAAATAGCCGTCGGCGGGGCGACCGCTGAACAGGTAGTCGACCTCAAGCCCACGGGCGCACAGGGCCCGCGCCAAAGTGCGGCTGCGGCTGATGTGACCGTTGCCTGTACCCTGAACCCCGAACAGAATCCTCATCCCTGACTCCAGCTGAGCGCCAGCAGGGCGCAGCCACCACCGAGCAGGGCACCGGCCACCAGATCGCTCAGGTAGTGCACCCCGAGCAGCAGGCGTGACGCCCCCACCAGCGCGGCCCAGACAAACAGCAGGGGCGCCCAGAGCGGGAAGCTGGCGGCCAGCACGGTCGCCATCAGGAAGGCAGCTGCGGTATGGCCGGAGGGCAGACTGTAACGATCCGAGGGGGTGATGAAGACCGGCAAGCCCACCGGCCGCTGGCGTTTCAGCGCGTTCTTGAGCAGCAGATAGAGCGGCAGTTCGATGGCAAAGGCAAGCAGGGCAACCCCCACCAGCTCACGTTCCGCCTCCCCCTGCCACCAGAGCAGGGCGGCCAGCACGGCGTAGAGTGGGCCGTCACCGGTGCGGGAGATGAGTCGGCTGATCCTGGCCTGCGGCCGGTTGTAGGCATGGAGCAGGCAGATGCGGCACACCTGCAGGTCCCATTGTTGGATCTTGTTCATAACCCCTCCTTCCCTGAAGTCTCAGTGCAGACTAGGGCGGCGAGGTGACACTTGGTTGACGGTCAGATAACAGATTGATGAAAAAAAGGGCCGAATGGCCCTTTTTTACGACAAGCGTGGCAAATGATCAGTTCAGGGTGCCGCGCAGGCCACTCTCCATCAGCCGGCAGTTGTGATCCGCCAGACGAGCCATGAAGTGCTCATCCACTGTCAGGCCGAACACCTGCTCGTAGAGATCCTTCATCACGAACGGTTGCCACATCATGCTGAGGAAGGAGATCTTCAACATCTCGGGATCCAGGTTGTCACCCAGTTCACCGTTGTTCTTCATGGACTCCAGCAAGGCATCGAACTGGGGCAGTTGGCGCTCCAGCAGACGATTCAGCACAAAATCCCGACCCGGGCTCTTCTCGGTCGATAATGCGCTGGAGATGGCGGAGGTCAGTTCGCTGTTGGGAGCCATCACCTGATAGTAGGTGTTGAGCAGATCATTGAGGCTGCGATTGCCGGTCTCATCATGCCAGGCCTGGTCCAGCGGCTCGGCGACATCGCCCAGCACCGCCTTGTAGAGGCCCTCTTTACTGCCGAAGTAGTAATGGATCATCGCCAGATTGGAGCCAGCCAGCTCGGCGATCTCGCGGGTAGTGACCTTGCTGTAGGGCGTATTGAGAAAACGCTCACGAGCAGCGGAAAGCAACTTGTCACGAATGTCAGAACGCCCGACCGGACGACCAGGTCTACGTTTTTCCATTGAATACCTCAGATAATTCAGCAAAAACTGATAAGTCGATCTGATTGCGCAGGTGATCGAGTACAGCAGGAATGACCAGATAATCGGGCAAGGGCCGAATATGGGACAAGTAAATTTGCACTCCTTTACAATCCGATTAAATAAACCAGCGGATTGAACCTGTGAGTCCGGGTTGACACAGCATAAAAATCTCGATATTGGTAAAAGCGTTATCGACTGGAAGGATTGAGTCATCATGCCTATTGCCGCTCCGCTACTACTACTTTCCCTAATCGCGACCAGTCGCGCGGGATCCTTGTAGCCGGGCTCAGGCATAGCCGGAATTTACAAAAACCCGTGCACCCTGCACGGGTTTTTTTATGCCGCCGCAGGATGCACGTTACCGAACTTAGGAAGAGGGAAGTCACATGTCAGATAGGGTCATCATATTCGACACCACCTTGCGTGATGGTGAGCAGGCCCTGGCGGCCAGTTTGACAGTCAAGGAGAAGCTGCAGATAGCCCAGGCGCTGGAGCGGCTCGGTGTCGACATCATGGAGGTGGGATTCCCTGTCTCCTCCCCCGGTGATTTTCAATCGGTGCAGACCATAGCCCGCCACATCAAGAACAGCCGGGTCTGCGCCCTGGCCCGCGCCCTGCCCAAGGACATAGATGCCGCCAGCGAAGCCCTGCGGGTCGCAGAGGCCTTTCGCATCCACACCTTCATCTCCACCTCCTCCATCCATGTGGAGAGCAAGCTCAAAAAGAGCTTCGAGGATGTGCTGGAGATGGGCATCAGTGCCATCAAGCATGCCCGCCGCTACACAGACGATGTGGAGTTCTCCTGCGAGGATGCGGGGCGCACCCCGATTGATAATCTCTGCCGCATGGTCGAGGCCGCCATCAAGGCGGGCGCCCGCACCATCAATATCCCGGATACCGTCGGCTACACGGTGCCGACCGAGTTCTCCGGCATCATCCAGACCCTGTTCAACCGGGTACCGAACATAGATCAGGCCATCATCTCGGTGCACTGCCACGACGATCTCGGTCTCTCGGTAGCCAACTCCATCGGCGCCGTGCAGATGGGGGCCCGCCAGATCGAGTGCACCATCAACGGCATAGGTGAGCGAGCCGGCAACTGCTCGCTGGAAGAGGTGGCGATGATACTGAAAACCCGCGCCGATCTGCTCGGGGTGCACACCAACATCCGCCACAGTGAAATTCATCGTACCAGCGCCCTGGTCAGCCAGCTCTGCAACATGCCGGTGCAGCCCAACAAGGCCATCGTCGGTGCCAACGCCTTCTCCCACAGCTCCGGCATTCATCAGGACGGCGTGCTCAAGGCGAAGAACACCTACGAGATCATCACCCCGGAGAGCATCGGCCTGACCCAGAACAACCTCAACATGACCTCCCGCTCCGGTCGCCACGTCATCAAGCACAGAATGGAGTCCATGGGCTACGCCGAGAGCAGTTACGATCTCGACGACCTGTACGGCAAGTTCCTGACCCTGGCCGACAAGAAGGGACAGGTGTTCGACTACGACCTCGAAGCGCTGGCCTTCTTCAGCCAAATCCACGAAGAGCCCGAGCACTTCAAGCTGGAGTATCTCGGGGTCCAGAGCGGCAGCTCTGTGCTGGCCACGGCCTCGGTGAAATTGAAGGTGGGTCAGGAGACCATCAGCGAAGCGGCCACCGGCAATGGCCCGGTGGATGCTGTCTACCAGTGCATCAACCGCATCACCGGCTACGAGATCCGCATCGATAAATACGAACTCAAGGGCAAGGGCGAAGGCAAGAATGCCCTCGGCCAGGTCGACATCGTCGCCGAATACAAGGGCCGCAAATTCCACGGCATGGGCCTGGCCACCGACATCATAGAGTCCTCGGCCCAGGCGTTGATCCACGTGATCAACAGCATCTGGCGCGCCGATCAGGTAGCCGAACAGATGGAACGCAACGTCACAAAAACAGACAAGATCAATACGGAGAGTGTGTGAGTATGAGCAGTTATCGGATCGCAGTGTTGCCGGGTGACGGCATAGGACCGGAAGTGATGGCCGAGGCCATCAAGGTGCTGGAAAAGGTGCAGGCCAAGTTCGGCTTAGCCTTCGAGTATGATCGCCACGACGTCGGCGGCATCGCCATCGACAACCACGGCACTCCCCTGCCACAGAGCACCATCAAGGGCTGTGAAGCGGCCGATGCCGTGCTGTTCGGCTCGGTCGGCGGCCCCAAGTGGGAGCACCTGCCGCCGAACGATCAGCCGGAGCGCGGCGCCCTGCTGCCCCTGCGTGCCCACTTCAAGCTGTTCTGCAACCTGCGTCCGGCCCGCATCTACACAGGTCTGGAGCAGTTCTCCCCGCTGCGCGCCGACATCTCGGATCGCGGCTTTGACATCGCCTGCGTGCGGGAGCTGACCGGCGGTATCTACTTCGGCCAACCCAAGGGGCGTGAAGGTGAAGGGGCGAACGAGAAGGCGTTCGATACTGAGGTGTACCATCGCTTCGAGATCGAGCGCATCGCCAAGATTGCGTTCGAGTCGGCCCGGGTACGCAAAGCCAAGGTCACCTCCATCGACAAGGCCAACGTGCTCGCCTCCTCCATCCTGTGGCGCGAGGTGGTGACGCAAGTCGCCAAGTCCTACCCGGATGTGGCGCTGAATCACATGTACATAGACAACGCCACCATGCAGCTCATCAAGGATCCGTCCCAGTTCGACGTGCTGCTTTGCTCCAACCTGTTTGGCGATATCCTCTCCGACGAGTGCGCCATGATCACCGGCTCCATGGGACTGCTCCCCTCCGCCAGCCTGAACGAAGCGGGTTTTGGCCTGTTCGAACCGGCCGGTGGCTCGGCGCCGGACATCGCCGGCAAGGGTATTGCCAACCCCATAGCCCAGATCCTCTCCGCCGCCCTGATGCTGCGCTACAGCCTGGGGCAGGAAGCCGCCGCCCAAGCCATCGAGCAGGCCGTGGCCCAGACCCTGGCCGAGGGTTACTTCACCGCCGACCTGCATCAGGCCAGCGCCCGCCATCCGGTGCAGAGCACGTCCGAGATGGGCAGCCAGATCGCCGCCCGGATCTGAGCCGCACAACAGATAACAAGGAAGAGAGAAGCAATGGCCAAGACCCTCTATCAGAAAGTATTCGACGCCCATGTAGTGCGTGAAGTGGCTGGCGAAACGCCACTCATCTACATCGATCGTCACCTGGTGCACGAAGTGACCAGCCCGCAGGCATTCGACGGCCTGCGCGCCATGAACCGCCAGCTGCGCCGCCCGGATCTGACCTGGGCCACCATGGATCACAACGTCTCCACCACCACCAAGGACATAGCCGCCTCCGGCGAGATGGCCCGCATCCAGATGGAGACGCTCGCCGACAACTGCAAGGAGTTCGGGGTTCGCCTCTACGATCTGAACCACAAATACCAGGGCATAGTCCATGTGATGGGCCCCGAGCTCGGCATCACATTGCCCGGCACCACCATAGTCTGCGGCGACTCCCACACCGCCACACACGGTGCCTTCGGGTCCCTGGCCTTCGGCATCGGCACCTCGGAGGTGGAGCACGTGATGGCCACCCAGACCCTGAAACAGGGCCGCGCAAAAACCATGCGCATCTCGGTCAACGGCAAGCTGAGCGCTGGCATCAGCGCCAAGGACGTGGTGCTGGCCATCATAGGCAAGGTCGGCCATGCCGGTGGTACCGGCTACGTGGTGGAATTCGCTGGCGAGGCCATTGCGGGCCTCTCCATGGAAGGACGGATGACTGTGTGCAACATGGCCATCGAGCTGGGTGCCAAGGCGGGCATGATAGCTCCCGACCAGACCACCATCGACTACATTCGCGGCAAGGAGTTCGCCCCCAAGGGTGAGGCGCTGGAGCAGGCCATCGCCTACTGGCAGAGCCTCAAGAGCGACGAAGGCGCCCGCTTCGATGCAGAAGTAATCCTCGACGCCGCCGACATAGCACCGCAGGTGACCTGGGGTACCAACCCGGGTCAAGTGATCGCCGTCAATGAGCCTATCCCGGCACCGGAATCCTTCGCCGATCCGATGGAGCAGCAGTCCGCCCGCAAGGCGCTGGCCTACATGGACTTGCTGCCGGGCCAGAAGCTCACCGATGTCGCCATCGACAAGGTGTTCATCGGTTCCTGTACCAACAGCCGCATCGAGGATCTGCGCGCCGCTGCCGCCATCGCCCGTGGCCGCAAGGTGGCCGCCGGGGTACAGGCGCTGGTGGTGCCTGGCTCAGAGCAGGTCAAGGCCCAGGCAGAGGCCGAGGGGCTGGACAAGATCTTCCTCGAGGCAGGCTTTGAGTGGCGCCTGCCCGGCTGCTCCATGTGTCTGGCCATGAACAATGACCGGCTGCAACCGGGAGAGCGCTGCGCCTCCACCAGCAACCGCAACTTCGAAGGGCGCCAGGGCCGTGCCGGCCGCACCCATCTGGTGAGCCCGGCCATGGCCGCCGCCGCCGCCATCACCGGCCGCTTCGCCGACATTCGCGCACTGTAAGAGGGAGTTAACATGACAGGTTTCAAGCAACACAAGGGGATCGTCGTCCCCCTCGACAGCGCCAACGTCGACACCGATGCCATCATTCCCAAGCAGTTTTTGCAGAAGGTGAACCGCATCGGCTTTGGCAAGCACCTGTTTAACGACTGGCGCTTCCTGGATGATGCCGGCCTGCAACCCAACCCGGCGTTCGTGCTCAACCAGCCGCGCTATGCCGGCGCCAGTATCTTGCTGGCACGGGAAAACTTCGGTTGCGGCTCGAGCCGCGAGCACGCCCCCTGGGCGCTGGCGGACTATGGCTTCAAGACCCTGATAGCGCCGAGCTTTGCCGACATCTTCTACGGCAACGCCATCAACAACGGTCTGGTGCCGGTGCGCCTGAAAGAGGAAGAGGTGGAGGCGCTGTTCCAGCTGGTTGCCGCCCACCCCGGCTTACAGATCGAGGTGGATCTGGAGGCCAACCAGGTGCGTGCCGGTGAGCTCAGCTTCAGCTTCGAGATCGACGAATTTCGCCGTTACTGCCTGCTCAACGGGCTGGATGCCATCGGCCTGACCCTGCAGCACGAGGCGGCCATCAGCGCCTTCGAAGCCAAGCAGCCGAGCTGGATCTAAGCGGGCCCCTCACAAGCTCACGGCCGCCCTCGGCGCCTTCGAGACAGTGCAAGAGAACCGAGCTGGATTTGACGCGCCAGCGGCAATAAAACGAGTAGAATCAACAGGGAGCCTTGGCTCCCTGTTTTATTGTCCGGCCACGCCGCCGGCCGCACATAGCTGGCCATCACGGCGCCACAGAGAGGAAACCCTGATGAAGAGAACGAGCGGCATCCTCCTGCTCTGCTACCTGTGGTTCGCGCTCCCGGCCAGTGCCGGGCAGACCTATTTCAACAGCCACGGCGGTCAGCTCAACGTCGGCTGGCAGGACAAGGATGGCAAGGCGCAGCAGCTCACCTACCGGCTGGAGTCGGGCAAGTTGCCGCCGCTCATCGCCTATCGGCCGGCCCGCATGCAGGAGGACGTGTTGCAGAGCCTGTTGCAACAAGCCGCCACCGAATTCCCCGAGGTGCAGATCGCCCTCTCCCGCCCCGACATGAAGCTGCACCTGAAGAGCCGCAATCAGGACAAAGCCAGGGAGGCACTGGCCTGGCTCACCCAGCAACGTGACAAGCTGGAATCCGAGTGGCTCAAGCAACACTACTTCCAGCCCTTCACCCCGCCCGATGGCGTGCCGGCCATCAAGCAGGATCATGTGCGCATTGCGCTGGAGAGTCGGACCGAGCTGGCCCCGCTGGCCGAACAGCTCAAACAGGCGGGCACCACAGAGACGGAGGCCCGCCAGAAGACGGTGGCCCATATGCTCGGCTTCATTCAGGCCATCCCCTATCAACTGCTCGACAGCCAGTCGGGACGCTCGGGCAAGGGCTTCCTCAGCCCACGCCAGGTGCTGGAACAGAACCGGGGGGATTGCGACAGCAAGGTGACCCTGATGGCGGCCATGCTGGCCCAGCTCTTTCCCGAGCTGAGACAGGCCATGGTGTTCGTGCCGGGTCATGCCCTGCTGGGGGTGGCCCTGCCGGCCAAGCCAGGTGAGGCGACCCTGAGCTGGGAGGGAGAAACCTATCTGTTGATGGAGCCGACCGGCCCGGGTCAGTTTGCCATGGGCCGGATCGCATCAACCAGCCAGACGCTGGTTGATAGCAAGCAGTTGAGCGTTCAGCCGGTGCAGGCCAGGGAGTGACACTCGGGCCAAATGACAAAACCCAAAATGACACAGGCCAGCGAGGTGCTGGCCTGTGGTAGACGGTGGGTTCTGTTGTTGGCTCAGGCCTGGGATTGAAACTCGATGGCCAGCAGCAGGCACTCTTCCTCTTCCAGCACCCGAATGATGCGGGCCTGGGCCTCGAACGGCGGCAGCAGGTTGTTGTTGGTAGCCAGACTGACCCGGATGGGCTGGCTGACATCGAGCTGATGCTCGGCGACGGCGATCCCCATGCCATTGGCGCTGAGATCCCGACAGCTCCCCTCCAGCACCTGCTGTTGCTGGACGACGGTGACGGGGGCGTTGATTATCATGCGCTGGAAGGCGCGTCTTTCCTTGGTACTGGTGATCACGCGAACATCCTCTGTTATGCCGAAGCCATCTCGATGGCCCGCAGGAACAATTGTGCTGGCCTCCCCCCAAGAACGTTAATACAATGCGGTTCGTTTCTCAAACGGGGTGCGGTTTACCGCTGAGATTATACCCGTGTACCTGATCCAGATAATGCTGGCGGAGGAATTTGAGGCATGGCGCTCATTTTTTGCGCCCTCATCCGCTGGCACCTCATCATTAACAGGGAGTGCCACTTGATGAAAACCCTGCTGCTGGTTGCCACCGGCCTGCTCAGTACCCAGGCCTTCGCGGCCGATACCCTCACCGTCTATACCTACAGCTCCTTCACCGCCGAATGGGGACCCGGTCCCAAGATCAAGCAGGCGTTCGAGAAAGAGTGCGGTTGCAACCTCAATCTTGTGGCGCTGGAAGACGGCGTCGCCATCCTCAACCGGCTGCGGCTGGAAGGCAAACACAGCAAGGCCGATCTGGTGCTGGGGCTGGATGATGCCCTCATCAGCGAAGCCAAGCAGAGCGGCCTGTTCGCCCCGCACACTACCAAGCTCGATGGCATCAAGGTGCCGGGCGGCTGGCAGGATGACACCTTCGTTCCCTATGACTACGGCTACTTCGCCTTCGTCTACAACAAGGACAAACTTAAAACGCCCCCCAAGAGCCTGAAAGAGCTGGTAGAACGCCAGGATCTCAAGGTGATCTATCAGGATCCGCGCACCTCTACCCCAGGTCAGGGACTGATGCTGTGGATGAAGTCCGTCTATGGCGATCAGGCGCCTGCCGCCTGGACCGAGCTTGCCAAGAAGACGGTCACAGTCACCAAGGGCTGGTCCGAAGCCTATGGCATGTTCCTCGATGGGGAAGCGGACATGGTGCTCTCCTACACCAGCTCCCCCGCCTATCACCTGATCGCCGAGAACAAGCCCCAATATCAGGCCGCCGCCTTCGAAGAGGGGCACTACCGTCAGGTGGAAGTGGCCGCCAAGCTGAAAAGCGCCAAACAAGGCAAGCTGGCCGACCAGTTTCTGCAGTTCATGATAAGCCCCGCCTTCCAGCAGGAGATCCCAGCCGGCAACTGGATGTATCCGGTGACAGATGCGCCGCTGCCCAAGGGCTTCGAGCAGATGATCACAGTCAGCAAGCCGCTGAGTTTCACCAGCGATGAGGTGGCCGCCAATCGCAAGAACTGGATCCGCGAGTGGCTGCAAGCCGTCACCCAGTGAGCACCAAGGTTCGTCCCCTCTGGTGGCTGCCGGGTAGCGCAGCCACCCTGTTGATCCTGCTGTTGTCCCTGGGGCCGCTCGTCGCCCTGCTGTGGCAGGCCGGTTCGCTGGCCCCCCGCACCCTGCTGGCCGATCCCTATCTGCGCCATGTGCTGGGCTTCAGCCTGGGGCAGGCGCTGCTCTCCACCCTGCTGAGCTTAGGTGTAGCCATTCCGGTGGCAAGAGCGCTGGCGCGGCGCCGCTTCATCGGTCGACGCCTGCTGCTCAAGCTGTTTGGGCTCTCCCTGGTGCTGCCGGTCATCATTGCCATCTTCGGCATAGTGGCGGTTCACGGCAAACAGGGTTGGCTGTCGCAGCTGCTGCGCGGCTTGGGGCTGGATCCCGGCAATTACCTGTACGGCCTGTTCGGCATACTGCTGGCCCACGTCTTCTTCAACATGCCGCTGGCGGCGCGCCTCATGCTGCAGAGCATAGAGAGCATCCCCGAATCGAGCTGGCGTCTCGCCAGTCAGCTGGGCATGCGCTCTTCCCATATTTTCCGGCTGCTGGAGTGGCCGCTCCTTCGCGGCATACTGCCGGGGCTTGCCAGCCTCATCTTCATGCTCTGCTTCACCAGCTTCACCACTGTGCTGGCGCTGGGGGGCGGACCCAGGTCCACCACGCTGGAGGTGGCCGTCTATCAGGCGCTGCGCTTTGATTTTGACCTTGCCACCGCCGGCGGCCTGGCGCTGGTGCAGCTGATCCTGACCGCCACTCTGCTCCTGCTGCAACACAAGCTGCAGACCACACCAGCCAGCCGGATCAGCAGTCATCGCCCCTGTCTGCGACCGGATCGCCATCAACCGGGGACCGTGCTGGTGGATGCCGTGGCGCTCTGCACCGGGCTCGCCGTCTTCCTGCCCCCCCAGCTGGCAATCCTGGTGGCCGGTTTCAATCCCGGCCTGCTGACGGCGCTGGCCTCGGCGCAGCTGTGGCAGGCCAGCGGCCAGTCGCTGCTGATCGCGCTGGCGGCGGGTACCCTTGCCACCCTGCTCGGCAGCGGCCTGCTGCTCACCAGCCGTCATCTCAAGGTTCGCACCCGCCAGCGGCGGG
>NZ_CDBL01000005.1:0-376 GCF_000820005.1 Aeromonas piscicola | reverse complement strand
ACCCGCCAGCGGCGGGCCGCCGCCATGTGGGAGGCCAGCGGCTCCATGATCCTGATGATACCGGCGGTCGTGCTGAGCACAGGCCTCTTCATCATGTTCATGCCTTTTACTGATGTCTTTGCACTGGGGCCCTGGCTGGTGGTACTGGTCAACGCTCTGATGGCATTGCCCTATGTGCTGCGCACCCTCTCAGCCCCCATGCAGCTGGTGGTGCGCCAGTACGATAGACTGGCCGACAGCCTGGGGGTGCGCGGGCTGCATCGCCTGCGGCTGGTGGAGTGGCCCCTGCTGCGCCGCCCGCTGGCACTGGCCATGGCGCTCTCCATGATCCTCTCGCTCGGGGATCTAGGCGCCATCGCCATGTTTGGCAGCCAGG
>NZ_CDBL01000004.1 GCF_000820005.1 Aeromonas piscicola | reverse complement strand
CTACCAGATAGTCATAGAGCAGGGCGCCGAGTCGGCGCAACAAGCCCGCCGAAGGGTAGTGGGGGACTGTGTGGGGGGGGGATGTGGGTTGGACTGGTTTACGTTTGGCCATCGTTCTTATTCCATTAATATGATGCGGGCATTCTATGTAACTGACCCCGCATCGGCAAGGCGTTGAATAAATGAGCAAACGAGAGTGCGCACGAGAAAAACACCTTGCATGGCATCGCGCCATTCGTATAATCCCTCGCAGTTGCCCGGGTGGCGAAATCGGTAGACGCAGCGGATTCAAAATCCGCCGATGAATAATCGTGTCGGTTCGAGTCCGACCCCGGGCACCATTAGATTCAGTGACAAAAGGCCATCAGCAATGATGGCCTTTTGTTTTTCTGCATCTTTTCTGCATGGTGCTCTCTTTTTTATCCCTTTTTCCAAGATCACTCTCATCGCTCCTATGCTGGCTTGCTTCTGCCGCATTCGGCTGTGTGTCCGTCACCGCTCTGCAATCTGTTCCGGCTTATGATCTGCTCTATTTCGGTGCGTGCTGGTTGCACTGCACAGCAGAAGTGCGCGCTTGCTCAGGTTGGCGCACCTTGTGATCCAATCTGGTGCATTGGTCAGCCTGCTTGATGTTAAGATATTGATTATAAGTAATTTATTTAGTTGGCTCACTTTATGCTTTAAAGCAATCATGTCGCCATGACGCTGCCCGATGAAGGAAGCATGACCAGGGCAGTGGCAAGTGTGTGCTGAGTGTGAGTTTGTGTGGATTGTCGGATTCGATGTTCATATCAGGAAATGGACCCGGACAGGTGCCGGGACGACAGGGAAGGAGATGGCTGTATGCTCAAGAGACTCATGATGACTGGCCTGTTGGCGCTTGCCGCCTTGCTGGCCGCCCCCAGTTGGGCTGAAGAGGTGGTGGCCGCATCGGCCGACGTCGTGCAAGCCGCGGCGCCAGTCGCTGCCGCTGTGACCATCAACAAGGGGGACAACAGCTGGATGCTGCTGTCTGCGGCACTGGTGATCCTGATGTCCATTCCGGGACTGGCCCTGTTCTATGGCGGCCTGGTGCGCAGCAAGAACATGCTGAGCGTGTTGATGCAGGTGTTCACCCTGTTCTCGCTCATCTGCGTGCTGTGGATCCTCTACGGTTATTCGCTGGCCTTCACCGAGGGCAACAGTGTCTACGGTTCCTTCGGCAAGGCGCTGCTCAAGGGGGTCACTCCTGACTCCATTGCGGCGACTTTCAGCAAGGGGGTCGGCATCAGCGAGTTCATCTACGTGGTGTTCCAGGGGGCCTTTGCGGCCATCACCTGCGGCCTGATAGTGGGCGCCTTCGCCGAGCGCATCAAGTTCGCCGCCGTGCTGCTGTTCTCGGTGATCTGGTTCACCTTCGCCTATATACCGCTGGCCCACATGGTGTGGTACTGGGCGGGTCCGGATGCCTACACCACGGCCGAGGCGGCGGCGACCGCGACGGCGACGGCCGGTTATCTGTTCCAGCATGGTGCACTGGATTTTGCGGGCGGCACAGTGGTGCACATCAATGCCGCCGTGGCGGGTCTGGTGGGGGCCTATCTGGTAGGCAAGCGTCTGGGTTACGGGCGTGATCCCATGACACCGCACAGTCTCACCATGACCATGATAGGGGCCTCCCTGCTCTGGTTCGGCTGGTTCGGTTTCAACGCCGGCTCCGCGCTGGAAGCCAACGGCATAGCCGCACTGGCTTTCATCAACACCTGGGTGGCACCGGCGGCGGCTGCGCTCTCCTGGACCTTGGCCGAGTGGGTGATGAAGGGCCGTCCTTCCCTGCTGGGTGCTGCCTCCGGCGCCGTCTCCGGTCTGGTGGTGATCACCCCGGCAGCCGGTTTCGTCGGGGTTGGCGGTGGCCTGGTGATGGGCCTCATCAGCGGCGTGGCCGGTTTGTGGGGGGTTCACGGTCTCAAGCGCCTGCTGGGAGCGGATGACAGCCTGGATGTGTTTGGCGTGCATGGGGTGTGCGGCATTCTCGGTGCCCTGCTGACCGGCGTCTTTGCCAGCCCGGATCTGGGCGGCACCGGAGTGTGGGACTACGTCACCAACCAGGTTGCGGAAGGCTACTCCATCCTGGCCCAGGTCAAGATCCAGGCCATCGGGGTCGGGGTCACCATCCTCTGGTCCGGGATTGTCTCGGTCGTGGCCTACAAGCTGGTGGATCTGCTCATCGGCCTGCGAGTGAAGGAAGATGCGGAGCGGGAAGGGCTGGATGTCACCACCCACGGTGAAAAAGCCTATAGCCTGTAACAGCGTCGGGTTACTTGCTGACAGGATCGCCGCCGGTTATGCCGGCGGCTTTTTTATGTCTGCAAAAGTGGAGTGCGCCTTGCCCCACCTTTTATGCCTGCAATTTGACAGGATCTCCGCTAAACTCTGCCACCCTTAATGGGCTTGCCCCATTTTCCCCATCATTTTCTACGCCTTTGGAGCCGCTCATGCCGTTAGTGGGACATCAACACCAGATCGAGATCCTGGAACTGACCGACAAAGGGGATGGCAAGGGACGCCTGTTCGATCGCCCCCTGTTTGTCGAGGGTCTGCTGCCCGGTGAGCAGGCGTTGGTGGAGCTGACCGAGGTCAAGCCAAACTATCTGCATGGCAAGGTAACCGAGCTGCTCCAGCCGTCTGCCGATCGGGTCGCCGATTTCTGCCCCAACACAGAGTGCGGTGGCTGCCAGGTGCGCCCGCTGGCCTACCCGGCCCAGCTCAAGCTCAAGCAGGCACTGGTGCAGAGCGCACTGGAACAGGTCGGGCTGGGTGACACCACAGTTAACCCCATCCTCGGCATGGAGAGCCCGTTCGCCTATCGCAACAAGGCGCAATATGCGGTGCGTGGCTGTGAGGCCGGTGCCGAGATTGGTTTTTATCGCAAGCACTCCCACGATCTCATCACCGCGGACGATTGTGCCGTGCAGGATCCGCTACACGTGGAACTGAACGCCCGGGTGCGCAACTGGATGCGCGAGCATGACATCGCCGCCTATGACGAAGTGAACCACTCCGGCTGCGTGCGCAACCTGATGACCCGCAAGGGCTTCAAGAGCGGCGAGCTGATGGTGGTGCTGGTGACCCTGGGTGAAACGCTGCCGTTCGAAGCCGAGCTGCTGGCGAGCTTGAGCGATCTGCCCATCACCACCTTGGTGCAGAACATCAACGATGAGCGCACCAACCGCATTCTGGGTGCGAGCAACCGGGTGCTGCTGGGTGAAGGGGTGATCCGCGACAAGATCCATGAACTCGCGTTCGAGATCTCGCCGCTCTCCTTCTTCCAGAACAACCCGACCCAGACCGATGTGCTCTACTCCAGCGCCCTTGAGTATGCCGAGCTGACCGGCAACGAGACGGTGTTCGACATCTATTGCGGTATCGGCACCATCTCCCTGTTCCTGGCTGGCAAGGCCGCCAAGGTAGTGGGGATAGAATCGGTGGAGAGCGCCATCAGCGATGCCCGTCGCAACGCTGCCCTCAACGGCATAGAGCACACCGAATTCCACGTGGGCAAGGCTGAGCAGCTGATGCCCGAGCTGCACTCCCAGGGCGTGACCGCCGACGTGGTAGTGCTGGATCCGCCCCGCAAGGGCTGTGATAAGGCGGTGCTGCAGACCCTGGTCGCCATGGCGCCGCGCCGTCTGGTCTATGTCTCCTGCAACCCGCAGACTCTGGCCCGCGATCTCGCTTGGCTGGTCAAGCAGGGCTTCGTGCTGGACGAGGTGCAGCCAGTCGACATGTTCCCGCACTCCATGCATGTGGAGGCGGTCGCCCGCCTGAGCCTGCCTGCAAAGGGCTGACAGGTACTCGCGCCGCAGCGATTGAATTAGCCAGATGGCTCTGTTAAAAACGACTCCAAATGGAGTCGTTTTTTATGCCTGCCATTCAGGTGCCGAGCCATGGCATCGGACTTGGACAGCGGGGTGGGAAATAGAAGGGGACGACAGGATGAGGTGCAGACCATGAAAGGTATCTTGTTACGCTGGTTGGCTCGCTACGATGGCTGGTGTCAGGAGTGGGGACTCACACCGGAGAACCGGCGCTGCTGCGCGCCGGTGCGTTATGACGAAGATGAGCAGGAGGAGCCTATGTCGGAGGGTGACGTCACGTCACTCAATCAAAATTGCGCGTCACGGCCCCGGTAACGCTGTTGTAGTCAAAGCTCAATCCATCCGGGTTGGCCGGGAAGCGGGCGATGGAGTCGCGCAGGGTATATCGGCAGTTGCTGTGAGGCTCGCCATCTTCATCTATATGGTTGCCGGGTTGCTCGCTGGACAGGTAGTCGGCTCCGGCCTGGATCTCGGGATCCTGATCGACCGAGGCGACGGTATAGCTGCTGTCCAGCAGCCCCTGAAACAGCAGGCGGCAATCTGACTGGTTACTGACCGAGATGTAGTCTCCCTGACCCGGAACATAGGGCTCATTGATCCCCTTGCGGCCCTGATCTTCGTCTGTGCCGGCGGGCCAGCCATAACGGTTGATGTCGAGGTTGCGTTGACCCATGCTGCCCAGATTGTAGAGTGCCTGATCCTGCGCCTTGACCACCCAGCCAGCATGGGCAAGCTGCACCGCGCTGGCGAAGCTGCCGGCGGTGGTAGCAACCGTGCTCTTGAGGGCATCATCCTTGATATTGATGAAGCGGGGCATTGCCGTTATGGCCAGAATCCCCAGCACTATGATGACCATCACCAGTTCTATCAGGGTAAAGCCATGATTTGAGCGTTTCATTATTGAGTAGACCCATCAAGTACGACAAACAGGTGAAAGCGACATGCAACTGATCGACACCCATTGCCATCTCGATTTTCCCGTCTTCGATCCAGACCGGGCGGCGCTGCTGGCCGAGTGCCGGCAGTTGGGGGTGGGCGAGTATATCATCCCCGCCGTGGGAGAGGAAAACTGGACTCGCGTGATGGCGCTGGCGGAGCAGTACCCGGGAATCACCTACGGGCTGGGCATTCACCCCTGGTATGTGGGCACCCAGACCCAGGGAACACTGACGCGATTGCAGGCGTTATTGGCTGCCCGACCCCGTGGCTTGGTGGCGGTCGGGGAGTGCGGGCTGGATCTGCGCAGCCAGGTGCCGCAGGAGGGACAGCTTGCCTGGTTCGAGGCGCAGATCAGGCTGGCCATGGAGCATGAGTTGCCACTGATAGTCCATTCGGTGCGGGCCAACGACACGGTTGCCAAAATCCTGCGCCGCTTCAAACCGGCAAAGGGGGGCGTCATCCACGCCTTCAGCGGTTCGTTGCAACAGGCGCGGGCGTTCTGGCAGCTTGGGTTTCGGCTGGGGATCGGTGGCGTCATCAGCTATGAGCGGGCCAACAAGACCCGTGAGGCGATCCGCGACATGCCGCTGGAGGCTCTGCTGCTGGAAACGGATGCGCCCGACATGCCGTTGCAGGGTCAGCAGGGCATTCCGAATACCCCCGCCAACTTGCCGAAGATTGCGCAACTCTTGGCCGAATTGCGGCAACAGCCCTTGAGTCATGTTGTCGCGGTGTTACATGAATCCACTTTTCACACTTTCCCGCTCGGATACTCTGAAATTAACACCTGATTAACTCTTGATAGCATCATGATAAAAAATGGGGCGAGTAAAAATCGTTTGCGGTCTAATTTGACGACCTCTAGCGTATTTCATGCTTATAAAATGTGACCAGCATTCTACTTTGTCGCACCGTAATTAGTATAATGCGCACCCTTGATTGATGGCTTTGAGATACAAGTTGTTAACAAGCTGGAAGGTGCTACTAAAGAGGAAGTGTTAATAATGAATTTGATTATGGGTCTGGTAGGGATGGCAACACTCATCCTTATCGCGGTGCTGTTCTCCAGTAATCGCAAAGCAATAAAAATTCGCACCGTAGCCGGTGCCTTTGCAATTCAAGCTGGACTGGGTGCATTCGTGCTGTACGTCCCGGTTGGCCGAGATATTCTGGTGGGTGTATCCGATGCCGTTTCCAGCGTCATCGGTTATGGTCAAAACGGTATCGAATTCCTGTTCGGTGGTCTGGTCAGCAACAAGATGTTTGAAGTGTTCGGCGGCGGCGGCTTTATCTTTGCCTTCCGTGTTCTGCCAGTCATCATCTTCTTCTCCTCCCTGATCGCGGTTCTCTATTATCTGGGCATCATGCAGTGGGTGATCAAGCTGCTGGGTGGTGGCCTGCAAAAAGTACTGGGTACGTCCCGTACCGAATCCCTCTCTGCCACGGCCAACATCTTCGTCGGTCAGACCGAAGCCCCGCTGGTGGTGCGTCCCTTCATCTCCAAGATGACTGACTCCGAGCTGTTCGCCGTCATGTGTGGTGGCTTGGCCTCTGTCGCCGGTTCCGTGTTGGCCGGTTATGCCTCCATGGGCGTCAAGATGGAATACCTGATCGCCGCCTCCTTTATGGCTGCCCCGGGTGGTCTGCTGTTCGCCAAGTTGCTGGTACCGGAAACCGAGACCCCCAACTATGACGAAAACAATGCCGATGGCGATCTGGAAGACAAGCCTGCCAACGTGATCGATGCCGCCGCCGCCGGTGCCTCCGCCGGTCTGCAACTGGCCCTGAACGTGGGTGCCATGCTGCTGGCTTTCATCGGCCTCATCGCCATGATCAACGGCATCTTCGCCGGTGTGGGTGGCTGGTTCGGTTATCCGCAGCTCTCCCTGGAACTGCTGCTGGGCTGGCTGTTCTCCCCGCTGGCCTTCCTGATCGGTGTACCCTGGAGCGAGGCCGTGGTTGCCGGTTCCTTCATCGGCCAGAAGCTGGTGGTGAACGAGTTCGTGGCTTACCTGAACTTCGCCCCTTATCTGAAGGATGAAGTGCTGATCAACGGCGTGGCCATGTCCGACCACACCAAGGCCATCATCTCCTTCGCCCTGTGCGGCTTTGCCAACCTGTCCTCCGTTGCCATCCTGCTGGGTGGTCTGGGCTCCATGGCACCGAACCGTCGCGGCACCATTGCCAAATTTGGTTTGAAGGCCGTACTGGCCGGCTCTCTGTCCAACCTGATGTCTGCCACTATCGCAGGCTTCTTCCTGGCACTGACAGCCATGTAATATTTGCCTGACACTCAGGTAAAGACGAACGCCACAGCGAAAAGCTGTGGCGTTCGCGTTTGGAGCGGTGACAACCGTTTTCCTTTCTAAACTAATAATAAAATGAGTCAAATCGGAGGTTATATGAATGAAGTGCTACTGGCGATGGCGGCCGGCTTTATCGTTGGCTTGTTGTTTTCTTTCCTCAAATTGCCGATCCCGGCCCCACCCGTTCTGTCCGGGGTAATGGGGATAGTCGGGGTCTATCTGGGGGGGCTGGCGTACTCCTGGATACTCACACGCTTCTTCTCTTAACGCACTTTTCAGTACCGGATTTGCCAGATGTGAGGTACCTCTGAAATTGGCAAATCCGGCTTGCAAACACGGGGTATCTCGGCTGAAATAGGCATTGCCAGCAGGGTGCTGGCATTGACTAATACCCGATCAAATCGGGTGTTGGCGGTCAAATGGAATTGATTGGGAAGTCGGGTCAGCAGTTGTCGGCCTTTCTCAAGTCTTCATGGAACCAAGTCCGCACTTTTGTAAGAAAGTGACAGGGCTCTTGCCTTATTTACAGCCATATTGCCTGTGCATGCGCGCTGTAATTCCATTCCCGTATCCTTGGGAGTCGTGTCTTGCTGGTTGCGTTGCGACAAGCAGGCGCTCGCCCCTGGAAGCAGGATTAAATCGAGACTTTGGAGAATAGAATGACTGATCTGAAACTGGCCGCCCAACGCGCCCTGAACCTGATGGACCTGACCACCCTGAACGATGATGACACCGATCAGAAGGTCATAGACCTGTGCCGCAAGGCCAAGTCTCCGGCCGGCCTGACCGCCGCCGTCTGCATTTACCCCCGTTTCATCCCCATCGCTCGCAAAACCCTGCGTGACATCGGCGCCGCCGACGTGCGCATCGCGACCGTGACCAACTTCCCCCATGGCAACGACGACATCGAGATCGCCGTAGCCGAGACCCGTGCCGCCGTCGCCTACGGTGCCGACGAAGTGGACGTGGTGTTCCCGTACCGCGCCTTCATGGCTGGCAATGAACAGGTTGGCTTCGATCTGGTCAAAGCTTGTAAGGAAGCCTGTGGCGACAAGGCACTGCTGAAAGTGATCATCGAGACAGGTGAACTGAAAGAAGAGGCGCTGATCCGTCGTGCTTCCGAGATCTCCATCGACGCCGGTGCCGATTTCATCAAGACCTCCACCGGTAAAGTGCCGGTCAATGCGACCCCGGAAGCGGCCCGCATCATGATGGAAGTGATCAAGGCCAAGAACCCGAAAGTCGGCTTCAAGCCGGCCGGTGGCGTAAAAGATGCCGCCGTGGCGGGTCAGTACCTCGCCATGGCCGAAGAGATCCTGGGCAAAGACTGGGTCTGTGCCCGTACCTTCCGCTTTGGTGCATCCAGCCTGTTGGCCAGCCTGCTGGCCACGCTGGGGCATGGCGACAAACCTGCCAACACCAGCGGTTACTAAGTTGATGAGAGGGCGAGCTCGGCTCGCCCTGTTATGCCCCCGCCAGACGGCGCGCGGGCAGGGATAACGGCTTATGTGACGCCAGCAATGGCGGAGGGAATGAAAGATGTTTTTGCCTCAAGAAATTATTCGCAAGAAGCGCAACGGTGAAGCGCTCAGTACCCAAGAGATTCAATTCTTCGTTCAGGGCATTACCAACAACACCATAGGCGAGGGCCAGATTGCGGCACTCGCCATGGCGGTCTACTTCAAAGACATGACCATGGATGAGCGGGTTGCCCTGACCTGCGCCATGCGCGACTCCGGCATGGTATTGAACTGGGATCACCTCAACCTGGGTGGCCCGATTGTCGACAAGCACTCCACCGGTGGTGTGGGTGATGTGGTCTCCCTGATGCTGGGCCCCATGGTCGCCGCCTGCGGTGGCTTCGTGCCCATGATCTCCGGTCGTGGCCTGGGTCATACCGGTGGTACTCTGGACAAGCTGGATGCCATCCCAGGCTACCAGACCTCGGTCGACAACGATCGTTTCCTGAAAGTGGTGAAAGAGGCGGGTGTCGCCATCATAGGCCAAACCGGCGATCTCGCCCCGGCTGACAAGCGTATCTATGCGGTACGCGATATCACGGCCACCGTTGAATCCATCGCCATGATCACCGGCTCCATCCTCTCCAAGAAGCTTGCCTCCGGGCTGGAAGCCCTGGTGATGGACGTCAAGGTGGGCTCAGGTGCCTTCATGCCGACGTTTGAAGCCTCCGAAGAGCTGGCCAAGAGCATAGTGGCCGTGGCCAACGGTGCCGGTTGCCGTACCTCGGCCTTGCTGACCGACATGAACCAGGTGCTGGCCTCCAGCGCAGGCAACGGGGTGGAAGTGCGCGAAGCCGTGCGCTACCTGACAGGTGAGTACCGCAACCCGCGCATTCACGAAGTCACCATGAGCCTGTGCGCCGAGATGCTGATCTCCGCCCATCTGGCCAGCGACGATGCCGATGCCCGTCGCAAGCTGCAGGCGGTGCTCGACAACGGCAAGGCTGCCGAGATCTTCGGTCGCATGGTGACCGGCCTCGGCGGTCCGTCCGACTTCATGGAGCGTTATGATAGTCACCTGCCCAAGGCTGCCATTGTGCGCCCCGTGTATGCGGCCAATGCCGGCTTCGTGACGGCCATGGATACCCGGGAGCTGGGGCTGGCCGTGGTCGCCATGGGGGGAGGTCGTCGCGCCGCCGGCGACAAACTCGATTACGCCGTCGGTCTGACCGACTTTATCCGCCTGGGCCAGAGCGTCGATGCTGACAAGCCGATTGCCCTGATCCACGCTCAAACCGAAGAGCAATTTGCTCAGGCTGCCAGCATGGTGCAGGCGGCTGTCAAGATCGGTGACACTCAACCCCAGGCCCTGCCTGAGGTCTACCGTCGCATCGGTCTGGCTGATTTGTAACAAGGGGAAGTCCCATGAAACGTACCTTTATTCTGATGATGGACTCTTTCGGTATTGGCGCCGCCGCCGATGCCGACAAGTTCGGAGATGTGGGCGCCAACACCCTTGGCCATATCGCCAAGGCCTGTGCCGCCGGTGAGATTGAAGGCCGTGGCGCCCTCAATCTGCCGAACCTGAACAAGCTGGGTCTGGGGCATGCCGGTGAGCTGGCCTCCGGCTACTTCCCGGCAGGCTTGAAGAAGGATATCGAGGTTGTCGGTGCCTACGGTTTCGCCCAGGAGCTCTCCTCCGGTAAGGACACCCCGTCTGGCCACTGGGAGATTGCCGGCGTGCCCGTGCTGTTCGAGTGGGGTTACTTCACCGATCACCACAACAGCTTCCCGCAGGAGCTGCTGGACGCCATCGTCGAGAAGGCGGGTCTGTCCGGTTACCTCGGCAACTGCCACGCCTCCGGTACCCAGGTGCTGGATGATCTGGGCGAAGAGCACATGCGCACCGGCAAGCCGATCCTCTACACCTCTGCCGACTCAGTGTTCCAGATCGCCTGTCACGAAGAGACCTACGGTCTCGAGAAGCTTTATGAGCTGTGCCACATAGTGCGCGAGCTGCTGGAGCCCTACAACATAGGCCGCGTCATCGCGCGTCCGTTCGTGGGCAGCGGCAAGGGCAACTTCAAGCGCACCGGCAACCGTCACGACTACTCAGTGCTGCCGCCGGCGCCGACCGTGCTGGATTACATGAAAGAAGCGGGTGGCCAGGTGGTCTCCATCGGCAAGATCGCCGACATCTATGCCAACCAGGGCATCACCAAGCAGGTGAAGGGCACGGGCCTGACCGAGCTGTGGGATCGCACTCTGGAAGAGGTGAAAGCGGCCGGTGACAACACTATCGTCTTCACCAACTTCGTCGACTTCGACTCCTCCTACGGTCACCGTCGTGACGTCAAGGGCTACGCCGATGCGCTGGAGTACTTCGACTCCCGCCTGCCGGAGCTGTTCGAGATACTGCAGGACGGCGACGTGGTGGTGCTGACCGCCGACCACGGCTGCGATCCGACCTGGGGGGGCACCGACCACACCCGCGAATACATTCCGGTGCTGTTCTTCGGCAAGCCGGTCAAGGCCGGCTCCGTCGGTCGTCGCGAGACCTTTGCCGACATAGGCCAGAGCATAGCGGCGTACCACGGTCTGCCCAAGCTGCAATACGGTACCAGCTTCCTGTAAGGCCGATATCGGGCGGCGCCTTGCGGTCTATTCTGCAGGGCCTGCCCAGGTTGCAGTGCGGCACTCGCCTCCTGTAATTTACTCGCCCGTCACCTCGGTGGCGGGCAACCAATAAAGACAATAAAACTCAACCTAGTGTGAAGGAATCAAGAGAATGGCAACTCCTCATATCAATGCGAAAGATGGCGCCTTTGCTGATACAGTGCTGATGCCGGGCGACCCCCTGCGCGCCAAGTACATCGCCGAAACCTTCCTGGAGAACGTCGAGCAGGTGTGCGACGTGCGCAGCATGCTCGGCTTCACCGGTACCTATAAGGGCCGTCGCATCTCCGTCATGGGCCACGGTATGGGCATCCCGTCCTGCTCCATCTATGCCAAAGAGCTGATCACCGACTACGGTGTGAAGACCCTGATCCGCGTGGGCTCCTGTGGCGCCGTGCGTGAAGACGTGAAACTGCGCGACGTAGTGATCGGCATGGGTGCCTGTACCGATTCCAAGGTCAACCGTCTGCGCTTCAAGGATCACGACTTCGCCGCCATCGCCGACTTCGGCCTGGTTGCCAATGCCGTGCAAGCCGCCAAGAACAAGGGCGTTGCCGTGCGTGTGGGTAACATCTTCTCCGCCGACCTGTTCTACACCCCGGATCCCTCCATGTTCGACGTCATGGAAAAGTACGGCATCCTGGGTGTCGAGATGGAAGCCGCCGGTATCTACGGCGTAGCCGCAGAGTACGGTGCCAAGGCACTGACCATCTGCACCGTCTCCGACCATATCCGTACCGGCGAGCAGACCACCTCCGAAGAGCGTCAGCTGACCTTCAACGACATGATCGAAATCGCGCTGGACTCCGTCCTGCTGGGCGACAAGTAATCCCCATTCACATCATGCAAAACGGCGACCCTCGGGTCGCCGTTTTTTTATGAGCCGACTGCCTGTTGCCGGTTCAGCTTGCCGGCGTATCCGATGAGGGCGGGCTCTTCTTTTTGTGCTTGCGCACCCGCATGTAGTTGCGGCGCACGCCGTAGGAGATGAGCAGGCCGGCGAGCAGCGCCACCAGCAGCATCAGCCGCTGTTTCTCCTGTATCACCTTGAGTCGGGTGTCCTTGTCCGCCAGCAGTTGCTGCTCTTCCAGGGTGATGCGCAGGTAGCCAATGGTTTGCTCCCCATCCAGGATCTCCTGCACAAACTGGATGCGTCCCTTGCCCTGCTCCGGTACCGATTTGTTGTTGTCGCCGATGGGCAGCAGGCTGTCCAGTGGCACGGCGGCATCCGATTGGGCGAGGGGGATGCCACGGGCATCGTAGAGGGTCGCATCAAGGATCTCGGGCTCGGCGGCCAGATCCTGGGCCAGCCGTTCCAGCTCGCTGTTCTTGTCCTCCTTGATCCAGCGCTTCATGTCGCGGGAGGCATAGGCGACCAGCGCCTGAGCACGGTTGCGCGCCTCGCTGTGCAGCGAGGCCTGGCTCTCGCCCTGCATATGGATGAGCACACCGAGCACCCAGAGGCCGAGCAAGATGCCGGCACCCAGACTGAGAACACGTTTGATGGGAAGATGACGCAAGCGTTGAGCCTCCTGACGACGAGCGGTGGCGGGATCTTGGCGCTTGCCTGTACAAAAAGCAATACGCTACTCTGGGCCAGCTTTGTTAACCCCATGATCACCAAGGAAGGCTCTATCTCTATGCTGTTGTCCCAATTACCCGCTGCCTTGTCCGAGTGGCCAGAGTGCCTGCCCAGTGCCCCTTGGTGGCAATTGACGCCAAGGGCGCTGCTGCCCGTCGCCAAACCGCTGGATGGCGCCTGGCTGGTGCTGTTTGGCAAGACTCTTGCCGCCTGCCATCTGGCGCGCCTGGCCGAGTCGCTGGCCGCGCAGGATATGCAGGCCCAGCTCTATCCGCCGAGCAGCCCGGCCGGGGTACCCTTGCTGTTGTTGGGAACGGACAGATTCTCCCCCGAGCTGGTGCAGTTGCTCAAGGCCGAGGCATGGGACATCGACATCTGTCATCTATCCGCGCTGCCGACCCTGAGCGAGCCCGGCTTGCTGGTGATGGACATGGACTCCACCGCCATCCAGATCGAGTGCATCGACGAGATCGCCCGCCTGGCGGGTGTGGGCGAGCAGGTGGCCGCTGTGACGGCCGCGGCCATGCAGGGCAAGCTGGAGTTTTCCGACAGCCTGCGCAATCGGGTCGCCCTGCTGGCGGGGGCGCCGGTCACCATTCTCGATGAGGTGGCGACCCAGATGCCCTGGATGCCGGGCCTGCAATTGATGGTCGATACCCTCAAGCAGTCAGGCTGGAAGGTGGCGATCGCCTCGGGCGGTTTCACCCGTTTCGCCGGTGAGTTGCAGCAGGCACTCGGGCTGGATGCCATCTTCGCCAACGAGCTGGCAATCGAGGGGGCACAGCTGACCGGCCAGGTGAGCGGGCGCATAGTCGATGCCAGCGTCAAGGCAGAAGTGCTGCAACAGCTGGCGACAGAGTTCGGTATTCGTCCTGCCCAGACAGTGGCCATTGGCGATGGCGCCAATGATCTCAAGATGATGGCGGTGGCCGCTCTTGGCATCGCCATCCACGCCAAGCCGCTGGTGCGGGCCCAGGCTGCGGCCACCTTAAACCATCATGACCTGGAAGGGGTGATCTGCCTGCTGGGGGCCCTTGCCTGTCGCGATCGCCGCTGGGATCGCAACTGATCCCAGATTAGCCGCGAACAACTGACCCCACGTCACGGAGGACGTCACATCGAGATGGAACTGTTACAGCAATCCCTGTTTATTCCCTGTGGTGAGCACCAGCTGCACGTGCGCCACATCCAGCCACGGGTCGCCGTGCATGCAGAGCCAATCCTGATGGTGCACGGCGCCATCGAGAATGGCCGCATCTTCTATACCGAATCGGGCAAGGGGCTGGCTTGTTTCCTGGCGCGCCACGGATATCAGGTCTATGTGGCCGACCTGCGTGGCCGGGGCCTGAGCACCCCGGCCATCGCCGTGCAAGCCGAGCATGGTCAGCACGAGCTGATCACCGAGGATCTGCCGGCCTTGCACCGCTGGATTGCGGCGCGCCATGCCGGCTTCAAGTTGCACTGGATGGCTCACTCCTGGGGAGGCGTCATCATGGCCTCTACCCTGGTGCGTTTTCCGGAATTGGCCGGGCAGATCGCCAGCCTGGTGTTCTTTGGTACCAAGCGAGGCGTCTCGGTGCAGAACCCGGAGCGCTGGCTGAAGGTGGATCTCATCTGGAATCGGCTGGCGCCCTGGCTGGCGCGGCGCAGCGGTTTTCTGGCGGCCCGCAGCCTGAAGATGGGCGCGGATGACGAGCCGCTGCGCTACCTGCAGGAGACGATTCCCTGGGTCAAGTGCGGCCCCTGGCAGGATCCGCATGACGGCTTTGCCTATGACGAAGCAGCAGCCAGGGTCAACTGGCCGCCGCTCTGGATGATTTCAGCCAAGGCTGACAAGGTGTTGGGGCACCCGACCGACGTGCGCCGCTTCAGTGCCGAGATGGGGTCCGCCACACGCCACACCCGGCTTGGCAAGGACAACGGCAACCGGCTTGATTACGATCACATCAACATGCTGACGGCGCCACAGGCACAGGAGGATCACTTCCCGCAGATCCTCGCGTGGCTGCTCGACCCGCAGGCGGCGTGATGGAGACAAGGTTGGCGGGAGCAGGCCGTTATCCTGAGGTGTTGATATAGGGATAAAAATAATGGCGGGCCTGTGGCCCGCCATTATTTTCTTGCTGATTTGCCAGGCCGTCATCCGCGCTTGAGCAGGAGCGTTGGTATGAGTCGCCGCTCAGTTGATGGGCGGGGTGATGCCGAGCCGGAACAGGGTGGCCTGACTGGTATCGGTCAGCTCGCCCACCCCTACCACGCTCCACAGCTCCTCCTCCAGCTTCTTGGCCTTGTGGATGGCGAACTTGGCGATGTAATCCAGCTCGTTGGCGATGAAGTTGGTATCGGGTCGGCCGGTGCGAGAGATGCCGACCAGTACCGAATAAAACTCCCCCTGACGCAGTGCCAGCTCGATGAAGCTGCGCTTTTCCGCCATGTCCTGGAAACTGCTGGCCAGCCGGCTGGAGAAGACGGGCAGGCCGGCCGGCGTGTGCAGACTGGCGATGTAGACCTCTTCCTCCTGCGGCTTGTCTTCCCGTTCGATGGCGCGCAGTGGATTCATGATCAGCTGCTTGAGCAGATCCCCATGGAACAGGGGATAGAGGTTGTCCTGATTCCCCTGCTCGGCGCAGGCCCGCAACAGGCGTGACAGGCTGCGATCCTGCGGGGCATGGCCGACCGAAGCCGGCTTGGGCGCGCCCTTCAGCTTGTTGATGTAGACGGGAGTGCTGAAGATATGGTGGGTGTAGATGTTGCGCAGTGCCCTGGCCATGCCGCGATAACGACGCTGCTCCTGCGCCGCCTTGAGCTTGTTCTGGTTGCTCTCGATCAGCAGGCTGAAGAACTGGCGGCCGGTGTGGCGCTCAGGATCCCCCTCGATACACAGATGCAGTACGGTCCGGGTCAGGTTGATGCTGACCAGCCGGTAGGGGAGGCGTTGCAGATCCATGCTCTTGGAGAGCTCCTGCAGGCGGGGCAGGGCCAGGGTGACTATGTCATCCTTCTCTCCCTCGAACGCCTCTTCCAGCTCTATTTGCATGCCGTGGGCCGAGATGTCGCGGGTCCAGCCAAGCCAAGCCCGCCCGTTGTGTTTGATGGCCACGGCCGTCTTGTGGATGTAGCGTGCCTCTTTGCGCAACTGCACATAATGCAGCGTCTCTATCTCGAAGGGCGCAGCCCCGAGATCATGGCCGAAGCGTTGCAGATCGTTGGCATTGTGCTGCACGCTGGCGTCGTAGTGAAACTCTTCCCGCTGGCTGTCGAGGCCGATATCTTGCAGCAGGCCGACGTAGTTTATCTGCCGGAGCCGCTCCTGCAGCAGCATGTCTTGCAACTGGGGGCTGTCCTGGCTCTGCTGGCTGGCGAGATCGGCCTCGTGCAGATCGCAGCGCTCTAGGCTGAACTTGTATACGCGCCAGCTGGGGCGGCGGGCACCGACCTGGAAGAAGAGAGACATCAGACCGCTCTGTTGCAACTCTTCCCGGGTGGCGGAGAAAAAGTAGAGGTGGCTGCGCACCGAATGAGTGAAGCAGTAGATCAGGGTCTCCCGCAGGGTGCCCGGGGCCGGCAGCAGGGATTGCATACGGGCCGCCGAGAACAGGCTGGCGAGCATGTCGCGGTTCTTGGCATCGCGCCAGTATTCGAGGATGTGCTGATTGTTCTCGGTACGCAGGGCTATCTCCAGGCTGGGGCTGTCTCCCGAGCCGAAGAACAGCGGCATGCCGGTCATGCGTGGCAGGTAGAACTGCTCGTAGCCCTTGATGATGGCGGCAGACAGCAGATAGTCGACGCTGACCCGATAGCGGTTCTTGTTGTTCTCGATGAACTCAGCCAGGAAGCGGTCAAAGCTGGTGTGCTCGCCGGTTTTGATCAGTCGCAGCCAGTACTTTCCCTCCTTGCTCTCCTCACCCAGGATCTGATAGCTGACCGAGTGGTGCAATATGGGGTTGGGATGGTCCCGCTCCAGCCCGGTAAAGAAGACTTCGACCTGGGCACCCGTCTGATAGTTGGGCAGATAGGGAACCGAGACCCGGATCCCGCCGAGGGAGAGATCCGAGCTCTTGGCAAACAGTTTGTCGCCGTCGGCAAATTTGATGAGCACGGGAGAGCTGAAGTGCATCCGCTCCTGACGCCGGCCATAGTAGCTGGCGAAGGGAATGGGATTGACATCGTATTGGCGAAACGGGCTGGCAGGGGGCAACAAGGGACCATCACCCTTGCTCTGGTGGTGTTTCTGCCAATATTGCAGCGCTTCGTTTACACCCAGGGTGTAGACATCCCGGTACAGATAGCACTGGGACTGGAACAGGCCTATGGCCTCGGCCGGCATGAAGTGGGTGACCCCTTCAAACTCATGGACCAGGCACTCCTCACCCAGCTCGTCGCGCATGTCGATGACCCGCCGGCAGGGGGTACATTTGCGCTTTATCTCCATCTTGATCAGGAAACGGCTGTTGCTGTTTTCGTCCTGTGTCAGGCGATTGAAGATGTCATCGAAATCTTTTTCTCTGAGCAGAGGAATGAGCTGTTCAATCAGGTGCTGTTGTTGTTCTGAATCCATGTGTTCCTGCCACGGAAAGTCACTTTTCCGATTCTGGGTTTGATCTGTCGGTCGCAAACAAGTATATCAAGCAGGAATTCATCCTGTCCCCGAGTTATCCATGGCCAAAAATAAAACTGCCTATGTTTGTACCGAATGTGGTGCCGACTTCACACGCTGGCAAGGCCAGTGCGGCGAATGCAAGGAGTGGAACACCATCACTGAGGTGCGTCTTGGCTCAGTAACGCCCGGCAAAAATGCCCGCTACACCGGCTACGCCGGCGCCATCGGCAGTCAGGTCCAGACGCTGGCTGAGATCGCCACCACAGAGATACCCCGCTTTTCCTCAGGCTTCAAGGAGCTGGATCGGGTGCTCGGTGGCGGTGTGGTACCAGGTTCGGCCATTCTGATTGGCGGCAATCCGGGGGCGGGCAAGTCTACCCTGCTGCTGCAGACCATGTGTGGTCTGGCTGAGCGGATGAAGACCCTCTATGTCACGGGAGAAGAGTCGTTGCAGCAGGTGGCGATGCGTGCCAGCCGGTTGGGGCTGCCTACCGACAAGCTGCGCATGCTGTCTGAGACCAGTGTCGAGCAGATCTGCATCATAGCCCAGCAGGAGCAGCCGCAGATCATGGTCATCGACTCCATCCAGGTGATGCATGTGGCGGATGTGCAGTCATCGCCCGGCTCCGTCTCCCAGGTGCGGGAGGCCGCAGCCTTGTTGACCCGTTACGCCAAACAGAATCACGTCGCTATCTTCATGGTGGGCCATGTGACCAAGGATGGCACCCTGGCGGGCCCCAAGGTGCTGGAGCACTGTGTCGACTGCTCAGTGCTGCTGGATGGTGCCAATGACTCGCGTTTTCGCACCCTGCGTTCCCACAAGAACCGCTTCGGTGCCGTCAACGAACTCGGTGTGTTCGCCATGACGGGGCAGGGAATGCGCGAGGTGAGCAATCCCTCCGCCATCTTCCTCAGCCGGGGCGAGGAGCAGGCACCTGGCTCCATCGTCATGGTGATCTGGGAGGGCACCCGGCCGCTGCTGGTGGAGCTGCAGGCGCTGGTGGACTATTCCCAGCTTTCCAACCCGCGCCGGGTGGCCGTGGGGATGGACCACAACCGTCTTGCCATGCTGCTGGCCGTGCTGCATCGCCACGGCGGGCTGCAGATGGCGGATCAGGATGTCTTCATCAACGTGGTGGGGGGCGTCAAGGTTGAAGAGACCAGTGCGGATCTGGCCCTGTTGCTGGCCATGGTATCCAGCTTCAGAGATCAGGCCTTGCCCAAGGATCTGGTGGTGTTTGGCGAAGTGGGCCTGTCCGGCGAGATCCGGCCCGTGCCATCCGGCCAGGAGCGGTTGCAGGAGGCCGCCAAGCACGGTTTCCGCCGTGCCATAGTTCCTCACGCCAATGCGCCCAAGCACCCCATCGAGGGAATGGAAGTGGTGCCAGTGAAAAAACTGGCCGATGCACTGGAAGCTTTGTAATCATTGACTCTGTTGCATTCTAAAACGTAGGTTCAGCAGATCTCGGCAATCGATATCGACAATAAAAAAGAGCGCCATGTGCGCTCCTTTTTATTGCCTCTGGAGGGATCCTCAGGGATGGGGGTGTTCCAGATGCTCGTTCAGCAGTTGCTCCAGTTCACGGTGGAGCAGCTCTTCATCTCCGACATTGAGTTCTACCATCCGCTTGAGGTGGGTCGCACTGTCGATGTCGATATGGTGGCAGTAGAATCCCAGCTTCTTGCTGGCCTCATGGGTCAGCTCGACTTGCATCTTGATCTCGATGTCGCTGCCGCTCAGCACGAAGCCCAGTTCATACTCCTTGTTGTCGTTGCTTTCCCAGTCATCGGGCCGGATCAAGAGCGCGCCCTGCAGGGAGATATCTACCAGCTGGGTCCGCCATTTTTTATCGCCCTGGACGAGGTCGGCCATGGTCAAGTAGAGGATCCGTGAAAAACGGCGACGCTCGGACATTCTCATCTCCTGTCAGCAATAGGAATTGGAGCTAAAGGTCATGACATAGAGTGTAATGCACCTTGCACATCAGGATCTTGAACTGGCTCCGAAATTGGATATCAAACCTGTTGGGTGCTGAGTGACTCTACCACTTGCAATGCCTTGACCAGCCGATCCTCCTGTTTGAAGCGATCTTCCAACACGGGACCGAGTTGATTCAGATCTTCATCCAGCAGCAGCAACTGAGCCTCATCCGCGTTGCTGTACTTGTCGTTGAATTCCAGTGCGAATTCGGTACACGCCCGAATATTGGGGTAGATGCGCTTGGCCAGCTCCAGTTTGTCACCGCTGGCTTTTTCGAAGGCAGTGACCACATGGTTGTAGATCTCGAAGTGACCGGCGCTGACGTAATCGACCAGTTGCTCGCAAAAACGCTGCAGGTCGACATGGCCGGGGAGTGAACGCTGTTTGGTGCGGGCGGGCGTCAGCCCGGCGAGCCGCATGTATTCGACCAGCAGAGCTTGTCTGGCATCCAGCCAGTCATCGATCGCCCTGTGTTTGCCTGCCAATGCACGCTTGGTTTGTTCCAGTTCAGTTAACATAATCCCTCCGTGGGGCATAGGCATGGAGTGCTATCGCTGCAGGCCTCCGGCCTTTCTTATTGACTGACGACACTCCCTATAACTAGGGAAAATCCTGTTGACCGTCAATAGGTGCATAGGGATATTGTTACATCAGATGGTGTTTTGGCTACAAGACCCCATCATTTGCTCTCCTCTTCCAATCCATCGTGATAACGAAGGGGCGAGATATGTGACTATTTCCGCAGATCTTGATGAAAACCCCAGCATTCAAGCCGATCTGGCTGATAAAGCCTTTGCCTGAGTGTTTTTTTTGAATAGAGTGGCTCGGTGCTAAATGCCCGATCATAAAGGAAATGTTATGAACAAAGCTCAACTTGTCGATGCAATTGCCGCCAAAGCAGATCTGAGCAAAGCTCAGGCCAAAGTTGCTCTGGAAGAGATCATCAATGGTATTACCCAGAGCCTGAAAGAAGGCGATGCTGTGCAGTTGGTGGGTTTTGGTACCTTCAAGGTGAACCATCGCGCGGGCCGTACCGGTCGTAATCCGCAAACTGGTAAAGAAATCCAGATTGCAGCCGCGAATGTGCCGTCCTTTGTGGCAGGCAAGGCGCTCAAAGACGCCGTCAAGTAATCGTGTAAAACCCGGCGCCAGCCGGGTTTTTTATTGCCATCGTCAGCGGAATTTGTTTCAGATACACTCAAGATATGGCGTGCGCTGTAGTGAGGTGGATGATGGAACAGAAAAATGCCATTCGGCAGGTTGCCGTACCTTGGGCTCCGTCCCGCCAACTCCCCCCAGGCCTGGTTGTGGCCGAACTTCACCAGGATATCTGGAGTGACTCCTTGACCGTCATGCTGGGTCGGGCGCGCAGTATAGATCTGCCGCCACAGATCCTGTGCCGGGTCTATTTTCGCCATATTTTCGCCGTGCGGGTCATGGAGGACTGCGATCTGTCGGAAGGCAAGGAGAGCCATGCCATCGAGGAGCAGATCCAGCTCATTACCCCGTCCCGTTTTGCCAGCTGGTTCCATCAGGAATCGGAGGGACTTCATCTGGACGAGGATCTACAGCACTATCGCATCTCGACCTGGGACTACTGTGCTGACGTGCTGACTTCATTTGCACCCGAACTGCAGTTTGTGGACAAGGGGGAGTAGCGTCAGCGCGATGGCCACGCATAGAAAAGCCGGTAACACTTGGTGTTACCGGCTTTTTCATTGGTGCTGAAGGCGATGAGAGTCAGCCCAGTAACTGCTCCCTGTGCAGGCCCAGCACGATCAGCAGACCGAGAAAGTAGAAGGCGCTGAGCTTGAGGCCGAGAATGGCGAGCAGGCCGGCGCAGAGCCGGACCAGCGCCTTGTGCAGCCATGAACCCGTGAAGCGGTACATTATCACTCTACCGATTCGGCGCTGGCGAATTCCGGCACCTTGGCCATGGCATCCAGCACAACTTGAATGCCAGCGCCCGGCTTGCAGGCGTTCTCGCTCAGGTGACGACGCCAGGCACGAGCTCCCTGCATGTTCTGGAACAGGCCCAGCATGTGGCGGGTCATATGGGAGAGGTAGTTGCCCTTGGCCAGCTCCTGCTCCATGTAGGGCAGCATCATCCGCACCACCTCGTGACGGCTGGGAACATCACCTGCTAGGCCGAACAGATGGCTGTCTACCTGCGCCAGGAGATAGGGATTCTGATAGGCCTCGCGCCCCATCATGACCCCGTCCACCTGCTGCAGATGCTCCAGGGTCTGCTCGATGGAGGTGACGCCGCCGTTGAGGGCTATGGTCAGTTCGGGATAATCCTGTTTGACCCGATAGACCCGCGGATAGTCGAGCGGCGGTATCTCGCGGTTCTCCCGCGGGCTCAGGCCGCTGAGCCAGGCCTTGCGGGCGTGGACGATGAAGGTATCGCAACCGGCATCGCGCACCTGCTCGATGAAGGCCTGCAAGAATTCGTAGGAGTCCTGCTCATCGATGCCGATCCGGGTCTTGACGGTGACCGGGATGTCCACCACATCGCGCATCGCCTTGACGCAGTCGGCCACCAGCGCGGGTTCGCCCATCAGGCAAGCGCCGAAGCGGCCATTCTGGACTCGATCCGACGGGCAACCCACGTTGAGGTTGATCTCGTCATAGCCGCGCGCCTGTGCCAGTCTGGCGCAGTGGGCCAGATCCGCCGGGTTGCTGCCACCCAGTTGCAGCGAGACAGGATGCTCCTGCTCGCTGTAGCCCAGATAATCCCCTTTGCCATGGATGATGGCGCCCGTGGTCACCATCTCGGTATAGAGCAAGGTCTGGCGAGTCATCAGACGGTGGAAATAACGGCAATGCCGATCGGTCCAGTCCAGCATGGGGGCGATGGAAAAACGCTGCGCCTGCATAAAAATTATCCGGGTTGGCTAAACAAAGGGGCCGGATTTTATCACAACGTGAGGCAGCCCCAGAAAATGAATTTTGTCGCCGCGCCACTGGAGGCCCTGTGATAGTATCCGGCTAATAAAAAGGGTATCTGCGTGATCATGAATCAAGACCAACTTTTACAACGAGCCGAACGACTCTGCGAACAACGCGGGATCCGCTTCACCCCTACCCGGCGCCAGGTTTTCACTCTGCTGGCTGCCCACGGCAACGCCATCAGCGCCTATGATTTGTTAGCCCAGTTGCAGCAAACCGAGGCTCATGCCAAGCCGCCTACTGTCTATCGGGCACTCGATTTTCTGCTCGAGCAGGGCTTTGCCCACAAGGTGGAGTCGCTCAACGCCTTCATATTCTGTTGTCACTTTGACCATGCTCATCCCATGCAGCTGCTGATCTGCGATCGGTGTGGCGAGGTGGTGGAGCTCCATGACATTGCGATCGACAGTGCGTTTTCCGAGCAAGCCCATCAGCATGGTTTTACTATTACCAATAAGACGATAGAGGCACATGGCCAATGTGCTCGCTGTACGCCCACCGTAGGACATCAACATGAAGGCTGATTTTGTAAACCCGTTCCTGCTTTCCCTGCTCAATGTGCTCTCCACCATGGCGCAGTTAGAGCTTAAACCGGGTAAACCCAAGCGCAAGATGGATGAACTGGCGCGAGGCGATGTCTCCGGCCTCATCGGCATGGTAGGCCCGCAGACCCGTGGTTCGCTTTCCATCAGCTTCGAGAAGGGGTTGGCGCTGGAGATCATGCGTCGCATGCTGGGGGAGGCCCCCGCCACCATCAATGAAGAAGTGACCGACATGGTGGGTGAGATCACCAACATGGTAACCGGTGGCGCCAAGCGCATGCTGGGGGAGAAAGGCTACGAGTTCGACATGGCGACTCCCATCATTGTCTCGGGTCCCAACCACACCATCACCCATAGGGCTGATGGCACCAAGATCATGATGCCGTTCGAGTCTGATTACGGCCGGGCTACCATCGAAATTTGCTTCGAGTAACCCTATGTGGAAAGCGCTGAAATGGTTCTTCATCGGCTGGGCCCTGCTGCTCATCCTGTCTGATATCCAGATCAACACCTCGCTCTACAAATACGATGACAACAAGGTGGTGGTGAGTTTTCCACGCTGGCAGGCAGACAGGCCCTGGGGCTCCTTCCAGTGGCACGCCGGTCGGGTCGAGGCCCACTGGTATGGCCTGGAGGGCAGGCCCAAACCGGTAGAGCCCCTGCTGTGAAATCGACGACAAATCAGAAAATGAAAGAGGCCAGCATATGCTGGCCTCTTTTTTATTGGTTTGAGAGTGGTCAGGCGGCTTCGGCAGCCAGCTTATCGCTGGAACGCGCTACCACGCCAAAGCCACAGGCCAGCACGGTCGGCAGCAACCAGGCGAGACCCTTGTCAAACAGCGGCAGGAAGGCGAAGGCATCCATCTTCATGCCGGCAGCGCCCAGGCCGTCCAGGCAACCGAACAGGAAGGCGACCAGCAGCACGGAGCGGAATACCAGACGAGGACGACCGAAGTACCCCTTCAGGAAGGTGACCAGCACCAGAGCCACTGCGACCGGATAGATGGCGACTAGCACCGGAATGGAGAGGCTGATGAGCTGGCTCAGACCCACGTTGGCTACCAGCACACACAAGCTGCCCAGCAGCAGCACCCACTTGCGGTATGCCCAACCGGTCAGCCCGTGGAAATAGTCAGCCCCGGCGCACAGCAAGCCGACCGCGCTGGTAAAGCAGGCCAGGGTAATGATGGCTGCCAGAATGAGCTGGCCTGGCAGGCCAAACAGGCTCAACACATAGGCGTTGACGATGGCACCGCCATTGCTGATATCGCCGGCCACGCCGGCGGCACTATTGCCAAGGTGAAATAGCGAGATGTAGACCGCTGACAGGCCCGCCGCCGAGATCAGGCCGGCGATAGTCAGGTACTTGAACTGACTCGGATAATCCTCGACCCCTTTCTGGCGCAACAGGCCGATGATGAGGGTGCCGAACATCAGGGATGCCAGGGTATCCATGGTGTTGTACCCCTCCAGCATGCCTCTGATGAGGGGGGTGTTGACATACTCGCCGCTGGCTTCCGGCATGCTGCCCTGTGGTGCAATGAATACGCCGAGTGCGAGGATCAGCAGCATCACCATCAGTGCCGGGGTCAGATATTTGCCGATGGCATCGAGCAGCTTGCCCCGATCCAGCGCAATCAGGCTCACCAGGGCAAAGAAGGGCAAGGTGTAGAGCAGCAAGCCGCTCTGACCGGCTGCACCCAGCCAGGGTTTGAGCCCCATTTCGTAGGCGACCAGGCCAGTGCGGGGAATGGCAAAGGCCGGTCCCATGATGATATAGATGGCGATGGCCAGCGCTGTGGCCGTTCCGGCGGGTAGATAACGGGTCATCGCCGTCCAGCCACTGCTACCTTGCCCGGCACAGCTCTTTGCCACGGCAATCAGGGTGAGCAGGGGCAGGCCCACCGCCGTCAGCAGGAAACCTGCCATGGTTGCCAGCAGATGCTCACCGGCCATAAAGCCAGCCAGCGGTGGAAAAATGATATTGCCTGCCCCCAGATAGAAGGCAAACGTCATAAAACCCAATCCGAATATGTCGGACAACTTAAGTGATTTCGTCAAACCTAACCTCATCTGCCATGTCTATTTTTTGTCTCTTATTTTCACCTGCGACTGGGCAGATAACCGGGCCTGTTTGCTGCCATGGGAACGATCCAGCCGAACCGGCTCCTCAAATGCAGCAATGAATGGCCCATTACTAGCATAACAAACTAAAAAATATGGTTAAGCTCGGATTAATATTTTGAAACAATTATTTATTTTGGTATTTGCTACCGACGAGGCTGGCGGCAAAAGTGATATGGAAGGTCAGAACACTGTCCGGCTGCACTCTTGGGCAAGATAGTGACTCTGGCTGTGCCACCAGATGGAGAGGATCAACGCAACCCCCGCTTGTTGCGACAATCGTCGTAAAAAACAAAGAGCCTGCACAAGGCCGGCTCTTCAGAAGAGTGTTGCGAAGCGGGATCAGGTGGCTTCGGCAGCCAGCTTCTCGCTGGAACGCATCACAACGCCAAGGCCACAGGCCAGCAGGGTCGGCAGCAACCAGGCGAGACCCTTGTCAAACAGCGGCAGGAAGGCGAAGGCATCCATCTTCATGCCAGCAGCGCCCAGACCGTCCAGGCAACCGAACAGGAAGGCGACCAGCAGCACGGAGCGGAACACCAGACGAGGACGACCGAAGTACCCCTTCAGGAAGGTGACCAGCACCAGGGCCACGGCGACCGGATAGATGGCAACCAGCACCGGAATGGAGAGGCTGATGAGTTGGCTCAGGCCCACGTTGGCGACGACGGCGCAGATGGCACCCAGCAGCAGTACCAGCTTCTTGTAAGCCACACCCGTGAGGTTGTGGAAGAAGTCGGAGCAGGCGGAGATGAGGCCCACGGCCGTGGTGAAGCAGGCCAGGGTGATGATGGCCGCCAGAATGAACTGACCCGGCTGGCCGAACAGGCTCAGCACGTAGGCGTTGACGATGGCGCCGCCATTGCTGACGTCGGTGGCCACCCCGGCAGCCGTGTTGCCCAGCTGGAACAGGGAGACATAGACCACGGACAAGCCGATGGCGGAAATGATGCCGGCGATGGCCAGATATTTGAACTGGCTCTTATAGTCGTGGATGCCTTTTTGACGCAGCAGATCGACGATCAGGGCGCCAAACATCAGGGACGCCAGGGTATCCATGGTGTTGTAGCCTTCCAGGATCCCTTTCACGAAGGGGCCGTTCTGATAGTCACCGGACGCGGCCGGCATTGTACCTTGCGGTGCGACGAACACACCCACGGCCAGGGTCAGTAGCAGCAGCATCAACACCGGGGTCAGGTACTTGCCGATGGCATCCATTAGCTTACCCTGGTTCATGGAGACCAGTACGGCGACTCCGAAGAAGATCACTGTGTAGGCAGCCAGACCAGCCTGACCCATGTCGCCAATGAAGGGCTTGAGGCCCATCTCGTAGGCCACCAGACCGGTTCGGGGAGCCGCGAAGGCCGGGCCAATGATGATGTAGATGGCGACCGCCAGTGCGGTTGCCAGCCCGGCAGGCAGCAGCTTGGTCATGCCGGCCCAGCCATTGCCCGCCTTGGCGACGGCGAGGATGGTGATGAGGGGCAGGCCCACGGCGGTCACCAGGAAGCCCAGCATGGCCAGGGAGAGGTGCTCGCCAGCCATGTAGCCAGCCAGGGGTGGGAAAATGATGTTGCCGGCGCCCAGATAGAACGCAAAGGTCATGAAGCCCAATCCGAGTACATCGGATAATGTGAGTGATTTCGTCAAGTTCAACCTCGTCTGTCTTGTAAACTATTGCTTGTTATAGTTTTTATTGGTCAGTGACCAGTGTTGTGCCGGGGTAAAAAAAAGGAGCCCCGCTTGTTTTTTCATCGCAACCAGTGGTTTTAGCTGGTCTGGAGCGGGTGCTCGTTTGAGAGTCAGCATAATGGCGTGAAAAAATAGTTCAAGACGAAATTTACATCTTCAAATAGAAGGGGTGGGTCAGTTGGATGTATCTGTCGGAATAGGCTCCATCAGCAGAATGGATCACAATCTCTTCCTGCTCACACCTGCTTAATCCTCTGCCAAGTAGCAATAAAACACGATTTGCCTCTTTACCAGCTCTGGTGATAACAGCTGTATAACAAACGCCATGCAGATCATAATCCGCCGAGATGCATAAAATTTCATCGGCCATGGCGGTCGGCAGCACCAGCGCCACCTGTCCTGTGGCACTCAGCAAACGCTGGCACGCAGCCAGCAGATCCCGGCTGCCGAGTGCTCCTGTATGGCGGGCCAGCGCCCTGGCCGGATCGCTGAATGACTGGCCTGCCACAAAATAGGGCGGGTTGGAGACGATGAGATCGTAGGGCTGGGCCTGATAATCCTGAATGGCGCTCTCAATGATGGTGACCCGGGAGGCCCAGGGGGAGGCCGCCACGTTCTCGCGTGCCTGCGTCGTTGCATCCATATCCAGTTCCACCCCGTCGATGAGGCAGTCGGAGCGGCTGCGTTGGGCCAGCATCAGGGCAATGAGGCCGCTGCCTGTGCCAATGTCCAGCACCCGGCGGGTGTCGGCAACCGGTGCCCAAGCGCCCAGCAGTATGCCGTCCGTGCCGACCTTCATGGCGCAGCGGTCGTGCTCGACGTGAAACTGTTTGAAGGTAAAGCCGCTGTTTCGTCCCATCTGACCCCCGCCATATGCCAGTTACACACAAAATGGTCGGCGATTATAGCGACTAAGCCACAGTCACCATAGGAGCCGACGGCATAATCGCCTATAATCTGCCGTTTCCTTAATGACCGAGTATTGCCATGAGCCAGTCCTTTGATGATTTCGACCTGAATCCAGCCCTTAACCGGGCCTTGGCCGAGATGGGATTCACCCGCCCGACCACCATCCAGCAGATGGTGTTGGAGCCAGCCCTGGACGGCCGCGATATTCTGGCATCCGCTCCGACCGGTACCGGCAAGACGGCCGCCTTCGTGCTGCCTGCTCTGCAACATCTGCTGGATTTCCCGCGCCGCAAGCCGGGCCCGTGCCGCATGCTGATCCTGACCCCGACCCGCGAGCTGGCGTTGCAAGTTACTGCCCACGCCAAGGCGCTGGCGGTGCACACCAACCTCAGCATCGAGACCATCATTGGCGGCGTCAGCCACGAAGAGCAGCTGCCTGCCCTGACCAAGACCACCGACATAGTGGTCGCTACTCCAGGCCGTCTGCTCGAGTACATAGATAAAGAAGAGTTCGAGAGCCACGACATCGAAGTGCTGGTGCTGGATGAAGCGGACCGCATGCTGGACATGGGTTTTGTCAAAGATGTGAATCGCATAGTGGCGGAGGCGCGCTATCGCAAGCACACCATGCTGTTCTCCGCCACCCTGGAAGGGGCCGGGCTGGAGAAGTTTGCCAACGAGATCCTCAACGAGCCGGTAGAGCTGCATGCCGAGCCGCCCCGCAGCGAACGTCGCCCAATTACCCAGTGGGTACATCTGGCCGATGACGCCGCCCACAAGCTGGCCTTGTTGATCCACATCCTCAAAGATCCGGAAACCCAGAAGGCCATCGTCTTCGTCAGAACCCGCGAGCGCCTGGCTGAACTATCTGGCCAATTGCAGGCTGCGGGTATTCCATGTGCCTGGATCCGTGGCGAGATGGAACAGAGCAAACGCGTCGAGTCGATCCGTAAGTTCCATGCAGGGGAAGTCCCCTTCCTCGTTGCCACCGACGTTGCCGCCCGTGGCATCGACCTGCCCAACGTCAGCCATGTCATCAACTACGACATGCCTTATGGCACCGACGTGTATGTGCACCGTATCGGTCGGACCGGCCGCGCCGGCAACCGCGGCTGTGCCATCAGCCTGGTTGAAGCCCACGACATGGGCATGGTCGCCAAGATTGAGCGTTACACCGAGGAGCGCCTCAAGCGCCGGGTGATCGACGAGCTGCGTCCCAAGCACAAAGAAGCGCGGGTACCGGTGAAGAAGAAGAAGCCGAAGGATGGCAAGAAGAAGAGCGCCAAGAAGAAAAAGAAGTAAGCCATACCTACAGCAACGGCCATCCTCGGATGGCCGTTTTGCTTGCTGCCTGCGGTGAGTGTGCCTGTGTTCGCGGATCGCGCGCAGAAAAAAGCCGACGCATAGACGTCGGCTGATAAAAAGTGCTTACAACAGAGGATTCATGTATTCAGACCCGGGGATCCTGAATTTGGTTCCCTCTTTCTGTAATTAATTTTCGGCGCGTTTAAACATCAGGGTCTGAGCGTCAGACTCTTCTGGCACGAAGTAGTAACCATCGACGTTGAAGCCGGTCAATTGTTCCACCTCGGTCAGGCGGTGCTTGATGATGTGGCGGGCCATCATGCCGCGCGCCTTCTTGGCGTAGAAGCTGATGATCTTGAACTGGCCGTTCTTCTCGTCCTTGAACACAGGGGTGACGATCCTGCCCTTCAGGGCTTTCGGTCGTACCGACTTGAAATACTCGTCAGAGGCCAGGTTGATCAGCACCTCGTCCCCTTGCGCCGCCAGCGCTGCATTGATGTGCTGGGTAATCACATCCCCCCAGAACTGGTAGAGGTCCTTGCCGCGACTGTTGTCGAGCCGGGTCCCCATCTCCAGCCGATAGGGCATCATGAGATCGAGCGGGCGCAGCACGCCATAGAGGCCGGAGAGCATACGAAGGTGCGCCTGGGCAAAGTCGAAATCCCCGTTGTTGAAATCTTCTACAGCAAGCCCTGTGTAGACATCCCCCTTGAACGCAAGCAGCGCCTGGCGGGCGTTGTCTGGATGGAAGTCAGGTTGCCACTGGGCAAAACGGGCTGCATTGAGGCCGGCCAGCTTGTCGCTGATCTTCATCAGGCTGGCGATCTGGTCCGGTGTCAGCTGGCGGGCCCGGGTGATCAGCTCAGCCGAGTGATCCAGCAATTGGGGTTGGGTGAAACGGGAGGTCACCAGAGGTGACTCGTAATCCAGCGTCTTGGCCGGGGAAACCACAATCAGCATAACGATCCTTTATAGCGGTGACACACGCCCCTCATTCATCCAGGGTGACGTTGTCGAGTGTGCCTGCACCCATCTGCTCACGGCCGGACAGCTTGATCAGCAGTCGCAGGTCGTTGGCCGAGTCGGCATGGGCAAGGGCCTCACTGTAGCCAATTTGGCCGGCACAAAACAGGGTAAACAGTGCCTGATCGAAGGTCTGCATGCCAAGCTCGGTGGACTTGGTCATCACCTCCTTGAGACGGTGAACCTCACCTTTGCGGATGATATCCGTGATGAGCGGCGTGTTGAGCAGCACTTCAAAGGCCGCGAAGCGGCGGCGGCCATCCAGGCTTGGCACCAGTTGCTGGGCGACGATGGCGCGCAGGTTGAAGGAGAGATCGAACAGTAACTGACGGTGTTTCTCCTGCGGTACCAGATGGAGGATGCGATCAAGCGCCTGGTTGGCATTGTTGGCGTGCAGGGTCGCGAGGCAAAGGTGGCCGGTCTCGGCAAATTGCAGTGCGAACTCCATGGTTTCCTGGCTTCGGATCTCGCCGATGAGGATAACGTCAGGTGCTTGGCGCAGGGAGCTCTTCAGCGCCACATCGAATGATTCCGTATCTATGCCCACTTCCCGCTGGGTGATCAGGCTGCGGCCGTGCTGATGCACGAACTCCACCGGATCTTCCACCGTCAGGATATGGCCATCCGCATTCTGGTTTCGATAGCCGATCATGGCTGCTTGAGTGGTGGATTTGCCCGTTCCGGTGGCACCGACGAACAGCACCAGGCCGCGTTTGGCCATGGCTACCTCCTGCAAGATGGGCGGCAGGGTCAGTTCGTCAAAGGTTGGAATGCGGGTCTCGATACGGCGCACCACCATGCCCGGCAGCTCCTGCTGCCAGAAGGCACTCACCCGAAAGCGTCCCAGTGCCTCGCGGTGGATAGCGTAGTTGGCTTCCTTGGTGCGGATGTAACGTTCGAGGTGCTCCTGGCTTAATGTCTCCTTGATCAGAGTCAGGGCGCTCTGCTTGTCGAGCGGTTCTCCCCCCAGAGACTGCAGATGGCCGTTCACCTTGAGGGTGGGGGGCGTACCGACCGTGATGAACAGATCCGAGCCTTTGCGTGCGACCAGTTCGGCCAACAGAGCATCCAGATTCATAATGACTCCTTCCTTAGATTCGTTTTTCATTGTGGTTACACGCTATTGGGGTCGACCGCCTTGGCCTTGGCATCCAGGGAGGCGACCACGCCACGGCTGACCAGCTGTTTGAGGCTCTGATCCATGGTCTGCATGCCGTGGGTCATCCCGGTCTGGATCACCGAGTAGAGCTGGGCGATCTTGTCTTCCCGTATGAGGTTGCGCACAGCGGGTATGCCCATCATGATCTCGTGGGCCGCCACCCGGCCGCCGCCTATCCGTTTGAGCAGGGTCTGGGAGATAACCGCCCGCAGGGATTCGGAAAGCATGGAGCGCACCATGTCTTTTTCCGCGCCGGGGAAGACGTCGATGATCCGATCTATGGTCTTGGCTGCCGATGAGGTGTGCAGGGTGCCGAATACCAGGTGGCCGGTCTCGGCCGCCGTCATTGCCAGACGAATGGTCTCGAGGTCACGCATCTCGCCCACCAGTATGATGTCCGGATCTTCCCGCAGTGCCGAGCGCAGGGCGTTGCTGAAGCTCTTGGTGTCCCTGTGAACTTCCCGCTGGTTCACCAGACAGCGTTTGTTCTCGTGCACGAATTCGATGGGGTCTTCGATGGTGAGTATGTGGTGATGGAAGTTCTCGTTGATGTAGTTGACCATGGCCGCCAGGGTGGTGGACTTGCCCGAGCCGGTCGGCCCCGTCACCAGCACCAGGCCGCGCGGGTATTCGGAGATCTTGCGAAAAATCTCGGGAGCATCGAGATCCTCCAGGCTCAGCACCGTGCTGGGGATGGTACGAAACACGGCTCCTGAGCCGCGAGCCTGCTGGAAGGCGTTGACCCGGAAGCGGGCCAGATTGGGCACCTCGAACGAGAAGTCTACCTCGAAGTTCTCCTCCAGCTCCTTGCGCTGGTGGTCGTTCATGATGTCGTAAATGAGGGCATGCACTTCCCTGTGTTCCAGGGCGGGCAAATTGATCTTGCGAACCTCACCATCAACCCGGATCATCGGGGGAACCCCGGCTGAGAGATGTAGATCCGAGGCTTTATGCTTTACACTGAAAGCCAATAACTCTGTGATATCCATAGACTTGTCATTCTCCCATCACAAGATCACTAACGAAATATGAGCCAGATTGCCCAGCACCTGCTTCAGGTAAAGGAACGTATTGTACAGGCCGCTCGCCGGGCGGATCGCTGTGTCGATCACATCAACCTGCTTGCGGTCAGTAAAACCAAGCCACTTGAGGCCATTTGCGAGGCCTATGCCGCCGGCCAGCGCCGCTTCGGTGAGTCCTATGCCCAGGAAGCGGCCACCAAGATAGATACACTGCGCGAGCAAGCCGTCTGTGCAGACATAGAGTGGCACTTTATCGGCCCGCTGCAATCGAACAAGTCCAGGCTGGTGGCCGAACGGTTCGACTGGGTACAGAGCGTGGACAGAGACAAGCTGATCGAGCGTCTCAACAACCAGCGTCCAGCCGGGTTGGCGCCGCTAAATATCTGTCTGCAAATCAATATTAGCGGAGAGCGCAGCAAATCCGGAACGTCGGAGCAAGAGATTTTCCGGCTGGCCGAGCTGGTCTCCCGCAGCGAACGGCTGGTATTGCGGGGGCTGATGGCCATCCCGGAACATACCAGTGACGAAGCGGTATTGGCCGCCCAGATGGTGCGTATGCAGACTCTGTTCACCGAGCTTGCGCGACAATACCCGAGCGTCGATACCCTCTCGATGGGCATGACCGAGGATCTTGAGCTGGCCATCGCCCATGGCAGCACCATGGTGCGGGTCGGGACCGCCATCTTCGGTGCCCGTGACTATTCATAAGCAAGACTACCTGATGCAATAATATGGAACCCTCGCCTTTATCGGCGCAGGCAGTGACGGTATCAGCAGCTATTTCAGCAACAGGAGTGTTTGATGCAGCAGAGAATCCTCGCCTTTATCGGCGCAGGCAACATGAGCCGCAGTATCATTGCCGGCCTGATCCAGGCGGGTTATCCGGCCGAGCGTATCATAGCCGCCAATCCCAGCCGTCCCAAACTGGATGCGCTGGCGAACGACTACGGCATCCGCATCACCCAGCATAATGCCGAGGCGGCTCGCGAGGCTGACGTCATAGTGCTGGCGGTCAAGCCGCAGTTGATGGCAGGCATGCTGAGCACGCTGGTCGATGAGCTGGGGTCGCTGGCGGGCAAGTTGCTCATCTCCATCGCTGCCGGCATCAAGGTGGCACGCCTTGGCGAGATGGCGGGTGGTCACGCTCGCATTATCCGCACCATGCCCAACACCCCCTCCTTGCTGGGATTGGGCATGACAGGCCTCTATGCCCCCCCCGGGGTTGAGCAGGCCGATCGCGACTTCGCCGAGCAGATGATGCAGGCCGTGGGCAAGACCCTCTGGGTGGCGCAGGAGTCTGGCATCAACGGTGTCATCGCGGCGGCGGGCAGTGCCCCGGCTTACTTCTTCCTGTTCATGCAGGCGATAGCCGAGGAGGCGCAGGCCATGGGCTTCTCGCCCGAGCAGGCGCGCCTGCTGGTGCAGCAGACCGCGCTTGGCGCCGCCGCCATGGTGGAGCAGAATCCCGATTTGTCGCTGCAAACCCTGCGCGAGCAGGTGACCAGCAAGGGGGGGACCACCGCCGAGGCCATCAAGACATTCCAGACGCAGGGGCTGATGCCACTGACCGCTCACGCCATGCAGGCGGCCGTCGAACGGGCTGCCGAGATGGAAACTCTTTTCTGAACACTCTTCTCTTACCGCTGGAGCTCAGATGAACACAGCTTATTTTCTGATTAACACGATTTTTGATATCTACCTCATGGTGGTGCTGCTGCGCGTCTGGCTGCAGTGGGCCCGCGCCGACTTCTACAACCCCATGAGCCAGATGGTGGTCAAGGTGACCAATCCGCTGGTGATACCGCTGCGTCGGGTCATTCCCGGCTTCGGCGGGCTGGACATGGCCTCGGTGCTGCTGGCGCTGATCATCGCCTTCGCCAAGCTGGCGCTGCTCAAGAGCATGAACGTGCTGCTGGCCGACTGGCTCACCATCAGCCTGTTTGCCGCCCTCACCGTGCTGAAGAAAGCGGGCTCCATGATCTTCTGGGTGCTGCTGGTTCGCGCCATCCTGAGCTGGGTCAGCCAGGGTCGCAACCCCATCGAATACGTGATGCACCAGCTGACCGAGCCCTTCCTGGCCCCCATTCGTCGCATTTTGCCGGCGCTGGGCGGGCTGGATCTCTCCGTGCTGGTCGCCTTTATCGGGCTGCAGGCCATAAACTATCTGCTGGGTGATCTGTTCGGCCAGCTGTGGTGGATGATTTGATGCCAGCCGTCCTGCTGGAAGGGGATGAGCTGATATTGCATCTGATGATCCAGCCCAAGGCGAGTCGGGATCAGATCGTCGGACTACACGGTGATGAAGTGAAAGTGGCCATCACGGCGCCGCCGGTGGATGGTCAGGCCAACAGCCACTTGATCAAGTATCTGGCCAAGCAGTTCAAGGTGGCCAAGGGGCAGGTTCGCATAGTGCGCGGGGAGCTGGGGCGGCACAAGACGGTTGCTATCGAAGCGCCCAGGCAGATCCCTGCCGAGATCAGTGCCCTGCTGGAGACTCAGGGTTAACACGAGAAGGATGACACCATGAAAACAGCCTGGATAAGCTGCCTGCTGGCACTGCTGATGACCTTGCCGCTGCGGGCGGAACAGATGAAGGAGCTGGGGCCCTGGCAGGTGCACTACAGCGCCTTCAACTCCAGCTTCCTCACTCCGGACGTGGCCAAGGCCTACGGTCTGGAGCGCAGTCGCTACAACGGCATCATCAATATCGCCGTACAGAACAAGCAAGGTGTGGCGCAGGCTGTGGGTATCACGGGTGAGGCCAAGAACCTCACCGGCACCCTGCGTACCCTGACCTTCCAGGAGGTCAAGGAGGGGGACGCCATCTACTATCTGGCGGTGCTGCCCTATCGCAACGAGGATACCTACCAGTTCACCCTGAAGATCATGGGGGAGGGGCAGCAACAGACGCTCACCTTCCAGCAGACCTTCTACGTCGACTGAGGCTGTTGCCCTGCTTGCCGAATGAAAAAAGCCCCGAACTCAGGTTCGGGGCTTTTTTCATGGGATGGCATCAGCTGGCCGGGGCGAAGTCGTGGATCTCGCCCGAACGCGGGGTGAAGCGAGGATCCTGATCCCGGTTGTGCTCCACCCACTCCATGGTCTGGCAGAAGCTCTCTTGCCTGGCAAACTCTTCGCGCACCTGATCGATGGCCCGTTCAGCGCTGCGCCGTTCCATCTTGCTCGCCTTGCGATCGCTGAACTGTTTTTGCTGGGCCAGCATCCAGTCCGTGAATGCCTGACGGCACTGCGCCTCGCTGGCCGCCTGGGCGGGCAGTGTCATCAACAGGGCGATCATCAATACATAGCGCATAACAAACCGACGACAATAGGGGGAACAGGGTGAAAGGGCGGCATTTTAGGCCGAAAACCTGGGCATGAACAGAGGGAAAGCGGGGCCGACGAGTGGCCGGCCCCGGGCAGGATCAGTGCTTGATGAGGTAGATCTGGCGGCTATAGGCCACGTCTTCCGGGTTGTTGATGGGGTAACCCTTGAGCCAGGGTTTGATCAGCCGGGCGTTGGTGTATTGATAGATGGGAGCGATCGGCGCCTCATCCTGCAATATGGTTTCGGCTTCATCGAACAGCCGGGCCCGCTCGCGGGGATCCTGGCTGCTGGCCGCCTTGGTCAGCAGGGCATCGTAGCCGGCGTTGGCGAAGCGGGCCATGTTGCCGCTGTGGTGGGAGCCCCACAGACCGAGGAAGGCGGAGGGATCGTTGTAATCGGCCACCCAGGAGGAGCGGATCACCTCGAACTGGCCGCTTTGGCGGCTGTCGAGATAGGTTTTCCACTCCTGATTGGTGAGCTCGACCTGGGCGCCCAGTTTCTGCTTCCAGAGGTTGGCGATGGCCAGCGCCATCTTCTTGTGAATTTCCGCTGTGTTGTAGAGCAGGGTGAGCTTGAGCGGCTTGCCCGGGCCGTAACCGGCCTCCTTGAGCAGTGCCTTGGCTTTCTCATCCAGCGCCTGCTGGCTGCTGCTGGAGAGCAGGTTGGCCTTGGGCTCGAAACCGGCCACCACGTCCGGGGTGAAGTGATAGGCCGGTTTCTCGCCCGTGCCCAGCACCTTGGCGGCGATGAGGCCGCGGTCGATGGTGTAGGAGAGCGCCTTGCGCACCCGCACATCGTTCAGCGGCGGCTGTTGGGTGTTGAAGGCGTAGTAATAGGTGCCGAGTTGATCCGGGGTATGAACCTCCCCCGGGATCTGCTGCATCAGCTTGTGATACTGCTCCTTGGGGAAGGACTCCGTGATGTGCAGATCCCCGGCCAGGTAGCGGTTGGTGGCGGCCGTTTCCTGGTTGATGGGCACGAAGGTAACCTTGGTCAGCACTGTATGGGCGCGATCCCAGTAATAGGGGTTGGGGGTCAGCTCCAGCTTCTCGTTCACCACCCGGTGGCTCAGCACGAAGGCGCCGTTGCCGACCAGCTTACCCGGCTGGGTCCACTGGCTGCCGTACTGTTCCATGCTGGCCTGATGCAGGGGGGACAGGCTGGGATGGGTCAGCAGGCTCAGGAAATAGGGGACTGGCTGGGAGAGGGTCACCTGCAGCGTGTGCTCGTCGAGCGCCTTGACCCCAAGTTCGCTGGGGGCAAGCTTGCCGGCCACTATCTCGTCCACCTTGTCGAAGCGGGCCAGCTGGGCAAACCAGGCGAAGGTCGCGGCTTCTTTCGGATCAACCAGTTTGCGCCAGCCGTAGACGAAGTCGGCAGCCTTGACCTTGTCGCCGTTTGACCAGCGCGCATCCGGTCGCAGATGGAAGGTAAACTGCTGATTGTCCTTGTTGTCCCAGCTGGCGGCCACGCCAGGCAGCACCTTGCCGTCCGGTCCCTGGGTCAGCAGCCCCTCGTAGAGATCCCGCAATACCTGCAGTTCGGGCAGGCCGACCAGTTTTAGCGGGCTCAGGCTCGCCGGTTCATCTTTCAGATGACGTACGACGGTCTGTTCGGCGGCGAGTTGAGTGCCGGGCGGAACATCGGCGGCCTGGACACAGGCACAACTCAGCAGGGCCAGCAAGGGACTCCATCCTTTCATGGCTAATCCTTCAAATAGTGTGAAGCGGGGAGAAAACTCGGCGAGAAATGATCGCCGGCAGACGGGAAATCATGATATCCCCTTTGCTGGTCAGACCGCCAGTATGAGTCCCTGGATTTCAGGGATGGTATGGAACCTTATTTGACCCGCTGATCTGCGATCAGGGGAAGAGGAGTGAACGATGAGAGCATGGATCCTGTTGGCCTTGGCCATCAGTCAGGGCGCCTGGGCGCTGGCGCCTTGTGAGCGCGAGACTCAGGTCGGCAGCTGGTGCGAGGTGAACATAGATCAGCTGCACCCGACCCAGGGCGGGGTCGGCCAGATCCAGGTCGACAATACTCAGGCAGAACTGGCGGGCAAGAGCATTAAGCAGCTTGATAAAGTGATGAAAAAGAAAGAGATCCCCATCGTCATAGCACCGGATGGTGGCTACTGGCTAGTGGACAGGCATCACCTCACCAAGGCGCTGTGGCAACTGGGAGTGAAGCAGGCCAGGGTCAAGGTGATCGCGCGGCTGCAGGACAAGTCCAGCTTCTGGAGCCAGATGCAGGGCAATCACTGGGCCTGGCTCAAGGATGAGAAGGGATCTCCCCTGACACCGGAGCAGTTGCCTGCCCATATCGGCGAGCTGTCGGATTACCCCTACCGGACCGTGGCGGGCATGCTGCAGGATGCGGGTTATTTCGAGAAGCGGGATCAGGTCTATTTTGTCGAGTTTGCCTGGGCCAGCTGGCTCGGCCAGCAGATGGACTGGTTGCCGGTCGATGGCGTCAATCTGGCGGATCGTCTCTATCAGGCCAAGCGGCTGGCGTGCAGCAGCAAGGCGGGGGATCTGCCCGGCTATCCCGGCAAGCAGTGCCGGGTCAATCAGTCGCGCAGTGGCAGCTGAGCAACAGCCAAACCAGTCACTAGAGCGGGGTGCCTGGCACCCCGCTCTGGTGTCGTCACGACTGTTCGGCCGGTTGCCAGCGGGCGGCGGCTTGTTCCAGCAAGACCACCTCGCCTTGCTGGATCAGCGGCAGCAGGGCTTGCACCTGTTCATCGGGCCAGTCCCACCAGGCGAGCGCCTGTAGCCGGGCAATCTCGTCCGAGCCAAAGCGCTGGCGGATCACTCTGGCTGGCGTGCCTGCCACCATGCTGTAGGCCGGTACGTCCCGCGTCACCAGGCTGTGGGCGGCGATAATGGCGCCATCCCCGATAGTGACGCCCGGCATTATCATGGCTTCCATTCCTATCCAGACATCGTTGCCGATACGGGTATCGCCGGCGGGGAGGTAGCTGCGCTGGAGGGCATCCAGATCGGCAAACGGATAGGTGCTGATGAAGGCCGGGTTGTGGGTGTGGTTGCCCCCCATGATGATCTTCACGCCGGCGGCGATTTGCACATAGTCGCCTATGTGGAGCTTGTCTATGTGCCAGAGCGGCTTCCAGCCGGTGTCTGGGCTGCGGCTAAAGTTGTCGCCATAGAGATAGCGCACGGCCTCTTCCTCGAACAGGCCGTCCCAGGCCCCCGAGTAGTAGCTGTGCCGCCCCTTGAGGCAGATGTTGGGATTGGTCACCGTCAGATGCAGGTATTCGACCTGCGACCAGTGTTGGCAGTGTGTCATGGCTGTGTTCCTCGTTGAATGGACAGGATGAATGGCGCGAGGAGCGCAGCTAATAGATCCAGACCAGCAGGCGGGGCACGCACAGGGTCGAGCAGCCCAGATCCTGGGGTAAACGGGGTCGCAACATGAAGACGGGGTCCTGACGGTGGAGGCCAGATGATGAACCCGGATGGTAAGACATGAGAAGGGCTATGCCAACCCGGCGAGGCTTTTCTGGTTAAAACCTGCACAAAATATCGGGTTGATATTCATTCTCGACTGGGCATGATGAGGATCCCACCCATAGACTCGGGAGACCGTCATGACGAATCATGTCTGGCAGCGCTACATGCTGGAGGCCGAAAACGCATTGGGGGCCGGGGCGCTCGGCGCCGCCATCTGTCTCTATCAGCAGGCGCTTGCCGAAGTGTACGAACTGGTCGATGAAGATCTGGACGAACTGGCCAGCATGCGGGTGGCCACCTGCCATCGGCTTGCCGACTTCTGGCGCGCCATGGAGGAGCCCGCTTATGAGCTGCGCTACCTCAAGCTCGCCTCCGAGCTGGTGACAGCGTTGGTGCCCCAGTGCCCAAACCTGGGGTGTGAAGCTCTCATCAGTGAGCTGGGTTGCTGCCGGGCGGCGCTCATCTCCTTCCTCAAGCGTCACCCCAATCCCGAGATCGCCAAATTGATCCAGCTGCAGGACAAGGTGCAGGGCTGCGAGCTGATCGGCCGTTTTCGCCTCAACTGAGGATTAGCCTCTAGGCTTGAGCCTTTGCGCGATCCGCTGCTGCGCTTCTTCCCCTTGCAGGGCGAGGGAGAAGGCGCGCGCCTCCAGATCGATGACGAAGTGCACCGCCTGCCTGAGCTCCTGCTTGAGCAGGGCCTTGCTCTTCTGTAGCGCCTTTGGCGGTTTGGCCGCCAGTTTCAAACCCTGCTCACGGGCCAGGGCCAGCAGCGCATCGGTGGCCACCACCCGGTTGGCAAGGCCCAGACGCAGCGCCTCACAGGCATCGATGGCCTCGGCCAGCAGCAAGAGCTCCGCCGCCTTCAGATGGCCCACGGCGCGGGGCAAGAGCAGACTGGAGGCAAACTCCGGCACCAGCCCCAGCTCGACGAACGGCAGTTGCAGCCGGGCGTTGTCCGCCAGATAGACAAGATCGCAGTGCAGCAGCAGGGTGGTGCCTATGCCGACGGCGGGGCCAGCGACCGCAGCTATGACGGGTTTGGGAAAATCCGCCAGGGTGTGCAGGAACTGCAAAATGGGGTCATCGGCATCCAGGCTGGATTTGCCCATAAAATCGGCCAGGTCATTGCCGGCGGTGAAGCAATCGCTTTGTCCCTGTATCAGCAACACATGCACGGCGTCATCTTGTGTCGCTTGGCGTAGTGCTGCGGTGAGGGCGAGATACATCTCGGTATTGAGGGCGTTGCGCTTGTCGGGGCGATTGAGGGTCAGGGTGAGCAAACCATCCTGCTGCTCTGCAACGATAATGGGGTCCATGTCTAAATCCTTGTTATCACAGGCTGTCAAAAGCTTACCGCTGCGGTAATCTTCACGGCGTTTAACAACATCATAAAAGGATTTCAACCATGTTTAAACGTGCGTTTTATTCCCTGCTGGCCCTGGGTCTGGCGGCGCCGGCTTTGGCCAAGGTCGATGCCGTTGATGGCTATGTGCGTCTGCTGCCACCCGGTTCTCCCAATACAGCCGCCTTTCTGGTGCTGAAAAATGACGCCGACAAATCGGTGAAGCTGGTCGCCGCCGCCTCGCCCGAGGTGGGCCGGGCCGAACTGCACACCCATCTGCACGAGAACGGGGTCATGAAGATGCGCCAGGTCGAGAGCATAGAAGTGCCGGCAAAAGGGGAAGTGGCGCTCAAACCCGGCAGCTTCCACATCATGCTGTTCGAGGTGCGCGAGCTGTCTCAGGGCACTCCCTTCCCGCTGACCCTGACCATGGATGACGGTCAGAAGCTGGAATTGAGCCTGCCGGTAAAGCCAATTGAACCCATGGCAGGCATGCAGCACTGACATTAATGGACGCTTGTTCAGTTTTTTACACTGTGTATTCCCGTCGCACTGGGTAAAATGATGGCCTTTCCAGTCCATAAGAGAGTGACATGATGAAGAAGACCTTGATTGCCGGTTGTGTGCTGGCCCTGTTCAGCCAAGCTGCCATGGCTGCTGATGACTGGCGTATCGCTGCCGGTACCGATGTATGGAACGCGCAGGGCAGCGGCCAGATCAACGGTGTCGGGGCCAACGGCAGCTATGACGAAAATTACAACTGGAGCGGCTATCTGCAACTGGAGCACGGCATCATTCTGCTGCCCAACGCCAAGTTCGAGATGTCCGATTTCGGTACCAGCGGCGGTGCCCTCAATAACGATCTGATGGCCTACGACCTGAGCCTCTACTATCGCCTGTTCAACAACGACCTGTTCCAGATTGACCTGGGTCTGACCGGCCGTCGTTACGATGGCGATTTCAACACCCAGCACTACTCCTATGACAAGGATGTGCTGATGGCTTACACGGGTGCCGAAGTGCGCATCCCGGGTACCGGCTTTGCCGCCTTCGGCGATGCCCGCGTGCAGGATGCCGACAACTATGACTACCGTCTGGGTGGCTCCTACAAGTTCGCTTCCGTCCCCCTCAAGGTGCGTGCCGGCTGGCGAGATGCAAGCATGGACTTCGATCGCGTTGATCAGCGGGTTGATGGCTGGTTCATCGGCGGCGAATTCACTTTCTAATCTGACCGTCAGCTGACGACGAGGAGCGATAATGGGCCACATCATAGTGACGGGGGCGGGATCCGGGCTGGGTCGTGCTCTGACGATAGGACTGGTTGAACGCGGTCATCAGGTCTCCATGATGGGGCGTCGTTATCAGCGGTTGCAGGAACAGGAGCGGCTGCTCGGTAGCGCCGTGATCGGCATAGCCGCCGATCTGGCGCACCACGAGGAAGTTGACGTGGCGTTTGCCGCCGCGGTGGAGTGGGGCGGTTTGCCCGAGCTGGTGCTGCACTGCGCCGGCGTGGGCGAGTTTGGTCCGGTCGGTGTCTATACCGCCGAGCAGATCCGCCGGGTGGTGGAGAGCAATCTTATCTCCACCATTCTGGTGGCCCAGCAGACGGTACGGCTTATCGGCGACAAGGGCGGAGTGTTGGCCAACGTGCTCTCCTCCGCCGCTCAGGTGGGCAAGGCGAACGAGAGCCTCTATTGCGCCTCCAAGTGGGGGATGCGGGGCTTCCTGGAGTCCTTGCGCGCCGAACTGAAAAGCTCGCCCCTGCGGCTGGTCAACCTCTATCCGAGCGGGATCCGTAGCGAATTCTGGGACAACTCGGAGCACGTTGACCCCAGCGGTTTCATGACCCCGGAAGATGCGGCGGCCTACATGCTGGATGCGCTGGAGGCCAGAAGTAGCTGCCATGTGACCGATCTCTTTATCGGTCGCAATGGCTGAGGCAGAGCCCTGCCATCCGCTTCCTCTCGTCAGGTACAGCAGAAACAAAAAGCGCGCCATCAGGCGCGCTTTTTTATGTTGGCAAGGGGGGCGGAATTAACGACCCAGCTTGGCCTTGAGCATGGCAACGATCTCTTTGATCGCCACTTCCTGCTTCTCGCCGGAGCGGCGGCACTTGTACTCCACCACGCCGTTGTCCAGACCGCGATCACCGATGACGATGGCGTGCGGCACACCCAGCAGCTCCATGTCGGCGAACATGACGCCCGGGCGCTCCTTGCGGTCATCGAACAGCACATCCACACCGGCGGCCTTCAGCTCGGCGTAGAACTGCTGTGCCTGCTCGGCCACTCGCTCGGATTTGTGCATGTTCATCGGCACTATGGCCACTTCGAACGGGGCTATGGCGTCCGGCCAGATGATGCCGTACTGGTCGTTGTTCTGCTCGATGGCGGCGGCCACCAGACGGGAAACCCCGATACCGTAGCAACCCATCTCCATGGTGACGGACTTGCCGCCTTCGTTCAGCACGCTCGCCTTCATCGCTTCGGAGTACTTGGTACCCAGCTGGAAGATGTGGCCCACTTCGATACCGCGCTTGAGCAGCAGCTTGCCCTGGCCGCACGGGCTCGGGTCGCCTTCCACCACGTTGCGCAGGTCGGCAACGTCATAGGTAGCAATGTCGCGATCCCAGTTGGCACCGGTCAGGTGGAAGCCGGTCTCGTTGGCGCCGCAAATAAAATCGCTCAGCTGGGCTGCGCTGCGATCGACGATGATGCGACCGGCAAAGCCGACCGGGCCGATGGAGCCCGCATCGCAACCGGCGGCAGCTTTAATCTGCTCGTCGTTGGCGAAGGTCAGCGGGTTGGCAACACCCGGTAGTTTCTCGGCCTTGATCTCGTTTAGCTCATGATCGCCACGCAGTACCAGCGCGATGACGGCCTGCTTGCCGTGCTCATCTTCCTCTGCCAGTACCAGCAGGGTCTTGGCGATGGCGGTCGGTGCCACGCTCAGGAAAGCAGCGACGTCATCTATGGTGTGAACAGCCGGGGTGGCAACCTTGGTCAGGGCCTTGGTCGCGGCAGCGCGCTCACCAGCGGGTGCCAGCGCTTCGGCCATCTCGATGTTGGCGGCGTAATCTGAGGTATCGGAGAAGGCAATCAGATCTTCACCGCTCTCAGCCAGCACCTGGAATTCGTGGGAACCGGTACCGCCGATGGAGCCGGTATCGGCCTGCACCGGACGGAAGTTCAGCCCCATGCGGGTGAAGGCGGCGCAGTAGGCGGCATGCATCCGCTCGTAGGTCTCGATCAGCGAGGCCTTGTCGATGTGGAAGGAGTAGGCGTCCTTCATCAGGAACTCGCGACCACGCATCACACCGAAACGGGGGCGTACTTCATCGCGGAACTTGGTCTGGATCTGGTAGAGGTTGAGCGGCAGCTGCTTGTAGCTGTTCACTTCGTAACGCACCAGCGAGGTGATCACCTCTTCGTGGGTCGGGCCCAGCACGAAGGGACGGTTGTGACGGTCGGTCAGGCGGCACAGCTCGGGACCGTAGTCATCCCAGCGGCCGGACTCCTGCCACAGCTCGGCGGGTTGTACCACCGGCATGGAGACTTCGATGGCACCAGCATTGTTCATCTCTTCGCGAACAATGTTCTCGATCTTTTTCAGTACCCGCAGGCCGGACGGCAGCCAGGCATACATGCCGGAGGCCAGTTTGCGGATCATGCCGGCGCGCAGCATCAGCTGATGGCTGACGACTTCGGCGTCGGACGGGGTTTCCTTGAGAGTGGAAAGCAGGTATTGGCTGGTACGCATCGCTCGTGACCTTAGATAAGACGGGCCGCGGGGCCCTGGATAAATTCAAGAGCGGAATTTTAACAGGGAGGGCCTTGCGGCCCAAGGGCTAAATTTAGCGCAGCGGGAGAAAGCGGGGGCCGGGCCCCCGCCCGTGTCAGACCCGAAATTGCGACAGCAGTCGTTGTTGCAGCAGGCTTGCCTGGTGCAGGGAGGAGGCGAGTTGCAGGCATTCCTGCGCCTCCTGTTCACCTGTCTGGGCTTGCAGGCTGATGCCGGAGACCTTGTCCGAGGTGTGGCTCAGGGTGTGGGAGAGCTGGCCGGTGGCATCCGCCACCTGCTGTACCATGCCGGCCAGATGGTCGATGGCTTCTTCCACCTTGAACAGGATCTGCTTGGTGTTGTCGGAATCCTGCATGCCCGACTCCACGGTTTTCAGGTTGCGCTGCATCATCAGGTAGGCCTTCTCGGTCTGCTGTTGAATGCTGTTGATCACCTCGGTGATCTCGGCACTGGAGGAGGCGGTACGGTTGGCCAGGGTGCGCACCTCGTCGGCCACCACGGCAAAGCCCCGGCCCATCTCGCCGGCCCGGGCCGCCTCGATGGCAGCGTTGAGCGCCAGCAGGTTGGTCTGCTCCGAGATACTGCTGATGGTGGAGATGATCTGGCCAATCTGGCTCGCCTGCTCCTTGAGGGCGTTGATGGCGTTGGCGCACTCGCCCACCTCCACAACTACCCGCTGCATGCCGTTGCTGGCGGAGGTCACGTACTGACTGCTCTCGGCGGTAAGCTGGCGTACCTCGTTGGCGTTTTGCGCCGCCAGGCTGCAACTGTCCGAGATGGAGGTGGCGACCTGCACCATCTGCTCGCTGTCGTGGTGCAGCGCCTGGGCATGTTCGGCGGTCTGGCGGCTGCTCTGGCTGATGGCCTCGACCCGGTTGACCGAGGTGTGCACGTGGTCGCTGATATGCTGGTTGTTGTCCATGGTGGAGCTGATTATCTTCTGCAGCTTCTCGATGAAGCGATCCACACTGCTCGCCAGCGAGCCTATCTCATCGTCCCGCTTGAGATTGATCCGCGCGTTGAGATCGCCATCACCAGCAGCTATGTCCTGCATGCGCTGATTGACCTGCAATAGGGGTCTGACTATGGTGCGAACCAGCCAGAAACCGCAGAGGGCGACGATCAACAGGCTAATCACCAGGCCACTCAGGATCAGGTTCCTGGTATGGCCGATGATGGTATTGAGCTGATTCACCTGATCCTCGACCGTGGCATCACCCTTGGCCTCGACCTTGACCAGCACCTGCTTGAGCTGTTCGGCACTGCTCTCGTATAGCGCCAGCTGGCTCTGGTAATCGCTCAGGGCGGCAATCCACTGGCTCATCAGTCGCTGATTGTCGGCCTGCAGGGCCCGGTATTGTACCGCCAGCGACTGGCCGGCGAACTCCCCCTCACCCGGGATATCGAACAGCCCCGTGGCCAGCATGCCATCGACCGCCTCCTGATAGAAGCGGGTCGCCTCCTTCAACTCGACCTGGATGGCGGGGGTCGGGCCTTCGCTTTGCATCTTCTCCAGCGCATAGAGCTGGCGCAGGAAGCCGATGTTGGCCTCCATACCGCCGTCGGCCGCTTGCCAGCGGGTGGCGAGGCCGCCATTCCAGCTGATGGCCTGATCCGGCGACTGGGTGAGGCTCTCGACTGCGCCATCGCCGACCACTTCCAGTTGGGTGGAGAGACGGGACATGCGTTCCGAGCTGGTGCGCAGCGCCTGATCGACGCCGGTATAGGTACGATAGAGCGTCAGCAGCTTGTCCTGCTGTTGCCGATAATCCTGCTGGTGCTGGTCCATGGTGTTGATTGCCGTCTCATCGATGAGATGACCTTCACCTACCCGGCGCAGGGCATCTGTGGCTGCCTCTCTGGCCCGTTGCAGCTCGGGCTCGTCGAGTGGCATGCCTCTGAGCATTTTCTGGATATAAAGCGACTGGTTGCCGAGTTCTATGGATCCCTCCATGGCGCCATCGGCGGTCTGCCAGGCAGCACCCAATACATAGGAGAGCAAATCGGCCAGCCGCTGGCTGCCATACCAGCCGATTACCCCCATGCCCAGTGTGCAGCCGAGCAGGATAGTCAGCCCCAGATTCGATGTAGTGACAATTTTCATGATGAAGGACCTTCCTTGGTTCCGAACAAACCCAGTTCAGTGTTCTCTTAATGGCAAACATTTGCCATTCCCGGTGGAAAATAAAGTTACTGCTCAGATCCGATCCAAGCATGGCTCCGAAAGCGTGAAGATGCCGAGAATCCTCTGCCGTACTCCGCCGCCCTATGCTGGATACTTATCCAGTTATTCTTTATGCTATGACCCAATTTACAGATAGATGGTTTGGCGAGGAGAGAGCCGTGATTGGTCGCTTGAGAGGCGTAGTCATTGAGAAACAACCCCCCGAGGTGCTGCTGGAAGTCGGGGGCGTGGGCTATGAGGTACAGATGCCCATGAGCTGCTTCTATGATCTGCCCGAGATCGGCAAGGAAGCGACCATTCACATCCACTTCGTGGTGCGTGAGGATGCCCAGCTGCTGTATGGCTTCAATCACAAGCAAGAGCGGGCGCTGTTTCGCGAGCTGATCAAGACCAACGGCGTCGGCCCCAAGCTGGCGCTGGCCATCCTCTCCGGCATGACGGCCACCCAGTTCGTGCTGAGTGTCGAGCGTGAGGAGATAAGCTCCCTGGTCAAATTGCCTGGCGTGGGCAAGAAGACAGCCGAGCGGCTGGTGGTGGAGATGAAGGACAGGCTCAAGGGCTGGGTCAGCCACGATCTCTTCTCGCCGGCCGAGATCAGCCTGCCGCCCAAAGAGAGCAGGCTGCGGGCGCCCGATGCGAGCGAAGAGGCGGCCAGCGCGCTGGTGGCTCTGGGCTACAAGCCGCAGCAGGCCAGCCAGATCGTCAGCAAGATAGCCATCGATGGTATGTCGGTGGAAGATATCATCCGTGAATCCCTGCGTAGTCTGGTGTGAGGTAGGCAATGATTGAAGCGGACCGTCTCATTTCCGCCACCGGCGTGCGTGAGGATGAAATCATCGATCGGGCCATACGGCCAAAGATGCTGGCCGATTACACTGGCCAGGATCCCGTCTGCGAGCAGATGGAGATCTTCATCGAGGCGGCGCGCCAGCGTGGTGAAGCACTCGATCACCTGCTTATCTTCGGCCCGCCGGGTCTGGGCAAGACCACGCTCGCGAACATTGTCGCCAACGAGATGGGGGTCAACATCAAGACCACTTCGGGCCCTGTGCTGGAAAAGGCCGGCGATCTGGCGGCGCTGCTCACCAATCTCGAACCCAATGACGTGCTGTTTATCGACGAGATCCACCGGCTGAGCCCAGTGGTGGAGGAGGTGCTCTATCCGGCGATGGAGGATTACCAGCTCGACATTATGATAGGGGAGGGCCCCGCCGCCCGATCCATCAAACTCGACTTGCCTCCCTTTACCTTGATCGGCGCCACTACCCGGGCCGGCTCCCTGACCAGCCCGCTGCGGGATCGTTTCGGCATAGTGCAGCGGTTGGAGTTCTACAACGTCAAGGATCTGACCGACATCGTCTCCCGCAGCGCCCGTTGCCTGGGGCTGGAGATGACCAGTGACGGCGCCTTGGAATTGGCTCGTCGTTCCCGCGGTACTCCGCGGATTGCCAACCGTCTGTTGCGTCGCGTGCGCGATTTTGCCCAGGTCAAGTCTGATGGCCGGATAGACGGACCCATAGCGGCCCGAGCCATGGACATGCTGGACGTGGACAATGAAGGTTTCGACTTCATGGACCGCAAGCTATTGTTGGCTGTGATAGACAAGTTTCTGGGGGGGCCTGTGGGTCTCGATAACCTGGCGGCCGCCATCGGCGAAGAGAAAGACACTATCGAGGATGTGCTGGAGCCCTATCTGATCCAGCAGGGCTATCTGCAACGTACACCCAGAGGGCGGATGGCGACACCGAGAGCATATGCGCATTTTGGCTTGCAACGGCCAGATGAAAGGTGAAAACAGCTATTTGAACAAAAAACCGCCATCAAGGGCGGTTTTTTGTTATCCGGGCAAAAAAAAGCCCACGGCGGATGCGGTGGGCAAAGACAATTCAGGATGGATGTTCACAGACAGTGAGTGCGTCTGGACACAGACCGGAAAAAAACAGAGGAGCCGTCGCGAGACCTCAGAGTCGGTTCATTTGATAGAGCTGAACGAACGAAAGCTTGTAGTAACGGATGGTTTTAGCAACAAACTTTTTCATCTTAAATTCCAATAGACAGGTTCGAAATGTTCATCGAATACGTACCGGGAACCCAGATTGACCGGCCTGTATCCAAGGGTATGCCCTCACTGCGAGGCGCATTGTAGGAGCTCTGTCGGACTCGGACAAACAAGAAAAATTACCCATATCAGATTAGATTAACTAATCATTTGTTTGGGTTGTCGAATTAGCATGAACATGCGTTTTTACTGGTTTTTAATTGGATTTAGCGGCGGGCTGCCAAGGGTAGGGAAACATTATGAAAATCCGCTTGAACGTTGTTTTTTAACAGAAGCGTCACTTATTGGTGATGATATTAAATTTGATTTAAATCAATGATTTGCGATTTAGTGTTTTTTGTGACGCAGCTCTCCAAATTAAATGGAACGCGACGTGAAAATGCCTTTGAAAGGCATGTATTGGTGATGGTTTTACATTGATTTCAATCAAATAAAGGTGATATAAAACATCGGTCATTATGGGCGGGAATAAAGCAAGTCTGATTGTTTTGCAATTGTTAAACATTAGCTTTTTTTGTTCCTGTGTATTGCCTTGTTGTTAATGCTGGTAGCAGTCGAATCCGGTCGCCAGTGCAAACTGGAGCGTGACCGATCATTCGGGGACTTCCAACGGAAGCTTTGTCCTTAAAACTTAAAATAGCCGTGCCAATAATCGGTGAGGAAACATCATGATTGCTGAGCATGTGGTAGACCTATCGCGGTTCCAATTCGCTGCGACGGCCCTTTATCACTTCCTGTTTGTACCCCTGACGCTCGGAATGGCCTTCATTCTGGCGATCATGGAATCTGTCTATGTGATGACCAACAACCCTGTCTACCGGGACATGACCAAGTTCTGGGGCAAGTTGTTTGGTATTAACTTCGCCCTCGGGGTTACCACAGGGCTGACCATGGAGTTTCAGTTCGGTACCAACTGGGCCTATTACTCCCACTATGTCGGCGATATCTTCGGGGCCCCGCTGGCCATCGAAGGCTTGATGGCCTTCTTCCTGGAATCCACCTTCGTCGGCATGTTCTTCTTTGGTTGGGATCGCCTGACCAAGCGTCAACATCTGGCTTCGACCTGGTTGATGGCGCTGGGGACCAACCTCTCCGCCCTCTGGATCCTGGTCGCCAACGGCTGGATGCAGAACCCGGTCGGTGCCGAGTTCAACTTCGAGTCCATGCGGATGGAGATGGTGAGCTTCGCCGAACTGGTGTTCAACCCGGTTGCCCAGGTCAAGTTCGTCCACACGGTCGCGGCCGGCTATACCACGGGCGCCATGTTCGTGCTGGGCATCTCTTCCTATTACCTACTGAAGAATCGTGATGTGGCCTTCGCCCGTCGCTCCTTCGCCATCGCAGCGGCCTTCGGTATGGCCTCCATCCTCTCTGTGCTGATCCTAGGTGACGAGTCCGGCTACGAGACGGGTGAAGTGCAGAAGGTGAAGCTGGCGGCCATCGAGGCCGAGTGGAACACGGAACCGGCTCCTGCATCCTTTACCCTGTTCGGTATCCCGAACCAGGAAGAGATGCGCACCGATTACGCCATCAAGATCCCGTATGCGCTCGGCATCATCGCCACCCGTTCCCTGGATGGCCAGGTGACCGGCCTCAAGGATCTGAAGAGCGAGCATGAGCTGCGCGTGCGCAACGGCATGACCGCCTATGACCTGCTGACCAAGCTGCAATCCGGCGACAAGTCCGACGATACCCGTGCCCGCTTCGATGAAGTGAAGCAGGATCTGGGCTACGGTTTGCTGCTCAAGCGTTACACCAACAACGTGACCGACGCGACCGACGAACAGATCAAGGCTGCCGTGGATGACTCCATCCCGCAGGTTGCACCGCTGTTCTTCGCCTTCCGCATCATGGTTGCCTGCGGCATGCTGATGCTGCTGCTGATCGGCCTGGCCTTCTATGACAGCACTCGCCACAAGATCGGTGAGCGCAAATGGCTGCTCAAGGCGCTGCTGTGGGGTATCCCGCTGCCCTGGATCGCCATCGAATGCGGCTGGTTCGTCGCGGAATATGGCCGTCAGCCCTGGACCATAGCCGAAGTGCTGCCGACCTCTGTCTCTGCATCCAACGTGCCTGCGTCCGAGATCTGGTTCTCCCTGATCGGGATCTGCCTGTTCTACACGGTGCTGCTCATCATAGAGATGTACCTGATGTTCAAGTATGCGCGTCTGGGCCCAAGCAGCCTGAAGACGGGCAAGTACCACTTCGAACAGAGCAAGGCATAAGGAGAGTAACCCATGTTTGATTACGAAATGTTGCGTCTGGTCTGGTGGGTGCTGGTCGGTGTCTTGCTGATCGGTTTCGCCATCACCGACGGTTTCGATATGGGGGTGGGCGCACTGCTCCCCTTCGTCGGCAAGAAGGATGTGGAGCGTCGGGTGATGCTCAACACCATGGGCCCGCACTGGGAAGGCAACCAGGTATGGCTGGTCACGGCGGGCGGAGCCCTGTTCGCGGCCTGGCCCATAGTGTATGCGGCGGCCTTCTCCGGCTTCTACATCGCTATGATACTGACCCTGATGGCGCTCTTCTTCCGTCCGGTCGGTTTCAAGTACCGTTCCCTGCGTGAAGACGCCAAATGGCGTACCAACTGGGATTGGGCCCTGTTCATCGGCAGTGCCGTTCCTCCCGTCATCTTCGGGGTCGCCTTTGGCAACCTGCTGCAGGGTGTGCCGTTCAGCTTCAACCAGTTCCTGATGCTGACCTATCACGGCAATTTCTTCGGCCTGCTCAATCCGTTCGGTCTGCTGGCCGGTCTGGTGAGCTTGTTCATGATTGTTACCCAGGGCGCTACCTGGCTGATGATGAAGACCGAGGGTGAGGTGCTGGCTCGTTCCCGTACCGCTGCCATGATCTTCTCCCTGCTGACGCTGGTCACCTTCGCGCTGGCCGGTGTCTGGGTCAGTGGCATGGACGGTTATGTGGTGGTCAGCGGCGCCGCGACCGATGCCGTGACCAACCCCCTGCACAAGGAGGTCGTGGTGCAGGCCGGTGCCTGGATGCAGAACTACAGCCTCTATAGCTGGATGATGATCGCTCCCGCGCTGGGTCTGGCGATGTGCGTGCTGACGGCTGCCGCTGCCAAGATTGGCAAGGGCTGGCTGGCATTCCTGTGCTCCTCCCTGGCCATTGCGGGCATCATATTGACGGCGGGCTTCTCCATGTTCCCCTTCATCATGCCGTCCAGCCTGGAGCCATCGCAGAGTCTGACCATGTGGGATGCCACCGCCTCCTTCAACACCCTCAAGGTGATGACAGTGGTCGCGGCCATCTTCGTCCCGACTGTGCTGGCTTACACCATCTGGACCTACATCAAGATGTTTGGCCGGGTGAGCAACAAGCACATCGAAGACAACCAACAATCGCTCTACTAAGAAGGTGCCCTGATATGTGGTATTTCACCTGGATCCTGGGTCTGCTGCTGGCTTGTGCGTTTGGCATCATCAATGCGCTCTGGCTGGAACACACCGAGAACATGGATCGTCAGATCGATGAAAACAAGTGATCGACTCGCCCGGTTGGCGGCTCCTCTGGAGCGCCAACCCTGGCAGGGGTTGATATTGGTAGCGGCGGCCCTGTTGGCCGTCGCTATTTTGCAGGCCCCCAACCTGGTGGCCGCCAACACCAGTGAGCATGGGCTGTTGCTCGCGCCCTGGCTGATGTGGGCGGTCTGTTGCGGCGTGATGCACGGGCTGGGATTCCATCCCCGCAGCCTCATCGGCCGCGTGCTGTTTTGCCCCTGGCTCGCTTGGCCCAGTTTGTTATATGGGCTCTGGTTGACTCAAGGCTATTTCCTTTCATAAAAAACGGGGGGAGGCAGGATTTCCCTGTCTCCCCCTGCTTCTTTCCTATTCAGCCCTGCGCTATGATAGCCCCCCATCTGACTGTCGAATGGATCACAGATTTTTATGGGGGAAGTCTCTGAGTTTCCGGTGCGTGTCTACTACGAAGACACGGACGCCGGGGGCATCGTCTACAACGCCAATTATCTCAAGTTTATGGAACGTGCTCGCACCGAGTTTCTGCGCAGCGGCGGCATCGAACAGGATGTCTTGCTGCAAGCCGGATTCGCGTTTGTGGTGAGTCGAACAGAGATCGATTTCCGCTCGGCGGCCCGTTTTAATGAGCTTTTGACTGTGTTAACGCAAGTGACTGAAGTGAAACGTGCATCCATGCGCTTCTCACAACGGATCCTGGCGGCTGATGGACGACTGATCACCCAGGCCATGGTACAGATAGCCTGTGTCAGTCATCTGCATATGAAACCTGTTGCAATACCTGAAAATGTGAAGGGAGTGCTGTTAAGTGCACGCTGAAATTTCGTTTATTGGCCTGTTTTGGCAAGCCAGCCTGTTGGTAAAACTGGTCATGATGACCCTGATGGGTATGTCGGTTGTCTCCTGGGCGCTGATCTTCCAACGCTCCAAGGTCATCAAGGCGGCCAATATCGCATCGGAGCAGTTTGAAGACCGCTTCTGGTCCGGGGTCGACCTCAACCGTCTCTACCAGGAGTCATCTTCCCGCCGCGATGACATCGAAGGCATGGAAGACATCTTCTATTCCGGCTTCAAGGAGTATGCCCGCCTGCTCAAGGCCGGCGCTCGCGGCCAGGATGCGGTGATGGACGGTACCTATCGTGCCATGCGGGTATCGCTTTCCCGTGCGGTGGACGAGCTGGAATCCAACCTGCCAGTGCTGGCGACCGTCGGTTCCATCAGCCCCTATATCGGTCTGTTTGGTACCGTATGGGGTATCATGAACGCCTTTATCGCCCTGGGTCAGGTGCAGCAGGCTACTCTGCAGATGGTGGCACCGGGTATCGCGGAGGCGCTGATCGCCACCGCCATGGGCCTGTTTGCAGCCATTCCCGCGGTTATTTTCTATAACCGGTTTACCAACAAGGTAGAAAAGCTGGAGAACGCCTACGCCAACTTCATGGACGAGTTCACCACCATACTGAACCGTCAGATTGCACAGCAGCAGGGTGATCAGTAATGCAAACCTATCAGCGGATCCGGCGCAAGAAGGTGTGCGAGATCAACGTGGTTCCCTATATCGACGTCATGCTGGTGCTGCTTATCATCTTCATGGCGGTGACGCCCGTGATCACGCAAGGGGTCAAGGTTGACCTGCCGCAGGCGGAATCCGAGCAGTTGCCGGAAGATGCCAAGCCGCCCTTCATCGTCAGCGTCAACACCGAAGGCGAGTACGTCATCAAGGCCGGTGAGGCCGATGATGAGCCGGTGCCGAGCGGCACGCCCGAGGCGATGCAGCAATACATCACCGAGAAAGCCATGGGCTATCTGGCCATCAACCAGAACGCCCCCGTGGTGGTGGCCGGTGACAAGTCCGTGCGTTATGAAGAGGTGATCCTGCTGATGGTGGCCCTCAAGAATGCGGGCGTGCCTCAGGTTGGCCTGATGACAGATCCGGTGAACTGACGGAGATGGACGTGAAGCGTGGTATTTCCGGTTATCTCATCGCGTCGCTGCTGCTGCACCTGATCATCGGCATCATTTTGCTGGTCGGGGTCGACTTCAGCAAACCGAAGCGGCCAGAGTCGAAGGGGCAGATCGTCAATGCCGTCATGCTCGACGAAAACTTCCTCAACGAGCAGGCCAAGCAGATCCAGCAGCAGAAATCTCAACCCAAGCCTCAGAAGGTAGAGAAAGAGAAGGACAAGGAAGACACGGACATCGCCAAGCGTGAGCTGGCCCAGCAGCAGGAGCGGCTGCGCATCGCTGAAACCAAGCGCAAGGAAGCCGAAGAGGCGACCCGCAAGGCAGAGGCCGAGAAGCAAAAGAAGGTAGCCGAACAGAAGCAGGCGGAAGAGAAGGCCCAGAAGGCCGAGGAAGCCCGCAAGCTGGAAGAAAACAAAACCAAGCAGGCGGAATCTGAGCGCAAAGCGGCAGAGGCCGAGAGCAAGGCGCTGGCGCTGAAGAAGAAAAAGGAACAGGAAGAGAAGAAAGAGGCCGAACAGAAGCAGGCCAAGGCGGAGGCAGCCAAGAAAGCGGAAGCCGACAAGAAGGCCAAGCAGGAGGCTGAGAAGAAAGCCAAGGCCGAGGCGGACAAGAAAGCCAAAGCAGAGGCCGAGAAACAGGCCAAGGCTGAAGCGGACAAGAAAGCCAAGGAGGCCAAGGAAGAGGCCGCCAAGAAGGCAAAAGCTGACGCAGAGAAGAAGGCCAAGGCCGAGGCTGACAAGAAAGCCAAGATAGCGGCGGAGCGCAAGCGCAAGGCAGCCGAGGAGGCCAAGCTGCAAAAAGAGATGGAAGACATGATGCAGCAGCAGCTGTCGGCTGAGGCCAATGCTCGCAGTCAGGCCGCATCGGCGCAGGCGCAGGGCGAGGTCGATAAATATGCCGCGCTGATCAAGGCCACGGTCGAGCGCTACATGATTTTGGATCCCACCATGCGGGGTAAAACATGTACTATCGGCGTACGTCTTGCCAGCACAGGCTTTGTCATATCGGTAGATAACGGCCAGGGTGACCCGGCGGTATGCCGTTCCGGCAAAGCGGCGGTATTGAAGGCCAATCAACTGCCAGTGCCGAAGGATCCTGCGGCATTCGAGATGTTGAAGGAGTTCAACCTCAAGTTAGAACCTAGCATCTAAGCATGATAAAACGGGGTCAGGCAGCGTCTTGCTGAGAAAGGAATTTAACCTCTCATTTTTATTGGAACCGAGTATTTAAGCCATGATCAGAAAAGTATTTTTTGCTTTGGTTGGCTGTTTGTTGCTGGGCCAGAGTGCCCAGGCGGCCTTGGACATCGTCATCACCGGCGGTATTGATAGCGCACGTCCCATTGCCGTCGCCCCCTTCAAGTGGGAAGGGAACGGGCAACTGCCGCAGGACATCGCGGAAGTGGTCTCCAACGATCTGATGCGCAGTGGCAAGTTCAAACCGCTGGCCCGTGGCCAGATGCCGCAGACCCCGAGCTCCAGTGGCGAGATCAACTTCGCTCCCTGGGCGTCCCAAGGGGTTGAAGCCGTGGTGGTGGGTTCTATTTCGGCTGTCGGCGACGGCACTTACAAGATCAACTTCGAGCTGGTCGACGTGCTGAAGGGCCAGCTGGCCAAGACCCAGGGCGGCGAGAGCAATGGTTATATCCTGGATAGCCGCATGGCGACCATTCCGGGTGCCCAGATGCGCCAGTTTGCCCACCGCATCTCCGACATCGTCTATGAGCGTCTGACCGGTGAACGTGGCGCCTTCCTGACCCGTCTGGCCTACGTCTCAGTGCAACAGGGGACCCAGTTCCCGTACCAGCTGCGCATCGCCGACTACGATGGTTACAACGAGAAGACCCTGCTGCGCTCCCGCGAGCCGTTGATGTCTCCGGCCTGGTCGCCGGATGGCAGCAAGCTGGCTTACGTGAGCTTCGAGAACCAGAAGTCCGAAATCTATGTGCAGGATATCTACACCCAGCAGCGCAGTCTGATCTCCAGTTTCCGTGGTATTAACGGGGCGCCTGAGTGGTCTCCGGATGGTCGTCGCTTGGCTATCGTTCTCTCCAAAGATGGTTCACCGAACCTCTATGTGATTGATGTCGCTAGCAAGCAGCTGACCAGAGTCACCACCAGCCGGGTGATCGACACCGAACCCTCCTGGATGCCGGACGGGCAAAGTTTGTTGTTCACCTCTGAACGTGGTGGCAAACCCCAGATTTATAGCGTAAATTTGGCGACTGGTATGACTCACCGGATGACGTGGGAAGGTGAATCCAACCAGGGTGCATCCATTACTCCTGATGGCAAAATCATGGTGATGGTGACCCGTGTTCAGGGACAATACCGTATTGCCCGTCAGGACATGGAAAACAATGCCCTGTTGGTCCTTACCCAGAGTGCTCTGGATGAGTCGCCAAGTGTGGCTCCCAATGGCAGCATGATCATTTATGCCACCATCTATCAAGGTCGCAAGAGTCTGGCGTTGGTATCGACCGATGGTCGCTTCAAGGCTGTGCTTCCGACCAGTAGCGGTGAAATTCGTGCACCAGCTTGGTCGCCCTTCTTGAATTGATAAAAATTCGATTGTTTTTTGTTTTGTTATAAAGGTTTAAGGAAATAGCATGCAACTCAATAAACTGCTCAAGGGTTTGGCCATCGCACTGCCACTGTTCACCCTGGCCGCTTGTAGCTCCTCTTCTGATTCCGACGCCGCAGGCGCCGAGTCAGGCATGACCGACGGCATGGGCGGTGTACAAACCGGTGGCGCAAACGGCATGTTGTCCCCGGAAGAGCAGATGCGTCAGAAGTTCGAAGCACTGCAACGCGACAACGTGATCTACTTCCCGTTTGATGGTTATGACATTCAGGGTCAGTACGCTGATCTGCTGGATGCACACGCCAGCTACCTGCGTGAGCGTCCGTCCGTCAAGGTGTTGATCGAAGGCCACGCCGATGAGCGCGGTACTCCGGAATACAACATCGCGCTGGGCGAGCGTCGTGCCAAGGCTGTAGCCAAGTATCTGCAAACCCTGGGTGTGCAGGCCGAGCAGCTTTCCATCGTCAGCTATGGCGAAGAGAAGCCGCTGGATATGTCTCATACCGAGGATGCCTTTGCCAAAAACCGCCGTGCGGTTCTGGTTTACTAAGGTTTGATCCGAATGAAATTCGTGTATATGCAAGCGGCCATTTCGATGGCCGTTTTATTTACACTGAAGCTACCGGTTTGATCTGAATGAAATTTGTGTATAAACAAGCGACTATTGTGATGGCCGTTTTATATACACCGAGGCTACCGATTTGATCCGAATGAAATTTGTGTATAAGTAAGCGACTATTGCGATGGCCGTTTTATTTGCACTAAACGCTAAGGTTTGATCCGAATGAAATCTGTGTACAAGCAAGCAACTCTTGTGATGGCAGTGTTAGTTGCACTGAGCGCTCAGGCGGCTGCGCCCGTGAGCGATCTCAGTGGCGGTGGTAGCGTGGCCCTCAGCGGCAACAATGGCGCCATCATGCCCACAGGCAGCCTGGAAGACAGGGTCGCCTTGCTGGAGCGCACCCTCAATGCCCGTCTGCGCCTGCAAGCCGAGTTGCAGCAACAGGTGGATTCCCTGCAAGGGGAGGTCTCCGAACTGCGCGGCCAGCTGGAGCAGCAAACCTACCAGATGGAGCAGTCGCAAGAGCGTCAGCGCCAGCTCTACCAGGAGCTCGACAAGGTGGCCAATAGCCAGCCTGCCGCTGCCCCCGCCACACCGGTGGCCGGTGCGAGCGCAGCCCCGGCTGCTGCGGCCAACTACTCCGCCAATCTGGATGAAAATCAGGCCTATGATGCGGCCGTGAACATGGTGCTGAAGGACAAGAACTACGACAAGGCCATTCCCGCCTTCGAAGGGTTCATCAAGCAGTACCCAAGCTCGGGCTATGTGCCGAATGCCCACTACTGGCTCGGTCAGCTGCTGTTCAACAAGGGTGACAGAACCGGTGCCGCGGCCCAGTTCTCTACCGTGGCGAACAAGTTCAGCAAGTCTCCCAAGCGGGCCGATGCCCTGCTGAAGCTGGGTATGCTGGCACAGCTAGATGGCAAGAAAGCGGAAGCCAAGACCTTCTATGAGCAGGTGATCAAGGGCTATCCCAATACCTCGCCGGCCCAGTTGGCCAAGCAGAGTCTGAGCAAGTTGTAGCATTGCCGTATGTCACTGTTTTCGTAACAGTCTTGTAAATACGGCCCCGCTTTGTATGCGCAGTGAACAATCAGATTGAATTTAAGAATTTTCTATTGCGCCAGGATGATAAATCCGTAATATAGGCCGCCGTCAGAGCCGGTGCAGTATTGCAGCCGGTCCTGGTCGTGGTGAGGGTCGTTAGCTCAGTCGGTAGAGCAGTTGACTTTTAATCAATTGGTCGCTGGTTCGAATCCAGCACGACCCACCATTTCTCCACCAGGTGGAGACAGAATTCCCAGGTCGTTTAGCTCAGCTGGGAGAGCACCTCCCTTACAAGGAGGGGGTCACTGGTTCGATCCCAGTAACGACCACCAGTTTTGTGAGTAGAGTTGAAACTGTTTGCCGAAGGCGAACAGTGCCAGGCAGAAGGTGGGGGTCGTTAGCTCAGTTGGTAGAGCAGTTGACTCTTAATCAATTGGTCGCTGGTTCGAACCCAGCACGACCCACCAGTTTGGCAACAAGCATTCCCAGGTCGTTTAGCTCAGCTGGGAGAGCACCTCCCTTACAAGGAGGGGGTCACTGGTTCGATCCCAGTAACGACCACCAGTTTGTAAAAAAATGATTTAGATGGGTCGTTAGCTCAGTCGGTAGAGCAGTTGACTTTTAATCAATTGGTCGCTGGTTCGAATCCAGCACGACCCACCATCATTTCAAGAATCCCAGGTCGTTTAGCTCAGCTGGGAGAGCACCTCCCTTACAAGGAGGGGGTCACTGGTTCGATCCCAGTAACGACCACCAGATCGAAAAGCCCGCAACGATGCGGGCTTTTTTTATGGCTGTTTCTCATCAGGTTCTCAAACGATCCAGCTGGGTTGCCAGGGCGCCAGAGGCCTGCTCCAGCTCCTCGCTCAGGCGATGGCTGGCACTGGCCTCCTGTCCCAGGGTGGTGGCGGCATCACCAATGCGCATCAGGTTCTGGTTGATGTCGTCGCTGACGGCACTCTGCTGCTCGGCCGCCGTGGCGACCTGGCTGATGTGATCGTGGATCTGCTGGATCTGGGCGACCACCCGGTTGAGTGCTTCGAAGGCCTGCTCCGTGCCCTCGACCGTACTGGCCGAACGGGTGATGCCTGTGCTCATCAGCTGCTGGCTGCTGCTCACCTCGGTTTGCAGGCTGCCGATGAGCTGGCCTATCTCGTCGGTGGACTCGCGGGTCTTGGTGGCGAGCGCCCGGACTTCGTCTGCCACCACCGCAAAGCCTCGTCCCATGTCTCCCGCCCGCGCCGCCTCTATGGCCGCATTGAGCGCCAGCAGGTTGGTCTGCTCGGCGATGGCTCTGATCACATCCAGAATGCGGCTGATATTGGTGCTGCGTTGGGCCACCTGGGCCACCGCCTTGTCGGCCTGGTGCATGTCCTCGACTAGCGTATGGATCTCGGTACGAGCGCGGCTCAGGGTCTGCTGGGCGGTGTTGATGTGATGGGTGGCTGCCTCCGACTCCTGGGCGGCCTGCTCCGCATAACCCGCCACACTGACAGCAGTGGTGCTCATTTGATGCATGGCGCTGACCACGCTCTCCAGTTCTATGCTCTGTTCATCCAGGCTGGCGCGCATGGTGTCGGCCGTCTGCTTCATCCCCTGTGCCTGCTGGCGCACTTGCTGTCCAATCTGCTTGCTGCCCTGCACCATGCCACGCAGCTTGCCAAGAAAGGCGTTGAGCTGGCCGGCCAGTTCGATCAGCTCCTGATGAGTGTCTACCTGCATCTGCTGGGTCAGATCCCCCTCGTTGCTGGAAAGGTGGGCGACGTGGCGGCTGATGAGCGACAGCGGGGCCGTGATGGTCTGGATAAACCAGATGAGCAGCCCAAGCGCCAGCAGGGTGATGATGGTGACGGCAATCAGCTGTTGTTGCTGGGCGGCTTGCAGCAGGTCGCCCAGCTGGTTGCTGATGGTGTTGGCCTGACTCAGGGCCAGCGCCTTGGGCACCTTGATCAGCAGCCACCACTGGGTATCGGCCGCCTCGATCCGCACTGGTTGCTGCAAGATGAAATCGGTGTCGGTATTCAGCGTTTGTCCGGTTGGCGCGGTCAGCCCTGCCTCCGTCAGCGGGCGGCCCAGCTTGTCGGCGTAACGGTTGCTGCCGACGATGAGCCCCAGCTTGCTGACCAGCGTTACGTCGGCCTGGTTGTCATACAGGCTTTTACCCAGACTTTCTGCCAGTTGCTGGAAAATGGGCAAGTTCATGTCGACACCAGTTATGCCAACGAACTTGCCCTCCTTGAGGATGGGCACCGTCAGGCTGGTCATCAGCATCTGGTTGCCCGGGCTTATCTCGTAGAGGTAGGGTTCCATCAGACAGGGTCGACGGGTATCGCGACCACACAAGTACCACTCGCTGTTGCGAATACCGAATTCGTTGACCGAGGTATCGTACTTGGCGTCACTGGCTGCGGCGTCCACCTGCTGTTGCGACACTTTCCCGCCCTGATCGCGAACGAAGTAGATCTCCAGGCTGCCCTTGTTGGGGACTGAATGGGATGCGCCGGACGGCCAGGTGGCATCTTGGCCATCGTAGCCATTGGGCTCAAACTGGGCATAGATGGAGCTGATGCCGCTCGCCTGCTGCAAGCGACTGCCCAGCAGGGTCTCGACCTGGGGGCGGGAGAGGATGCGATCCGACTGGGCCATGCTGCCCTCAAGCTGAGCGGCTATCCCCAGCGGCACCTGATAGGACTGCTGCAGCAAGGCGGCTATCTGCACCGCGTAGCGCTCGGCCTGGAACTGCAGGGTGCGGGAAACCTCCTGTTCCAGCGCCTGGCGGGTCTGGTTCATGATGTTGCTGCGCAGTGATTGCAGGGAGGAGGACTGTATCAGCGTCATGGCGATGCCGCTGAACAGGAAGAGCCCCATGGTGAGCAGCAGCAGCTTGGTTTTGAGCGAGCGTTGTTTCATTCGACAACTCCTTTTGGCAAGAATGACAACGAATTACTTGAGTATATTCGGACACTTGCGTAGCACAGGATTTGTTGATGGGTTTGTGCGCGGCTTCTGGTTATAATTTTTGCCTTTCCAAGCCTTGATGGAACAGTCGCAATGAGCAATGCACTGAGCAATATCCCTCCGGTGGTCGAGATGGACTACCCGTTCCCGGTCAAACCAGCCCCGCTGACCGCCGAGCAGAAAACGACCCTGATCGCAGACATCAAGGCACTGCTGAAAGAGCGTCAGGCCGTGCTGGTTGCCCACTACTACACGGATCCCGAGATCCAGGCGCTGGCCGAGGCCACCGGTGGTTTTGTCGGTGACTCCCTCGAGATGGCCCGTTTTGGCCGGGATCACGCCGCCCAGACCCTGATTGTGGCCGGGGTGCGTTTCATGGGGGAGACCTCCAAGATCCTGAGTCCTCACAAGCGGGTGCTGATGCCGACCCTGGAGGCCGAGTGTTCCCTCGATCTGGGTTGTCCCATCGATAAATTCTCGGCTTTCTGCGATGCTCATCCCGACCACATAGTGGTGGTCTATGCCAATACCTCGGCAGCGGTGAAGGCGCGGGCAGACTGGGTGGTGACCTCCAGCATTGCGCTTGAGATAGTCGAGCATCTCGACAGCCAGGGTCACAAGATCATCTGGGGCCCGGACAGGCACCTGGGCGCTTATATCGAGAAGAAGACGGGTGCCCAGATGCTGCGCTGGCAGGGCCACTGCATCGTCCATGACGAATTCAAGGCCAAAGCCCTGCGCGAGCTGAAGGAGCAGAACCCGGATGCGGCTGTGCTGGTGCACCCGGAATCTCCGGCTTCCGTCATCGAGCTGGCCGATGCGGTGGGCTCCACCAGTCAGCTGATCAAGGCGGCCAAAGAGCTGCCCCAGCAGAAGCTGATAGTGGCGACCGATCGCGGCATCTTCTACAAGATGCAGCAGGCTTGTCCGGACAAGGAGATGGTCGAGGCGCCGACCGGTGGCGATGGTGCCACCTGCCGTAGCTGCGCCCACTGTCCCTGGATGGCGATGAATGGCCTGGTGGCGATCAAGGAGGCGTTGACCGATGGCGCCGAGCGTCACGAAATCCTGGTGGATGAAGCCCTGCGGGTGAAGGCGCTGATCCCGCTGGATCGCATGCTCGATTTTGCCGCCGAGCTCAGGCTCAAGACCCAGGGCAATGCCTGATCTATTGGGGCATGAGATGTGAAGAGGGCACCCGTTGGGTGCCCTCTTTCGTTATGGGGGCCGTGAAGATCAGAGGATCACGGTCGAGAGGTTGTGCTCTTCATCCGGCGCAATGACTACACCAGCCTCGGCCGTGATGGCCGCTTCGACACAGAGCATGGTGCGGTAGCCGTCGTCGCTCATGTCAGCCATGGCGGTGGCGCCTTCCAGCCAGGGGGTCCAGACCACAATGCTGTCGTGGTTGCCGCTGACCACCTGAGTAGTGCGATCGCGATCCTGAACCCGGATCATGGCCTCAGGTTGGTGGTAGACCCGATCAATGGCCGCTGTGAGCGTCAGAGCGCCCTGTTGCTGCGCATCCTGGCCGGTCAGCTTGTCGGCGTAAGGCTCGCCCAGCCCGGTCACGCTGACAGCCTCTGGGGCGCTTATCTGCAGATAGGTGTGCAAGGCGGCATTATAGGCGACGGGGGCTTTGCCCGTGTTGCGAGTGGTCAGCACCAGCGAGAGCTCCTTGCCGACCAGGACGTCCAGTTCCAGTTCGAAGGGGTGGGGCCAGATGGTGCGGGTCGCGTCGTTGTCACGCAGAGACAGATGGACGAGCGTGCCATCGCCGTGATCGGAGACGCCGTCCAGGGTCCAGAGGCTGGTGCGGGCGAAACCGTGGGACGGTTTGCCGCTGCCGACACGGGCGGGGGCCGGGCCAAACCAGGGCCAGCAGATGGGAATGCCGCCGCGGATGGGCTTGCTGCCATCCAGCACGGCCTTGTCGCTGAGCCAGATCGAGGCGGGTTCGCCGTGGCGCTGGTAGCGCAACACATGGGCGCCAAACAGGCTTATCTCGGCCTTGGCATCGCCATTGTCGATGGTGAGCAGGGGCTGACCAGCCGCATTGTGGCTGAGGGTACAGTGGGCAGTCAGAGAGCGTGTCGGTTGCATGAGGACTCCTGTGCTCGCGCACATTCAGAAGAGAGGGTCGGAAAATCCACGGTCCAGAATACAAAAAGGCGGCCAATGGCCGCCTTTTTCAAGCTACTTGATTGCGCATCCCAAATTACTTGGAGATGTGAGCGATCAGGTCCAGAACTTTGCTGGAGTAGCCCATTTCGTTGTCGTACCAGGATACAACTTTAACGAACTTGTCGTTCAGCGCGATACCGGCTTTGGCATCGAACACGGAAGTCTGACGCTCGCCCAGGAAGTCAGTGGAGACCACTTGATCTTCGGTGTAGCCCAGTACGCCTTTCATGGAGCCTTCGGAGGCTGCTTTCATGGCTGCACAGATTTCAGCGTAGGTAGCCGCTTTCTTCAGGTTGACGGTCAGGTCAACAACGGACACGTCCGGAGTTGGTACGCGGAAAGCCATACCGGTCAGTTTGCCGTTCAGTTCCGGGATAACAACGCCAACAGCCTTGGCAGCACCGGTAGAGGACGGGATGATGTTCTGAGCCGCACCGCGGCCACCGCGCCAGTCTTTGGCAGACGGACCATCAACGGTCTTCTGGGTAGCAGTGGTAGCGTGGACGGTGGTCATCAGGCCGGATTCGATACCGAAGGTATCGTTCAGAACCTTGGCAATCGGAGCCAGGCAGTTGGTGGTGCAGGAAGCGTTGGAAACGATGTCCTGGCCAGCGTAGGTAGAGTCGTTAACACCCATGACGAACATAGGGGTAGCGTCTTTGGACGGGCCAGTCAGAACAACTTTCTTGGCGCCGGCAGCGATGTGCTTGCGAGCAGTCGCGTCGTCCAGGAACAGACCGGTGGCTTCGGCAACAACGTCAACACCGATGGCATCCCATTTCAGGTTGGCCGGGTCACGCTCAGCGGTAACACGTACGGTTTTGCCGTTGACAACCAGGTTGCCGTCTTTGACTTCAACGGTGCCCTTGAAGCGGCCGTGAGTGGAGTCGTACTTCAGCATGTAAGCCATGTAGTCAACGTCGATCAGGTCGTTGATGCCAACCACTTCGATGTCAGCACGCTCAGCGGCCAGACGGAAGACGAAACGGCCGATGCGGCCAAAACCGTTAATACCTACTTTGATAGTCATATTTGGTTACCTAACTGTTCAGTAGTCAAAGAAAATTCCGTTTGTAAATTTACTAGAACTCCCCCGTGAGTCAACCAACAATCTGTCTGAAATTGCGCTATATCATGAAAAACTGTGAAATTTATTTTCGGTTTATGTAACTGACTACCAACTTTTGTCGAAAATGTCATCGGCTGGTTCGCGTCACAGAGATCAACAATAGTGCCTGTTCGGTCACACAACCAGCCAGGCAGATGTGTAAAAATGTGCGCGGTTTAGCATGGCCGAAAAGCCACTGTTCAAGTACCACCCATAAAAATTAATCAAAATAGTATAGATAGAATCCACAGCGGGAATTCTCAAACTATGACCACCCTGATTGAACAGCTGGCTGCCGCCAAAGGCATCGCCAGTGAGTATGTTGATGCCTGGGGCCACCCGGCCCAGGTATCCGAAGAGAGCAAGGCCGCCATGCTGGGCGCCATGGGTTATCGCGTCGATGACGAGGTCGCCCTGACCGAGCAGCTGGAAGAGGAGCTCCGTCAGCATTGGCTGCGCGCGCTGGATCCCGTCATGGTGGTCCGCAGCGGTGAGCCCATCACCCTTGAAGTCCGTCTGCCCATCGATTTCGTCAATGACGCCCTTACCTGGCAGCTCATGCTGGAGCAGGGGACTGTGTTGTCCGGTCAAATCACCCCCATCGAGGGTGAGCTGGTCGGCGTCGCCGAATTCGAAGAGATGGAGTGCCAAGCCTATCGCGTGGCGCTGGATGTACAGCCAGAGCTTGGTTATCACCAGCTGACCCTGCTCGAAGAGGGCAACGATGAGCCACTTGCCAGCATGCGTCTCATCGTCGCGCCCAAATCCTGCTATAAGCAGACTCCCATCGCCGAAGGCCGCAAGGTGTGGGGCCCTAGCGTGCAGCTCTACTGCCTGCGCAGCCGCCACAACTGGGGCATAGGCGACTTCAGCGATCTCGGCCAGCTGGTCGAGAAAGCGGCCGCTTGGGGGGCCCACTTTGTGGGTCTGAATCCCATTCATGCCCTCTATCCGGCCAACCCCGAGAGTGCCAGCCCTTACAGCCCCTCTTCCCGTCGCTGGCTCAATGTGGCCTATATCAACGTGGAAGCTGTGCCCGAGTTTCTGGCCAACGATCGGCTCAAGGCGGAGGTAGCCAATCCGGCCTTCCAGCAGCACCTGAACGAGCTGCGTGCCAAGAGCAATGTGGATTATACCGGCGTCATCGAGACCAAGATCGGCATGCTGCGTCAGGTGTTCGACCAGGCCAGTTTCAGTGCCGAGCGTCAGGCCAGTCTCGATGCCTTTGTGGCGGCCGGTGGCGACAGTCTGCAACAGCAGGCGGCATTTGATGCCCTGCAGGCCCACTTCTATGCCAAGGGCGAAAACGCCTGGGGCTGGCCGGTATGGCCGGAGGAGTTGCGGGATTACCACAACCCCGAGGTGGCTGCCTGGATGGCCGCGCACAGCCAGGATGTGAACTTCTATCTCTACCTGCAGTTCCTGGCTGATGAGCAGCTGGCGCAAGCCGATGCCCGCGCCAAGGCGGCCGGCATGGTGATGGGGATCTACCGCGATCTGGCGGTGGGCGTCTCCGAAGGCTCCACCGAGATCTGGGCCAATCGGGATCTCTACTGCCCGAAAGCCTCGGTCGGTGCGCCGCCCGATATCCTGGGCCCGCTCGGCCAGAACTGGGGCCTGCCCCCCATGAATCCGAACCAGCTGTTCGAGGCAGCCTATCAGCCCATGGTGGATCTGTTCCGCGCCAACATGCGTTCCTGCGGCGCGCTGCGCATCGACCACGTGATGGCCTTGCTGCGCCTGTGGTGGGTGCCGCCCGGAGAGTCTGCCGCCAAGGGGGCCTACATCTATTATCCGGTCAACGATCTGCTGGGGATCCTGGCGCTCGAATCCCACCGCAATCAGTGCCTGCTGATCGGCGAGGATCTGGGGACTGTACCGGAAGGCATAGACGTGACCCTGAAAGAGAACGGCGTCCATTCTTACAAGGTGTTCTTCTTCGAGCGCTCCAAGGCCGATGGCGGCTTCATCTCCCCCGCTCACTACACCGAGCAGGCGATGTCTGCCCTGACCACCCACGACATGCCGACCCTCAAGGGCTTCTGGCATTGCGACGATCTGGCGCTGGGTCGCGAGCTGGGATTGTATCCGGATGAAGACGTGCTCAAGACCCTGTATGCTGATCGCCACCAGGCCAAGCAGCGGATCCTCGACAGCCTGCACGCTCATGGAGTCATCTCTGACAGCGTCAGTCATGACGTGAACTGGGTCGGCATGAACACCGAGCTCAACCATGGTCTGCAACTGCACATGTCCCGCGGCAGCTGCGCCCTGTTCAGCACCCAGCTGGAAGACTGGCTGGAGATGGACAAGCCGGTCAACGTGCCGGGCACCAGTTATGAATACCCCAACTGGCGTCGCAAGCTGTCCACCGATCTGGAGGATATTTTTGCCAATGAAGCGCTCAAGGCGCTGGCAGGCAAGATGAGCCAGGCCCGTGATGAGGCCAGTCGTTGAGCCACTGCCGACAAAACGTGACTCACTTACATCCGCTTCGGCCCTGGCCGGAGCGGATGCTCAGCTATGAAAGGAAATCTCGATGCTCGTTGAACGTTTGGTTGCTGCCCGCTGTGCCGATCCCTTCTCTCATTTAGGCCTGCAGGCCAACCCGGATGGGCCTGGCCTCAAACTGACCGCCTGGTTGCCGGATGCCCTCGAGGTGCGCGTCAGGGATCTCAAGTCGGGCAAAATCGTTGCCACCCTGGCGCCCTCCGATGAATCGGGCCTTTTTGAAACTGTTTTCACCCGCCGCAAGAATCCCTTTCCCTACCAGTTGCTCGCCGACTATCCCGATGCCAAAGCCGAGTTCGTCGACCCCTACCAGTTTCAGGATGCGGGTTGGGCCGGTCTGGCAGAACTGACCTCCCAGCCGGAAAACATCTACCACACGCTTGGCGCACAACTGCGCAGCGTGGAGCACCTTGGCGTGCAGGTGGAGGGGGTGCGTTTTGCCGTCTATGCGCCGAGCGCCACCGCCGTGAGCCTGATCGGCGATTTCAACTTCTGGGATGGTCGCCGCCACCCCATGCAGCGCAGTCAGTGTGGTCACTGGGTGCTGTTCGTGCCGGGCCTCAAGGCCGGAGATCGCTACAAGTTTGAACTCAAGGATCCTGCCGGTCATCGTCTGCCTCACAAGAGCGACCCGGTCGGTTTCTACTGCGAGCAGTACCCGTCGTTCGCCTCAGTGGTGTATGACCACGAGCAATACCAGTGGCAGGATGCCGCCTGGCGCGAGAGTCAGCAGAATGACAAGCGGGATCAGCCGCTCTCCATCTACGAGCTGCATGTCGGCTCCTGGAAGCGTCACCCCAACGGCGACAGCCTGAGCTGGCGCGAGCTGGCGGTGGATCTGGTGGCCTACATCAAGGAGATGGAGTACACCCATATCGAATTGCTGCCGGTCTCCGAGCATCCGTTCAGCGGCTCCTGGGGCTATCAGCCGGTGGGCATGTTCTCTCCTACCAGCCGTTACGGCAGTGCTGATGACTTCAAATATTTCGTGGATCAGTGCCACCAGGCCGGCATAGGCGTCATCCTGGACTGGGTGCCGGCTCACTTCCCGTCCGATGCCCACGGTCTGGCTCGCTTTGACGGCACGCCGCTCTATGAGTACGAAGATCCGCGCCGTGGCTGGCACCCCGACTGGAACTCCTACATCTACGACTTTGGCCGCAATACGGTGCGCCAGTTCCTGGTGGCGAGCGCCCTGTTCTGGCTCGACAAGTTCCACATCGACGGCCTGCGGGTGGATGCGGTCGCCTCCATGCTCTATCTGGATTATTCGCGCAATGCCGGCGAGTGGGTGCCGAACGTCGACGGTGGCAACCACAACTATGAGGCGATCAGTCTGCTGAAGTGGACCAACGAAGAGGTGTACGGCAAGTATCCCCACGCCATGACCATAGCCGAAGAGTCCACCGCCTTTGCCGGCGTGTCTCGTCCCACCTTCCTCGGTGGCCTCGGCTTTGGCTTCAAGTGGAATATGGGCTGGATGCACGACACCCTCACCTACATGCAGAAAGAGCCTATTCACCGTCGCTATCACCACAACGACATGACTTTCTCCATGGTGTACCACTATGACGAGAACTTCATCCTGTCGCTCTCCCACGACGAGGTGGTGCACGGCAAGCACTCCATGCTCTACAAGATGCCTGGCGACGAATGGCAGCAATCGGCCAATCTGCGCGCCTATATGGGCTTCATGTATGCCCATCCGGGCAAGAAGCTCAACTTCATGGGCACAGAAATAGCCCAGAGCAACGAGTGGAATCACGACGCCCAGCTGCCCTGGCACCTGCTGCAGTACCCCAAGCACGGCGGTCAGCAGCGGTTGATCCGCGATCTCAACCATCTCTATCGTCATGAGCCTGCCTTGTATCAGGCCGATTATGATCAGACCGGTTTCCGCTGGCTGGATCACAACGACGCCGACAACAGTGTCTTTGCCTGGCTGCGGGCCGACAAGCAGGGGGCCCATCCTGTCATGGTGGCCTGCAACTTTACCCCTGTGCCGCGCATCGCCTACCGACTCGGCGTGCCGGCCGCCGGCCGCTATCGCGTGGTGCTCAATACCGACAGCGAGCATTACTGGGGCAGCAACTATGATGTGGGTCTGGTCTTCGTCGCCGAGCCGACTCCCTGGCAGGGGATGGGGCACAGCATAGTGCTGGATCTGCCGCCGCTCGCGACCTTGTTCATCAAACAGGAGTCTTGATGTTTGCAATGGAAAAAGGGCAGGACCACCCGCTGGGTGCCCTGCTCGATGAGACGGGTTGTCACTTCTGCGTCTGGGCCCCGCAATCGGACAAGGTGGAGCTCTGCCTGTTCGACGAGCAGGAGCAGGAGCTGGCCCGGCTGGCGCTGCCCGGCCGCCGTGGCCAGTATCGCTTCGGTTACGTGCGCGGCGTCAAGGCCGGTCAGCGTTATGGCTATCGGGTGCATGGCACGCCCCAGGATGGGATGCTGTTCGATCCGCAGAAGCTGCTGATCGACCCCTATGCCAGGGCGCTCAGCCGGGCGACCCATTGGGACGACAAGCTGTATGAGGGCGACAGTGCGGCCATGGTGGCCAAGTCTGTGGTGGTGGATGATGCCTTCGACTGGCAGGGGATAGGCAAGCCCGGCATCTCGTCAGAGCGCACCGTTATCTACGAAACCCACGTCAAGGGCTTCACCCGCCAGCATCAGGGGGTGCCGAGCGAGCTGCGCGGCACCTACCTCGGCATCTGTCACCCGCTCATCCTCGAGCATCTGAAGTCCCTCGGCATCACCTCGGTGCAGCTGATGCCGGTGGCGGCCTTCATGTCCGAGCCCAGGCTGGAGCAGCTGGGGCTCACCAATTACTGGGGCTACAACCCCATCGCCTTCTTCGCCCCCGAGCCACGCTACGGAGCGGGGGAGGCGGTGACCGAGTTCAAGACCATGGTGCGCGAGCTGCACAGGGCCGGGCTCGAGGTGATACTGGACGTGGTCTACAACCACACCGCCGAATCCGGCTCCGATGGCCCCATGCTGTCGTTCAAGGGGTTCGACAATGCGGGTTACTACGCCTTCGAGGCGGGCGCCCACGGCCCCGACTACGGCCGTCATGCCAACGTCACCGGCTGTGGCAACAGCGTCAACCTGGATCACCCCAACAGCCTGCGACTGGTGCTGGATGCCCTGCGCTACTGGGTGACCGAGATGCAGGTGGACGGTTTCCGCTTCGATCTGGCGGTGACCCTGGCGCGGGAGGCGGGGGAGTTCGATCCCATGGGGGCCTTCTTCAAAGCCATGATGGCGGATCCCGTGCTGGCGCGAGTGAAACTCATTGCCGAGCCCTGGGACATAGGGCCATTCGGCTATCGACTCGGCCAGTTCCCGAGCCAGTGGCTGGAGATCAACGACCGCTATCGCGACACGGTGCGCGCCTTCTGGCGTGGTGATGCCGGCAAGATGGGGGATTTCGCCACCCGGCTGGTGGGGTCACGGGATCTCTTCCCCAAGAACTGGCGTGCGCCCCACACCAGCGTCAACTACCTCTGCTATCACGATGGCTTCACCCTGGAGGATCTGGTCTCCTACAACCAGCGCCACAACCAGGCCAACGGAGAGGACAACCGGGATGGTCACGGCAACAACCTCTCCAACAACCACGGGGTGGAGGGGCCGACGCTCGATCCCAGAGTGAACAACCTGCGCCAGCAGCAGAAGCGCAATCTGATTGCCACCCTGCTGCTCTCCCAGGGCACGCCGCACTTCCTGGCCGGGGATGAGATGGGGCGCAGCCAGCTGGGCAACAACAACGCCTACTGTCAGGACAACCAGATAAGCTGGGTCAACTGGCAGTGGCGGCCGGAAGACGAGCGGCTGCTCGCCTTCACCCAGCAGATGATGGCGCTGCGGGCGGAGTCGACCGTCTTCGCCAATCTGCAGCTGAGCGATGACAGCTGGAACGGGGCACCCACCAGCTGCCATCAGGTCAACTGGCATCACCCGGATGGTCATCAGCTCACCGATCAGGATTGGCACGCGCCCATGGGGCAGGCGTTTGCCATGGATATCGGCATGCAGCTGTGCGAGGGGGAGCGCTGGTACGTGCTGTTCAACGCCAGCGACTACGACATCCAGTTCCGCCTGCCACCGCCGGGGGAGGGGCTGGAGTGGATCCAGACCATAGACACGGCCACCAACGACGGCCTGCCCTTCCTGCCCGATGACATCAAGCGTCAGGTGGCGGTTGGCCGGGCCCACTCCCTCAAGTTGCTGGAGCGGGTCGCCCTGACGGCGGTGGCGCTGGCCGAAGAGGGGGTCGTTGCCATGCCTGATGTTGCTGCCGTGTTGCCAACCGGATCACAGTTCCCGCTGGCGGGGTAGAGCAAAGCAGCTTGACTGGGTATGCTGGGCGCCGTGATAAATGGCAAGGAGTCGGTATGAGCAACAACAATGCTGAGCAGTGGCGCAACAAGCTGAGTGCGGAACAGTTTCGCGTCTGCTGGGAGAAAGGCACCGAGCAGCCCTACAGCGGCGCTCTGCTGCACAACCGCAAGAGTGGCGACTATCTTTGTGTCTGCTGCAAGAGCGTGCTGTTTCACTCGGATGCCAAGTTTGACTCCGGCTGTGGCTGGCCTTCGTTCGATCGAGCCATCGAGGGCACAGTGACCTACACAGAGGACAGCAGCCACGGCATGAAACGGGTGGAAATCACCTGCAGCCAGTGCGGCTCCCACCTGGGTCACGTCTTTCCAGACGGGCCGACCGAGACGGGTCAGCGTTACTGCGTCAACAGCCTGAGTCTGGATTTCGATCCTGGCGCCTGAGTGACCAGTTTGAACATGAAAAAACGGCGCCCCTGCCAGCAGGGGCGCCGTTTTTTATGGCGCATGGCCCGGCGTCTGGCTCAGGCCAGCAGCATGGCTGCCCCCACCAGCAGTCCGGCGAGCGCCAGAATGGGCAGTTTCAATACTCGCAACAGATAGAAGCCGACGGCGGCCAGCGCCAGATCGGTCGGCACCTGTACCGCGCTCTGCCACACCGGCTGATAGAAAGCGGCCAGCAGTAGGCCCACCACGGCGGCGTTGATGCCGGTCACGGCCCCTGCCAGCCGGGGGCGGGCCAGCCAGCTCTGCCAGCAGGGCCCCAGGGCCCACAACAGCAGAAAGCCGGGCAGGAACAGTGCCAAGGTTGCCAGCAGGGCACCCGCCAGCGGTGTGGCTGGCAGCAGCTGAGCGCCGAGAAAGGTGGCCAGGGTGAACATGGGGCCGGGCACCAGCTGGGCCAGACTGTAGCCGGTCAGAAACTGCTGCTGGCTGAGACTGTGGCCCACGCTCTCGGCCAGCAGGGGCAGCACCACGTGGCCGCCGCCAAACACCAGGCTGCCTGCCCGGTAGAAGTCGGCAACCAGCTGGCTGGCGGTGTCGGTGGCCAGCAGCGGCAGGCCGACAAACAACAGGGCAAACAGCAGCAGGGTGGGCCAGTGGGGCTGGCGCAGAGGCATTGGGGGTTGTGGGCCTGGTACTTGCGGCGCCCCCATGCGGGCGCAGAGCAGGGCGGCCCCCGCCAGCATGACGAGCTGGGTCAGCAGGCCGGGTTGCCACCAGAGCGCAGCGGCGGTCGCCACCATGATCCCCTGGGCCAGCACCGTCTTGCAGAACTGGCGGCTCATGGTGAGCACCGCATCCGCGACCACCACCAGAGCCAGCAGCTTGAGGCCGTGCAGGGCGGCATCCAGCCAGACATTGGCCGTGAGTTGCCCTACCCCGATGGCGGCGGCCAGCAACAACAGAAATGAGGGCAGGGTAAAACCGATAAAGGCGGCCAGTGCGCCGCCCAGGCCTGCCCGCTGGCGGCCGATGGCGAAGCCGAGCTGGCTGGAGGCGGGGCCCGGCAGCAATTGGCACAGCGCCAGCAACTGGGCGAATTCGGCCTGGCTTAGCCAGCCAAGGCGAGTGACGAAGGTACGCTGGAAATAGCCGATATGGGCGGCCGGCCCGCCGAAGCTGACACAGCCCAACCACAGAAATTGAATGAATACCTGCCCCACGTCGTCACTCCCTCGTTGTCATCATCGCCCCCGATGATATGACAAAGCGGTGACTTTTTTATGACATATCAGGGCTGTGCTGTTGGCTGGTAGCCGAGCCCTGCCCGCCAGCTGGCAATGGTCACTCTGTCGGCTGGCCTGGTTGTGGCAAATAGCAACGACCGGCCAGCCAGCAGGCTATCGATTGGCGACTGGCATCGAAGTGAGGCTCCGGCAGGTCGCGGGGATCGCACCAGACCCAGCCTTCACACTTCTCCGGCTCCAGCAGCTGCGGCTCTCCTTCCACCTGCGCCAGCAGGGTGACAGAGATATAGTGCAGCCCGCTCTCGCGCCAGGTCTCCAGGTTATTGGTGATGGCGATGACGCTGGGGTTGCTGATCCGAAAACCTGTCTCCTCGGCCACTTCCCGGATCGCCGCCGACTCGAAACTCTCACCCAGCTCCAGATGGCCGCCTGCGATGGACCAGTAGGGGGCATGGCTGCCCTTGCGCTTGCCAAGCAGCACCTGGCCCTGACTGTTGGTCAAGATGACGCCGACACCGACGCGGGGATAGGGAGTAGACATAAGAAAAGCTCCTTGCTGGGATGAAGCGGGGCAAACGGGTTGGTCAAGATGGCACTATCATCGACCACCGACGCGGGGATAGGGAGTAGACATTAAGAAAAGCTCCCGGCTGAAACGGCGGATTGCACCATAAAAACGGGCCCACCTTAGGGCGGATGGGCCCGTCATGCAAGTTGATGGTTCAGTCCGGTGACTCAGTCCAGCTTGACCAGCATCTTGCCGGTATTGCGCCCTTCGAACAGACCGATGAAGGCCTGCGGCATGCTGGCCAGCCCCTGATAGACAGTCTCTTCGGCCTGCAGTGCACCGGCGTCGAAGGCCGGGGTCACCTCGGCCAGAAACTCGCCGTAGTGCTGCCAGTGTTCGAATACGATGAGCCCCTGCATGGTGAGGCGTTTGCGGATCACCTGGGAGAGGTTGCGCGGGCCGCTCGCCTCTCCCTTGCTGTTGTACTGCTCGATGAGGCCGCACATCACGATGCGACCGTGCACCGCCATGTTGTTGAGGGCCGCGTCCAGCATGGCGCCACCCACGTTCTCGAAGTAGACGTGGATCCCTTCCGGGGCAAGCCGCGCCAGCTCGGCATCGATATCCTGGATTTCGCGATAGTTGATCACCTCGTCGGCACCGAGCGTCTTGAGATAGGCGACCTTGTCGGCCGAGCCGGTGGAGCCGATGACACGAGCCCCCGCCCGCTTGGCGAGCTGTACCACCATGGAGCCGACGGCGCCGGAGGCGGCCGACACCAGAACGGTTTCACCGGCTTGCAGCTTGGCGATGCGGTTTAGACCCACCCAGGCGGTCATGCCCGGCATGCCGAGGGCGCCGAGGAAGCGCTGGGGTGGCAGCCTGGTATCGGGCAGGCGGGTGAGCTGATCGGCCCTGGCGACAAAGCTGTCGCGCCAGCCCAGCATGCTGCTCACCCGATCGCCCACCGCAAAGTCCGGGTGGCGCGAGGCCTGCACTGTGCCGATGGCGCCGCCATCGAGCGGGCCATTCAGGGCGAAGGGGGGCGCATAGCTCTTGGCGTCGCTCATGCGGCCGCGCATATAGGGATCCACCGACAGCCACTGGTTGGTGACCCGCACCTCCCCTTCCTGCAACTCGGGCAGGGCGACTTCGACCAGGGTGAAGTCGGCCAGGCCGGGCATGCCGACCGGGCGACGCAGCAGCTGGATTTGATGGCTGAGCTGATTCATTGTTTTTTCTCCAGTTCGATGGTGTTTGGCAACCCGTGGGTGGCCATCAGGTTACTTCCCATGGGGTTGAGGCTGGACCGATTCACGCTATCTCCTCCAGCGGTGCGCCATTGAGCAACAGCCGGGTGACGACATTACCCCGCATGGCGTTGGAGAAGGGGCAGGTCTGGTGGGCCAGCCGCACTATCTGCTCGGCCTGCGCCGTCTGTTCAGGCTGCGCTGCGGCGAGCGCTACGTCCAGCGTGATGGCGAAGTTGAAGCGGCCATCGGCCAGGTCCAGCAACTCGACGCCAGCCGTGACGGGAGCGCTGGAGAGGGGCGTGCCGAGTTTTTGGGCCACGTGGATCAGCGCATTGGAGAAACAGGCGGCATAACCGGCGGCCAGCAGTTGCTCCGGATTGTTGCCCTTGCCGTTGCCGCCGAGAGCGGTCGGCAGCGCCAGCGCCAGTTGCAGGCTGTTGTCCAGGGTGTGAACCTCACCGTTGCGGCCCGCCTGGGCGATGGCTTGAGTGCGATAGAGTGTCTTCATGCCGGGGTCTCTTATTTGTTTTGCGTGCAAAGTAAATTCAGACTAATCCCGAAAGCTGAGGTTGACAACTGTTTTGTGTGCAAATTATTCAACCCCCAATTTTCCTGGGGTATACTGGCCCCACTTGCCAACGAGGTGCCCCCATGAGTGAATTGAAAAAGCAGGTCTGTTTTGCACTCTACAGCGCCTCCAATGCCGTGATGCGTGCCTACCGGCCGCTGCTGGACCGGCTGGATCTCACCTATACCCAGTATCTGGTGATGCTGTCGCTGTGGGCGCGGGATGAGGTCAGTCTCAAGGAGATTGGCCAGGAGACCGGGCTGGATGCGGGGACCCTGACCCCCATCGTCAAGCGGCTGGAGAGCAAGGGCTGGCTGACCCGAACCGTCTCCAGCGAGGATGAGCGGCAAAAATGCATTGGTCTGACCGAGGCGGGACGTCAGCTGCAGCAGGAGGTCAAGGAGTGCTGCCTGGCGGACAACTTGCGCAATCAGGTGGATCTGGCCGATGCTGAACTGGCCCAGCTCAAGCAGCTCTGCGATCGCATTTCGGCGCAGCTGGGGCGCTGAGTTCGGCCGACCCATACAGCTGAGGATCCACCCCATGAAAATCCTGTTGCCCCTGTTTGCCCTGTTGCTGACCGCCTGTAGTTCCGGCTCCCATGCGCCCTCGATGGCCATCGACGACGCCGATGCCTGGCAGGCGATCTGCAAGGACGGTACACGGGTCAGGGCCGTGATCGAAGAGGGGATCTGCGCGGATCATCGCGGTGTTGCCATGTGGACGAATAAGCCAAGAGCCGCACGGATGGCAGAGGAAGCCGCCAAATAGTGTGATCTAGACGCCATAAAATGACACAACCGGCCAGCTGGCCGGTTTTTTTCGCGATCTCGCCTGCACTTTGCCACCTTGTTCATGGTGCACTCAGTTTTCTCTTCCCATACTGGCCCCACAGTTCCAAAAGAGGAGAGACAAGATGCAAACATCCTTGGTCGGCCTCTCCATTCTGTGGGGGCTAGCCAGTTTTGGTGTTCAGGGGGATTTCATCGAGAGCCGTGATTCCGTTGCGCCATCCTGGCAAGCCGAGTCCAGAGTGGAGATGGAAGGTTATCTGATCGAGTCGCTGGGCGAAGATCGCTGGCTGTTCGACAACGGCAGCGAGAGCCTGCTGGTCGCCCTGCCCCAGGGGCAGTGGGTGCCAACTGGCGAGCGGCTGCGGGTGAGCGGTGAGCCGCAGCAGGAGCAGGCTGGCTGGCTGCTGCAGGTGCAGGATGTCAGCCAGGTTGCGGTCTGACAGACGCGCCATCGAGTAAGCCAAAATGAAAAAGAGGAGGCCCTGGGCCTCCTCTTTTTTGTTATCGGTTTTGTCTTGATGGCAGAGAGAGCACCGCTCTGCCATCGCGGCAGCTGGCGGCCTCTTACCCCAGATGATTGAGCGGCAGCGCCGTCTTGTGCTTGATGCGGCGCAGCACGAAGCTGGAGCGCACCCCGGTCACCCCTTGAATATGGGTCAGCTTGTCCAGCAGGAAGTGCTGGTAGTGTTCCATGTCCCGTACCACCACCTTGAGCTGGTAGTCGGCGTCGTTGCCGGTGATGAGGTCACATTCGAGCACCTCGGGCAGCTCCTTGATGGCCTTGTCGAAATTCTCGAACCGCTCCGGGGTGTGTCTGTCCATAGAGATATGAATGTAGGCGGTGAGGGTGAGCCCCAACTGGCGGGCGTTGAGCAGGGTGACGTGGGTATCGATGAGACCTGCATCCTCCAGCGCCTTGACCCGGCGGGAGCAGGGGGAGGGGGAGAGCCCGACCAGCTCGGCCAGCTCCAGGTTGCTGATGCGGCCATTCTCCTGCATCAACTCCAGAATATGCCTGTCTATGCGATCAAGTTTCAGCATTCTCCGTTCCTCGTAGCAATTACTAATTCACTTTTCTTAGATTAAGGGTGAACTATTGCAAAAACAACTGAAAATACATGCTACTTCGCAACCACTCACCGCACCGGGAGGGCTATTATGGTTACATCTTCCGGTGGCAAGACAGATACCCAACCCGGTCTCTGTGGTGTAGGACCTTACCGGGTCACTCCCCCCATCAGCCGTCTTACCTTATCGGGAAACGACGGGCTGGAACGAGAGCACCTCCTCCCCGAAGGCAACAAAGCAGGCATCCCGGCGCCTGCTTTGTTGTTTCTGGTATTTGGCGATCAAGGATTCGGCGGCGTGATGCGGTAGAGACAGCGGTGATCCCCGTCCAGCAGGTATTGCTCCCGCTCCACCCTGGCCGGTACCAGCAACTGGCGAAATATCTCCAATTCGCTGCGACAAAATCCCCGACAGGCCCGCGCTGCGGCGCAGATGGGGCAGTGGCTCTCCCATAGCAACCAGCTGCCGTCCTCCTCCTGGCGCATATCTGCCATATAGCCCTCTCGCGTGCGCTGCTCTTTCAGGGCGGCCAGCCTGTCTGCCAGCGCTGGCTGGGTCAGCTGTGCCTGATAACGACCCAGCTGTTGCTGCTCACGCTGCTGGATCAGCCGCTCCATGCCCACCTCGCCAAACAGCTGCTGGATATTGTCGATAAGCTGCAAGGTCAGTTCGCTGTGGGTATCTGGAAAGCGCTGCCAGGCCTGTTCGGTCAGGTGCCACAGGCGCACGGGACGGCCACGGCCGCGGGCTTCATCGCTAAACCCCACCCAGCCGTCGGCCTCCAGCGCAATCAGATGCTGGCGGGCGCCCATGGAGGTCATCTGCAACTGCTCCCCCAGCGCGGCTGCGCTCTGGGGGCCGTGGCTCTTGAGCAGAAACAGTATCTTGTCGGTGCTGGCGTTCATTCGATGGCTCTCGTTATCGGCAGGTGCGCTCTGGGGGAGCTATGGCATTTTGAGCAGGAACAGTATCTTGTCGGTGCAGGTGTTCATTGAGGGCTTCCCGTTATCGACAGGTACGCCAAGGATCCAGGGCATCGGCAGAGGATCTTGTCAGTACGGATGTTCATGGGGTCATTATGGATAGCGGCCGTTTTTAAATCAACAATTCACTTTACTTAATAATGCGCCTTGCTCAGTATAAATAAACCAATAACTTTATTTAATGAGGCTGACATGGAAGGGATGAAGGGGCAGGCGACCCTCTGGGTATTGGTGATGACGGTGATACTGGCTATAGCGGGCTTCAGCCTGCCCTCGCCCGTGCTGGCGCCACTGATGCTGGATCCGGCACAGGGCATGTTGACGCCACAGGCGTCTGACTGGAGTCGCAAGGTGTGGCTGGGGGTCATCATGGGGCTCTACCCGCTGTTTCAGCTGGTGGGATCCCCTAGGCTGGGCAGACTCTCGGACCGCCACGGCCGCAAACCGATCCTGATGCTCTGTCTGATCGGCGTGCTGGCAGGGTATGCCCTGATGGCGTTGGGGATCGTCTGGCGATCCTTGCCACTGTTGTTGCTGAGCCGGGTTGTAGAGGGATTCTTCAATGGCAACATAGCCATCGTGCAGGCCATGGCGGCGGACATGAGCACCACCAAGACCAAGACCCACAACTTCGCCTGGATCAACATAGGCATGAACCTAGGCTGGGTAGTTGGGCCGATGATAGGAGGTTATGCGGCCGTGGTATCGGGGGATTACAGTCTGGCCGCCTGGCTGGCGGTGGCCATGACCCTGGTCAACCTGCTGCTGGTATGGTGGCTGGTACCCCATCACTCACCCGTGACGACCATCCGGCAGGCGTCTACCCTCTCCAGCCGCCAGCTGCTGTTGCAACCGGCTCTGCTGCCCTACTTCGTGCTGACCCTGCTCAGCTACGGCGCGGTGCAGCTCTATTTCACCTATTTCAACGTCTGGCTGGTGGAACGGCTGGCTTGGGATCCGGCCCAGTTGGCGCAGGCCTCGGTACTGGTGAGCCTTCCGATGATGGCGGGCTCCTGGCTAGGTGCCAGGTTCGCTCACCACTGGCGAGGCAGCTCCCTCGGGATCGTCGGTCATCTGTTGATGGCGGCGGGCATGTTGCTCTTTATCCTGCCCAGCCACTGGTGGGGATTGACGCTCACTTTTATCCCGGCTGGCATCGGCATGAGCCTGGGGGTGCTGGCCATTTCAGTGGCCATCTCCAATCGCAGCCACGCCGAGCAGCAGGGGCAGGCGATGGGGCTCTACCGTGGGCTGAATGTGGTCGGCTCAATCCTGGCGGTCGTAGTGGGCAGTCTGGCATTGCTGGCGGGCACCGAGTGGCCCTTCTATCTGGCTGCGCTCTCAGGTGTGATCTGTGCCATCGGTTTCTACGGTCTGCGCAAACGGGCAGATAGACGCCTGCGTCTGGCGAGTTGTGCCGAGCCGGGTTGAGGAGCCGTAGACGAGAGGGACTTGCCGTGTGCCCCGGTCAGATCACAGATTGGGGGCCCGGTCCCTGACAGGGCTTGCATCGGGGCGCCGGCTCTGGGACGGTAAGGCTCTTTGCTGATTTGTTTGAGGCTGGAGGAGCTATGAGTGAATACAAGGCCATCGCGCTGGACATGGATGGCACCCTGCTGACCCGGGATCACAAGATCTCGTCCGCCACCCGCGCCGCGCTGGCCCAGGCGCGGGCCCACGGCATCAAGGTGCTGCTGGTGACGGGCCGCCACTTCATGACGGCGCGCCCCTTCCATCACGATCTGGCCCTCGACACCCCCATCATCTGCAGCAACGGTGCTTACCTCTATGATCCGGCGCAGGAGAGGATCTTGGCGGGGGATCCGCTGGCGGTGGCCCCGCTCACCGACCTGTTGGCCCAGGTCGAGGCGCAGCAGATGGGCGCCCTGTTCCACCTGAGCGAAGGGATCGGTTATATCGGCTGTGAGGATCACATCACCCGGATGCGCCACTGGTCGGCCAATCAGCCGGATCATCTCAAGATATCTCTGCTGCCTGCGGACGATCTGGCGAGCTGGCTGAAAAATCCGATCTGGAAGCTGGAGCTGTTCAACCAGGATCCCGCCCGCCTGCATCAGTTCATGGGGGAGGTGGTCGAGGCCATGCCCTTTACCCGTGACTGGGCGGCGCCCTATGCGGTGGAGCTGGTGCAACCCGGTTGCAGCAAGGGCAACCGGCTGGCCCTGTGGGCCCAGAGCGAGGGGATAGCGATGGAAAACGTGGTGGCGTTTGGTGACAACAACAATGACATCAGCATGTTCGAGCAGGTAGGGCTGGCGGTTGCCATGGGCAATGCCGCCACCCATGTCCAGGCCCATGCCGATCTGGTGACCGCCGATCACAACGAAGACGGCATAGCGCTGGCGTTGCAGCGCTGGGTCTTGCCGTCGTAAAGGTCAAGCTAGGCCCGGCGAACCACGGCCGAGCCTGCTTGCATTAATTGCCGAAGGAGAACTGGATCACCCGGTCCGGGAAGCGGATCCGGTTGTAGTCGCGGCGCAGCCCCTCGTAATGACGGATGGCACGCTCGCGCTGGGCCCGGTAGTAGTCGCGCTGCTTGCTGTCGTTCTCGTTGCGGATCTGCCGCTCCAGTATCTCGATGTCCCGTTCTGTCTGCTCCATGTCGCTCTTGATCTCGCTGAGCTGCTTCTCCAGCAGGTACTCCTTGCGACCGCGATCGTACTGGGTGAGGAAGCTGGCATCGTTGGGGCAGACCCCCAGATACTCGGCACCGGACTTGCCCTTGCTGTAGGCCAGCTCGGGAATGCAGTAGAGCTCCAGCCCCTTGGCATAGCCTCGCTGCCACTCGGCTTCATCCACCTTGAGGCCATATTCGCCACAGGTCGACACATAGTCACGGGTCGCCTGACGGGTCTTGCCCTGTTCCCCATCCTGATAGCCCAGGTTGTACCAGCTCATGGCGCGGCACTCCTCTTCCGACAGCGAGCTGCAACCGGCGAGCAGAAAAGGCAGGGTCAGCAACAGGATCTTGGGGGACATAAACGGGCTCCAGCATGGATGATGGGGGCATTCTAGTGAGGATGCAGGGTCAGGACAAGGGATGAGCGCGGGTCTTGGCTGGCGCCGTTTTCTGACGTTTTTATCACTATTGGCGACGGGCCGGGGCGGGAGGGGCGGCTCACTTTCCTTGTGGTCATGGGCGAGGTAAACTGCGCCATCTTTTAACTGGCGCGTAACAAAAATAATGAAAGTCCTGACCGTCGATTACCGCTCGCCCGATGCGGCGCAGCGCTTCACCGAATCCCTGCGTACCACCGGCTTTGGCGTGCTGACCCACCACCCCATCCCGAAAGAGCTGGTGCAGTCCATCTATGACAACTGGTATCGCTTCTTCATGAGCGAGCAGAAGCAGGATTTCCTGTTCAACCGCGAGACCCAGGATGGCTACTTCCCGCCGTCGGTGTCCGAGGTGGCCAAGGGTCACAGCCAGAAGGACATCAAGGAGTACTTCCATATTTACCCCTGGGGCCAGATGCCGGAAGAGCTGAAGGCGCAGGCTATGGAGTACTATCGCCTCGCCAACGATCTGGCCGCCGAGCTGCTGGGCTGGGTGGAGCAATACACCCCGAGTGACATCGCCGCCCACTACAGCTGCCCGCTCTCTTCCATGATCGAAGAGAGCCAGAAGACCCTGTTGCGGGTGCTGCACTATCCGCCGTTCGACGGCACCGAAGCGCCGGGTGCCATCCGCGCCGCCGCCCACGAGGACATCAACCTGCTGACCATTCTGCCCGCCGCCAACGAGCCGGGCCTGCAGGTGAAGGGAGCCGATGGGGAGTGGATGGATGTGCCCTGCGATTTTGGCACCCTCATCATCAACATAGGTGACATGCTGCAGGAGGCCTCCCGTGGCTACTACCCCTCTACTACTCACCGCGTCATCAACCCGACCGGCGGCAGCGCCGCTAAGTCCCGGATCTCCTTGCCGCTGTTCCTTCACCCGCGGCCGGACGTGGTGCTCTCCGAGCGTCACACCGCCCACAGCTACCTGATGGAGCGGCTGCGGGAGCTGGGGGTTATCTAGGCGCTGAATGCGAGTCCATGACAGTCAAAACCGGAGCAAAAATGCTCCGGTTTTTATTTGTTGGCACGATAGCGCGTTAAATCGAATTTAATTAGGTAATGATGCCAATAAATTGTTTTTAAGCCAGATAAGCGGCGTTGTGATTGCGTGGCCCTGACCGTACTCTGAGCGCCATTTCGGGCCCAGGTTATGGGCACCTGTATTGGAGTTCTTATGAAGCAGTCCCAATGGTCATCCCGGCTCGGTTATATCCTGGCCGCCGCAGGCTCCGCCGTCGGTCTCGGCGCTATCTGGAAGTTTCCCTATGTGACGGCCGCCAACGGTGGCGGTGCCTTTCTGCTGGTGTTTTTGCTGTTCAGTTTCACCCTGGGAGTGGCTGTGCTGATGGGAGAGACGCTGCTCGGCAGCCTGAGCCGCCGTGGTGTGGTGGGGGCGTTTAGCGCGCTGATGGGCAAGCGCTGGCGCTGGGTCGGGGCCATGGGCCTGCTCTGCAGCCTGCTCATCTTCAGCTTCTACAGCGTGGTGGGGGGCTGGACTCTGGGTTACACCGGCATGGCGCTGGCGGGTAGCCTGCAGCACGGAGACGGCGCAGCCCTGACCGCCCGTTTCAACGACTACGTCGGCGATCCGCTCTGGCCCGTGCTGACCCACCTGCTGTTTGCCGCCCTCACCTGGTGGTTCGTGCAGGGCGGCGTGCAGCAAGGGGTGGAACGCACCCTGCGCTGGATGATGCCGGCCCTGTTCATCATGATACTGCTGCTGGTGGCCTTCGGCCTCACCCTGCCCAACGCCATGGCCGGGGTGCGCCACTTCCTTATGCCGGACTTCAGCAAGCTCGGCATGTCCGGGGTACTCGATGCCATGGGGCTGGCCTTCTTCTCCCTCTCCATTGGCCTGGGCATTCACACCACTTATGGTGCCTACTTGCCTTCCAGCGACGGGGTTGGCCGTTCCAGCCTCTGGGTGGTGCTGCTGGCGAGCCTGATTGCCGTGCTGGCGGGCTTGATGATATTCCCCGTGCTGGCGGCGACCGGCATAGATCCCGCTGCGGGCCCGGGCCTCACCTTCATGACCATGCCGGCGGTGTTCCAGCAGTTGCCGTTCGGCCAGGGGCTGGCGGTGATCTTCTTCTCCCTGCTGGTGGTGGCTGCGCTCTCCTCGGCCATCTCGCTGCTGGAGCATCTGCAGTGCTTTATCTGCGAGAGCCTGGGCTGGTCGCGCCGCGCGGCCTGCAGCCTCATTACTCTGCTGGTGATGGTGAATGGTATTCCCGTCAGCCTGTCGTTCGGCCCCTGGGCGGATGTGACCCTGTTTGGCAAGAACATCTTCGAGCTGCTGGATTTTGTTACCTCCAACCTGATGATGCCCATGTTCGGGCTGGCGCTTACCCTGTTGTTGGGCTGGAAACTGGGTCAGCGAGCGCTGCCCCAGGGATTGGCACAACACTGGCGTACCCTGGTGATGGGCTGCTGGCGCTGGCTGGCACCCTTATTGATCGGCGGGATCCTGCTGCGCGGGGTGATGTGAGGTTCGATCTTGATGGGGGGGCAGCATGCCCCTTCCACTTTTCAACCTGACCTTGTCGAGCGCGGACTGCCAGCGGGCGATCACGGCGTCATCCTCGCTTTTGGAGAAGGCGAGGTAGAGCCAGGACTCATGAAGCATTACCCCCGAGTTTGTCACGCTGCGATGTGATAACCCTCGCTGTTCCAAGGTGGCATCCAGCACCAATTCGCCTACCGGAAATGCATCAATTTTGCCCAGTACCAAGCGTTGCAAGGCTTCTTCTACCGATTGGTAGCGCACCAGATTGGTATATCCCTCGCGGGTAAGTCGCTCGTCATCGGCATTACCCAGCACAACCCCGACCCTTGGTAAGTGACGCAAGTCGTCCAGGCTCTTCAGTTTGTGTCTGGGGGACGGGGGCTGATAGATGATCACTTTGTTCCGAAACAGTGGTCCTACCCATTTAAAGAAGGGTTCTCTCTCGGGGGCCCACTGGGTAACAAACAGCGCATATCCAGGCTCCAGTCTGGTCAGTGCCAGGGCCCGCTTGAAGGGGTAAATCCGGATGGGATACGTTTCTCCCAGTTCATCTTGAATTTGCTGGATCAGGCGAACGGCGATCCCGTCGAGCTTGCCATCATGGTGGTGAGTGAAGGGGACGAGTTCATGGCTGAGCAGGGTCAGCGAGGGTTGTGCCGACAGTGTCAGGCTGAGGCTGAAGAGTGCTCCGATGAGCAGCGTTCGTTTCATGCACTGTCCTGTTGCATATGCTGAATCAAGTGGCCAAACCAGGCGAGCCGTCTGATCGGTGACGGGGCGTCACTTATCCATCAAGATTAAACCAAAGGGCTGGTCGCAGGGGGGGGACATTATCATGGTCAACAGGGCGTCCCTGATTGATGAATATAGGGTTTTCAATGGGAGTTGAAAATTTTTACTTCTCATTGTGTCAATTTTTCTTGCCATGGTTTAGGCTGTTGCTCCTTTTTGGCGTTCAGGTCACCCCATCCATGTCACCCATTTTCGCGCTGTCCGGCCGATTTTTTAGCTCGCAAGAGAGGTGACCTTGCACGCGCAGTTTGTCTGAATGTTCATTGCAAAGGTCGCCACCAGGCGGCCTTTTTTGTTGTTACGTAGTGTGTTGTCAGCCATGGAGTATCAATTCGATGTTGTCTTCCCCGGAGGTTGTATGAGCCAGGTTCAGTGGTCTTCCCGTCTCGGTCATGTGTTGGCGGCGGCCGGCACGGCCATCGGCCTTGGCGCCATCTGGAAGTTTCCCTATGTGACGGCCACCAATGGTGGTGGCGCCTTCCTGCTGGTGTTCCTGTTGTTCAGCTTCACCCTGGGGGTGGCCGTGCTGGTGGGGGAGACCCTGCTCGGCAGCCGCAGCCAGCGCGGGGTGCTCGGCGCCTTCAACCAGCTGGTGGGGCCAAACTGGCGCTGGATGGGCTACATGGGGATATTGTGCGGCTTCTTCATTTACAGCTTCTACAGCGTGGTGGGCGGCTGGACCGTGGGCTACGCGGCGCTGGCGGTGGCGGGCAAGCTCAACCTGAGCGAGGGTTCGGCGCTGACCGCCCTGTTCAACGGCTATGTCAGCGATCCCTGGTGGCCCGTACTGACCCATCTGGTGTTCGCCGGACTGACCTGGTGGTTCGTGCAGGGGGGTATCCAGAAGGGCGTGGAGCGGGCGCTGCGCTGGATGATGCCGGCGCTGTTCATCATGATGTTGCTGCTGGTGGCGGTGGGGCTCTCCATGCCCGGCTCCATGGTCGGGGTACGCCAGCTGCTGCTGCCTGATTTCTCCATGCTGACCGGCCAGAGCGTGCTGGATGCGCTGGGGCTGGCCTTTTTCTCCCTATCCATCGGCCTGGGGGTGCACACCACCTATGGCGCCTACCTGCCGAGCAGCGAGGGTGTGCTGCGCTCCGGTGTCTGGGTGGTGACGCTGGCGAGCCTCATCTCAGTGCTGGCGGGGCTGATGATCTTCCCTGCACTGGCGTCCACGGGTATTGACCCGACTGCCGGGCCAGGGCTCACCTTTATGACCATGCCCGCCGTGTTCAGCCATCTGCCATTCGGCCAGGGGCTGGGGGTGGTGTTCTTCCTGTTGCTGCTGGTGGCGGCGCTCTCCTCCTCCATCTCCATGCTGGAGCATCTGGTGCGCTTCACCACGGAAGAGTGGGGCTGGTCGCGCCGTGGCGCCTGCCGGGTACTGACCCTGCTCATCATGGTATCCGGCATTCCGGTCAGCCTCTCATTCGGCCTCTGGAGCGAGCTGACCCTGTTTGGCAAGACGATTTTCGATCTGCTCGACTACCTCACCTCCAACCTGATGATGCCGCTGTTCGGCCTGGTGCTGACCCTGCTGCTGGGTTGGCGACTGGGGGACAGCATATTACCCGCCGGCCTGTCTCCGGTACTGCGCTTCGGCCTGCTCTGGTGCTGGCGACTGGTAGCACCGCTGCTGATCGCCGGGATCCTGGTGCGGGGTCTGCTATAAGCCGGCCTTTGCCTCGATGCCTGACAGGAAGGCCCGGCCTGTGTCGGGCTGTTCCTGGAGCCTGATAGCTAGGCGCCAAGCTCAGTTGGGAGGAGTAGAGGGCAATCTGGGGTTCAGGTGTGATCTGATCTGCTGCAGCGTCTTCTGGTACGCCTCCGCATGGTGTTCCATGAAGGAGGCGCTGTGGGTCAGGCGCCGCTCCAGCCGGTCAACCAGCAGCGCCACCTTGGGGGCCGGCATGCCGGCAGGCCAGCACAGTTGCAGCAACTCCAGCAGTTGCCAGGCATCGCCGGGCAGCGCCGGAAACTCCTCCTGCAGGGTCATGGCGTACTGCACCGCGAGCTGATGCTGGCCCGCCACTGTCGCTCTTTGCCGCTCCTGGCGCAGATAGGTCAGGCGCTGTTCACGGCGCTCCAGTTGCAGCATCTGATCGGTGACCACCTGCTTGAACAGCTGCTGGATCAGGGGAGCCGGGGCCACTCTGGCCTGATACTGGCTGAGCTGTGCCAGGTAGCGCTGGGCGTGGTGGGGCAGGCCGCAGAACTGGCTGACGGCAAAACCGAGCAGCTGGTTGAGGTGGTTGTCTCTCGCCATCTCCGGCGGGTGCCTTGCCAGCAGTACCAGGGCCTCGTCGAAGCGATAATCCAGGCTCAGCATCAGGGCCTGCAGCAAGGCATTCTCATGGGCGCGCAGGGTCACGGCTTGGCTAAGGTACTGATATTCCTGCTGCAGTGCGCTGATCCGGGCCGCCGTTGGGTAGCGCCAGATCACCGCCAGGCTGGCGTTCAGAATGAAATTCTCGATGGATATCCGGAACTTGTGTTCGGAGAAAAAGCGCAGACTGAGGGCGTTGGCCTGTTCGAGCGCCTTCCCCTCATCTTTGAGCAGCAGGGCCAGCAGGATGGCGGCCTGGCGCCACTCGGGCTGCCGGGGCTGCTTGTGCAACAACTGGCTGATCACCTCCCAGGCCGATTCCCACTGTGACTCGTGCAGCAGGCAGGCCAGCATCAGTTCCAGCTGTATGCTGGGTGGCAGCCGTTCCTGATTGCGGGCCAGATCCTTGCGCGCGCTGTCCAGCTTGTTCAATCCCAGCAGTGAGTAGATCAGCCCCTTGCGCGGCCACCAGGCATCGTGTTCCGTGGTGCACATGGCATAGTGCTGGGTGGCGTGGAAGTGATCCTGCTGCTGCAGCAACATGTAACCCTTGACCCTGTCCAGCAAGGGGCCCAGCTCTTTGTGCTTCTGTTGCTGGTAGAGCAGGTCTTCACACAGGGCGCAACCTATGTGCCACTCCCTCAGCTTCATCGGGGCGGGCAGGGGGCGGGTCAGCCCTGTCAACAGCACCAGATCGTGCAGGCAGAGCGCCAGTTGCTCTGTGGTGAACGGCATGGGCAGGTGCAGCGGGAAATAGAGATCCGAGGGGGGATACTGGAGCAGATCATGATCCTCATCCAGCAGCAGCAGCACACAGCCCGGCTCGAGCAACCCCAGATAGTGCGCTTCCAGTAGCAGGCGGATCCCTTCATGGGCCTGATGGCGATACTGGCGGCAGATGATGGCATCGAATGACTGCTGACGCAGCAGGGTGGGCAGGGTGGTGAACTCCTTGCAGTGGATCAGTTGGGATGGCGCAATACCGTGCTCATTCAGCCCTTTGGAGAGGACTGAGCTGAGCATGGCATCGTCTTCGATCAACAGGATCTGCATCCTTGGCACTCCTTTGCGGGATCACAGTACGAGGAAGTATGGCACGCAACCGGATTCAAAAAGAGCTAATCTTATCGCCCAGACCACGGGTCTTGGCCAATATCTCCTCTGGTCAAGATAGTGGAGGATTGATGAGAAAGACCACTGCGCCCCCATAGGTGGGGAGTTGCGCCAGTCTCGTTTCCCAGGCGGGATCCCACTCTCCTCCCTGGGCCAGCCCCAGCTTGAACGGCAGGGTCAGCCGGTGCAGTACCTGCAGATAGCGGGCGTAACCGAGTACTGTCCTGCGCCCCTGATAAGTTTGTACCACCATCTCGTCGACCACCCCGGTCAGCGCGTTCAGCTCCCCTATGTCACCGGTACGGGTCCAGTCCAGCAGGCCAGTGATACTGATGGCGTAGCGGGCGGGCAATTGGTGCCTTAGCTGGCGCAGAAACTGGCCATAGTCGGCCAGCCGGTGGGTGCGGGCATCGAAATCTATCTGGACACCGCGCACTTCATTGCCCTTTCGCTGCCAGGCTTCCAGCTGGTTTTCGAGGTTCTGCAGCAGCCTGGCATCCCAGTCGAGCCGTTCCACCCGATAGGCGAGCCACAGCTCGCCGACGGGCAGCTTGCTCGGCGCTATGCCCTGCCCTTGAAAGCGCAGGGGCAGGGCCGGGTCCAGGGGGCCTATCTCGCCCTGATGCAGATAGAGCCGCTCGGCCTGTTGCAGCACGGGCTGGGGTCTGACCCCGGCCCACAGCCAGAACTGCCGATACTGGCTCGCTTCGACGGCCGCCCCGGCATCCGTGGCGAGCAGGGCCAGCATCACCAGTAATATTTGAGCTGTTTTGCCCACTGGCTGGTCCCGTGTTGCTGCTTGAGGGTGTTGAACCAGGCCTTGCGCTGGTTGACGGGCACCTGCTGACTGCCACAGCCGTTGCTGCCGCTCGGGGCGTAGCAGTTGATGGCGCGATAGAGGGCGTAGGCCTTGTCTTCCTTGGCGGCTTTGGGATTGGCGATGACCTTTTGATACCAGTCGAGGCGGCTGCGCTGCTTGCCAGCAAACATATCCGGACTGCCAGCCAGGGTATCGGCCCCGGGGCGCGACAGCAGGGGATCCCAGTCCAGCCCCTGCGCCAGGAAGAACTCGCCCAGGCAGTTGAGGGCCCTGGGGGCGTTTGGTGTCCTGGCCAGGGTGGTGACCACCGAGGTCAAGGCCGGGCACTGATAATCCTGGCTGCCTTGCCAGTCGAACGGCGCCGTGGCGGGGCTGCCCGCCCGATCCTGCAGGAAGCCCTGGTAGTCGCCATGGGTCAGTTGCTTGTAGCTCAGGGTGTAGCTGGCGCGCTGGCGCAGGAGGTCGGAGGCCTGTTCATCCCGGGCCATGCGGCGCAGCAGAGGCGCAGGTGCCACATATTCCAGCAGCGGAATGCGGTAGTGATCGCTCCTGATGGGGCTCTCCTTGGCAAACACCTGCGCCAGTTGACCCGAGCGCTCCAGCGTCATGGCCAGGGCCAGCTGCAACAGCTGATCCTGCAAGGGTGTCGGCTGGTTGGCGAGCAGGGCGCGCCACTGCTGTTCGGCTTTGGCCCACTGCTGCTGGGCAGCCAGCGCCATCCCTTTCAATACCTGCTGGCTGAAGGCCAGATTATTCAGGGGGCCGTTGGCCAGCGCAGGGGCGGCAGCGACCACGGCGGCATAATCCTTGGCGAGATAGTAGCGGCTGGCCTGCTCCAGATAGGCCAGCCAGGGGGCGTGCCGGGCAAACTGGGGGGCCTGCTGCGTCAGCTCGGCGGCTTGCAGCGGCTGCCACTCATCCCAGCTGTCATGGATCCGCAGCCGGCGCAGATCCTGCACCAGGGTCAGCATGGGCATGGCTGCCGAGCCGGTGAAGCCGGGCTGCATCAGTAGTTTGAGATCGATCTCGTTGACCAGATCCGGCGCGCTCTGCCGTTGGCTCGCCTGCAGGTAGCGACTCGCCAGCAGCTCGTTGTCCCCCTTGAACCAGGCCAGCCGACGCAGCAGTCCGGTGGCGGAATCCAGATAGCGCCCCTGTGGGTAGCGGGCGCGGTAGTCGCTGATGAGCTGCTCGCTGCGCTGCCATTGCGCCTGATCGATCTGGCTGCGGTCCAGGCTGCCCCAGTCGTCGAAGGCGTTCTGTTGGGACAGATTGAGTGCGACCCGGATCCGCATGTAATCGGCCGTCTCCTTCAGCCAGGGTTGGTCCTGCTCGGCGAGGGTGGCAAACAGGGCGTCGGCTTGCGCAAACTCCCCCTGATAGAAGTGCTGGCTGGCGGTCAGGTAGTCGGCGAAACCCTGGGCGGCGGGCGACAGCGGCGCTGCCTTGCTTTCGCCCTGAGGCGTGCTCTCGGTTGTATCCAGCGGCTGACCGCACTGACCCAGCATGGCCAGCCGCTGGCTTGCCAGCTGGCTGCGATCGCTGGCGGTGAGGGACGGCGTCTGCGCCAGTGCCTGCAGGAAGGCTTCGGCCGAGACGGGATTGTTGCTGATGCAGCGCCCCTCGCTCCAGCTGTTGGCCCGGGTGATGGCTGCTTCTGTGGTCGCGGCGTCTATACCCAGCGAGCTGGCCAGTGCCAGCAGGGGATCCGGCCCGGCTGGCCCAGTGTCGCCAACGGCCGGGCTTATCAGCGCATCGACCGTGAAGGGCAGGGGCAGGGCTCCGTCGGGCAGAGAGAAGGCCTGCTCATCGGCCAGCAGCAGGGCCAGATTGGTACGGGTGTCGTTATCGGGGGAGAGAAACGGCAGCCCGTTCAGATGGCACTGGGCAGCGGTCAGTTGCAGGGTGAGCGGCGTTTCGCAGCCATCCGGGCCGCAGGCCAGCACGGGCAGGCTGCACAGCGCCAGCCACAGGGGGGTCAGTTTCATGGGAGAGATCTCCGGCCAGGGGCAAGGGGAACGGGATGGGGGCAAGCTACAAGATGTGGCCAGGCCTTTCAACTGACCATGGGGGCAGGGTCTGGCCTACTGCAGACCTTGGCCTGTGGCGGAGAAGGGGCAGTCGTTCTGGCGGATCAGGCGGGAACCCTGGCCATCGCGGCCTTGCCAGCTGAGGGCAAGCTGGCCGAGGCGACCCAGGTGGCGCAGCTCGAATTCGTAACGCAGGCAGGGGTTGTCGATGGGTAGGGGCGTCATGCCATCCGGCAGCCGGTAGTGGTAATTGAGCAGAGGCCCATCCTGCAGCTGGCGCTGCACCGGCTGCAGGCCCTTTTGCTTCTGGGCTGGGGTGGCCAGCATGCGGCGCAGGCTGAGCGGCGCGTCTATCGCCTTTTGGTAATGGAGGCCGTTCATGGCCGCCAGCTCCTCCTCCAGCCGCTGCAGCTCCCCTTCCAGCCCGGTCAGTGCCGCGCCCAGCTGTTGATGGCTGTGCGAGGCGCAGCCCCCCAGCAGCAGGGTGACGAACAGCAGTGAGACGCGGGTCGGGTGCATGGGCTCTCCTTCGAGCGCGCGGATCTGGGCGTATTGGGTCAAACAGTGGCTGACTATAGCAAGGGATTGGGGGGCGGTGAGCCCCGCAGCAGCTGCGCCAGCCGCTCCAGTCCCTCGGCGACGCGGGCATCCGTGGCCGGTTGGCTCAGGCTCAGCCGTACCCCTTGCGGCGCGGCGAACTGGCCGGCGGCGAAGTGTTCCCCGCTCGCCACCCCGACGTCAAGGGCGTTGGCCGCCTCGGCGAATGCCTGGCTGCGCCAGGGCTCCGGCAGTGGCAGCCAGGCGTGCATGGAGCCTGCCTGCCAGCGGGCTCCCGGCAGCAGATGGCGCAGTAGCTCGCCGCGACGTGCCAGGATCTGCCGCTGCTGCTCGACCAATGGCATGATCTGGCGCTGGCTCACCAGCTTGCAGGCCAACTCGATCAAGAGCGGACTCACCATCCAGCTCGATAGGCGCATTGCCTGGGCAAAGGCGTTGCGCAGGGCCGGCGGCGCCAGCACGAAGCCGACCCGCAGGCCGCCGCAGGCGATCTTGGCCAGGCTGCCTAGGTAGATGACCCGCTCCGGCGCCAGGTTGACCAGGGGCGCCACCGGGATACTGGGCAGCAGGCCGTTGACGTCATCTTCGATGATAAGCAGGTCATGGTGGCGGGCGATGGCGACGACGGCTTCGCGCCGCGCCTGGCTCATGATGGCGGTGGTGGGGTTTTGCAGAGTCGGGGTGAGGTAGAGCAGCTTGGCCCGCCGCGTGCGGCAGGCAGCCTCCAGCGCGGCGGGGATCAACCCCTCCTCGTCCATCGCCAGCCCCACCACCTGGTTCTTCAGCTGGCGGGCATTGCCCAGCATGCCGGGGTAGCTGAGCCCTTCGCACAAAATCGTCTCCCCCACGCAGCCGGTGGCCAGCAGGGAGAGCATGATGCCGTGCTGGGCGCCGTGGCTGAACAGCAGGCGCTCCTCGCAGCCCACCACCCCCTGCTCGGCCAGCCAGTCGATGAACAGCTGACGCTGGCCGGGCTGGCCCGCTTCCTTGTCGTAGCCGAGCAGGGCATTGAGATCCCCGTCGGCCAGCTCTCCCAGCATGGGACGTATGATGGCGGCCCTGTCCAGCTGTACCGGCAGGTTCTGCCACAGCTCGATGCGGTGCCCCTCTTCCTTGCGGATCACCCACTCGTTGGCCGGATCCATGCCCGCGCCCTTGACCCAGGTACCGTGCCCCACCTTGGCGGCCAGCAGGCCGCGTCGCTCCGCCTCCCCATAGGCGCGGGTGACTGTGCCGACCGTGACCCCCAGCCGATCCGCCAGCGCCCTGTGGGTAGGCAAACGGGTCTGTGGGGGCAGGGTGCCATCGTGAATGGCCTGCTCCATGGCTTTCACCAGTTTGAGATAGAGGGGGCCATCGAAGGGGGTCAGGTCCGGGGTCCAGATTGTCATGGTGACAATAAATCCATTGATCCAAATTTGTTCGCAATATAGCGTGAATTTACACCCAATAACAATCAAGAATGGCACATTGTATCGATACAATGTGTGCAGTTCAGGAGTCAATGATGACGATAGAATGGTATGCCACCCTGTTTGGCTTCGCCGTGCTCACCTGTGGCACGCCGGGCCCCAACAACCTCATGCTGACCGCCTCCGGCGCCAACTTCGGGGTTCGCCGCACCCTGCCACACCTGATGGGCGTGGCTGTGGGTCAACCCGTGCTGCAACTGGTGCTGGCGCTGGGGCTCTATCCTCTGTTCGAGCGCTGGCCCCTGCTGCGGCTGGGGCTGCAGATCTTCGGCAGCCTCTATCTGCTGCTGCTGGCATGGCGCATCGCCGTAGCCGGTGCCCCCGGTGATCCGGCCCGACGCGCCCGTCCGTTGACCCTGCTGGAAGGGCTGGGCTTTCAGTTTCTCAATCCCAAGGCCTGGATGATGGGCATCTCCGCCATCAGTCTGTTCAGCCTGACCGGGGCCAGCTACTGGCCGAGCCAGCTCGCCGTGATGACCATGTTTGTGCTGGTGGCCCTGCCGGTCTGCTTTGTCTGGGTACTGTTCGGCCATCAGCTGAGCAACTGGATCAGCACGGATCGGGGCTGGCGCCGCCTCAACGGCTCCCTTGGTGTGCTGACGGCGCTCTGTGTGGTGATGCTCTGGTATTGAGCGCCCGCAACTGGCAGGCAAGAAAGAGCCATTTCTGACTTGTCGCCACGGGGCAGGCTCTGCATATTAGAAGGCTTGCCGTATATCGGACGCTTTGTATCACCAAGAGGTTGAGATGGATCTGAACTGGTTGTTTCCCCTGGCGGGCTTTGCCCTCATCACCTGTGGCACGCCGGGCCCCAACAAC
>NZ_CDBL01000003.1 GCF_000820005.1 Aeromonas piscicola | reverse complement strand
CTCCAAGGCGCAGGCCACGACTCCCCAGTATGGGGGTGAGCTGCTCCAGCAGGGTGGTTTTGCCGGTACCGCTCCAGGCGGCAAAGCCGAGCAGGGGAAGGGTGGGGGCCGGGGTCATGCAGTGGCTCCTTGTTGGGGGTCGGTAGACGAGTTCAGCAGGCGCGCCTCGTAGGCGGCCAGCTCGGCCGGACTGTTGAGATTGATGAAGGCATCCGGCTGGTCGGCAAAGTTCACCACCGCCATCCGGTGGCGGGCAAACCAGATATCGATTTTGCGCTCCCCCTCGGCCAGGGCAAGGGTGAGCGACGGCAGCAGGGACTTGTGCAGCAGGGCCACCACGGGTTGCAGCCAGTCACCATCGTGGGCCACCACCAGCTCGGTATCCGGGGTGAGGGCGGCGCGAAAGCGGCTCATCAGATCATGGGGCAGGGCGGGGCCATCGCAGGGGACGAACAGCACCCAGTCGTGGCGGGCGGCGGCAAGGCCGGCCTGCATGCCCGCCAGCGGGCCCAGATAGTCCGGGTTGTTGTCGCTGATGACGGTGGCCAGCGCCTGATAGCGGTCCTGACTGCGGTTGGCGTTGATCAGCACCTCATCCACCTGGGGGCGCAGCCGGTCAAGCACGTGGTCGATGAGCGGGCGGCCCGCAAGCTTGACCCAACCTTTGTCTTCGCCCCCCATGCGGGTGGCGCGGCCACCGGCCAGGATCACGGCAGAGACGGGGAAGACGTCAGTTTTGGGTTCGCTGTTTGAGGTCATGTCGCTCGATGATTTTCAAAGGGGTGGGTTCGTGCAGCTGGCCACGGGCGAGGGTCCATTGCCGCTCGCAAAGATCGGTCAGATCGTTGCTCTGGTGGCTGATGATGACCAGGCCGCTGCCCTGTTCCCGCAGATCTTGCGCCAAGGCGGCCATCAGGGCAACCGAATGTGCATCCAGATTGGCGGTGGGTTCATCCATCAGCAGAAAGGCGGGTTGCAGCGCCCAGGCGCGGGCCATGGCCAGACGCTGGCGCTCGCCACCGGACAAAATGCTGATGTGTTCCCGCGCCAGCCCCTCCAGCTCGACCCGGCGCAGCGCCTCGAACACCCGCACCTCGTCGGCGGCCTGATGGCCGAGGGCCCAGGCCACGTTGTCGTGCACGCTGCGATCGAACAGATAGGGGGTCTGGTGCAGATAGGTGACCCGGCCCGGGCCGGGATCCCGTTTGATCCACTGCTCGAGTCTGGCGCGCCAGCCGCAGGCGAGATTGGTGTGGCCCCGAGTCGGCGTCAGCAGACCGGCCAGTATCTTGAGCAGAGTCGTCTTGCCCACCCCGTTCGCCCCGCGCAGCCAGATGGCATCGCCCGCCGCGATGGAGAGCCGCTCTATCTGGAACAGGTTGCGCTCGCCAAAGCGCATCATCAGCTGGTGGGCGGTCAGGGCCATGGGGTACTCCAGTTGATAAACAGTGGGGGCATGGTCAGTTCTTCAGATAGCTGTGGCCGCGACAGAGATGGGGTCAGCAGCATTCGGTCAGGGATAACAGTGCGCGGCGCCATGGTCAGTTTTTCAAATAACTGTGACCGCGGCACGCGGTCAGCAGCAGGTTGAGCAACAGCGCCAGGCTCAGCAGCACTATGCCGAGCGCCACCCCCTGGGCAAAGGCGCCCTTCTGGGTTTCCAGCGCGATGGCGGTGGGGATGTTGCGGGTGAAGTGCAGGATATTGCCCCCCACCATCATGGAGCAGCCCACCTCGGTGACGATGCGGCTGAAGGCGCCGATCACTGCTGCCAACAGGCCGAAGCGGCATTCGCGCATCAGCCCGAGCAGCGCCTTCGGCCAGGAGAGTCCCAGGGTGAGTGCAGTCTCCCAGGCGCGTCTGTCGCTCTGGATAAAGGCAGCGTGAGCCATGGTGGCGATGACGGGGAAGGCGATCAGCATCTGCCCCACTACCATGGCCTGCTGGGTGAATAGCATCTTCCAGTCGCCGAAGGGGCCGGCCCGCGACAACAGCATGTAGAGCAAGAGGCCGATTACCACGGTCGGCACCGACTGCAGGGTATTGATGCAGGAGAGCCAGAGCCAGCGCGCCGGGATCGGCAGATAGGCGAGCGCAAAGCCGAGCAGCAGCGCCGGCACCAGCACCAGCGCCAGTGCCAGGCAGGAGACGGAGAAGGAGACCCCCACCACCTGCCACAGATCTGTGTCGCCACCGAACAGCAGGGCGAGGGCGGCCAGCGTCGTCTCGACCAAGGTCGGCATCAGGCGCTTGCCTCATGGGGCAGGGCGAGGGCCGCCAATGCGGTCATATCCAGCAGGGTCGGCATCAGGTGTCTCTCCTCATGGGGCAGGGCGAATGCCGCCCATGCCCTTGTCTCGTTCAGGGTCGACATTATTTCCCGTTGGCATCGGCCACAAACAGCGCCTGGCCTGCCACCTTGAAGTCACCGATAAGCGTCTGGCCGTGCTCGGAGACCAGCCAGTTCTTCAGGGTGCGCGCCCCTTCGGTGTTGAGATCCGGGTAGCGCTTGGGGTTGACCAGAATCACCTGATAGGGGTTGAACAGACGTTTGTCGCCCTCCAGCAGCACGGCGAGATCCAGCTTGCTCTGGTAGGCAAGCCAGGTGCCGCGGTCGGTCAGGGTATAGGCGCCCAGCTCGGAGGCCATGGTCAGGGTCGGGCCCATGCCCTGGCCGATGGACTTGTAACCGGCAAACTCGGGTTTGACGTCGGCCGCCTGCCACAGGGTCTTCTCCTTGATGTGGGTGCCGGACTCGTCCCCGCGGGAGATGAAGGTCTGTTTTTTATCCTTGATGGCCTGCAGCGCCTTGGCGGCGTCGTGCAGCTTGCCTAGGCCCGCGGGATCCTGGCTCGGGCCGACGATGACGAAGTCGTTGTACATCAGGTGCACCGGCTCTATGCCAAAGCCCGCCTCAACGAAGGCCTTCTCGGCAGAGGGGGCGTGGGTCATCACCAGATCCGCGTCGCCGTTCTCACCCATCTTCAGGCTCTGGCCGGTACCGGCCGCCATCACCTGCACCGGATAACCTGTCTCCTTGGTGAACTGGGGCAGCAGCCAGCCCAGCAGGCCGGACTGCTCCGTGCTGGTGGTGGTGGCGAGGCGAATGGGCGCCTTGGCGCTCTCGGCGTGGCTGGCGGTACTCAGCAAGGGGAGGCTCAGCAGCAGGGCGGTGGAGAGGGCAAGGGCAAGACGTTGGCGCACGGTTCCTGTGATCATGATGTTCATCGTATCCGGGTGATGGGGAGAGGGCAGGACTAAGCAAACAGGGTGCCAAGCTGGCCGCACACTGCCAGCAGCGCGGTTTTTAATGTTAAAACAGTCGGTTAACGGGGTTAATTGCGTGATGGCCTCGTCGCTTTTAATAAACGAGGTTGGCACTCGGGGCCGGTTAGCGACAAAATGTCCCATAGTTTATAAGGTCGGTGGGACAATCCCGGAACCTTGTCGAATTTGAGGTACTTTTTTCATGACCGCACCCGCCAGCCGTTGGTCCGCCCTCTCTCTGCTCATCGTTGATGACGAGCCCGGCATGCGCAGTTTTCTCGCCAAGGCGCTGGCCAGGCGCTTCGCCCAGATAGAGACGGCCGCCAGCGTGGAGGAGGCGGAAGCCCTGCGCTGCCGCCTGCATTTCGATCTCATCATTGCCGATATCCGCCTGCCGGGGCGCTCCGGCATCGAGTGGCACGAGGCTATCGACCCCGCCACCCGGCGCAGCGACATCATCTTCATGACCGGTTTTGGCGACATGGATACCGCCCTCAAGGCGCTGCGGCTCGGTGCCAGCGACTTTATCCTCAAGCCCTTCAACCTGGATCAGATGGTCCAGGCGGTGGACAGGGTGATAGAGCGCCGCCAGATGGAGCGGGAGAACCTGCTGCTGCGCCGGGAGGTGAGCAAGCTGTTCCCGCCCACCCTGATAGGCGACAGCGCCAAGACCCGCGAGCTCAAGACGCTGATTGCCAGAGTGGCGCCCTCCAACGCCGCCGTACTGGTGGAGGGGGAGTCCGGCACCGGCAAGGAGCTGGTGGCCCGCGCGCTGCATCAACTCTCCGGCCGGATGGGGGCCTTTGTGCCGCTCAACTGCGCCTCCATCGCCCCCGAACTGCTGGAAAGCGAACTGTTCGGCCACGTGCAGGGGGCCTTCACCGGCGCCCGCAAGGGGCGCGACGGCCTGTTTCGGGTCGCCCATCAGGGCACCCTGTTTCTGGACGAGATAGGCGAGATGCCGCTCGCCATGCAATCGTCCCTGCTGCGGGTGCTGGAGCAAAAAGCCATTCGGCCGGTCGGCGCTGAACGTGAATTGTCGGTGGATGTGCGCATCGTCGCCGCCACCAACCGCAACCTCAAAGCCGAGGTGGAGGCGGGCCGTTTTCGGGAAGATCTCTTCTATCGCCTCAACGTGGTGGCGCTGCCGGTGGCGCCCCTGCGCGATCGCGTCGACGACATCCCGGCCCTGGTGCACCACTTCACCCGCCAGCTCACCGCCGAGATGGGGATGGGCTCGCTTAGCTGGACCCACGAGGACGTGGTGGCCATGCAGGCCTATCCCTGGCCCGGCAACGTGCGCGAGCTGCGCAACCTGATCGAGCGCTGCCTGCTGCTGGGTAAGCCCCCCGCCGACTACTGGCAGAGCAGCAAGGCGGAAGATAAGGGGGCGAGCGAGGAGGGCTATCCGCTGGCATGGCCGCTGGCCGAGGTGGAGAAGGCCCATATCCTGCAGGTGGTGGCGAGCCATGATGGCAACAAATCCGCCGCCTCTCGGGTGCTGGGGGTGGCGCGCAAGACCCTGGAGCGCAAGTTCAAGGAGTGGGCCATCGAATGAAAACTCGCAACCGGATGGCACCGCTATGACCCTGCTGCCGCGCTGGCTCAAGACCAAGGTACGCTGGCGCCTGCTGCTGCTCACCTCGGTGCCCATCATGCTGACCCTGGTAGGCATGATAGGGCTGACGCTTTACTGGACCCTCACCTACAGCTGGCAGAACCTGCTCACCAATGTGCGCGGTGACCTCGGGGTGGCCCACCATGCGGTCAATGTGCAGCAGCAGCGTCAGGCCGAACATCTGGAGCACCTGCGCGATGCCTGGGCCTTCCAGCTGCGGCTGCGCCAGACGCCCGAAGCGCTGCAGGCCTGGGTGATGCCGCTGGCGGCCAACTACGATCTCGATTTTCTGCGCTTGCGCAGTGGTGCCGAACTGGATCAATTGACGGCCCGGGAGCGCACGGCCCTCGCCGCCGGGCGCAGCGTGAGCCACTTCGTGGTCTGGTCGCGGGAGCAGTTGCTGGCCCTCTCGCCCGCCCTTGCCAGTCGCGCCGTGCTGGACAGGGAGCACACGGCCGCCTCTGGCCAGGAGACCCGGGGGCTAGTCAGCCTCTCCCTGACGCCCGTCATGGCCAGAGACGGCTCCCTCTGGGCCGTGTTGGAGGGGGGCGAGCTCATCAACGGCAGCACCCGGCTGGTGGACGAGCTCAAGGGGCAGGTGTTTGCCAAAAATACCCTGCCAGCGGGGAGCATAGGCACTGTCACCCTGTTTCTCGATGATCTGCGGGTGAGCACCAATGTGCCGGTCAGCAGCAGCCGTCAGGTGGGCCGAGCCGTGGGTACCCGTGTCTCGGCGCCGGTACGGGAACAGGTGCTGGGGAGGGGGGAGCTCTGGATAGATCGCGCCTTCGTCCACGATGCCTGGTATGTCTCCGGTTACGAGCCTCTGCTTGGGGCCCGCGGCGAGCGCATCGGCATGCTCTACGTCGGCTTTCTGGAGTGGCCCTTCATTCGCACCTACCTCACCAACCTGCTGGAGCTGGGTTCAGGCGTGGTGCTGCTCCTGCTGCTCTCGGGCCTGCTGGTCTATCGCGGCGCCCGGGATCTCTTCACCCCCATAGAGCGGATGCACGGTGTGGTGCGTCAGGTGCAGCACGACCAGTCTGCCAGGGTAGGGGTGCTGCCGCTCGACCCCGACCACGAGCTGGCCCAGTTGGGGCGTCAGTTTGACGCCATGCTGGACAGGCAGGCCGCGCACCAGCAGCAGCTGGCCCGTAGCGCCGACGAGCTGGAACAAAAGGTGGCCGAGCGCACCTTGAGCCTCAAGCAGAAGACGGCCGAGCTGGAGCACCACATCCATATGCTGACCCAGGCGCGCCAGCAGTTGCTCATCAGCGAGAAGCTGGCGGCCCTCGGCGAGCTGTGCGCCGGTGTGGCCCACGAGATCAATAACCCCTTGGCGGTGATCCTCGGCAATGTGGAGCTGATGAAGCTGGAGCTGGGGGAGGCTGCCGCCCCGGTCAGCGAGGAGCTGGCGCTGGTGCTGGCCCAGATAGAGCGCATTCGCGCCATCACCCGCAGCCTGCTCCAATACTCCCGCCCCGGCGACTACGAGACTGCGCCCGTCTGGCAGCACCTCACCCCCATCATCGAAGAGAGCCTGACCCTGGTCCGCTCTGCCCTGCGCCAGCAGCAGGTGAACCTGGTGGCCGACTTGCAGGCCCAGCAACCCATAGAGGCGGATCGCCAGCAGCTGTTGCAGGTGCTGATAAACCTGCTGGTCAACGCCAGCCATGCGCTGGGGGAGCGGGGGGAGATCCGGGTCGAGAGTCGCGACTGGTTCGATGAGGCGGGAGGGCTGCAAGGGGCCGAGGTGCGGGTCATCGACAACGGCAGCGGCATAGACGCCGCCATCATGGACAAGATCTTCGACCCCTTTTTCACCACCCGTGCCACAGGCACAGGCCTTGGGCTGGCCCTGAGCCACCGCATCATCAGCCGCTGGGGCGGGGAGTTGGTGGTGGCCTCCACCCTGGGCAAAGGAAGCTGCTTTACCATCAGGCTGCTCAGCTGTGCCCGCCTGCCCTGCGGCGGCGAGCCCGCCCAGCTGGAGGGATGGCGCATCGCGCTCGGGGCCGAAGGGCGTGAATCTGGCACTGCGGTGCATGAGCCTGACTCGGCAGTGGGTGAGTCACGGAAAGGGTAAGTACCTACCCATTTATCAGAGCGGATGAATAGCACAGATGGGCAATAAAACAGACGGGCCTGCCAGGGGGGCAGGCCCGTGCTGGTCAGGGCTGTTGGCACAAAGAGAGGGCTAGCCGCTTTCGCTACTGCGGGCTCCACACCAGCTTGCCGCTCTGGGTCAGGTCATAGCCGCCGAGGCGGGCCGCCAGCTCGCGCCCTTCCGGCGATTGCAGCCAGCCGATCAGCTGTTGCAGCAGGGTGCGAAAGAAGACCCCCTGCGGCATCACCAGATCGAAGCACTCCTGGGAGAGCGGCATAAAGCCGAGGCCAAACTCGGTGGCGGTGCTCTGGGCGCCGGGCCCCACGTCGGCATCGCCACGGCTGATGGCGGCGGCCAGCTCCCGCTCGCTGTTGACCTCAATGGTGCGCTCCAGCCGGGTCAGCGACTCACCCTGGGTTTGCAGCCACTCCTGCAGGGCGCGCTGGCTGCCAGCCCCTTCCTGGCGCATGGCCCAGCGCCAGTCGAGCGCCTCTTTCGCCTCCTTGGGTTGCAGCCCCTGGCGCAGCACCAGCCCCTGCACCCGCCTAAAGCCATGCACGATCACCCATTGCCGGTGGCCCTGATACTGCTGCACCAGCGCCGGGTGGCGCAGGTGGGCCTCTTCGGCCTGCCCCCAGTGGATGGCGCAGAGATCCACATGGCCGCGCGCCAGCATCGCCAGCCCCTGACGGGTGCCGCACGGGGTGTAGCCCACCAGCGCCTGGGTGCCGAGCTGCTGGGCCAAGCGGCTGCTGGCGTAGTGCAGCAGCACATCGTCGGAGCCCGCTAGCAGCAGCCGGTCGTTCATCACCCCCTCGTGGCAACTGCCGAGCAGCCAGCGATCGAGCAGGGAGCGGGGAAACAGCCACTTGCCGGTCGCCTTGGTGGCGGGGATGCGCGCCTCGTTGGCGAGTTGGTAGACCTTCTTCTCGTTGAGATCGAGGTACTCGGCTACCTGCTTCACATTCATAAACTCGTTCATGGCTTAATCTCGTTGTCCCCGACCTGAGGGGCTGCTGGCCAGCACCGGCGGCTTCTCGTCCAGCAGCAGCTGGTCGTGACCGCTAAAGAGCTCGAAGTGGCGCCCCTTGGCGCGGGCAATCATGGTGATGCCGAGCTGGCGGGCCAGATCCAGTCCCATCTGGGTGACGCCGGAGCGCGACAGCAGCACCGGAATGCCCATCTGTGCCACCTTGATCACCATCTCCGAGGTGAGCCGCCCCGTGGTGTAGAAGATCTTGTCGTGGCCACCCTCGTCGCGCATCCAGAGCTCGCCCGCCAGGGTATCCACCGCGTTGTGGCGCCCCACATCCTCGACAAAGGAGAGGATTTCCGCGCCGCGGCAGATGGCGCAGCCATGCACGGCACCCGCCATCTTGTAGGTTTCGTTATGGGCCGACAGCGCCTTGAGCAGGGCATAGAGGGTGCTCTGTTTAAGCGTGGGCGCCGCCAAGACCACCCCTTCGAGCTTCTTCATCACGCTGCCATACATGGTGCCCTGACCGCAGCCGGAGGTGACCGTCTTCTTCTCCAGTGACTGGTCGAGATCGGCGGCCTGTTGGCTGCTCACCACGGCGGCGGCCTCGCTCTCCCAGTCGACGATCACCGACTCGATGGCCGAAATATCCTCGATAAAGCCCTGATTTTTCAGATAACCCAGCACCAGCGCCTCGGGGCGGGCCCCCAGGGTCATCAGGGTGACGATTTCCTTCCAGTTGAGGTAGACCGTCAGTGGCCGCTCACAGGCGATTTGGCGGGTGTGCAGCTGTCCCTGTTCATCCATCACCTCGACGGCCATGGTGAGCTGGGTGGCAGCATTGCTTTTGATAAAGGTCGGTGTCATGGGCCCCTCGCGACCGGTTGCCGGGATCTAAGGGGAGGGACACAGCAAGTTTTGTTCCAGATTATCTTCGCGAAAATAGAAATGAAAGAAATGTGTTAAGCAGGAAGTTGTTCTGAACTATAGAAAGTTGTAAAAGGACTAAATATTCAGTAGTAATGCATGGCTGTAGTGATGCACCATTGTGCATCTGGATAGATGCTTTAAATCTAATTTGGTTTCAAGCTGAATAATTTAAAACAGTTTCCCATAGAGATTTATATGATAGAGAAAAACAGGCATGTCAATGATTTTCTTGAATATTACTTTAATCTTGAGCAGTCGCCAGAGTATGCCATTCTTATCGATGGAGAGTGGGGCGCTGGTAAAAGTTGGTTTATTAAGAAGGCGCTGAATGATTTAAAGGAAAACTCAGGTAAATATATATATGTAAGTTTGTATGGAATAAGGAATTTTTCTGAAATAGAAGATGCGTTTTTTGAGCAAATGCACCCGGTGTTATCTTCAAAGGGTATGAAGATAACAGCAAAAATTTTGAAAAGTACACTTAAAGCCACAATAAAGCTGGATTTAGATGGTAATGGTGATAAAGAAACTGCCACTAATCTTTCATTAGATAGTCTAGGGTTGCCAAATTACTTAAAAAACACTAGCGGTTATATACTGGTTTTCGATGACATTGAAAGGTGTTCTATAAATATTGGAGACCTTCTTGGGTATATCAATCAATTTATTGAGTATCATGGTTACAAGGTTGTTTTAATAGCGAATGAAAGTGAGATAAAAAGTGATGGAGATGATGGTAAATATTATTTAAAAACAAAGGAAAAGCTTATAGGCAGAACTTTCAAAATTGAACCAGATATTGATTTGGCATTAGATGCTTTTATCGATGTGACACCTGAGTCATTGAAATCATTCTATCAATATTGTCGTAGTGAAATTGTGAGTATTTATCATGATTCCAGATGTAAGAACTTAAGGATTTTAAAACAAGCTCTTTGGGATTTTTCTCGCATATATAATGTGTTACCTGAATCCTCTTTTGATAAGGTGGACATGGTAGTTGAGGCGCTTAAAGTTTTCCTTTGCTTTTCATTTGAAAGTCAAAGTGCTAAATATAAAATATGTCAGTTAACAGAAATTCAAGAGAGCATTTTTGATGATATCTCCAATGGAGAAAAGTCACTATTCTCGATATTATCTTCAAAGTATCAAACCATAGACTTTAGTGACCTTGTTATTGATGGCTCAGTCTGGCGTGATTTTTTTGAAAAGGGAATGATGGATCAAGATTCACTGAAAGAATCAATAGAAAAAAACAAATATTATAAAGTCATGGCTATGGATGACTGGCAGAGATTATGGCATTTTCTTAGTTTAACAGATATAGAGTTTGAGGATGTTAGACAAACGGTACTGGATAACTTAGATAGTAAAAAATATGAAAATTACCTTATTGTTAAACATCTCGCGGGGATATATATTTATTTATCTAGCATAGGGCTTATTAATAGAAGTAAGAGTGATTTGTTAACTTACTTTAAGGCGTATATAGACTATTTATTTCAGTCAAATCTTTTACCTTATGAGCTTAAAGATAGAAGTTATCATGATCATGATACTGGTTGGGATGGTCTAGGTTATATTGGGGGAGATTTAGATGAATTTAGAGAGTTTGACCATTATTTAGGGGGAAAATACAGGAATCTAAAGATCGTAATCTTACTAACGTGGCAAATGAGTTACTAAGTTTAATAAGTGATAATGTTGAGCTATTTAAATTGAAGTTGATTTCCAATAGTAGTGAGAGTGTTTATCACAGTACCCCTATACTACAACTTATGGACCCTGAAGACTTTGTAAATAGAGTTTTATCCTTGACAGGGAATAATATAAGGCACATTAAATACATGTTTGATGGTCGGTATTCCATGTTGGGTTTTCATAAGGGGTTGATGCCTGAGTTAGAATGGTTAAGGAAAGTTTCCTTTCTTTTAAATAAGAAAATAAACGAATGCTCTGGAAAACTTAGCGGTTACAAAATATCTGTTTTAGCTGACGATTCGCTTGCTCAAGCAATTAAAAATCTAGAAGAAAGTAGTATTTAGCATTATCTCAAACGGTAAGTTGTAGAGTTGCTGAAATTAGTTCGTTGATTCGCCTTGGCCCCACTCTTGCTATGTCTTATCCCATTGATAGCTGTGGCCGCCCTGAATGTCCTGCTCTGATCCGTCCCGACCGGGGTGGATCAAGGGGGAGGGCGGCCCGGCAGAGACCTTCTGATGGGAGCCGTGACAGTGCAAGACACCACCAATACCTTGCCCCCGCAGCGCTGGCTGCAACTGGAGTTAAAGGCCATCGACAGCCAGGTTGGCCGCTGGCAGAGCCGCCGTTTCGAGATAGCGGCGCTCCATCCCGCCGAACCTGAGGCTGCCAGTGCCTTGCCCCTTACCCTGTTTCGCGATGAGCGGGGGGATTATCGCTTTAACCTGAGCTCCGGCTCGCCCCGCCTCTTTGTCACCGGAAGCCGCGTGGACAATGGCTTTGTGGCCGATGGCCTGACCCTGAGCCAGACCGTGGCCGCCGCCTATATGGATGGCGAGCGGCAGGTGCTCTCCTGCCCGCTGCCCGAAGCGCTGCAAGCCTGGGTGGAGGCCTTTATTGGCCGTCACGGCGAGCTGCTGGAGGCCCGTCGCAAGGGCAAGAAGGGCAAGGGGCGGGCGCAGGATCAGCTGGGTGTCGATAGCCAAGATCAAGCCAGCTGCGGCGCCGTCAAGGCCACCGGCCCCGATGGCCGCGAGCGTGGCTGCAATGCCGGAAACAACGCCGGAAACAATGCCCATGAGTGAGTTCCTCAAGCGCTGGTCGTCTCGCAAGAGTGAGGCGCGCAAGCATCAGGTATTGCAGCCGAGGGAAGAGGCCATTCCCGAGGCTGTTACCGCGTCAACCGAAGGCAGTGGCGAAGGTGAAATCCCAGATACCGTGATGGATAGCTCCGTAGTCAGCACTGACAAGGGGAGTGGTGAACCGCGTGCCGTTGAAGGGGCTGAGAGTGGCGAACCGCCGCTAACAACGGCTCAGCCGGGCAAGTCAAAACTCCCCGACAAGGAGGCGCTGCGGGCCATATTTCGCACTCACAAGCCTGATGGGCTCGACGACTACACCCAGGATTTCAGCCAGCCCGAATTGCTGCCAGCAGCCCTGACCGCCGGGCTGCGCAACTGGCTGGTGGATCAGGTGAGCGCCCCTGACAGCGAGACGGCCAACACGGCCAGCGGATCTGCCGAACCGGTTGCGGTTGCCAGCGTTGCTGCCGCCGACGAGCCGCACGGGTTGGCTGATAACCATTCTCAAACCCCCACCGATGTTCGGGACATTTTGGTTTCCTGTGATGGACAAAATGTCCCAATCAAGGGTGAGGGAATGGAACCTTCAGGATCCTGACTCCCTGTCAGTCACTTTTTTTCCGGGGGAGTTGGCTCGGCTCTTGCTCTCTCGGCTTACCAACAAGCGCCCATCCCATGAGGTGGCGCGCACAGGAGCGTATGTGAGCACTGAACAAACATTGCCAAATCTGGCCCCAAATCTGACCCCAAATTTTGCCCACGGGGCGGGGGCGGCCGAGCATAACGCGCGCGCTCGCGCCTATGCCCTGCAGCATACGGTCAAGACCGACAACCTGATCCCGGCCACCGTCTCTTACCAGAGTCAGGGGCGCCTGCTGCTGGTCGGCCCGGAAGATCGTATTCGCCGTGCTACCAGCCAGCTGCCCGCCGGGGTGAAGCCCACCCTGCTGGTGACCGAAGCGGTGCATGACGCAGAGGCGGCCGATCTCGAAGCCATCTTTGATGCGACCGCGTCCCTTGCTGCCCTGACCCTGCGCGAGCCGAGCCTGACAGGGTATCTGGGGCAGTTCCAGCTCACCGGCCTCAATGGGCAGGGTGAGCGGGTTGATCTGGCTGCGCTTTGTTTCCCACAACAAGGTTTTCCACAACAAGCGACGATGGGTAGCGAACAGCGCTTTGATCTGGTGGCCGATCTGGGCGCGACGCCTCTGTTTGCGCTGGAGCGCCCGCCGGTCGGCTATCTGTCTCTCTCAGATGACGCTGATTTGGCCGAACGGCTTGCCGAGCTCTGCGCTCTGACCGGCATCTTCGACAAGCCGCGCTATTTTCGCATCGACCCCGAGGCCTGCGCCTTTACCGCCCGCGGCGTGCCCGGTTGCAGCCGCTGCCTCGATGTCTGCCCGACCGATGCTCTCAAGCCCATCAATGGTCGCATCCAGATCGATCCCCATCTCTGTCAGGGCTTCGGCAGCTGCGCCTCGGCTTGCCCGACCGGCGCTATCGCCTATCACCAGCCCGATGCCAACACCAGCGGCGACTACCTGTTCCGCCTGCTAAAGCACTACCGGGAGGCGGGGGGCGAAGCGCCTCAACTGCTGATCGCCGGTGAAAGCGAGCGCGAATGGGTGGAAGCCGAACTCGCTTCTCTGCCCGCCAACTGGCTGCCGGTCTGGGTGGAGGAGAGCGCCAGCCTGGGGGTTGAGAGCTGGCTGGCGGCGCTCGCCTATGGTGCCAGCGCGGTGCGTATAGTGCTTGGCGAGGACGCCCCCGCCAGCGTGCGGGCCCTGCTGGAGCGGGAGCTGGCTAGCGCCGCCGTACTGCTGGTGGGGGCCGGTTTATCGGCGGACCGGGTGGCGATCCACTCTCTGAGCGCCATGGAGCGTGCCAGCGAACACCCAAGCACTGCGTTGTTCGACAAACCGCTGAAAGGGGAGAAGCGGGAGAACCTGTTTGCCGCCTTCGATACCCTCTGGCAGGCCAACGAAGGGAGTCGCGAGCCGCTGGCGGTGCCCCACGGTGCCCCTTACGGCAGCGTGGAACTGAAAGACGCTGACTGCACCCTCTGCATGGGCTGCGTGGCGGTCTGCCCGAGCCGCGCCCTGCATGCGGTGGGCCATGCCCCCGGCCTCAACTTTATCGAGCAGGATTGCATCCAGTGCGGCATGTGCGAAAAGGCGTGCCCCGAGCAGGCCATCGTCCTTGCGCCCCGTCTGCAACCTGTGCCCGAGGCGCGCCGCGCCGTGCAGAGCCTGAAAGCCGAAGAGGCCGCCTGCTGCATTCGCTGTGGCAAGCCGTTTGCGCCAGCCTCGATGATCCGCCGCATCCAGCAAAAACTGGCCGGTCACTCCCACTTCCAGAACGAGGCCGCCGCGCGGCTGCTGATGTGTGAGGATTGCCGGGTGAAGGATGTGTTTACGGCGCTGGCGGCTGATCCTGCTGCCCAGCTCAAGATATGAGGGGCCTGTGATGAGTGAACAACCGAATAGCCATACCGCACCGAATGCAGGCGAACTGACCATGACCGAACTGGAACAGAGCAGCGCCGATCTCTATGCCCTGCTGGCGAGTCTCTGGCGCGCCGCCCCCCGTGGCGAACAGCTCGGCTGGTTGCAAGAGTTGCAGGCTATGCCCGGCCCCTTTGCCAGAGGGCTGGGGCTGGTGCAGCTGGCGGCCAGCAGCCACCACGAACACGAGCTTGCCGAGGAGTATCAGGATCTCTTTATCGGGCTGGGGCGCGGTGAAATCGTGCCGTTTGCCTCCTGGTATCTCACCGGCTCCTTGATGGAGCTGCCGCTGGCGGTGCTGCGCGCCGATCTGCAGTCCCTCGGTTTCGAGCGCCAGAGCGGGGTGTGCGAGCCGGAAGATCATCTGGCCGCCCTGTGCGAGGTGATGGCGGTATTGATTGCCGAGCAGCACCCGGATCGCAACCGCTTCTATGAGCGCCACCTTGCCCCCTGGGGTCTCGCCTGCTGCCGCGATCAGCAACAGGCGAAGGGGGGCAGCTTCTATCGGGCGGTCGGGGCCCTTGCCGAAGATTTCTTCAAGCTGGAAAACGAATTGCGCCTGCCATTTGGTAGCCCTGTGGTAACGCTGCCATGAAGCGGCTCCCACTCACTGATAGCGACGCTGGCACTGTGCTGCTGGCCATAACAAAAACAGAGGTCACAAGAATGAGCGATGAAAAGCTGAAAGACCCGTCCCGCCGCAATCTGATCAAGGGAGTTGGCGTGGTCGCCACCATAGGCGTGCTGGCCGGTGCCACCGGTCGGGTGGTGGGCAAAGAGGTGCTGACCCACGACACCGAGCCTGACAAGGGCTATCGGGAGACCCCCCATGTTCACGACTTTTATCGCACCCTGCGCGGCACCGACTGAGCCGGATCAGTGAAGGAGAACTCATGAAACTGACGAAACGTGCCGAGCAGCCCCAAGCGGGCAAGCAGGGCCACTTGCAGAATAATGCGGCCGCTCGCGGCCAGGGGCTGACCCGCCGCGCCTTTATGGTCAACTCAGGTCTGGTGGCTGGCGGCGCCGTGGCCGCCGGTTGGCTGGCCCCCGCCATGATGCAGCGGGCCGAGGCCAAGACCGTGGCGGCCGACGTGCCGGTCGAGGTGAAACGCACCATCTGCTCCCACTGCTCTGTGGGTTGTGGCGTTTATGCCGAGGTGCAGAACGGCGTCTGGACCGGTCAGGAGCCGGCGTTTGATCACCCCTTCAACCTTGGCGGTCACTGCGCCAAGGGGGCGGCCCTGCGCGAGCACGGCCACGGCGAGCGTCGCCTCAAGTACCCGATGAAGCTGGTGAGCGGCAAGTGGCAGCGCATCAGCTGGGATCAGGCCATCGAAGAGGTGGGCAATGAAGTGCTGCGTCTTCGCAAGGAGTCCGGCCCCGACAGCGTCTACTGGCTCGGCTCCGCCAAGCACTCCAACGAGCAGGCCTATCTGTTTCGCAAGATGGCGTCGCTGTGGGGCACCAACAACGTGGATCACCAGGCACGGATCTGCCACTCCACCACGGTCGCCGGGGTAGCCAATACCTGGGGCTATGGCGCCATGACCAACAGCCTGAACGACATGCACAACAGCAAGTCGATCATGTTTATCGGCTCCAACCCGGCGGAGGCCCACCCGGTCGCCATGCAGCACATACTGCTGGCGAAAGAGCGCAACGGCTGCAAGATCCTGGTGGTCGACCCGCGCCGCACCCGCACCGCCGCCAAGGCGGACATGTACCTCTCCCTGCGTCCGGGCACCGATGTCGCCTTTATCTGGGGCATGCTCTGGCACATCTTCAAGAACGGCTGGGAAGACAAGGAGTTCATCCGCACCCGCGTCTACGGCATGGACGAGGTGCAAAAAGAGGTGGCGCGCTGGACTCCGGCCGAAGTGGAGCGGGTAACCGGTCTCAACGAACAGCAGGTCTTTGGCGCGGCCAAGCTGCTGGCCGACAACCGCCCCGGCTGCGTGGTCTGGTGCATGGGCGGTACCCAGCACACCACCGGCAACAACAACACCCGCGCTTACTGCATCCTCGAACTGGCCCTCGGCAACGTGGGCAAGAGCGGGGCGGGCACCAACATCTTCCGCGGTCACGACAACGTGCAGGGTGCCACCGACTTTGGCGTCACCTCCGACTCATTGCCCGGTTACTACGGGCTGGAGGAGGGCTCATGGAAGCACTGGGCCCGGGTGTGGGACGTTGATTACGAGTGGATCAAGGCCCGTTTCGACAACAAGGCCTACAACGGCAAACTGCCGATGAACAACAACGGCATTCCGGTCTCCCGCTGGGTGGATGGTGTGCTGGAGAACGCTGATCTCATCGAGCAGGGCTCCAACATCCGCGCCATGTTCTACTGGGGTCATGCGGTCAACTCCCAGACCCGCGGCCCCGAGATGAAGAAGGCGATGCAAAAGCTCGACATGATGGTGATTGTCGACCCGTACCCCACAGTCGCCGCCGTCATGAACGATCGCACCGATGGCGTCTACCTGCTGCCGGCCACCACCCAGTTCGAGACCTATGGTTCCGTCACCGCCACCAACCGCTCCATGCAGTGGCGCGACAAGGTGATCGAGCCCCTGTTCGAATCCAAGGTCGACCACGAGATCATGTATCTGCTGAGCAAGAAGCTCGGCTTTGCCGATGAGCTGTTCAAGCACATCAAGGTGGAGAACAACCAGCCACTGCTGGAAGACATCACCCGCGAATACAACCGCGGCATGTGGAGCGTGGGCTACACAGGCCAGAGCCCGGAGCGGCTCAAGGCGCACCAGCAGAACTGGCACACCTTCCACAAGACCAACCTCAAGGCCGAAGGTGGCCCGGTCAGCGGCGAGATCTATGGTCTGCCCTGGCCCTGCTGGGGCACCCCGGAGATGAAACATCCCGGCAGCCACATTCTTTACGACACCAGCATTCCGGTCTCCGAGGGGGGCGGCGGGTTCCGCGCCCGTTTCGGCATCGAGTATCAGGGCGTGTCACTGCTGGCCGAAGACTCCTGGCCGAAGGGAAGCGAAGTAGAAGACGGCTATCCCGAGATCACTGCCGACCTGATGAAGCAGCTTGGTTGGTGGGATGAGCTGACCGAGGCCGAGAAGAAAGAGGCCGAGGGCAAGAACTGGAAGACCGACCTATCCGGCGGCATTCAGCGGGTCGCCATCAAGCACGGCTTCGTGCCCTACGGCAACGCCAAGGCGCGCTGCGTGGTGTGGACCTTCCCGGACCAGGTGCCCAAGCACCGCGAGCCGCTCTACACCCCGCGCCGGGATCTGCTGGCCGACTACGCCACCTGGCCAGACTCCAAGAGCCTGTGGCGCCTGCCGACCCAGTACGCCTCCATTCAGGAAAAAGATGTCAGCAAGGAGTTCCCGATCATCCTCACCTCCGGCCGTCTGGTCGAATACGAGGGGGGCGGCGACGAGACCCGCTCCAACCCCTGGCTCGCCGAGTTGCAGCAGGAGATGTTCGTCGAGATGAACCCGGCGGATGCCAACGACGTCGGCGTGCGCGACGGTCAGGATGTATGGGTGGAGGGGCCAGAAGGGGGCCGGGTCAAGGTGAAGGCGCTGGTGACCCCGCGGGTCAAACCGGGGCTCGCCTTTATGCCGTTCCACTTCGGCGGCCACTTCGAGGGCAAGGATCTGCGATCCAAATATCCGGAAGGGTCTGACCCTTATGTGCTGGGGGAGTCGGTCAACATAGTCACCACCTATGGCTATGACCCTGTCACCCAGATGCAGGAGACCAAGGTCACCCTGTGCCGCTTTCGCAAAGTAGGAGCTTAAATTTCATGGCCAGAATGAAATTCATGTGTGACACCAAGCGCTGCATCGAGTGCAACGGCTGTGTGACGGCGTGCAAGAACGAGAACGACGATGCCCTCGAGTGGGGCATACAGCGGCGCCGGGTGGTGACCCTCAACGACGGCCTGCCGGGGGAGACCTCCATCTCGGTCGCCTGCATGCACTGCACCGACGCCCCCTGCATGGCGGTCTGCCCGGCCGACTGCTTCTATCACACCGACGACGGCATAGTGCTGCACAACAAGGATCTCTGCATCGGTTGCGGCTACTGCCTGTTCGCCTGCCCGTTCGGTGCGCCCCAGTTCCCGAAAACCGCCGCCTTCGGCGATCGGGGTAAGATGGACAAGTGCACCTTCTGCGCCGGTGGCCCGGAGGAGGATCACAGCGAGGCGGAGCGCCAGAAGTACGGTGCCAACCGCATCGCCGAGGGCAAGCTGCCGATGTGTGCCGAGCTCTGCTCCACCAAGGCGCTGCTGGCGGGGGATGCGCAGGTTATCTCCGACATCTTCCGCGAGCGGGTCGCCTATCGCGGCGCCAAAGAAGCTGGCTGGGGCAGCGGTGAAGAGCTGTTCCATGACGCCAGCAAGGCGGGCAAGGGAGGGGCGGCATGAAAACCTGGCTAATGGCCCTGTTTGCTGCCCTGCTGCTGGTTAGTACCGCAAGTTTCGCCGATGCCGAAAAAGAGGCGGTCGGCTTTGCCGGCGCCGACTACTGGCGGGCGGTGAAGGATGGGCAGGAGGGGGTGACCACCTCCCGCTCGCCGGAGCATGGGGTGCTGATCTCGGTGCCTGGCCAGCTCTGGTTTGAGGTGAAGACCAAGTGGGTGTCGCCGCTCGGTGCCATCGCCATCTTCGGCTCCTTGGCCATGTGCGGCCTGATGTACTGGGCGGTGGGGCCGACCAAACTCTCCAAACCGCGCACCGGGCGCAAGCTCAAGCGCTGGAGCCGGCTGGATCGGGCGCTGCACTGGACCACGGCAGGCATGTTCCTGACCCTCTCTGGCTCAGGGCTGGCCATCATCTACGGCAAGCACTTCATCAAGCCGGTGGTGAGCATGGGGGTGTGGGAGAACTGGATCTGGTTCGCCAAGGAGTTCCACAACTACGTGGGGCCGCTCTTCTTCCTCTGCCTGCTCGGCGTGCTCATCAAGTGGTTTCGCCACAACATAGTCAACATGGTGGATGTGCGCTGGTTCATGAAGGCGGGCGGCATGCTGGGCCCCCACAAGGGCAGTCACCCCTCGGCGGGCTTCTCCAACGGCGGCGAGAAGGCCATTTTCTGGCTGCTGATCTGGTTTGGCGGCATCGTGGTGGCGACCGGGCTGTTTCTGGACTTCCCCATCTTCGGCCAGCTGCGTCGCCAGATGGAGTGGGCCAGCTTCATCCACATCGTCGGGGCGCTGATCCTCATCTGCGGCTTTATCTTCCATATCTACATGGGCCTGTTCCAGCTGGAAGGGGCGCTGGAGGGGATGATCAGCGGCGAGGTGGATGAGACCTGGGCCAAGGAGCACCACGATCTCTGGTATGAAGAGGTGAAGCACCAGCTCGATGAGCCCAAGGCAGGCAAGCCTGACTGAGGCGTGATGCTGGGATGAAACGGAAAGGGACGCCGAGGCGTCCCTTTTTTATTGTCTGTTCCTTATCGCCTCGTCAGCGCTCGTCTCTTTACAGGGGCGGCTGCAGGGGGAGCCGGATCTGGTATGTCAGCCCCTGGCCGGGCGGGCTGGTGACGGTCAGCTGGCCGTGCAGGTTGTTCTCCACCAGGTTATGGATGCGGCAGGCGCTCAGGCCGCAGTGGTTGGTGTTGCCGCGCTGGGTGGTGAAGAAGGGTTCGAACAGGCGGGGCAGCTGCTCGGCCGTCATGCCGGGGCCCGAGTCTCTATAGGTCAGCAGCAGCTCGTTGCCGCTTTGCGCTATGTTCAGGCCGAAGCTGTGCTGCTCTGGCCCCTTGAATGCGTGATCCATGCTGTTCTTGATGAGTTCCTGCACCAGATCGAGAAACAGCGACTCGGGGGCGGTCAGGGTCACCTCTTCGCCCCCGACATCCGGGTTGACCCTGGCGATGAGAAACTCGGGCGAGAAGGCCTGCAGCAGCTTGTGCAGGCTTTTTTGCACCGGGAAGGGGATGGGCGGCAGCTCGTGTTGATCCCGGGTCAGCTCCTTGAAGCGGGTGATCAGCAGGGCGACCCGGCGCAGACTGGATTCGACCAGCTCTGTGCCCTCCTTGATGTCGGTGAGCTGCTGGTGGAGCAGCCGCTGGCCCAGCATGCCGCTTTGCACCGCGCTGGCCAGCAGATCGCCCGCGCCGTGGATCAGGCTGGAGGCCGTGATGCCGATGCCGACCGGGGTGTTGATCTCGTGGGCAATCCCGGCTGTGAGCTGGAACAGGCTCTGGTAGAGCTGCACCTTGGCCTGCTGGCGGCTCAGATCCTTGAGGCGCAGCTGGTTTTGTACCCGAGCCAGCACCTCGAGCTGGTGAAACGGCTTGGAGACATAGTCGCAGCCGCCCGCCTGAAAGGCCTGCTCGAGGGCGCTGATTTCGTTGTTGGCACTGATGAAGAGGACAGGCAGGCACCACTGGCCCGGCAATTGCTTGATGCGACGACACGCTTCATAACCATCCATCACCGGCATGTTGATGTCCATCAATACCAGCGCGGGCGGGAACCGGGTGGCCGCATCCAGCGCCTGCTGGCCATCGGTCGCCTCGCGCACCTGGTAACCGGCCTCTTCCAGCAGGCAGCGCAATATGTAGCGGTTGGACGCCATGTCATCGACGATCAGGATATCACTCATGGTTCGGCTTCCCGGAATAGGGGGGAGAGACTCCCTGCAGTGGGCTTGCTGTAAAGCATAGTTGCCCGCCATATTCATTGCGTTAACAACCCCTTGCTATCGTCAAATCGGATGGATTTTTACCCGGGGGTGAGCAACAGTAAGGGCGTTTTCATTTATTAAAGAGGAGAGCGGAGATGAAGAGAGCATTGCTGGTAGCCATCTGTTCATTTGGTCTGTTGGGGGGGATGACTGCTGGGGTCGTGCAGGCGGCTGATGGCATCAAGACCCAGCAGGTGCAGTTCAAGAAAGGGGAGTCCGGTGCCACCATCAAGAGTGCGATTCAGGGGCGTGAGACGCTGGACTACAAACTGACCGCCAACAAGGGCCAGATCATGGCGGTGATCCTGACCGGCAAATCGAGCACCTATTTCAATATCCTGCCACCGGGCAGCACGGGAGAGGCGATATTTATCGGTTCCAACGAGGGCAACAGTTTCCAGGCAAGCCTGCCAGCCAAGGGGACCTACACCATTCGGGTCTATCAAATGGGCGCTGCTGAAACCAGCAAGGCCAAGAATGCCTTCAAGCTGGAGGTGGGCATCAGCGGCTGAGTCTGATGCAGGAAGGAGAGTGAACACACGGTGGCTGCGGCTGCCGTGTTTGTTTCAGGCTGCCCACCGGCTCTGCCCCAGTCTGATCACGTTTTTGGCCGCAGGGTATGCCCAAGCTCACAAAACTAAACAACCAAACGTCATATGATTGATTTCATTATGAGTCTTGCTCTCCTGCCGAACGGCAATTTCACGTAAATCAAAGAGAACGACTATGGCTACCGGACAATATCTGCTGTGGAAAGATGCACAGGGACAGGATTTTCGCCCCGTTGCACTGACTGGCACCGATCTGCTCAACGATCGCAACCTCAACAAGGGCACTGCCTTCACCGAACAGGAGCGCGCCGATTTCGAGCTCGACGGCCTGTTGCCTCCCCAGGTTCAGACCTTCGAGGCCCAGCTGGAGCGGGTTTATCAGGGCTTCCTGAGCGCCTGCAGCGACATCGAGAAGTACCAGAACCTGCGCGCCCTGCAGGATCGCAACGAGACCCTGTTTTATGCCCTGCTGTCGCGCCACGTGGAGGAGATGACCCCCATCATCTATACCCCGACCGTCGGCAAGGCGTGCCAGGAGTTCAGCCACCGCTACCAGAAGGCGCGCGGCCTCTACATCACCCCGAAAAACGTCGATGACATGGGCTCACTGGCCCGTCAGCTGGACGCAAAATCGGTGCGCATTATCGTGGTGACCGACAGCCAGGGCATCCTGGGGATAGGTGATCAAGGGGTGGGCGGCATGGGGATCCCCATCGGCAAGCTCTCCCTCTATACCCTGGCGGCCGGTATTCACCCTGCCTGCTGCCTGCCCATCGCGCTGGATGTGGGCACCGACAATCAGGCCCTGCTGGACGATCCCATGTATCTGGGGCAGCCCCACAAGCGCATCCGTGGCAAGGAGTATGACGACTTCATCGACAAGTTCGTGGCCGGGGTCAAGCGCCACTTCCCGAACGCCGTGCTGCAGTGGGAAGACTTCAGCAAGTCCAACGCCTTCAACAATCTCTCCCGCTACCAGCAGTCCCTGCCGTCGTTCAACGATGACATTCAGGGCACGGGGGCCGTGGTACTGGCCGGCATCATAGGGGCGGTCAAGGTCAAGGGGGAGACCCTGGGTCAGCAGAACTACCTGGTCTATGGTGCCGGTGCCGGCGGGGTAGGGGTCGCGGATCAGATCTGTGCGGGCATGATCCGCGAGGGGCTGGATCCGCAGGCGGCCCGGGATCGCATCTATATCCTGGATACCCAGGGGCTGGTGTGTGACAACCGAGAGGGGCTCGACGAGTACAAGCGCCGTTACGCCAAGCCGGGTCTGCTGCTGGCGGGCTGGGATACCGAAGTGCCCGGCAGGGCCAACCTGACCGACGTGCTGCGCCATGTGCCCATCACTGTGCTGCTTGGCACCAGCGGCTCCGGTGGCGCCTTCAAGGAGGAGCACGTGCAGCTGATGCAAAAGCACTGTGCCCGTCCCATGGTGTTCCCGCTCTCCAACCCGACTGCCAACTGCGAAGCGCTGCCGGAAGACATCTACCGCTGGAGTCAGGGCAAGGCCATCGTCGCCACCGGCAGCCCGTTCAAGGACGTGCACTATGAGGGCAAGGATTACCGCATCGGCCAGGGCAACAACGTCTTCATCTTCCCTGGAGTGGGACTGGCGGCCATCGTCAGCCAGCTGAGCGAGATCAGCCCGGATATCTTCACCACGGCCGCCTTTGCGCTGGCCGAGTGCGTGAATGAGGTGGATCTGGCACAAGGCTCCGTCTATCCGCGGATTCGCGAGCTGCGTAACATCTCGGTGCACGTGGCGACTGCCGTGCTCAAAGACATAGTGCGCAAGGATCCGTCCCATCCGCTGATCGGGCAGGATCTGCAGCAGCATATCCTGAGCCACATGTGGGAGCCGCTTTACCTGCCTTATCGTCGGGTATGACGGCCGAAAGCGTGATATGAAAAGGGGGTGGCCGTCGGCCACCCCCTTTTTTCGTCAGCTGCGCAGCGGCAGCCAGCGGCCCTCCTTGCTGCGGCAGGCGGTGTCCTGCCACTGCTGGCTTGCCTGGCCTATGTAGAGCTGTTCGCGATAGTCGCGACACCAATGGCCGTTGGCGTGGCGAAAAGTGCGCAGCGGCGTGACGCTGCCACTGTGACGGTTGGCGGCATTGAACCAGGTGAGGCTCTGGCCTTTGGGGCGGGTTTGCAGTGCATCGGCCAGCGCCTGGTTGGCCAGTGCCAAATCGGCCTTGTCCATCTGGTGGTAGAGAGGGGTGGGCTCAAGGGTGGCACAGCCAAGCAGCCACAGGGAGAGCCAGGGCAGCAGGTAACGGATCATGGTTGCTCCTTTGTGCGAAAACCCTGCTGGATCAGGGTTTGTTCCTGTGCATCGGTCAGCGTCTGGCCGCGATCGTCGAGCGTGCCATCGCCCCGGATCTCGTTGCCATTGGCATCGACGGCGTCCACGCCATTGTCGTCGAGCGTACCGTCACCCCGGATCTTGTTGCCGTTGGCATCGACGGCGTCCACGCCCTTGTCGTCGACAGTGCCGTCGCCCCGGATCTCGTTGCCATTGGCGTCGATGGCATCCACGCCATTGTCGTCGAGCGTGCCGTCACCCCGGATCTCGTTGCCGTTGGCATCAATGGCGTCCACGCCATTGTCATCCAGGCCGTTGCCGAGGCCGCGTCCGCCGGCATGACGATCCCCTCCGGCGTGGCGGTCTCCTCCGCCATGCTGTTCGCCACCGGCATGGTGATCTCCTCCGGCGTGTTCACCACTTCCATTGTCATCACTACCCTGGCCACCTCCATCGCTGTCGCCACCGCTGCTGT
>NZ_CDBL01000002.1:4122-4916 GCF_000820005.1 Aeromonas piscicola | reverse complement strand
CCAATCTGGCAGGGCTTTTTTGTGTCTGTCGCTCGCCGCCATCTTGGGTAGCTGGTGTTGTTGCAGAGAGTTTGTCGTCTCGACGCAACGTCAGCAGGCTGCCATCAGGCGGCCATGCTTGCTGACCTGTGTCTGGATCTGTTGGCACAAGGTGTGAATATGGGGCTCATCCATTTTCTCACGAGAAATATAGATGCCGATAACCCCTTTGTTATATTCCTCATCCATATCGAGTGGGACTATGCCGAATGTTGAAAAATAATCCTTCATGCTTTCTGGATAAGGCATGACGGCATTGCTGGTATTTGCCATGTCAATGCCGGCCATCAGTGAATTGCAGGTGTAAATGATTTTGTCATTGAGCTGCATATCTGCCTGATCTTGTTTTTTTCTTGCCAGATCCTCGACCAGATGCAGATATTTCGGCTCATCCGTGGTGATCAACAGGCTGGGATAATTTACCAAATCCTGCTTGTAGCATATTTTCCCCAGGAGGGGATGTCCGGCCCTGACAAATATTGCATCGCTGGAGGTAAATAGCGGGATGAATATCAGGCTGTACTGTTTATCCAGACCATGGATCTCATGTCCCAGAAACAGGTCGACATGATTGCCAAGGAGCAGATCCAGTAGCCGTAGGTGATTGCCAACCTCGATATTGATGGCACAGGATGGATTGGCTTCTCGATATTGCAGGGTGACGGGTTGCAGCACATGCTGCCACCAGGCATGGCCGGTACCCACTCTCAGTGGCAGGGCTGCTCGCTCGCGAAGAATGGCGAACCGCCTGAGGG
>NZ_CDBL01000002.1:2231-3923 GCF_000820005.1 Aeromonas piscicola | reverse complement strand
ATCATCGTAGATCCGTTGCATCACGCGGGCTTGTGTCAGCAGCAGCTCCCCGGCTGCGGTCAGCGTCACGCCGCCAGCGTGTCTGATCAGCAGGGTCGTGCCCAGGCTCTCTTCGAGTTTCTTCATGTTGTGGGTCAGCGTCGGTTGGCTCAGCCCCATATGTCTGGCTGCCAGACTCACACTCTTGTGGGTCGCGACCTCGATGAATTGTCTTAGATGTTTGTCCACGGAAAATGGTGTCCGTTCAGGGGCAGGCGGAGCGCAACGCTAGTGCAAGCATGCCAGACTGTCAATCGCCACAGTGTCGCCAGAAATGGTTTTTATGCGTGTCTCTTCACGTTGTTTTCTATTCGTTTTGTCCGGCAATAGCGCCATTTTAGTGCGTGTGATCACGCAATATCATGCCGTTATAGAGCACATCTATCTCGCCAGTCAGGTCATCTATGTTTTCTTCCCTGCATGCCGGTGTAAGCTGTGAAAACAATTTTTATTGTTGTCATGCAAATAACAAAAAATAAAGTAACGAAGGGAATATATGAGAATCCATCCATTGGCTTTATCCGTGGCATTATTATGCGGCGGCGTCATCTTGTCCGGTTGTAACGATAACGGCTCATCTTTCGATAATGATAATACTGTCAAACCAGAAGTGAAGGCCCCTTGGGATTTCGATCTCTATCTGGTCGGGGAATTCAGCGGCTGGGATCGCGCAGACAAATTCAAGCTGGTTTTCAAGGACGGGGTCTACCGCTTGGATAACTTGAAGATGAATTCAGGCATGTCGCCCTTCAAGGTAGGGGGGCCGGAGTGGACAAAATATCCTGATTTTTCTGCCGACAGCCGCAAAGAGACCAGTATTTTCCCCGATCAGCGCTACCCCATGTATTACCAGAATAATGGCCAGAACAACCGTCTGGTTGTGACCGAAAAAGGGTTGCTCGATATTCAGGTCAAGGTGACCAACGCCGATTTGGCGGCGCCCGTCATCGAATTTTCCATGGTGCGTGATGACCCCAATTACGGCGAGAGTCTCTATCTGAAGGGCGTAGATGGCAACCTAGAACCTCTCTTGCAGATGGTTTATCAGGGTGACAAGCGCTATGTGGTGGTCGCCAAGCTGGCCCCAGGGGAGCACAAGATAAAGATGGCATCCGCGCAGGATGGGATCGGCTTTGGTTCCAGCGGCGCCATTTCATTAAATGAAAGCGTCAGGATGCAGCGCTGTGACAGCAGCTGCCAGCTGGCGTCCCTGTCGGTGTCGCAGGCGGGGTATTACAAGTTTGTCCTCGATGCGAGTCAGGATGAGCAGGCCCCCTGGTTGCGGGTCAGCGTGGCTACGGACGAGGATCTTGGCATGATCAACCCCCATGAAGGGCACGAGCTTATCGAGAAGCTGGAGTACCAGACCCACAAAGCCGGCGTCAAGGAAATCGCCACCTTCTCGGTCAAGCAGGCCGGTGCCGACTATCGCGGCTATGCCCAGTCGACGACCCAGGAGCTGCGGGATCCGGGGGATAGCTTCACCACGTATCAGGAGCAGGCCGATCTGCCCCGGTTGCGCTCGGGAAACATGGTGTTTGATGCCCTGTTTGCGCTGGCGACACACGAGATGCGGCAAAACAGCGTGGCCCAGGTCAAGGATGGCAGTTACGGCGGCGGTCAGGCGATCCCCTGTGACTGCTTCGAAACCGG
>NZ_CDBL01000002.1:790-2014 GCF_000820005.1 Aeromonas piscicola | reverse complement strand
GCCAAGTGGCATTATGTCTGGACGCGGGATCTCTCCTACGCCACCGATCTGGGGCTGGGCATCCTGGATCCGCAACGGGCGCGAAACTCCTTGCAGTTCAAGCTCTCCGATTTCAGAGCCGAGCTGAAGCAGGGCCTCGACGGCCTGATCCCGCAGGGACGCCAGATCATCCAGGATACGGGGACGGGGGGCAGCTGGCCCATCAGTACCGACCGCATGGGCTGGGCGCTGGCGGCTGAGCAGGTGCTGGCGGCCTTGCCTGCCGGGGAGCGCAGTGCCTTCCTGCCCGAGGCGTTCGAGGGGTTGCGCAATACCATTGAGAGCGATCGTCTGGCGGCCTTCGACGAGGGCGATGGCCTCTATGGCGGTGAGCAATCCTTCCTCGATTGGCGTGATCAGACCTATGCCAAGTGGATCACCGCAGACATCGCCCACATCGGCATGAGCAAATCCCTCTCCACCAACGTGCTCCATTATCAGGGGCTGAGGCTGGCGGCGCGTCTGGCCACCGAGCTGGGCCAGGATGAGCTGGCGACCCGCTACAGCCTGTGGGCCAGCGCGCTCAAGCAGGCCATCAATCATGGCTTCTGGCTGGCGGATGAGAAGATGTATGCCAGCCTGATCAACACCAGCACGGATCCGAGCCCGGCCTACAAGTTCGACCTGCTCGGGGAATCCCTTGCCATCCTGGCGGGCATTGCCGATGAGAGCCAGGCTAGGGAGATCGTCAGTCGTTACCCCATGGGGCCTTATGGCGCCCCTGTCTATTTCCCGCAGCAACCCGATATGCCGGTCTACCATAACCGCGCCATCTGGCCCTTTGTCTCCGCCTATGGGCTGAAAGCCGCCGCCAGGGTGCAGAACGTGGCCGTGGCCGATCGCCATGTCGACTCCCTGATGCGCGGGGCCGCGCTCAACCTCTCCAACATGGAGAACCTGGAATGGCTCTCCGGTCAGCCCTCCTTGATGGATCTGACTCATCCCGACCTGACGGGCCCGGTTATCAACTCTCAGCGCCAGCTCTGGTCCGTGGGCGGCTATCTCGGCATGGTGACCAGCACTCTATTCGGTTACCACATTGAGGAGCAGGGGATCCGGGTCTCGCCCTTCGTCACCGCGCACCTGCACAAGCTGATGGGGGCCAAGCCGGAAGCGGCACTCAAGGGGCTGAACTACCGCAGCAAGCAGATAGAGCTCAAGTTGCTGCTCCCCGACGTCGGGGAG
>NZ_CDBL01000002.1:0-610 GCF_000820005.1 Aeromonas piscicola | reverse complement strand
CTCCCCGACGTCGGGGAGGAGGGCAGTTACTACCCGGTGCGGGGCATCACGCTCAATGGCACCCCCGTGGGTGAGCTGATCACCGAGGATATGCTGGCGGCCAGCAACCTGATCGAGGTCCAGTTGGGCGCCGGGGTAGCCGATGAACAAGGGATCCGCCTGATCGAGGATGTGGCGCCGCTGGATGTGGAAAACCGCGAGGTGTTCGCACCGACCGAGCCCACCCTGCTGGGGGTCACAGAGCAAGGGGGCAAGCTGGTTGTCGGGTTGCAAGACAGCGTCAATAAAGGGACGCTCAGCTACAACATCTATCGGGATGGCAAGCTGGTAGTCGCCGGGCTCGATGCGGCGAGGGATTGGGTCGACGATCTGGCACCGCAACCGGGCATGGCCTATTGCTACAGCGCGGAGGCCATCTACCCCGAGTCTGGCAACCGCTCCCATCACGCCAAGCCGGTGTGCTACCAGCCCGAGCTCCAGCGCATCGCGGTCGATGCCGACGCGGTCTCGCATACCGGCACCCTCACGGCAGCTGATACGGCCATTCCCGTGCCCTATCTGAAGGATTGGGGCCGCCCGGAAGATACCCTGCTGGTGCGGGGCGTCACCC
>NZ_CDBL01000001.1 GCF_000820005.1 Aeromonas piscicola | reverse complement strand
CGTCCGAATTGTACTGCCTTTTCACCGCGAACTACCGAGCAGAAGTAGTTCGCTGTCTTCACACTCACCGCTTGGCATCAGCCTTGCCATGAGCACAAATAGTTGGTTGCGGGGGCCAGATTTGAACTGACGACCTTCGGGTTATGAGCCCGACGAGCTACCGAGCTGCTCCACCCCGCGTCCGAATTTTTTCCGAAATGGCCGAGCAGTAGCCAGTTCGAATTCTCTTTATCTTCAATGCGTTAATCAGCGTTGTCGACTCAGATACTCAGATGGTTGCGGGGGCCGGATTTGAACCGACGACCTTCGGGTTATGAGCCCGACGAGCTACCGAGCTGCTCCACCCCGCGTCTGAGGTCGCCAATAATAGGCGCCAGCGCTCAGATTGCAAGTAAATATCCTAAAAAAACTTCATTCGTAGGTTAAAGCAGCACAAATTGAAGGAATTTGCAACAGGCCGCTGTTTTTTCAGACAAGCAGGTTTGGGGCCAGCTTGGCGCACTACACTCAAATGGATTATCACTCCTCCTTTTGGGTAGGTCTATTATGCGCATATCCGCCGGTCATTGCCGTCAATTGGGGGCCACACCCGAGAACGACGGCGTCAATTTTGCTATCTGGGCCCGCTTGGCCAGTCGGGTCGAACTGCTGCTGTTCGCCAGTGCCGACGATACCACCCCGGAGGTGATCCCTTTGTCACCCCGCCTCAACCGCACCGCTTACTACTGGCACATTCACATCGAGGGCATTCCACTGGGCCAGCGTTATGCCTATCGCATTCAGGGCCCATGGCGTCCCTACTACGGTACCCGCTTCGATGCGGACAAGGTGCTGCTGGATCCCTATGGTCGCAGCATTGAGCTGGGGCCGACTTACGATCGCTGGGCTGCTGCCCGCCCTGGCAGCAACCTGGCTGTGTGCGCCAAAAATCGGGTGGTGGATACCCAAGGCTATGACTGGGAAGGCGACAAGCTGCCCGCTCACTCCCTCTCCCGCTCGGTGATCTACGAGCTGCACCTGGGGGGATTTACCAAGTCGCCGAGCTCCGGTGTGGATCCCGCCCTGCGTGGCACCTATCTTGGCCTCATCGACAAGATCCCCTACCTGCAATCCCTCGGCGTGACCGCCGTCGAGCTGCTGCCGGTGTTCCAGTTCGACCCCCAGGATGCCCCCAAGGGGCTCTCCAACTACTGGGGTTACAGCCCGATGTCGTTTTTTGCCCCCCACGCCCAATATGCCAGCGGCCCTGATCCGCTCACCGAGTTTCGTGACATGGTCAAGGCGCTGCACAGGGCCAATATAGAGGTGATCCTGGACGTGGTTTACAACCACACCGCCGAGGGGGGCGACAATGGCCCCACCTTCTCGTTTCGCGGCATAGACAACGAGGCTTACTACATACTCGACAGCAACCAGAAGGACACCAACTACTCGGGCTGCGGCAACACCTTCAACGGCGCCCATCCGGTGGTGCTGCGCATGATCATGGACAGCCTCCACTTCTGGCGCCAGGAGATGCACGTGGACGGCTTTCGATTCGATCTGGCCGCCATCTTGTCGCGGGACGAGTCCGGCATGCCCCAGGCCAATGCACCGACCCTGCGCACCATAGATACGGATCCCCGCATCGCCGACATCAAGCTCATCGCCGAGGCCTGGGATGCCGGAGGACTCTATCAGGTGGGCAGCCTGGCCGGTGCGCGCTGGCGTGAATGGAACGGCCAGTTCAGGGACGATGTACGCCACTTCCTGCGCGGGGATGACAACGCCGTCGCCACCTTCGTGGAGCGACTGTGCGGCAGCCCGGACATCTATCACTATCACCACGCCGATCCGGAAAAGAGCATCAACTTCGTCACCTGCCACGACGGCTTCACCCTGTGGGACTGGGCCAGCCATGACCACAAACACAACGAGGCCAACGGTGAAGAGAACCGGGACGGCTGCGATCACAACTTCAGCTGGAACCACGGCCAGGAAGGGCCGACCGAGGATCCCCAGATCAATGCCCTGCGGGTGCGCCAGGCCAAGAACATGATGGTGGCGACCCTGCTGTCAGTGGGCTCCCCCATGCTGCTGATGGGGGACGAGGTGCTGCGCACCCAGCACGGCAACAACAACGGCTACTGCCAGGACAACGAGACCTGCTGGATGAACTGGCAGCCCAGCGTCATGGGGCAGGAGATGTTCCGCTTCATGAAGGAGCTGATCCAGTATCGCAAGCACCTGTTCCAGCGACCCGAGCAGGAGAGCATGCCGCTGTCGCTGACCGAGATCCTGCGTCACAGCGAGATCTGCTGGCACGGGGTCAATGCCGCCCAGCCGGACTTCAGCCCCCACTCCCACGCCATCGCCATGTCGGCGCTCTCCAGCGAAACCAAGCTGGCGCTCTATGTGCTGTTCAACACCTACTGGGAGCCGCTCACCTTCAACCTGCCGAGCCCGCCCAAAGGGGTCGGTGGCTACTGGCGCCGGATCCTGGATACCGCCCTGCCCTCACCCCATGACATCTGCACCTTCGGCATGCCGCTGGAGGGGCTGACCCGGGAATACCTGGCCCAGCCACGCAGCAGCTGCCTCTTTATCTGCGGGGCCGACGACTTCTACTAGGCCCGGGTTGCGGCCAGCAAAAAGCCCCCCTGAACGACTCAGGGGGGCTTTTTTCATTCATGCGAGGAGCGATCAGGCCAGCTGGTGCAGCACGCTGGTCGCCGCTATCTGGGCAATGATGAGGCCGCACAGGGCGGTGGAGACCACCACGGGCGCCGTCTCCCGCTGTTGATAGATGGGGCTGAACCAGAGCAGCAGGGCCGCAATCAGCAAGCTGGCCTGGGTCAGCACCCCGGGGATCAGGGCATCCAGCTCAACGCCGCTGCCCTGCCAGCCCACCAGCACCGCCAGCCAGAGCAGGCTTAGAATGGCAGCCACCAGCCCGGCCAACGGCAGCAGCAGGTTGAAGGCCTGCAGGCGGTGACGCGCCCGCAGCAGCATCAGGTGCGCAAAGGCCGCCCCCAGCAAGGTCATCTGCAGCAGGCCGCTCAGCCAGCCCTGGATTTGCAGCAAGCCGACGCCATAGACCAGCAGCGGTATGGCAGGCAACCAGAGCAGGGTGGACGGGATGGCACGCTTGCCCTCCAGCCGGGACTGGGCCAGCGATAGCACTATCCCCAGGATCAGCGCAGCCCCCCCGCTCCAGATCAACCAGCTTGCCACCTTTGCCTCCACCGCCAGCATCAGGGAGAGGCCGGTGATCACCCAGATGGAGAAGAGCTGGGCCGTGATCCGCGAGCGCTGGCCCGGGCAGATGTCACCGCGCCACAGCACTATGCCAAGGGCGATGAGCGCCCCCAGCGCCATCAGGCCGGTCAGGGGAAAAAGCCAAAAAGGGAGTTGGACGAACATGACGCCTCCAGCAGCAAAGATTCGGGATGCGCCTGTGAGGCGCCAGAGAAGGGGCCGAGTATACCCAAACCCATCCCTGTCCCCAATCTCTGCAAGCGCCTTGCGAGGAATTCGACGCTCAGCACCACCTGGATGACAAGGCAGGATCACACTTGTCCGGCATCATTGGACGCCAGTCAGCACAGACCATCAGCCCTGGCCGCGCGCCAGCGCCACCACCTTGGCAAACATCTGCCGGATCACAGGTGGTATATGCTCGCCGCCGAGGCGCTCCGCCTCCTCCACCACCGCCAGCGCCATGCCAGGCTTGCTGCGATGATGGATGGCCTTGTTGATGATGCGCCCGGCATTGAGGGTCGAGCGGCCACCAACCCCGGCCTCGCGCCGAAACACAGCTTCGAAGCCGTTGTGATAGAGGTAGTGCTCGATATCAGCCGCCGGCAACTGGGTCAGCCGGTCCCGTTCCCGTTCTCCCTTGAGCAGCGCCCGGGCCGAGGTGGCATATTTGATCCCCGCCTCGTCACCGTCGGTGAGCAGATGCCACTCGATGCCAAAGTCGCGCGCCACCTTGATGAGGGGCGACTGACCACACTGGGCAAATTCGATGATGCGCACCCCTTCCGCCCGCAGGCTGTAACCGCAGATCTGGGCCAGCTCGGAGAGCAGCCAGATCTCGGTCTCCCCCTCCACCAGCAGCCAGCAACGGGCAAACATCGACATGGGGCGGTTGATGCGCACATGAAAGGCAATCTTGCGCAAATCATCGCTGCTGTAACGCTCGCCCCCCAGCTGATGACAGACGATGTCCTGCTGGCGGCGCACCAGACGGCGTACCTGATTCAAAGGCAGAGAGGAGAGCAGGTCGCCCGAATTGGTGGTCAGCAGCTTCTGGCCCGGCAGCTGCTCCAGCAAACCCCAGGCCAGTGCCATCATGGTGGGGTGCAGGCGACTCTCGGGGTCTTCCAGGATCATGATGGGCCGCGCGCCCTGCTCCAACTCGCGGTTGCCGCGGGCGTTTAGCAGGGTAGCCGCCATGCCTGCCATCGCCAATTGCAGCGCCCGGTTGTCGGCATTGCGCAGCAGCGTCTGCAGATTGCCGGGATTGCGTAGTGTCATGGGGCGATTGACGATGTCCCGCTGACTGCGAGGCTTGTGCTTCATGGGGGCAAGGGCGTTGAAGTAGTGATCCATCAGCTGGCGTACTGCCTGCAGCGCCTCTTTCAGCTCAGCCTCACCGATGCGCTGGGGTTCGTCGATGAGCTTGTCGGCCAGCTGGCTCAACCGGTTCTGTGACAAATCCCCCCACTGCAACATCTCGACCCCGTTGCGTGCGGTGCGGGCATCCCGCAGCCGGAACACCGGGTTCATGGTGATCAGCAGGCAGACCAGCTCATGGGCATTGTCGATGGGCAGGCTCTTGCCGATGCCGTCGAGAAAATCATGAGTGGTGAGCACGGAACCATCGGCCTGCAATTCGGCGCTGGCACGGTAGTGAATGCGGTGGAATTTGTCTTTGTGCTTGACCCAGGAGGCGCCAAGACGGGCAAGGCGATGGGAGTGCAGACACATCTGGGGTCTGTGTTCACTGAAGGTGAGCACCAGTTGCAGATGACGGGCGGGTGCGAGCTCGGGATCTTCCGGTTGGTGAAAATCATCGCTGCTGAACTGATAGGGTTCGGCATCCTGCCCCAACAGACACCAGAGGGCGCGCAGCAGGCTGGATTTGCCCCAGGCGTTCTCACCGATGAGAACCGTGGTGTTATCCAGCCCGAGCGAGAGGCGATTTATCCCGCGAAAACCTTTGACTTCAATGCGTTCCAGAAACATGCAGCCATATCCAATCCATTCAGATGGCGCAATAGTGGCAAAGTTGCCGGAAAAAACCTATCGGGTCGTATCGATTTTCAGCGGGAACTGTGAGGCACTACGGGTTCGGGAGGGGTGGGAATACAGGTGCGATCTTGGGGAGCATTCCAGTGGCTGAACCAAAGGTGACGAGTACGGGTCTGGCGTTTGCGATAATTCAATGGGCATTCCTTTCAATGGGTAAGTGGTAGATGGTACACCTCTTTTACCCAGAGTCTCAGCGTTATCTGTGACGATAGGATGACAATTGCGCGCGCCACTGGCCCGGCGTGAGGCCAAACGCCTCGCGAAAACGATTGCCGAAATGCGCCTGGGAGGAGAAACCGCACAGGATGGCGATGCTGGCCAGGGAGTCGGGCCCTGCCAGCAACTGTTTGGCCCGTTTGAGCCGCAGCCCAAGCAGGTAGCGATGGGGCGGACACCCCAGACTCTGGCCAAACATGCGGGCGAAATGATATTCGCTGAGGCTCGCCTGCTGTGCCAGCTCAGCCAGGGTGACAGGCTCGGCCAGATGGGCTTGCAGGTACTCCTGCACCCGCCGGATCACCCCGGGTGCCAGGCCGCCACGCACCTCGGGCAGGCTCGGCGCCTCCCGGGTATGGTGGCGGTAGGCGTGCAGCATCAGCATCCAGGCGCCGTGAGAGAGCGCCATGCGATCGACGCCGTGCTGCCACTCCAGTTTCATCAGCTGGGCCTGCACCAGTGCTGCCGCCTGCGGGTCGTCGATGAAGGTCTTGTCTTCCAGCAGCAGATGGCGCCCCTCCTTGTCGCAGGCCTGCTCGGCGATGCGGGTGAGATGGGCCGGCGTGAAGTAGAGGTGGAAAAAGCGGAACTCTTCGCGCACCAGCCACTCGGATCTGTGGTGATCCGGCATGATGCACACCTTGCCGGTGCCGCCATGGCCGCCGGGACCATCGAGGCGCTCAGTCTGCTCGCCCCCCTGCAGATAGACGCTCAGGGTATGGTGACCCGGATTGTGATAGCGGGTCTGATCATAGCAGTTGCGCCAGCTGGCCACCCCAAGGCCGGGCTCCAGCCAGCAGGAGTCTTCCAGCCGCGCTCCCGTGCTGACCAGTGCATCAAATACGCCCGCCTGTCTTATCTGTTGCACCTTGCTGCCTCGCCCATCATGCCTTGCGGCCATCTTACCGCGCCGCTGGGCCAAACGCTGCGGCCCTGCGGAAAAAACCGCAAGATGGTGCAAGCCAGTCGCGATGGCCCGCGCCATGCTGCTTCTCATGCCCTCTTCACGTAACCGGATCCCTCATGAACCTACTGCTCTATATTGCCACCGTCCTTATCTGGGGCAGCACCTGGATCGCTATCGCCTGGCAGCTCGGACCCATTCCCATCGAGGTCTCAGTGCTCTATCGCTTCCTGCTGGCGGCGCTGGCGCTGTTTGCCCTGCTCACCGTCAGCGGACGCTTCCCGCGTCTGCCCTGGGCGGGCCAGCGCTACGCGGCCCTGCTCGGCGCCCTGCTCTTTTCCACCAACTTCCTCTGCTTCTATCACGCCACCCTCTATATCCCAAGTGGCCTGTCGGCGGTGATCTTCGCCAGTGCCAGCATCTTCAACGGCCTCAATCTCTGGCTGTTCGAGGGCAAACGCCCCACCCTGCGCTGGCTGCAAGGATCCTTGCTGGGGCTGCTTGGCACCCTGCTGCTGTTCTGGCCCGTGCTGGCGGATGCGCAACTGGGTGCAAACGGCTGGAAGGGGTTGCTGTTGGCCTGTGGCGGCACCCTCTGCTTCTCGCTGGGCAATCTGGTCTCTGCCCGCGGCCAGCGACACGGCTATCACGTGCTGCAACTGGTGCCCTGGGGCATGGTGTACGGGGTTATATTGCTGCTGGGCTGGGTCACCCTGCTCGGCCAGTCCCTGACCATACCGACCGACGGTCACTATCTGGCGGCCATGGTCTATCTCGCCTTGTTCGGCTCTGTCATCGCCTTCACTGCCTACCTCACGCTGGTAGGCAGGATTGGTGCCAGCAAGGCCTCCTACGCCACAGTGCTGTTTCCCCTGGTGGCCCTCAGCCTCTCCACCCTGTATGAGGGGTTTGTCTGGCAGACAGTTTCGGTGGTGGGGGTGGTGATCAGCTTGCTCGGCAACCTGGTAATCTTCGCCCCGCCCGTGCGGGAGTGGCGCTGGCGGCCAGCCAAGGCAGCGAACGACACTTGCTCCTGACGCCGTCAGCCCCTAAGGTAGCGCCATTCGATCTGCGTGATGGCAACACTAGGGGGCAGGATGTTACTGGAAGGGCTGGAGACACTCAGTCTGCTGGCAAGCGAGGGCACCATGGCCAAAGTGGCCAGTCGCCTTTACATCAGTCAGTCGGCGGTGAGCAAGCGTATTGCCCAGCTGGAGCAGCGCCTCGGCAAGAAGCTGATCGAGCCGGATGGCCGCCAGATCCGGCTCACCCCCCAGGCGCGGGAGCTGCTCGACCGGGTGGCCCCGAGTCTCGCCGAGATGAAGGGGGTGCTGGCTGACAGCCAGACCCTCACCGATCTGACTCCCCTGCCCGTCGCCTGCTCCGAAACCTTGCTGGCGGGCTACCTCGCCCGCTTCATGCACGACTACCTCGGCCGCGATCCTCATATTGCCCTCTCCACCCATCACACCCCCGTGATCCTGGCGCGGGTACGCAGTGGCGACGCCCTGCTCGGCATCTGTGCCGGTCGGCTGCCTCCCGGCCATGGCCTGGGAGCCGAGCTATTGCTGGAGGAGCCCTTCTATCTGGTGGGAAGCGATCAGGATGAGGGGATACCGGCAGATCAGCGGCCGTTCGAGCTGGGTCAGGGGCACAGGCTCAAGATCCTGACCATGGATCTGGATAACCCCTCCAACCGCTACCTGCGCGAACCCTTGACACAATTGGGCATGGTGCCCGCCATGGAGCTGGACTCCTATCTGGCGCTGATCGAACTGGCCAAGGCAGGCATAGGGCCCGTGCTGCTGCCGGCAGGTCTGCTGGCACTGGTGGGGGAACAGGGAGAGATGGCGCGTCCACTGCCTGAACTGGGACGCCCGCTTCATCTGGTATACCGACCCAACAGCCTCAAGCGCGAGCGGATCGCTCGGCTGGTGAACGCCCTGCGCAAACACTTTCGCCATTACAGCGACACGCCACTATAGCCTAGTTGTGACAACGGGGCCCAAGGGCCCCGTGAAAGTCAGATTTGTCGCGAACACGCAGCGGCTCAAATCCAGGCAAACAGCTCGGGATACTGGCTCCACACCAGCTTGGCGGACATCAGCAGGGACACGGTCACCAAGAGCGGTTTGATGAGCTTGACCCCCTTCTTCAGCACCAACTTGGAGCCGACATAGGCGCCGATAAACTGCCCCAGCGCCATGCAGAAGCCGACACTCCACACTACCTTGCCGCCGATGGCGAAAAATAGCAGGGAGGCAATGTTGGAGGTGAAGTTCAGGAGCTTGGTGTGTGCTGTGGCCCGCGCCATGCCAAACCCCGCCAGCGCCACGAAGCCGATGGCAAAAAACGACCCCGTCCCCGGCCCGAAGAAGCCGTCATAAAAGCCCACCC